>NZ_FZOL01000027.1 GCF_900188455.1 Pseudomonas japonica | reverse complement strand
ACGGGAACGAACCATTCGATACGGCCAAGCTTTTCAGCTCTGATCACCTCAAAAAAGCTTGACCGCCAACAGAGTATCTACATTTGTTGCAACGTACCTATGCCTGACAGGCCATGGTTGACCGCCTTGTTGGTACGACACGGTACCGCGTCTAGCCCAACAGCTTCCCCGCGATAAATCGCCAGGCACCAAAGGCTGGCAACGCCGCTCTCACAGGCCATGGCACGTTGCAAAAAATGTAGGAGCGAGCGCGCTCGCGATGCGCCGCGCGGGCGGCGCTCGATCTTGAGGGCGCTGCACATGTTTAGGCGAGCCCCTGTCGGCCCAAATGCGGTTTCCAGCCAGGCGCTCAGAATTGTGCAGATACCCACGCAGCGATGAGGCCGGCAGGCCCAGCACACCCTTCAAGCCTTGTCCCGCAACCACAACTGATCGAAGCGCCAGGTCGGAAACAGAGTCTTCTCCGCCGCCGCGCCACCCACCCGCCGGGCTATGCCATCCACCAGGTTGGCATAGCCCCACACCAGCATCCCGCCGCGCTCGTACTGGATCCGCTGCGCCTCGTGCACCAGCGGCTTGCGCTTCTGCACATCCGGTTCGGCCAGCGCCTGCAGGAACAGCTCGGTAAACCGCGGGTCGTCGAAGTGGGTCTTGTTCGCCACCGATACCGGCGCATCCGCATGCAGCGCGCAGGTGAGGAAGGGCGCGCCAATGCTGCCGCCGGTACTGAAGGTCCATTCGGTGTGCTGCGGACCATTGAACGTCGCGGCATCCACCTGGCGCACATTGATGTCCACGCCGGCACGTCGGGCCTGCTCGGCGAACACCAGGGCCGAGGACAGCGCCACGCCCTCCTGCTCGGCGATCAGTTCCAGCTTGAGGTTTTCCTGACCGGCTTCGCGCAGCAATGTCCTGGCGCTGTCCAGGTCCTGCTGGCGTGGGGGGATGCCGTGGTCGAACGTCGGATCGTTCGGCGCATACAGATCATTGGCCGGTCGTCCCTGGCCATTGAGCACCCGCGCCACCAGATCCTCGCGATCGGCCAGCAGGCGAAAGGCCTGGCGCACCCGCGGGTCGTCGAACGGTGCTTTCCGCGTATTCATGTCGAACCCCAGCCAGTTGCCGGTGACCGAGGTCAGCACCCGCAGGCGCGGGTCGTTCTCGATCAGGCGCAGGTGCTCGGCGGCCAGGGCATTGGCCATGTCCAACTGGCCGGCCTTGAGCGCGGCGAGGCGCGAGGTCTGGTCCTTGAAACCGATGATCTCCAGCTCGTCGGCATAGGGACGGCCGCTCTTGTAGTAGTTCTCGAAGCGGGTGAACAGCGAGCGCTGGCCAGCGGCGAAGCTCTTGAAACGGTACGGCCCGGCGCCCACCGGGTTGGTCACCGGGTGATAGTCCACCGGCACGATGCCGCCGAAATTGACCCAGGTCTCCGGCAGCGGCACGAAGCCCGCGCCGTCCTTGAAACGGACGCGCAGGGTGCGCTTGTCCAGTTTCTCCAGGTTGTCGCGGTCGATCCAGTGCAGCAGCGCGGCGAAGGGCGAGGCCAGTTGCGGATCGGTCAGGCGGCGGATGGAGAACAGCAGGTCGTCGGAATCGATGGTCTTGCCGTGGTGGAATTCCAGGTCCTTGTGCAGGCGCAGGGTCCACACCTTGCCGTCCGGGCTGACCTCGGCCTCTTCGGCCAGGGCCAGGCGCGGCAGCATGTTCTCGTCCCATTCCCAGAGCTTGCTGTACAGGGCGAAGCCGCGAACGATGCCGCTGCCGACCGGCTTGTGCGCGTCGAGGTTGCCGGCCTGGTTGCCGTCGAGAATGCCCAGGCGCAGGCGGCCGCCGTAGCGTGGGCTGTTGTCGCCGGCGTCGCTGCTGGCGGACGGGTGGTCATCGCCGCAACCGGCGAGCAGGCTGCCGCCCAGGGACAGGCCACCGAGGGCCAGGCCATTGCCAAGAAAGCGACGGCGGGTGAAGGGTGGGTGTTGGCTCATGCTGTTGCCTCTGTGCGGTTCGTTGCAGGGGCAGAGCAGGTTTCACGCCAGATGGGGCAGGGGCCCGGAAATGCTGGGGGCGGCTGGTGTCGGTGTTGATTTGCGGGCAATGGGGTGTTGCTGGAGCAGCAGGTGCTCAGCAGCTTCAGGCGCTGACCGCACCACCTGTGGCGTAACTGGCAAGATTTACCATCAAGGATCTTCATGCAAAGTACAGAGAAGGTCCCGCCCTTCGACTCAATCCTTTCGCACGCGCCAATTGGTAAAACCATCCAGCTGGTTTGCTGCGCCCAGCGCCAGCGTCATTGCGCACCACTGCAGAGGCTCGGGAAACAGCGATGGTGTGGTATGACGCAGGGCAGCCATGGAGGGATGCTCAATGCCGCTGATGCGCTCTGCCAGCAATCGACCGATGAACGACTGAGTACCCACGCCATGCCCGGAGCAACCGGCGGTGTAGAGAATGTTCTGTTCAGGCCCTGATGCCCCAACAACCGGCAAGGCGTCGAAGGCAAAGCTGATGTAACCGCTCCAGCAGTGAGCGATCCCCAGACCCCGCAACGTCGGGAAGCGGGCATTGAGGCCTTCGGCCAACGCCTTGTAGGCAGCGCTATCAGGAACGTTTGGTGTCTTGCTGCCATACACATAACTGAGTCGCTTGGTGCTCAGCACTAGCGTGTTATGCGCAGTCAGGCGATGGCTTTCCATCGCAAGGTGAGACGTAGTGATCCCCTCACGATTGGGCCACCCCAGAGATTCGAGCTGCGCCGCTGAAAGGGGCTCGGTTTCAATCGCGGATACCTTTATGGGCACGACCTTATTGCGGAGCAAGCCCAATTGCGGGGTATAGGCGTTGGTGGCAAACACCACATGCCGCGCGCTCGCACTGCCTCGCGGTGTATTACATTTAATCACTGAACCTTCGTTATAGCTGAGCAGTGGTGTGTGCTCGTAGAGACTTATGCCAGCTTCAATAACCGCTCGCCGGAGCCCCAGAACGTATTTACCAGGATTCAGTGTGCCGCCGTTGGGGAAATGGCAACCGAACAGGAATGCCGGTGGGATGCCTCGCGCACGCATAGCAGCATTGTCCAGGAACTGCGCAGGCGAGCCTAAGTCCAACCCCATTTGCATGCTCTCGCGAAGCCGCTTTTCCTGGGAGGGATGCACACCCGCACGGATAATGCCGGATGCATTGTAGTCGCAATCAATGCCCAATTCTTTTAGCCGGCGCTCCACATAACTGACGCCGTCATCGTAGAATTTCACGATGCCTCGAGCCTTCTCGAACCCAACGCGCTTGACGAACAGGTCGAACTTCATACCCTGCCCGCCGACCAGGTAACCTGCGTTGCGGCCACTGGCACCGAACCCGGCGAATTCCTGCTCCAGCACTACCACTTTCGCGCCCAATGCAGTGAGTTCAAGGGCAGTGGACAGACCGGCAAAGCCGGCACCGACCACAATCACATCAGCGCTGACGTTCCCTTCCAGTTGCGGCTGCAGGTCTTCAGGCTTCTCCAGCCAACCACCTAGCTGGCGGAAGTGCGCAGGTCCCAAGACGGTGTCTATGCTATCGCTCCAACGGGGGTCAGACATGGGAGCTCTCCTGATCGGGCACTATTGATTTAGACCAATCTAACAAGACCCTTTATTTATCACAACTAACGATATGTTAATTGCGGGACTAGGCTGAAGAAACGCCCAGCAAGGTTCCCCGAGCTCCAGTGAACAACGTCTCGTGGATGTTCCACTTTCGCTCGCGCCTGCGCCTTGACCTTCTCGACCTTGCGTCTGGCTTTGTAAAGCGCGCTGCGTTTACTCAGGTGCTTGTAGGTACTGCGGCGAGCCGCAATCTGCCAGATCACTGGCCTCCCGTCATGCTCAGACCTTTTCTCCACGCCGGTATAACCCGCATCGGCACAGACAACATTTTCATCGCCATGCAGTAGGTGAGCGACCTCCGTTACATCAGCCACATTCGCCGCGGTGCCCTGGTCGTCGAGCTGGCTGCCGAGGGTGACGTTCGTTTCAAGCGCCGTTTGCGCGCAAGGCTTGCTTGAGCAGCGTCACCGACGCTGCCAGCAGCACCAGGTCCTTGATCAGGAACGAGGTGGCGCCACCCATCGCCGGAAAGCCGCCGGCGGACACTTCCCAGGCTCCGGGCGTGGAGAACACCAACGTCAGGGTAACGAGGTAGGTCAGCGCCGACGCGGCGGCGGCGATGGCGCCGATTCTCGGCCACCAGGCGCCGAGGGCCAGCCCCAGGCCGATGCTCCACTCGGCGACGCCCAGGGCCTGGCTGGCGCCCTGGATGCCGAACAGCCCGTGCATCCAGAACAGCAATGGACTGTTGTCGAGCAGCGGGATGAGCGCCTGCGCTTCGTAGTCGAACCATTTGGCATAGCCGAACAGCGCGAAGATCAGCACCAGCGCCCAGCGCAGAAACGCAATATCGGCCTGGCTATCGAGAATCCGGTTCATGGTGAAACTCCTGGACAAGGGATGGAATGGCGTTCGCCTGAGAGGCTGGGCATTCTAGGCAGCCGCTTCTGGAGCCTGGGTTCCAGGCGTCGCGGGAATGCGACCGATCGTCCAGCAATGAGGAAGGGCATGGATCACCTGGCAACGCTGCTCAACCAGTTCAACCTGCATGCCGCGACCTATTTCCAGGGCGGGTTCTGCGGATCGAGCCACTACACCGATCCCGCGTGCGGGCATATCCACTTGCTGCGCGGCGGCGGGATGACGTTCCAGGAGCACGGTGGGCGCCTGCACCGCCTGGAAGAACCCGGCCTGATGATGGTGGTACGCCCGAATGCCCACCGTCTGATCGCCAGCGAATCCGATCGTGCCGAGCTGGTGTGCGCGACCCTGAGATTCGATGGTGGCGCGGCCAATCCGCTGCGCCAGGCGTTGCCCGACTATATCGTCAGCCCGTTGCGTGAGCTGCCGCAGCTCAAGGGTTGCATCGACTGGCTGTTCGACGAAGTGGCGGGGCAGGGCATCGCTCGCGAGCTGGTGCTCAACCGGCTTTTCGAGTTGGCGGTGATCCAGCTGCTGCGCCAGCTGATGGCCGAGCGGCGGGTGTCGCCCGGTGTGCTCGCAGGGCTGGCCGACAGCCGCCTGTGCCGTGCCCTCGCGGCAATGCACGAGCGCCCCCGGGAGCCCTGGACGGTGGCCGGACTGGCCGGGCTCGCGGCCATGTCGCGCGCCAGTTTCGCCGAGCATTTTCGCCGCGTGGTCGGCGATACCCCGGCGGATTACCTGGCCACCTGGCGGGTGACCCTGGCCCAACGCCGGCTGCGCGCTGGAACACCGATCGCGGTGGTGGCCCAGGAGGTGGGCTACGAGAGTGCCTCGGCGCTGGCCAGGGCGTTTCGGCGCAAGATCGGCCTGAGCCCCACGCAGTGGCTCAGGCTGGACTGAGCGGACGGCTCCCGCAGGCGTTTTCAGGCGCCGTGCATGCACGCCGCCAGGTCCTCCAGAAATGCCTGGAGGATCGGCGGCGACACCCCGCGCCGGGTGATCACGTCGAACGGCGAGGTCAGGTTCAGACTGTTGGCCCCCAGCCGGCGCATCTGGCCGGTCTTCTCCCACTGCTCGGCGAAATGCACCGGCAGGAACCCGACATAGGCCCCGGAAATGATCAGGATCGCCGCCGCCTCGATGTTCTCCACCGTGGCGGCGGCTCTGCTCACGCCGAGTTGCTCCAGGTCGTATTCCTGCATGTAGCCACGCACCACGATGCGGCTGGCGCGTACCTCGTCGAGCAAGCGTCCGTTGCCCAGGCGACTGGCGAACAACGGATGCCGCCGCCCGCAGTACAAGCCCAGCGCCTCCTCGTACAACGGCAGGTAGGACAACCCCGCCACCTGCAACGGGAAGTGCCCGATGGCCAGGTGCAGACGCCCGTCCAGCACCCGTTCCTCCAGCTCCGCCGGGCTGCCGATGTAGATGTGCAGATGAGCGTCATGTCCACGCGAGACGAAGCGCTGGGTCGTGCGTGGCAGCGGCGAGGCGGGGTCGGTGAGAGTGGAGTCGATGATGCCCAGGTTGAGCTTGCCGCTGATGTGTTGCTTGAGCACGTCGGCGTCCAGACAGAAGCTCTCCACCGCGCCGAGCAGGCGCAGGGTCGCCTCGTGGATCGCCACACCCTGTTCGGTCAGACGAAAGCCGCCACGGCCGCGCTGGCACAGCTTGACCCCGAGGCGGGTTTCCAGATGGGTCATCTGTTCGCTGATGGTCGACTGCCCGGCATTCAGCGCCGCCTGCGCCGCGGAAAAACCGCCGCAGCGAACGATGGTGGTGAATACCCGCAAGAGCTTGAGATCGACATCGTGGAGCTGGATCACGCTAGGCCTCCTGTGCGTGGCTCACATCGCGCTGGCTGATATGAGGCCCCGCAGAGATTGTTTTTGCCCAAGCTAACCACGGGCCTTGCGCCGCCGCAACGCCGGGAACAGCAGCCAACGGTCAGTCCACCAATACATCGGGCCCGGCGATGTATGCATCTGCACTTGCGCATTTTTCCCGGGCCACGTCAGCGCCATAGTGAAGCGCAACGGTGGTCGAGCAATCGCCCCGTCTCCTGACCAGAACAAGAACGTGGAGCACCTTGAACATGGCAAAGCACGGTTATCAATCCGGCCGCCTGAACCTGCCCTTCGTCGGGCACTGCACCTTCGCCAAGTCGCCCATCTGCACCGACTGGGCGGCCATCGATGCCGACGTGGCGATCCTCGGCGCACCCAACGACATGGGCACCCAGTGGCGCTCCGGCGCCCGCTTCGGACCACGTGGCATCCGCGAGGCGTCGACCCTGTTTTCCTTCGGCCACGCCGGTGCCTACGACCATGAGGACGACACCACCTACCTGACCGAAGACCAGCTGCGCATGGTCGACGTCGGCGATGCCGATATCGTCCACACCGACATGGCCACCAGCAACGCCAATATCGAATCGGCGGTGCGCCAGATCCTCGCCGCCGGCGCGATGCCGGTGGTCCTCGGCGGCGACCACTCGATCCACGCCCCGGTGATCAAGGCGTTCGAGGGCCATGGCCCGATCCATATCATCCACTTCGACGCCCACCTCGATTTCGTCGACGAGCGACACGGTGTGCGCTACGGCCATGGCAGCCCGTTGCGCCGTGCCTCGGAACTCGAGCACATCGTCGGCATGACCCAGATGGGCATTCGCAACGTGTCCTCGTCCAACCGCGACGACTACGACGCCGCCCGCGACGCCGGCTCGCAGATCCTGTCGGTGCGCGATGTGCGCCGCCTCGGCTGCGAAGGTGTGCTGGCGCGGATTCCCGAAGGCCATGACTACTACATCACCATCGACATCGACGGCTTCGACCCGTCCATCGCCCCCGGCACTGGCACGCCGAGCCATGGTGGTTTCCTCTACTACGAGGTGCTGGAGATCATCCAGGCCCTGGCCCGGCGCAGCCAGGGGCGCATCGTCGGCATGGACCTGGTGGAAGTGGCCCCGGCCTACGACCCCGCCGGCGTCACCTCGATCCTCGCCGCGCAACTGCTGATGAACAGCATCGGCTTCATCTTCCATGCGCGCGCCCGCGCCCGCTGATCCGGAGCATTCACTGTGGACAACAAGGTCAAGACCTACCTGCAGCACTTCGGCATCAGCGAAGCCACCCAGCGTTTCCTCGGCAAGCCGCAACGCATGTTCATCGGCGGTGCCTGGCTGGAAGCCAGCGATGGCGCGGTCGCGGCGGTGATCGAACCCTCCACCGGGGGCCTGCTGGGCAGCATCCCCATGGGCACCGCGCAAGACCTCGACCTGGCGGTGCGCGCCGCGCGCCAGCAGTTCGACGGCGGTGCCTGGAGCCAGTTGAAACCCCTGGAACGGGAACGCCTGATCCATCGCCTCGCCGACCTGGTCGAGCAGCATGGCGACGAACTGGCCGAGATCGAATCCATCGACATGGGCAAATCGGTGGTCCAGGCCCGTGCCGTGGATATCCAGGGCACCGTCGACACCCTGCGCTACTTCGCCGGCTGGGCCAGCAAGCTGCATGGCCGTACCGTCGAGCCCTCGCTGCCCGGCAACTACCTGGCCTATACGCGCAAGGAGGCGGTCGGCGTGGTCGGGGTGATCGTGCCGTGGAACTTTCCGCTGCAGACCATGGCCTGGAAGCTCGGCGCCGCCCTGGCCACCGGCTGCACCGTGGTGGTCAAACCGGCGGAACTGACCTCGCTGTCGGCCCTGCGTTTCGCCGAACTGGTGCAGGAGGCGGGGATTCCCGATGGCGTGCTGAACATCGTCACCGGCCGTGGCAGTGTGGTCGGCGCGGCGATGTCCAGCCATCCGGGCATCGACAAGCTCAGCTTCACCGGGTCGACCCCGGTCGGCTGCACGGTGGGCAAGAGCGCCCTGGAGCAGATGAAGCGCCTGACCCTGGAACTGGGCGGCAAGTCACCGGCGATCGTCTTTGCCGACGCGGATATCGAGGCGGCTGCGCAGGCGGTGGCCAACGGTGTGTTCTTCAACTCGGGGCAGGTGTGCGATGCCGGCACCCGCGCCTATGTCGAGCGCAGCATCTACCCGCAATTCCTCGAAGCCCTGGCGAAGTACACGGCGACCCTGAAGATCGCGCCCGGCCTCGACCCGGACTGCTTCATCAGCCCGATGGTTTCGCCCCAGCAGCAACAGCGGGTGCTGGAGTACATCGCGCTGGGCAAGGCCGAGGGCGCACGTCTGTACTACGGTGGTGAGCCGCTGGAAGGGCCGGGCTTCTTCGTCCAGCCGACGATCTTCGCCGACTGCGACAACAGCATGCGCATCGTCCAGGAAGAGATCTTCGGTCCGGTGCTGGTAACCGCGCCCTTCGATACGGTGCAAGAGGCGCTGACCCTGGCCAACGACTCGCAGTTCGGTCTGGCCGCGGCGCTCTATTCCAACGACCTGGGCAAGGTCCACGGGCTGATTCCGCGGTTGCGCGCCGGCACCGTGTATGTCAACGCCCACAGCACCCTGGACCCGTCCATGCCGTTCGGCGGCTACAAGCAGTCGGGCTATGGCAAGGACATGGGTGCCGAACAACTGGAGTTTCTCCTGGAGACCAAGGCGGTCTGGATCACCTTGCCCTGAGTGGCAGGGCGTCGCCGGGCGGTCGGCCGGCGACGCCGAAGCAAAGAATGCATCGAATTTCAAGAACAAGAACCTGAAGAGGGTGATGCGCGAATGAACAGCCAAGCGGATAGCGAACGTGCGCAGGATCTGGAGCGGCGCCTGCGCGCCTATGAAGAACTGGAGGGCAGGGCGGACTGGCCCGGGGCGTTGAACGCCGTGGATTGTCTGGCCCTGCTGGCCTTGAGCGTGGTGATGATCGGCCTGGCCCTGTGGCTGGGAGGCCAGCCATGAACCCGGCCCGTGAGGAGGAATTCCGCCTCGCCGCCGAGCGTGGCGACACGCCCCTGTTGCCCAGTGAACGGGTCTGGGGTTTCTGGGGCTTCGCCTATGCCAACTCGGCGCTGGCGGTGGCCACCTGGGTGTTCCTGATCGGCGGGGCCACGGCCTTGTTCGTCGGGCCGAAACAGGGCATCGCCGCCATCGTCATCGGCAACCTGATCGGGGTGATCCTCGCCGCGGCGTCCACCTGCCTGCCCTGCGGCAAGTACGGCGTCGAGCAGTTCACCTACCTGCGCGGCATGTTCGGGGTGAACGGCAGCCGCCTGGTGTACTTCCTCTCGGTGGTGGTGCTGACCCTGGGTTGGCTGGCGGTGCTCGGGCTGATGTGCGGGCGGGCCCTGGACAACCTGGAGACCCTGGTGAAACAGGTCCCGCCCGACGGTGATGGGGCCTGGGTCACTGGCGGCGCCTTGCTGGCCATCGTCCTCGCGGCGCTGGTGGCGATGCGCGGGCCGGACATGATCCGTCGGCTCAGTGCGGTGATCGCGCCGAGCCTGATCCTGATCATGCTCGTCCTGATGGTGCTCATCGCGCGCGACCACAGCCTCGCCGAACTGCTGGCGATGCCGGCCCTGCAGCCGCCGTTCGCCGACCAGCGGGTCAACTTCATGATCGCCGTGGAGATCAATATCGCCGCGGGCTTTTCCTGGTGGCCCTACATCGGCAACCTGTCGCGGTTGTGCAGCAATCAGCGCACGGCGTTCTGGCCGAATCTGCTGGGCATCTTCGGCGCGGCCTCGGTGGGCGAGACGGTAAGCCTGTTCGCCGCCTCGACCCTGGGCAGCAGCGACCCCACCGCGTGGATGCGCCTGGCCGGTGGCATGACCTTCGGCGTGATCGCCCTGGGCTTCCTCGCCCTGGCCAACCTCACCGGCATGGTCAATATCCTCTACACCGCGGTGATCGGCCTGCGCCAGCTGGCCGGCGAGCGGCTGCGGCGGATGCCCTGGGGTGTGCTGGTGGCACTGTTCTGCGTGATTCCGGTGGCGATCGTGCTGTGTTTCCCGGGCATCTACGACGGCTTCTTCATCTTCCTGGTGTGGACCTCCGCGCTGAACAGCGCCCTGGCCGGGATCGGCATCGCCGACTACTTCTTCCTGCGCCGCCAACGCGTGAACCTGCGCCATCTGTATGCCGACCCGCAGGGTTCGCCGCTGCGCTTCTGCAAGGGCTTCAACCCCATCGCCCTGGTGGCGCTGGTCGCCGGTTTCGCCATCTACGTGGTGGTGTTCAACCCGCAGACCCTGGCCCATACCACCTTCTTCACCTTCGCCAGCGCCTCGCTGCCGTCCTGCCTGCTGGCCGGGCTGCTGCACTACGGCCTGACCCGCCTGCTGGCCGCACGCTGTGGCTGGGGTGGCTACGCGCAAGGTACCGAACGCAACGTCGGGGCCGTCGGCCTCGGAGCAAAGGACTAAGTCAATGAACAAGCGATACGACTACATCATCATCGGTGCCGGCTCGGCCGGTTGCGTCCTGGCCAACCGTCTCAGCGAGGACGCCGGGGTCTCGGTCCTGGTCCTGGAATTCGGTGGCAGCGACCGGAGCGTGCTGATCCAGATGCCCAGCGCCTTTTCCCTGCCGATGAACACGAAGAAGTACAACTGGCGCTACGAGACCGTCGCCGAGCCGCACCTGGACGGCCGCCGCCTGCACTGCCCGCGGGGCAAGGTGCTCGGCGGGTCCTCGTCGATCAACGGCCTGGTGTACATACGCGGGCATGCCTGCGACTTCGACGAGTGGGAAAGCCTCGGCGCGAAGGACTGGAGCTATCGGCATTGCCTGCCGTACTTCAAGCGCGCCGAGGGCTACAAGTTCGGCGGCGACGAGTACCGTGGCGGTAGCGGACCGCTGGCCACCAACAACGGCAACAACATGCAGAACCCGCTGTACGGTGCCTGGGTCGAGGCGGGTGCGGAGGCTGGCTATATCAAGACCGACGACTGCAACGGCTATATGCAGGAAGGCTTCGGTGCCATGCACATGACGGTGAAGGACGGCGTGCGCTGGTCCACCGCCAACGCCTACCTGCGCCCGGCCATGAGCCGACCCAACCTGACCGTGATCACCCATGCCATGACCCGGCGCATCCTCCTGGAGGGCAAGCGCGCGGTGGGCGTGGAGTACGACGAGGGCGGGCAGACGCACCAGGTCCATTGCAACCGCGAGGTGCTGGTGGCGTCCGGGCCGATCGGCTCGCCGCACCTGTTGCAGCGCTCCGGCATCGGCCCGCGGGAAGTGCTGCGCAAGGCGGGGATCGAAGTGCGGCATGAGCTGCCCGGCGTCGGCGAGAATCTCCAGGACCATTCGGAGATCTACATCCAGTACGCCTGCAAGCAGCCGGTGACCCTCAACGGCAGGATGACCCTGCTGGGCAAGGCGCTGATCGGCCTGCGCTGGCTGTTGTTCAAGGATGGCCTGGGCGCGAGCAACCACTTCGAGGCGGGCGGTTTCATCCGCTCGACGAAGGGGCTGCGCTGGCCGGACATCCAGTTCCACTTCCTGCCGGCGGCGATGCGTTATGACGGCGACAAGCCGTTCAAGGGGCATGGTTTCATGGTGCTGACCGGACCGAACAAACCGAAGAGCCGCGGGCATGTGCGAGCCTTGTCGGCGGATCCCTACCAGCATCCGGAGATTCGCTTCAACTACCTGGAGAGCGAGGAGGACCGTGAGGGCTTTCGCCGCTGCGTGCGGCTGACCCGGGAGATCATCGCGCAGCCGGCCATGGATCGTTTCCGTGGCGAGGAACTGGCGCCAGGCAAGCATGTGCAGACGGACGCCGAGATCGATGCGTTCGTGCGGGCCAACATGGAGAGCACCATGCATCCCTGCGGGTCGTGCCGGATGGGCGAGGATGACATGGCGGTGGTGGATTCGACCTTGCGGGTGCGCGGGATGCAGGGGCTGCGGGTGATCGACTCGTCGGTGTTCCCGAGCGAGCCGAACGGCAACCTGAATGCGCCGACCATCATGCTGGCGGAGCGGGCCGCGGACCTGGTGCGCGGCAGGCAGCCGCTGGCGCCGGCGCAGGTGCCGGTGGGGCTGGTGGGTGGTTGGGAAGAGCAGCAGCGCAGCGGGGTGCCTTTGAGGAAGATCGGCTGATCCGCGGGCCTCATCGCGGGCAACGCGCGCCGGGTTTTGCGCCGGGACTGGATCTTGTGGTTGACGGCGATCCTTGTGGGAGCGGGCGTTGCCAGCGATAGGCATGGGTATCTACACATCTTTGATGGCTTGACGGGGGACCGCATCAAGGCCGCCAGGTGACTGTCTTGGGTCTTGCAGCGCCCTGCAGATCGAGCGCCGCCCGCGCGGCGCATCGCGGGCAATGCCCGCTCCCACATCTTTTGCAACGCGCCATGGCCTGTCGGATTTGAGTTGTCAGCCTTTGTTTTTTCGGCGATGCATCGCGGGGAGGCTGTTGGGCTCGACTCGGTATCGAGTCGAACCAACAAGGCGGTCAACCATGGCCTGTCAGACATAGGTACGTTGCAGCGAATGTGGGAGCGGGCGTTGCCCGCGATGCGCCGCGCGGGCGGCGCTCGATCTTCAGAGCGCTGCAAGACCCAAGACAGTCACCTGACGGCCTTGATGCGGTCCCCCGACAAGCCTTCGAAGATGTGTAGATACCCATGCAGCGACAGGACCCTCCCGGCCTGTACAAGCCCCGGACCGATAGCGTTCCATTGGAGCGATTTCGCTACACCGCTCCCTGCCCACGGTTTCCGCTGTCTTTGTAGGGTTTTTCCTCAATAGGCTGGAGCGAGATCGTTACGGCAAAAACCGGCAAAACCGCTCAAAACCGCACCTTCCAGCCCTGGCACAAGCCTTGCTGACTCCTCCTTGCCTGACGTTATAAAAACAATTCAACTTGCAAGGTCAATCCATGAAAAACACTACGCATGGCCACCGTCCGCCAGGACAGGAAGAGCACGAACTGCAGCGCAATCTCTCCAACCGCCACATCCAGCTGATCGCCATCGGCGGGGCCATCGGCACCGGCCTGTTCATGGGCTCGGGCAAGACCATCAGCCTCGCCGGCCCATCGATCATCTTCGTCTACATGATCATCGGCTTCATGCTGTTCTTCGTCATGCGGGCGATGGGCGAGCTGCTGCTGTCGAACCTCAACTACAAGTCCTTCATCGATTTCTCCGCCGACCTGCTCGGTCCCTGGGCCGGCTACTTCACCGGCTGGACCTACTGGTTCTGCTGGATCGTCACCGGCATCGCCGATGTCATCGCCATCTCCGCCTACTCGCAGTTCTGGTTCCCGGACATCCCCCAGTGGGCCCCGGCCATCGCCTGCGTCGGCGTGCTGCTGTCGCTGAACCTGCTGACAGTGAAGATGTTCGGCGAACTGGAGTTCTGGTTCGCCATGATCAAGATCGTCGCCATCTGCGCGCTGGTCTGCACCGGCCTGTACATGGTGGTCGCGGCCTGGCAGTCGCCGGCCGGGCAGGTCGCCAGCCTCGGCAACCTGTGGAATGACCAGGGCATGTTCCCCCACGGCGTGATGGGCTTCTTCGCCGGTTTCCAGATCGCCGTGTTCGCCTTCGTCGGCATCGAGCTGGTCGGCACCACCGCCGCGGAAACCCGCAACCCCGAGCGCAACCTGCCACGGGCGATCAACTCGATCCCGGTGCGCATCATCGTCTTCTATGTGCTGGCGCTGATCGCGATCATGGCGGTCACCCCATGGCGCGACGTGGTCCCGGGCAAGAGCCCGTTCGTCGAGCTGTTCGTCCTCGCCGGGCTGCCGGCCGCCGCCGGGATCATCAACTTCGTGGTGCTGACCTCCGCGGCATCCTCGGCCAACAGCGGCGTGTTCTCCACCAGCCGCATGCTCTACGGTCTGGCCCTGGAAGGCGATGCGCCGGGAGCGTTCCGCAACCTGTCGCGCCGCGCGGTGCCGTCCAACGGCCTGATCTTCTCCTGCGTGTGCCTGCTGGCCGGTGCGCTGGTCATCTACCTGGTGCCGAACCTGATGGAGGCCTTCACCCTGATCACCACGGTGTCGGCGCTGCTGTTCATGTTCGTCTGGACCCTGATCCTGCTCTCGTACCTGGCCTACCGGCGCAAGCGCGAGCACCTGCACCAGGCCTCGAACTACAAGATGCCCGGCGGCGTGCCCATGGTCTGGGCCTGCCTGGTGTTCTTCGCGTTTCTCATCGTTCTCCTGGCCCTTGAGCAGGACACCCGCCAGGCGCTGATCGTCACCCCGCTGTGGTTCGCCGTGCTCGGCCTGTCCTGGCGTTCGCTCCGGCAGAAGCGGGCGCGGGCCGCGTCGATGTCCTTCGAGACGGACTGAGGGACGAGCGCCGCTCAACACCAGGGGAACGACGCGCGGCGGTCGTTCCCCTGTCGTCATTTGCACAGCAGGGAAAACCGCGATGCGTATCCACGTCACCTTCATCGACCGCGTTGGCATCACCCAGGAGATCCTGGCCTTGCTCGGCGCGCGCAACCTCAACCTGGACGCGGTGGAGATGATTCCGCCCAACGTCTACATCGACGCGCCGGCGCTGTCGCGAGCGGTGCTGGACGAACTCCACGACGCCTTGCTGCGCCTGGCCGGGGTGCGGGCGGTGGAACTGGTGGACTTCCTTCCCGGCCAGCGCCGCCACCTGCAACTGGAGGCGCTGCTGGCGGCGATGAGCGATCCGGTGCTGGCCGTGGACCCGGCCGGCTATGTGCTGCTGGCCAACCCCACCCTGGTCAGCCTGTGCGGGCGCGAACCGGCGGGGGAACGCCTGTCCACGCTGTTCGAGGCGCCGGACCTGGCGCGCACCCTGATCGACAAGGGCTTTCGCCTGCCGATGTGCGAGGTGGAATTCCAGGGGCAGGCGCTGCTGCTGGAAGCCACGCCGATCAGCGACGGCGCCGATGCCCTGGTGGGCGGTCTGTTGACCCTGTATCCGCCCAGCCGCATCGGCGAGCGCCTGGCCTCGTTGCTGCACGACCAGAGTGAAGGCCTGGACGCCTTGCTCGGCGAGTCGACACCGCTCAGGGAACTCAAGGCGCGCCTGCACAAGGTCGCCAGCCTCGACGCGCCAGTGCTGATCCAGGGCGAGACCGGCACCGGCAAGGAACTGGTGGCCCGTGCCTGCCATGCCCTCAGTGCGCGCCGCGATGCTTCGTTCCTGGCCCTGAACTGCGCGGCGTTGCCGGAGAGCCTGGCCGAGAGCGAGCTGTTCGGGTACTCCGCCGGGGCCTTCACCGGTGCCCAGCGCGGCGGCAAGCCGGGGCTGCTGGAGCTGGCCGATGGCGGCACGGTGTTTCTCGACGAGGTGGGAGAGATGTCGCCCTACCTGCAGGCCAAGCTGCTGCGCTTTCTCAACGACGGCAGTTTCCGTCGGGTCGGCGGCGCCGGCGAGGTGCGGGTCAATGTGCGGGTGGTCTGCGCCACCCACCGCGACCTGGAGAACATGGTGCTGGAGGGCGCCTTCCGCGAAGACCTGTATTACCGCCTCAATGTCCTCAACCTGCGGGTGCCGCCGCTGCGCGAACGCGGGCGCGACATTCTCCTGCTCGCCGAGCACTTCCTCGCCCAGGCCTGCGCGCAGATCCGGCGTGCGCCGTGTCGCCTGGCCCTGGCCACCCAGCCGTTGCTGCTGGGCAATCGCTGGTCGGGCAATGTGCGCCAGTTGCAGAACGTGATCTTCCGCGCCGCGGCCATCAGCGAGGGCGAGGTGATCGACTGCGGCGACCTGGAACTGGCCGGTACCGCCCTCAACGGCCAGCAGGGCGGGGCGGCGGAGATCGTCAGCCTGGAGGCGGCAGTGGGGGATTTCGAGAAAGCGCTGCTGGAGAAGTTCTACGCGGTCTATCCCTCGACCCGGCAACTGGCGTTGCGCCTGCGCACCTCCCATACCGCCATTGGCCAGCGGCTGCGCAAGTATGGGATTGCCAGTCGCTCATAGCTGACCAGCCGGGATCCTGGTGGGCGCGGGTGAACCCACTGCCACAGGGGCCTGTGTCCCCGGTTCGAAATCGCTCCAGCGGAGCGAATCCGCTCCGGCGGGGCGCAAGCCCGCATTGCGCAGGCCTTCCCCGGCCGGCGCTGGAAAGGCGGAGCGATTCCGCTCCAGGCCATGCCCCCGAAGCTAGCGAAAAAACGCCCCAAACCCTTGAATTACAAGGGCCGGCACAACTTGGCACCCGCCTTGCTCTAGCTCTTCCCAGTCCCGCCACGGGACCTACATAACAAGAGGAAGATCCATGAGCACGTTGCGTTTTACTCCCGAACACGAATGGCTGCGCCTGGAAGACAACGGCGAACTCACCGTCGGTATCACCGAGTTCGCCCAGCAGGCCCTGGGCGATGTGGTGTTCGTGCAGTTGCCCGACCTGGGCCGTTTCGGTGAGGGCAATGAAGTCGCAGTGCTGGAGTCGGTGAAGGCCGCCAGCAACATCGGCATGCCGCTGGACGGCGAGGTGGTTGAGGTCAACCAGGCCCTGGCCGACGATCCCGAGCTGGTCAACGCCTCGCCACTGCAGGATGGCTGGTTCTTCCGCATCAAGGCCGACGACGCCGCGCAGTTCGACGGCCTGATGGACCAGGACGGCTACGACCGCTACCTGGCCGAAAACGCCTGAGCCGGAGGCCGTCATGACCACCTCAATTCCGCTGACCACGGCCAACGAGTTCATTCCCCGGCACATCGGCCCGCGTGACAACGATATCGAAGCCATGCTGGCGCTGATCGGGCACGCCTCCCTCGATGCCCTGATCGACAGCGTGGTACCCGCCTCGATCAAGGGCAGCAGCGTGCTGGAACTGAGCGCGGGGCAGGGCGAGAACGAAGCCCTGGCCGCGATCAAGGCCATCGCCGCGCACAACCAACTGCTGCGCAACCACATCGGTCAGGGCTACTACCCCTGCCATACGCCGGCGCCGATCCTGCGCAACCTCCTGGAAAACCCGGCCTGGTACACCGCGTACACGCCGTACCAGCCGGAGATTTCCCAGGGGCGTCTGGAGGCGCTGCTGAACTTCCAGACCCTGGTCAGCGACCTGACCGGCATGGACATCGCCAACGCATCCTTGCTCGACGAAGCGACCGCCGCCGCCGAGGCCATGACCTTCTGCAAGCGTCTGGCGAAGAACAAGGCGCCAGCCTTCTTCGTCTCCCGTGATTGCCATCCGCAGACCCTGGAAGTGCTGCAGACCCGCGCCAGGCCGCTGGGCATCGAGGTGGTGATCGGTGACGAGGCGACGCTGGACAGTCTCGACGGTTACTTCGGCCTGCTCCTGCAATACCCGGCGAGCACCGGCGCTGTCGTCGACCATCGCGCCCTGGTGCAGCGCGCCCATGCCGCGGGTGCCCTGGTGGCGGTGGCCGCCGACCTGCTGGCCCTGACCCTGTTGACCCCACCTGGCGAATTCGCCGCCGACGTGGTGCTGGGCAGTGCCCAGCGCTTCGGCGTGCCGCTGGGTTATGGCGGCCCGCACGCGGCGTACTTCGCTACCCGCGATGCCTTCAAGCGGGACATGCCGGGGCGCCTGGTCGGCCTGTCCATCGACCGTTTCGGCAAGCCGGCGCTGCGCCTGGCCATGCAGACCCGAGAGCAGCACATCCGCCGCGAGAAGGCCACCAGCAACATCTGCACGGCGCAGGTGCTGCTGGCCAATATCGCCAGTATGTACGCGGTCTACCACGGCCCGCGCGGGCTGCGGGACATCGCCCGGCGCGTGCACCGGCTGACGGCGATCCTGGTCAAGGGCCTGCGCCAGCTCGGGCATCGCGTCGAGCAGCAGCACTTCTTCGACAGTGTCAGCGTGCTGAGCGCCCGGCCCGTGGCCGAGGTACTGGCCGCGGCCAAGGCTGCACGGCTCAATCTGCGGATGATCGACGATGCGCGGCTTGGTGTGTCCCTGGACGAAACCTGCGAGCAGGCCAGCGTCGAGGCACTGTGGCAGGTGTTCGCCACGGCAGGTCAGGCACTGCCCGATTTCGCTGCGCTGGCCCTGGATGTCGAGGATTGTCTGCCGGTAGCGCTGCTGCGGGAAAGCGCCTTCCTTCAGCATGAAGTGTTCAACCGCTATCACAGCGAAACCGAGCTGATGCGCTACCTGCGCCGCCTGGCCGACAAGGACCTGGCCCTGGACCGGACCATGATCCCGCTGGGTTCCTGCACCATGAAGCTCAACGCCGCCAGTGAAATGATCCCGGTCACCTGGCCGGAGTTCGGGGCGCTGCACCCCTTCGCCCCGGCGGAGCAGACCCGGGGGTATCGGCAACTCACCGATGAACTGGAAGCCATGCTCTGCGCCGCCACCGGCTACGACGCCGTGTCGCTGCAACCGAACGCCGGGTCCCAGGGCGAGTACGCGGGGCTGCTGGCGATCCGTGCGTATCACAGCAGTCGTGGCGAGGGCGGGCGTGATGTGTGCCTGATCCCGTCGTCGGCCCATGGCACCAACCCGGCCACGGCGCAGATGGCCGGTCTGCGGGTGGTGGTGGTCGCCTGCGACGAGCGTGGCAACGTCGATGTCGCCGATCTGCGGGCCAAGGCCGGGGAGCATCGCGAGCGCCTGGCCGCGCTGATGATCACCTATCCCTCGACCCACGGTGTGTTCGAGGACGGCATCACGCGGATCTGCGAGATCGTTCATGAGCACGGCGGCCAGGTTTACATCGATGGCGCCAACATGAACGCCATGGTCGGGCTGTGCGCGCCGGGCAGGTTCGGCGGCGATGTCTCGCACCTGAACCTGCACAAGACCTTCTGCATTCCCCATGGCGGTGGCGGTCCGGGTGTCGGGCCGATCGGGGTCAAGGCGCATCTGGCGCCGTTCCTGCCCGGCCGCGGCAAGACCGGTGCGGTCAGCGCGGCGCCGTATGGCAGCGCGAGCATCCTGCCGATCACCTGGATGTACATCCGCATGATGGGCGGGGCAGGGCTCAAGCGCGCCTCGCAACTGGCGATCCTCAGTGCCAACTATGTGGCCCGGCGTCTGGAGGCGCATTACCCGGTGCTCTATGCGGGCGAGAACGGGCTGGTGGCCCATGAGTGCATCCTCGATCTGCGGCCGCTCAAGGACAGCAGCGGGATCAGTGTCGAGGACGTGGCCAAGCGCCTGGTCGACTATGGCTTCCATGCGCCGACCATGTCGTTCCCGGTGGCCGGCACCCTGATGGTGGAGCCGACCGAGAGCGAGTCGAAGGAAGAACTGGACCGCTTCTGCGAGGCGATGATCGCCATTCGCGAGGAGGTTCGCGCGGTGGAGAGTGGCGGGCTGGACAGGCAGGACAACCCGTTGAAGAACGCGCCGCATACGGCGGCCGAGCTGGCCGGTGAATGGACCCATGCCTACAGCCGCGAGCTGGCGGTGTATCCGCTGACGAGCCTGCGCGAGAGCAAGTACTGGCCGCCGGTGGGGCGCGTGGACAACGTCTATGGCGACCGCAACCTGGCCTGTGCCTGTCCGCCGGTGTCCAGCTATCAGGATGCTTGAGTGAACTTTCGGGCCGAACCGCAGCGATGAGGCCCGAAAGCCTGGCTACATAACCCGAACAACAAGGAATTCACCATGTTCCACAAAAGCCTCACCCTCTCCGATTTCGACCCTGCGCTGTTCGATGCCATCCGCCGCGAAGCGCAACGCCAGGAAGACCATATCGAGCTGATCGCCTCGGAAAACTACACCAGCCCGCAGGTGATGCAGGCCCAGGGCACCGAGCTGACCAACAAGTACGCCGAAGGCTATCCGGGCAAGCGCTACTACGGCGGCTGCGAGCACGTCGACGTGGTCGAGCAGCTGGCCATCGAGCGTGCGAAAGAACTGTTCGGCGCCGGCTACGCCAACGTCCAGCCGCACTCCGGCTCCCAGGCCAACGCCGCGGTCTACCTGGCCCTGCTGCAGGCCGGCGACACCCTTCTCGGCATGAGCCTGGCCCACGGCGGTCACCTGACCCACGGTGCCAAGGTGTCGTCCTCCGGCAAGCTGTACAACGCCGTGCAATACGGTATCGATGCCAACGGTCTGATCGACTACGACGAAGTCGAGCGCCTGGCGGTCGAGCACCAGCCGAAGATGATCGTCGCCGGCTTCTCCGCCTATTCGCGGACTCTGGACTTCCCGCGTTTCCGCCAGATCGCCGACAAGGTCGGCGCCTACCTGTTCGTCGACATGGCCCATGTCGCCGGTCTGGTCGCCGCCGGCCTGTACCCCAATCCGTTGCCGTACGCCGACGTGGTCACCACCACCACCCACAAGACCCTGCGTGGTCCGCGTGGTGGCCTGATCCTGACCAAGGGCGAGCCGGAGCTGGAGAAGAAGCTCAATTCCGCCGTGTTCCCCGGAGGCCAGGGCGGCCCGCTGATGCACGTGATCGCGGCCAAGGCGGTGTGCTTCAAGGAAGCCCTCGACCCCGCTTTCAAGGACTACCAGGCCCAGGTGATCCGGAACGCCCAGGCCATGGCGCAGATCTTCATCCAGCGTGGCTACGACGTGGTTTCCGGTGGCACCGACAACCATCTGTTCCTGGTCAGCCTGATCCGCCAGGGCATCACCGGCAAGGACGCCGATGCCGCGCTCGGTCGCGCCCATATCACCGTGAACAAGAACGCCGTGCCCAACGATCCGCAGTCGCCGTTCGTGACCTCCGGTCTGCGCATCGGCACCCCGGCGGTGACCACCCGCGGCTTCCAGGAGCCGGAATGCCGCGCCCTGGCGACCTGGGTCTGCGACATCCTCGACCACCTCGGCGATGCCGGGATCGAGGCCCATGTGGCGCAGCAGGTGGCCGGGTTGTGCGCCATGTTCCCGGTCTATCCGGCCTGATCCACCGAGACGGCCGGCAGCACGCCGGCCGTCGTTTCCCTCGAATGCCTGGAGTCACCCATGTCCACTGAAACACTGCACAACACGCCGCTGCACACCCTGCACCTGGAGCTGGGCGCGCGCATGGTGCCGTTCGCCGGCTACGCGATGCCGGTCCAGTACCCGCTGGGCGTACTCAAGGAACACCTGCATACCCGCGAGCAGGCCGGTCTGTTCGACGTGTCCCATATGGGCCAGATCCGCCTGCGTGGTGTGGACGCCGGCAAGGCGCTGGAGCGCCTGGTGCCGGTGGATATCGTCGACCTGCCGGTGGGCATGCAGCGTTACGCGCTGTTCACCAACGACGATGGCGGCATCCTCGACGACCTGATGGTCGCGCGACTGGCGGAGGACGAGCTGTTCCTGGTGGTCAACGCCGCCTGCAAGGAGCAGGACCTGCGGCATCTGCAGCAGCATCTGGAAGGCGTGTGCGAGGTGGAGTCGCTGTTCGCCAGCCGTGCCTTGCTCGCCCTGCAGGGGCCGGCGGCGGCGCGGGTACTGGCGCGGTTGGCGCCGCAGGTGAGCGGCATGACCTTCATGCAGTTCGCACCGCTGCGCCTGCTCGGTGCCGATTGCTACGTCAGCCGCTCGGGCTATACCGGCGAGGACGGCTATGAAATCTCCGTCCCGGTCGGGGCGGCGCTGATGCTGGCCCGCTCGCTGCTGGCCGAGCCCGAGGTCGCGGCCATCGGCCTGGGCGCTCGCGACTCGCTGCGTCTGGAGGCGGGGCTGTGCCTGTACGGTCACGATATGGAAACCCGCACCACGCCGATCGAGGCCAGCCTGGCCTGGGCCATTTCCAAGGTACGGCGTGCCGACGGCGAGCGCGCCGGCGGCTTCCCCGGTGCCGAGCGGATCTTCGCCCAGCAGCGCGAGGGTGTGGCCAGCAAGCGCGTCGGCCTGCTGCCGAAGGAGCGGGTGCCGGTGCGTGAGGGCACGCTGATCGTCAATGCCCGCGAGGACGTGATCGGCCGGGTCACCAGCGGCGGCTTCGGCCCGAGCCTGGGTGGGCCTCTGGCGATGGGCTACGTGCAGAGCGAGCATGCGGCGCTGGACAACGAAGTCTTTGCCCAGGTACGCGGCAAGCTCGTGCCGATGCAGGTGGTGCGTACTCCGTTCGTTGCGCAGCGCTACTACCGTGGCTGAGGTCATGGGTGTGCAGACGGGGGTGAAACTGCGCGGTGCGGACAAGGTGGCGCGGATTCCGGTGAAGATCCTGCCCACCGAGGAGGTGCCGCGCAAACCGGACTGGATCCGCGTGGAGATCGCCGCCTCGCCCGAGGTGGCGCGGATCAAGGCGCTGCTGCGCAAGCACAAGCTGCACAGCGTCTGCGAGGAGGCATCGTGTCCGAACCTGGGCGAGTGTTTCTCCGGGGGCACGGCGACCTTCATGATCATGGGCGATATCTGCACCCGGCGTTGTCCGTTCTGCGATGTCGGCCATGGCCGTCCGAAGCCGCTGGATGTCGACGAGCCGCGCAACCTGGCCACCGCGATTGCCGATCTGCGTCTGAAGTACGTGGTGATCACCTCGGTGGACCGCGACGACCTGCGCGATGGTGGGGCCGCGCACTTTGCCGCGTGCATCCGCGAGATTCGCGCGCGTTGCCCGGGTATCCAGCTGGAGACCCTGGTGCCGGATTATCGCGGGCGCATGGACGTTGCCCTGGCGATCACGGCGCAGGCGCCGCCGGATGTGTTCAACCACAACCTGGAAACCGTACCGCGGTTGTACAAGGCGGCGCGTCCGGGCTCGGACTTCGAGTGGTCGCTGGACCTGCTGGAGCGCTTCAAACAGTTGCTGCCGGGGGTACCGACCAAGTCAGGGCTGATGCTCGGGCTGGGCGAGACGGACGAGGAGGTGATCGAGGTGATGGGGCGGATGCGTGAACACGGCGTCGACATGCTGACCCTGGGGCAGTATCTGCAACCGTCGCGCAGTCACCTGCCGGTGCAGCGCTTCGTCCATCCGGACACCTTTGCCTGGTTTGCCGAGGAGGGCGCGCGGATGGGATTCAGGCATGTGGCCGCGGGCCCGCTGGTGCGCTCTTCGTATCACGCGGACCAGCAGGTGCGGGAGGTCAGGGTCGGGTCCTGAAATCCACGGCTGCCGGTGTTGCTGATGGCCGAACCGCGGCGATGCGGCCATCAGCGGCAAAACACGTCAGCGCGCTGCCTTTACCTGCAGTCCCAGCAGCCAAGCGGTCAAGGCAGGGCGTAGGCGATCACATAGTCACCGCGATCCGTCGACTGGCGGGCACCGCCGGCGCTGATCACGACGTACTGCTTGCCGGTCTTCGGCGACACGTAGGTCATCGGTCCGCCCTGGCTGCCCACCGGCAGGCGGGCTTTCCAGATTTCCTTGCCGTTGCCGCTGTCGAAGGCGCGCAGGTAGAAGTCCTGGGTGCCGGCGATGAACACCAGGCCGCCCTGGGTCGACAGAGTGCCGCCGAGGGTCGGCAGGCCGATCGGGATCGGCAGGTGCATGCGGATGCCCAGCGGGCCGGTGTCCTCGACGGTACCCACCGGCACCTGCCAGGCGATCTGTCGGGTCTTCATGTCGATGGCGGTCAGCGTGCCGTAGGGCGGGGCCTGGCACGGAATGCCGGCGACCGAGAGGAAGCGGTTCTTGTTCACCGCATACGGCGTGCCCTTGAGCGGCACCGCGCCCATGCCGGTGTTCAGCGCCTCGCCACCACCGGCGGCCTTGCCCTGGTTGGCCGACGGGATCATCTGGATCCACAGGCCCAGGCGCATGTCGTTGACGAAGATGAAGCCATGCACCGGGTCGGTGGACAGGCTGCCCCAGTTCATCCCGCCGAGGGAGCCCGGGAAACTCAGCGACAGGTCGTTGCCAGGCGCGGTGTACAGGCCGTCGTAGCGCATCTTCTTGAAGTCGATGCGGCACAGCAGCTGGTCATACGGGGTGGCGCCCCACATGTCCGACTCGCTCAGGGTCTGCGCGCCGATCTGCGGCATGCCGACGGAGCGCGGCTGGGTCGGTGAATACTGCTCGTTGGGGATGCCGGCAGTCTTGACCGGGACTTCCTCGACCCTGGTCAGCGGCTGCCCGGTGGCGCGGTCGAGGACGAAGATCTGCCCGGCCTTGGTGCCGATCACCAGCGCCGGAACGCTGCTGCCGTCGTCCCTGGTGAAGTCGATCAGGCTCGGCTGCATCGGCAGGTCGAAGTCCCAGAGGTCGTTGTGCACGGTCTGGTAGACCCACTTCTCGGCGCCGGTGCTGGCGTCGACGGCGAGGATCGAGGCGCCGTACCGGTGGTTCAGCGCGGTGCGCTCGGCGCCGTAGAGGTCGGTGGAGGAACTGCCCATCGGCAGGAACACGGTGTTCATCGCCGCGTCGTAGGACATCGGCGCCCAGCTGTTCGGCGTGCTGCGCACGTAGCTGGCGCCCTCGGCCGGGGCCTGCCTGTCCTGCGGGTTGCCCGGGTCGAAGGCCCAGCGCATGGCGCCGGTGATCACGTCGAAACCGCGGATCACGCCGCCCGGCATGTCGGTCTGCACGTTGTCGGCGACCCGGCCGCCGACCACCACGGTGGTGCCGGCCATCAGCGGCGCGGAGGACAACTGGTAGTAGGAATCCGGGACATCACCCAGGCCGGCCTTGAGATCGACCTGGCCATTGTTGCCGAAGCCCTGGCAGAACTCGCCGGTATCGGCGTCCACCGCGATCAGGCGGGCGTCGATGGTGTTGGTCAGCAGGCGCCGCTGGCAGTTGGCGCCGGCCGGCACGCTGGCGGCGATGATCGGCGAACTGTTCGGCTGGCTCGGCTGGGCGAGCGGCTGGGTGGCGTCGAAATAAGCCATGCCGCGGCAACGCTGCCAGACCTTGGACTGGGCGTTGATCTCGTTCTTCCACAGCTGCTTGCCGCTGTCGGCGTCCAGGGCGATGAGGTTGTTGTGCGGGGTGCAGATGAACACCTTGTCGCCGATCTGCAGCGGGGTCAGCTGGTCTTCCGCGCCGTTGCCGTCGCTCACGGCGATGTCGCCGGTGCGGTAGGTCCAGGCCACCTGCAGCTTGTTCACCGTGTCGCGGTTGATCTGATCCAGCGCGGCGAAGCGGCTGCCGCCTTCGCTGTTGCCATAGTGGGCCCAGTCCTTCTGCGCGTTGGCCGGGTCCACCGCGGTCAGGCCCGGGCCCTTGCCGTTGGCCGGCACGCTCGGGTGGGCGACGAACATGTTGCCCACGGCGATCGCCAGTGCCACGGCCAGCAGCGCGGACAGGCCATGGGCGCCGCGCCCCGGAGTGCGCCCGGCGGCGCGGGCCAGCAGCGGCCAGGTCAGGGCCACGGCCAGGCCCACCGCGCTGAACATGAACAGCCGCGAGAACAGCGGCCAGAAGCCCAGGCCGACATCGGCCAGGGCCCAGATCGCGGTACCGACCAGGAACGCCGCGTAGACCCAGGCGCCCGCGGGCTTGCGCAGGGCGATGAGCAGGCCGGCCACGGCCATGACCATACCGCCGATCAGGAAGTACCAACTGCCGCCCAGGCTGGTCAGGCGTAAGCCGCCCGCGGCCAGGGCCAGGCCGAGCAGGGCGATGACCACCCCCAGCCCGACCAGGATGAATGTACTGAGGCCGGAGGCCCGAGTTTGCTGCTTCATGCCGTGTATCTCGCTGTTTGAATGGGGCGCATTATACGCTTAGCTTGCTAATTAACTAGATGGTTCACAATTTTTCGCTCAGGTAAGTGTAGGCCCCGGACAGGGACGGACATGCCTGTCAGCGTTGCGCCACGGGCCCTGCGGAAGCGGTCCGGTCAGTGATGGCGTGCTTGCGCAGGCCATGGTTTTTTCCGGCATTTGACCGATACCCGGCAACGGTCTACACCTTCGTCAACCGCCCGCGCGCGATGCCATTTGGCCATCCTGTCGTCAGGTGCGCGGTTTCACGTTCTTCCCCTTGCAAGGACGCAAACATGACGCAGACGATCGAATACTGGCGTGAAACCGACCAGGCCTGGCATGCGGGCGGGCCGGGGATTGCGGTGGTGACCGCCGACGATGCCTACACCGGCACCGATCCGCAGACCGGGCGCGCGGTGTTCCTGGACTTTCCCGCGACCTTTCGCGGTCTGGTCAACGATGCCTTGCGTTATATCCACGCGACCCCGGCCGGACGGCAGATCCTCCAGCAACTGTCCGCGGCCAGCGCGGCCTCCATCGTCCCGGCCTTGCTGGGCAACAGCGTCAAGGCCGCCGATGGCGCCCTGAACCTGGTCGCCGAGGAACTGATCCCCAACAGCCTGATCGGCGGTGTCACCCAGGCCGCGCTCAACCGCCTGACCATCCCGGCCCATGCCCAGCCGCGCTGGCTGACCCATGTGATCAACAGTGCCCAGGAACTGTTGCTGGATGCCGTGCCTGGCAGTGGCACCGGCTTCTGGGCCGGCCTGGAGAAGGCGCGGCAGTACGCCAACCAGTGGACCTTGCTGGGCGACCCGCGCTATGCGCGCTGGAGCAGTTCCAACGAAGGCTATTTCAATGACCAGACCGTGGCCCGCTCCCTGGACGGGCGCGGCTACGACATCGGCATCACCGTCCACGAGGTCGCCGCCTGGATCGCCGGCCAGCCCTTGCCGGGGCGCCTGAGCCAGCGGGCCAAGAACCATGCGCTGGTGGCGACCCTGGCGGCGCTGCGGCATGTCTCGCCGTCCGGCAACGGCAGCGCCTCGGACATCGGCTGGAACCCGTACCCCAGCAACCCCCTCAACCTCAGCCGGCCGGCGGCGATCGGCCTGGCGCATGAACTGGTGCATGCCTACTACAGCGGGCGGGGCGAACAGCTCGGGCGCGATTTCGGGCACCCGACCACGGTGTTGTTCGAATTCCTCTGCGTGGGGCTCGGTCCCTGGGACGAAGCGGCGATTTCGGAAAACGGCATTCGCCGGCATTGGTATTCCCATGCGGTGCCGTTGATGCCGCGGGGGGAGAAGCAGAGTCGCAAGGCGATGCCGAAGAGGATCAAATATCTGTAACAGGAAAGAGAGTGAAGTCGGGGTGACGAGATGTCGCCAGTTTGAAACAGAGAATCAATGGCAGGGGTGTCGGGCGACGGGTTGACTCAACAACGTGTTTGAAATTGCAGGAGCTGATCATGACAACACCACTTGGGCCGGAAGATCCAGAGCTCAAGCTCGCTCAAATCAACAAACTTCATGCCGAAACCGAAAAGCTCAAAGCCGAAAAGCTCAAACTCGAACAGGAAGCGGCTGCAGTACCTCGACAGGCGAGAGGTTCTTACTGGTCGGAAGTGATAAAGATACTCTGTGCAATTGTGCTGGGCATAGGTGGTGTCGTCACTGCGGGAGGGAGCTACTTCGTCGCGAGAAACCAGGTGGAACTGGCGGAGATCAAGTCTTCGCAAGCAGATGAGAAGGCCAGGGCCGCTGAGTCAGTTGCTGTCAGGGCCAAAGCGGAAGCTGCCGCTGCCGTTAATCTTCGCGATACAGCCAGGAGGGAGGAGGCTGAGGCAGCGAAGTCGGTTAAAGAACTTCGAGATAGCCTCGCTGAATTGACCTCAAAAGTTCAAAGCGAGAACCCCGGATTGCTCAAGCGTCAACTGGTTTATATACAGTTTCAAGGTGATTTGAGTCGGGCACTTATCAATGAGTTGCGACAATCCCTGGAAGCAAAAGGGTTGTCGGCACCCGGAGCAGAGCGGCTGGCAGCCCCCTATAAGAATCTTGTCAAGTATTTCCGTCCGGAGGAAGAAAAAAGCGCAGCGCTGCTAGCCAAGGCCACAGAAGAATTTTTCATGTCGAAGGGGTGCTCGGTGAAGTTGCGTGCGGTCGAGGCAAAAACAGAAGTGGCAGCCCCTCCGCTCGAACTTTGGCTGTCGCACTCATGTAAGCAGTGAGGTCATTAACCTTGAGCGGGGGATCGGTGCATCCAGGCGCTTGTTGAGTTGTAAACCGGCTTCATGGTGGGGCGGTCAGGGAGCAAGGGGGCCTGCTGCGAAATTCTGCTCGGGCTCCATTGGCCAGGCCGCGTGGCTGTCAAGGAGCGATATGTGGTCAATCAGGCTGCGTGTTTCTTGCGGAAAAAGTCCTTGGGTATCCCGTCAATCAATGGTCGTAGGCGGAAACTACACCTTAAAGATTTCTACGACGGAGCCGATATGACTTCAGGACTGTATTTGAAAGGAGAGGCCAATGAGCTGGCGCGACTTGCTGGACACAGCCGTTCAGAAAAGCAAAGAGAAGATTGTTGAAACTGTCACTGTTGAGAATGCAAAAAAAGCGCTCTCAGGTATAGCGGTTGCCGCAGCTACGGCAATGGTTGATAAGATCAAAGAGGAGGCAGGGAAACAACGCGAGCGTCGAGAGCATTTTGAAAACGAATCGGATGAAGTATTGAGTCGGCTGGCAAAAAAAACTGCTGGAACCGCAGATTCCAGTAGCCGGATGGCTGCTCGTGTGCTGTCGCAGCGGCTTCGGTATTTGGACTCGAAGTCCAACGATGAGCTTAGAATTGTGTCCGTATCCTACAATCACAGTGAAGCCGAACGTGAGCATGCCGCCGAACTGTTGCGCCGCAGGTCTTGAATATATATGACGCTTGACGCTCTTGTTGATGCAGTTTTTGCCGATGCGGATGTACAACGAATGCTCGCGCTGTCCACCTCCAGCGAGGCATTGCAGATTTGCTATCCAAAAGAAGTAAATGTCTCACGCTTTCTGGCTTGGTTGATTGACCCGACACAGGGACATGGGCTGGGTGACCAGGCACTCAAGTCTCTTTTGACCCGAGCGGGATTATCTGCGCAAGTCGCCAACTTGAGCCTGAATGACCGACGCTTCCTCGCTGCCGCGAATATCAATACGCTTGCGTTCTCTTCAGTTACGGTCATGGTTGAGGCTGAACTGGGCCTGCCTGGGGAACCCCGCTATATTGATGTGTTGGTAGTGGACCCCGCGGCAAAACTGTATGTCGCCATCGAAAACAAATTTGGTCATCGAGAAGGTGCTGATCAGACCCGAACGTACCACAAAGGTCTGAGCGCTCTCTTTTCAGCGTATCGCGGTATCCACCTGTACTTGGACAGTAATGAAAAAGAGCCGGAGGATAATCGATGGATTCCGATAGGTTATTCATGGCTGACAGAGTTCCTTGCACAGGTGGAGCAGTTGAACTGGGTCGCGCCTCATGTCAGATCAACCATGTCTCAGTTTAGACTTGCCATGCAGGACGAAGATGATCTCGCTGAAGGTAGTATGTTGGGATCCCTGGTGACGACCGTCGCTGGTCGACATGGTGATGTACTGGACACGCTGCATGGTTTGTTGACACCTAACGCGCCGCGATCCCGCGCCAAAGACCTGGCTGCACTCGTCAGGAACGCGGGCTCAGGAAACGAAGCGAAAGCAAGTGTTCGGCTGTTTCAGTTGTACGGTCGGCGACCGCAGATCTGGGACCGCTGTCTTAAGGAACGAAAATTTGCCAGGTTCTATAGCGCACTGCACAAAGAGTTTAGTCAGTTACTCGTTGATCCACGTCGTGTCGTAACTTATTTCAGTCTGCAAGAGTTTCAGCGGTTGCTTGATCCGGAACTAGGAACTTTCTGGGCGGCAGTGATGCGCGTTCGTCAAGAGGGAGAGCATTTTCGTGTTACCAGTTATCTGTCACTCAATTGTGTAAAAGCCGAATTTCGAGAGCAGATGCTGGACATCGCGAACGCTGAACGCAAGCGAAACCAGATTCGCCAGACCCGGCAGTCAGACGGACATATCACTATTCACCTAGGTAGTTGTCTTGCGCCTGTAAAAGCCGCCGAGCAAGCGGTGGAGCAGCTTAACGCACTGCGTGTTTTGCTCAAGGATGTAGGGTAGGACTGCGTCAGAATGTCTTTGAAGATGGCTGCGCAACATGGATGTCAAGGGGCCGTCTATGCGACCCCGTATGATGCGGTTCAGCTCGCTTGCTTCCTGCGCAAAAACACTTTTCTTGCGCTGGCGAATGCCTCGATAGCAGAGGGATTCACTCAGTACCGTGACAGACACAACATATCTTGTTGCCATCAGGGTCCCTGATGTAAGCGCCGTAATAGTCTGGCGAGTATTGAGGGCGCAATCCTGGCGCTCCTTCGTCGGTTGCCCCGGCGGCCATGGCGAGTGCATGGAACTCATCGACCTGGGCCCGCGTAGCAGCTTCGAAGGCGACCATCGAGCCGTTGCCGGGTGTCGCGGGTTCTCCGTTCAAGGGGTTGTAGACGCAAAATGCGGTCCCTGATGCATCCATGTCCCGAGTGAACAATGCGCGGTCCGGGTTGTGCTTGAACGCGCGCAGGTGGATGCCCAGCGGTGCCAGCACGCGCTTGTAGAAGTCTGTGGTGCGTGCGAGATCGTTGGTGCCGACAGTGACATGGCTGAACATCAGGTGCTCCGATTGGCGAGGACATCACGGGGTTCGACTCTATCTTTTGCAGGTCATGCTGGCACCCATTCATGCGCATGGGTATCTATACATCTTTGAAGGCTTGCCGGGGAATTGCATCAAGGCCGCCAGGGGCCTGTCTTGAGCCTTGTAGCGCCCTCCAGATCGAGCGCCGCCCGCGCGGCGCATCGCGAGCACGCTCGCTCCTACATTTTTTGCAACGTGCCATGGCCTGTGAGAGCGGCGTTGCCAGCCTTTGGCGCTTGGCGATTTATCGCGGGGAAACTGTTGGGTCGACGCGATACCGCGTTGTGCACACAAGGCGGTCAACCATGGCCTGTCAGGCATAGGCACGTTGCAAAAAATGTAGGAGCGAGCGTGCTCGCGATGCGCCGCGCGGGCGGCGCTCGATCTCACAGGCGCTGCAAGACTCAAGGCGGGCCCCTGGCGGCCTTTATGCGGTTTCCCGCCAGACCGTCAAAGTTGTGTAGATATCTATGCATTCATGCACCAACGCCGTGATGCCGATGTCGAGGGGCCGCCTGTGCGGCCCGGTATGACGCTGCTCAGCTCGCTGGCTTCCTGCGCAACAACGCCTCGACCAAGGCCTGGCAGATCTCCAGCGAATGCTGGGTCGCCCAGGCCACGCCCTGGATCGGCTTGTCCGCCGATTCGCAGACCTGGAAGTTGGTTTCATAGGCCGAGGCCAGCGACAGGGCGAGGTGCACGAGGACGTCTTCGAGGCTGGCGTCGGCGCAGACGGTGAAGAGCGGTGGGTGGGTGCCCTGGCAGGTGCCGAAATGCGTGTGGGCAGTGGTGAGGTTCGGGGCGGGTGGTGGATCCGGAACGATCTTTTTCATCGTGTACCTCGCTGGAGAAATGAGGAACCGACACCTTGTCGCTACCAAACGAAAGGTGGCGGCTGTACGTGGGTTGGTAGACCGGTCTCCAGGCAACCCGGCGCGCACGAAGGCGCCCCGCGCACAGCCACCATGACGCTGAACAACCGCACGAGTCGGCTGAAGGCAATGGACGCTTGCGCTCTGGAGAAGATGTAGGGCTACCAAACCCTGCCGCCAAACCACGGCGACCGGCGAAGACTAGGTGCCCATTTCCAGGAGCGCAACGGCTGAAAAGGCGGAAAAGTATGCTTGGGAAATGGACTACATGAAAGTCGGATCAAGAGGAAGATTTGTAGCTTGATGCGGCGACATCATTTCCCGAATGCCCAGGCCACCCACGTCACTGGTACAGCGCATTGCAGCCATCGCAGACACGCTCCTCGGACACCTGGCCCTTTTCCAGCAGTGGATAGCGGACCGGCTCCTGGAAGTCGCTGTGGGTAGCACAGTAGGTCTGCCCGCACGCACGACAGTGGTGAATGCGATTGGTCGTGGAGAACCTCACGGTGCAACCGGGGTGCTTGCACTTGCTGGCATTCTCGTCCGGTTCCCAGCGGGCGCTGCGGTCCGGAACGTGTGGAGGGGCCGGTTGCGGTAGATGGCACTGGCTGCACACCCGTTCGATCGAGACCGGGTCGGCCTTGAGCGGATTGCGTACCGGTTGCGTGTGGCTGGAGTGGTCCGCGCAGAATACGTCGCCACACAAGCGGCAATGATGCGCCCGGCGCCCCGTGGTGAAGGGTTGCTGGCAGCTTGTGCACTGGGCCGGATCGGGCGTCACCCAGGCAGCCCCGGGGGCCGGGGTGCGGGCCTGGTTGAAGCGGCCCTGGTTGGAGAGCGGCAGGGTGAGCTGGTCCTGCACGAAATCGGTCTGGTGCGTCGCCACATTCGAGCGCCCCATGCTCCAGCCGGCCAGGCGCAGGCTGCACAGGCCGCAGAAATGCAGGAGCGGCGCGCTGGTGAAGTTGTAGCTCATGATGCAGGTCTGGTCGGCTGTGTCGTGGAACGGTGGATACATGCCACCCGTCGACGCCAGCGGAAACGGTCCCAGATGCGCCTTCGGCCCGGCATGGGGCATGCCCAGGGTGTGACCGATCTCGTGGGCGATGGTGATCGCCGCCGTGGTGCCAACCCAGCTGCCGGCCTTGATGATGGCGCGTTGTCGCCTGGAAAGGTTGCGCCTGGCCCAGGCATCTGTCTGGCCGTTCATGTAGCGAAACGGTGCGTAGCAGGTGACCACGGCGCTCTGGTCAAGCCGTTGCCCGCAGGCCACGTTGGTGCAGTCGCGGTTGCCGTCCTCCTCGACGTTCGTGTGGGTCGCGGTGCCACATTCGGGGCAGAGCAGGTAGTTGGATATGGTTGTCGCCGCCTCGCCGGCGGCGCTGTAGTCGTACCACTGGTTGGCAAAGTCGAAATGGTACAGATGGATGCCCGGCTGATCGGTGCTGACGATACGCGCATGCCAGCCACACAAGGCCGCGGTGATGTCGCCGCCCCAGTCCTTGCACTTCTGCTTGTAGCTGTCCTCGTCACTGATGCCGATGGTCTTGAGCAGTGCGTCACGACGTCCGACGGAGGTCCGCTGCAGATCGGCCCGGGTAGGCAGAACCAGATCGGTGCTGTGGTAGCCGTTGGGGCGGTTGATGCCATTCAGGCCCATGGCATTGAGCTGCGCGACCCTGCAGGCAGCATCATCGATGAAGTGCATCGCGCCGACCTGACCATCCAGCCAGTCGCCGTGATTTCTGACGGCGACGCAGAACGCTGCGTAGTCGACGAACGTGAGCGCGTAATGGCCGTTGTGCTGGTTGCCGGCGGCGGCCACTGCCAGTCGCTGCGCGCGGTCCATGGTCGGGAAGTACGCGCCCGCGATCGCCTGGTAGTGCATCGGCGTGATGTCCTGCGGAGCAGGGGGCGCGACCAGGTCGACGCAAGCTGCCGCCAGAAAGGCGCGGACATCGGCCCAGACCAGTCCGGCCGCGTCGACGGCGTTGTGTTTGCGCCACTGGCGCGCCACATCGACCCGATGCCGGACGGTCAAGGTGCTGGCGCTTCTCAGGCTCACGCTGTTGTCCGCGGCGGTCTGCAGTGCCGCGTCCGCGGCGACAGCGAAGGCGCCGAGGTTGGGGTAGCCCAGATAGATGCGCAGACGGTAGGTGTCCCCGGCGATCCGCGAGGGCAGGAAGAGGATGCCAGCCTTGCCGCCATTGGCATTGGCCGAGTCGGCGATCGGCTGTGAGCTGGCGGCCCAGGGCCGGTTCGCGACCGCGCCGAGGGCATCGGCCGGTGCTCCCAGGGTTCCCGCGTCAAGGGGTAGAAAGTGAGGGCTCAGGCCATTGCGCTTGCCGCCATGGTCAGCATGGCAGTTGCTCAGGGCATGGGGCCATTCCGTGGGTTTGTAGTTGAGCGCGTTGCTGATGAAGGCCTGCGCCGTGGCGTTCGGGTGCACCGGCCGCGCACCGCTTTGCCAATCCCACTGCACACCCAGTCCGCCCAGGGCACTCGCTCCCGCTTGTGCGCCGGCCGGCGTGCCATCCGAGCGGCGGATACGCAGGGTGGCTTCGAGCGGCAAGGTCGGTCCGTCGCCGAACAGGCGTTTATGTCCGGCGAACACGGCATTGGAGTAGAAGTCCTTGGACGACCTGGAGAAGACGTTCATTGTCAGGGGCACGCTGACGTTGGCCGGTGCAGCGGCGCCCAGGTCGCCGGGATTGAGCTGCGCCGTCAGTGCGGCGTGGGTGTCGACGGTCAACAGCCGGAAGCGTTGTTCCGGGTAGGTCGGGCCGGCAGGGGGTATCCAGGCCGCGCCCTGCAGGCGCAACTGGATGTCATGCACCTGCACATCCAGGTAGATCCAGCGTGCCGCGCAGGTCACCCGGGTCGGCGCCTCGACCTCCTGAATCCGCAGCACCAGCTTGTAGGGCGCATGCTCGGCGGTCATCACCTGCAGGGGAAAATTCCCGCCCAGCGCCGCGCCGACCGCCACCACGGAGGCGGGGTTGCTCGCCAGGTGCACATTGTTGTGCAGATCGCCGTCGAAGGTGGTCGAGCCATTCGCGGCGATACCGCCGCCACCGTAGTCGAGCTCTTTCCACCAGCACGCCAGCGCATCACCGCGTCGGTACAGCTCCAGGCGCAGGCGGCGGATGCGTGCGTGCCCGCTCAGGGTCCAGGCCACGGGGAAGTTCTCCACCAGCGGCGCCATGACATAGCGCCCGGCGGTACCCGCGGCAAGGTCCGCGCCGGGAGCGGCGTCGAAGCTGGTCCCGGCCGAGGGGTGCCCGGTCAGGGTCAGGCTGTCGATGGAACAGGTGTCCTGGGCCAGGTTGCAGGCCGCGACGATGGCGACCGGCGGTGCGGCGGGAAACATCGCCGCGTCGCGGATGTCGGGTGGATAGGCCATCAGCGGCTCCTTTCGGCCAGCAGGGCAAGGTCGTCCAGACGGCGCTCGGCGGAGCGCGTGCGGTCGTCGAGAAGGCGTGCGGCGTGTTCATCCTGAAGGAAGGTCGGAGGCATCGACGCCACGATCAGGACCAGACGCAGGAGCAGGCGAGTATCTTCCAGGCCGGCGGCGAGGCCGCGTTCGCAGACGCTCTCGATACCTTTGCGCAGCAGCGCCTGGTCGCATTCGGCGCCCGCGTACGGCGGCGGGGCGAACTGTTGGGTCGGCACCTGCTCGCGCAGATAGTCCAGGGTCCAGACGACGAAGGCGTCGAGCAGCGCCACGCGCTGAGCGTTGCGGATGGTCAGCATGGTCTGCTCCGGGATGCGTCGCGAGGCAGAAAACCGAGTCCGGGGCTGCTACGAACCATGGCGTCTCTCCAGTTCCGCGATCGTTGCGTCGTTCACCTCGCCGGTCACCTGCAGCCCGCACAGGGCCTGGAAATGGCGCAGCGCAGCGTCGAGCGCGGGGCTGGTCTTGCCATCGGGCGGGCCGTCGAAATAGCCGAGATTGCGCAGGCGACCCTGTACGCCCTTGAGGGTCGCGCTTGGTCGCATCGAGCTGAACACGAGGTCGAAGGTCTCGCCCGTTTCCAGGGTCAGGGTGCCGCTGCCGATGTCCGGCATCAGGCCGAAACGGATCCAGCCGTCGGCGTCGCTGCGTCCCTCGGTTTCACGCTTGCCGGCTTTTATCCGGTAGCCGAGGTCGGCGCGCGGCTCGTCGTCATTCTCGGTCAGGCGCACCTCCACGGTGACCGGAATACCCTTGCGGCGAAAGCGGTGGCGGCGATCGAGCGCCTTGGCGACATCGCGGGGGGTGATGTCGGGGACGAACAGGCGATCGCCTTCGGCCAGGATATTTCGCTGGTCGCCGCGCGCCTGGCGCAGCTCGGCATTGTTCGGGTGATGCCAGAGGGTCTGCCAGTACAGGCCGTTGTCGTAGGCGATGCTGTCGACGCTGTCGTTACCGCTGACGAGGTGGTAGATGGGCATGTCAGGCCCCCTTGCCCATGGCGGTCAGCAGATCCTTCATGGCCTGGAGCGCGCGCTCGCAGGCTGCGTCGCTGACGCTGGTGTCTTCGATCCTCATGCTCGTGTCTGCGTTCTTCGAGCCGATGACATCGGAGGGCTCGCACAGCGTTGCTGCGTCGATCAGGGATTGCAAGGAATTGCCTTCATGGTCGCGGAGTGTACCTGTCACCTGGTCCACTGCCTGTGCATGCCGTGCATAGAGGGCGACATAGATCGGCTTCCTTTGTTTTTCCAGCGCCTGCCGCGCTTTGCGCGCGGCTTCTGCTTTCAGGAAACCCTGTCTCTCGTGCCTCAATTTATGCGGTATCGAGTCTGTCCCCATTTTGTGGCCATTGAGGAAAACATGGTTTGCCTCCGCGTCAAACAGAGCTTCGTCGCTGAACCATTCTTCCAATTCGACTTCGACCTGATCATTGGTGAGCGGATGCGGATCAAAGGGAACAGGTATGCAGGCCACGGCTGACTTGCGCTTGTTCGTGATGGGGACGCTCGTCATGACGGGAACGCTCTGCGCTAAATGGATCTCGCCCTTGTGCAGGAGTCCCGCAGCTTTCGTTCGAAAGGCCTCCGTCAACGTCACATGGACCGGCTGCGCCCCTATCGTCTTTTTTTCCCGGTACGCATGGTTGTGCTGGAAGCTGACCAGGCGCGCGTTCAGATAGCTGTTGCTGCCTGACTGGTAGCTGGGAAAAACATGATCGACCTCGGGGGCCGCTTTTCCTCCCTGTTCGTCCAGTTCAGCCCAGACATCAGCCGTCTCGCCTTCGTAAAGCTCATCCTCGCTGACATCCGAAAGCAATTGGCCGTCGTTTTTCCAGCGGTTGAACAGGCGCAGGTAGTGACGCTGGAAATCGTCATAGGCGGTTGACGGGCTTTGCGTGCCCACGTCCATGGTGCTGAAGACCCTGGCGCGGCTCAGGTTCTGCGAGAGGTGGTTGACCTCCCACATGAACTGCAGCAACTGGTTGGGCGGCTTGGAGGGGGTTCCCTCGCCGAGCACATAGTGATCGAGATCGTTTTTATCGAACAGAAACCCGCGCAATGTCTCCCGGTCCAGCCCCTCGAAGATCTTCTTCGCGGCCCTGAACTCGCCGTGGGCTGTGTCGTTGGTCACGGTGGCAGGTGCGACGCCACGATTGCCAAGGGAAAAATGCGTCACCATCTGCGTATTGCGCATGAGCTTCACGTGAAACCAGACCGGTATGCGCCCGTCGCCGTGGGTGTCGTCGTAGAACAGGCGCACCTCCATTCTGTTGACGACATTCAGCGCATTCTTCGTACCCGGGGACACCGTGACCTTGCTTTTCGTCGGCATCGTCACCCGTTCGTCAGCGATATTCCAGGCTGCACCGCCGCCGATGAGGTCGCCGATGGTCGTTTCCATCTGGCGCCATTTGCCGTTGCGGTTGAACTGCGGGTTCATCGGTGTGATCAGGTGGCTATGGTCGGTGCCGTTCAGGTCAAGGGAAATGATGTGGCCTCGATCGAACAGGCGCATATCGCCGATGTCCTCGTTTTCGTTCGCGTTCGATGGCGCGGACAGGCAGGCGGGCGTCGACTTGCGTGGCGGGACCTTGTGATTGTTTATCGGGGCGTCGACGAAGACCTGACGCTTCAGGGTGTTGGCGGAACCGGGTATGGGCTGGAACTTGATGGTTTTCTTTTTGACCTCGGTTCTCTTCGGGACCAGGCAGGTGCGGCAGACATCCTTGATGTAGCAGTCGCAGGATGGAACCTCCTGCTTGCAGACGATGCACTGTACGTTCTCGTCGGTGCGAAAGGGCATCATGCAGGTCGGGCACCTGCCACCATTGCCGATACAGCAGAGGTTGCCGGAACGCGCCTTGCCATACAGGGGGTGGCGACTGCTGCTCATGCAGTCGTCGCAACCGTTGGTAGTGCAGGCCCCGCACAGATGCAGCGTCTGGCTTTCGTTCCCGCACAGACCGCAGGCATCTTTCCCGTCGAAATCCTTGCGCTTCTTGCTGTCCTTACTCAAGTTCGAGCTCCTCCCAGGCCTCGCCGTCCAGTTCCGGGAAACCGACCCTGCAGACGCCTTCCTGGGTGATCCCTTCCAGGCGCGCGCTGCCGTTTTCGTCCAGATAACCCGAGGCCCGGGTACCGTCGGGGAAGATCACCAGGTAGTGCTCCCAGGGCACCGGCTGGTCGTCCTCGCCCACCAGTTCGAACTCCAGCCAGTGCGTGGCCACCTTCTGCTCGGACCTGGGGCAGGGAATGATGGTGGCGCCGACCAGAGTCATGGCAGCTCCCGGTCCCAGTTGCTGGCCCAGGCGCGATAGCGCCTGATTTTTTCGTTCGGCGCCAGGCCATGGCTGCAGAGGATCGCCAGCGCCGGCACGGGCCAGTTGGCGCGGGTCAGCGGCAACGCCGGCAGGGGCGGCAGATAGTGGCAACTGACCTCGATGAAATCGGCCACCTCGGCTTCATGCTCCAGGCCGAAGCCGCGCGCGGCTTCCAGGCCCAGCAGCACATCGTTCGCCACCCAGCCGTGCGCCTGGCCACAGGCAAGTTCCAGGCGGACCAGCACGCGCTGGACGAAACCGTGCAGTTGAGCGCGCTCGAATGCCTGCATTTGCTGGTTGTTGATGGTGAGCATCGCTTGTTCGGTTCGAAATGAAACAGCCAGCCTAGCAGTGGCAAGGCAAATTGCCATTAGCTTTTCGGTGGGGGACGCTTCGAGGCCGGTAGTCGAGGGGTCACGTCTGTTTTCAACGCAGCATGGGCGAGCTCGGATGTATTTCGTACAGAGCCTCGAAGTTGCCGCGAGAAACAGGGCTGCTCCAGATCCTCTCTGGAGCGTGAAAGGCTCAAGACCGTCATGTAGCATAGGGCGGTAAACAGTTCCAAAGACATCCCCTTGCTACGCGATGCTGTACCAACTCTAGGAGAGTTTGTGAATGATAAAGACTATCCCGATGTGGAAAATGATGATGGTCACCAAGGGAAAGATAATAGGCGGCCTGGTGCTCGCGGCCTTGCCTGTTTTTATCGTTGCCGGTGCGGGAATGTTTATTGAAGGGCTGCAGGACGGGCAGGCGCGTCAAGCTGCAATGGGGCTTATTGGCCTGGTTTTTTTTGGTGCGTGCGCTCTGGCACTGGTACCGTCGAAGAAATATATTCCGGGCAAGACATTCTGGTTTTATAGAAATAAAAAGCTCAGTACGCAGATCGCCATAAACTACGGTTATGGAATCATGGTTTTCATCATGGCGGTTTTCGTGGTGCTTGAACCGAAACACGCGTTTCAGACAATAGGTCTCGGATTGTCAGGGTTGGGTGGCCTCTATGTGCTGTCAAAAAGCTTGAAATTCCACGCGGATATCGATTTTTCGACAAGTGAGTATCTGGCGACCGCGCTGGGGTTCTCAACAGGGGAGAAGACCCTTGTCAGCTATCAGAATTTCGATGCCGACGACGTTGCCGTTGGTAGCAATGCGTTTGCCGCAACGGCAACAAAATTGATCGTGGCGTCGTTTGATGGGCAGCGTTGGAAAAAGTTGTCACGGGAGCTGAGCGATGTTGCGCAGATTGGTATTATCAGCAATGAAAATCAGAGTTACTTTGTTCAGTTGAAATTCACTGATGGTTCCGATGTTCTGTTGACCATCGGACTCTATGAAAAGCTGACATCGAATCCCATTCTGGTAATCAGAAAGCTGCTGGAAGTGATCGATGCAAGTCTCCTGGGTGACAGTGCTGCGCCACAGGTGGCACGCAGGCGTCGTGCGGTTGTCGACGCTGGGGTTCCAGCCTCGACTTCACACGTTGCCGCACCTGAGCCCGCGCTTGCATCCACCGCGCCGACGCGCAACATTGAATTTACCCCTGACGTATTGAAGGCCATCCAGAGCGCCGAAGAGGTTGTTCCTGGTCGCCGGCTGGAGCTTTGATATGTCTCACTGTACAAAATTTGAATTTTCCTATGTTAACGAAGAGGCGATTGCCAAAGCGTTCGGCAAGATGGGCCTCAGCCCAACGACGGGCCTGGTCGCCACATTTGCCAGCGATTTCAGTAAAAAGGTGCTGAGCAGAATCGGTTATATGGGCACGCAGCAATTCAGAGCGATCTGTGGCCAGACGGCTGATGGATTCAATCTGTTTGTCTGCCAGGTCGAGGAGGGCGTCTACACACTCCTCATTGAACGGGAAACCGTTTCGGACGGCGATGAAGCGATCATGGCTGACCTGGCTTTGAGCTTTCAGAAAGCGTATGTCAGTGTCGCCATCGATGAGACCGTCAAGCGCATAGAAGCATCAGGTGTTCCAGCAAACGTGAAAGAAACGCGCCAAGGGTTCGAAATCGAATTTGGGCCTCACCACGAATACAGCATCCATGTGACCTTTACGGGGGATGAAATCATGGAGGAGGTGCGTGGTGTGAAAGGCGACATCTGCACGCGGCTCACCGAAGAGCTTGAATCGCTGCTTTCCCGCCCTACGTCGGAACTGCTGACCGAGTGGAAACCGGAATATACCGTCGTCCATGAAGAGCAAACCCTGCAAATTCTCAGCGCGAATCTATAAATGAAAATCAATGTACACCACATGGAGTTGAGCCACGTTAACGGCCCCGGGCTACGCTTGACATTATGGGTGCAGGGTTGTGCATTGAATTGCAAGGGTTGTTTCAATCAGCAGACCCATGCTCGCGAAACGAGCCAGTTGAAGTCTGTTGATGAATTGGCGCAGAAGATAAATGCGCTGGACATCGCGGGGGTTACCCTCTCAGGAGGGGAGCCGCTCGACCAGGCACCAGCCCTGGAGCAACTGATACGTGCTGTCGATGGCGATAAGAACTGGATACTTTATACAGGCTATACGCCAAAGGAAATATTCCAGAATGACGCCATGATTCGTGTTGTCAAGGCCGTGGACCTGACGCTGGCTGGTCGGTACCGGCATAACGCGGAGCATCCTTATCAGCACAAGCAGATCATCAAGACCAGCGACAGAGTCGATGTTGATTTTTTCCGTACCAGGAGAGTTGTCGAATTTGTTGTTTCGAATTCCGGCGTTACCAAAACCGGTCTGCCGGTGCACAGATAACTCAATTCAAGCGCAGGGATACCAGGCATGAGCCGTACCAAGCAGATAACAGATTACCTCAAGGCGCGTTATGCAATATTGGTCATTGAGTCTTTCGAGGAAGAGCGCGCACTCAATGAGATTTCTGAAATCGCCAAGACGCTGAGTCATCGTTTGTTCGTCTGGAACTCGACACTGGGTGTCCAGACCAATGGGGTCGTGGCTGGGGACAAAACCTTTGATTTGAAGGTGGCCTTGGACTTTTGCGAAGAAAAGGCAAAAGAAGAGAGCAGCAAGAACATATTCGTTTTTTGTGATGCTCATAATTATCTGACCTCAAGCTCGAATCCTGCCTACCGTCGTCGACTTCGCGATTTCGCCATCAATATTCGCTCGCGCGGATACCGAAGTAACTGCATCATCGTGGCCCCTGGCTTTGAAATCGCCAACGACCTGCAAAAAGAAATCACATTGGTTGATTTTCCGTTGCCGTCACGAGATGAAGTCAAGGTTCAGATAAACAACTTCGTCAACTCCTGGCAAGGCAACAGCAGCGTCAAGATTGATCTGTCCAGCGACACCAATGAAAAACTCATCGATGCCGCTCTGGGACTCACGGGATTGGAAATTGACAACAGCCTGTCTCGTTCATTGGTATCGAGCCTGAGTATCAATGAAAGTACCGTGAAGGACCTGCTCTCCGAAAAGAAACAGATCGTACGCAAAACAGGCATCCTGGAATACATCGACTCAAAGGTGAATCTTGACGATGTTGGTGGGCTGGCAACGCTCAAGAAGTGGCTCCATTTGCGCAGCCAGTGTTTTGGCCAGGCTGCTCAGGAATTCGGTGTCGGAACCCCGAAGGGGCTGCTCCTGACCGGGGTGCCAGGTTGCGGTAAGTCGCTGACCGCGAAATGCGTAGCGTCGTCATGGAACATGCCATTACTGCGCCTGGACATGGGAAAGATCTTCCAGGGCGTGGTTGGCTCTTCGGAATCCAATATTCGTTCCGCGCTACGTACCGCCGAAGCCATTTCGCCCTGCATATTGTGGATCGACGAGATTGAAAAAGGACTTTCCGGCTCTTCCGGAGGCGCATCCGATGGGGGCACGGCTTCACGCGTATTCGGTACGCTGTTGACGTGGATGCAAGAAAAAACGACGCCTGTTTTCGTGTTTGCCACGGCGAACAACATAAGCGGTTTGCCGCCGGAGTTTTTGCGCAAGGGGCGATTCGACGAGATCTTCTTCGTTGACTTCCCGTCGACCGTGGAAAGGAAGAAGATTCTTGAGATACACCTGAAGAAACTGAAGCGTGACCCGGAGAAGTTTGATCTGGACCGTTTGTCCGCTCTGGGCGGTGAGGCGAATTTTGGCCAGGATATCGTGCTTTCGGGGGCGGAAATCGAAGCGTGGGTTGGCGAGTCGTTGATTGAAGCATTCTCGCGGCGAATGAGTGGTTCTGCTGATGCAAGCGACCTGACCATGGCTGATTTTGAAACGACTATTTCGCGTTTGGTGCCGATGAGCAAAATGCGCAAGGACGAGTTTACGAAGTTGCGTGATTGGGCCAATCAAAATGCAATCAGCGCTTCGGCTGTGGTGGCCGGTCAAAATGATACGGAGACGCAAATCGGCGGCCGGCAGATTGATTTTTAATCTGCTTGGGTTTCCTCGCTGATGACATGTTTACGGCAGTCGTGGGGTCGTCCCGGGAGGCGATCCCGTTAACCCATCAAACCTTCATCTTTCCGCTTGCGCACGGGCGACGCCCTTGCGCAGCGCCCCGATCGAGGCCTGACAGATCTCCAGCGAATGCTGGGTGTTCCGGCAATCTGGCCATCACATCAGAAACCATTTCCCACGACCGCTCAGGAAATTAAACCTCGGCGTGGATCCTGAAGCCCGCATTACTGGTGTAGTCTGACAGCAAAAGGCCATACCGCATTTCCTCAGGCAGCACCCCGTTTCATCAGGAAACCGCAATGTTCGAGATAGATCGCAACAGCAAAGTGCTGTTGGTGGACCAGATCCGCACCGCCATCATCGCCCGGATCGAAGCCTTCCAGTGGGTCCAGGGCAGCCGCCTGCCGTCGGTCAGGGCCCTGGCGCGGCAGTTGGGCGTGAGTATCTTCACGGTCAGCAGTGCCTACGAAGACCTGGTCGCGCAGCGGGTGATCGAGTCTCGTCCCGGCGCCGGCTACTACATCCTGCCCACCGACCCGGCCGGGACCAAGCACCTGGAAAAGATGGTGCCGCCGTCCAGCCTGCACGCCGGCTTCCTCTACCGCGCGCTGGACCCCTCGCAGTACGACACGCCGGTCAGTTCCGGCTACCTGCCACCGTCCTGGCTGGCCGATGCCGTGCCGGCTTCGGTCACCGGCCGGCTGATTCGCAGCACGCTGTCGTGCAGCGTGCCGGCCCCGGCGGCGGGCAGCCAGGAGCTGCGTTCGGTGATCGCCAAGAAGCTGCGCGAGCTGCAGATCAATGCGTCCAGCAGCCAGATCGTGGTGAGCATCGGCGCCACCCACGCGTTTTCGCTGATCCGCAACGTGATGCTCGAACCCGGCGATTACCTGCTGGTGGAAGACCCCAGCTATCTGTTGCTGCAACTGAAGCTGATCAAGGACCGCGACTTCAACATCATCACCGTGCCGCGCACCGTCGATGGCCCGGACCTGGAGGCGATGGAGGCGATGGTCAAGGAGTTCCGCCCCAAGCTGTTCCTGACCCAGACCCTGGTGCACAACCCCACCGGCGGCAACACTTCGCCGGCCAAGGGCTTCAGGATCCTGTCGCTGGCGCAGAAGTACGATTTCCACATTGTCGAGGACGATATCTTCGGCGCCCTGTGCGCCCGCCAGACCCTGCGCCTGAGCAGCCTGGACGAGTGGAACCGGACCTTCTACCTCAGTGGCTTCAGCAAGGTGCTCAGCCCGGCGCTGCGCCTGGGCTACGTGGTGGCGCCGCCGGCGTTCGTCGAGCGCCTGGTCGAGCAGAAGATGTACAACGTGCTGTGCGGCTCGTCGCTGGACGAAACCATCGTCGCCTACACCCTGGAGTCCGGGCGCTACCAGCACCATCTGGATGCCTTGCGCCAACGGGTCATGCAGGAACGCACGCGGGCCCGGGAATGGCTGGGCAAGCTGGGCGTGGAATTCGACGAGGGGGCGGCCGAAGGCCTGTTCCTCTGGGCGCGCTTCCCTGCGCAGGTGGATCTTCGCCGGCTCATCGAGCAGGCGCACGACGCGCGCATCTTCCTGGCGCCGGGCTCACTGTTCAGCAATACCCGCGACTACGACCAGTACCTGCGCCTCAACGTCAGTCACTGTAACGACCCGCGTTTCCGGCAATTCCTCGATGCCCATCTATGCAGCGAAACTGCCAGCGCTTGAAGTAGTCCGCCAGCGTGCTGACCTTGCCCAGGTCCTCATAGGAATAGATGACGCCATTGAGGATCTGCACTACGTCGTTGTCGCGCAGGGTCGGGATGAAGCTGTCTTCGAGGATCTCCGAACCATTGACGGCCAGGCTCAGGTCATCGATCCAGTACAGCGGCTTGCCGTCCTGGCCGGACCAGATGCGGGTGTCGGCATAGAAGGACTTCAGCGCCAATCCATTGGTTTGCATGGGCATATCGTTGATCCTGGTTCGACTGATTGAAAGGTGGGTCATGGTTCACGCCTTGCGCAGCGCGCGAAACCGCAACCGGGTCGCATCCACTGTCCAGCGCCCGCAGCAATCGAGCAGGTCGCCGACCAGTTCTTCGCTGACTTCTTCCACGAACGCCTGGCGCAGTGCTGCCGGCACCGCGCTCAGGTAAGGGCTGTAGTGCTGTTCGAGCCATTCGCCGAAGGGCCGGTCCAGTGCCATCGGTCGCTCGAACCAGCTGATGTAGCTGACATGGAAGCCGACCTGTTCCAGGACCCGCTGGTACTGGTGGGCGCTGGGCAGGTAGTCGTGGTCCATGCCGCGCGAGTCGATCGAGCGACGTTCCAGGGCACCGCGCAGGGCCTGGCGGATCAGCGCGCCGTGGGCGCGGCCGGCGAACTCGCCGACGAAGCGGCCACCCGGCTTGAGGGCCATGAAGGCGCCGCCGGCGACCAGCTCGGCCTGGTGCATTTCGTTCAGTGCGTCATGGCTGAACACGGCATCGAATTCCTGATGAAAATACAGCTCCTCGGCGTTGCCGCGCTTGACCTCCAGCCCTCGCGAGCGGGCGGCCAGCACCCGTTCCGGACTGACATCGAAGCCCACCACCTCGGCGCCCTGGCTGGCCAGGTGCGCACTCAGACGGCCATCGCCGCAGCCGATATCCAGCACCCGCTCGCCCGTCTTGAGCGCCAGCAGACCGACCACGCCCTCGGCGTGGTTGACGAGGCACGGTAGGGGTGGCTCTGGTGGTTCGCTGCCGGGGCGGAAAAAACTCGGAGCACTCATCAAATGAATTCCATCGGGTACAGGGATGAAAAAGCGCGCGCCGGCGAGCCGACGCGCGCGGTGTTCAGATGCGCTTGGACAACCACACCAGCACGATCACCACGGCGCACACCACCGGGGTCAGCCAGTTCCAGGCTTCACCCATCAGCCAGATCGAGAAGGCGAAGGTGAAGAACGGTTGCAGCAGTTGCAGCTGGCTGATGCGCTGGATACCGCCCAGGGCGAGGGCGCGGTTCCACGAGAAGAAGCCCAGCAGCGAGTTGATCAGGGCCAGGAACAGCAGGGCGGCGACGCCCTGGCCAGGCAGGTTGGCGAGGGTCTCGCCGTCGTAGAGGAACAGGCTCACCGGCAGCAGCACCGGCAGGCTGACCACCAGGGTCCAGCACATGACCTGCCAGCCCGGCAGTTCCTTGGACAGCGCGCCGCCCTGGGCATAGCCGAAGCCCGCCAGCAGCACGGCGCCGAGCAGGGCCAGGTCACCGATGTAGATGTCCTGCACGTCGGACTTGACCACGGTGTAGGCGAGCACGGTCAGGAAGCCCAGGCTCGACACCGCCCAGAACGCTTTCGACGGCCGGGTACCGGTGATCAGGGTGCCGAAGATCGCGGTGGACAGCGGCAGGGCGGCGAGTACCACGCCACCGTGGCTGACCGGGACGTACTGCATGCCCAGCGCGGTGAGGACCGGGAAACCGTAGACGATGCCGGTGGAGGTCAGCAGCATGCGCTTGATCTGCGAGCCGTTGGGCAGCTTGGCGCGGCCGATGATCAAGAACGGAATGGCCGCGAACGCCGCCAGTACCGAGCGGAAGAAACCGACCTGGAGGGCGCTCAGGTCGCCGGCGAGGATCTTCGCCGCCGGCAGGGTCATGGCGAACGCCGCGACCGAGATGAGTCCGAGGAAATAGGCCTGCAGGTCCTGGTTCTTGGTGTCCTGGTAGCTGGCGACTGTACTTTGCGTCATTGCAACGGTTCCTTCTGGCTAGATCGGTAAGGCATCCGCCCTCCATGGGCGGATGCGCACGCCGGTCAGATCTGTTTGTTGTTCAGGTTCGGTTTGTCCAGCGGGCTCTTGCTGAGGAAGAACACCAGGGACGTGCGCGTACCGCTTTCCACCTTGCGCACACCGTGGGGAATCTCGCAGCGATTGATCAGCACGTCGGCGTAGCCGGTCTTGAGCAGGCTTTCCTTGCCTTCGTAGTCGACGAAGAACTCGCCGCCGCCGTACTCCTTGCCGAACTGGATGACCACCGAGTAGCGGTATTCCAGGTTGCTGTAGGTGTCGATGTGCTTGCCGATGAAGTTGCCGGTCTCCAGCTGGTTGGCCTGGCAACGGCGGATGTAGCACTCGCCGCCCATGATCCCGTTGAAGAACTCGCGGCTCTTGCCGGAGGAGAGGATCTCCACCACTTTCTTGCCCCACGGGTCGTTGCGGTACACCGGCAACTGGCCTTTCTGGTCTTCCATGAAGCGGCCCACCGAGAGGAAGTTCTGTTCGCCCACGTCACCGATCTCGATGATGGTCTTGGGGATCACCTGGCAGGCTTCTTCCATGTACGCCAGCTCTTCCCGGGAGAACAGCTGGGCGGCGTCGAGGGCCGCATAGGCGCTGCTGTTCAGTTGCTGGCTTGCCGTTTGAATGGTCTCTTGCATGATCAGGCTCCTTGAGAACTGGGCGTGGAATACAGGTGGTCGTTCAGGTCGATGGCGGTCGCCTGCAGCGGCCCGAAGGGCTCGCGCACGCCGCGGCAGAGGTGGTCGCGAATCAGGTACAGGCCGGCCATGAAGCCCCAGACTTCGAGAAACGGGCCGTAGCTCGACGGTTGCTCCTCGACGCTGGCGCGGTAGTGGGCGATATGCCGGTAATGCACGTTGGGGCGGCGATGGTGGGCGTCGTGGTTGGGCAGGTCCTGCGGATACACGTACAGGCGCACCGGTACGTCCAGCAGCAGGCCCTTGAGCAGCCAGCCGGCCCAGGCGACGGTCCCGCCGGTGGGCGGCGTGCGGCCCTGGAAGCGGCCCCAGGTCAGGCGGCCGTAATGCGGCTTGTCGCCACGCCCGGCTTCGCGCTGGTAGAACCACAGGTGTTCGGTGAACAGCTGCAGCCACATCGAGTGCTCGAACAGCACGGCCCGCGGGATCAGGTAGATCAGGCCGAAGGCCGCCAGGGTCCCGGTGGCCCACAGCACGGCCAGCAGCACGCCCCAGAACGCCAGGCGGAACAGCACTTCATGGCGTGGCGGGCGCACGAAGCTGTCGTTCAGCGTGGCGCGCCACTGGCGCAGCAGGTAGGTCGGGCGGAACGGCGTGGCGATCACCCGCCACCAGTACGCCAGTTCCGACATGCCCGGGGCAAAGCCCTGCGCTTCGATGAAGCGCTGGTCCGGGTCGATGTCGGTGCACAGCACATGGATGTTGTGATGCTCGCGCACGTGGCTCTGGTTGTAGGTGTCCCAGTCCTGGTAGAGCAGCGGCGTGGTCAGGAAGAAACGCGCGTAACGCTGGGCGCGCGCCTTGTCCTTGAGCACCGCGCCATGGGTCAGGTAGTGGAAGGTCGCCTGCATGCTGCGCAGGCGGTTGACCATCAGCACCCAGGCACCGAGCACCAGCAGCAGCGCCAGCAACGGATGGAAGGCCCCGTCCAGCACCGCCTGGCCGAGCAGCACCAGGCCGATCATGCAGGCCCAGGTGAACAGCAGGTGAACCCGCAGGAACGCCTCGCCGGTCTGCTCCATCCGTGCTTTCAGGTCCTCGGCCGGCTGCGCCAGGCCCTTGCCGGTCAGCCAGGTCCACAGCGGCTGGAACGGCAGATGGGCGTAGCTGGCGCGGACGTTGCCGCGGGGGCCGTACTGGCAGTAGTGAGTGCGCTGTTTCGCGCCTTGTACCGGGCTCATCAGTACACCCGCGTCAGGTAGAGGACCGGGATATCGCTGTACAGCCAGTAGAACGGCTGCATGCGGTTGTGGTCGGCGCCGATGACGATCGGGTTCTGCCACTGCCGGGCGAAGACCTGGCCGATGGCGGCGTACTCGGCACCCTGGGCGTAGAGGATGTGCATCAGCTCCTCGTTGCTGCGGTGCTGGTGCCAGGCCTGGTACAGCGGCAGGCGGGCATTGAAGATCGCCGCGTAATCGAGGTCGCTGTCGACGATGCAGCCGTTGTCGCGGCTGGCCAGGCGCCGTTCGGCGTCGGCGGTGAGCACGCGCCACTGCGCTTCGCCACCGGCGGCCTCGGCGATCATGATCGATTCGGTCCGCGCGCCGAGGATGTCGAGGATCTTGCCCTGGCTGATGCGCAGCTTGCGGGCGAAGCCTTCGCGGGTTTCCTTGAGGCGGTTCAGGGTCGATTCGTCGAAGCCTTCGAAGTCGCCGGCACCGATGGCGATGCGCGCATCGATGCCATGCTTGCGCAGCACCGCCTGCAGGGCGGGCAGGGTCTTGACCACGCGCCCGGCTACCAGACCGATGCCTTCGCCGAGGTGGTCGAAGGTGTAGCGCAGCCGGCCGTTCTTGCTCTCGTAGCCGTAGTCCGGGCAGACCGGCGAGACCAGGGTGATGGGCTCCCCGGCCAGGCCCTTGACCAGGGTTTCGGCGAAGCGCGTCATGAAGTGCGGCGCCGAGTTGCTGAACGACAGCCGCTCGAAGGCCTGCTCCAGGTCGATCACCAGGGCGTCCGGCAGGGGCGCCATGGCCGGGTAGCGGACTTTCAGCGCCGGTGTGGTGACGATATTGTCGTTGACCGCGCAGAGCAGCAGGTTGAGCAGCGAGGGCCGGCTCTGGTTGATGAACGGCTTGTCGAGAATCAGGGTCTTCTTGCCGTCGCTGTTACGCACTTGCCATTGGAAGCCAGGGAACTTCGACTGGATGAAACGATAGAACGGCATATACCGCGGCAAACCGGTGCGCTCATCATCGGCCTGCTGGAAGTTGCTGTAGACCGCCGACAGCCGGGAAACTTCCTCTTCGATACAGAGTGCCTTGACCAGGTCGGCCGGCGGTTGTTGCGCCAGGGAAATCGGCGACAACACACGCTTGCTGATCAACTTATGGGTAAGTTTGTTTCTGACGTAATACTTCGCGAGAGATTGGCTCATGGAGTCACCGGTACGAAAGTTCCTGGTCAGCAGGCGTTAGTTCGATAAGGTTGATGTTCACGTGGTCCGGCTGCTGCAGTGCCCAGAGCACCGCGTTGGCCACGTCTTCCGGCTCCAGCGGGGTCAGGCTGCTGTACACGCGGTCGGCCCGGGCCTGGTCGCCATCGCACTGCACCAGGGCGAACTCCGAGCGTGTCTTGCCCGGCGCGATGCTGGTCAGGCGGACCCGGCTGCCGACCAGCTCGGTGCGCAGGCAGCGCCCGAAGTGCTCGACGAAGGCCTTGGAGGCGGCGTAGACATGGCCGCCCTTGTAGTGCACATGGGCACCGATGGAACTCAGGTTGACCACATGGCCACGGCCACTTTCGATCAGTTTCGGCAGTACCGCGCGGGTCACGTTGATCAGGCCGTGGATATTGGTGTCGAGCATCGTGGATATATGTTCGTCGGTGATATCCAGCAAACTTCCCTGGCCCTGCAACAGACCCGCGGCATTGACGAGTTTGCCGATATCGGCGAATTCGTCGGGCAACTCATTGAATGCGCTATTCAGTGACTGACTGTCGCGAACATCGCAGTTCAATGCATGGAATCGGCCGTGGAATTCATCGGCCAGATTATCCAGGCGCTCTTTTCGACGTCCGATTCCGATAACGTTGCGTCCTTGCTTCATCAGCATTCTGGCGCAAGCCAGGCCAATGCCAGACGTCACCCCGGTGACGACGACCGTTTCATCAGTTCTCAATTGCTGCTCCTTTCATTGCACTGTTGGAAGGGGGAATCGCAGTTTTTCGAAGCGTCCGTGCCTGATGAACAGCTGCAGATTAAGAAGGGCAGGGGGGGATGTACCGGTACAGCGCGGGGGGATGGGCGCCAAACTGTATGGTTGCGCGACCATGACAGTTGGTTTGGGCGAGGCAGGTGCCTGTTTTGAGGGTGCTGGAAGGGTGTCGTGCTGCCCCGGAACAGCCCCACGGCAACGCCGAATCGATAAAGGCAAATGGCTATGAAAAAGCCGGGCGATTTTCCATGGGCTGGCTACAGTCATTCAAGCCAACCCCAGTAATGCCTTAGGGGAAACACCGTTCGCCGCGGATGTTGGCGGACGTGCAGACGCCGCTTTTTTCCCGAGGAGTCACCATGCCCTATCAATGCAAGTCGCGAATCAACACCCTGATCGCCAACCCGAGCGTGGCCAATTGCGCTGAGCTGGCGCAGTTCGAGGCCTACCTGCAAGACCAGATCTCCCTGACCGCGACAATGAGCGAGAAGGCGCTGGAATCCGAGACCATTCTGATTTTCGCTGCCCTGGACCGTCGCGAGGCCGCCAGGAAGAAGAAGGAGCAGGCCCTGGCCCAGGCAAGCAGGACACTGGCGCTGGAAGCGATCGATGCGGTCGTCGATATCGCCGTGGAAACCTGCGTCATGAGCAGGAATCCCGTGTGCATCGGCTCCGCCTATGGCGTGAAGGTCGTGGTCGGATCGGTGAACTTCGGGATTCAGTTGTACGACGCAAAGTCGGACACCGAGCGGGCACAAGTCGCGCTGGCCTTCACTGAAAATCGCATCGGCCTGTTCACCGACTTTCTCGACGCCAGCAAACCCAAGACGCCCGCCGAGTCCGCCAAGCGCGCGCTGGAGGCCGCGGCCCGGGTTGCCGAAACGCTGTCCGAGGCAGGAGCCGACTTCGCCGCTGCGAAGAACGATCTCGAAGTCGCCGTGAGCGAGCTGGAGACCCTGCACCAGCGCTACCGCGATGCACTGGTCAGTAACGCCAGCTATCGCAAGTACCGCGCCGAAGTCCTCCAGGCCCGACGGTTCCTGATCCACGTCCTGCGCGTGGCGTACCAGGGGCAGGAGGGGTGCCGGATCGATAGCACGCCGCCGCTGCCGTGAAACACCGCGCCGGCTCCCAGGCGGAGCCGGTCTTCCCGAAGATCGCCCTGTCGGCCGCGCGCTTGCGCTGGCCGCGTGACCCCGCTTTGCCCGGACCTGTGTCGAGGAGCACACCATGAGCCAGAGTGAACTGTTGGAAAAGTGGCGCCGGATGATCGTCCGGCTGCAGATCGAACACGAGGTCGGCGCCCGCGACTTCGAAAAATTCAGCTGGAAGCTGGGCATCCCCTGTGTGGCGCTGTCGGCGGTGGTCAGCGCCAGCGCGTTCAGCTCGATCGCCAATTCCGAGCTGGTCTGGCCGCGCTACCTGGCCGCCGGGTTCTCGATCCTGACCCTGGTGCTGAGCTCGCTGCAGACCTTCCTCAACTTCGACAGCCGCGCCGCGGCGCATCAGGACGCGGCGGAGAAGCTCGGCGCCATGGCCCGGGAAATCCAGGAGGAACTGGCCAGTGGCAAGCAGGACGGCAGCCTCGGCGCCGTGGTGACCGACCTGCGCAAGCGCCTGGATGCGGTGCTGGCCGATGCCCCGACCTTGCCCAAGTCGACGATCCGCCGCCTGGGCGCGGGCGGCGGGGTGCCCGGGGATCTCGCCAGACAGGAACAGGACAGCGTATCGGTGTGACCGATTGCGCCCGCTGGCTGGGGCGCGCGGCAGCATGTCGGGCCAAGGGGAGGGGGAAGCATGGAACGTTTGATCATCGAGCGGTTCGAGAATGACCTGGTGCTGTATCTGACTCGCGAGCAGGGTCAGGGGTGGTCCGCGGTGGCCCTGGACAAGGCCGACCAGGTCAGGATCAGTGCGCAGTTGCCGACGCCGGTGAGCGTGCCCGAATGGGCCGTGACGTCGGCCGACGGCGATCCGCCGCGCCTCTCGGTCGATGCCGTGGGCAAGGAGATCGCCAGGCGCGGCGAGCAGGCGCGGGCCGAGCTGGTCGCGGCATTGCGGGCCCTGGAGTCGGTGCAGGTCACCTGGGGCGAGAGCAGTACCTTTCTCGATCTGAGCACCGCCACCCACGGCGAGATCAGACTGCCGCTGGCGGACTGGTTGCAGGGCAATGACTCGCGCATCGGCGAATTTTCCCTGCACTCCACCCTGCAGTTGCAGGGCGATCCAGCGTTGCCCTCGCTGCAGGTCAGCAGCAGCCTGTGCTGCGTGCTGCGCCTGAATAACCCGGCACTGCTGCGGGTGGAACTGGACGACCTGAACTTTGCCTTTCCCGAATTCAGGTTCCCCAGCCTGGATCTGCGGGACACGCTTGTCTGGCCGGGTGACGAGGGAGCGTCGCCGTTGCTCGAACGGCTTGGCCAGCTTGGCGGGTCGCTTGCCGACAAGGTCAAGGTCGCGGTGGTCGCCACGTCCGGGCAGCCGCATCTGGCCATCGACCTGGCCAATGGCAAGGTGCGCTGGGCCCTGGTGGATTCGGCGGACGCGGTCGATTGGGCAAACATCGAGCCGCGGCTTGTCCGCTTCAACGTGACGATCACCGGGGGCGCGGCCACGCTTTCCATCGCCGAGCTCAGGGTGGCCAATACCGGCGACGGTCTGTGGCTCAAGCACAAGGACCCGTCCGGTGCGCTCAGGGTGCGCTCCGGTGCTGTTGCGCAGCAGCAATTCGGGCCGCTGGGCCTCAAGGCCGATGATGTGACGGTCGACCTGCTCTGGGATGGCGCCAGTCGCTGCCTGCTCGCCGACGTCACCTTCGAGCGTCTGCAACTGCGCCTGGTGGACGACCCGCAGACCTTCATCAGCCTCAGCGGGCAGGTGCAGTTCAGCCCCTCGGCCTCGCGCCTGGTCCGCCTCAAGCTGGTCGAGCCCTATCCGCTGGAACTGCTGGCCGACGCGGGCGCCGCCCTGCTGCGAGGTGTCGGCAACGTCATCAGCTTCCTCGCCACACTCGACGGCCCGGATGTCACGCCGCCGCGGCTGACCCGCCTGCTGGAAATCCTCGGCCGTTTCGCCACGGCCCTGGCGAAGGCGGCGCTGTTCGTCGGTCAGGCGCTGGTCAGTGCCCTGGATGCCCTGGCCGAAGGCATCTGCGCGCTTCTCGGCCAGTTGTCCAATCCGTTCGCCCTGAGCGGGCCGGGCACGCTGTCGGTGCCCTTGCGCTGCGAAGTGCGCATCGGCCTGGCACCGCTGCAGTTGCGCCAGGTCCTGATCATGCGCAACAAGGCATTGTCCGGCGTGCAGCGCTGCACGGCCGCCGGGCTGGAGCTGACGCTCCACAAGGATTGGCAGCCCGGCCTGCTGCTCGACCTGGTCGACAATCCCGGCGCCTACCTGCTGCTGAGCCACGCGACGCCCGCGGCGAAAACCGCGATCGCCGACCTGGGCACCGACCTGTGGCTGGAAGACCAGGCCACCGGCAGCGCCGGGCATATGCCGGACGCCAGCCACGACACTGGCGGGCGCGCCGATACCCGCATCATCACCTTGAAGACCCAGGTCAGCCCGCGGCTCCCGAACCAGCGCCTGGACATCGTCCTGGTCGGTGTCGAGCGCGGTCGGGCCGTGTTCCTCAAGCGCCTCGAAGGCAGCCTGCATGGCATCAGCACGGGCGTGGCCACGGTCGCGGAACCGTGGCGGCTGACGCCGCTGGACCTGGACGCCGACGTGGAATTCGCCAAGGATCGCCTGCTGCCGCTGCTGGGCATGGGTGAGCCGGGGATCGGTGCTCAACCGGTCGGCTTCCTCGACAAGCTGAAGGACAGCTTTGCCCAGGTGGTCTGGGTCGAAGGCTTTACCTACGAGTACCGGACGGCGACGCGCGAAGTGGAGGGTGAGCTGGCCCTGGGCATCAAGGCGGCCGGGGTCCAGAGCCGGGTCGAGCTCGGCCTGATCCTCGCCCTGGACACCCTGCGCGTGCGTTTGCGCACGCCCAAGGGCGCGGGGCTGAAGTCGCGGCGCATCGTCGAGCGGGCGCTCGGGCTGACCTGGATCATCGAGCAGCGCGACGAGAACAAGCGCAAGAACGACGAAGAAGTCGAGATGTTCACCCTGAGCTTCCTCGACGGTGAGTCCGGGCTGGCGCTCAACTCTGAAGCGGCGCGCATGACCCTGCGTTTCGAGGGTTTGTCGAGCGGCGACGACGGCATCCTGTTCGAAGTCTCGACATTCTTCGTCGGCCGCCGCGGCATCGACATCAGCGCCACCGTCGCCGACAGCCCGGTACGGATCAATGGCCTTGACGTGCCGTTCCGTTTCCATCAGGGCCGCTTCGAAATGCGTGCGGGTCAACTGCAGGAGGCGACGGTCAGTGGCCGTGGCAAGCTGCCGCCGGCGCTGATCGGCGATGCCGAATGCAGCCTCGACCTGGCCCTCCTCCAGGAGGGCGGCAGCATCGTCCTGCGCTCGGGCAAGGTCACCCTGGACAAGAAGGGCGAGGCCATCGTCTGTCACGCCACCCGTTTCACCCTGGTGATCACCGACCTGGACCTCGGCATCCAGAAGGACGGCGGTTATCACCTGTACCTGCTGGTCACCGGCTCGCTGCGCTTCACACCCAAGGCCGGCGAATTCGAAGGCGGCCTGCTGGGCTTTCTCAAGGACATCGAAATCAACCTGGAGCGCACCCCGCTGACCGGCGATGCGCGCGTGCTGGCGCGGCACGTGTCGTTCCAGAAGGCCCTGAACCCGAAGAAAAGCTTCTCGCTGTTCAACCTGTTCACCTTCGAGCTGCGTGGCTTCGGCTTCCATCCCTCGGCGGAGCGCTTCGACGGCGCGCCGGCGATCAACCTGTCGGGGCAGATCAAGTTCGCCGAGATCGGCGATGTGATGCAGCCGAAGATCGATTTCCACGGCCTGTGGATCGCCCCGCCGGCGGACGGCGAAGCCTTGCCGCGGATCAGCGCCGAAGGCCTGGGCCTGGACCTGCAACTGGCTGGCTCGGTGAAAGTGCGTGGCTCGGTGCTGGCGGTGGATCCCTCGACCCGTACCGTCGAAGGCAAGCAGTTCGCCCCGGACGGCTACAACACCTACGGCTTCCTCGGCGAAGGCGAGGTGGAGATCCCCGGCTGGGGTGCGATGCAGGCGAGCCTTGGCTTCCTCGAAGTGGAGCGCAAGGATGCGCCCGGCGCGCGGCGCAAGGCGTTCTTCGTCTACCTGCAGAAGGACAAGCTGGCGGTGGAAGTGCCCACCGGCTTCTGGAATTTCTACATGCGCGAAGCCGGCATGGGCTTCGGTTTCCGCTACACCCTGACGGGCATTCGCGACGCTGACGAGGCGAAGACCCCGGCCCAGCTGATCCGCGTGCTCGACGATGTGTCGAAACGCCAGGGCGACCTCGGCCGCTTCGCCGCCTGGACGCCCGACCCGGACGGCGACCGCTTCACCCTGGCCTTGCGCGCGGCGTTGCAGAGCTACCCGGCGAAAAAGGCCTGGATCGAAAAGGAAGAGGAAAAAGCGGAAAACCCGTTCTTCTTCGACATGATCGTCGCCCTGCGCTCCGACCTGACCCTGCTGGCTTCGCTGCGCGGTTGGCTGGGGGTGAACTACGCGGACTTTCGCGGCAACAAGGACAATTTCCGCGAGCGCCCCGGCCTGCGCGGCTACCTGTATATCAGCGCGCCGCGTTCGGAGTTGCTGGCGCGGATGATCGGTGATTCGAAAGGTTTCATCGGCGAACGCTTCGAAGGCCTGCGCACTGGCCAGACACTGCGCCGCGCGGTGGAGTCGGTGGACTGGTCGGCGACCCTGTACATCCGCCCGGGGCTGTTCCACTACGAGCTGGGCTGGCCCGACCAGTTGGCGGTACGCCTGGTGGACGAGGCGAACATGAAGGTCAGCCTGCGCGGCGGGATGATCTTCCGCGCCGCCGACGATGGCCTGGTATGGGGCTACAACATCGAGGCCGATGCCTGGCTGGCGTTCGGTGGCAGCGCCGGCAGCGGCTCGATCGGCGTGGCGCTCGAAGCCACTCTGCAGGCGCGCTTCGTCGCCCGCCTGATCGCCTACCTGAGCTGGCGCTTCAGCGGTTCGATGGTCTATGGCCTGGTCATGCTCGATGCGTCGCTGGCCTTCCGCGTGCGTGCCTGGATGGAGGTGGACCTCGGCTTCAAGAGCTTCACCCTGCGCATCGGTTTTTCCTATTCGGTGCAGTTCAGCGCCGCCATCGAAATGGCCGTGACCACCTCCGGGGTGGGCGGGCGCGGCAATGCCCGGCTGGCGATCTCGGCGTTTGGCTGCACCCTCGGCGTGGGTATCGGTTTCGCCTTCAACGCCGGCGAGCTGGATGCGGCGCGGGCACAGGTGCAGCGTTTCCTGGCGATGTCGATCAGCGCCGACCAGCCGGACCTGCCACCGGCCGCGGCGAGCAAGGACGGTGACCAGCGCATCGATGACGCTGCGCAGGTGGAGACGCTCAAGGCGAAGCCGGCCGACAAGCAGGTGGTCGAGCAGAAACCGGCGACCAGCGAGTCCCGGCCTGACCTGATCTATCTGCCGGACGCGGGGCGGCCGATCGGCAAGACGGCGTTCTGGCTGGTGCTGTACCGGGCGCTGTCGCCCGACGGCGAAGACTACGCTTACGGCCTGCTGGTGCCGCAGGAGGTGAGCCATTCGCGCGGTGGAGGCTTCTACGCTTCGCCACCCTGCCTGCGCGACCCGCTGCCGGGTTTTTCCTACCGCCTGAACTACTGCCGGCTGGACAACCTGCAGGATGTCCAGCGACTGGGCCCCGATGGGCTGGGCGAACACCTCGACAGCGAAGTCGAGTACGTGCTCAGCCGCTGGACCTCGCGGATTCCGGTCGACACCCCCGGCGTGGAGTTCCGCCTCGACCAGTTGTTCGACGAGTGCTTCCTGACCAGCACCTCCTGGCGCCAGGAGGGCAGCGAATTCTGGCGCCTGGCGCTGGACCGGCAGGAGCCGAAACGCCCGCGCCAGTACCGGCGCAAGACCGCCACCGCCAGTCGCGACGAGGCCGACCGCGCCGCGCAGCGCGATCTGGCGCAACGCGAGCATCTGGCGAACGCCGCGCAGTACCCGGCGGATGACCGTGCCTTGCAGGCGCGCTCGACGGCCATGAGCATGTTCCTCGACCAGTTCGTCACCTTCGCCAGCGGCACCCCGCGGACCAACCTCGATGAGGCCCATGTGCTCGACCTGGGCCTGATGTTCCATGGTCCGGCCGCGCAACTGGAAGCCCTGGCCGAGTCCCTGACCGTGCACAAGCACGACCAGGCCCAGCGCGCGGCGGCCCGGGTGGAAGTGTTCAACCCGGTGCGCGGCTGGTTCCAGCACCAGGACCCGATCTTCGCCGGTTCGCGCCTGGAGCTGGGCGCCAACGGCATGTGCATGGACTGGGACCTGTCGTTGCCCTGGCTGGAGGAGATCCATCCCGACCCCGACCAGTTCCTCCATCACTACGAAATCCGCCGCACCATCGAAGGCCGCGAGTACCAGCCACGGCTGGTACGGGTCAAACCCGCCGCGACCTTCGGCGCGGCGCAGGAGCAGGAGGGGAAAGACCTGGACCATGTCGCCGTGCATCCGGCGGACTGGCAGTACGTCGACGACTTCAGCGACCTGCCCGCCGAATGGCGCCGGGCCCTGTTGCCCACCGCCAACGAGGCCGATGCCCTGCTGGCCACCCGGGCCTGGGCGAAGCTGGACATCGGCGGCGAGGATGTCACTTTCACCTGGTCGGTGACGCCGGTGGACATCGCCGGTACCCGCGGGCTGAGCAAGAGTTTCCTGCATGTCTTCGAACGGCCGCGCCCGCCGGTGCGCGCGGCGCAGGCCGAGATCCGCGTGGTGCAGACCCTGCGCAGCAACCCGGCGGTCATCCCGGCGGACTGCGACCTGTGCTGGCAGACCCGCGACACCGCCCCGGACGATCTCGCCGTGTATATCGCCGTGCACGACCCGGCGTGGCAGGCCCGGAAGGACCTCAAGGCCACGCGCTCCTACACCCTGATCGTCGAGCAGGAGCTGATTCTGCCGGCGGGGGCCTATGCCGCCGGCGGTGCCACCGACAAGGTGCGCGGCCTGGGCAGTGCCGGGGCGCAGGCGACAGCGCCGGCGCTGCGTTTCGAGATTCCCTTCGCCAAATTGCGCTCACTGGCAAACGCCAACGAGGCGCAGCGCGCCAGCGTGGAAGCACTGGAGCGTGACGCCGACACGCGGAACCGCTTCGAGCTCTGGGGCGCGCTGACCCACGAGGTCGGATGGGACCAGACGCTGTTGAGTCCCGCGCGACTGGTCGAATTGCGCAAGGCACTCTGGGTCAACCAGGACGGCCAGCGCATCGCCGCGCGCTTCTGGCTGCGCACCGATATCACCCTGGCGGATGGTGTCGAACTGAGTTCGCAACTGGTTGCGGTGCCCAGCGAGCTGACCATCAGGCACCTGTCCGGCGGACGTGCCGCAGCGTCGACCAGCCTGCGCCCGGAAGTCTTCGAGTGGCCGCTGCACCTGCGTCTGCCGCCACTGCCGCAGCACCGCCTGCGGGTGCGCAGCGGTTTCCTGCATCTGCGCATGCCGGTGCCGGGGGCCAGCCTGGGTCAATGGGCGGCGGGCGATCAGCGCTGTATCGAGGTGCAGCGCGACAGCGCGCGGCGCAGCGCGGTACACCTGGAGTTCGATGCGTTGGCGCAATGGGCCGGGGATGTGGTCGACCCGCTGCACCAGACCAGCATTGCCGGCTTCGACTTGCACGAACTGGACCTCGACGACCTGGCGCCGCTGGACACCCACGCGCAGGCCCTGGAGGAGAGTCCGCAGACCTGGGAGCGGGCGCGGCGGATTGCCCATATCGAACTGCTGGCCCCGGAGGAGGCCAGCCTGGTGCCGTCGAACAATGCCGACTGGCTGGGCTGGCAGGCGCATTACCCGAGCGAATCCTGGCGCGCCCTGCCGCGTCCGGGCCAGGGCGCAACGGCGCCGCGACGGGCCTGGTACTCGGCGCGCGAGAGCACGCCGGGCTTCGCCAAACGCCTGCCGCGCCAGCGTCTGCTGCTGCAGGCACCGGAGTCGGCGATCATCGAGTTGCTGCGCAAGGGCTGGCCCGATTCGATCAAGGCACGCCTGACCATCGCCATCGATTCGCCGGCCTCGCGCACGCTCAAGGATATCTCGGCGTCGCTGCGCGTCGGGCTCTGTACGCCGGTCGTCGAGCTGGCTGGCGCAGCCGCACCCGACGCGTTCTTCGGCCTCGCCAAGGATGAGCATTTCTCCCTGCTGCAGACGGGGCGTTTCACTGCCAGCGTACTGCGCTACCTGCTGCTCAGCCTGTGCCTGCAAGGGCTGGACGATGAGGGGCCGGAGGTGAAGGCGTGGCAACGCGATCCTGGCGCGCTGGACGGTCTGAACCTGGAGCTGTCGTCGCATCTCGGTGAGGAACTGCTGACCAGCGTCCCGGTCGCGCTGGATTTCCGTTCGCCGCTGCATCCGCTGCTGGAGGAAACCCTTGCCGAACTGGCCCTGCGCGACCGCCAGGGCCAGGCGATTCCGCAGGTCTACCGCGCCTACAACGTCATGCTGCAGGCGCCCGCGCAGGTCGAGGGTAGCGAGCTGGCCGCCTGGCTCGCGGCCACCCCACCGGCCAGCGATCCCTACGGCTGGGGCGTGCTGCAGGCCCTCGGGCTGGCGGCGACGGTGCGCCTGTACCACCTGGGCGAAGGGCGCTTCCTGCGCCCGGTCGAGGTGGCGGCGCGGGTCGACGCGGTGTTCAGCGCGGTGTTCGAACGCTGGCGCGGGCGCCTTGGTACGTCCTGCCAGCCATTTGCCGAAGTGCTGCTCAAGCCCGGCGCCAACCGGGTGGTGCGGCCGTTCGACGCGGTCAGCACGGCGAGCAGTGCGAGCAAGGCGTTCGACATCGACGACGATGGCCTGGCGCTGATCCAGTTGTCGTTGCGGCCGGTGCCGGAGGCGATATGGGATTATCGCCTGTTGACCTTCGATGCTGCCGAGGCTTGTCGAGAGCGCCTTGATTGTCATGCCGGGTCCGGCGGTCAGTGGAGCCTGCAGCGGATGTCGCTGTGGTTGAAACGTGCGCACGGCGACACCAGCCAGGATGAAATCGATCTGCTCGATCCAGCGACGGGCCTCGGTGTCACGTTGGGCAGAAAGGATCCGCAGGTCGAGTTGCGACTGGCACAGTCCACGCTGGGCCAGCACCGGTTAGTGGTGCGTTGTCCTGCCGGGCGGACTGATCTGGTCGGTTTTAAAATTCGCTATGGGTTGCAGGTGACGATTACCCAGCAAGGTGGCAGAACGTTCGAGAAAACTGTCTATCTGACAGTCAGGCCCAGCCGCTGCAAGCTGCGGCGCAGCCCTCGCGTCACATTGGCCGGCCTCGATGTCTTCGAACTGTTCCCGATGCAGAACGCCAAGGCCTGGGCACGGCAGATGGGCACCGAGCCGCGTCGCCTGGGCACCTTGCTCGCGCACCTGCGCGCCGTCGCGCCGAATTTCGCCGAGCCGAAGCGCTACGACGACGACACCTGGACCTCGCTGATGGGCCAATACACCGCCTGGGCCCAGCGCCTGCTGGATCACGCCGCGGCCCCCGGCCCGGGCCTGGCCGGCACGTCGTCGATCAACCTGGCGCTGGCCGCGCCGAGCCGGACCAACCCGCTGCGCCTGGCCGCCGATGGCGCCGGCTGCGTGCGCCTGTACATCCCCAGCGATGATCGCTGGGGACATGCCCGCGCCTATGCCCTGCGCCCGGTCTCGCGCTATGCGCACCTGATGGCGGGCGTCGGTCTGCTGCCGGCGGCGGAGCGCGAGCAACTGGTGACCGAGGACATGCGCAAGCAGCCGGTCGGCCATGCCATCGCCGTGGTCCCGCGGACCGAGCGGATCGAGCCGCCGGTGATCCTCGGCAGTTCGATCCAGCACGAGACCTGGGAGCTGATCCTGGCCCGCCATGGCGAGGAGTCGCTGGCCGCCTCCAATCGGCCGCTGTTCGCCCGGCTGGGCAAGCCGGATGTGCTGCTCACCCAGTTGCGCGCCTATCGCACCCCGACCTGGCCGCGGAAGCTGGTCGCCGACCACGGCATCGACGACCCCGAACTCTACCCGCAGCGTCTGGCCGAGCATCCGCAACGACCCGCGCAATGGGACGACCTGGGCGCCGTTGCGCCGGCGCAGGCGGGCGAGGTGCGCCGGCTGACCCCGACCCGCCTGGGCGAGATGGCGGACACCCGGGCGGGGCTGTGGAAGGGCGCCGAGGTACTGAATTTCCCGGCCATCGCCCCGCAGTACAAGGTGCTGGCGGTGGCCGCGGCACGGGCCGGCATTGTCGTCTCCGAGCTGGTTTCGGCGCTGCAGGACGACCTGCCGCGACGTTCCTTGCGCACGTTGGACAGCGCGCAGGCATTGCTGCCGATCCTCAGCCTGGTGCCCGGACCGCACGGCGAGACCCTGTACCGGCTCAGTCACCGCCTGCTGTCGCACCACGACCTGACCCCGGAGGTGGCTCGCGAGCGGAACAGCGGTGGCCCGCAGGACGTGTGCTGGTGGCCCGACCCGGACATCAGCTATCAGCTGCACTTCCAGGCGTCCAGTGGCAGCCTGCGGCTCAGCGAAGAGCTGTCCGACACCCGCCTGGTGGCCGAGGATGCGACGACCGCAGCGGTGGCGGTACGCTGCCGCGGCACGCGCTGGACCACGGCGGAAAGCCTGCCGCGGATTGACAGTAACCCGGCGCCGCGTGCGTTCCAGCTGGTCGTGGACTTCCGGCCGCTGGCGCCGTGGCGCGCGACCCTGGCGCTGGCCGGCAGGCCGGAGTACGACGCGCCGTTCGAACAGGCCATCGTGCGCTTCGCCCGGGTGCTGCGGCTCAATCAGCGGTATTTCGCGCTACAGCAAGCCGCGGCTGAGAGCAACGATGACTACGCCGCCCGGATCGTCGCCTTCCCCGAGGCCTGCAAGGCGCTGGCGAACCGTCTGGAGGCTGCCGCCAGGTTCGATGGCGGCGAACTGCTGGACGATTGCCGCATGGCCGGCGAGCGGGTGGCGCGCTGGCTTGAACAGAATGGCGGGGCGGCCAACTGGCCCGCGCTGTTCAGCCAGGCCGTCGCTGCCGGTGAACTGGCCGACCTGGACGCACCTGCCTTGCGCTGCTGGCCACGGCCGGACCCGGCGCTACCGGAGTGGGATTCGGCGCCGCTGTACCTGAGAGACGCGGACATGGCCGACATCCTGTGCCTGTGGGATATCCCCGTCGACAGCGAAATCGACGCCATCGTCGCCAGCGGTCACGTCCTGGCCGCGCAGGGTTCGCGCTTCTGGCAATTGCTGGTGCAGCGGCTCAATGGCGGCAGCGCCAGCCTCGAACTGCGCGCCATCGATGCCCGCGCCAGCTGGTCGGCGCAGATGGCGGAACACCCGGGGGTCATGGCCGTCGCGGTGCAATGGCCGAAACTCGTCAAGATGATCCAGTGAGGGTGCCAGACCATGGATAACACCACGCTTCGCCATATCCTGCTGCGCGGCCCGTTGCTGGCCAACGGGCAACCGTTGTGGGAGCTCGCGGCCGCGGCGCCCGATGCTTCCCTGACTGGCAAGGCTTACCTGCCGGAAGATGACACCCATCCGCTGCGCGCGCTGCTGATCGATGCCAGCGGGCTCGAAGGGCAGGGCGGTTTGCGCCATCCGCAGTTGCTCTCCCTGCACCTGATCGCCGGACACGGCAGCGGCAAGTACCGCACCCGGTTCGACGCCGAGCGTGTTCAGTTCGACCCGCTGGCCGCGCTGCGCGATTACCCGGACAACTTCGCGCCGCTGCCCAAGAACGATGGCAAGAAGCGCTACAGCGTGGACTGCCGGGAAGCGCTGCGGATCAACCTGCCGGACGAGAAGGGTGAGGTGCTGAGCCAGTCGCTGCCGTGCAGGCGCCGCTGGACCTTCGACCCCTCGGGCAGTGGCAAGGAGCAGACCACCCCGGCCTATTTCATCAGCGGTGCGCTGCCCGCCCCTGGCGAGACCGCGGCGCAGCCCGCCGCGGCGGCATTCCAGCACGTTCTCGTCGAGCCGTGCCCGGACCTGGGCCAGCCCTGGCCGGGCAAGGTGGATAAGGCCATCGAGGTGCCGGCATTCGCCCTGGTGGCCGGGCGCATTGAACTGGCGGTGGCCTATGGCGCCTGTCCGTGGTTGGGCGCATTGCAGCCCCAGGCACCCGCCGCGGCCAAGCCCAAGGAAATCCGCCGCTATGCCCTGGTGCTCACCCCCGAAGGTATCGAGCTGGACTGCCAGGTGGACTTTCCCGGGCAGTCCGCCCCGCTGGACGGGCGTTTCCTGCTGTCGGTCGATGACCGGCGTCTGCTGCTGACCCTGCAGCCGGAGCGTCTGCGCGACCCGCAGCGCAAACAGTGGCAGGAGGCCTGGATGGCCGTGCTGCCACAGGGACGCCAGGAAGAGGCGCTGCACGGCATGCGCCTGAGCGGCGATGCCCGGCAGATCCCGGCGTTTCGCTACGGCCTGTCGATCATCGGGCTGCCGGCCACGCACCCCAACCGTCCGGGCCTGCTGATCGACAGCAAGACCCGCTACCTGCCGGTGGAAATTCCCGCCCGGCACCTGCGTCTGAACCTGCTCAGCCCGGCCGACGAACAGCGCGTGGACGGGGTGGTGGAGTGCGCGGGTGGCCATTTCGTCCTCGGCAGTCCGAGAGCGCTGGGTAGCCAGGCAGAACGCTATTTCGGCAGCCAGGCCTTGTATCGGGCTTTCAGCGCCGGGCTGGACAGTGAACCAGGGCTGCTCCTGGCCTGGGCGTCGCCGCGCCCGCGAAATGCCGGGGAAGAAGTGGTCACGCCCTACCTGAAGCTGGAGTCGAGTGCGAGCACGGTGTCGACGCCGGCGGCGTTGCACGTCGACCTGCTGACCAGCGTCGGCAAGCCCTATGCCGTGACGCTGGACGAACGCCGCCTGGCCGATACCCTGCGTCGGGCCTATGGCCTGCCAGCGCTGGTCGCCGGCCAGCCCGACCCGGCGCGGCCCTGGTTGCCCGGTTTCATTCCGATGAGCGACGGCTGGCTGCAACTGCCTTTCGCCAACCTGCCGCCGCTGAACCCGGCACTCGACAGCGAGCTGCTGGAGGACAGGCCGGTCGCTACGGCCAACGCGCTGGATGGCTTCCTGCGCTTCCTCCCGCGCGATGACCTGCCCCAGGTGCAGTCGGCATTCGCGCCGCCCGCCACGCCTGGTCTGCCGATCCGCCAGACGCCCTGGTCGGTGACCCTGGAGGGGGCTGGCCGGCTGCGCGTGGCCCTGAGCCTGACGCCAGGCCACCCGGCCAGCGGGGCGACACTGCGGCGGGGTCAGGCCGTGGTCGATCAGCCGGACCTGTCCACCCGCGGCCTGCTGTGGCTGTCCAGCGACCGGCCGGATGCCAGCGAAGCCATCCCGCGCCTGGGCGCCGGCCCTGGCGCGTTCATCGACATCGCCCTGGAGCGCAGCGAGCAGGAACGCACGGTGGTCAGCATGGCGATCGAGCAACTGAGCCTGCTTTCGACGCGGCAAGGTCAGCGGGCGACGATGAAGCGGCAGGGCCTGGCCCTGACCATCGATATCGAGGGCGACGGTACTGCCGCGGGCGATGGGTCAAGGCCGAAGGTGTATTACTGGTCCCGTCATCCGCAAATGCCGCTCGCCGCGCAGATGCCGATGACGCGGATGCTCGCGGCCTCGGTGCGGCCCCTGGAAAGCCGCGACCTGCTGCCGTTCGAAATGCGGCCTGCGGACGCCCCGGACAAGCGCGTGGCGGAGCTGAACTGGTCGGGCGAGAAGGTCTTCGCCGTACTGCAGGGCAACTGGCGCTACCGCGTGGCCGCACACTGGCCATTGCCGCCGGATCCGCAAGCCCCGGACGCCCTCGAACCGCCCGATCGGGGTATCGGTCTGGTGGCCTTCGGCGTGCCCGGTGCCGAGCTCAAGCCGACCCTGAACAGCTGGCAGACCCGACGCTGGGATGAACTGCAGGCGGCCTTGCGCTTCGACCTGCCGGTGCTCGACGAAGCCTTCGCCACGGCGGCGCTGCCGCGCTCGGCCGAGGAGCCGGACGCGGCCCGCCAGGCAGACACCGCGCCCATCGCCACCGCCCTCGACTGGAGCGTTCTGGAGCAGTTCTGGGGCGAGCAGGAGCGGCGCCTGCAACTGGCCCGGGTGGCGCACAGCTACATGGTCGGCTACCGGCCTCTGGGCAAGGTCGACAAGGTCGCGGTCGACGCGCTGGTCGGCGGCCTGCGCTGGAATACGGACAATATCGGGGTCGGTCTGGACGTGGCGCAGCCCCTGCCATATGGCTGGATGCAACTGGGCAGTACCACCAGACTCTCCGGCAACCAGGCGCTGCGCGGGTTGAGCGCGACCTTCGCGGTGTCCGCGACGGAGCTGAAGATCGGTGCCGCGCCCAGTGCGCAGAGCGTGCAGGTGCTGGGCAACAGCCCGAGCGCGTACCTGCGCGGCACGTATCTCGTCGATGCCCGTGGGGTTGGCGCGCAGCCACTGGATCCGCGCCATGGCTGGTGGCGTCCGCTGTCCGGCCTGCTTGCGGACGACGCGAAGGTGGCCGGACGTTTCTCCAGTCCGGAGACATTCACGGTGCGCGCCCACGACGACCCTGGTCTGGAGCTGCTGCGGTTCTGGTTCAAGGACCTGCCCTTGACCCACAAGGGTGGTTTCGAGCATGCGCCGGGGGTCGATACCTTCGCCTGGCAGGACGGTCACCTGCTCAAGGGCGGCTTCGAGTGGCGCCTGTTGCCCGCCACCGGGAAGACGACGGCGTTCGCCAGCGGCTCGGAGCGCATCGCCCTGGGCGATCTGTTCATCGAGCCGTTGCGCCTGCTCGCCTTGCAGGTGCCCTTCAATGGCGGCGCGCCCAGTGCCGCGCTGCCGGACAGCCTGACGATCCTGGCGCGCCTGTCCATCGGTGACGAGCGCGAGGATGTCGACGACGGTGGCGACCTGGTCAAGCTGGTCTTCGCCTCGCCAGCGGGCCACCTGGCCTTGCAGGCGGTGCTGCCGGTGCAGGCGTCGGTGCGCCTGCCGGTCATGGTCAGCAGGCGCCTGGTCATGCTCGAAGCGCGCACGCTGGAGCTGGCTGGCGACAGGTTGCGCCTGCTCGATCCAGCGCTGAGCTTCGATTTCGCCGGCTACCCGCTGACCCTGGCGTGTGCCAGGCAGAACCCGGGACCGGTCTTCACCTGGCGCGGCGAGCCGGCGCAGTCGGGACAGCTGTCGATCACCGCGGCGAGGTTGCAGGTCGGGCTGCGTGAGCAGGGCAGCCAGACGCACCTGCGCATCGCCCATGCGCTGGTGATCGATCCGGGCAAGGTGGACCAGGGCACACCGGCCCTGCGTGTGCGCGCCAGTGGCGGGCTCGAGGACAGTCGGCATGAGGGCGTGCTGAAACTGCTGGACAGCGTTGTGCCGGTGCACGTCGAGCTGACCCGCGGTGCGCTGAGCCTGACCAGCGACAGTCCGGCCAAGGCGTTGCTCAAGGGTTTCCCCGACAGCAAACGCCTGCGCTTCGGTCTGCTCGCCAGCCTCGCGGCGTTTGGTGCGGGCACCCAGTCAGTGCTGCAGTCGGCGCGCTTTCGCGGTGCCCTCGACCGGTGGGCCTATCCGGGGGGTGTGCCACGCTGCCGGTACCTGCTCGATCACGTCCTGATCGAAGGCGGCGGCACCCCGGGCGCCTGGCACGGTGAACTGAGCCTGTATGGCACGCTCGCCGGCTGCAGTGTCATCGGCTGGCCGCGGGTGACGGCGCCGAACCCGGTCGACGAGGAAATTCCCTTCCCGGAAACCGCGCCCAATGGCCGGCGCACGTTGCGCATCGAAAGTGGCCCGGTGCATGCCCATCAGGTCGAGTGGCTGCTCGATGGCCATCGCATGGCGCTGGAGACTGCCCATGCCATCAACCATGCCGATCCGCTGAACGGTGTGTGGACCGCGACGGTAATGGCCCGGCATGCGCTGGTGCAGGAGGACGGCGAGGTATTTCGCTTCACCGCCGTCGACGGCATCGTCCTGGGCGCCCTGGGCGCGTTGATCCCGCCGTGGCCGGGCGGTGCCGATCCGTTCAAGGAAGAGCGGCAGGCACGCAGTACCTTCGCCGCGCGCTACCGCGACGGCAACCCCGGCATGCTCTGGCCGGGGCGCGGCGGCCTCGGTTCGGTGCTGCACGGTGCCCAGGGCCAGGCGTTTCGCCAGGCGATCTACGCCGCGGGCGAGCAGGCCGGCAATGTCGTCGTGAGCGGTGGCTTCGTCGGGTTGATCGAGCAGGCCGGCCACGACAGGGTGCCGCTGCTGCGCCTGCCGACGCTGATGGGTTTGTCGCCGGGCTACCTGGGCGAGGGTGAGGAACCGCTGCTGCTGCAGAATGAGCCCGCTGGCCCGATCGATCTCGACGTGGCCTGGCCGGACAGCCTGGCCGCCCTGAAAGTGGCGCCGACCTTCGCCTGCGCCACCAGCCCGGCGAGCGCCACCGACGCCGACCTGCAGAGCGCCGTGCGCATCGGCTCGCGGCCATTGCACGGTGATCCCGAGGCCGGCGGCCGGCTGGTAGGAGCGCTGCTGGTCGAGCAGGCTTTTGCCACCAACTTCACTGCGCAGGCCCTGGAGCGGACGCCGTACTTCTTCGCCTCGGCGGCGGCGCTGAGCCGGGTGTTGCAGGCCTGGCAGCAGGCCAGGGCCAAGGCGACGGCCATTGCCGCGGCGCGGGTCCTGTCGGTGGTCGCGCAGGTGCATCTCGACCCCCTCGACGGGCCGGCGCAGCGACGTGCGGCGGCCCTGCTGACCAGCGGCGACTGGGAGGGCACGCCGACCAGGCCGAACGACGGGTTGCCGGGTGAGGATCGCGGCGAACTGCTGGTGGCCGGCGACAGCGTGCTGGCCCAACCCTGGCCGGGGCTGGAGTTTGCCAGCCAGGCCGAGGATGGCTTCGATGCCCAGGTGGCGATGAAAGCCTACGCCCTGCACACACGGCCCAGGGCGGCCTTGCTCTGCGACCGCAGCGGTGAACTGCGCAGCGTGGTCTTGCCGCAGCCAACCCTGCAGCCGCGCTCACGCCCCCTGCTGTCGCGGGATTTCGCCGATGCCGGCCGCGGTTATCAGTTGCCGGTGCACAGCGGCCTGGAAATGGCCGGGGTGGAGGAGGGCTTCAGCGCGGCGCTGCGCGACGACCGGCAGGGCGGCAGCGGTATCGCCGCGCTGTCGCGGCGGGTCGATCTGCCCGCCCTGGCCGCGGCGCCCGATGCGGCCAGGGCGGTCTGGCTGGCCCAGCAGCGCGCGCCCTTGTACCTGCCGATCCGCTCGCGCTTCGCCTGCGAGCCGATTCCCTGGCTGGTGCCGGCCGCGCCGCGTTCGCGGGTACCGGTTGCCGGGATGCTCGACGCGCATCTCAAGGCGCTGGGCGGGGCGCAGGGTGGAGGCAACTGGCAGCCGCTGCTGACCGGTCAGGCCATGCTTGCGGCCATTTCCGAGCGGCCGGGCATCCTCATGGCGCGTCACCTGCGTCTGGAAATCGGCGCCGGGCAGCAGGGCGCCGCTGTCGGCGCGTTCGACCCGGCGTTCCCGCGCTTCGGCGCCCCGGCGCAGGCCAGCGCCGCGCTGCCGCGGGTGGAGCGCACCCCGCGCCCCGGGCCGTTGGCGGCCAATAGCGGCTATTCGGCCTTCGACCGTCGGCCCTGCGCCTCGCCGCTGTTGCCCGGGCTCAACCACCGGGCCCTGATCGGTCCGGCCGACAGCCTCAGCGGTCGCGCGCGGCGCGGCGATGGCAGCCTGTTCGACTGGAGCGTGACCCTGGTCGCCGCCCCGGAAACCTCGGGCACCATTACCTCCTCGTGGGACGGCACCCTGCGCCTGATCGCCGAGATCGACGAACGACCGGTGCTGGATGACGACAACAAGGAGCCGCCCGCGAGTGCGGTGCCCGAGTCCTGGGCCGGTGAACTGCTGGAACTGCTGTTCGGGCCGCAGGCATTGCCGGCCAAGCCGCCCTATACCGTGCAGGCCTCGGCCAGTCTGGAAATCGACGGTCACTCGCTGGTCTTCCGCAGCCTGCAGGTCTCGCCGCGGCAGGCACCGCAACCGCAGCCCGAGAGGTTCCAGCGGGGGTACGTGAGCATCGTCCTCGACATGCGCGAGTCCGCCCCGGCCAACCAGGTACCCGGTCCGGTGCTGGCGGCCATCGCCGAGCGACTGGCCAACGCCGCTGGCAATCCCGCGGTGCAGTTGCGCCTGATGGTGCAGCCGAGCGAGTGGGTGGTGGGCGGCAAACGCAACCTGGGCAGTTTTGTCCTGGCCAGCGACGAGCAGGTACTGCCGTCCGGCGCTGCCAACCCACCGCTGGAGCTGCGCTTCGCCCTCTGGCCGCTGCTGCGCGGGCGCGGTGCGCTGGCCCTGGAGCCCTGCTCGCTGCTGTTCTGCGACCCGGCCTACGACGCCGGACTCAGCGCGCCGCCGCACCAGGTGTCACGGCGTGGCGAGCAGGATCTCTACCTGTTCGGCGCTGACCGCCAGCGGGTCAACCGACAGGGCGCGGTGACCCTGATGGCCTGGACCCAGTCGGGGCAGGGGACGGCTGCGTCCCTGAACCTGACATTGCGCGCGCTGCCGCGCAGTGGCCAGCCGCGTGACCTGCGGCTGGCCGGTGTCGCCGAGGGGAAACCGGCCATGCTGCAGCCGGAGCGGGTGTACCAGTTGTCGCTCGGGCGTCTGCTGGAACTCGATGGCCGTCCGGCGGACCTTGCCGCTGGCGACCTGCTGGAACTGGCCGCGAGTTTCGCCGGGGGCCCGCTGAGCATGACCCTGATCGTCACCGACGAACCGGTGGCCGAGCCGCCGCCGGGACTGTATGCGGCGCTGACCCGGGCCCCGCGTGATACCGGGATCGAGTTGTCCTTGCCGCTGTACGCGCAGTCGCCCTTGCCATGGCGGGTCGACCTGCTCGATGCCGCGGCGGGTTTCCGCGCCGGACTGCTGCGACGCAGCGCGAAGTTCGTCTGGACCCTGGCCCGTCCGGCGGATGAAACCCGCGAGCGCGGCGTGCATATCGTCAAGGTCGATCGCAATGGACAGAGCTGGTTGCCGGAGCAGGAGGGCGAGTTCATCAAGGCGCGGAGCATTGTCGGGTTGTGGGAGGATGCGCGAGGCCTGACGGACGGCCAGCGTCCGCTTGGCGAGTCTGAGTGGTGAGGTTCGGGGGCCTGGCGGGAGTCTGGATCAAGGCCGCGGGGTGTTCGCCTCGATCTGCCGGGCCTCTGTTGGTCCGGCAGGCTTTTGCCTGAAGGCCATCATTTTGCTACCGTCTTGTCGGGAAATTGGACTCAAAGCGCACACCGAATGACGACCGGCCAGTGGCGAAGGGTTGTTCGTGTCTTACCAGGTCTTCGATGTTTCTATGGCAGATATGACATCCATCCTCTCGGCGTATGAGCGAGCGGAACCACACAGGGCACTTGGCGGTATTCATGCGTTGGCTGGCTTCGACTACCAGTTGCGCTTCTATCTGGCCGAACTCGTGGAGTCGCTTGCCGCCGGAGGGGCCGTGCTCGACGAGGTCGGCCGGCTCTTCCTCGAAGCCCTTTCCGATGTCGCCATTCAGGCCGCGAACCAGACGCTGGTGTGCATCCAGGTCAAGCGCACCCTGACGCGCAAGGCCTTCGCCGATGCCGCTGCCGAAGTCGAGACCATCCAGCGTTTCCTGACCACGCACTATCCACAGATGAGTGCGCAGGTGACGTTCAAGCTGGTCGCCTCTCAAGGCGACGCCAGCCTGCAATGGACTGACGTACCGGCGGCACACCCCGCACGGCCCACGATCGACGCGCTTCTGCGCCAGGGACGGCTCCTGCCACCCGTTATCGAAGCGGATCCGTGGTGGCGGGCGGTGGTCGCCGTCTGGACGCACCTGAAAGACCCCTACGGCTTCCTGCGCTTCGCTCTGGAGCGGGCATTGAGTCGTGCCCCATCGGCCGTGGATGCCCAGCGCATCCGCGACGACATCTGCGAGCGCTTCGCCGCTGACCGGCGAGGACATGAACTGCCTGGGCAACTGCTGACGGCGGCGGACTTTCAGCGCAATGCCGTTCCCAGCCGGTCCCTGGAAATCGGCCGTGAGATCACCCTGGCGCGATTGCGCGACCAGCAGTACATGCCGCGCTCCCATCGCCTGAACGCCCTGTATGCGACGTTGCTCGAACGTCAGGATCTGAGCTTGCGAGATCTCCGAAGCGAGGCGCGGGTCTTCTGGCTGAGCGGGCGCTCTGGCGTTGGCAAGAGTGTGTTGCTGCTGCAGACCGTCGAGCGCCTTGTCGGCGAAGGCTGGAAAGTGCTCTGGCTCAAGGGCCAGGCCGAACTGCTGGAACCGGCCCTGCGGGCCGTCGCCGATGCGCCGGCGCAATGGCGGCCGGATTTCATCGCCATCGATGATCTTTACGATCGCAGCGCCCGCACCCGGCTCGATCTCGGCCGTCTGGGCGAGTTCATCGACGAGCGTGGGCATCAGACCTGGCCGATGATCCTGACCTGCGGCCCGACCGAGTTCGCCGATGCTTTCAAGGAAGATTCCGCTTACCGCGGTTTCGATCTCTATCCCCTGACGATCCAGACCATCGCCGCCGACGAGGCCGCCGAGGTCGAGGCCTGGTATCGCGAGCGCACCGGTCGGGCGTCGCAGCGCGGCCCCGCGGTGTCCCAGGCGTCACAAGACGATGGCGGTCTGTTCATCTCGGTGGCGGTCGAGCTGGCGCACGGTGACCTGAACGTCTTCGCCCTGCGTTTTGGCGAGCGGGTACAGCTCAATGGACTCGATGAGGCGTTGCGGTTGCCGCTTGCGCTGAACCGGCTCTACCTGAGTACGCCGTACGACTGGCTGAGTGAAAGCGACCGCGAGAAACTGGCCACGCTCAACGGTGAGGGAGATTTCAGCCTGTTTGAAATGGGCAGCGAAGGGCAGACCGTGCGCCTGACCCATCCGCACCTGGCGGATGCCCTCTACCAGGCCTTGCGCAAGCCCGCGAACAGATTGGCGTACACCAACGATCTGGTGGCCGCCTTCCGGCGTGCGCTCGCCGCCCGGGATGCGGGGTTGGTGTCCCAGTTGCTGCGCCTGTTTTCGGTAAATGAAGCAGGGGTGATCAGCGAGCGCCTGAGCATCGTGGAGCGTGACCAACTGGCCCGTGAGTGTGCCAGGGCCTGGTGTGGCAATCAGCTGGTGCTGAGTGAGGATGGGCAGGCCGATGCCTCTGTCAGTTGGGCCTGCTGGGCGACTACCGCACCTTGCATTGCCAGTGTTCTGGGGGCGGATCTGCTGGAGAGGGCGCTGGCGCAACTGGGGCAGGCCTATAAGGTCTGGCCTGAGGCGTGGAGACGGCTGATCAATTGTTATCCAGGTAATGACGAAGTTTTCGCATGGGCTTTTGAACACCTTGGAGAGTCGTCGCGGATCACACACCCCACATGGTCCTTCGTCTGGGAAGACTGCTTGCAATGCAGCACCGCTCAGGAGGACACCTGGCGGAATATGGGGCTTGGCTGGTTGCAGCATCGCTTGCGCCGGCATGACTGGCATATCGTCTGGAAAAAGTTGCTGCGTGATGGGGCCGCGCCAGACTGGCAGGGCGATCCCGTCTTGATTCTTGGAATGCGCCGTCTGCGTGCCGAGCAGGACGACCCCGTTTGGGCATATGTCTTTCAGGATCTTTACGCTTTGGCTGAGCCTGGCAGTCCACAGGTGAACTATCTGGCGACCTTGGGTTGGTCATGGTTGGCCAAGTATCAGGAACGTGTCGAGTGGTCTTTTGTCTGGCGCACCTTGCTGATGCGTCCCGCTGCGCTCCCTGATGCTGTGCCGGTTGCTGAGCTTTTGCTTCGAGGTGCCGAGTGGCTGGTCGGAAGGGAGGATCGGGTCGAGTGGACCTATGTCTGGCGGTCCTTTCTGATGCACACCGATGCGCTGCCTGATGAGTTGCCTGTCTCTGAATTGCTGAGTCGAGGCGTGTCATGGCTGAGAGGTCGCGAAGAACGGATCGAGTGGGTGTACGTTTGGTATGACTTGTTGAAGCATTCCGAAGCGCTGCCTGACGCTGTGCCACTCGCCGAACTGCTGCGTCGAGGCTTTGCTTGGTTGGCGCATAACGAGGATCGGGACGAGTGGGCGTACATCTGGCAGGAGTTGGTGAGGCTCGCCGATGTGCAGCCTGAGGTCGTACCGCGCACTGAACTGCTCGATCGAGGCGTTGTGTGGCTGGTTGGGCGCGAGGATCGGGCGGAGTGGGCGTATGTGTGGCAGGAACTGCTGAAGCATGCCGAGACGATGCCTGACCTCGTGCCGCTGGCTGAACATTTGTCGCAAGGTGTCGCCTGGCTGGCAGGACGCGAGGATCGCGCCGACTGGTCGCACATTTGGCAGGACTTGCTCAAGCATGCCGATGCACGGCCGGATCTGGTGCCACTCGCTGAACTACTGCGTTCAGGCGTGGCATGGCTGGTGGGCCGCGACACTGCCGAAGAATGGAGCTTCGTCTGTGAGGCGCTGCTTGACCGACGGCTCCAGGACGCTGATCTGTTCGAGCGAGCCGCCTGTTGGCTGAAACTCACCGAGAGCAAACCCGAGTGGCCGTTGCTGGCTGCCAAGTTCATCGTTGCGGCGCCATATCATGCAGCCTCGGCGGATTTCGCTCAGGCGCTGGAGCAACGAATCCAAGCCATTCCAAACAACAAGCATTGGTGCAGGACGCAAGCGCTGATCGGTGATTTGAAGCTCGATACCGAGCTTCCCGAGCCCGTGCGGAACTGGTGGCGGGCGGTGCATGAACGTAGAGACTCACCCGTCTGGAATACGGCGCGTCGATATCTGGATGAAGTCCTGCCCGTCAAGGGTCGGGTGATGGTGGCCAGACAGAAGTTTTGCTGGGTGGAGCTGGAGATCGGGTTAATGGCTATCTGGGCTCACGAGAACGGTGGCGTTCGTGGGACCAAAGGTGTGACGCTTTCTTTCTTTGTGCAGAGACTCAACGTGGACCGTGAAGTAGTCCAGGTCAGTGTGGACAGACCCGTGTTGCTGAGGGTCGGTGGAATACATGAAGGGCGTGTACTTGAGCGGCTGGATTTCGGTTTACGCGTAAGCGTCGAGGGACAGGCAGGGCTGCTGCATCGAATCAACAGCGGTGATTGGGCGAGCCTCGCAGTGAAGTATCCGGTGGGCAGTACGATCAGCGTGGAAGTCCTGGAACTGACGGAAAAAGGTCCGGCGTTGCGTTACGCAGGCATGGAAAACGATGGCGTCCCGGAGGACCTGGTGATTGGTGGCGTCTACGACGGGCATGTAGCAGGGATACGGCACTACGGCGTATTTCTGACGATCGGCTCGCACATGGGACTGCTTCATCGCAGTCAGCTACCTGGCGATAGCGATCTTTCCGCTCGTTACGTCCAGGACCAGGTCCTGCGGGTGCAGGTGAAGAAAATCCGCGACGATGGGAGACTTTCACTGTCGTTGCCTGATCAAACTGCCGAGCCATAGGCAGGCCCGCCGAGCAAGGTATCTGCCTCAGCCACCAACGGGCCCATCACCCACGCACCCGGCGATCACCCCACGCAACCACTGGTGCCCCGGGTCGCGGTGCACCCGCTCCGGCCACAGCATCATCATCTCGAACCCGCGCACCGCCAGCGGGGCCTCCACCACCTTGAGCCGGGGGTCGTCGAGCACCAGGCGCTGCGGCACCATGGCCACCAGGTCCGAGCTGGCCAGTACCGCCGCCAGCAACATGAAATGCGGCACCGACAGCACCACCTGACGGCTCAGGCCGCGTTCGGCGAGGGCGGTATCGGTCGGGCCGTGAAAGCCGCCGCCATCGGGCGAGACGATCACCTGCTCAAGGGCACAGAACTGCTTCAACGTCGGCTTGCGCCGCAGCCCCGGATGGTCGACCCGGCCCACCAGCACGTAATGCTCGACGAACAGCGAGCGCTGGCGCAGTTGCGGCGGTGCGCGCTCGGCGATATGGAAAGCCATGTCGATCTCGCCCAGTTCGGCCTGGCGGACCATGGCCGCGGGCTGCAGGTCGAGCACGGCAAGCCGGCTGGCCGGGGCGGCGGCGCGGATCCTGGCCAGCGCCGGCAGGAGGATGGTCGACGCGCCGTAGTCGGTGGCGGCCAGGCGCCAGGTCTGCGTGGCGGCGCCCGGGTCGAAGCCCTGCGCCGGTGCGATCGCCTGATGCAGAGCCTCCAGCGCCTGACGCAGCGGCGCGCGCAATGTCTCGGCCCGCGCCGTGGGACGCATGCCCCGCGGACCGGGGAGCAGCAGGGGATCGTCGAGCAGGTCGCGCAGGCGCGCCAGTTGCACGCTGACCGTCGGCTGCGCCAGGTGCAGGCGCTGCGCCGCGCGGGTCACATTGAGTTCGGCGAGCAGGGCATCGAGGGTGACCAGCAGGTTGAGGTCGAGGCGTCGCAGGGAATCATGCACGGCAATACCTGGCATATTGGATATTCATTTCAACTATATCGTGCGACTGCCCATCATGCGCTGCCTATCTCTTGCGGAGTACCACCATGAATGTGCTGATCGTCTACGCCCACCCCGAACCCCGCTCCCTCAACGGCGCGCTCAAGGACCATGCGCTGGCCCACCTGCAACGCCAGGGGCATGCGGTGCAGGTGTCCGATCTCTACGCGATGGGCTTCAACCCGCTGATCGACGTCGGCGACAACCGCGCGAGCCAGCCGGGGGTGCGCTTCCGGGTTGCGGAGGATTCGCGCCAGGCCTATGCCGACGGTACCCAGAGCCCCGACATCGCCCTGGAACAGGACAAGCTGCGCTGGGCCGACGCGGTGATCCTGCAGTTCCCGTTGTGGTGGTTCGGCTTGCCGGCGATCCTCAAGGGCTGGGTCGATCGGGTCTACGCCTGTGGCTTCGCCTACGGCGTGGGCGAGCACTCCGATCGCCACTGGGGCGACCGCTACGGCGAGGGCAACATGAGCGGCAAGCGCGCCATGCTGATGGTCAGCACCGGTGGCTGGGCCTCGCACTACGCGCCGCGGGGCGTCAATGGATCGCTGGACGCGATCCTGTTTCCGATCCAGCACGGCATCCTTTTCTATCCGGGCTTCGAGGTGCTGCCGCCGTTTGTCCTGCATCGCACCAGCCGGATCGACGCCGAGGCGTTCGCGCAGGCCTGCACGGCGCTGGAGCAGCGCCTGGACGGATTGTGGAGCGACGCGCCGATTGCCTGGCGGCGGCAGAACGACGGGGACTACCTGATTCCGGAACTGACCCTGCGCCCCGAACTGGCGCCGGGAGTGCAGGGGCTGGACATACATCTGCGCGATGCCTGAGCCGTCACGCGGATGCGCCTCGTTGCCCCGCTGTGCTCAATCGATGCGTCGTTGGCCCAGGACGAACCCCGCCGCGTCGCTTCAGCCGATATGCACGCGGTTGCGACCACTTTCCTTGGCCACGCAGAGCGCCTGGTCGGCGCGTTCGAGCAGCGACGGGGTGACGTCCGGTTCGCTGCCGGTCATGCAGGCGATGCCGATGCTGACGGTCACCCGGGCGAACGGGCTGTCGTGATGGGCGATGGGGTTCTGGTCCAGGCGTTCGAGCATCGCCCGGGCGATGCTGGCGGCACCGACGCTGTCGGTGTCGGGCAGGATCGCCGCCAGTTCCTCGCCGCCGTAACGGGCCAGCACGTCGCAAGGGCGCCGCACGCAGGCCGAGAACAACCGGGCGACCTGCTGCAGGCAGGCATCCCCGGCAGGGTGGCCATGGGTGTCGTTGTAGCGCTTGAAATGATCGATATCGATCATCAGCAAGGCCAGTGACGTCGCGCTTCGACGGGACCTGGCGCTTTCCTGGGCCAGGGCTTCGTCGAAGCAGCGGCGGTTGGCCAGCCCGGTCAGCGCATCGTGCCGCGCCAGGTGTTCGAGCTGGCGGTTGCTGTCGAGCAATTGCCGCTGGGCCAGCCTCAGCTCGCCTTCCGCCAGGTTTCGGCGGCGCATGGTGCGTATCAGCAGCCAGCCAATGATGCCGGTCAGGCCCAGCAGCCCGGACACCACCAGCAGCGAAAAAAGGGCTTCGAGCTGCCAGGCCGCCAGCGCCTCGCGCTTGCCCAGCGCCACCGTCGTCACCAGTGGCAGCTTGTCGCTCTTGCGAAACGCATACAGGCGCTCGACGCCATCCAGGCTGGAGGTGAAGGACGCGGTGCCCACCGTGTTGTCGACCAGGTACTTGGCATAGATCGGCGACTTGGAGAAATTGCGCCCCATGTCCTGTTCGCGAAACGGGTAGCGCACCAGCAGCGAGCCGTCGGTGTAGGTCAGCCCGATCGCACCCTCCTGGCCCACATCGATCTGGCCGAACAGGCGCAGGAAGTTCTCCACGCCGAGCGTCACCGCCACCACCCCGGCGAAGTCGCCTTGCGCATCGTTGAAGCGGCGGCTGATGGTGATCACCCACTCCTGGGTGGCGCGGCTGCGGATGGGCAGACCGATGAAGGGCTCGCGGGACGGGTCGTCACGGTGGTGAATGAAGTAGGCCCGGTCGCTGCTGTTGGCGCCGGCCGGGATGGGGCGGTTGGACGACATCAGCCAGCGCCCGTCCCTGGCGTACACGGTGATGCCGCTCAACTGCGGCATCAGCGGCTGTTGCCGGCTGACCAGCTGGCTCAGGCGTTCGATCTGCCGCGGCCCGCTGCCTTCGGTTTCCAGGCGTTCGACCAGGCCGAGGAGAATCAATGCGCTCTGGCGCACGATGCCTTCGGAATAAGTGGAGAGCGCCTGGGTGAGGTTCAGGCTGTGGGTGTCGATTTCTTCCAGCGCCCGCTCTCGCGAGGCCATCACTTTCCAGAGCGTCAATGAAGCGAGCGAGCAACCGATGACTGACAGCAAGAGAACGACGAGGTGGATGTCACGCTTCACGTTGATACCTGGGGGAAAGCCGATTCCTGGATTGACGAGCGGTAGGCGAGGGTAATGGCACTTGGCTATTTCGACGCGATGCAAGGATACAAGGAGTCACCATCGGGCGCATTAACTAAAAGGTACAAAAGCGTAAGGCAAATGCTGCGCAGCGCATCAGGGTCGCCGATTGATCCGCTCGATGATGTGCAGGCAGCGCTGGACGATGTCGCTGATATCACCGTTGCGGCGACTGAGAATGATCGGCGAAACGGCCTCGGGGTCGCTGATCGCCGCATAGACGATATCGGCGCGGTGCTGTTGTTGCACCGACGCCGGGACGAGGGTGATGCCGACACCGGCAGCCACCAGGCCGATGGCGGTCTGCAGTTCGTTCGCCCACTGCGCGACGTGCAGGCTCAGCCCCTGCCGGGCGAACAGCGACAGCACATGGTCGGCATAGCTGGGGCGGGGTTGCGCCGGGTACAGCACGAACGGCCGGTGCGCCAGGGATGCCAGGCTCACCGTGCTATCCGCCGGCGCCTGGCTGACCGGGAGGACCGCGACCAGCGGGTCTTCGCGCAGCACCTGCTGGTGGATCGCGTCGTCCGCCACATGAATGCGGCCGAAGCCGATGTCGATGCGACCAGCCTTCAGCGCCTCGACCTGCTGCAGGGTGGTCATTTCATGCAGGCCCAGTTCGAGCTCCGGGTCTTCGCGCAGTTCGCGGATCAGCTCGGGCAGCAGCGCATACAGGGTCGACGGGGCGAAGCCGATACCCAGCCAGCGACGTTGCCCCGCGCCGATGCGCCGGGTGTTCTCGCAGAGGCTTTCGAACTGCTGCAGCAGGGCGCGACTCTGCTCCTGGAAGAAGCGGCCGGCCTCGGTCAGTTGCAGCGGCCTGCTGCGTTCCAGCAGTTGCGTGCCCAGTTCGTCCTCCAGTTGCTGGATCTGCCGGCTCAACGGCGGCTGGGCGATGTTCAGGCGTTGCGCCGCCTGGGTGAAATTCAGGGTCTGGGCGACCGCCTGGAAATACTTGATATGCCTGAGCTCCACGATACCTCCTGCATCTGATATTGGGCTTTGCAGAGGTTACAGCTGATTGATGTTGACGAAAATACCTCAAGGGTATCGTTGCAGACCCATTCGATATTGGACGCGACCCCAGCGCTGGCGCACAGTGCGACAGGCAACGTGCCGGCCCGTGGCGCGCTGGCGAAGTCCCATCGCATAGGTTGATCCGAACCATGAAGCAAACGCTTATCGAAAGTCTTGAGGCGATCATCGTCGACCTGCCGACCATCCGTCCGCACAAGCTGGCCATGCACACGATGCAGCAGCAGACCCTGGTGATCATTCGCCTGCGTTGCAGCGACGGCGTCGAAGGCATCGGCGAGGCCACCACCATCGGCGGCCTGGCCTACGGCTACGAGAGCCCGGAAGGGATCAAGGCCAATATCGACGCGCACCTGGCCCCGGCCCTGATCGGCCTGCCGGCGGGCAACATCAACGCCGCCATGCTCAAGCTCGACAAGCTGGCCAAGGGCAACACCTTCGCCAAGTCCGGCATCGAAAGCGCGCTGCTGGATGCCCAGGGCAAGCGCCTCGGCCTGCCGGTCAGCGAGCTGCTGGGCGGCCGCGTGCGCGACAGCCTGGAAGTGGCCTGGACCCTGGCCAGCGGCGACACCGCGCGGGATATCGCCGAAGCCCAGCACATGCTGGAGATCCGCCGCCACCGCGTGTTCAAGCTGAAGATCGGCGCCAACCCGCTGGAGCAGGACCTCACGCATGTGCTGGCGATCAAGCGCGAGCTGGGTGACCTGGCCAGCGTGCGCGTCGACGTCAACCAGTACTGGGACGAGTCCCAGGCCATCCGCGCCTGCCAGGTGCTCGGTGACAATGGCATCGACCTGATCGAACAGCCGATCTCGCGGATCAACCGCGGTGGCCAGGTCCGCCTCAACCAGCGCAGTCCGGCGCCGATCATGGCCGACGAATCCATCGAAAGCGTCGAGGACGCCTTCAGCCTCGCCGCCGAGGGTGCGGCGAGCATCTTCGCCCTGAAAATCGCCAAGAACGGTGGCCCGCGTGCTGTGCTGCGCACCGCGCAGATCGCCGAGGCGGCGGGCATTGCCCTGTACGGTGGGACCATGCTCGAAGGCTCGGTCGGCACCCTGGCCTCGGCCCATGCCTTCCTCACCCTGCGCCAGCTGACCTGGGGCACCGAACTGTTCGGGCCGCTGCTGCTGACCGAGGAGATCGTCCGCGAGGCACCGCTGTACCGCGACTTCCACCTGCACGTCCCGGCCACCCCGGGCCTGGGCCTGACCTTGGACGAGGCGCAGCTGGCGCGCTTCGCCCGCCGCTGAACAGAGGAGAGAGCACATGCTGTTCCACGTGAAGATGACCGTGAAACTGCCGGTCGACATGGACCCGGCCAAGGCCGCGCAACTCAAGGCCGACGAGAAGGAACTGGCCCAGCGCCTGCAGCGCGAGGGCAGCTGGCGCCACCTGTGGCGCATCGCCGGGCACTACGCCAACTACAGCGTGTTCGACCTGCCCAGTGTCGAGGCGCTGCACGATACCTTGATGCAGTTGCCGCTGTTTCCCTACATGGATATCGAGGTCGACGGGCTGTGCCGTCACCCGTCGTCCATTCATGCGGATGATCGCTGAGCGACGTACGCCGATGCTTGTGGCCAGCCGCTGCGGCTGAGCAGGGTTTTGCCCGGGTCTTTCCGTGCGGGGAGGGCTCGGGTTTTTTCGTTTTGGCCTGCACTGCGTGGGTATCTACACGACTCTGAGGGCTTGGCGGGAGACCGCATCAAGTCCGCCAGGTGCCTGTCTTGAATCTTGCAGCGCTCAGAAGATCGAGCGCCGCCCGCGCGGCGCATCGCGAGCACGCTCGCTCCTACATTTGTTGCAACGTGCCATGGCCTGTTGGATAGGCGTCGCCAGCCTTTGTCGCTTGGCGATCTATCGCGGGGAAGCCCTTGGGGTCGACGCGGTACCGCGTCGTGCAAACAAGGCGGTCAACCATGGCCTGACAGACATAGGTACGTTGCAACAAATGTAGGAGCGAGCGTGCTCGCGATGCGCCGCGCGGGCGGCGCTCGATCTCCAGAGCGCTGCAAGACTCAAGACAGGAACCCAGCAGCCCCCCCCAATCACGGCATCTCGCCAGGCAACTTTCTCAACCGGTAGGCGAGGGCAGGCCGGGTCATGCCGAGCAGGCGCGCGGCCTCCGAGACGTTCTGTCCGGCGCGTTCCATCGCCCCGCGCAGCAGTTGCTCCTCGATGCTGTCCAGGCTGGTGCCCTGGTCCAATAGCCGCTCGACCCAATCATCCGAAGGCCGCAACTCCTGGCTGACCAACGCGCCTTCGAGGGTCAGGCCGATACTCTGGCGTTCCTCGGTCTGGTGCGGGAACAACGCCTCCACGGAAATGCTCTGGTTGCCGTCGGTGATGATCACTCCGCGCTCGATCAGGTTCTCCAGCTCGCGGATGTTGCCCGGCCAGTCATAACGCAGGCAGGCCTCCAGGGCCCGGTCGGAGAGGCCGAGGGTCTTTTTCTGGTACTCGCCGTGGAGCTTGTCGAGGAAGTGCTCGATCAGCAGCGGTATGTCTTCGCGACGATCGCGCAGCGCCGGGATATGCACCGGATAGACGTTCAGGCGGTAGTACAGGTCGGCGCGGAAGCGCCCTTGCTTGACCGCCTGGGCCAGGTCTTCGTGGGTCGCGCCGATGACCCGGACGTTGACCGTGCGGGTCTGGCTGTCGCCGACCCGCTCCAGCTCGCCTTCCTGCAAGACGCGCAACAGGCTGGCCTGGGCCCGCGGGGTGAGTTCGATGATCTCGTCGAGGAACAGGGTGCCACCGTGGGCCCGTTCGAAACGCCCCATGCGCGATTGCTGGGCACCGGTGTAGGCGCCTTTCTCCACGCCGAACAGTTCGGCTTCGATCAGTTCCGGGGAGATGGCCGCGCAGTTCAGGGCGACGAAGGGACCGCCCGCGCGTTCGCTGCGCAGGTGCAGGCTGCGGGCGATGACCTCCTTGCCCACCCCGGTTTCGCCCAGCAACAGCACCGAGGCCTTGCCCGCGGCGACCTTGTCGATCATCTCGCAGGTCTTGCGGTAGGTCGCCGACTGGCCGATGCCGTAGAACTGCCCGGCACGCAACTGCAGGCGTTGATTCATGTGCTCCACCTGCAGTTGCAGGGTGTGCAGTTCATCGATGATCGACGTGCTCTGGAAATAGCGCATGAATTCATCGGCATCCTCCCAGTCCTCCGCGGGCTTGCCGATGATCCGGCAGATCCTGTCGCCACAGCCGCGGCAACTGACCTCCTTGTAGAGGATCTGCCGGCCCATGAAGAACGACGAGTAGCTGATCGCGTAGCCCAGCAGCGTCCAGCAGATCGCCTGGTCGCTGTGCAGCTGTTCGGTCTGGTGGTTTTCCACTTCGAACGAGTCCAGCCACTCGATATCGGCATAGAAGGTGCCCGCCTCGATGTCGATGTCCATCGTCACCGGGCGCACGTTGACCATGCCCTTGAGCGAGTGCAGTTGCGGCCCGATGAGGAACATTTCCAGGTCGCTGCTGTGCGGGCGCAGCTTGCGCGCAAGCTCGGCGTCCTTGAGGCCGGACTGGTAGCCCAGGCGCAGGAAGAAGCCCTTGGCCCGTTCTTCGCCGACCATCTCGATCAGCTCGCGGCGCAGCGAACCCATGGCGGAGGCCTGCATCAGCAGCATGCGCTGCTCGTCCAGCCAGATCTTGCCCTCGCTGCCGAGAAAGTGGATGCGCTCGGTCAGGTCCTTGAGCCAGGCGGAATGTTCGGCGGCTCGGTACTTCGTTGTCATGCAGACGCACCCCTTGAATTCTTGTTGGTGGGGGAAAACGCGCGGGTCGGGAGTTACCCGGCCAGGCGGCACACGGCTGCTCGAATGGTAATGCACGGGTGGAACTTTGGATATGTGCATATTCATCGGACGACGCAAGGAATTGGCCAACTATCGGCATGGCGTTAACTTTCGGAGTGCCTTCGATTATTCATTTAATCAACTTGCCTTCCAAGCATTGATCAAATAATCAAATCGCCCATGTCGGCGGCTGTCGAGCAGGCATGGTAAATGCCGGATGAATAGCCCATGGTTTTATATATCTGTTTGTTTTTAAAGGATTTTATAAAAATTTCTGGCGCCTGAAACGGCATTGGCATCGTTGTTGCTCAAGTCCCTGGCAACAATAACAACAGCAGTGACAGAGGCTCCGGGCATGTCTGCAAACAACGATGTCTTCAATCAACTGCCTCGCTATGTACGTGTTCGCAGTGACGCGAAGGCGGCATTCGTCGAATTCGATTTCGCCATTGGTTATCCCGAGCTGTATGTCGAACTGGTGCTGCCGCAAACAGCCTTCGCGGTGTTTTGCGAACAATACAAAGTTCAACACATGGATGAACGGATGTGCGCCGCCCTCGATGCCGACGCGCAGCGTTGGCGTTATGGCGAAAGCGCCAGCGCGCAATGACCGCCTTGCCCGAAAACAACAACTAGAGGAACGCCTTGCATGAGTATCGAGATCAAGACGGCCACCGTCGAGACGCTGCGCAATACCTTCAGTCATACCCGTCGACGCTTCGGTGACAAGGTCGCCAGCCGCTACCAGGAGGCCAGCTTCGACATCGAGGCCGCCACCAACTTCCATTACCGGCCGCTGTGGCAACCGGACAAGCTGCTCAACGACGCCACTCGCACCGCGGTGGTGATGGCCGACTGGTACAGCGTCAGCGACCCCCGCCAGTACTACTACGGCGCCTATGTCCAGGCCCGCGCGAAGATGCAGGAGAACGCCGAGCACGACTACGCCTTCTGCGAGAAGCGCGACATGCTCGCCAGCCTGTCGCCGCAGCACCGCGAGCTGATCACCCGACTGCTGTTGCCCCTGCGTCATGCCGAGCTGGGCGCGAACATGAACAACAGCAACATCGCCGCTGACGGCTTCGGCACCAGCGTCACCCAGATGCACATGTTCCAGGCCATGGACCGCCTGGGCATCGCCCAGTACCTGACGCGTATCGGCATGCTGCTCGATGGCGGCGACGTGCAGCTGCTGGCCGAGGCCAAGCAGCAGTGGCTGAACGAACCGGCCTGGCAAGGCCTGCGCCGCTATGTCGAAGACAGCCTGGTAATCCGTGACTGGTTCGAGCTGGCGGTGGCGCAGAACCTGGTCAGCGACGGCCTGTTGTACCCGCTGATGTTCCAGCGTTTCGACGAACAGTTGATGGCCTCCGGTGCGGGGCAGGTCGGCATGCTCACCGAGTTCATGCGCCTGTGGTTCGCCGAGTCGCAGCGTTGGGTGGATGCGCTGGTCAAGACGGTGGTCGGCGAAAGCGCCGAGAACCGCACGCGGGTGCAGGCCTGGGTCGATCACTGGCGCGCCCGCGCCGTCGAGGCCCTGGCCCCTCTGGCGGCCATCGCCCCCGGCAGCGACGCGCTGGCCGAGGTGGATGCGGCCTTCGGCGCACGCCTGAACAAACTCGGCCTGGCCGGAGGTGCGGCATGAGCTCCCTCGTCTACCTGAACCTGCAGGCCAACGACTACGCGCAATCCATCGTCGCGGCGATTGAGCAGGACAACCCCCATGCCCGGGTGCAGCAGCAGCCGTCGATGGTCCGCATCGAGGCCGCCGACCGCCTGGTGATCAACCGCGAGACGGTGGAGCGCATCACCGGCCAGCCGTGGGACATCCAGGAAATGCTCATGTACGTGATCACCCTCGGCGGCAACGTCGAGGAGGAAGACGACAGCTTCGCCCTGCACTGGAACAGCTGACCGCCCGCCCCACCTTCAGCCACACAACAAGAACACCTGGAGACCGCTCATGGCCGTGAACAAACGCCTCAACGCCAAGGACAAGTACCGCTGCATGACCCGCGACCTGGACTGGGAGCCCAGCTACCAGCGTCACGAGGACATCTACCCGCACGAACGTTTCGAAGGCATCAAGATCACCGACTGGGACAAGTGGGAAGACCCGTTCCGCCTGACCATGGACACCTACTGGAAGTACCAGGCCGAGAAAGAGAAGAAGCTCTACGCGATCTTCGATGCGTTCTCGCAGAACAACGGCCATACCGGCCTTTCCGATGCGCGCTACGTCAATGCCCTGAAGCTGTTCCTGTCCGGGGTCACGCCGCTGGAATACCAGGCCTACCAGGGCTTCGCCCGGGTCGGCCGGCAGTTCAGCGGGGCCGGGGCGCGGGTGGCCTGCCAGATGCAGGCGATCGACGAACTGCGCCACGTGCAGACGCAGATCCATGCGATGAGCCACTACAACAAGCACTTCAACGGCCTGCATGATTTCGCCCACATGCACGACCGGGTCTGGTTCCTCTCGGTGCCCAAGTCGTTCTTCGAGGATGCGCGCACCGCCGGGCCGTTCGAATTCCTCACGGCCATCTCGTTCTCCTTCGAGTACGTGCTGACCAACCTGCTGTTCGTGCCGTTCATGTCCGGTGCCGCCTACAACGGCGACATGGCCACGGTGACCTTCGGCTTCTCGGCGCAATCCGACGAGGCCCGGCACATGACCCTGGGCCTGGAGGTGATCAAGTTCCTCCTCGAACAGCACGAAGACAACGTGCCGATCATCCAGCGCTGGATCGACAAGTGGTTCTGGCGCGGTTTCCGCCTGCTGAGCCTGGTGGGCATGATGATGGACTACATGCTGCCGAACAAAGTCATGTCCTGGGCCGAGGCCTGGAAGGTCTACTTCGAAGACGCCGGCGGCGCCCTGTTCAAGGACCTCGAACGCTATGGCATCCGCCCGCCGAAGCACGTCGAGGAAGCCAACATCGGCAAGGACCACGTCAGCCACCAGGCCTGGTCGATCTTCTACCAGTACACCCAGGCCACCAACTTCCACACCTGGATGCCGTCCGACCAGGAGCTGGACTGGCTGTCGGAGAAGTACCCCGACACCTTCGAGCGCATCTACCGGCCACGCTTCGAGCACTGGCGGGCCCAGCAGGAAAAAGGCGAGCGCTTCTACAACGCGACCCTGCCGATGCTCTGCCAGGTGTGCCAGATCCCGCTGGCGTTCACCGAGGCCGACGACCCCACCACGCTGAGCCACCGCAGCGCGGTGCACGAAGGCGAGCGCTACCACTGCTGCTCCCAGGGCTGCTGCGACATCTTCGAGTACGAGCCGACCAAGTACATCCAGGCCTGGCTGCCGGTGCACCAGATCCTCCAGGGCAACTGCGGCGGCGCCGATGTCGAGAGCATCGTGCGCGACTACTACAACATCGCGCCGGGCCAGGACAACTTCGAGTACCTCGGCTCCACCGAGCACCGCCGCTGGCAGGACTGGCAGGCCGGCAAGCCCGCCGATGCCGCGGCCCCGACCGAGACGAACCTGCGCAAGACCGGCTGAGCCTCGCCGCCGTCCGCCGGAGCGGGCCTGGCTGCCCGCTCCCGACACCCGACAAGAACAAGGACCACAAGATCATGCCCGTGACCGCTATCGGCGCCTATGCCGCCACGCCCCTGGACAGCCAGGACAAGTTCAACGGTGCGCAACTGGTGTACCTGTGCTGGGAAAAGCACCTGATGTACTGCGCGCCATTCACCTTCCCGTTGCCGCCGACGATGCTGTTCGGCGACTTCCTCGCCCAGGTGGTCAAGCCATCGATCGCCCAGCACCCCGATGCGCCCGCGGTGGATTTTGCCGCGGCCAGCTGGCGCCTCGACGGCCGGCCGTTCACCCCGGACGCCAACGCCAGCCTTGCCGGCAACGGCATCGGCCACAAGAGCCTGTTGCACCTGAACACCCCGGGCCTGACCGGCATCGCCGGTACCTGCAATTGAGGGCGCTGTCATGAGCTACCAAGTCACCATCGAACCCACCGGCGAGCAGATCGCCGTGGAGGAGGGCCAGACCATCCTCCAGGCCGCCCTGCGCCAGGGTGTCTGGCTGCCGTTTGCCTGCGGCCACGGCACCTGCGCGACCTGCAAGGTGCAGGTCCTCGAAGGCGAGGCCGACCTGGGCGAGGCGTCGTCGTTCGCCCTGATGGACATGGAGCGTGACGAAGGCAAGGTCCTGGCCTGCTGTGCGATTCCGCGCAGCGACATGGTCATCGAGGCCGATGTCGACGCCGACCCGGATTTCCTCGGCCACGCGGTCGAGGACTACGCCGCGGTGGTCACCGCGCTGGTCGACCTGTCGCCGACCATCAAGGGCGTGCACCTCAAGCTGGACCGGCCGATGGCCTTCCAGGCCGGGCAGTACATCAACCTGCAATTGCCGGGCATCGAGGGCACGCGGGCCTTTTCCCTGGCCAATCCACCGAGCCAGGCCGACGAGGTCGAACTGCACATTCGCTACGTCGAGGGCGGTGCGGTCACGGGCTTCGTCCACGAGCGGTTGCAGGTCGGCGATCCGCTGGCGCTGTCCGGGCCGTACGGGCAGTTCTTCGTGCGCACCTCGCAGCCGGGCGACCTGATCTTCATCGCCGGTGGCTCGGGCCTGTCGAGTCCGCAGTCGATGATTCTCGACCTGCTGCAGGGCGGCGACGCGCGGCGCATCGTGCTGTTCCAGGGGGCGCGCAACCTGGCCGAGTTGTACAACCGCGAGCTGTTCGAACGCCTGGCCCGCGAACACGCCAACTTCGTCTATGTCCCGGCGCTCAGCCAGGTGCAGGACGATCCCGCCTGGAGCGGCTTCCGCGGCTATGTGCACGAAGCGGCCAAGGCGCATTTCGAGGGCCGCTTCAGCAGCCACAAGGCCTACCTGTGCGGCCCGCCGATGATGATCGACGCGGCCGTCACCAGCCTGATGCAGGGACGCCTGTTCGAGCGCGACATCTTCATGGAGCGCTTCTACAGCGCCGCCGATGGCTCCGGCCAGGGCACGCGCTCGGCCTTGTTCAAACGTATCTGACGCTTCACGCCACACCGCGCCGCGGGCCGCCGGACCGCGGTCCGCGCGCGGTCGCCAAGAACAACAACAAAGGTGAATGTGCATGCAATCAACACGCGAAAGGGCCTGCCGCCCCGTGATCGTCGCCGTCGGCCTGCTGGCATTGCTGGGCGGCGCGGCCCAGGCCTCGGAAGGGGGCGGCTCGTCGTACCCCATGGGCGCGGAAAACTACATGTCCGGGGCGATGCCGCCACCGGGGCTGTACGCGCAGTTCTTCGTCAACCACTACGAGGCCGACACCCTGCGCGACAACCGCGGCGGCAAGGTGCCGGTGGATTTCCGGGTGCGCGCCAATGCGCTCACGCCACGGCTGATCTGGGTCACCGAGCAGCAACTGTTCGGCGCCAGCCTGGCCTTCCACGCGATCGTCCCGCTGGTGGACCTCGACGTGAAGGTCAATGGCCAGTCGCAGAGCAAGCAGGGGCTGGGCGACATCATCTTCGGCCCGGCGCTGGGCTTCCATCACAGCGAGAAGCTGCACAGCACCCTGGCCCTGGATTTCATCGCGCCCAGCGGCGAGTACGAGCGTGGCGACCTGGCCAACATCGGGCGCAACTACTGGGTGGTCGAGCCGGTGTACGCGCTGTCGTATGTCGACCCGGACGGCCTGAACATCGACGTCAAGGCCATGTACGACTTCAACCTGCGCAACCGCGCCACCGACTATCGCTCGGGCCAGGAGCTGCACGCCGACTACGCGCTCGGCTGGGGCCTGGGCAATGGCTGGGTGGTCGGGGTTGGCGGCTATGCGCTCTACCAGACCAGCGACGACCGCCAGCATGGCGAGCGCATCGACGACAACAAGGGCCGGGTCTTCGCCATCGGCCCCTCGCTGAAATACACCAGTCGCGACGGCTGGTTCCTGACCGCCAAGTGGCAGCGTGAAACCGCGGTGCGCAACCGTGCCGAGGGCGATGCCTACTGGCTGAAGCTGACCCTGCCGTTCTGAGCGTTTTTTTCGTAGCACCCACAAACAACAACAACGAGGCCTGATCATGAGCATGAACATTTCCCATACCCCCCACGTCAAGCAGCTGCTGGAGGAGGCCAGTGGTCTCACGGTGGCCGAGGGCAACCCGCGGCTCAAGGCGATCGTCCACCGCATCCTGCGCGAGGCGGTGCACATCATCGAGGACGAGCACATCAGCCCCGAGGAGTTCTGGAAGGCGGTCAACTACTTCAACACCCTCGGCGCGCGCCAGGAAGCCGGCCTGCTGGTGGCCGGCCTGGGCCTGGAGCATTACCTGGACCTGCTGCTCGACGCCCAGGATGCCCAGGCCGGGTTCAGCGGTGGCACCCCGCGGACCATCGAGGGCCCGCTGTATGTGGCCGGCGCGCCGCTGGTGGAGGATGGCTCGGAGGCCCGCCTGGATGACGGGCAGGACGCCGGCGTGCCGCTGTTCATGCGCGGGCAGGTGCTCGGGGCGGAGGGCCAACCGCTGGCCGGCGCGCTGGTGGATGTCTGGCATGCCAATACCGCCGGCACCTACTCCTACTTCGACCCGAGCCAGTCGCCCTTCAACCTGCGGCGGCGCATCGTCACCGATGCCGAGGGGCACTTCCGCCTGCGCAGCATCGTGCCGTCCGGCTACGGTTGCCCGCCCGATGGCCCGACCCAGCAACTGCTCGACCAGCTGGGGCGTCACGGCCAGCGCCCGGCGCATATCCACTTCTTCATTTCGGCGCCGGATCACCGTCATCTGACCACGCAGATCAACCTCGACGGCGATCCCTACCTGCATGACGACTTCGCCTATGCCACCCGTGACGAGCTGATCGCCAGCATCACCTTCAGCGACGATGCCGCCCGTGCGGCGCAGCATGGCGTAGCCGGGCGTTTCGCCGAGATTGTGTTCGACTTCACCCTGCAGCCGAGCGCTGATCCTGTCGAGCAGGTGCGCAAGTCGCGCTTGCGCGTGCTGGAGAGCTAATCGCGCCTGCGGTGGGCGAACCACGTTTCGAGCGCGGACGTGGTTCGCTGTCTGGCCTGGCGCAATGTGCATGGGGATCTGCATATCTTCGAAGGCTTGTCGGGGGGAACGCATCAAGGCCGCCAGGTGCCTGTCTTGAGGCTTGCAGCGCTCTGAAGATCGAGCGCCGCCCGCGCGGCGCATCGCGGATGAATCCGCTCCAACATTTGTTGCAACGTACCTATGCCTGACAGGCCATGGTTGTCCGCCTTGTTGGTACGACGCGGTACCGAGCCGAACCTGACAGCCTCCCCGCGATACATCGCCGAAAAAACAAAGGCTGACAACCCTGAGCTGGTCAACTTTTTCCGGACACCGCAATGTGGGAGCTCAGGCTATCTGCCGCTCATACCGGTTGGGCGGTAGATAGCCCAGGGTCGAATGC
>NZ_FZOL01000004.1 GCF_900188455.1 Pseudomonas japonica | reverse complement strand
CCGAGCCGTGCACATGACGCACCTCCTGGCCGCCCTGCCAGATCGTGAGCAGCGCCGGACGGTCGAGGACCTGGCCGAAGTCGATGGCGGGGTTGCTGCAACTGAGGTCGACGTCGAGGAGGAAGGTTTCGGAGAGCCCTTCGCTGAGGCGGAATTCGACGACTTCGAAGGCGTCGGGGCCGGCGGTGAAGGTGAAGCGCAGGTCGGATTGGGCGGGCATGGATAGTCCTTGTCAGCCCGCTGCCGGGCCAGTTTTCCTTGTATAGAAGAGGAACGACCGGCGCATCGCTGCGCCGGTCGCGGGAGACAATCCGGGGATCAATCCACCTTGACTTTGCGCCAGTCGTCCGAGCCTTCGGTACCGGCGATGGCATGGATCCAGATGATCTTGCGGTAGGCCATGGCGACCTTGACCAGTTGGGTGTAGTCGGACTTTTTCGGGTCCTGGGCGTGAGGCAGCACGGTGTCAATGGCGACGATGGTGGCGTCCACCAGCCGAGTGGTGAAGAAGTGCTCCTGGAATCCATCGATGGAGGTGCGGTACCACTTCACCTCCACGTCCGGCAGCATCTCGCCGTTGGCCAAGGCCTGGTACAGCAGCGGAGTAGCCTTGTTCAGCGACGAGGTGAAGGTGAAGGGTTTGTGTACACGACGCCCCGTGGGCTGGCCACTTTGCGGATCGGTCGGCGTGATGATCAGGTGTTCGATTTCCTGGACCAGGATCTGGTCCTCGTGACCATCCTGATAGACGTTGCCCACCGAATCAGAGGTGGAGGCACCCTCGGTGATGTGGCCCTGGTTCTGGGCGTGGATGCTGATATAGGCAGGAGTCGGCATGGATTGCTTCCTTCTTTCGTTGAGGTGAAGGCCTTGTGGGCCAGGAGCCATCGGTTGATGGCAAATCGAAGCGCGTGGTCAGGTCAGGACCTGAGGATGTAGTCCAGGGACTTGAGCACCTCCCTGGTCGTGCCGGACAGGCTGATGGCGAAATAGAGATAGGCCGCGACCAGGACGACGCCGGCAATGGCCCATGGCGTCCAAAGCGGCCACTGCCGCGTCAGGCGATAGCGGCGTGAGGCGACGTTGTCGGGTGCCTCGGTCAGGCGCTCGGGGGTATCGCCGCGCTGCGCACGGAGAATCCGGTGCAGTTTGGTGATGAGGCCGTTGAGCACGTCCCGGTTGTTGTGCTGCAGGCCGTACTTGCCCTGGAAACCCAGGCACAGGCACAGGTACTTGAACTCCAGGACATCGCGGTAACGCACCACGTCCATCTGCATGCGCGACAGGACGGTGAAGAACTTCTCGCCGCCCCAGGTTTCGTTGTGGTGGTAGCTGAGCAGGGAGCGCTCGCGCCACAGCGAGGCGCGGCCCCACTCGGTGGCCATGACGGCCTCGTCGATGAAGGTACACAGCGCATAGCGGTAGGCAAGCTGGGTGGCACTGTCGTAACCCCGTTGCCGAACCTCTTCGGAGAGGGCGGTGATCTGGTCGCGAACGCTGGCGTAGAGCTTGGGGACGTCACTGCAGCTGTCGAGTCGGCGCAGGCGTATGACCATGCCCAGCAGCGGCTGGGCGGCATCGATCAGGGGGTTGAGGCTGTGGCCGCGCAGTTGGAACTGCAGGTCGGTGTCCTGGTCGATCTGTTTCACCGAGTCGTGGAGCACTCCCTCCTTGTCGGGGATTTCCTCCGACTGTGTGGTGCGCACGACATCGTCGTGCTTGATCGCTGCAGCAGCGGAGCCGGTTGCCGGCTCGTGTGAGCTCGGCTGGTTCTTGTTTATCGGGAAGGTAGTGCTCACGTCATTGACTCCGAATAGCCCAGAACTGCAGCTGCAACTCAGGGAAATCACCGCTGATATGGAAACCGAAGCTGTCGGCGCCCTTGGGCATCAGTTCCTGCCAGCGGGCTGAACTGCGATCGAGCTGGAAGTAGGTGAAGCCGGCATGAAACGGCAGGTGCCTTGGCGCCACGGGCAGCGGACTGAGCGGGATGCCCGGCAGTTGCAGGCGGATACGCTCGAGCAGCTTCTCCTGGGAGGCCACCTTGGCCTGCTGCAGGAACAGGTGACGCATCTGCTCCAGTGGCATGCGCGCCTGCACGGCCAGGATGAAGTCGGCACTCTCCACCAGGCTGCGGTCGTTGACCTGTGCCGTAAGGACGCCATGGGCCTGCCTGACCAGTGGCAGGGACACCGCGCGCGGCTGCAGCACGGTGCCGAGCAGGCGACGCAAGGCCTGCTCCAGCAGCACGAAGGTGTTCCGCGGGTTGTCGTGCTGATACGCCGGGAACTCCGGCGCGAGGCGCCCCTCATCGATGCAGGTGGCCAGCTCGCCGGCGGCCTGGCCACAGGCCAGATAGGCCTCGACGGGGCGCACATCGGGGTCGCGGGCCAGATGACGGAACTGGTGCTGCCAGCGATTGAGGGCCTGCAGCAGGCTGAAGTCGGTGAAGTCCGCGACCCCGGACTGGCCCGGCGAGCCGATGCGTTGCGCGATGCTCTTGGCCCGCTCATGCATCAGCGAGGCGATTTCCTCCATGAAATGCGCCAACGGGCGAATGGCATGCAGGTGCAGCCCGGTGACGTAGAACCCGCTGTCCATCAGCAGGCTGCCGTCGGGCCGCAGATCGAGGATGCGCCCCAGGGCCAGACCGGTGAAGGCGCTGCGGTCGTCGCGTTCCAGGGCCAGTTGCAGATTGGCCACGGCCAGGTCCAGCGGAGCGTGATTGCCCTGGTGACTGTGGGTGTCGCGTACCTCTTCGCAACTCAGCAGGTAGCGGGTATTGCCGTAGCTGTCGGGCCAGCGCACCTGGCCGTTGCCGTCCGAACGCAGCGGCAGGGTGAGGTAGACGGTCTGGTTGGCCGCAGCGGCGTCCGCGATGGTCAGCGGATCCGGTGGCGGCTGGTCATGTGGGATATCGAACGGCGTACCGTCCGGCATGATGCCCCGGGCGCGAGTGATGGCGATCTTGCCGAAGGCGAGAAATTCCTGGTTCAGTTCCAGCTCGCTGAAGCCAAACCAGTAGCGGCTGCCACTGCGGACATTGATGCAATGCTCCAGGTAGCGGGTGGTCTGCTGGAAATGCTGGGGCTGGACGAAGAGGCCTTCGCTCCAGACGACGGGATTGCGGGTGGTCATCGACAGGTACTCGCTTGGGGACTGGCGCAGGCACTGTTGCGCGCGGGTCGGTAGCTTTCATCGGTGATGGCGACGCGGCTGCCCTGCAGCATCACCATGAGGGGGTATTGGCGCCCGCGCGGTTCGATGCGGAACACGTCATGCCAGCGCTCGGCGCCGGGATCGTGGAAGTCGGCCACCACGGCGATGTAGCGCGCCCGTTCATCGACGGCGGTGAACTCGATGAACTTGAACTGGCCGGGTACTAGGATGTAGTCGTCCGAGGCCAGCAGGGTGCTGCCCAGTGCCTTGTCGGGCACGGCGCGCAGCGATTCGGGATTGGCGTTCTCCAGCAGGGAGTCGTCGCGCAGCTGCAGCACGCGAAAAGCGATGGGCGTGGCACGGCTCGGCGTCGTGGCCGCTTCGACAGCCTGGGCCAGGGCCGGTCCGCGGCCGTACTGGCCCAGGTCCGGATTGCCGGTGAAGAACTCATCCTCTGCAGCAGACCGCGCCTGTCCCTGGCGAAGTATCCAGTTGGACGGTACTGGCCCGCGTGATGTCGCGGTGTCGGCAAACAGGGTTTCCGGTTGCGATTTGCCCAGGGTCAGCGCTGGCGCCTGCTCGTCGACGACCAGCCCGGGGATGGCGAGGCGCTGGCGGACGGCAAGGGCACCCAGGGTATTCGGTCGCTCGCTCTCGAGGTGATCGAGCAGACTGCGCAGATGCTCGATCAGCCCTTCCCTGCTCGCACTGCGCAGGTCGACCGTGAACGGCCCCGGCCCCGACGCCAGCGACGCGTCCACAGGTTCTTCAGTCGCGTGACTGAGCGGGTTGGGATTCACATCCGCACTGGCATACAGGCTCAACGCGACCTGCGAGGGCTGGTCGTCGGCTGACCCGACCTGAATGGACGGGTCCATCAGCACCTGGCCAGTCTTCTTGAACACGTTGCCCACGGAGCTGCAGCCGACAAGGGTGGTTGCCGCGAGCAGGAGCGCGATGGCCTGTTTCATCATGACTCCGCGCGCAAGGCCTGGTCGAAGGCCTGTTCGAAGACTTCCCAGAACAGCTTGTCGAAGCCTTGCTGCCGACCGCAGGTCAGCTCGCTGTAATAGTGGCCGTACATCTGCCAGGCCCAATCGTCAGCCTGGGCCTGCCCGCCGAGGGCAGGGCGATAGCGCTCGAACCGCTGCAGCAACTGCTCGGGCGAGAACGCCTGCAACAACGCGGCGAGCCCGGCGCTGATGGCCTTGTGCATGGCGATCTGCTGTCGGCGAATCTGCTCCAGCGACTCCTCGACCGCCGCCGAAGCCGAGAGGTGGACAACGCTGCGCTCGGCGGAAAACAGCGCGCGCACGGTATCCGGGTAGCTTTGCCCAAGGCGCAGCGGGTTGTCTTCGATGGGCTGCAGCGTGCGTCCGGCAAGCGAGATGCGCTGCTGCCCGTCGGGCGAGGGAGCATTCAGGGCACAGAGACCGCGAACCAGTGCAGCCAGTGCGCGTCCCGACTCGTTCAACAAGGCGTGGGCTTGCTGCCCATCGATCGTGCCCACCGGAGCCCCGATACCCTCCACCAGCGGCTCGACCAGACTGGCGGGGTCCACATGACTGGAAAGCTGGCGTTGCAGCCACTCCTGGGCGGCGGGGGACGAGCTGTCCTGGTCCAACATGCGAGGTTCTCCTGGGGTGTGCATGGGAGTGCCGTAAACGGCTTCGAATCGGGTGGTGGAAACATCCGGCTGGGCGGCCAGCGGCGTATGCCCGTAATGCCTGGGATCAAGTGCGCCAGCGGCGTTGCCGTCGCCAGGGGAACCATCGAGTGCCTCGAGGGGATCGAGCAGACCCTGGGGCCGCGGGGGCTCGGCAAGCGCCTGGAATTCAGCCCAGCCCGCGTGTTGCCGGCTGGAGTCGTCGAGTGCGTTCGGCTCGCTGTCCGGCAGCGCCTGCAAGAGTTCCGCGGGCAACTGGCCCGCATCGCCGAACGGCTGATCGCAATCGGCCGAATGACCCGGCCCGCTGCCCAGGTGGACAGAGACCTCGTAGGGTCCGATGCGCAGCTTGTCGCCATCGCTCAACAGAACAAGGCCATCGATGCCGAGCGGTTGCGTCTGGTCGTTGAGCATCGTGCGGCCAGAGCGGTCGATGACGGCAAAGCCTCCATCCTGGTAGCGGATCTCGCAGTGCCGCTCCGACACCCGGCCGTCACGATCGAACAACAGCCAGCTGGCGCCGCGGGAACCGATGCTGCCGCCGCGGGTGTCGAAATCGTGGGCAGGCTGGCTGCCTTGCTGGAGCTCCTGCGGGTTGTTCACTACCAGGCGCAGTGCCGAGTAAGTTGCTGTCATGTGCGTACCGTGAGTCGAACGGGAGGAGGAGTGCGCTGTTGCGGCTGTTCGAGAAAACTGGTCCAGCCGAGCCGGCAACCGGTCTCGTGGCCGAGGTTGAAGGCCGGGACTTCGCTCTCGCGCAGCCTCAGCTCGAGATCGCAAGGGGTCTGGTCGCGCAGCAGATAGGCGACCAGCATGCGCAGGCGCTCGAAGTTCTCGCCGTTGGGCAGAAATTCGCGAAAGCGCGCCTGCGACAAGTTGCCGATGACCAGGGTGAATTTGCAGTGGCGCGTGCGCACGCTCTCGCCAAGGCGAAAACTGTCGCCCAGCTGGCCGTTGCGCAGGCCGAGCCGGGTGCGGTCCTGCTCGGCGATATCGGAGTAACGCAGTTCGAAGTCGCGGACCGAAACGTCCTGCAGGTCGAAGCAATGGGCGATGAGGCCCGCCACCATGGCAGGCGAACGGCTGCGATGAACCACGGCGCCGGCGAAGCTGAGCAGTCGGCTCCAGGCAATGGGCGTGGCACCGCGAATGGCGTCGTCCTTGAGGCCGACCAGGGCGAAAAGCCGCTGTGACAGGCGGTCGCTCGCGCCCGGACGGAAGCGGATGTAGTGGCGATATTTGCGCCAGGCCTGATGCAGCAGGGTCAGCAGGCGATGATTGAAGAAATCGAAGAACGCCGGCCGGATACCCTCGCCCTGCCCCGCTTCATAAGCCAGGCGTTCGAGGTAATACGAAGGCAGCGGCGAGTCGGGGCCATGCATGCCAAGGAAGGCCGCCTGCACCAGGTACTGATGCGGACCCTCACCTTCCAGACGCCGCGCAAGCGCGACATCCGAAGCGGGAAAGCCCAGTGCGGCGGTATTGCCCAGGCGAATGCGCTGTTTTTCGGCAAGGAAGGCTTCGCCAGACTCCAGGTCGTCACCGTGCAAGCCATACAGGCGCTCGAGCAGGCAGAAGAAGTCATGACTTCGCGCCTCGTCGAGCAGGCGATCGCTCAGATCAGGGGCTGGGTGCCGCTGCGCATTGGCCATGCGTAGTGCTCCTGATTGGTGACGTTGGTGGCTTCCAGCACATGGAAGGACGAGATGCTGGCGTACACCGACAGGAAGTGACTCAGGACCGTGCCGAACAGATAGAGGTCTCCTTCACAGGAGAATCCGTCCTGGTCGAGCCTGAGCAGGGTGCGCACGCCACGGATCGGCAGCGCCTTGAACATGCGATCGACGGGGCTGCTGCTCGCTTCCACCAGCCCGCCCAGACGCTTCTGCGTGGCGCGCTGGCGCTGGATGTCATGGTGGGCGACGAAGTCATAGGCACGGATGACGGCCTTCAACGGCTCGGCCGACAGCAGCGACAGGTAGGTGGGCGACAGGTTGGAGATCAGGGTCCAGAGCAGGTCGCCGTCCAGTACCGGACGATACGACGGTGTCGGCGCGGTCAGATTGCGACAGGCGACGAAGGTGGGTATGCCCGGCGTAGGCGTGCAGATGTCGCCTGCCACCAGCGCCAGCGGCAGGTCGCGGTTGCTGCAGGTAAGCGAGAAGGAAACGGTTTCCTCCCGCCCGATGTAACGTTGCTCGTCGCTGCGCACGAACGACACCCGATGCTCGATTCCATCGTCCATCAGCGAACGGTCGATGCGGGTGCGGTAGTAGAGGACCGTCCGGCCCATTTCGAAGTCGAGCTGATGACGAAGGGACTCGAATGGCTGGAAGGTACGCAGCCAGGCGCCAGGCTGACCGGAAGCTTCATTCTTCCAGCCGTCGACGCGATCGATGCTGAAGATCTCGTAGGCATCGGGTCGCTGACCCGCGGGCCGCAGACGGTAGTCGAGCGTCTTGCCGGTCAGTCTCACCGGTTCCGCATCATGCTCGAACAGGTTGACCGCCGGGGCACAATACAGCGCCAGGTCGCTGGTCTGAACGCGGACATCCACCGGCATCGGACGGGTGAAGTTGAACTCCAGACGGATGCGCTGCGTGCTGCTGGAGGGCCACAACGTGCGCAACCCGGAAAGCCCGAAGAAGAAATACCGGCGCGGAAACAGGAAGTACTCCTGCAGGATGCGGTAGCCGTCCAGCGCATTCTTCGGGTAGGGCAGCAATGCCTCGTCGGGACTGAAGCCCGGGAAGACGATCTGGTGGGCGGGGATATGCCTGACCACGCCGTCGCACTCGACACGGACATCCGCCAGGTACCTGGACAGCCACAGATACAGCGTCATGGCGGTGTAATCACTGCCACTCAGATGGAAGTCCAGACGGTCGCAGTCGTAGGTATCCGGCGGGTTCGTGCTCAGCGTGGCGAGGTCCACGCGCACCGTCGACTTCTCCAGCGAATGCGCATCGCTGACCTCGCTGATCTGCAGGGGATAGATCTCGACGTCCGAGCAGGTGCGAAACTCGCATTCCACGCCATCGACGCCGCGCGAACGGACACGCGCACCTCTCGGGATACGCTGGCGGGCCGTGATGGACCGATCCTCGGGCACAAACTGCATGATGGTCGCGCTGGGCAACGAGCGTAGGTAGTTGGGCCACAGCAGTTGCAGCAAGGGATGGGTCAGTTCGGGAAAGTCGTCATCGATTTTCAACCGCAGCCGGGCGGTCAGGAAGGCGAAGCCTTCGAGCAGCCGTTCGACATCGGGGTCGCTGGCCTCGTCTCCGAGAAATCGTGCCAGTTGTGGATTGTTGCGCGCGAACACTCGACCAAGCCGACGCAGATAATCCAGTTCCTCGCGGAACTTGCTCTTCAGCGGCATCCCGCCTCCTTGGCGATTGTCTTCACAACACCTGGATCCTTTGCTGGCGCTGATGCACCAGCAGGTCTATCTCGACCTGCTCGGCAGCATCTGCGAGGGGTACATGGCAGTGCAGGCGAAAGCACAGGCCGAGTGGCTGCTCGTCCGCGGCAAGCGGACGAACGTCCACGACCCGCACCCGGGGCTCATGGAGGGTGAGCATTTCCCGGATCTCCTGGCAGATCTGGTTGCGCAGCTCCAACTGGCCCGCAGCGGCATCGTTCATATCGGGCAAGCCCAAGCCGGGGCAGCTCTGCGAGCTACCCCGACGGGTGTTGAGCAATTGCTCCAGATTGGTCTTGATGGCCAGGATCCGTTCGGCCGCCAAGCCCTGCCGGGAACGCGAACGCCGCGGCGACAGGTTCGGGTCAAGCCGCTGGAACAGGCTTGCCGCCCCTGCCACGGACGTGTTGGCCGGATTCCCGATCATTCCTTGTCGAGCCGACCGACCAGCGACAGTTCGAAGTTGGCGCCCATGTATTTGAAATGCGGACGGACCGACAGCGAGACCTGGTACCAGCCGGGATTGCCGTCGACGTCCTGCACGACGATGTTCGCCGCCCGCAGAGGGCGACGGCTGCGCACGTCGGATGAAGGGCTTTCCTGGTCGGCAACGTACTGGCGGATCCAGTTGTTGAGCTGACGCTCCAGGTCCGGACGCTCCTTCCAGCTGCCGATCTGCTCGCGCTGCAGCACTTTGAGGTAGTGGGCCAGGCGGTTGATGATCATCATGTAGGGCAATTGCGTGCCGAGCATGTAGTTGGTCTGCGCCGCCTGGCCCTCGGGGGTTTTCGCGAACACCTTGGGACGCTGCACCGAGTTGGCCGAGAAGAAGGCCGCGTTGTCGCTGCCCTTGCGCATGGTCAGCGGAATGAAGCCCTCGCTGGACAGCTCGAATTCACGCCGATCGGAAACCAGTACCTCGGTAGGGATCTTGGCCTGGAGCTGGCCGAGGGATTCGTACAGGTGGACAGGCAGATCGTCGACGGTGCCGCCCGACTGCGGACCGATGATGTTCGGGCACCAGCGGTACTTGGCGAAGCTGTCGACGATGCGACTCGCCAGCGCGAACGACGTATTGCCCCAGAGATAGTTGTCGTGATTGCCGTCGATGCTTTCGCGGTAATCGAAGCCGCGCGCCGGGTTCTCGAGAGGGTCATAAGGCTGGCGCAGCAGGAAGCGCGGCATGCTCAGGCCCAGGTAGCGGGCATCCTCGGAGTCGCGCAACCCGCGCCACTTGGTGAAGCGCGGTCCTTCGAAGATGTCCTTCACCTCCTTGAGGTTCGCCAGCTCCTGGAACGACTCCAGATTGAGCATCTCCGGACCCGCGGCGCCGAGAAACGGAGCATGGGCCATGGCCCCGACCGAGGCGACGTAGCCAAGCAGCTTGATGTCCGGAGCCGAAGGCCCGAAGGTGTAGTTGCTGACCATGCAACCGACCGGCAGGCCGCCGAACTGGCCATACCCCGAGGTGTAGACATGACGGTAAAGACCGCTGCGAGTGATGTCGCTGGCCCCTTCGAAGTCGTCCAGCAACTCCGACTTGGTCACATGCAGCAGATCGATGATCGTGTTCTCGCGAAAGTCGGTGCGGTCGACCAGGAACTTGAGACCACGCCAGCCTGATTCCAGGGCCTGGAACCCCGGATGATGCAGGACCACGTCCATCTGCTTGCCGATTTTGGCATCGATCTGCGTCAGCATCTGGTCGACCAGTTGCTTGTTGACTGGCTGCTGCCGGTCGGAAGACTTGAGCATTTCGGCGATGAAAGCCGCCACACCGCGCTCGGCGACGGCGTAGCCTTCCTGGCTGGGCTCGATTCGCGTCTGCGCGAGGATCTGGGCCAGCAGGCCACCTTCATGATGGGAATCCTGTTTTTCGACAGGAGCTGAATGCGCTGTAGTCATGCTCATATCCTTGAAACCTGAATGGGATGGATTGTTCGCCAGGCCGTTCGGCCCGGATCGCCTTCGCCTCAGCTCTGGCTTTCGCCCAGTACCGACTCCAGCTCTCTGGCGAGCTGACCACGCACGGCCTCGTCGCCCAGCATGGCCTGCAGTTGCTTGCGGAACTCCGGCACGTTGCCCAGGGGCCCCTTCAAGGCGACCAGCGCCTCGCGCAGCTCCAGCAACTTGTTCAACTCGGGGATCTGGCGGGCGACGGCATCGGGAGTGAAGTCATCGATGCCACGGAACTTCAGATCGATATCCAGGGTTTCGTCGACGCCGCCCGAAAGTACGTTGGCGACACTTTCCTTGAAGCCGATGTGCTGCTCGGCCATGACGTTGTCGAAGTTGTCCTTGTCGACACGAACCGGGACCCGATCTTCGAGCGCGGCGTCTTCCTCACGCCCGATGAAGTCCCCCGCCACCAGCAATCGCAAGGGAAGTTCAACTTCCTCCTGCTCGCCATTGGTTGCGGGCACGTAGGTGATATTGATGCGCTCCTTGGGAGCGACGGACCCATTTTTATTTGCCATGAACCACTCCTTCGGGAATTCGAACCATGAGTTGGCGCCCATTGCACCGTTGCCGTGCAAACGCGCTGGCCGATGGGCCCGGCGAGATCAATGAAAAGCATCGAAACCGCTGAAAGCAGCGGATCCTGCAACCTCCCGGAACAGCGATGCGCTTTAACACGCACATCAACCCACAAGCGGTGCGAAGACTAGAACAGGCTTCAACAGCAAAAAAATAGGAAGTTTCCTAATCCCCATACAGAAAAATCGTCAGACACTCAGAAATCTCTTCGAATGAAGTTTTCTTAATTACTATCGGAATATTCCTATATACGAGCACCCAAATTTATTGCTTTATCTTCGCGATCCTGCGAGCCCCCTGTAATTACGCCCCGCAGAAATATTTACATACAAAATCGAGAATTGCGTTAACAGTCGTTCACGCAACAAGGAAGTATTTCCCACTTATCAGAGGCGAGTTCCAATACATGGTCACGGTTGATCTGGCTGCGCTGCTAGAACGTCTTAGTCCCTGCTGTCGGCAGGCATTGGAGGAAGCGGGAAACCTGTGCATCGTCCAGCGCGGCGCGGAGGTGACGGTCACTCATCTGCTGACGGCCTTTCTCGGGCAGCCCGCCTGCGATGTGCGCGTCACGCTCAGCCACTCGGGCGTGCCGGTGGATGACCTGCGCCAGGCCCTGGCAAGCGCCATCGACGATCGTGACTCGGGGCACGGCCGATACCCGTCCTTCTCGCCCCTGCTCGTCGATGCGCTGCAGGATGCCTGGCTGCTCAGTTCGGTAGAACTGGGTCAGGCCCAGATCCGTAGCGGCGCGATCTTCCTCGCGGCCCTGCTCAGTCCCGCACGCTACCTGCCCCTGGCGACAATCCGCCTGCTCGACGGCGTCAATCGCGAAGCGTTGCGCAAGCACTTCGCGACGCTCCTGGCGACCTCCGCGGAGTCGCAGGACGCAACGAACGAATCCTCCCCGTCCGCTGCGAAGACAACCGAAGACAGCGCCCTGGCCAGGTTTGGCCATGATTTCACCGCCCAGGCGCGAGATGGACGCATTGACCCCGTGCTGTGCCGCGACGCAGAGATCGACCTAATGATCGACATCCTCTCGCGTCGGCGCAAAAACAATCCCATCGTGGTAGGCGATGCGGGCGTCGGCAAGAGCGCCGTGGTCGAAGGCCTGGCCCTGCGTATCGTGCAGGGCCGCGTGCCCGAGCACCTACGCACGGTGGAGCTGTGGGGGCTGGACCTCGGCGCCCTGCAGGCCGGGGCATCGGTGAAGGGCGAATTCGAAAAGCGCCTGAAGGCGGTGATCGATGAGGTCAGGAACGCTGCCCGGCCAATCATCCTGTTCATCGACGAGGCTCACACCCTGATCGGTGCCGGCAACGTCGCAGGCGGCAGCGACGCCGCCAACCTGCTCAAGCCGGCCCTGGCCCGGGGCGAGTTGCGCACCATCGCCGCGACGACATGGTCGGAGTACAAGAAGTACTTCGAGAAAGATCCGGCCCTCACCCGCCGCTTCCAGCTGGTCAAGCTGGAGGAGCCCGCACCAGAACAGGCAGTGCACATCCTGCGTGGCTTGCGCCCTGTCTACGAGGCATCGCACCAGGTATTCATCGCTGACGACGCGCTGCGCGCCGCCGCTACGCTGGCGAGCCGCTATCTCTGTGGTCGACAGCTCCCGGACAAAGCCATCGATGTCCTCGACACCGCCTGTGCACGGGTGGCGTCCACGCTGGCCGAACCGCCGCGGCAACTCTGCGCGCTGGAGAACGAGCGCCGGCAGATCGACGCCGAATTCACTCAGCTGGAACGTGATGGCCGCGCCGGACGCGTGGTCGCGTCAAGCCGGCTGGACGCTCTGGCCGTGTCCCGCGAGGGCGTGGAGCACGACATCGAGCGACTCCGCGAGACGTGGCAACGGCAAAAGGCGCTGGTGGACGAGATCATTGCCCTGCGGGCGTGCAACGACGATGAAGATGTATCGCGGACGCTGACCGATAAAGTCGCGCAGTTGAGTGAACTCCAGCGCACAGGAGCACTGGTGCACGCCGATGTCGGTGCCGAGCAGGTGGCCCAGGTGATCGCTGACTGGACGGGCATACCGGCCACCACCATCAATAGCGACCAGATGGCGCGCCTGGACAGCTTGCCGACGAACCTGCGAACACGCGTCAAGGGCCAGGGTGCGGCGCTGGAAACCGTATACCGACGCCTGCTCACGGCGCTGGCGGACCTGCGTCGCCCGGGTACGCCGATGGGTGTGTTCCTGCTGGTCGGTCCCAGCGGCGTCGGCAAGACGGAAACCGCACTGGCGGTGGCGGAATCGCTGTTCGGCGGCGAGCAGTTCCTGACCACCATCAACATGTCCGAGTACCAGGAGAAGTTCACCGTGTCGCGCCTGCTGGGAGCGCCGCCCGGTTATGTCGGCTACGGCGAAGGAGGCGTGCTCACCGAGGCCATTCGCAGGCAGCCCTATTCGGTGGTGCTGCTGGACGAGGTGGAAAAAGCCCACCCCGAAGTACTCGACCTGTTCTACCAGGCCTTCGACAAAGGCGAGCTGAACGATGGCGAAGGCCGGCGTATCGATTGCCGCAACGTGTTGTTCTTCCTGACCTCCAACCTCGGCTTCGACCAGAACGACGATTTGCTGAACGACCTGGATGGCGATGCGTTGCGCCAGCACCTCATGGGCTTCTTCAAACCGGCACTGCTGGCGCGGATGCAGATCGTTCCCTATCGCTACCTGGACGAAGAGGTACTCGACGAAATCATCGACGGCCGCCTGCAGCGCTTGCAACAGCAACTTGAGCAACGCCATGAGGCCACGCTGGCAATCGCCGACGCCGCACGCCATGAACTGCGCGCACGTTGCGCACGGCATCGCAACGGGGCGCGCATGCTCGATGCGAGCATCGATGGCGAGCTGCTCCCGCCGCTGTCGCTGGCGGTACTGCAATGGCTGTCTCGCGGCGACAGGATCCGGCACGCGGAGCTGGACTGGAACGGCGATGCGTTCACGGCAACCTTGACCTGATGCTGGAGGACGACATGGAACCCATGAACGCTGGATGCGCACGGCTCCACGGCGGCGAGGCGCCCGCCGGATCTGCCGGTGTGCTTGTGAAGCTCATGAGACTGACCCTGTTGAGCACGGTGATCCTGGCTGGCTGCGACAGCGGTAAAGCCGCCATGGCGGATAGCCCGGACTGCACTCGAATCATTTCTTCGATCGAACGCCTTGCCTGCTTCGACGCGGCCGCCGGCACGCCACCCTCCGCCCCCGTCAGGCAACGTCCGGTCGCACCGGACATGACTGAGGCCAGACAATCCACCGACATTGCGCAACGGGTCAAGGCCAACGAGGCCGGGCGGCGTCCCGAAGAGACGGCGTCGAGGATCACGCATCGCGCGGATACCCTGCTCGGACAGGACAAAGTGGTGATTTCCGCACCCGCGCTGGGCGGTGCGGCGCCCCACACCTACCTGGCGATCAGTTGCCTGTCGAACATATCCCGCCTGCAGTTGCTGAGCCCCGAGCCGCTTCCGGTGAACCACATCACTGTTCGCTTCCTGCTGGACGGCAGAGCAATGACCGCCCGTCCCTGGCAGGTACTGGAAGACGGTACGGTCAGCGATGCAGGCCGTGGACTGGTGGCGATCGAGCAACTGCGCCTTCTGGCACGTCCGGGCTCGCTGCTGCAGATCGAAAGCGATCACGCCCCCTTCGATGACATGCGCTTCGATGCCAGCGCCCTGTCGGCCCAGATCGCTCGACAACGAGAGGCATGTCATTGGTGAAACAGCTTTCTCCACTCGATCTCACGGCGCTGCTGAGGCCGCTGGACGAACGCCAGCCTGCCGGTGCGTTCGATGAAGAAAACGAGCTGTTCCAGAGCGTCGACCACGAGATGGTCAAGCTCGGCGGCTTGCAGGCACGAACCATTGACTGGCGCTTCGTCGACGAGGGTGCACGGGAGTACCTGAGCAACCACTGCAAACACTTTCGTATGGCCGGGCACCTGATGACCGCGCACTTGCAGACCAACAGCTGGCGCGGCTGGGCCGAGGCCGCAGCGGTGCTGGCCGGCATGGTGCAGAAATACTGGGAAACCGGACACCCCAAGCCTGGCGCCACGGGGTACCCGGGCAAACGTCGCCTGGTGACCCGCTACCTCGAACAGTTGGGCGATGCCTTGCCCAGGCTGCAAAGCAAAGGCTATGCCAAAGACTTCCACAAAGCCGGCCAACAGGCGCTCGACAGTCTTCAGGCAAGCACACCGCTGACCCTGCTGGAGGTTGCGCAACTCAGCAGCCTGGAACGCAAGCTGCGACAACAGGCCGAATCCGCCGGCGCACCGGAACTCGCCGGAGAATCCCTCGATCGGTACGGTGTGGAGGAGACGCTGGAAGAGGCTTTCTTCGTACCACTGCAGGTCAACCCGGGCAACGAACGGGAGAATCGCCGTTCGCTGCTGTCAGCCGCTGACATCATCAATCATCAGGATGCCTACGACCCGACCGGCTATCTGCTGCGTCGCTTCGCCCTCTGGGCACACCTGACCCAGGCGCCTTCGCCACGCAAGGAAAGGCGCACCGAGCTGATGGCGGTCCCGCTGGATGTCGCGAACAGCTACGACAAGGCCCTGACGGCCAACAACATCGGTCCGGCGCTTCTGCAACGCGTCGAACGCAGTGTCTCATCGTCACCGTATTGGCTGCGCGGCAGCTTCCTGTCGGCAGCCATCGCTCACAAGCTGGAGATGCCGCGAGTGGCCGAAGCCATACGCCAGGCTGCCGAACGCTTCGTGACCCGCCTTCCGGCCTTGACCGCACTGGAGTTCGCCGATGGTCGCCCCTTCGTCGATGACGATACGCAGGCGTGGCTCAGCGGTGCCGGTCAGGACACGGCCACCGGCGATGGCCTGGAGTACCCGGCATTGCGCGAAGAACTGAGTGCGCAGCTCGACGCCGCCGGCGTGGAGCCGATGCTGCGCAGCCTCGAATCGCTGCAGCAGCGCAAGAAGGATGCAAGACACGCCTGCCATGTCATGGCCATCGCCGCGGAACTGCTCGCATCCCGCGGACTGACCTGGCTTGCCGAAGGTTTGTATGCCCGCGCGCACAACCTCATGAACACCGCCTCCACCCGCGTGTGGGAACCCGAACTCTATGAGCTGCTGGCGCGTCACGCGTCGGCAGACGAGGAGCGCAAGAATTGAACAGGAGCATCGCCATGGGGAACATCAGGAGCAACTTGCAGCGATACGGGCGACACGCCCTGCGCTGGTTCAAACCCGGCATGCCGCTCATGCTGCTGGCAGCGCTGATTCTGGGCGTCGTCGCCATCTGGTGGCTCGGTCCGCAATGGGCGCCCGCTGGACGCAAACCGCTCGAAAGCCTTGCCGCACGGGTCCTGGCCACGCTGCTGCTGTTACTCATCCCTCTGCTGGGCTGGACGCTCCACCTGCGTCGGCGCACCCGACTGCTGGAGTCGGAGCGCAAGCACGACGAGGCGATGAAGTTCGATGGCTATCTGCGCTACCTCGACGCACAGGAACGCGACCTCGACCGCAGCCTTGCGCTCCTTCAGGCCAATCTCAAGGGGCGCAATGCCTTGTACCAGGTACCCTGGTACCTGGTGCTGGGACAGGAGAACTCGGGCAAGACCAGCTTCGTGAACCGCTCAAGCCAAAGCTTCTCCTTGACTCGCGAGGCCAAGGCCGGCAGTTGGCGCCTGCAGGACGACCCGGACAGGATCTATCCGATCGAATGGAGCATTGGCGACCAGGCGGTGCTCATCGATCCTCCCGGCGAGATCATCAGTCAGCCGACGGTTGCAGCGCAGACGCAGGCGGACGAGAAGCTGGACGAGGGAAGTGACGCGTCGCCAGCAGCCCCCTCCGGTCTGCCGGCGGACCTCAACTCGCGGCTCTGGAGCCACTTCGTCACCTGGCTGGGCCGCAACCGCAGCCGCCGGCCGCTGAACGGCGTGGTGCTGATGGTCAGCCTGGTCACCCTGCTCAACCAGAAACCCAGCGATCGCAAGGCCCTGGCCGCGCTACTGCGCGCCCGACTGATCGAACTCAGCCGCGAACTGGGTACCCGTCCCCCGTTGTATGTCGTGCTCAGCAAATTCGATCTGATCGAAGGATTCGAAACCCTGTTCGCCCGCCTGCCCAAATCGGCGCGGGAAGACATTTTCGGCTTTACCTTCACCCTCGACTCGGTACGGGACTACGATGCCTGGCTGGAAGAACTGGGGGCACGCTACGACGCCTTCCTCGAGCGCCTGAACGAACAGGTCTTCGATGCCATGGCGGAGGCCGTCGAAAGGTCGCAACGCGAGTCCCTGTACTCACTGGTGCGGCAGATGTCCGGCCTGCGTTCGGTTCTCCTGGACTTCCTCGCGGATGTGATGGGCAGTGACCGCTACGCCACGCCGTCCTTGCCTCGCGGCGTGTTCTTTTCCTCGGTGTACCAGCAGGGTGTGCTCAACAACGCATTCGTCACATCGGCGGCGCAAAGCTACGGTCTGAGCGAGCCGGCCAACAAGATGCACCCCAGCGGACGGGCAATGGTGTACTTCGCCCAGCAGCTGTTCCAACGCGTCATCTATCCCGAATCCGGACTGGCGGGCGACAACCCGCGGGTCCTGAAGCAGAAGAAGCATGCCCTCGCCCTGCACTTCGGCATTGCCTCGCTGGGCAGCATGCTGATCATCGGCGGCTGGCAGCACTACTACACCATCAACCGCGACAAGGCCTCGAGCGTGATGGAGCGCAGCCGCGGCTTCAGCGCCAGCGCCATCGACGGCGAACTGGACCCCACCGGCTACAACCTGCTGCAGCCGCTCGACCAGATCAGCAATGCAGTCGCCGTCTATGGCAACTACCGTGATGCCTGGCCACTGCTGGCCGACATGGGCCTGTATCAGGGTCGGGCAATAGGCCCCAAGGTGGACGAGGCCTACCTGGCACTGCTGTCGCAACGCTTTCTGCCGGCGTTGGCCAGCGGGGTCATGGAAGCGCTGGACGGCTCCGATATCGACGGCGACAGGCAGCTGGCTGCCCTGCGTGTGTACCGAATGATCGAAGACCGCTCCAATCGGCGCACGCCGGTGGTCGAAGGCTGGATGGCCGGATATTGGCAGAGGGCCTTCCCCGGCGAGCACGGCACCCAGCGCGCCTTGATGCGCCATCTGGACTACGCCATGAAATACGTCGACACGCAGTTGCCGCAATACCAGGAGCGGGTTGCCACGGTTCAGCGGCACCTACGGCAGATTCCGTTACCGGAGCGGGTGTACATGACCATGCGCCAGGAAGCGAGCGCGTCCCGGCTTTCACCGTTGGACCTGCGCAATGAAATCGGTCCGGCCTTCGATATCGTCTACCAGGCAGACCCCGTTGCCCCGGGGTCGTCCGAATCCTCGAACGGTCGCATCGATGCGCTGTTGACTGCGAAGGGATACCGCAGCTACTTCGCACGACACAATGAAGACCTCACCGCATTGGCGATGATCGATCAATGGGCACTGGGCGAGCGCAGCGGGGTCGACTATTCGCAAGCGGATAAAACCAACCTGAGCGGACGAATCGGAGCCATCTACAGCCGGGCCTACGTGGATACCTGGCAGCGCAATCTCAGCCAGATCGAAGTCCGCGACTTCCAGGACATCGCCGACGCCGTCAGCATCCTGGCCAGTGTCACTGGCCCGACCGCACCCCTGCGCCGCCTGCTCGAAACAGTACGCGACAACAGTGAATTCGGTACTTCGGCAATTCCCGACAGTTCTGCGCAGCCCCCGGCCGAGCAGGCGACGACGCTGGTCGAGAAGGCGGCCAGACTCGACGCTGATGGGACCAGCTCCCCGTTGCTCCTGGATATCACACGCAGCTTCGCGCCCTTGACCCAATTGCTGGAAGTCAGGGGAGAGCGAGCGTCCTATCTGGAAGAAACCATGCAGGCAATTGCCAGGGTTCAGGACCAGGTGCGCAGCGTGCATGACAGCCCCGACCGCGGCAAAGCCGCGCTCGGCGTGGTGGTGGAGCGTTTCTCGCTGACGGGCCCCGACCCCATCGCCAACCTGCGCAGGATTGCCGCCGGACTACCGGAGCCGATGAACCGGCAGGTGGCCAAGCTGGCCGACGAGTCCTCGCGGGTGATTCTGGTGGAAGCGTTGCGCGAGCTGGAGCAACGCTGGGACAAGGACGTTCATCGCTTCTACCGCGAGCGCCTGGCCGGTCGCTACCCGTTCAACCCGGCCAGCCGGGAGGACGCTTCGCTGGAAGACTTCACCGCGTTCTTCGGCCCGCAGGGACGACTGCAACAGTTCCGCGAGCAGTACCTGAACCTGTTCCTCGAAGACAACCTGGAGGCCCTGTACTCGGAACGCCTCGGTGGTTATCTGGTGCGCAACGACGTACAGACCCGACTGGAGTCGGCCGAGCGCATCCGCGATGCCTTCTTCAACAGTCGCGGGCTTCTCGGCGTGCAGTTCCATATCGAGCCGCTCGGTCTGGCACCCAACAAGCGCAGCAGTTCGATCAGCGTCGAAGGGCAGCTCATCACGTACAACCATGGCCCGACCATCAGCACGGCGCTGATCTGGCCGAACACCCTGGCGCCCAACAACGAAAGCCGCATGACGCTGGTCAACGCCGGAGGCAGCAGCAGCGGTCTGGTCTATCGCGGAGCCTGGTCTTTCTATCGGCTACTGAGTCAGGCACGGCTGAACGGCAACACCAGCACCAGCGTGGACATCAGTTTTTCTGCACCGGACGGCGGCATGCGCTATCGCATCAGTACGGAGAAAGCCAACAACCCGTTCACACAGCCGCTGTTCAAGGGCTTTGCCTTGCCACGAACGCTGTTGCAGGAAGGGCTGTAGGCCAAACCAGCGGCCGCTCTTCAGCCGCCGCTGACCGCCCGCCGGTCCTCCCGCGGGCAACACTGGAAACGCGCCCGGTAGCTGCGGGTGAAGTACGACGGTGAGTCGAAGCCACAGGCAATGCTCACGTCGAGCACGCTCATCTCGGTCTGGCGCAGCAGTTGCCGTGCCTTGTCCAGGCGCAGGCGCAGGTAGAAGCCGCTGGGCGTGTCGTTCAGGTACAGGCGGAACAGGCGCTCCAGCTGGCGCCGGCTGACCTGCACCGAATCGGCCAGGTCCAGGGTATTGAGCGGCGTTTCGGTGTTGCGCTCCATGGCGCCGATCACCTGCACCAGCTTGCTGTTGCTGATTCCGTAGCGCGAGGCGATCTGCATGCGCTGGTGGTCCTGACGCGGACGGATGCGACCGAGCACGAACTGTTCCGACACCTGGATCGCCAGCTCGGCGCCATGGGCCTGGGCGATCAGGTCGAGCATCAGGTCGATGGATGCGGTACCGCCCGCCGAGGTGATGCGCCGGCGATCGACCTCGAACAGTTCCTGGGTCGCCTCCAGGCGCGGATAACGCTCCTTGAAGGCGTCCAGCGCTTCCCAGTGCAGGGTCACCCGATGCCCGTCGAGCAGACCGGCCTCGGCCAGCAGCAACGTGCCGGTGTCGATGCCGCCCAGCACCACACCGTCGTGATCGAGCCTGCGCAACCAGTGCGCCAGGCCCGGGCTGTAGCTTTGCAGCGGTTCGAAACCGGCCACCACCAGCAGGGTCGCGCCCTTGCCCAGGGCCTCCAGCGGACCATCGGCGTTGACCGACATGCCGTTGCTGGCCAGCACCGCCCCGCCATCCAGACTCAACACCCGCCAGCGATACAGCCCGGCGCGAAAGCGGTTGGCCACGCGCAGCGGCTCCAGCGCCGAAATGAAACCCAGGGCGGAGAAACCCGGCAACAGCAGAAAGTGAAATTCCCGGGGCATGAACGCTGCTCGCTGACCAAGAGTTCCCGGTTAATACTCCGCCGGTCGCCACTGTGCAAGAGCTGGTCGCCAGAGTGCGATTTCACCGGGCCATCCCCGCGTAACTTGAGCATCACGGCTCGCAGAAGCCGCCCCCCATAACAATTAGAACTGCCGTTGGAGGAGCCACCATGCAATCGATCAGTCGTTCGCTTCTGATGCTCGTCGGTACCGCAATCCTCAGCACCAACGTGATGGCCGCGGAGCCGGCCGCCTGCAAGAACGTGCGCCTGGGCGTCGTCAACTGGACCGATGTGATGGCCACCAGCGCCATGACCCAGGTCCTGCTCGACGGCCTCGGCTACCAGACCAAACAGACCAGCGCCTCGCAGCAGATCATCTTCGCCGGTATCCGTGACCAGCGCCTGGACCTGTTCCTCGGCTACTGGAACCCGATCATGACCCAGACCATCACCCCGTTCGTCGACGCCGGCCAGGTCAAGGTCCTCGACGCACCGAGCCTGAACGACGCCCGTGCCACCCTCGCCGTGCCCAAGTACCTGGCCGACAAGGGCCTGAAGAGCTTCGCCGACATCCATAAGTTCGAGAAGGAACTGGGCGGCAAGATCTACGGCATCGAACCCGGCTCCGGGGCCAACACGCAGATCAAGGCGATGATCGCCAAGAACCAGTTCGGCCTCGGCAAGTTCCAGCTGGTGGAGTCCAGCGAGGCCGGCATGCTCGCCGCGGTCGATCGCGCCGTGCGGCGCAAGGAAGCGGTGGTGTTCTTCGGCTGGGCACCGCACCCGATGAACGTGAACATCGACATGGAATACCTCAGCGGCAGCGAAAACGCTCTCGGCCCGGACGAAGGCCGCGCCACGGTGTGGACGGTGACCGCGCCGGACTACGCCAGCCGTTGCCCGAACGTCGGCCGCCTGCTGACCAACCTGACCTTCAGCGCCGAGGACGAGAGCCGCATGATGCAGCCGCTGCTCGACCACAAGGACGCGCTGGAATCGGCACGCCAGTGGCTCAAGGACCATCCCGAGGACAAGGCACGCTGGCTCGAAGGCGTGACCACCTTCGACGGCAAGCCGGCCGCCGACAACCTCAAGCTCACCGCCAACTAAAAGCCGCACTCCCGTGTAGGAGCTGGCTTGCCTGCGAAAGGACCGCGCAGCGGTCCCCGAATGGTGTTGCCTGATTGGGACCGCTGACGCGGTCCTTTCGCAGGCAAGCCAGCTCCTACAGGCCATTCGCGCAACGAACCGACCCGACACGCCTGAAGGAAACCGCAATGAACCACGACGTCATCATCACCTGTGCCCTCACCGGCGCCGGCGACACCGCCAGCAAGAGCCACTTCGTCCCGGTCACCCCGAAACAGATCGCCGAGGCCGCCGTGGAGGCGGCCAAGGCCGGCGCCACCGTGGTCCACTGCCACGTCCGCGACCCGCAGACCGGACGCTTCAGCCGCGACGTCAACCTGTACCGCGAGGTCATGGAGCGCATCCGCGAATCCGACGTCGACATCATCGTCAACCTCACCGCCGGCATGGGCGGCGACCTGGAGATCGGCCCCGGCGAAATGCCCATGGAGTTCGGCACCGGCACCGACCTGGTCGGCCCGCTGGAACGCCTGGCCCACGTCGAGGCACTGCTCCCGGAAATCTGCACCCTGGACTGCGGCACCCTCAACTTCGGCGACGGCAACAGCATCTACGTGTCCACCCCGTCGCAACTGCGCGCCGGCGCCAGGCGCATCACCGAACTGGGTGTGAAAGCCGAACTGGAAATCTTCGACACCGGCCACCTGTGGTTCGCCAAGCAGATGATCAAGGAAGGCCTGCTCGACGACCCACTGTTCCAGCTGTGCCTGGGCATTCCGTGGGGCGCGCCGGCGGACACCACCAGCATGAAGGCCATGGTCGACAACCTGCCGCCAGACGTGACCTGGGCCGGCTTCGGCATCGGTCGCATGCAGATGCCGATGGCCGCGCAGGCGGTGCTGCTCGGCGGCAACGTGCGGGTTGGCCTGGAAGACAACCTGTGGCTGGAAAAAGGCGTGCTGGCCAGCAACGGCCAACTGGTCGAGCGCGCCGCGGAAATCCTTCACCGCCTTGGCGCCCGGGTCCTCAGCCCCGCCGAAGGCCGCGCCAAAATGAACCTGACCCGTCGCTGATTCCCAGGAGAACTTCATGAGCTTCATTACCGACATCAAGACCTTCGCCGCCCTCGGCAGCGGCGTGATCGGCAGCGGCTGGGTCGCCCGCGCCCTGGCCAACGGCCTCGACGTGGTGGCCTGGGACCCCGCGCCCGGCGCCGAGGAAGCCTTGCGCAAGCGCATCGCCAATGCCTGGCCGGCCCTGGAGAAACAGGGCCTGAAACCCGGCGCCGCGCAGTCGCGCCTGCGTTTCGTCGCGACCATCGAGGAGTGCGTGCGCGATGCCGATTTCATCCAGGAAAGCGCACCGGAACGCCTGGAGCTGAAGCTCGACCTGCACGGCAGGATCAGCGCCGCGGCCAAGCCGAACGCGCTGATCGCCTCCAGCACGTCGGGCCTGCTGCCCAGCGAGTTCTACGAGTCATCGAGCCACCCGCAACGCTGCATCGTCGGCCACCCGTTCAACCCCGTTTACCTGTTGCCGCTGGTGGAGATCGTCGGTGGCCGCAATACCGCGCCAGAGGCGATCGAAGCGGCGAAACAGGTGTACAGCGCCCTGGGCATGCAGCCGCTGCACGTGCGCAAGGAAGTCCCCGGTTTCATCGCCGACCGCCTGCTCGAAGCGCTGTGGCGCGAGGCGCTGCACCTGGTCAACGACGGCGTGGCGACCACCGGCGAGATCGACGATGCGATCCGCTTCGGCGCCGGTCTGCGCTGGTCGTTCATGGGCACTTTCCTGACCTACACCCTGGCCGGTGGCGACGCTGGCATGCGTCACTTCATGGCCCAGTTCGGCCCGGCGCTGCAACTGCCATGGACCTACCTGCCGGCGCCGGAACTGACCGAGGAGCTGATCGACGCAGTGGTCGACGGCACCAGCGAACAGCGCGGCGAACGCAGCATTGCCTCGCTGGAGCGCTATCGTGATGACTGCCTGCTGGCGGTACTGGACGCGGTGAAAACCACCAAGGCCCGCCATGGCCTGAACTTCAGCGATTGAGGAGAGACGCGAGATGCCTGCCCTGCAGACCTACCGAACCCCATTGATGCCGGACTGGGTCGACTACAACGGGCATCTGCGCGATGCCTTCTACCTGCTGATCTTCAGCTATGCCACCGATGCGTTCATGGAATGCATCGGCCTGGACGGCGACAACCGCGAGGCCACCGGGCATTCGCTGTTCACCCTGGAGTGCCATCTGAACTACCTGCACGAGGTGAAGCTGGGCACCGAGGTGACCGTGCGCACCCAGGTGCTCGGGCATGACCGCAAGCGCGTGCACCTGTATCACAGCCTGCATCGGGAGGGCATCGACGAGGCGCTGGCGGCGAACGAACAGATGCTCCTGCATGTGGATCTGGCGGGGCCGAAGTCGGCGGTGTTTGCGCCGGAAGTGCTGGAGCGGTTGCAGGGGATCGTGGCGGAGCAGGCTAACCTGCCGGTGCCTGAGTTCGTTGGCCGGGTAATGAAGTTACCTGGGTAGTTTCGGGCCTGCGTCGCAGGCCTTCGCGGGCAAGCCACGCTCCTACGAGGGATTGAACGCGCCGCCCTCGTAGGAGCGTGGCTTGCCCGCGAAAAACCATCCGCAAAAAAATTGCCCCGGCAAGCCGTGACGCAGCCGGGGCAAAGAGCGAGCAACCTACCGTGTTCAGAAGGGTGGTGACCAAACCGCCCTCGATCTGTACATGGCCCCCAGTGTGCACACTCCCACGTCACTCGATTTTGCCGAAAACGACCTGTTCATAGGTAAAGCGGCCATCGCGACAAACTGTCCTTGCCCCGTCTGCCGGGCGCTTCCAGAATCGGTTCGAGACCACACCTGCCACAAGGACAAACACCATGATGCATGCGGATTTGATTGATCAGGAAGACCTGGTTGGGCACCTGCGGGCCCTGGGTTTCGAGACGCCGTCCGGGGTCAGTGCCGAACAGGCGTGCGAGCACGCGGTACGCGGGCTGGACGAGCCACAGGCGAAGGCGCTGAAAGGGATGGTGGAGCAGATGTACACCGGCAGCGCGACGATCCTGCCGGCGGTGCGTCAGGCCATTGAAAAGCAGCTGTTGCCTGCGCTGGCCGAGTACAAGGCCAATCATCAGTGAATTGAAGGGCCTCATCGCGGGCAACGCCCGCTCCCACAGCGGGCGTTGCCCGCGATGAGGCCCTCACATTCAGCACAAGGTTCCGATCACAACCTCACACTGGCAAACGTCGACTCGTTGCGCGCCTGGCTCAGCGCCGCCATCGGCCCGGCCATCGGCGACAGCACCAGCGCCTGCGGAATCGGCATCATCGCCACCTGCTGCGCGGTATTCGAACCCACACGCTCATCCCGCGGCGGAATGCCGAAGTACTCGCGGTAGCACTTGGAGAAGTGCGGGGTGGACACGAAGCCGCACACCGAGGCCACTTCGATGATCGACATCGGCGTCTGCTTGAGCAGCTGCCGTGCGCGAATCAGGCGCAGCTTCAGGTAGTAGCGCGACGGCGAACAATGCAGATATTTCTGGAACAACCGCTCCAGCTGACGCCGCGATACCGAGACGTACACCGCCAGTTCGTCCAGGTCGATCGGCTCTTCCAGGTTGGCCTCCATCAACGCGACGATTTCCTGCAGCTTCGGCTGGTTGGTGCCGAGCATGTGCTTGAGCGGCACACGCTGGTGATCCTGCTCGTTGCGGATGCGCTCGTAGACGAACATTTCCGAGATCGCCGCCGACAGCTCGCGGCCATGATCGCGGCTGATCAGGTGCAGCATCATGTCCAGCGGCGCGGTGCCACCGGAACTGGTGAAACGGTTACGGTCGAGGGTGAACAGGCGCGTGCTCATGCTCACCCGCGGGAAGGCTTCCTGCATCGCCGCCAGGCATTCCCAGTGGACGCTGCAGTCGAAACCGTCGAGCAGCCCGGCGCAGGCCAGCGCCCAACTGCCGGTGCACACCGCGCCCAGACGGCGCGACTGGCGGGCCTGGCTCTGCAGCCAGGTCACGTGTTCGCGGGTAACGGTACGCTGAATGCCGATGCCGCCGCAGACGATCACGGTGTCCATCGGTGGCGCCTTGTGCATCGCCGCGTCCGGGGTGATCTGCAGACCGTCGCTGGCCCACACCTGACCACCATCCACACTCAGGGTATGCCAGCGGTACAGCTCGCGACCGGACAGCTGGTTGGCCATGCGCAGCGGCTCCACCGCGGAAGCCAGGGAAATGAGGGTGAAATTGTCCAGCAGCAGAAAGCCGATGGATTGAGGTGTGCGGGCTTGGGATTGGGTCCCGGAGTTGTACGACGTCATCGCGATCTCTCCTCACACAAAGCAGGTTGCGCCCCAGGCGTGGGCTTTTCTTGTTATGGGCCCTGTCGACTCGATTGCAGGGCATGGCCATTCCACTCGCAATTGCCGTGCCGGAAATTGAATGGGCATTCAATAAATCCTGAAAGCGACGTCGCGATACGTCTAAGAAGCGACTTGCAACGGCACGAAAATCAGGCGAAGAGGCGCGGGCCAAAGCATGCCCAGCGATTTCGTGGGCAGATCGGTATCACCACTGCGTGGGATACCCAGAAACGACACATCAGAATGTCACCGCTGGTACTGCGGGAATTGTTTCCAATGCGTGAAAGACGCTTCCGAACCCGCGCGCCAAAAGGCGGCGCGGGTGCGTAGCAATGAACAAAAACAGCGCAGCGAAATCAGCACTCGATGGCGCTGACCGCCAGGCCGCCGCGCGAGGTTTCCTTGTATTTGTCGTGCATGTCGGCACCGGTATCACGCATGGTGCGGATCACCCGGTCGAGGGAAATGAAGTGCTCGCCGTCGCCGCGCAGGGCCATCTGCGCGGCGTTGATCGCCTTCACCGCGGCGATCGCGTTGCGCTCGATGCACGGCACCTGGACCAGCCCGCCGACCGGGTCGCAGGTCAGGCCGAGGTTGTGCTCCAGACCGATTTCCGCGGCGTTCTCCAACTGCTCCGGGGTCGCCCCGAGCACTTCGGCCAGCCCCGCCGCCGCCATGGCGCAGGCCGAACCGACTTCGCCCTGGCAACCCACTTCGGCGCCGGAAATCGAAGCGTTCTTCTTACACAGGATCCCGACCGCCGCGGCACCGAGGAAGAAGTCCACCACACAGGCCTCGCTGACTTCGTCGCTGAAGCGCATGTAGTAGTGCAGCACCGCCGGGATGATCCCCGCCGCGCCGTTGGTCGGCGCGGTGACCATGCGCCCGCCGGCGGCGTTCTCTTCGTTGACCGCCAGGGCATACAGGTTGACCCATTCCATGGCGCTCAGGGTCGAGCCGATCACGTTGGGCTTGCCCAGCTCCTGCAGGCTGCGGTGCAGCTTGGCCGCGCGGCGCTTCACATTGAGTCCGCCGGGCAGCGTGCCTTCATATTTGAGACCGTTTTCCACGCACTCCTGCATGGCCTTCCAGAGTTTCATCAGACCCGCGCGAATCTCCGCCTCGCTGCGCCAGACTTTCTCGTTTTCCAGCATCAATTGCGACACGCGCATGTCGTTTTGCTTGCAGCGTTCGAGCAGCTCCGCGGCGCTGTTGAAATCGTAGGGCAACACGGTGGTGTCGCTGTCCAGCACACCGCTGGCAGCCTGGGCCGCATCGACCACGAAGCCGCCACCGACCGAGTAGTAGGTATCGCTGTGCAGCTCGCCTTCGGCGTGCTCGGCGACCAGGGTCATGGCGTTGGGATGGTAGGGCAGGTTCTCGTCGAGCAGGCACATGTCGCGGCTCCAGACGAACTCGACGGGCAACCGGCCATCGAGCTGCAAGGTGTCTGTTTCGCGCAATTCAGCGATACGCTGAGAGATGGTGGACGGGTCGATCGCATCCGGCCACTCGCCCATCAGGCCCATGATCACCGCGTTGTCGCTGCCGTGTCCGACACCGGTGGCGGACAGCGATCCATAGAGGCGTACTTCAATGCGCCGCACCCGTTCCAGCTCGCCGCGTTCGCGCAGGCCCTGGACGAACAGGGCGGCGGCGCGCATGGGCCCGACGGTATGGGAACTGGACGGGCCGACACCGATCTTGAACAGGTCGAACACACTGATGGCCATGGCCACGAACCTCCTGATTGGGCAGGTGCGCGCAGCCCGGACAGGGGTGCCACAGCTGCTACGCTGACTGGGCGGCAATCCGCCGATTCCGCGCATCATCAGGCTTTTGGCGGTACCTCTGACGTCTGCAACCGACCCACTCTTGTCCAGCAACGCCGCCCCTCGCGGCGGGTCGAAAAGCGCCGTTTTTTGCGGCGCAGTTCACGGGAAGGAGCCTGTATCGGGGCCGTTTGATCCATAAACGACCTCATCGGCACTGGATGCGACCCTGCCTGTACTGGTTACGACGCACCCTGTAGGCGTTTGTTTTTCGCTGGTAGATGATCGTTATCGACTCGATTGCACGGCACTCGTCCCGCTGTCGTCCGGCAGCCGGCCCGACCGAATGCAGAGATAAAGCACGGCGGTCCCTGGGACATCCGAAAAAAAACACTCAGGAGTCCATACATGAAAGGTTCACCCTCGTTGTTACTGGCCGCGCTATTGAGTCTTCCGGTGCTGGCCCAGGCCGCGGAGCCTGAACAATGTCACACGGTCAACTTCTCCGATGTCGGCTGGACCGACATCACGGTCACCACCGCGGTGACCAGCGCAGTCCTCCAATCCCTTGGCTACAAGACCCGCACCACCATGATCTCGGTTCCGGTGACCTACAAGTCGCTGGCCGACGGCAAGAACATGGACGTGTTCCTCGGCAACTGGATGCCGACCATGGAAAACGACATCAAGCAGTACCGCGATGCCGGCACCGTGGAAACCGTGCGCGCCAATCTGGAAAACGCCAAGTACACCCTGGCCGTGCCGCAGGCGCTGTACGACAAGGGCCTGAAGGACTTCGCCGATATCGTGAAATTCAAGGACGAACTGGGCGGCAAGATCTACGGCATCGAGCCGGGCAACGACGGCAACCGCACCATCCAGAGCATGATCGACAAGAACGCCTTCGGCCTGAAGGACGCCGGCTTCAAGGTGGTCGAGTCGAGCGAGGCCGGCATGCTGTCGCAGGTCGATCGTGCGCAGAAACGCGACCAGGCCGTGGTGTTCCTCGGCTGGGAACCGCACCCGATGAACACCCGCTTCAAGATGAAGTACCTCACTGGCGGTGATGACTACTTCGGTCCCGATTTCGGCAAGGCCACGGTCCTGACCAACACCCGCAAGGGCTATGCACAGGAATGCGCCAACGTCGGCCAGTTGCTGAAGAACCTGTCCTTCACCCTGGACATGGAAAGCAGCCTGATGGGCAACGTCCTCGACGACAAGATGAAGCCCGACGCCGCCGCCAAGGCGTGGCTGAAGAAGAACCCGCAGGTGCTCGACACCTGGCTGGCCGGGGTCACCACCGTTGACGGCAAACCCGGCCTGGAAGCCGCCAAGGCCAAACTCACGCAGTAAGCACGTCCCCGCGGCGGCCACGACCGTCGCGGGGAGTTTCCGAATCCTTGCAGGTGGACGCTCGCTATCATGCTGATCGATCAAAAAATACCCCTGGGCCAGCACATCGCGGCCTTCGTTGAATGGCTGACCCAACACGGCGCCAATTACTTCGATGCCTTCGCCGCGGCGCTGGAATGGATGATCCACGGCGTGACCGGGGCCCTGACCTGGTTCAATCCGTTCGTCCTCATCGGGCTGATCGCGGTGGGCGCACACCTGATCCAGCGCAAGTGGGCGCTGACCGCGTTCTGCGTCGCCTCGTTCCTGCTGATCCTCAACCTGGGGTACTGGCAGGAAACCATGGAGACCCTGGCCCAGGTGATGTTCGCCACCCTGGTCTGCGTGGCCATCGGCGTGCCGCTGGGCATCGTCGCGGCGCACAAGCCGATGTTCTACACCGCCATGCGCCCGGTGCTCGACCTGATGCAGACGGTCCCCACCTTCGTCTACCTGATCCCGACCCTGACCCTGTTCGGGCTGGGCGTGGTTCCCGGGCTGATCTCCACGGTGGTGTTCGCCATCGCCGCGCCGATCCGCCTGACCTACCTGGGTATCTGCGACGTGCCCCAGGAACTGCTCGACGCCGGCAAGGCCTTCGGCTGCTCGCGCCGGCAACTGCTGTCCCGTATCGAACTGCCCCATGCGATGCCGAGCATCGCGGCCGGTGTCACCCAGTGCATCATGCTGTCGTTGTCGATGGTGGTGATCGCCGCGCTGGTGGGTGCCGACGGCCTGGGCAAACCCGTGGTCAACGCACTGAACACTGCCGATATCGCCCTGGGCTTCGAAGCCGGGCTGGCGATCGTCCTGCTGGCAATCATGCTCGACCGTATCTGCAAACAACCCGATGTACAGGTAAGGGGTGAGGCATGAGCATCATTCGCTTCGAAGACGTAGACGTCATCTTCTCCAACCGACCGCGGGAGGCCCTCAGCCTGCTTGACCAGGGCCTTTCGCGGGAGCAGATCCTGAAGAAGACCGGCCTGGTGGTGGGCGTTGAAAAAGCCAACCTGGATATCAACAAGGGCGAGATCTGCGTGCTGATGGGCCTGTCCGGTTCGGGCAAGTCGAGCCTGCTGCGCTGCATCAACGGCCTCAACACCGTCAGCCGCGGCAAGCTGTTCGTCGAGCACGAAGGCTCGCACATCGACATCGCCCACTGCACCCCGGCGGAACTGAAGATGATGCGCACCAAGCGCATCGCCATGGTGTTCCAGAAGTTCGCCCTGATGCCCTGGCTGACCGTGCGCGAGAACATCAGCTTCGGCCTGGAAATGCAGGGCCGGCCCGAGAAGGAACGGCGCAAGCTGGTGGACGAGAAACTGGAGCTGGTGGGCCTGACCCAGTGGCGCAACAAGAAGCCGGACGAACTCTCCGGTGGCATGCAGCAGCGTGTCGGCCTGGCCCGCGCCCTGGCGATGGACGCCGACATCCTGCTGATGGACGAACCCTTCTCCGCCCTCGACCCGCTGATCCGCCAGGGCCTGCAGGACGAACTGCTGGAGCTGCAGCGCAAGCTGAGCAAGACCATCGTCTTCGTCAGCCACGACCTCGACGAAGCGCTGAAGCTGGGTAGCCGCATCGCCATCATGAAGGACGGCAAGATCATCCAGTACAGCAAGCCGGAAGAGATCGTGCTCAACCCCGCGGACGACTACGTGCGCACCTTCGTCGCCCACACCAACCCGCTCAACGTGCTGTGCGGCCGCAGCCTGATGCGTACCCTGGACAACTGCAAGCGGGTCAATGGCTCGGTGTGCATCGATCCGGGCGGCGACTCCTGGCTGGACCTGGCCGACGGCGTCATCAAGGGCGCGCGCCAGGGCGTCAACGGCCTCGACCTGCAGAACTGGGCACCGGGCCAGGCCGTGGAAGAACTGGGCCGCAAACCGACCCTGGTCAGCGCCAGCATCGGCATGCGCGACGCCTTGCAGATCCGCTACCAGACCGGCAACAAGCTGGTGTTGCAGGAAGGCAACAAAGTGGTCGGCATTCTCGGCGACAGCGAGCTGTATCACGCGCTGCTGGGCAAGAACCACGGCTGACCTCAAGCCCCTCATCGCTTGCAGGCCAGCTCCCATGCCCGTGGGAGCGAGCTTGCTCGCGAAGGACCGCAGAGCGGTCCCACTCCGCCAAACCCCGCCTGTTCACGCATCGCTGAAGGCTTGCCGGGAAACCGCGTCAAGGCCGCCAGGTACCTGTCTTGAATCTTGCAGCGCCCTGAAGATCGAGCGCCGCCCGCGCGGCGCATCGCTGTGCATGACGATGCTCTTCTAGCGTCCTGGAGATCGAGCGCCGTCCGCACGGCGCTTCGCGAGCAAGCTCGCTCCCACATTCGTTGCAACGTGCCATGGCCTGTGGGATTTGAGTTGTCAGCCTTTGTTTTTTCGGCGATGCATCGCGGGAAGGCTGTTGGGCTCGACTCGGTATCGAGTCGAACCAACAAGGCGGTCAACCATGGCCTGACAGACATAGGTACGTTGCAACAGATGTGGGAGCGGGCGTTGCCCGCGATGCGCCGTGCGGACGGCGCTCGATCTCAAGGGCGCCACAAGACTCAAGACAGGCACCTGGCAGCCATAAGGCGGCCCCATCACCAACAAACCAGCCCCACCGCAACCCCATGAAAAAAGGGCCTCACCGTCACCGGCAAGGCCCTTTTTCCACTTCAACGATCAGCTATAGACCCGACCCAACAACTGCCGGTGACTCTCGAACTGATCCAGTACATCCCGGGTGATCTGCTCCGGGGTGAAGCCCATCAGGTCATATTCCTGACTGCCGTTGTGCAGGTACACCTCGGCCCGATAGAAGCGCTGGCGCACTTCGCTCTCGCCTTCCACCGGCGCTTCGCTCGGCGCGGCCAGGTAGCCGTCGAGGCTGACTTCGTAGACGAACGGGTTGCCCTCTTCCATCTCGATGCGCAGGCCCATGGCCTCGCGCGACTGGCCCACGCGGGTCTGCACGTTCAGCCCCATGTTGCGCAGCTGCTCGGCGGCATCCTTCAACGCCGGGCTGACCTGCTTGTCCATGAAGCGCTGGACCATCGCCTGGGTCGGCTGCAGGTCCAGCTGGCTCAGGCGCTCGCTGAAGCCACGACGACCACGGGCAGCCAGTTCGGCCTGCTCCTGTTCGATCTGGCTGTCCTGCTTCATCGCCTTGTACAGGCCGAACATGAACACCACCAGCACCACCGAGAACGGCAGGCCAGCCAACACCACCATGGTCTGCATGGCTTCGAAATTGCCGGCGAACAACAGGCCGATGGTCACCAGGGTGATGATCGCGGACCAGAGGATACGCAGCCAGTGCGGCGCGTCTTCGTCGACGTTGCCGCCCTTGCACGACAGGTTGGCCATCATCACCGCGCCGGAGTCGGCCGGGGTGAGGAACAGCACGAAGCCGACGAATACCGCGACACCCACGACGATCTTCGCCGCCGGGAAGTGTTCCAGCAGTTGGTAGATCGACATCGACGGCTGTTCCAGGGCCGTCCGCCCCAGTTCCACGGCCCCCTGGTTGATCACCAGGTCCAGCGCGGTGTTACCGAAGATCGACAGCCAGGCCAGGGTGAAGCCCAGCGGAATCAGAAGCACGCCGGCAACCAGCTCGCCAACGGTACGGCCATGGGAAATCCGCGCGATGAACATGCCGACGAACGGACCCCAGGAGATCCACCAGGCCCAGTAGAACACGGTCCACAGGCCCAGCCAGCGCTCGGACTTGGCCGCGTCGCCTTCGTAGACGTACAGGTCGAAGGTCTTCAGCACCACACCGTTGAGGTAGTCGCCGATGTTCTGCACGAAGCCGTTGAGCAGGTGCAGGGTCGGGCCGTTGAGCAGGACGAACAGCAGCAGGCCGCTGAACAGCAGGATGTTCAGGTTGGACAGGCGGCGAATGCCATTCTCGACACCCGACACCGCGGCGATGGTCGCCACGGTGCTCATCACCAGGATCACGATCAGCAGGTTGGTGTTGCTGTGCTCCATGCCGAACAGATATTCCAGGCCGGACGACACCTGCATCGAGCCGATGCCGAGGTTGGTCACCAGGCCCAGCAGGGTCACGAACATGCCGAAGATATCGACCATGTGCCCGGCCGCACCCTTGACCCAGCGCTCGCCGACCAGCGGATACAGCGCCGAGCGCAGGGCCAGCGGCTGGTTGTGACGGTAGGCGAAGTAGGCCACGGCGAGGCCGACCAGGGCGTAGATCGCCCAGCCGTGCAGGCCCCAGTGGAGGAAGGTCAGCTGCAGGCCTTCACGGGCTGTCTGCAGGCTCGGCGAGGCGCCGCCCGGCGGATTGAAGTAGTGGTCCAGCGGCTCGGAAGCACCGAAGTACAGCAGCGAGATACCGATGCCCGAGGAAAACAGCATGCCGGCCCAGGCGCCGTAGCTGAAGTCCGGCTTGTCGTCCTTGCCGCCCAGCTTGAGCTTGCCGTAGCGGGAGAAGGCGATGGCGATGACGAACAGCAGGTAGCCGCCGATCACCAGCATGTAGTACCAGCCGAAGCTGCGCGACAGCCAGGCTTGCGCCTGTCCGAGCACACGACCGGCGGTTTCGGGGACCGCGATCAGCAAGGCAGTCAAACAGAGGATCAGCAGCGTCGAGGTGAAAAACACCACGCTGTTGACCCGAACCCTCTCGGCGGGGGTCTTGATCAGGGAGGCAGAACTCATTGCACGGATGCTCCAAGGCGGTGCGTAGGAAAAGGAGAAACAACCCGTCACCCGGGCAATTGGTGCAATAGCCCTATCGCCGCAGGTGATATAAAAGCACCTTGAAAAACCGTGATCCCAAATCGAATGCGTTGAAAACAGCGTGAAAACCCCGGCTCGAGGGTTTCGCCGCAGGGCCCTGGGCCGCTCGGCGGAGCTGTTCAACGTTGCGTCTGTGCGCGCCAACAACCTTGTTCCAAGGGGGTTACACGTCTTTTCGGGGGTGCCGATTCGCGCTTTCTGACGGGCGCAAAAGCCTGTCAAGGGTACGAATTGTCGCAGAGCTTATTCTTTGTTGATTGAACGTTCAATCAAAACAAAATAGACTGGCCTTCGCCGAGTCAGCCGCTTGTCGTCTGCTCGCAGGCCTGAGGAGATTTGCAAGATGCCCAAGGTCGGTATGCAACCCATTCGCCGCCAGCAGTTGATCGAAGCCACGTTGACGGCTATCGACCAGGTCGGCATGGGGGATGCCAGCATTGCGCTGATCGCCCGTTTGGCCGGTGTGTCGAATGGCATCATCAGTCACTACTTTCGGGACAAGAACGGCCTGATCGCAGCGACCATGCAGTACTTGATGACGGTTTTGAGCGAGGGCGTCGCCGCCCGTCGCCAGGCACTCACGGACAACAGCCCGCGCGCCCACCTGCAGGTGATCATCGAAGGCAACTTCGACGCCAGCCAGGTCAATGGCCCGGCAATGAAAACCTGGTTGGCGTTCTGGGCCACCAGCATGCACCAGCCGTCCTTGCACAGGTTGCAGCGGATCAACGATCACCGCCTGTATTCCAACCTGTGCTGCCAGTTCCGCCGCGCCATGCCGCTTGCCGAAGCACGCAGCGCAGCCCGCGGCCTGGCAGCTCTGATCGACGGTCTGTGGCTGCGCGGTGCGCTCTCCGGAGACGCCTTCGATACCCACCAGGCGCAGCAAATCGCTTACGAATACATGGATCTACAACTGGCTAAACAGACGAGCCCGGACACACAGACCCAGGCCTCTGAAGCCCCGCGCAAGCCCTCCCGGAAGAAGTCGGGAGCCGCTGCCGGATAGCCCCCCACATTGCACTTGCGAGGACACTATGGCCCGTTTCGAAACGCAAAAACTCTACATTGATGGCGGTTACGTCGACGCTGGCAGCGATGCCACCTTCGAAGCCATCAACCCGGCCAACGGCGAAGTCCTCGCCCATGTGCAACGCGCCACCCAGGCCGACGTCGAACGCGCCGTGGAAAGCGCCGAGCGCGGCCAGAAAGTCTGGGCCGCAATGACCGCCATGCAGCGTTCGCGCATCCTGCGCCGCGCCGTGGACATCCTGCGCGAGCGCAACGACGAACTGGCCGCCCTGGAAACCCTGGACACCGGCAAGTCCTACTCGGAAACCCGCTACGTCGACATCGTCACCGGTGCCGACGTGCTGGAGTACTACGCAGGCCTGGTGCCGGCCATCGAAGGCGAGCAGATCCCGCTGCGCGAATCGTCGTTCGTCTACACCCGCCGCGAGCCGCTGGGCGTCACCGTCGGTATCGGCGCGTGGAACTACCCGATCCAGATCGCCCTGTGGAAATCCGCCCCGGCCCTGGCCGCCGGCAACGCGATGATCTTCAAGCCGAGCGAAGTCACCTCGCTGACCACCCTGAAACTGGCCGAAATCTACACCGAAGCCGGCCTGCCCGACGGCGTGTTCAACGTCCTCACCGGCAGCGGCCGCGAAGTCGGCACCTGGCTGACCGAGCACCCGCGCATCGAGAAAGTCTCCTTCACCGGCGGCACCACCACCGGCAAGAAGGTCATGGCCAGCGCCTCCAGCTCGTCGCTGAAGGAAGTGACCATGGAACTGGGTGGCAAGTCGCCGCTGATCATCTGCGAGGACGCCGACCTGGACAAGGCCGCCGACATCGCCATGATGGCCAACTTCTACAGCTCCGGTCAGGTCTGCACCAACGGCACCCGCGTCTTCGTTCCTGCATCGATGAAGGCCGCTTTCGAAGCGAAGATCGTCGAACGTGTCGCGCGCATCCGTGTTGGCAACCCGGAAGACGAAAACACCAACTTCGGTCCGCTGGTCAGCTTCCCGCACATGGAAAGCGTCCTGTCGTACATCGCCAAGGGCAAGGAAGAAGGTGCCCGCGTGCTGTGCGGCGGCGAGCGCCTGACCGAAGGTGAATTCGCCAAGGGCGCCTTCGTCGCGCCGACCGTGTTCACCGACTGCCGCGACGACATGACCATCGTCAAGGAAGAGATCTTCGGCCCGGTGATGAGCATCCTCAGCTACGAGACCGAGGAAGAAGTCGTCCGTCGCGCCAACGACACCGAATACGGCCTGGCCGCCGGCGTCTGCACCAACGACATCAGCCGCGCCCACCGCATCATCCACCAGCTGGAAGCCGGTATCTGCTGGATCAACGCCTGGGGCGAGTCGCCGGCGGAAATGCCGGTCGGTGGCTACAAGCAGTCCGGTGTCGGCCGCGAAAACGGTATCAGCTCGCTGGCCCAGTACACCCGCATCAAGTCGGTCCAGGTCGAGCTGGGCAACTACAACTCGGTGTTCTAAGCGCCCCTTTGTAGCCGCGCCCGGTCCCGCCGACCGGGCGCCTCCCCGCTCTCCCACCTGCTTGCTCAAAGAGGGAACAGAACATGTCCTCCCATATTTTCGACTACATCATCGTCGGTGCCGGCTCGGCCGGTAACACCCTGGCCACGCGCCTGACCGAAGACGAAGGCGTCACCGTCCTGCTGCTGGAAGCCGGCGGCCCGGACTACCGCGCCGACTTCCGCACGCAGATGCCGGCCGCGCTGGCCTTCCCGCTGCAGGGCCGCCGCTACAACTGGGCCTACGAGACCGATCCGGAGCCGTACATGGACGGCCGCCGCATGGAATGCGGTCGCGGCAAGGGCCTGGGCGGCTCCTCGCTGATCAACGGCATGTGCTACATCCGCGGCAACGCCATGGACTTCGACGGCTGGGCGCAGCTGCCAGGTCTGGAAGACTGGACCTACCTGGACTGCCTGCCGTATTTCCGCAAGGCGGAAACCCGTGACATCGGCCCCAACGACTACCACGGCGGCGAAGGCCCGGTCAGCGTGGCCACGCCCAAGGCCGGCAACAACCCGCTGTTCCACGCCATGGTCGAAGCCGGCGTGCAGGCCGGTTACCCGCGCACCGAAGACCTCAACGGCTACCAGCAGGAAGGCTTCGGCCCGATGGACCGCAGCGTGACCAAGAACGGCCGCCGTTCCAGCACCGCCCGCGGCTACCTGGACACCGCCAAGAAGCGTCCGACCCTGACCATCGTCACCCACGCCCTGAGCGACCGCGTGCTGTTCGAAGGCAAGCGCGCCGTCGGCGTGACCTACCTGGTCGGTTCCAGCGAAGAGCGCGTGGAAGCCCGCGCGCGCAAGGAAGTCATCGTCTGCAGCGGCGCCATCGCTTCGCCGCAACTGCTGCAACGCTCCGGCGTCGGCTCGCGCGAGCTGATGGACAGCCTGGGCATCCCGCTGGTCCACGAACTGCCGGGCGTCGGCGAGAACCTGCAGGATCACCTGGAGCTGTACCTGCAGTACGCCTGCACCCAGCCGGTGTCGCTGTATCCGTCGCTGCTGTGGTGGAACCAGCCGGCCATCGGTGCCGAATGGCTGTTCAACGGCACCGGCATCGGCGCCAGCAACCAGTTCGAAGCCGGCGGATTCATCCGGACCCGTCCGGAGTTCGAATGGCCGAACATCCAGTACCACTTCCTGCCGGTGGCGATTAACTACAACGGCTCCAACGGCGTGAAGGAACACGGCTTCCAGGCGCACATGGGGTCGATGCGTTCGCCGAGCCGCGGCCGGATCAAGCTGAAGTCCCGCGATCCACGCCAGCACCCGAGCATCCTGTTCAACTACATGGCCACCGAGCAGGACTGGCAGGAATTCCGCGACGGCATCCGCCTGACCCGCGAAATCATGGCCCAGCCGGCGCTGGACGCCTACCGCGGCCGCGAGATCAGCCCGGGCGAGCACGTGCAGACCGACGAGGAGCTGGACAAGTTCATCCGCGAGCACGCCGAGACCGCGTTCCACCCGTCCTGCTCGTGCAAGATGGGCGAGGACGACATGGCGGTGGTCGATGGCCAGGGCCGTGTGCATGGCATGCAAGGCCTGCGGGTGGTGGATGCGTCGATCATGCCGATCATCATCACCGGCAACCTGAACGCCACCACGATCATGATCGCCGAGAAAATCGCCGACAAGATCCGCAACCGCAAGCCGCTGGCGCGCAGCACTGCCAAGTACTACGTGGCCAATGGTGCGCCAGTGAAAGGCAAGGCGATGCGGGAAGTGAAGCAGGCCTGACCGCCTCTCCTGTAGGGGCTGGCTTGCCCTTGTAGGAGCTGCTTGCCTGCGAAGGACCTGTAGGAGCTGGCTTGCCTGCGAAGGACCGCACAGCGGTCCCCTATAGCGGCGAGGTCCGGGACCGCTACGCGGTCCTTCGCGGGCAAGCCTCGCTCCTACAAGGCTAACGCCCGCCGCGCGTCCTGAAAGGCCTTTTCTACATCTGCGGAAACGCTTTACAGCCCGCCAATTCATCAGGTTAGAATCGGTTGGCACGCGACCTGCTTATCAGTCAGGTCCTCTTTCCCGCGATGTCCCCGGAGTACTGCCTTTGGATGCGAGCACCATCAACAGCCTGTTCCTCATCGGCGCATTGCTGGTGGGGGCAAGTATCCTGGTCAGCTCGCTCTCTTCGCGCCTGGGCATCCCGATTCTCGTCATCATCCTCGCGGTCGGCATGGTCGCCGGGGTCGATGGCGGCGGCATCATCTTCAACAACTATCCGGTCGCCTACCTGGTCGGCAACCTCGCCCTCGCCGTGATCCTCCTCGACGGCGGCCTGCGCACGCGGGTCGCGAGCTTCCGCGTGGCGCTGTGGCCGGCCTTGTCGCTGGCCACGGTGGGCGTGCTGATCACCACCGGCCTCACCGGCATGGCCGCGGCCTGGCTGTTCGACCTCAACCTGATGCAGGGCCTGCTGATCGGCGCCATCGTCGGCTCCACCGACGCCGCCGCGGTGTTCTCCCTGCTCGGCGGCAAGGGCCTCAACGAGCGGGTCACCGCCAGCCTGGAAATCGAATCCGGCAGCAACGACCCGATGGCCGTGTTCCTCACCGTGACCCTGATCGACATGATCGCCAGCGGCCAGACCGGCCTGCACTGGAGCCTGCTGCTGCACCTGGTCCAGGAGTTCGGCATCGGCGGCGTGCTGGGCCTGGGTGGCGGCTGGCTGATGCTGCAACTGGTCAACCGCATCAACCTGGCCGGCGGCCTCTACCCGATCCTGGTGATCGCCGGCGGTCTGGTGATCTTCGCCCTGACCAACGCCCTGCACGGCAGCGGCTTCCTCGCCGTCTACCTGTTCGGCCTGGTCCTCGGCAACCGCCCGATCCGCAGCCGCCACGGTATCCTGCACATGCTCGACGGCATGGCCTGGCTGGCGCAGATCGGCATGTTCCTGGTCCTCGGCCTGCTGGTCACGCCCCACGACCTGCTGCCGATCGCCCTGCCGGCTCTGGCCCTGGCGCTGTGGATGATCCTGGTGGCGCGACCGCTGTCGGTGGTCGCCGGCCTGCTGCCGTTCAAGGCCTTCCACGGCCGCGAGAAAGCCTTCATTTCCTGGGTCGGCCTGCGCGGCGCGGTGCCGATCATTCTCGCCGTGTTCCCGCTGATGGCCGGCCTGCCCCAGGCCCAGCTGTACTTCAACCTGGCGTTCTTCATCGTCCTGGTCTCGCTGCTGGTGCAGGGCACCAGCCTGCCGTGGGTCGCGCGCCTGCTGAAAGTCACCGTACCGCCGGACCCGGCGCCGATCTCCCGTTCGGCCCTGGAAGTCCACATCACCAGCGAGTGGGAGCTGTTCGTCTACCGCCTCGGCGCGGAAAAGTGGTGCATCGGCGCCGCCCTGCGCGAACTGAAGATGCCCGAAGGCACCCGCATCGCCGCGCTGTTCCGCGGCCAGCAACTGCTCCATCCGTCGGGAAGTACCACCCTGGAAGTGGGTGACCTGCTCTGCGTGATCGGCCACGAACACAACCTGCCGGCCCTCGGCAAACTGTTCAGCCAGGCGCCGCAGCGCGGCCTGGATCTGCGCTTCTTCGGTGACTTCGTCCTCGAAGGCGATGCCGAGCTGGGCGCGGTCGCGGCGCTCTACGGCCTGCAACTGGACGGTCAGGATCCGCACATGCCGCTGGCCCGCTTCATCCAGCAGAAAGTCGGTGGCGCACCGGTGGTCGGCGACCAGATCGAGTGGAACAACACGACATGGACTGTTGCACTTATGGACGGGAACAAGATCCAGAAAGTGGGGATCAGATTCCCCGAAGGCAGCCGCCCAGGCCCCGGTCTGTTCCTGTAAAAGCGGCTCCTTTACACTGCCTCTTCCAGTTCGACTGTACGAATTTTCTGCCTATGTCCCTGCGCACGCTTGTCGGCGCAGCCCTGATCGGGCTGTGCCTGTCCCTGTCCACCGCCTTCGCCGCGGATCCGCCCACCACCGAGAGCGTCCAGCAGAGTCTCGACAAGATCGCCGAGCGCAAGCTGCCGGAGGCCGATCAGAAGGCCCTGCAGCAGGTACTCGAACAGACCCTGGCGTTTCTGGCCAACAAGGCTGACTACGAAAAACGCCTGACCGCGCTCAAGCAGCAGTTGCTCGACGCGCCCAAGCAGACCACCGAGAGCCAGCGCGAACTGGCGCGCCTGCTGGCCAGCAAGCAGACGCCGACGCCACAGCGCTACGCGGCGATGAGCGTGCCGCAGCTGGAGCAACTGCTGTCCGAACGGACCAATGAACAGGGCGAGCTGCAGAAGGCCCTGTCCGAAGCCAACAGCCTGACCATCAACGCGCAGACCCGGCCCGAACGGGCCCAGGCCGAGATCAGCAACAACCAGACCCGCAGCCAGCAGATCAACAGCATCCTCAAGGCCGGCAAGGACGGCGGCAAACCGCTGTCCACCGACCAGCGCAACCAACTCAACGCCGAACTGGCCTCGCTCAATGCCCTGACCCTGCTGCGCCGCCAGGAACTGGCCGGCAACAGCCTGCTGCAGGACCTCGGCAACGCCCAGCACGACCTGCTGATCGAGCGCGTCGCGCGCATGGAACAGGAAATCCAGGACCTGCAGACGCTGATCAACGAAAAGCGCCTGGCGCAGTCGCAGCAGACCGTCACCCAGCAGTCCATCGAAGCGCAGAAGGCCGGCGGCAGCACCGTCCTGGCCACCGAGAGCGCGGCCAACCTGAAGCTCTCCGACTACCTGCTGCGCAGCACCGACCGCCTCAACGAAGTGACCCAGCAGAACCTCAAGGCCAAGCAGCAACTGGACAGCCTGAGCCAGGCCGACCAGGCGCTGGACGAGCAGATCAACGTGCTCAAGGGCAGCCTGCTGCTGTCGAAGATCCTCTACAAGCAGAAGCAGGCCTTGCCGCACCTCAAGCTGGACCGCGACCTGGCCGACCAGATCGCCGATATCCGCCTGTACCAGTTCGAGGTCAACCAGCAGCGCGAGCTGATCGCCAGCCCCAGCCAGTACGTCGACAAGCTGCTGGAGAACCAGCCCGCCGAGCAGATCACCCCGGCGCTGCGCAAGGCCCTGCTGGACGTGGCGATCACCCGCTCCGACCTGCTGGAACGCCTGAACCGCGAGCTGAGCGCCCTGCTCAACGAATCCATCACCCTGCAACTGAACCAGAAACAACTGCTGAGCACCGCGCAGAACCTGCGCGCGACCCTCGACGAGCAGATGTTCTGGATCCCCAGCAACAAGCCGCTGGACCTGGAGTGGCTGCGCTACATCCCCGACCGCCTGCCAAAGCAGGTGGTGAGCCTGCCCTGGGGCGCGGGCGTCAGCGAGCTGGCCGACGGTCTGCTGGAGCGGCCGCTGCTGTTCCTGCCGCTGCTGCTGTTGATCGGTGCCCTGCTGTGGCGACGCAAGTACCTGTACGCGCGACTGAGCAAGGTGCACAGCGACATCGGCCACTTCAAGCGTGACAGCCAGTGGCACACGCCGCAGGCGATCCTGATCAACATCCTCCTGGCCCTGCCGCTGAGCCTGTTCCTCGCCTTGTGCGGCTACGCCCTGGAGATCGACGCCCGTGGCCAGAACGCCAACCTCGGCGCCGCGCTCTGGCAGGTCTCCCAGGCCTGGCTGGTGTTCTACACCGCCTACCGGATCCTCGCCCCGGGCGGCGTGGCCGAACTGCACTTCCGTTGGGAAAAGCCCCAGGTCGAGTTCCTGCGCCGCTGGATCCGTCGCCTCGGCGCGGTGGTCATGGCCCTGGTCGGCGTGGTCGCGGTGGCCGAACACCAGCCGTCGGCACTGGCCGAGGACGTGCTGGGCATCGGCGTGGTCCTGACCTGCTACGCCCTGATGGCCTGGCTGCTCAGCCGCCTGCTGCTGAGCAGCCCGACCCACCGCAACACCTCGCTGTTCCGCAAGGCCGTGGGCGTGGCCTTCACCGCCCTGCCCATCGCCCTGTTCGTCGCGGTGTGCTTCGGCTACTACTACACCGCGCTGAAACTCAGCGACCGGCTGATCTACACCCTCTACCTGCTGATGTTCTGGCTGGTGATCGAGGCCACCTTCGTCCGCGGCCTGGCCGTGGCGGCGCGGCGCCTGGCCTACCAGCGCGCCCTGACCAAGCGCCAGCAGGCCAAGGAAGGCCTGGACGGCGAAGTGCCGGTGGAAGAACCGAACCTGGACATCGAGCAGGTCAACCAGCAGTCCCTGCGCCTGATCCGCCTGGCCCTGCTCGGCGCGTTCATCAGCGGCCTGTACTTCGTCTGGGCCGACCTGATCACGGTGTTCGCCTACCTGAACAACTTCACCCTCTACGAGTACACCAGCGGCGCCGGCGCCACCGCCAGCATGGTGCCGATCAGCCTCGGCGACCTGCTCGGCGCCCTGGTCATCGTCGGCATCACCCTGGCCCTGGCGCGCAACCTGCCCGGTCTGCTGGAGGTGCTGGTGCTGTCCAAGCTCGACCTGGCCCAGGGCAGCGCCTACGCCACCACCACCCTGCTCTCCTATGTCATCGTCGGCGTCGGCTTCGTCTCGACCCTGTCGACCCTCGGCGTCAGCTGGGACAAGCTGCAGTGGCTGGTGGCCGCGCTGTCGGTCGGCCTCGGTTTCGGCATGCAGGAGATCTTCGCCAACTTCATCTCCGGCATCATGATCCTGTTCGAGCGTCCGGTGCGGATCGGCGACACCATCACCATCGGCAACCTGTCCGGCACGGTGAGCAAGATCCGCATCCGCGCCACCACCATCACCGACTTCGACCGCAAGGACATCATCGTCCCGAACAAGACCTTCATCACCGGCCAGCTGATCAACTGGTCGCTGACCGACACGGTCACCCGGGTCACCCTCAAGCTCGGCATCGACTACGGCTCGGACCTCGACCTGGTGCGCGACCTGCTGCTCAAGGGCGCCCGGGAGAACCCGCGGGTGCTGAAGGATCCGGAACCGATCGTGTACTTCCTCAACTTCGGCGAAAGCTCGCTGGACCACGAACTGCGCATGCACGTGCGTGACCTCGGCGACCGCAACCCGACCCTCGACGAACTGAACCGCTACATCAACCGCGAGTTCAAGGCGCACAACATCAAAATTTCCGTGCGCCAGGTGGAGGTGTTCATCATGGACACCCAGGGCAACAAGAAGCAGTTGATTCCCATGGGCGACACGCTCAAACCCGATGGCACGCCAGGAGCCCCCGCGTGAAAGCCCTCGATGAACTGACCTTCGACAACCGCTTCGCCCGCCTGGGCGATGCCTTCTCCACCGAGGTACTGCCGGAGCCGATCGACGCTCCGCAACTGGTGGTGGCCAGCGCGGAAGCCATGGCCCTGCTCGACCTGGAGCCCACCGAGGCGTATTCGCCGGTGTTCGCCGAGCTGTTTTCCGGGCACAAGCTGTGGTCCGAGGCCGAGCCGCGGGCCATGGTCTACTCCGGGCATCAGTTCGGCTCCTACAACCCGCGCCTGGGGGATGGTCGCGGCCTGTTGCTGGGCGAAGTGCGCAACGACGCCGGCGAATCCTGGGACCTGCACCTGAAAGGCGCGGGGCAGACGCCCTACTCGCGCATGGGCGATGGCCGCGCGGTGCTGCGCTCGTCGATCCGTGAGTTCCTCGCCTCCGAGGCCCTGCAGGCCCTGGGCATTCCCAGCAGCCGGGCGCTGTGCGTGATCGGTTCCAGCACCCCGGTGTGGCGCGAAACCCGCGAGACCGCGGCCATGCTCCTGCGCCTGGCGCCGAGCCATATTCGCTTCGGTCATTTCGAATATTTCTACTACACCCGCCAGCCGGAGCAGCAGCGCATCCTCGTCGACCATGTGCTCGACCAGCACTACCCCGAGTGCCGCGCGGCGGACGAGCCGTACCTGGCGATGTTCCGCACCATCGTCGAACGCAATGCCGAACTGATCGGCAAATGGCAGGCCTATGGTTTCTGCCATGGGGTGATGAACACCGACAACATGTCGATCCTCGGCATCACCTTCGACTTCGGGCCCTATGCCTTCCTCGACGACTTCGACGCCGGGTTCATCTGCAACCACTCCGACGACCAGGGGCGCTACAGCTACAGCAACCAGGTGCCGATCGCCCACTGGAACCTCAGCGCCCTGGCCCAGGCGCTGACGCCGTTCATCAGCGTCGAAGCGCTGCAGGAAGCGCTGGCGATGTTCCTGCCGTTGTACGAAGCGCACTACCTCGACCTGATGCGCCGCCGCCTCGGCCTGACCACCGCTGAAGAGGGCGACAAGGTGTTGATCCAGCGCCTGCTCAGCCTGATGCAGCCGGGGGCGGTGGATTACAGCCTGTTCTTCCGCAAGCTCGGCGAGCAGCCGGTGGAGCAGGCCTTGCGGGTGGTGCGCGACGACTTCGTCGAGTTGAACGGCTTCGACCAGTGGAGCGCGGACTACCTGGAGCGGGTACGGCGCGAGCCGGGCAATGCCGACGGGCGGCGTGAGCGGATGCATGCGGTGAACCCGCTGTACGTGCTGCGCAACTACCTGGCGCAGCGGGCCATCGAGGCGGCGCAGGGCGGTGATTTCTCCGAGGTGCGGCGCCTGCATGAAGTGCTGCGCCGGCCGTTCGGCGAGCAGCCGGGGATGGAGGCCTATGCCGAGCGACCGCCGGAGTGGGGCAAGCATCTGGAGATCAGCTGTTCCTCATAGCCACACCAGCGCCGCCTCCCCGTAACCGCCGCCGCTGCCCCGTAGGAGCGTGGCTTGCCCGCGAAGGACCGCATGGCGGTCCCGATGTCGGCTTGCTCCTTTATCGGGCCGCGGCATCTGGGACCGCTATGCGGTCCTTCGCGGGCAAGCCACGCTCCTACGGCGGCGGACGAAGGCGCCATAGCCATTGAAAACCCCGGGAAACACCGCCACATACCCAGCAACGACTTGCCTTCCGGAATCGTCCATGACCGACCCACTGCTGATCCCCTGCCCCCACTGCAACGGCCTCAATCGCATCCCCGCCGACCGCCTCGGCGATACGCCCAAGTGCGGCCGCTGCAAGAGCCCCGTGCTGCTGGCCCAACCCTTCGAACTGAAACAGGCCGACTACGCCAGCCAGATCAAGGGCGACCTGCCGCTGCTGATCGATGTCTGGGCCGACTGGTGCGGGCCGTGCAAGTCCTTCGCGCCGGTCTTCGAACAGGCCGCGCGGCAACTGGCCGGGCGTTGCCGGCTGGCGAAACTGGACAGTGAAGCCAACCGCGAACTGGCTGGCCAATTGGGCATCCGCTCGATCCCCAGCCTGATCCTGTTCCGGAACGGCCGGGAAGTCTCGCGCCAGAGCGGTGCATTTCCACTCCAGCAATTGCTGGAGTGGCTGCGCTCCCAGGGAATCTAGGCGTTTTCTTCGAGGAACGAATGCAGTTCGACGAACTGCTGGGTCAGCTTGTGCCGCGGTTCCAGGTGAATCAGCGGCAGGCTGGCTTCATGCGACTCACGCATCTTCACCGAACTGTTGAGGTACACCGGCAGCACCGGTAGCCCCTCGGCCAGCAACTCATCGAGCATCTGCTGCGGCAGGCTGGCGCGAGGCTGGAACTGGTTGACCACGATGCCCTCGACCTTGAGGTCTTCGTTGTGGTCGTCCTTCAACTCCTCGATCTCGGAAAGCAGGCCATACAGCGCCTGGCGCGAGAAGCTGTCGCAATCGAAGGGGATCAACACGCGATCAGCGGCGATCAATGCGGAAACCGCATAGAAGTTCAGCGCTGGCGGCGTATCCAGGTAGATCCGGTCGTATTCCTCGTCCAGCTCGTCGAGCAGTTTGCGCAGCTTGTTGATCTTGTGCTTGGCCTCGAGCTTGGGCTGCAGGTCGGCCAGCTCCGGCGTGGCGGTCACCACATGCAGGTTGTCGAACGGGGTCTCGTAGATATCCACCTTGTTCTTCTTGGCGAACGGCCCCGAGGACAGGGTCTGCTTGAAGAAGTCGGCGATGCCCATGGGAATGTCCTCGCCGGTCAGGCCGGTGAGGTACTGGGTGGAGTTGGCCTGTGCATCGAGGTCGATGAGCAGGGTCCGATAGCCTTCACTGGCACTCACCGCCGCGAGATTGCAGGCGATGCTGGACTTGCCGACGCCGCCTTTCTGATTGAACACCACGCGCCGCATGGAAAGACCTCCGTGTTTCAAAGAATGACCGAGTATGTGTTCAGCCCAAGGGATTGACCAGCACAGAAAGGCTCAAGAGATCGCAAAAACGACCGACAACACGTCTGAGCCGCCTGTCGGGAAAGTGCGGCCGGATGCAATACGCGAAGCCCGCAGTGGTCTCTGTTGAGTCACCGACTTCGCAATCAATGGCAATACATTGTTTGCTACAGGCCCCTTGCACCGGGATAATGCCCGGCACTCGGCGATTTCGCCCGCAGGCCGTTGCTCCGAGTCCCCCTCGGCATGGAAGTCCCTCAGGGCGAGATACACACCGTGATCACATTCAATATCAGTCAGTGGCGCGCCTGGTCGCCCGGCCTCCAGACGACTGCGCACTGGCGCCAGTGGAGTCGCGGCGAGTGTGCGATCGACAGCGCCGACGCGGCGCCGGACGTATCGTTCCTGCCCGCCATGCAGCGCCGCCGCCTCAGCCGCCTGGCGCGCATGGCGTTCGCCGTGGGCTGGCCGCTGGCCGAGGGTCTGGAACGCCTGCCGCTGGTGTTCGTCTCGCGTCACGGCGAAACCCCGCGCACCTTCGAGATCCTCAGCGACCTCAGCCACGACCAGCCACTGTCGCCGACCCAGTTCAGCCTGTCCGTGCACAACGCGGTGATCGGCCTGTGGTCGATCCTGCGCGGCGAAACCAGCGAGATGACCGCCATCGCCGCCGAGGGCGACGGCTTCGAACAGGGCGTGCTGGAAGCCGCCGGCCTGCTGCACGACGGCGCCCCGGCGGTGCTGCTGATCGTCGCCGAGGAACAGCCGCCCGCCGTCTATCGCCCGTGGATCAGCGATGTACCCTGCGACTATGCCCTTGGCCTGCTGCTGACCCCCGGCGAGGAGTGGAGCCTGTCCCTGGAGGGCGAGCCCGCCGCCGTCGCCGTCGAACCCCATGCCCTGAGCTGGCTGCGCAGCCTGCTCGACGAGCGCACGACCTGCACCCATACCCTCAAGGACCGTACATGGAACTGGCAACGCAAGGCCTGAACCGGCCGCGCGACGCCTGGCTCTGGCGTCTGCTGGCCACCGCGCTGAGCTTTCTGCTGTTCGGCCTGGGCGGCCTGTGCCTGCGCCTGCTGGTCTTTCCCCTGCTGGCCTGCCTGCCCGGCGACCGCCAGCGCCAGCGCGAACGGGCGCGACACACCATCAGTTGGCTGTTCTGGCGCTTCATCCGCTTCATGGCCGCCTGCGGCGTGCTCACCTACGACGTCCAGGGCGCCGAGCGCCTGGGCCGCCCGGGGCAGATGATCATCGCCAACCACCCTTCGCTGATCGACGTGGTGTTCCTCATCGGCCTGGTGCGCAAGAGCAACTGCGTGGTCAAGCAGAGCCTGTTCAGCAATCCGTTCACCCGCGGCCCGGTGAGCTCGGCGCAGTACATCGGCAACGACGGCAGCATGGACATGCTCGACCGCGCCGTCGCCTCGCTGCAGGACGGCCAGACCCTGGTGATCTTTCCCGAAGGCACGCGCACCGAACCCGGCCAGGCGCCGTCCTTCCATCGCGGCGCGGCGGCCATCGCCCTGCGCGGCGCGCGGGTGATCACCCCGGTGACCATCAAGGTCGACCCCACCACCCTGACCAAGTGCGAACCCTGGTACCGCATCCCGGACCGCCGCGTGCACTTCAGCCTGCGCGTCGGCGCCGACATCGATCCACAGGCCTTCGCCAGCCAGGGCCCGGCCCCGCGCGCGTCGCGCCAACTCAACGACCATTTGCACCAGTACTTCATCAAGGAGCTCGCAGAAGATGAGCAACCCCCAACTGAACCATGACATCAAGGACCTGATCATCGAGGCCCTGGGCCTGGAAGACATCAGCGCGGACGACATCGGCGACGAGCAGACCCTGTTCGGCGAAGGCCTGGGCCTGGACTCGGTGGACGCCCTCGAACTCGGCCTGGCGATCCAGAAGCGCTACGGCATCAAGATCGACGCCGACGCCAAGGACACCCGCTCCCACTTCACCAACGTGGCCAGCCTGGCTGCGTTCGTTACCGCCAAACAGGCCGCCTGAGACCGCACCATGCAAACCCGCGAAGACATCTTCAACACCCTGCGCGACGCGCTGGTGGAACTGTTCGAACTGGACGCCGAGCGCGTCACCCTCGACGCCAACCTCTACGAGGACCTGGAGATCGACAGCATCGACGCGGTCGACCTGATCGATCACATCAAGCGCCAGACCGGCAAGAAGATCGCCGCCGAGGAATTCAAGGCCGTGCGTACCGTCAACGATGTGGTCGAAGCGGTGTACCGCCTGGTCGCCCCGGCGGCATGAAACGCCTGATCGGGCTCGGGCTGGTCCTGGCCGGCCTGCTGTACCCGTTCGCGGTGCACTTCGGCATGGCGCACTTCGCGCCCTGGCAGTTCGGCCTGCTGCTCGGCGGGCTGTGGCTGGCGCGCGCCATGACCCAGCCGCACAACCCCGGCGGACGCTGGATGGCCCTGGTGGCGATCCTCTTCTGCGCCCTGCTGGCGCTGTTCGACGACCCGGCGCTGCTGCGCTGGTACCCGGTGCTGATCAGCGCCTTCATGCTGGCCCTGTTCGGTTCCAGCCTGAAGTTCGGCATGCCCATGGCCGAGCGCCTGGCGCGCCTGAGCGACCCAGAACTGCCCGACCGAGCGGTGCGCTACACGCGGCGGGTGACCGAGGTGTGGAGCGCCTTCTTCCTAGCCAACGGCCTGGTCGCCGCGGCGCTGACCCTGTGGGCGCCGCTGGCCTGGTGGACCCTTTACAACGGCCTGATCGCCTACGGGCTGATGGGCCTGCTGTTCGCCATCGAATGGCTGGTACGACAACGCGTGCGAGGACGCTCATGAAATGGATCAACCTTGAGCAGTTGCTGTGGCCGACCGCGGCGCCGCGCCAGGTCAGCCACGCCCCGGCGCTGAGCCATGCGCAGCTCAGCGAGCAGGCCCTGTGCCTGGCCGCCGGCCTGCAACAACGCGGCGTGCGGCGCCTGGCGATCTACCTGGAAGACGCCGCCGAGCTGGCGGTGGCCCTGCTTGGCGCCTGGCGCGCCGGGGTCGAGGTGCTGCTGCCCGCCGACCTGCAGGCGCAGACCCGCCAGCGCTGGGACAGCGAAGTCGACCTGTGGCTGAGCGAGCAGGACCAGCGTCCCCACGCGCTGTTCGCCGAGCCGCTGGCCGCCGCCGACCTGGACCTCGACGCCTGCCGCCTGAGCCTGTGCACGTCCGGTTCCACCGGCCAGCCCAAGCGCATCGACAAATGCCTGCGCCAACTGGCCAACGAAGTGAACAACCTCGAAGCGCTGTGGGGTGCCGGACTGGGCGAGGCCTGCATCATCGGCAGCGTGTCCACCCAGCATATCTACGGCCTGCTGTTCCGCGTGCTGTGGCCGCTGTGCGCCGGGCGCAGCTTCGTCCGCCGCCAGTTGCCGTTCCCCGAGGACCTGCAGCGGGCCAGCCGTGAACACCCGGCCTTCGCCTGGGTCGCCAGCCCGGCGCTGCTCAAGCGCATGGGCGACAACCTCGACTGGCCGGCCCTGCGCGCGGTCAGCCGGGTGTTTTCCTCCGGCGGCGAATTGCCCGCCGACGCCGCCCAGACCCTGCACCAGCGCCTCGGCCAGTGGCCGACGGAAATCCTCGGCAGCTCGGAAACCGGAGGTATCGCCTGGCGCCAGGGCGACAGCCTGTGGCAGCCGTTCGCCGGCATCCGCCTGAGTCAGAACGATGACGGCGCGCTGTGCATCGAGTCGCCCTACCTGCCCGCCGGGCAGGTCGAGCAGAGCGCCGATGCGGTGAGCTTCGACGCCAATGGCCATTTCCGCCTGCTCGGGCGCCTCGACCGCATCGTCAAGCTGGAAGAAAAGCGCATCGCCCTGCCCATGCTGGAACAGGCGCTGCTCCAGCACCCGTGGGTCGAGGACGCGCGCCTGGGCGTCATCCACGGCGGCCGCGCCGCCCTCGGCGCCCTCCTGCAGCTCAACGCCAGAGGCCTGCATGCCCTGCGCAACCAGGGCCGTCGCGCGGTCACCGAAGCCCTGCGCGCGCACCTCGTTCCGCATTGCGAGGCCCTGGCCCTGCCGCGCCGCTGGCGCCTGCTGCGGCAACTGCCGTACACCGCCCAGGGCAAGCTGCCGCAGTCGCTGGTGGAGACCCTGCTGACGGCGCCACGGCCGACCGGACCGGACGTACTGGGTGAAGAACACCACGGCGACGAACTGCACCTGACCCTGGCCATCTCCGGCGACCTCGCCTATTTCAACGGCCACTTCCCGCAGACCCCGGTGCTGCCCGGTGTGGTCCAGGTGGATTGGGCCATCGCCCTCGGCCAGGCCCTGCTCGACCAGCCACGCCGCTTCGCCGGCATGGAAGTGCTGAAATTCCAGCAACTGGTGCGCCCTGGCGACCAGTTGCTGCTGACCCTGCGTTTCGACGTCGAGCGCGGCAAGCTGTACTTCGCCTACACCTGCGACGGCAAGCCGTGCTCCAGCGGCCGCATCCTCCTGGAGGCCGGCCAGTGAACAAGCCCTGCGCGGTGATTCCCGTGTACAACCACGAGCTCGCGGTGCCGGCGGTGGTCGCCGACCTGCGCGCCGCCGGCCTGCCCTGCGTGCTGGTGGACGACGCCAGCAGCCCGGCCTGCGCCGCGGTGCTGCGCCAGCTGGCGAGCGAGCCGAACACCTTCCTCGTGCAACTGCCGGCCAACCAGGGCAAGGGCGGCGCGGTCATGGCCGGCCTGCGCGAAGCGGCGCGCCTGGGCTTCAGTCATGCCCTGCAGGTGGATGCCGACGGCCAGCACGACCTGGCCGACGTCAGCCGTTTCCTCGACCAGTCCCGGGCCCATCCCGAGTCGCTGATCTGCGGTTATCCCCAGTACGACGCCAGCGTACCCAAGGGCCGCCTGTACGCGCGCTACCTGACCCACGTGTGGGTGTGGATCAACAGCCTGTCGCTGAAGATTCCCGACTCCATGTGCGGCTTCCGCGTCTACCCGCTGCCGCCGGTACTGGCCTTGATCGACAAGGTCGAACTGGGCCGGCGCATGGACTTCGACCCCGAAGTGCTGGTGCGCCTGGCCTGGCGCAACCAGCCGATGCAATGGCTGCCGACGAAAGTGCATTACCCGCAGGACGGCCTCTCGCACTTCCGCCTGTTCCACGACAACGCGCTGATCTCGAAGATGCACACCAAGCTGTTCTTCGGCATGTTGCTGCGCGCACCGGTGATCCTCTGGCGGCGGTGGACGGCATGAGCAGCCAGCAACGCCACTGGGCGGACCACGAGGAACGCGGCAGCTTCCTGCTGATGAAGCTCACCGCGTTGGGCGTGCGCCTGCTCGGCCGACGCCTGCTGAGCCCGGTGCTGTACGGCATCGTCCTGTACTTCTTCCTCTTCGGCCGCCGCGCCCGCCATGCCGCCTGGGCCTACCAGCGCCACCTCGCCGAGTGGAGCGGCCAGCCCGAACTGCGCCCCACCACCCGGCGGGTGTTCGGCCAGTTCATGGCCTTCGCCGACGCCCTGCTGGACAAGCTCGACGTGTGGAACGGCAAGCTCGGCCTGGAGCAGATCGAGATCGTCGACCCCGGCCAGTTGCACAGCCAGTTGCGCGCCGAACGCGGGCAGATGCTGGTGGGCGCGCATCTGGGCAACCTGGAGGTCTGCCGCGCCCTGGCCGAAATGGGCCAGCAGGTGACCATGAACGTGCTGGTCCACACCCGCCATGCCGAGCGTTTCAACCGCCTGCTGGGCGAGGCCGGGGCAACCCACCTGCGCCTGATCCAGGTCAGCGAGCTGGACCCGGCGACCATGCTGCAACTGAGCCAGCGCCTGGAGCGCGGCGAATGGCTGGCGATCGCCGGCGACCGCGTGCCGCTGCATGGCGCGCGCACCGTGACGGTGGACTTCCTCGGCCGGCCGGCCGCCTTCCCGCAAGGCCCCTGGCTGCTCGCCGGGCTGCTCAAGTGCCCGGTCAACCTGCTGTTCTGCCTCAAGCGCCAGGGCCGCTATCAGGTCACCCTCGAACCCTTCGCCGAGGCCGTGCAATGGCGCCGCAGCCAGCGCGACCAGGTGATCGCCGAGCACGCCGCGCGCTATGCCGAACGGCTCGGCCACTACTGCCTGCAGGCCCCGCGGCAGTGGTTCAATTTCTACCCTTTCTGGAAGAACGATGACGATGCATCCGCGTGAGCCCGTAACCTTCGGCGAGTCGCCGCTTTCGATCGAAGACATCCAGGCCCTGGCCCAGCGCCAGGCCGAATCGCGCCTGCAGGACGACGCCGAGTACCGCGCGCGCATCGCCCGCGGCGCGCAGTTCCTCGACACCCTGCTGGACAAGGAAGGGGTGATCTACGGCGTGACCACCGGCTACGGCGATTCCTGCGTGGTGGCGGTGCCGCTGGAGCATGTCGAGGCGCTGCCGAAACACCTGTTCACCTTCCACGGCTGCGGCCTGGGCCGGGTGTTCGACGAACCCTCCACCCGCGCACTGCTGGCCGCGCGGCTGCAGTCGCTGTGCCACGGCGTGTCCGGGGTACGCGTGGAACTGCTGGAGCGCCTGCAGGCCTTCATCGCCCACGACATCCTGCCGGTGGTCCCGGAAGAAGGCTCGGTGGGCGCCAGCGGCGACCTGACGCCGCTGTCCTACGTGGCCGCGACCCTCTCCGGCGAGCGCGAAGTGCTGTACCGCGGCGAGCGCCGCCTGTCCGCCGACGTGCACCGTGAGCTGGGCTGGCAGCCACTGGTCCTGCGCCCCAAGGAAGCCCTGGCGCTGATGAACGGCACCGCCGTGATGACCGGCCTGGCCTGCCTGGCCTGGACCCGCGCCGACTACCTGCTCAAGCTCGCCACGCGGATCACCGCGCTCAACGTGGTGGCCCTGCAGGGCAATCCGGAACACTTCGACGAGCGCCTGTTCGCCGCCAAGCCGCACCCGGGGCAGACCCAGGTGGCCGCCTGGCTGCGCCAGGACCTCGCCATCGACGCCCCGACCGCGCCGCTGCACCGCCTGCAGGACCGCTACTCGCTGCGCTGCGCGCCGCATGTGCTGGGCGTGCTGGCCGACAGCCTGGGCTGGCTGCGTGGCTTCATCGAGACCGAGCTGAACAGCGCCAACGACAACCCGATCATCGACGGCGACGCCGAGCGCGTCCTGCATGGCGGGCACTTCTACGGCGGGCATATCGCCTTCGCCATGGACAGCCTGAAGAACCTCGTCGCCAACGTCGCAGACCTGCTCGACCGGCAACTCGCCCTGCTGGTGGACGTGCGCTACAACCACGGCCTGCCGAGCAACCTGTCCGGCGCCCCGGCCGACCGCGCGATGATCAACCACGGCTTCAAGGCCGTGCAGATCGGCGCCAGCGCCTGGACCGCCGAAGCCCTGAAGAACACCATGCCGGCCAGCGTGTTCTCGCGCTCCACCGAATGCCACAACCAGGACAAGGTGAGCATGGGCACCATCGCCGCCCGTGACGCCCTGCGCGTGCTGGAACTGACCGAACAGGTCGCCGCCGCGACCCTGCTGGCGGCCAACCAGGGTGTCTGGCTGCGCGCGCGCGAGGCCGATGCCCGCCCGCTGCCGCCGGCGCTGGACGCGATGCACCGCGCCCTGCTCGACGACTTCGCCCCGGTGATCGAGGACCGCGCCCTGGAAAGCGACCTGCGCCGCTGCCTGCAACGTATCGTTGCGCAGCACTGGAGGCTCCATGCGTAGTCAGGGCGTGCTGCATGTCGATACCGAAGTGCTGGTGCCGTTCTTCGATGTCGACAGCATGCTGGTGGTCTGGCACGGCCACTACGTCAAATACCTGGAAGTGGCGCGCTGCGCGCTGCTCGACCACCTCGACCACAACTACCTGCAGATGCAGGCGTCCGGTTATGCGTGGCCGGTGATCGACCTGCAACTGCGCTACATGCGCGGCGCCACCTTCGGCCAGCGTCTGAAGGTGCGCGCCAGCCTGGTGGAGTGGGAGAACCGCCTGAAGATCCACTACCTGATCAGCGACGCCGCCACCGGCGAGCGCATGACCCGCGCCAGCTCCGTGCAGGTCGCGGTGCATATCGCCAGCGGCGAGATGCAACTGGCGTCGCCGCAGGTGATGCTCGACGCCGTCGCCAGAGCGCTGCCATGAGGAGCGCTGCCATGAAGCGCCTGCTGCTCGGCCTTGGCCTGCTGCTCACCTGCGGCCTGGCCCAGGCGTTCGGCCTCGACGACCTGCGCAAGCAACTGAGCGCGCCCGAGGTGATCAAGGGCCCGTTCGTCCAGGAGAAACACCTGCGCGCCCTGCCCCAGCCGCTGGTCAGCAACGGCCAGTTCGTCCTCGCCCGCGACCACGGCCTGCTGTGGCTGCTGCAGACCCCGCTGAAGCAGGACTACCGCCTCAACGGCCAGGGCATCTCGCGCCGTGACGCCAGCGGCTGGCAGACGTTGCCGACGCGCACCGCCGGCAGCGAGCAGAACAAGCTGTTCTTCGCTGTGCTGCAAGGCGACAGCAGCGGCCTGGAGCGCGACTTCGAGCTGGCCCTGGAGGGCGACGCCAAGGCCTGGAAACTCGACCTGACCCCGCGTTCGCTGGTGCTCAAGCAGATCTTCACGCGCATCGAGATCCACGGCGGCCAGTTCGTCGAGCGCATCGAACTGCTGGAAACCCAGGGTGACAGCACCGTGCTGCGCATGCCGTCCAGCGTCAGCGCCAGCCTGAACGACGCGGAGCGCCACGACCTTGTCGATTGAGCGCCTGCTGCCGCGCCTGTTCCTCGTGTTGCTGCTCGCGGTCCTGGCCCTGGCCGGCTGGCAGTGGCAGCGCGGGCCGACGCTGTCCGCCGACCTGATGACCCTGGTCCCCGGGGCGACCCAGGACCCACTGGTCAAGCGCGCCGAACAGCGCATGCAGGAACCGCTCAACCGCGAGATGCTGGTGCTGGTCGGCCACGCCGAGCGCGACCAGGCCATCGACCTGGCCCGTGAACTGGCCACGCAATGGCAGGCCAGCGGCCTGTTCGAGAAGGTCCAGTGGAGCCTGCAGACCGACCTGCAGGCCCTGCGCGAGCAATTGCTGCAGGGCCGCCTGGCCATGCTCTCGCGGGCTGACCGCGCAACGCTCGCCGACTCGCCGGACACCTTCGTCCAGCAACGCCTGCAAAGCCTGTTCGACCCCTTCGCCGGCTTCAGCCTGGTGTCCAGCCAGGACGACTGGCTGGGGCTCACCGGCCGCATCCAGAACAGCCAGCCACGCCCGGCCAACATCGAGCTGGACACCGCCAGCGGCGCCCTGCTGGCGAAAGCCGACGACCGCTACTGGGTGCTGCTGCGCGCCCGCACCGAGGGCAATGCCTTCGACATGAAACTGCCGCTGCGGGTCGCCGACCTGCTGGACAGCAGCCGCACCCTCGCCGGGCAGCGCGACGCCCGCCTGCTCGCCGCCAGCGGCCTGCTCTACGCCGCCAACGGCCAGCGCCAGGCCAGCCATGAAATGACCTGGATCGGCGGCGGCGCGACGCTGGGCATCCTGGCGATCCTGCTCCTGGCCTTCCGCCGCCTGCGCGTGCTGCTGGCCTTCATCCCGGTGCTGATCGGCATGCTGTTCGGCGCCACCGCGTGCATCGCCCTGTTCGGCCAGATGCACGTCATGACCCTGGTCCTCGGCTCCAGCCTGATCGGCGTGGCCGTGGATTACCCGCTGCACTTCCTATCGAAAAGCTGGAGCCTGCGCCCGTGGAACACCTGGCAGGCGGTGCGCAGGACCCTGCCCGGCCTGAGCCTGAGCCTGGCCACCAGTTGCATCGGCTACCTGGCCCTGGGCTTCACGCCCTTCCCGGCCCTGACCCAGATCGCCGCGTTCTCCGCCGCCGGGCTGGTGGGCGCCTACCTGAGTTCGGTGTGCCTGCTGCCGGCGCTGCTGAAGCACATCGACCTGCAACCGGCGCAGTGGCCGCTGCGGATCGCCGAAACCCTGGTGAGCCTGCGCCTGCGCTTGCTGGAGCGTCTGCCGGCGGTGGTCCTGCCGGGCCTGCTGGTGCTGTTCTGCGTCGGTGGCCTGTGGCACCTGCAGAACCGCAACGACGTGCGCCAGTGGGTCGCCAGCCCGCCGCAACTGCAGGAAGAGGCCATGGCCGTGGCGCGGATCACCGGCTACCAGCCCACCAGCCAGTTCTACCTGGTGCGCGCCGCCGACCAGAGCCAGTTGCTCGACCGCCTGCGCAGCCTGGGCGAGCGTCTCGACCGGCAGGTCGCGGCGGGCCACCTGAAGGGCTACATGGCCCTCGATCAGTTGCTCGCCAGCCCCGCCGAACAGGAAAAGACCCGCGCCGCGCTCGGCAGCCTGCCCGCCCACTGGCAACCACTGCTGGCCGGGGGTATACCGCAAGCTGCGCTGGAGGCTGAACTGGCGCAACTACAGGCGCTGCCGACGCTGGATATCGACCAGGTCCTCGCCGGCCCCCTCGGCGAGGCCTTCCGCCCCCTGTGGCTGGGCTGCCTGCGCGCTCTTGTAGGAGCTGGCTTGCCTGCGAAGGACCGCGACGCGGTCCCGGTTCCTGATCTACAGCCAGGCCAATGGTCTCTACCCGGCTTCGAACCTGGAACCGGGACCGCTTCGCGGTCCTTCGCAGGCAAGCCAGCTCCTACAAATCAATTGGTTACCTGTGCCTCTGATGAACAGGGCGTCGCCGCCATCGTCAGCCTGCAGGGCCTGAACGATCCGGCTGCCCTGCGTCAACAGGCCGAGGGCCTGGACGGTGTACAACTGGTCGACCGCCTCGGCGAGCTGAACCAGTTGTTCGCCGCCACCCAGGTCAGCGCGGCGGAACTCAAGCTGCTGTCCTGCGTGCTGATCGTCGCCCTGCTGATCGTGCCCTTCGGCTTCGGCGGTGCGCTGCGCATCGTCGCCCTGCCACTGTTGGCGGCGCTGTGCAGCCTGGCCAGCCTGGGCTGGCTGGGGCAGCCGCTGACCCTGTTCAGCCTGTTCGGCCTGCTGCTGGTGACGGCGATCAGCGTCGACTACGCGATCCTCATGCACGAGCAGATCGGCGGCGCCGCGGTGAGCCTGCTCGGCACCCTGCTGGCGGCCGTCACCACCTGGCTGTCGTTCGGCCTGCTGGCGGTGTCGAGCACACCGGCGGTGAGCAATTTCGGTCTGGCCGTCAGTCTCGGCCTGGTCTTCAGTTTCATCCTGGCCCCATGGGCCGCGCCGCGCCACAGGGAGAAGTCGGCTTGAGCATCGTGCTGTTCTGGGCCCTGGCCCTGTCGCTGTTCCTGATCGCCGGGGAAATCGGCCGGCGCCTGGGCCTGATCAGCATCGTCAGCCACCTGCTGCTGGCGACCCTCGGCCTGCCCCTGCTGATGCTGCTGTGGGTCGGGCCGCACTGGCAACTGACCGGCGCCGAGCTGATCGCGCCCGCCTGGCTGAAGACCCTGTACGGCCTGAGCTTCGCCCTGCTGCTGGGGCATATCCTCTCCGACGTGGTCGAGCTCAAGGTCGACCGCCAGAGCCTGAAGATCGCCCTGCCCAGCTTCCTCGTGCCCTTCGTCTGCGGCCTGGCCTGCGGCGCCCTGCTGCTGCCGGAACAACCGTGGCTGACCGCGCTGGCCCTCGGCCTGGTGTTCGCCATCACCGCGGTGCCGGTGCTCTACCTGTACCTGCGCAATATCGACTACCCGCCCGCCGCCACGCGCCGGCTGATGCAGGTGGCGATCGGCATCGACCTGGTCTGCTGGCTGCTGTTCGGCCTGGGCCAGGGCAGCCTCGACCCGCTGAGCCTGGCCTGGCCGCTGCTGGCCGCCTGCGCGCCGCTGCCCCTGTACCTGCTGGGCCTGCGCAGACCCTGGGTGTTCGGCCTGAGCTTTCTCGCCCTGCTGTTCGTCGCCGAGCACTACAAGCTCAACGCGCTGATCTTCGGCATCGCCTACCTGGCCTGCCTGGCCTGGCTCAAGGTACCGCTGCGCCTGCCGATATCGGCGCAGTGGATCAAGCACCTGCAGAACGGCGTGGCCATCCCGCTGATCCTGACCTTCGGCATCATCCAGATCGACTTCCAGCACCTGCTGCGGCACCTCGACCTGCTGCAACTGGGCGCCCTGGTCGTGCTGCCGATCGCCAGCAAGATGCTCGGCAACTGGCTGGGCCTGAAGTGGGCCGAGCCGTCGTTCCCCGGCGCCAGCCGCTGGCGCGAGAACCTGTTGCTGAACATTCGCGGCCTGAGCGAGATCGTCTTCCTCAATCTGCTCCTGCAACAGCAGTTGATCAGCCCGGCGCTGTATTTCGCCCTGATGCTGATGAGCCTGGTCGCCACCTTGATGCCCGCGCTGGCCGGGCTGCACCGGATTCCGCTCAACACCCTTACCACGGCAAGGAGGCCTCATGCCGAACACTGAATTGCAACAACGGCAGGTACTGGTCATCGGCGCCGGCCCGTCCGGCGCCATCGCCGCGGCGCTGCTCAAGCGCCAGGGTCACGATGTGCTGATCATCGAACGCCAGCGCTTCCCGCGCTTCTCCATCGGCGAAAGCCTGCTGTCGCACTGCATCGACTTCGTCGAGGAAGCCGGCATGCTCGACGCCCTGCTGGCAGCCGGTTTCCAGCTGAAGAACGGCGCCGCCTTCGCCTGGGGCGATGAGTACAGCGCCTTCGATTTCGGCGATACCTTCAGCAAGGGCCGGCCGACCACCTTCCAGGTCCAGCGCGCGCGCTTCGACCAATTGCTGGCCGACCAGGCTGCCCTGCAGGGTGTGGAGATCCGCTACGAAGAGGAAATCGTCGCCGCCGATTTCGAGCGCGAGCGACCCCAGGTGCGGGTGCGCCGCCTGGATGGCAGCGAGTACCGCGTCGAAGCACAGTTCGTGCTGGATGCCAGCGGCTACGGCCGCGTGCTGCCACGCCTGCTCGACCTGGAAGCACCGTCGAGCTTCCCGGTGCGCCAGGCCGTGTTCACCCATATCGAGGACCGCATCGACCACCCGGACTTCGACCGCGACAAGATCCTCATCACCACCCACCCGGAACACCGCGACATCTGGTTCTGGACCATCCCCTTCAGCGATGGCCGCTGCTCCCTCGGCGTGGTCGCCGCCGCCGGGCACTACGACAACGCCCCGGACGACCTGGATGCCTGCCTGAAGGGCTTCGTCGCGCAGACCCCAAGCCTGTCGAAGGTGCTGAAGAACGCCGTCTGGGATACCCCGGCGCGGACCATCGGCGGCTACTCGGCCAACGTCAAGACCCTGCACGGCCCGGGCTTCGCCCTGCTCGGCAACGCCGCGGAATTCCTCGACCCGGTGTTCTCCTCCGGCGTCACCATCGCCATGCGTTCGGCGAGCATGGCGGCGGGCGTCCTGCACCGGCAGTTGCAGGGTGAGGCGGTGGACTGGGAAAGCGAGTTCGCCACCCCGCTCAAGCGCGGCGTCGACACCTTCCGCTGCTATGTCGAGGGTTGGTACAACGGCAGCTTCCAGGACGTCATCTACCACCCCGGCAGCTCGCCGGAAATCCGCGCCATGATCAGCTCGATCCTCGCCGGCTACGCCTGGGACGAGCGCAACCCCTTCGTCAGCGAACCCAAACGGCGCCTGCGCATGCTCGCCGAGATCTGCGCGAGGGAGGAGGCATGAGCGAACAGCGCTTCTTCAGCGACACCTACGTCGAGGAAACCCGCTTCGGTTTCTGGTTCCTGCGCAGCCACACCTGGCAGCACCATGTGCTGCGGGTGGCGATCAACGACCTGCGCCGCCTGTTCGACGAAGAGCCGCCGCAGGCACCCGTGCTGCTCGATGTCGGCTGCGGCCAGGGACGCTCGTTCCGCCACCTGCACCAGGTGTTCAAGCCGGGCCGCCTGCTCGGCACCGACGCCGACCCGCACAGCCTGGCGTGCAGCGGCGCCGAAGCGGTGAACCAGAGCCTCAAGGTCGAGCTCAAGGGCAGCGACTGCGCCAACCTGCAATTTGCCGATGCCAGCGTCGACCTGCTGTTCTGTCACCAGACCTTCCACCACCTGGTGGAACAGGAAAAGGCCCTGGCCGAATTCTGGCGCGTGCTCAAACCTGGCGGTTACCTGCTGTTCGCCGAGTCCACCGAGGCCTATATCGACACCTGGGTGATCCGCTGGCTGTTCCGTCACCCGATGCATGTGCAGAAGAGCGCCGAGGGTTACCTGCAGATGCTGCGTGACCAGGGCTTCGAATTCGGCGAGCGCAATGTCTCCTACCCCTACCTGTGGTGGAGCCGCTCGAAGGACTTCGGCCTGCTCGAACGCTTCGGCCTGCGCCAGCCGCCACCGCCGGGGCAGCGCGAGGAAACCCTGGTCAACGTGGTCGCGCGCAAGCCCGTGGACGCCGCATGAAGCACCTGCTGTCGCTGTTCGTCTGCCTGCTGCTCGCGGCCTGCGCCAGCAGCCCGCCATTGCCCGCGCAGGTACCAGCGCTGGCCCTGCCGATGACCCTGCATGTGCAGCGCGAACAGGCCGGGCAACGCCAGGACTGGCTGCTGGTGATCCAGCGCGAAGACCAGCGCCTGCGCTGGTCGCTGCTCGACCTGCTGGGCATCCCCCAGGCCCGCCAGTTGCTCGGCGACGGCACCTGGCAGGCCGACGGCCTGTTGCCGCCCAACCCGGCGGCCCGCGAACTGTTCGCCGCCCTGCTCTTCGCCCTGACCCCGGCCGAGCGCCTGACGGCGCTTTATCCCGCGGCGCGACAGCAGGATAATCGGCGCTGGCTCGGCGAGCGCTGGCAGGTCACCTACCGCCAGGCCGACGACTTCACCTTGAATCTGCAGCAAGGCCTGCGTTATCAAGTCACTCCCCTGCCCGGCGAGAGTCCACCATGACCGCTTACCTCAACGCCCTGGGTCTGGTCTGCGCCCTGGGGCGTGACCCGGCCGAAGTCGCCCGTCGCCTGTTCGCCGGCGACAGTTCCGGCATGCGCGCCGAAGCGGGCTGGGTACCCGGGAAGCAGGTGATCGTTGGCGCGGTGCCAGGCGCATTGCCGCCCCTGCCAAGCGCGGTCGAGGACCAACGGAGCCGCAACAACCAGTTGCTGTACGCGGCCTGCGCGCAGATCGAAGCGCCGCTGCGCGAAGCCATCGCCCGCTTCGGCGCGCGGCGCATCGGCGTAGTCCTCGGCACCAGCACCTCGGGGATCGAGGAAGCCAGCCAGGGCATCGCTCACTACCTGCGCGAAGGCCAGCTGCCGCCGAGCTACGACTACGCGCAACAGGAACTCGGCGCGCCGGCGGCCTTCCTCGCCCGCTGGCTGGGCCTCGGCGGCCCGGCCTACGTGATCTCTACCGCCTGCACCTCCGGCGCCCGCGCCCTGATCAGCGCCCGCCGCCTGCTCGACCTGAACCTCTGCGACGCGGTCATCTGCGGCGGCGTCGACAGCCTGTGCAAGCTGACCCTCAATGGCTTCACCGCCCTGGAGGCAGTCAGCACCGCGCGCTGCAATCCGTTCTCGGTCAATCGCGACGGGATCAATATCGGCGAGGCCGCCGCGGTGTTCCTGATGACCCGCCAGGCCAATGCCGAAGGCCGCGGCGTGGCCCTGCTCGGCGCCGGCGCCAGCTCCGACGCCCACCATATTTCCGCCCCGGACCCGACGGGCGCCGGCGCCCTGCGCGCCATGGCCGATGCCCTGGCCCATGCCGGCCTCACGCCGGAACAGATCGACTACCTGAACCTCCACGGCACCGCCACCCGGCACAACGACGCCATGGAGAGCATCGCCGTGAACCGTCTGTTCGGCCCCGGCCTGGCCTGTTCCTCGACCAAGCCCATGACCGGTCACACCCTCGGCGCCGCCGGCGCCCTGGAAGCCGCGTTCTGCTGGCTGGCCCTGACCCGGGACACGTCCGACGGCCTGCTGCCGCCGCACCTCTGGGACGGCCAGGCCGACCCGCAACTGGCCACGCTCGACCTGATCGAGCCCGGCCGCCGCCTGCCCGCCAACGGCGCGCGGCACCTGATGAGCAACTCGTTCGCCTTCGGTGGCAACAACGTCAGCCTGATTCTCGGAGACACCCCATGATTGCCTGGCCACTGGCCGAACTCCTGCCCCATGCCGGCGACATGATCCTCATCGACGGGATCGAGTCGTTCGACGAGGAGCAGATCCACACCCACCTCACCGTGCGCCCCGGTGGCCTGTTCAACCGGCCCGACGGCAGCCTGCCGGCCTGGGTCGGCATCGAGCTGATGGCGCAGACCGTGGCCGCCTATGCCGGCTGCCGCGCGCGCCAGCAGGGCAAGCCGGTGGAGCTGGGTTTCCTGCTCGGCACGCGCAAGTTCGAATGCGATGTCGAGTATTTTCCCGCCGGTGCGCACCTGCGCCTGCATGCCCTGCGCTCGCTGGAAGACGACAACGGCATGGGCGTGTTCGAGTGCCACCTGTACGGACCGGGGCTGCACGCCACGGCCCGCCTGAATGTTTTCCGCCCGCCGCAGGCCGCCGCGTACCTGGCCGAAGCGGGCGACGAGGAGTCCCCACAATGACCGACACCATCCTGGTCACCGGTTCCAGCCGTGGCATCGGCCGCGCCATCGCCCTGCGCCTGGCCCGTGCCGGCTTCGACCTGGTGCTGCACTGCCGCAGCGGCCGCGCCGAGGCCGAGGCCGTCGCCGACGAAGTCCGTGCCCTCGGCCAGCAGGCCCGGGTCCTGCAGTTCGACGTGGCCGACCGCGCCGCCTGCGCGGCGATCCTCAACGACGACGTGGACACCCACGGCGCCTACTACGGCGTAGTGTGCAACGCCGGCCTGACCCGCGACGGCGCCTTCCCGGCGCTGACCGAGGAAGACTGGGACCAGGTCCTGCGCACCAACCTCGACGGTTTCTACAACGTCCTGCACCCGGTGATGATGCCGATGATCCGCCGCCGCGCGCCGGGGCGCATCGTCTGCATCACCTCGGTGTCGGGGCTGATCGGCAACCGCGGCCAGGTCAACTACAGCGCCTCCAAGGCCGGCGTGATCGGCGCGGCCAAGGCCCTGGCGATCGAACTGGGCAAGCGCAGGATCACGGTCAACTGCGTGGCCCCGGGGCTGATCGACACCGCCATGCTCGACGAGCACGTGCCGGTGGAAGAGCTGCTGAAAATGATCCCGGCGCAGCGCATGGGCACGCCCGAGGAAGTCGCCGGCGCGGTGAACTTCCTCATGTCCGCCGAGGCCGCCTATATCACCCGCCAGGTCCTGGCCGTCAACGGAGGTCTGTGCTGATGAAGCGTGTGGTCGTCACCGGCATGGCCGGCATCACTTCCCTGGGCAGCGACTGGGCGACCATCGCCGGCAATTTCGCCGCCAACCGCAGCGGCATCCGGCGCATGGACGAATGGGACCGTTTCGAAGAACTGAACACCCGCCTGGCCGGCCCGGTGGATGACTTCGCCGTGCCGTCCAGTTGGACCCGCAAGCAGTTGCGCAGCATGGGCCGGGTCTCGCGGCTCGCGGTGGCCGCGGCGCAGAATGCCCTGCTCGATGCCGGCCTGCTCGACGACCCGTCGATCCGCGACGGGCGGATGGGCGTGGCCTGCGGCTCGTCCACCGGCAGCACCGACGAGATCAAGGCGTTCGGCAACATGCTGCTCAACTCGGTGGCCGAAGGCCTCAACGCCAACTCCTACGTGCGCATGATGCCGCACACCACCGCGGCCAATATCAGCATCTTCTTCGGCCTCACCGGACGCCTGATCCCCACCTCCAGCGCCTGCACCAGCGGCAGCCAGGGCATCGGCTACGCCTATGAGGCGATCAAGTTCGGCCGCCTGCCGCTGATGCTCGCCGGCGGCGCCGAGGAGCTGTGCCCGACCGAGGCCATGGTGTTCGACGCGCTGTACGCCACCAGCCTGAAGAACGACGCCCCGCACAGCACCCCGAGCCCCTACGACACCGGCCGCGACGGCCTGGTGATCGGCGAGGGTGCCGGCATGCTGGTCCTCGAAGAACTCGAACACGCCCTGGCCCGCGGCGCGCACATCTACGCCGAGATCGTCGGCTTCGGCAGCAACGCCGACGGCCAGCACACCACCCGCCCCGAGCAGGCGACCATGCGCCGGGCGATGGAGCTGGCCCTGGAGGATGCCGACCTGGCGCCGGAGGCCATCGGCTACGTCAACGGTCACGGCACCGCCACCGAACAGGGCGATATCGCCGAGACCCTGGCCACCAGCAGCCTGTTCGGGCCGCGGATGCCGATCAGTTCACAGAAAAGCTTCCTCGGTCACACCCTCGGCGCTTGCGGCGCGCTGGAGGCCTGGTTCAGCATCGAAATGATGAACAGCGACCGCTACGTGCACACCCTCAACCTGGTGAACATCGACCCGCGCTGCGGCGAGCTGGACTACCTTTGCGGGGAGTTGCGCGGCATGAGCAACCAGTACGTCATGAGCAACAACTTCGCCTTCGGCGGCGTCAACACCTCGTTGATCTTCCGCCGCTGGTCCTGAAACGAACGGGAGAGAAAGGAATGTCTTCGATGATTCGCATGGCCCTGCTGGGCCTGGCGCTGGCCTTCGCGGCGGGCTGTACCTCGAAGCCGGTGATGGCGCCCAAGGAACTGCTGGTGGTCGGCCATTCGTACAGCAACGACGATATCCAGCGCGCCATCCTCCAGGCCGTGGCCGAGCGCGGCTGGACCGCGCGCAATGTGGTGCCGGGCCTGGTCCAGGCCGACATCACCGTGCGCAACACCTTCTACGCCGCGGTGGATATCCGCTACAGCCTGAGCAACTTCCGCATCGACTACCGCGACAGCCGGGGCCTGGACTACAACAACGGCAAGATCCATCGCAACTACAACCGCTGGGTGTACAACCTCGACAAAAGCATCATGCGCGAACTGCAGCGCATCGAGACCAATCGCATGGTGCAGCGCGCCGTCAACGAACAACGCTCGAACAATCACTGATCAAGGAATGAAACCATGCGTCTGAAGACCTGGACCGCCACCGCCGCCCTCATGCTCTGCGCCCTGCCCGGCCTCAGCCAGGCCCGCGATACCGCGCTGTACCTGCCGTTCGAGAAGGTCGTGCAGCAGATGTACAACGAGGGCAAGCTCGACAAGTCGCTCAAGTTCTACCTGGCCGGTGTGCAGCCCAAGGGCAAGGTCAGCGTGGTGACCCCGGGCGTGTCGACCAACAAGAAGACCAACGCCTTCAACAAGAGCGACGAGGAAGCATGCGAGTGGGCCCTGCAAGGCGCGCTGCTGACCCTTCAGGAGGCGGCGAAGCGGGTGAACGCCAACGCCGTGACCAATATCGTCAGCTACTACAAGAAGAACGAACGCAAGGACGCCACCACCTATGAATGCCACGCCGGCGCATTCATCGGCGGTGTCGCGCTCAAGGGCGACCTGTCCCGCGTCGACTGATTCAGGCCTTGCGGGTCAGCAGCTCGACGAAGGCATCCGCCATCGCCGAGCCCTGCTCCCGCCGCTGTACCAGCCACACCGCGGTGTCGGCGTCGGCATCCAGCAGCGTGCGATAGACCACACCGTCGATACGCATGCGCTGGAACGACGCCGGCAGCACCGACACCCCCAAGCCCGCCGAAACCAGCCCGATGATGGTCATCACCTCCGCCGCCTCCTGGGCGAAATGCGGGGTGAACCCGGCTTGCCGCGCCAGGCTCAGCAACTGCGCATGCAGGCCGCTGCCATAGCTGCGCGGGAAGAACACGAAGGGCTCGTTGGCCAGTGCCGCCAGGTGCAGGTCCTGTTCCGTTCCCCGTGCCAGCGGGTGATCGGCATTCAGCACGGCCACCAGCGGCTCGCGAAACAGCTCGGTGGCGACCAGGCTGTCCGGCAGCGGCAACGGCCGCATCAGGCCGACCTCGATGCGTTCGTCGAGCAGCGCTTCGGCGACGTCACGGCTGCTCATTTCCTTGAGATTCAGGTGCACGGCGGGAAACCGCTGGCGGAAGCTGTAGATCGCCTTGGGAATGCTTGAGTTGAACGGCGCCGACGAAGTGAAGCCGATCTTCATCTCGCCCAGTTCGCCCAACTGCGCGCGACGCGCCACGTCGGCGGCCTTGTCCACCTGCGCCAGCACCTGGCGGGCTTCTTCGAGAAACAGCCGGCCCGCCTCGCTCAGCTCCACTCGTCGGTTGGTGCGCTCGAACAGGCGGGCGCCCAGCTCCTGCTCCAGGGCCTGAATCTGCTGGCTCAGGGGTGGCTGGGAAATCCCCAGGGCCTGCGCGGCCCGGCCGAAATGCAGCTCTTCGGCGACGGCGATGAAATACCGCAGGTGGCGTAACTCCATAAGCGCTCCAATAAGTCGCCAAACGTCTTAAACAGGTCGAACAATATATTGGAAATGATCATTAGCCAGCTATATGATTTTTTCAGTTGCTCCCGAGGCCGCACCCCGCCGAGGTTCCCGTGAAAACTGCTGTAGCGCCCCACGTTCATGATCTTCCCCCGCAAGCGGTGGCCGACGTTGCCGCCAACCTGAAAGAAACCTGGATCGAAAAAGGCACCCCGGCGTTCATGCGCACGGTGCTGGCGCTGTTCTGTGGCGGTTTTGCCACCTTCGCCCTGCTCTACTGCGTGCAGCCGATGATGCCGCTGCTGTCCCGCGACTTTGCCATCAACGCGGCGCAGAGCAGCCTGGTGCTGTCGGTGTCCACCGGGCTGCTGGCCTTCGGGCTGTTGATCACCGGGCCGATTTCCGACCGCATCGGGCGCAAGCCGGTGATGGTCTTCGCCCTGTTCTGCGCGGCCCTGAGCACCCTCGCCAGCGCCTTGATGCCGACCTGGGAAGGGGTGCTGGCGATGCGCGCGCTGGTGGGCCTGTCGCTGAGCGGGCTGGCGGCGGTGGCGATGACCTACCTGAGCGAGGAGATCCATCCGCAGCACATCGGCCTGGCCATGGGGCTGTATATCGGTGGCAACGCCATTGGCGGGATGAGCGGGCGGCTGATCACCGGGGTACTGATCGACTTCGTCAGCTGGCACACGGCGATGCTGGTGATCGGTGGCCTGGCCCTGCTGGCGGCGGCGCTGTTCTGGAAGGTGCTGCCGGAGTCGCGCAACTTCCGTGCGCGCTCGATGAACCCGCGCAGCCTGCTCGACGGTTTTCTCCTGCACTTTCGCGATGCCGGTTTGCCGTGGCTGTTTCTCGAAGCCTTCCTGCTGATGGGCGCCTTCGTCACCTTGTTCAACTACATCGGCTATCGCTTGCTGGCCGAGCCGTATCACATGAGCCAGGCGTTGGTGGGGTTGCTGTCGATCGTCTACCTGTCGGGCATCTACAGCTCGGCGCAGATCGGCGCACTGGCTGACCGGCTGGGTCGGCGTCGGGTGTTCTGGGGCACCATCGTGCTGATGTTCGGCGGCATGCTGCTGACCCTGTTCACCGCGTTGCCGCTGGTGATCGTCGGCATGCTGGTGTTCACCTTCGGCTTCTTCGGCGCGCACTCGGTGGCCAGCAGCTGGATCGGCCGCCGCGCGTTCAAGGCCAAGGGGCAGGCGTCGTCGTTGTACCTGTTCAGTTACTACGCCGGGTCGAGCGTGGCGGGGACGGCAGGCGGGGTGTTCTGGCATTACGGCGGGTGGAACGGCATTGGCCTGTTCATCGGCAGCTTGCTAGTGGTGGCGCTGGGGGTGGCGGTGTATCTGAGCAAGTTGCCGCCGAAGACGGCGTAGTTGTCGGGGACCGCTTTGCGGTCCTTCGCGGTGGTTCGTCACACGACAAGCCACGCTCCTACGGTGGATTGCGCGGTCCCTGTAGGAGCGTGGCTTGCCCGCGAAGGCCTGCGCAGCAGGCCCATTCCAGACACCCGCAAACACAAAGTTTGTGGAACCCAAAAATCCTAGGACGTACCCTACGCAATCTGTCGGTCCTGGCTTCCTTGCCCATGGAAACCACTCCTTCTAGGCTTTTGCGGTCGCCAAATGGTTGGCGACCGGGGTGTGGAAACCTTGGCTTCATCGAGTTAGGTCCGTCTATGGCGGCTGTGCGCGGGAGACCTTCGGGTCTGCCGGGTTCCTACTCGCTCGGTTTTCCACCCCGCGTACAGCTGCCACCCTTTCGTGTGGAAACGAAAGGCTGGAGGCCCGAACCGAGTAGACACGCCAATGAAGAAAATCGTCCCCGATCCACCCCTTTCACCCACCTGCAGCCGAGCCTTCGGCGAATGTCCCACCCATCCGCCGTTGTTCTCCGTCAACGCCGACATCGACCCGCACAGTGCGCTGGTGCACACCTCGATGTTCCTGCGTTGCGCCTACGAATCGGCCCAGCAATCCCTCAGCCCGGACTCGGACACCAACTGCTTTCCCTGGCTGACCATGCATGCCGTGGAAGCCGCGAAAGGCCTGGTGGATGCGTTGCTGGAGGGGTTGGAGCAGGAAGGCTGGAAACAGCCAATGAGCTAAATCGCACTGCGGTCGGCGTGGGAACGGATGAGTCCGCTCCCACGCCGACCGCAGTGTCTTGAGGCTTGCTGTCAGTTCACGATCTCGACCAGATCCACATCCACTTCCCGCGACATCAGGTGCTTCTCCACCTCGCCGGTCAGCTTGACCCTGGTCTTGTCATTGAACGCCACCGGCGGCAGATCCTCGTTGTCGATCTCCACGGTGATGGTCCCGGTGTTGTCCTTGAACTCGTACTTGTCGTCGTTGTTGATCTTCTTGATCACGTAGCCGGTGAGCACCACCGGGGTATCGTCGGCGGCGTCATTGGCCGCGGCCACGGTGGTCACCGCTTGCGCGCCCGGGCCGGTATAGCCGGTGCCGGCGGCCAGGGCGGCGGTGCTGAACAGCGGGGCGAGAACGAGGGCGAGGTAACGAATTTTCATGGTGCTGATCCTGTATGGGTTTTGATGGGATCAGATTACCCGGGGAGGCTGAATTCAAACTTAACCCGCGGTCCTACCTGTTATTTCTGCCAGTTGTGCCAGCCATGGCGCACATGGCCTGATGATCTCCCGGGCCATGCCCTCCTCGAAAATGAGGAAAACCATGCTCCCCACTCTCCTTCGCTACCTGTTATTGCTGCTCGCCACCCTGCCTGGCCTGCAATCCGATCCCGCGATCAGCGCCGAAGACCCGGGACGCAGCGTAGTCCACCGTCTGCAGCAACGCTTCGACGACACCCGCGCCCAATGCGAGGACAGCAGCGCCGCGTACAACTGCAGCGGCGTGATCATTCGCGCCATTCGCGACCCGTCCAATCCCACCTTCTGGAACCCCAGCCCGGAGAACGTCGCACGCAAGGGCGTGTCGTTCTCCTTTATCCGCGCCGATGTCGGCAACGAGCGGCTGGCCGGTGATGCGGGCCTGATCATGCGGGAACTGCACGCGCCGACCGAGCAACCCCTTGTCGTTCGCTGTGCATTCCCGGCGAACGCCGGAACCGACAGCCGGATCGAAAGCTGCGGTACCGAGCAGTTCCCACTGCCCTGTCACCTGAGCGGCATCACCGATATCCCTACCTGGCAAGCCCACTTCGCCCAATACACCGGGACCGGCTCCTGCTACTTCGAACCGGATGCCCAGTGGTTCCATTTCAGCATCGAGGCGCGGCGACACTTCCCACATCCTGGGCTGCGGGCTTTCTGGAACGAAATCATCATCGAGCCCTGGCCCCAGGACATTCCCGAGCGACTGCCGATCGAGGCCCTGTATTACTCCGGCGACGCAGTGGACAAGGCCCGGCAGATGCAGGACAGCTTCATCCGTGCCACCGGCAAGTTCATTCCCGTGGTCAGGGTCGAACTGACCCGGGATCCGGTCTTCTACTACTCGCCGAAGGACCAGGCCGTGCAGCCGCCTCGAATGACCGGGTCGCAGGGCACTGGCGACTGAAAGATGACGACCGCGCTACCTGATACTTCTGTCAGCTGTGCTTGCCAAGAACCGAGTGGTTTGATGGTTTCCCAACCCATTTCGAAGCAGCGCGAGAAAAAGCCATGTCCACCGTGTTCACATCCACCCGTCATGGTCTGGCCCTGGTCGCCATTTGGCTGGGCCTGCAAGCTTCACCGGCCTTCAGTGTCGAGGACCCGGGACGCAGCGTAGTCCACCGCCTGCAGCAACGCTTCGACGACACCCGGGCGGCTTGCCCGGATGGCAGTGCCGCCATCAACTGCAATGGGGTGTTGGTTCGCGGCATCAGCGAGCCGTCCGATCCGGCCTTCTGGAATCCGAACCCACGAGATGTCGCGCGCAAGGGCGTGTCCTTTTCCTATATCCGTGCCGACGTCGGCAATACTGTCCTCGCCAACAACGTGGGCCTGATCATGCGCGAACTGGGCGCCTCCACCGAGCAGCCGCTCACGGTCCGCTGCGTGTTCCCGTCCGATGCCGCCACCAGTAGCCGCATCGAGAGCTGCGGTACCGAGGAGTTTCCACTACCTTGCCATCTCAGCGGCGTCGTCGATATCCCCACATGGCAGGCCCACTACGCCGAGTACGGCCGCAGTAAGGCTTGCTACTTCGAGCCGACGACACAGTGGTTCCAGTTCAGCATTGAGGTACGCGAGCACTTTCCGCCTCCCAGCAGCGGACGCAGCATGTACAACGAAGTAGTGATCGCTCCCTGGCCCCAGGACGTCCCCACGCAATTGCCCCTCGAAGCGCTGTTTTATACGTACGACACCGAATACCTCGAACAAGCCCGGCAGATGCAGGAGAACTTCATCCGGGCCACCGGCAAGTTCATTCCAATCGTCAGGCTCGAGCTGAAGCAAAACCCGGTCTTCTACTACTCGCCAAAGGACCAGGCCGTGCAGCCACCCATGCCGACGACCACCCACGACGGGCAGGTCGCCGCCCAGCCAAAATGAAAATGCCGCCCGAAAGGGCGGCATTCCTCAATCAAGCCGAGGCTCAGGCGTGGTACTGCGCCGACAGCTCATGCACCGCGTTGATGAACGCACCGGCATGCTCCGGATCGACTTCCGGGGTGATGCCGTGGCCGAGGTTGAACACATGGCCAGTGCCATGGCCGTAGCTGGCGAGGATGCGCGCGACTTCGGCGCGGATGGCCTCGGGCTTGGCGTAGAGCACGGTCGGGTCCATGTTGCCCTGCAGGGCGACCTTGTCACCCACGCGGCGGCGGGCGTCGCCGATCTCGCAGGTCCAGTCCAGACCCAGTGCATCGGCACCGGCTTCGGCGATGCTTTCCAGCCACAGGCCGCCGTTCTTGGTGAAGAGGATCACCGGCACCTTGCGCCCGTCGTGTTCGCGGATCAGGCCGCTGACGATCTTGCGCATGTAGGCCAGGGAGAACTCCTGGTAAGCCGCCGCCGACAGGTTGCCGCCCCAGGTGTCGAAGATCTGCACCGCCTGCGCGCCGGCCTGGATCTGGCCGTTGAGGTAGGACGTGACCGACTGCGCCAGCTTGTCCAGCAGCAGGTGCATGGCCTGCGGGTTGTCGTAGAGCATGGCCTTGGTCTTGCGGAAGTCCTTCGACGAGCCGCCTTCGACCATGTAGGTGGCCAGGGTCCACGGGCTGCCGGAGAAACCGATCAGCGGCACGCGGCCGTTCAGTTCGCGGCGGATGGTGCTGACCGCGTCCATGACGTAGCCGAGGTCTTTTTGCGGATCTGGGATCGGCAGGGCCTCGATGTCGGCCAGGGTGCTCACCACTTTCTTGAAACGCGGGCCTTCGCCGGTCTCGAAGTACAGGCCCTGGCCCATGGCGTCGGGAATGGTGAGGATGTCGGAGAAGAGGATCGCGGCGTCCAGCGGGTAGCGGTCCAGCGGCTGCAGGGTCACTTCGCAGGCGAACTGCGGGTTCATGCACAGGCTCATGAAATCACCGGCCTTGGCGCGGCTGGCGCGGTATTCCGGCAGGTAGCGGCCGGCCTGGCGCATCATCCACACCGGGGTGACGTCTACGGGTTGCTTGAGCAGGGCGCGCAGGAAACGATCGTTCTTCAAGGCAGTCATGTCGGCATCCGGAAAAAAAGTGCGGGCATTTTCTCAGACGGACAAAGAAAAGGCACGGTGGTTACCGTGCCTTTTGTCTATCAGGATGCCCTGGGTCAATAGTTTTTGTTGTAGTGCCCGGGCGGCAAATCAGACGCCCAGGTAATCGAGGATCCCTTCAGCGGCGTTGCGGCCTTCGTAGATCGCCGTCACCACCAGGTCGGAACCGCGGACCATGTCGCCACCGGCGAAGATCTTCGGGTTGCTGGTCTGGTGCTTGAACTTGCCTTGCTCCGGCGCGACGACACGGCCCTGGCTGTCGGTCTGGATGTCGAACTGCTCGAACCACGGCGCCGGGCTCGGACGGAAACCGAAGGCGATGACCACGGCGTCGGCCGGGATGATCTCTTCGGAACCCGGGATCGGCTCGGGGCTGCGACGGCCACGGGCATCCGGCTCGCCGAGACGGGTCTCGACCACCTTGACGCCTTCGACCTTGTCTTCGCCGACGATGGCGATCGGCTGGCGGTTGTAGAGGAACTTCACGCCCTCTTCCTTGGCGTTCTTCACCTCTTTGCGCGAGCCGGGCATGTTCGCCTCGTCACGACGGTAGGCGCAGGTCACGGCCTTGGCGCCCTGACGAATGGAGGTGCGGTTGCAGTCCATCGCGGTGTCGCCGCCGCCGAGGACCACGACCTTCTTGCCCTTCATGTCGACGAAGTCTTCCGGCGACTTCTCGAAGCCCAGGTTGCGGTTGACGTTGGCCACCAGGAAGTCCAGCGCGTCATGCACACCCGGCAGGTCTTCACCCGGGAAGCCGCCCTTCATGTAGGTGTAGGTGCCCATGCCCATGAAGACAGCATCGTATTCGGCGAGCAGTTGTTCCATGGTCACGTCCTTGCCCACCTCGGTGTTCAGGCGGAACTCGATGCCCATGCCGCTGAAGACTTCGCGGCGATTGCTCAGTACGGTCTTCTCCAGCTTGAACTCGGGGATGCCGAAGGTCAGCAGGCCACCGATTTCCGGGTTCCGGTCGAACACCACCGGGGTCACGCCGCCGCGCACCAGGATGTCGGCGCAGCCCAGGCCGGCGGGACCGGCGCCGATGATGGCGACGCGCTTGCCGGTCGGCTTGACCTTGGACATGTCCGGACGCCAGCCCATGGCGAAGGCGGTGTCGGTGATGTACTTCTCCACCGAACCGATGGTCACCGCGCCGAAGCCGTCGTTCAGGGTGCAGGCACCCTCGCACAGACGGTCCTGCGGGCAGACGCGGCCACAGACTTCAGGCAGGGTGTTGGTCTGGTGCGACAGTTCCGCGGCGGCGAGGATATTGCCTTCGGAGACCAGCTTCAGCCAGTTGGGGATGAAGTTGTGCACCGGGCACTTCCACTCGCAGTACGGGTTGCCGCAACCCAGGCAGCGGTGCGCCTGTTCGGACGACTGCTGGGGTTTGAAGGGTTCGTAGATTTCCACGAACTCCTTCTTGCGCTGGCGCAGCAGCTTCTTCTTCGGATCCTTGCGCCCGACTTCGATGAACTGGAAGTCATTACTCAGACGTTCAGCCATTTTTCAAAACCTCTTTACCGCAGTTGCGAGCTTCACGCTGCAAGCTGCCAGACGATCACGTTTAGCCGGCGAGCCTCGCGCAGGGCGAGGTCGCCGCTTGCAACTGCGTTATTGCGGGTTGGCCCGGGTGCTGGACAACAGGTTCTTCAGGCTCGCCGCCTTCGGCTTGACCAGCCAGAAGCGACGCACGTAGTCGTCCAGGTTTTCCCAGAGCTCACGGCCCCATTCACTACCGGTCTCTTCGACGTACTCGGTCAGCACGCGGTGCAGATGGCTGCGGTAAGCCTCCATCGCCTCGCCGGTGATCCGCTGGATTTCCACCAGTTCATGGTTCAGCTTGTCGACGAAGCTGTTGTCCATGTCCAGCACGTAGGCGAAACCGCCCGTCATGCCGGAGCCGAAGTTGTAGCCGGTCTTGCCCAGAACGCAGACAAAACCACCGGTCATGTATTCGCAGCAGTGATCGCCAGTGCCTTCGACGATGGCGTGGGCACCGGAGTTGCGCACCGCGAAACGCTCGCCCGCGGTGCCGGCGGCGAACAGCTTGCCGCCAGTGGCACCGTACAGGCAGGTGTTGCCGACAATGGCGCTGTCCTGGGTGGCGAACGGGCTGCCGGCAGGTGGCACGATGGTCAGCTTGCCACCGGTCATGCCCTTGCCGACGTAGTCGTTGGCGTCGCCTTCCAGGTGCATGTGCAGGCCACCGGCGTTCCACACGCCGAAGCTCTGGCCCGCGGTGCCCTTGAAGCGGAAGGTGATCGGCGCCTTGGCCATGCCCTGGTTGCCGTGCAGACGGGCGATCTCGCCGGAAATCCGCGCGCCGATGGAACGGTCGCAGTTGCAGATATCCAGTTCGAACTCGCCGCCGCTCAGATCGCGGATGGCCGGCAGGGCCATCTGCACCATCTTCTCGGCCAGCACGCCCTTGTCGAATGGCGGGTTGCGGTCGACCTCGCAGAACTGCGGCTTGTCGGCCGGCACGTGCGAGCTGCCCAGCAGCGGGCTGAGGTCGAGGTGTTTCTGCTTCTCGGTTTCACCCGGGAGCATTTCCAGCAGGTCGGTCCGCCCGATCAGCTCGCCGAGGCTGCGCACGCCCAGCCTGGCCAGCCATTCACGGGTTTCCTCGGCGACGTAGGTGAAGAAGTTCACCACCATGTCGACGGTACCGATGTAGTGGTCCTTGCGCAGCTTGTCGTTCTGGGTGGCTACGCCGGTGGCGCAGTTGTTCAGGTGGCAGATGCGCAGGTACTTGCAGCCCAGGGCGATCATCGGCGCGGTGCCGAAGCCGAAGCTTTCGGCGCCGAGGATGGCCGCCTTGATCACGTCGAGGCCGGTCTTCAGGCCGCCGTCGGTCTGCACCCGGACCTTGCCGCGCAGGTCGTTGCCGCGCAGGGTCTGGTGGGTCTCGGCCAGGCCCAGTTCCCACGGGGCGCCGGCGTACTTGATCGAGGTCAGCGGCGAAGCGCCGGTACCGCCGTCATAACCGGAGATGGTGATGAGGTCGGCATAGGCCTTGGCCACACCGGCGGCGATGGTGCCGACACCGGCTTCCGCCACCAGCTTGACCGAGACCAGCGCCTGCGGGTTGACCTGCTTGAGGTCGAAGATCAGCTGCGACAGGTCTTCGATCGAGTAGATGTCGTGGTGCGGCGGTGGCGAGATCAGGGTCACGCCCGGTACCGCGTAACGCAGCTTGGCGATCAGGCCGTTGACCTTGCCGCCTGGCAGCTGGCCGCCCTCGCCCGGCTTGGCGCCCTGGGCCACCTTGATCTGCAGCACTTCGGCGTTGACCAGGTATTCCGGGGTGACGCCGAAGCGGCCGGTGGCGACCTGCTTGATCTTCGAGCTGCGGATGGTGCCGTAGCGCGACGGATCTTCACCGCCCTCACCGGAGTTGGAGCGCGCGCCCAGGCGGTTCATCGCCTCGGCCAGTGCTTCGTGGGCCTCCGGTGACAGCGCGCCGAGGGAGATACCGGCGGAGTCGAAGCGCTGCAGGATGGCTTGCAGCGGTTCGATTTCGCTGAGGTCCAGGGCCTGGTCGGCGGTCTTGACCTTGAGCAGGTCGCGGATCATCGACACTGGACGGTTGTCCACCAGCGCGGTGTATTCCTTGAATTTCTCGTAGTCGCCCTGCTGCACGGCGGCTTGCAGGGTGTTGACCACGTCCGGGTTGTAGGCGTGGTATTCGCCACCGTGGACGAACTTCAGCAGGCCACCCTGCTGGATCGGCTTGCGCGCGCTCCAGGCTTCGGCGGCGAGCAGCTTCTGCTCGCTCTCGATGTCGACGAAGCGCGCGCCTTTCAGGCGGCTCGGGACGCCACGGAAGCTCAGGTTGACCACTTCCTCGGACAGGCCGACCGCTTCGAACAGCTGCGCGCCGCGGTACGAGCCGATGGTGGAGATGCCCATCTTCGACAGGATCTTCAGCAGGCCCTTGGAGATGCCCTTGCGGTAGTACTTGAAGACTTCGTCCAGATCGCCCAGCACTTCGCCGGTGCGGATCAGGTCGGCCAGCACTTCGTAGGCCAGGTACGGGTACACCGCCGAGGCGCCGAAGCCGAGCAGCACGGCGAAGTGATGCGGGTCACGGGCAGTCGCGGTTTCGACGAGGATGTTGCTGTCGCAACGCAGGCCTTTTTCGGTCAGGCGGTGGTGTACCGCGCCGACGGCCAGCGAAGCGTGGACCGGCAGCTTGCCCGGGGCAATATGACGGTCGCTCAGCACCAGCAGGGTCTTGCCCGCGCGCACGGCTTCTTCGGCCTGGTCGGCGACGCTGCGCACGGCAGCTTCCAGACCCAGGCTTTCTTCATAGTTGAGGTCGATGACATGACGCTCGAAGCCTGGACGGTCGAGGTTCATCAACGAACGCCACTTGGCCGGCGAGATCACCGGCGAGCTGAGGATCACCCGCGAGGCGTGCTCCGGGGACTCCTGGAAGATGTTGCGCTCGGCACCGAGGCAGATCTCCAGCGACATGACGATGGCTTCGCGCAGCGGATCGATCGGCGGGTTGGTCACCTGGGCGAACTGCTGGCGGAAGTAGTCGTAGGTCGAACGCACGCGCTGCGAGAGGATCGCCATCGGCGTGTCGTCGCCCATCGAGCCGACCGCTTCCTGGCCTTGCTCGCCGAGCGGACGCAGGACCTGGTCACGCTCTTCGAAGGTGACCTGGAACATCTTCATGTATTGCTTGAGCTGGTCGGCGTCGTAGCTGGCCACGCCCTGGTCGTCGCTCAGGTCGGCCTGGATGCGCAGGGCATTCTGGCGCAGCCAGCGCTTGTACGGGTGACGCGACTTCAGGCGGTCGTCGATCGCGTTGGTATCGAGGATCTGGCCAGTCTCGGTGTCGACGGCGAAGATCTGGCCCGGGCCCACGCGGCCCTTGGCGATGACGTCTTCCGGCTTGTAGTTCCACACGCCGATTTCAGAGGCCAGGGTGATGTAGCCGTTCTTGGTGGTGACCCAGCGCGCCGGGCGCAGGCCGTTGCGGTCGAGCAGGCAGACCGCGTGACGACCTTCGGTCATCACCACGCCAGCCGGGCCGTCCCACGCCTCCATGTGCATGGAGTTGTATTCGTAGAAGGAGCGCAGGTCGGCGTCCATGGTCTCGACGTTCTGCCAGGCCGGCGGAATGATCATCCGCACGCCACGGAACAGGTCGATGCCGCCGGTGACCATCAGTTCGAGCATGTTGTCCATCGAGGACGAGTCGGAACCCACGCGGTTGACCAGCGGGCCGAGCTCTTCCAGGTCCGGGATCAGTTCGTTGGCGAACTTGGTGCGACGAGCCTGGGCCCAGTTGCGGTTACCGGTGATGGTGTTGATCTCGCCGTTGTGGGCGAGGAAGCGGAACGGCTGCGCCAGCGGCCATTTCGGCAGGGTGTTGGTGGAGAAGCGCTGGTGGAACACGCAGATCGCGGTCTGCAGGCGCTCGTCCCCCAGGTCCGGATAGAAGGCGGCGAGGTCCGCCGGCATCATCAGGCCTTTATAGATGATGGTCTTGTGCGAAAAGCTGCAGATGTAGTGGTCGCTGTCTTCGGCGTTGGCCACCGAGGAACGGCGACGGGAACTGAACAGCTTGATGGCGAATTCCTGATCGCTCAGGCCTTCGCCGCCGATGAACACCTGCTCGATCTGCGGCAGACGCTCCAGGGCCAGGCGGCCGAGGACGCTGGTGTCGATCGGCACCTTGCGCCAGCCCACCAGTTGCAGGCCAGCGGCGAGGATCTCGCGGTTCATGTTTTCGCGCGCGGCTTCGGCCTTGGCGCTGTCCTGGTTGAAGAACACCATGCCCACGGCGTATTGCTTCGGCAGTTCGGTGCTGAAGGTTTCCTTGGCGATGGCGCGCAGGAACGCATCAGGCTTCTGCATCAGCAGACCGCAACCGTCACCGGTCTTGCCGTCGGCGTTGATGCCGCCGCGGTGGGTCATGCAGGTCAGGGCTTCGATAGCCGTTGTCAAAAGGTGGTGGCTGGGCTCGCCCGTCATGTGGGCGATCAGACCGAATCCACAGTTGTCCTTGAACTCTTCGGGATGGTACAGACCTGTTTTCATAGACACTTTCTCACCAGGTTCGCCTCTCAAGTAGGCAAATCTCTTTTAATTCAACCACTTACCATCCACGCCGAACGAACGCCAGCTTTGCGGGGGCAATACGGGTGCCATTGTTGCACAGCGACAGGGAAGCCCACAAATTTGATGACGAATCATCGAAAATCTATGTCGCATTTTTGAATGTTTTTAAGCGAGTGTCGTGGTAACGACTTGGCTTGAGTCTGAAGCGTTTCAGCCATGACTGCAAGACGGGCTTGTGGCCGGCAGTCTGGGACAGAAAAGCCTGCCGCGCATTTGCACAGCAGGCTGCCTGTGAATTCAGAGGTTGATCAGGTGGCGGGGGTAGGATGCCACCTGGATCAGGCTATTTATCAGCGCGTCGCAGCGAGCTCTTGTTGGACGCTTGCGACAGTGCGAGGCCAAGGTTTACCAGCCTGGACCTTGGCTGGCAAGGCCTTGATGGCATTCAGTGCAGCATCGCGACTGGAGAAACTGCCGTAGGTGATGACATACAGCGGCTTGCCCTGGAGGTTTTTCTTGAAGTAGCGATAGTCGCCACCCTGAGCCTTCACGTAGGCCTGGGCCGTGGCCTCGGAGCTGGTGCCGAGGATCTGCACCACGTAATTGCCCGGTGCCTGCGCGGCATACCAGCCACCACCCGAGGTTCCGCCGGCAGGAGCGGCAGCCGGTTTGGCGGCCGGTTTTTCCACTGGCTTGGCTACCGGAGCGACCGGCTTGGCGACAGCCACTTCCGCCGGCTTCGGCGCAGGTGCAACCGGCTTGCTGGCGACAGGTGCGGCAGGTTGATGAACCGGTGCAACCGGCTGTGCGGAGGCCAGGGTCTGCGCCGGCTGGATCGGCTGCGCCGGAGTCGGTGCAGGACCGGCCGTGGCGCCTTCCGGCGGCGCGGTGGTGGTCACGGTGGGAGGCTGCAGCGCGGTATTGCCGGCCGGACCGCCTTCCTCACCCTCGTTCATGCCCGCGGCTTCCGCCAGCGGACCGCGCATCACCGGCTGGGACTGCCCCACCAGTGGCAGCGGCATCGGCTGCGACGAGCCGGCGAATTCGATAGCCGGACCGCCATTGTTCGACTGCGCGTTGCCCGGCTGGCCCTGGCCCAGCGGCAATTGCGCCTGCTCGGCGGGTGCGCCGGTCTTCGGCTGGTCGCCCTTCTTCGGCATCAGCACGGCGGCACCGACGGCGACAATCACCACGGCGGACAGCGCCAGCACATGTTTCTTCGGCATAGAGAACCCCACTGATGGTCGCTTCACCGTCGAGCGGCTGGCGATCATGGCTTCGATCAAGGTATCGCGGGCGACCTGGTTGATGTTCCCGGGCCAGCCTTCGGAGTTTTGCTGGATGTCGGCGATCTGCTCGGCGGTGAACACTTCGATGCCGCGTCCCGCGCCTTCCAGACGCTGCTCCAGGTATTCCCGGGTCTCGTCTTCGCTGTAGGGCTGCAGTTCGATGACGTGGAAGCGCTCTTCCTCGATCTCCAGCCCGTCCAGGCTGGTGATCAGCGATGGCTCGCCGAACAGGAACACGTGCGGGCGACCTTCAGCGGTGCCCGCCGCCAGTTCCAGCAACGCTTGGAGCGCCGATTCGCCCAGTTGTTCCGCATCGTCGACCAGCAGATAGACTTCCTGGCCGGTCAGACCGAGCTGGACCACCTGCGACAGGATTGCCGGGACTTCGGCCTTGGCCACGTTCAGCGACTGCGCCGCCTGGGCCAGCACACCGGCGGCATCGCTGGCGCCACGGGCGGAAATCACCACGCTCTGCACCGACTGCTTGTTGGTGCTGGCCACCAGCGCCTGGCGCAGCAGGGTCTTGCCGCTGCCCTGCGGCCCCGTCACCACCAGCAGCAGCTGGCTGTAGCGGGCGAGGTGATGCAGTTGCCCCAGCACCGGCTTGCGCTGGGCGGGGAAGAACTTGAACCCCGGCACGCGCGCGGCGAAGGGGTCGTGATTCAACTGGTAGTGGCCGAGAAAGGCCTCGTCGGCATGCAAACTAGTCATCGGGCTCTCATCGACCTCAAAGCTGAGCCACGATCGCGCGGTAATCCGCCGCCAGCGTGGCCTGAAGAATCTCTTGCGGGTAGTCATCGGTGACCACCGCCTCGCCCAGCTTGCTCAGCAGGACCAGACGCAGACGACCATCGAGTACTTTCTTGTCCACCGCCATGTGTTGCATGAACTGCGCCGGCGTCATGTCCTGCGGCGGAACCACCGGCAGGCCGGCGCGCTGCAGCAGGCGAATGCCGCGGTCACGGTCCTGCTGGCTGATCCAGCCCAGGCGCATGGACATTTCCAGGGCCATCACCGTCCCCGCGGCCACTGCTTCGCCATGCAACCACACACCATAGCCCATCTGGGTTTCGATGGCGTGGCCGAAGGTATGGCCGAGGTTCAGCGTGGCACGTACCCCGGACTCACGCTCATCGGCGCCCACTACCGCGGCCTTGGCTGCGCAGGAGCGACGGATGGCTTCGGTCAGGGCCACGGAATCGAGCCCGCGCAGGGCATCGACATTGGCCTCAAGCCAGCCGAGGAAGGGTTCGTCGCAGATCAGGCCGTACTTGATCACCTCGGCCAGGCCAGCGGACAGCTCGCGCGGCGGCAGGGTGCGCAGGCTGGCGGTATCGATCAGCACCGCGTTGGGCTGATAGAAGGCACCGACCATGTTCTTGCCCAGCGGGTGGTTGATCCCGGTCTTGCCGCCGACGGAGGAGTCGACCTGGGACAGCAGGGTGGTCGGCACCTGGATGAAGTCGACCCCACGCTGGTAGCAGGCGGCGGCGAAGCCGGCCATGTCGCCGATGACGCCGCCACCGAGGGCGACCACGGTGGTGCGACGGTCGTGCCGTGCGGTAAGCAGGGCATCGAAGATCAGTTGCAGGGTTTCCCAGTTCTTGTGGGCCTCGCCATCCGGCAGCACCACCGGCAACACCGAGTACGCACCGAGGGTCTTGCTCAGGCGCTCCAGATACAGGGGCGCGACGGTCTCGTTGGAAACGATGGCGACCTGCCGGCCGGCAATATGCGGCGCCAGCAGTTCAGCTTGTTCCAGCAGCCCTTCACCGATGTAGATCGGGTAGCTGCGTTCGCCCAGGTCGACCTTAAGTGTCTGCATGTATCCCCACATAGAACGAAGACGCGGGCTTCGAATCCTGGCCCGCGTGATAACAAAGTGCCCTGTCACGGCATGACTGGTCGCCGAGGATAGTCATGCGTCAGCGGGGCGGCAACTTCTGCAAGCGCTCGAGGATATCCAGCACCACCATGCGTGGCGGCCGTTCGTCGGTTTCCACGATCAGGTCGGCGATCTCCCGGTACAGCGGGTCGCGCAGCGCCAGGAGGTTGCGCAGGGTTTCCTCGGGATTGGCGGTACGCAGCAAGGGACGATTGCGGTCCCGGGCAGTACGCCCGACCTGCTGTTCGACCGAGGCATGCAGGTAGATGACCCGGCCGCCCTCGTGCAGCGCCCTGCGGTTGGCGTCGCGCATTACCGCGCCGCCACCGGTGGCCAGGACCACGCCGTCTGCGGCGCACAGCTCGGCGATCATCGCCTGCTCGCGGTCGCGGAAGCCCGGCTCGCCTTCCTTGTCGAAGATCCACGGGATATTCGCGCCGGTGCGCAGTTCAATTTCCTTATCGGAATCCTTGAAAGGCAGGCGCAGCTCTTTGGCAAGCAGGCGGCCGATGGTGCTTTTGCCAGCACCCATCGGCCCAACAAGTATCAAATTTCGCACAGAATCAATGACTCACAGCAATCGCCTGGTCACTCATGATACGCGGAGTCAGGAAGACCAGCAGCTCGGATTTTTTCTCTTGGATGGTGGAGCGACGAAACAGCCGTCCAACATACGGCACATCGCCGAAAAATGGCACCTTGTCCTGCACATTACTTTTGCTGGTGGAGTAAACACCGCCGATGACGATGGTCTGGCCATCGCCCACGCGAACCCGGGCGTTGACCTCGTTCTTGCGGATCGGCGGCACCGTTCCCTGGATATTCAGATAGTCCGGCTCATCCTTGGTCACCTTGACCTGCATGCTCACCTCACCGCCCGGCATGATCTGCGGCGTGACCTCCAGCGACAGGGAGGCTTCGCGAAAGGTGATGGATGTGGCGCCGTTGGCACCCGATTCCTGGTACGGCACCTCGGAGCCCTTGAGGATTCGTGCGGTTTCCTTGTCGGCGGTGAGCACCTTGGGTTGGGAGATGATTTCGCCGTTGCCGGACTTCTCCATCGCGCTGAGCTCCAGGTCGAGCAGGCCGCTGTCACCGATCAGGCCGAAGCCGATACCCGACGCCGGGCGATCCAGGCCCAGGTCGACGAAGGTCGGCGACTCCACACCCAGGCCCCGGGCGCTCAACCGGCCACCGCCCAGGGAGCCGCCCCAGCGCACACCCAGACCACGTTCATAATCGACATTGGCCTCGACGATCCGCGCCTCTATCAGCACCTGCCGTGCAGGCACGTCCAACTGTCTCAGGAGCCGGCGCAACGTGTCGAGGCGTTGCGGGTTCTGGCTGGTGACGAGGGTATTGGTGCGTTCATCGACGCTGATCGCACCCCAGGGCTCTTCGTCCGGGTTGGCGTCCAGCAGCGGCTGGAGCAATGCGGCGAGGTCAGCGGCCCTGGCGTGATTGACCTGGAGCAGCGCCTGCTCCCGGAAAAACGACAGCGGCCTGGCGGCATCCGCCAGCTCCGCCAACGGCGCCACCAGCAGGACATTGCCGTCCATGCTTTTGCCCAGGCCCTTGCTGCGCAGCACGGTGTCCAGCGCCTGCTCCCACGGCACTTCCTGCAGACGCAGGGTGACATTGCCGCGAACTTCGTCGCTGACCACCAGGTTGACCCCGACGAAGTCGGCCAGTACCTGCAGCACGGCCCTGACCTCGACATCCTGAAAATTCAGCGACAACGGCTTGCCAGCGTTCCCGCCTGGCAACGCAACGGCGACGACCGACGGTAAAAGCAGCACCAGACACAACACCAGCATGAACATCCTGTTCATTCATCCCTCCTTTAATACCCAGTCATTCCCTGGCCGGCGACAGCAGGGTCAATACCCGCGGGATGCCCGCCGCCCCGTCCGTGGCACCCACAAGTTCCATCCGCTCTTCACCGATCGCACTCACCCGCCCAGGCCCCAGCGGGTCGCCCTCGCGCAACAGGTGGACCTTGTCACCCCAGCGAACCAGCGCCACCTGCCCCTTTCGGTCACGCAGATACCCCACCATTCGCGCCTGCTCCAACGATAAGCTCGCGCCGCCCGTGACCAGGGACTCGACAGGCTCGAACGGATTGCGTGGCCGCGCTGACACCGGTGCCGCCTGGTCCGCCAGCGCCTGCACGTCCAGGGCGCGATAGGCATGAAGCTGCAATTGCAGGCGCAAGGCCCCGGGCGACAGCTCGTCCGCCACCGCCAACTGCAGCTCATGCAGGGTGACCAGCATGTCCAGACCCGCGAGCTCCGCGAGGAAGCGTTTCAATGACGGGTATTCACCCAGCACCTGCACCCGCAGCGGAAGCCGGACATGATGCGGCCCCACCTCGGGTTCCAGGACCTCGACCTGTTCGAACGACAACCCCATTCCCGAGCGGGCAAGGCTCTGCAACAGGCTCGCCAGACCATCAGCGTCGAACAGTTCGCGTCGCCGGCGCTCAAGGTCGTCCTGCAACTCGCGGTTCTTCGTCTCGTGGGCCGCCAGCCGCTCCACTTGCGCCGACCCGGTCTGCCATTGCTGCTGCGATTGTTCGTTGCGAGCCCGCTCCCGAACGACTTCCACATACCACTCGCGCCCCCAGATCCCATGACCCGTCACCGGAAAAGCCAGCAGACACACCGCCAGCAGCAACGACTTCGCCAGCCACGACCAGCGCAGCAGCGCCGACCAGTCCACGGCGTCATCAATCAGCGAGAGGTTCATGGCGCCGTCCCGGTACGCCGACCGGCGAGCAGGCGAAAGCGTTCTCCGGCGGATGACGAGGTCAGCGCCTGCAGATCGGCCGTGCCCAACCCGGGCGACATGCGCAGATGGCGCAGCAGTTGCGCGACATCGGCACCGGCACGGGCCAGCCCGGTGAGGCGCAGTTCGCCCTCCGCCCACGTCAGTTCCTCCAGGCGAACACCCGCCGGCACGATCGCCATCAGGGTCGACAGCAGCTCGCTCCCCGAGGTGCGCTGCTCCTGCAGCTCGCGCAACGCGTCCAGCTGCACCTGCAGGTCCTCGCCCCGCTCCCGCAGCACGGCGACCTGCCCAAGACCTTCGGCCAGCCCGGTAATGCGCGTCTCCAGCGCCTGATTATCGGTACGCCAGCGCTCCAGGTGCTGACTGAGCAGCGTGGCGAGCACCAGCGCCAGCAACAGGCCCGACACCAGACAGCCCAGCAACGATGCCTGCCAACGCCGCACCGCCCGCAAACGCTGCCACTCGCGCCAGGGTAGAAGATTGACCTCGCCCATCAGCAGAATCCCCGTAGCGCCAGGCCGCAGGCGACCCCGAGCAGCGGTGAGGCCTGCTCCAGACCGGTGCGCTCACCACTTGGCGGCAACACGCTCGCCAGTGGATCGCAGACCCGGGTCGAGATCCCCAGCCACTGCTGCAGCTGTCCGGCCAGTCCATCCTGGCGGGCATGGGTTCCCGCCAGCCAGAGCTGGTCCGGCATCGTTCCGGGCTCGCGCAGCAGGCACAGGTCGACGAAATCCAGCAAAGACTCCGCATAGGGCTGGGCGGGCACCCTGTGATCGCTGAAAAGCACCGAGCCATCCGCACGAAAACCATGGAAGACCCACGCATCCGCCTCCAGCAGCACCACGGCGGACGCGCCCGATGCCTGGCGGCCCAGCACGCGCTGCCAGGCGTGACTGTCGACATCGACGATACGGGCGTGCAGGCCGGCCAGTCCCATCACGGTTTCCAGGCTGTCCAGCCACTCCTGGCGACAGGCGGTGAAGGCCACGTCGAGAGTGCCGGACGCTCCGGGTATCACCCGATAGTCCAGAGCGGCCTCCTGCACCGCGAAAGGAATGAGCGACTCGACTTCGTCACGCAGCCGCTCGTCGATTTCATCCTCGTCCAGCCCCGGAGGCATCCTCAATGAACGCTGGATCACCGCCGTAGCCGGCACAGCCAATGCCACCTCGCGGACGCTGGCCCCGCTGCGTTCGAGGGCCCTGACCAGAGCCTCGGCCACCGCCGCGTGCGCCACCACCCGCCCGTCGTCCAGGGCACCCGGCGGCAAGGGCTCGATGGCCCAGCCACGCAGACCCGGCCCCTGCGGGCGGCGCTCCAGTTGCAGCAACCTGACCGTACCGAAGGCGATTTCCACCCCCAGCAGTGAACCGGCATTACCGCCTGTGCGTCCAAACATCCTGTTTCCTCGTCCTGTCCTGAAAAGAGGCCGCACGCCGCCGTCCTGGCGAAGGCGGCAATGGCCGACCTTGACACCGGGGTGCAAATCACGCGGGAAAGTGAAAATTGCTTATAATGCCGAGCGCTTTTTCCGGCCCGTCAGGCCCTGCACCCAACTCAAAACTCCAACTGGACACCCCAACGCCTTGATACGCCTGCTGAAGTTCTTCTGGTGGTCTTTCGTCGCAGTCATTAGCGCAGCCGTCCTCGGTCTGAGCGGCGCGTTTCTGTATCTTAGTCCCAGCCTGCCTTCGGTCGAGGCGCTGCGAAGCATCCAGTTGCAGATACCACTGAGGGTCTACAGCAGTGACGGCAAGCTGATCGCCGAGTTCGGCGAAATGCGGCGGTCTCCAATCCGTTTTGCGGATATTCCCCCACACTTCATTCAGGCTTTGCTGTCAGCCGAGGACGACAATTTCCTCAATCACTACGGCGTCGACCCCAGCAGCCTGATGCGCGCCGCCACACAACTGCTCAAGTCCGGGCATATCCAGACCGGCGGCAGCACCATCACCATGCAGGTGGCGAAGAACTTCTTCCTGAGCAGCGAACGCAGCTTCTCGCGCAAGACCAACGAGATCCTCCTGGCCCTGCAGATCGAGCGCGAACTGACCAAGGACGAGATCCTCGAGCTCTACGTCAACAAGATCTACCTGGGTAACCGCGCCTACGGCATCGAAGCGGCGGCGCAGGTGTACTACGGCAAGTCGATCCGCGACATCAGCCTGGCGCAGATGGCGATGATCGCCGGCCTGCCCAAGGCACCGTCGCGCTTCAACCCGCTGGCCAACCCGGCCCGCGCCAAGGAGCGTCGCGACTGGATCCTCGGGCGCATGTACAAGCTGGGCAAGATCGACGAGGCCAGCTACCAGGCCGCCCTCGCCGAGCCGCTGAATGCCAGCTATCACGTCCCGACACCGGAAGTGAACGCGCCGTACATCGCCGAAATGGCCCGCGCCGAAATGGTCGGCCGCTACGGCAGCGACGCCTACACCGAAGGCTTCCGCGTGACCACGACGGTTCCGAGCAACCTGCAGGAAATCGCCAACGACGCGGTACTCGACGGCCTCACCAGCTATGACCAGCGCCACGGTTACCGCGGTCCCGAGTCTCGCCTGCCGGGCAAGACCCGCGCCGCCTGGCAGCAGGAACTGAACAAGCAGCGCAACATGGGCGGCCTGGAGCCGGTCATCGTGACCCAGGTCGACAAGAGCGGCCTGCGCGTGCTGACCCGCTCCGGCGAGGAAGCGACCGTGGCCTGGGACACCATGAAATGGGCCCGGCCATTCCTCAACACCAACAGCCAGGGCCGCGCCCCGCTGCAACCGGCTGACGTCGCGCAGGTCGGCGACCTGATTCGCGTGCGCCACACCGCCGATGGCCACCTGACCTTCAGCCAGGTGCCGGGTGCGCAAAGCGCGCTGGTGACCCTGGATCCGAACAGCGGCGCCATCCGCGCCTTGGTCGGCGGCTTCTCCTTCGAGCAGAGCAACTACAACCGCGCCATGCAGGCCAAGCGCCAGCCGGGTTCGAGCTTCAAGCCGTTCGTCTACAGCGCCGCGCTGGATAACGGCTATACCGCTGCCAGCCTGGTCAACGATGCACCGATCGTGTTCGTCGACGAGTACCTGGACAAGGTCTGGCGGCCGAAGAACGACACCAACACCTTCCTCGGCCCGATCCGCATGCGCGAGGCGCTGTACAAGTCGCGCAACCTGGTGTCGATCCGCCTGCTGCAGAGCATGGGCGTGGACAGCACCATCGACTACATCGCCAAATTCGGCTTCAACAAGCAGGATCTGCCGCGCAACCTGTCCCTGGCCCTCGGCACCGCGACCCTGACGCCGATGGAAATCGCCACCGGCTGGAGCACCTTCGCCAACGGCGGCTACAAGATCAGCCCGTACCTGATCGAGCGCATCGAGAGCCGCAACGGCGAAACCCTGTTCAGCGCCAATCCGGCGCGGGTGCCAACGGGCCACGAGGCCGAAGCCGGCATCGCCGCGCCGCAAGCCCAGCCGATCGTCACCGATACCCAGCCGGCAGCTTCCGGCTTGCCGCAGGCGCCGCTGAGCGCCGAACGGATCATCGATGCCCGTACCAGCTACATCCTCACCAGCATGCTCGAGGACGTGATCAAGCGCGGTACCGGGCGCCGCGCCATGGCCCTGGGTCGCAACGACCTGGCAGGCAAGACCGGTACCACCAACGAGTCCAAGGACGCCTGGTTCTCCGGCTACAACGCCGACTACGTGACCACCGTGTGGACCGGCTTCGACCAGCCGGAAACCCTTGGGCGCCGCGAATACGGCGGCACCGTGGCGCTGCCGATCTGGATGAATTTCATGGGCCCGGCGCTCAAGGACAAGCCAGAGCATCGACTGCCCGAGCCGGAAGGCATCCTCAGCCTGCGTATCGACCCGGTGAGTGGCCGCGCGGCAACGCCGAGCACGCCGAATGCCTATTTCGAGCTGTTCAAGGCCGAGGACACGCCGCCGTCGGTGAATGAACTGGGCAACGGCGGCGCGCCGGGCAGCCCGCTGCCGGCGGACGAAGCGGCGCCGATGGATCTGTTCTGATTCAGGGAACCGGGGCCGCTTTGCGGCCCTTCGCAGTGGTTCGTCACACGACAAGCCAGCTCCTACAGAATGTACGCCTCACCCGTAGGAGCGCGGCTTGTCCGCGAAGGACCGCAAAGCGGTCCCAAAACAAAAAGCCCCGGCTCGCGAGAGCCGGGGCTTTTTGTTTACTGCGTCAGCGGATCAACCGTTGAACACTTCATCCACGCTGTTCAGCGGGTAGTGCTTCGGATACGGCAGGGTCGCTACGCCGGACTCGATGGCCGCCTTGGCCACGGCGTCGGAAACGACGTTGAGCAGGCGTGGGTCCAGTGGTTTCGGAATGATGTAGCCACGACCGAATTCCAGAGCGTCGACCTTGTAGGCTTCGCAGACTTCCTTCGGCACTGGCAGCTTGGCCAGGTCTTTCAGGGCGTTGGCGGCAGCAATCTTCATTTCTTCGTTGATGCGCTTGGCGCGAACGTCCAGGGCACCACGGAAGATGAACGGGAAGCCCAGTACGTTGTTGACCTGGTTCGGGTAGTCGGAACGACCGGTCGCCATGATCACGTCGTCACGGGTCGCGTGCGCCAGTTCCGGGGAGATTTCCGGATCAGGGTTGGAGCAGGCGAACACGATCGGGTTGGCGGCCATGGACTTCAGGCCTTCAGGGCTCAGCAGGTTCGGGCCGGACAGACCGACGAACACGTCAGCGCCATCCAGGGCATCGGCCAGGGTGCGCTTGTCGGTCGCGTGGGCGAACACGGCCTTGTACTGGTTCAGGTCGTCACGGCCAGCGTGGATCACGCCGGTACGGTCGATCATGAAGATGTTTTCGACCTTGGCACCCATGCTCACCAGCAGTTTCATGCAGGAGATGGCCGCGGCGCCGGCGCCCAGGCAGACGATCTTGGCGTCGCCCAGGGTTTTGCCAGCGATTTCCAGGGCGTTGATCATACCGGCGGCGGTAACGATCGCTGTGCCGTGCTGGTCATCGTGGAACACTGGAATGTCGCACTGCTCGATCAGGGCGCGCTCGATCTCGAAGCACTCTGGCGCCTTGATGTCTTCCAGGTTGATGCCACCGAAGGTGATGGAGATGCGCTTGACGGTGTCGATGAAGGCCTGCGGGCTTTCCGAGTCGACTTCGATGTCGAACACGTCGATACCGGCGAAACGCTTGAACAGAACACCCTTGCCTTCCATGACCGGCTTGGACGCCAGTGGGCCGAGGTTACCCAGGCCGAGAATGGCGGTACCGTCGGAGATCACCGCGACCAGGTTGCCCTTGCCGGTGTACTGGTATGCCAGCTCAGGATCGCGACCGATTTCACGCACCGGCTCGGCGACGCCCGGGCTGTATGCCAGCGCCAGGTCACGTGCGGTTGCGGTCGGTTTGGTGAGCTCGACGCTCAATTTCCCCGGACGAGGCTGAGCATGATATTCGAGAGCGGCGGTTTTCAGATCTGACATGGTGGGCATTCCGCTTGTTTACTGTTCTGACGGACCGCCGAGGATACGCAAAGAGCAATGGGCCGACAAGACTGACCGGTCACGAGTGTCAAGGCCTTTAAGCTACGACTTTCAGCCAAGACCCGCGTAGTTCAAGGCTTTCAGTGTGTACAATCGGCACGAAAAAATGTTCACAATTTTTCAGCTTTCGATCTTCTCCAGCATGCTCGCATCGCTCAAAGGCAGCAACCAGCGTTTCCGGCCTGCTGACCCGCCATGGTTGCGGGAACGATCCAGCACCCAGCCGCGCACTTCGACACGACGCCCCTTGAGCGCGGAGATAGAGGAAGCAGACCAGTCGCCTTGCAGTTTCGCCGGCACCTGCAGCACCAGCGCATCGTCGATTTCGATGCGGATGCCTGCGCGATTGCGATGTATAGCCCTGACCTGGCCACGCACCACGGCAAATCCGGAACGCCGCAGATCGCTCGTGGCGAGAACCGCCGGCTTGCGCCAGAGCCCACGGCCGGCCCTGCGCGCGGCCTGCTCGGCCTGACGCTGGCAGGCGACCAGGCGCACGTTCGGCGCCACCGCCACGCGATAGCCGAGACCTTCGCCGAGCAGCCGGGCGGCAAGATTGTCACCAGAGCGGTTGTACAGGTGCGCCAGGGTACGCCCATATTTGTCGCGGGACTCCACGCCCCGGATCAGCCTGACCCGGCCGCCGCTCTCCCGCACCAGTGCCGCCAGGCGCCGACGAGCGGTGTCGGCCAAGGGCTCGGAGCGCCGGCCATTGCGACCGATTTCCGCGGCATTGATGCCGATCAGCCGTACGCTGCGGCCGTCTTTCAGGCGCAGGGTGTCGCCATCGATCACATGACGCACGCTGACCATCTGCCCGCCGACAGGCGCCGGACAGAACGCCAGTGCCGTCGCCTGCCAGATCGCGCCCACAAAAAAGGCGCTCACGAGGAGCGCCTTCTTCAGCAACGTGGATAATCCCACGCGCGGTCTTACTTCTTGGTGCTGAACGCGCCGAAACGGTCTGCGAACTTCTGTACGCGGCCGCCGGTGTCCAGGACTTTCTGCTTGCCGGTGTAGAACGGGTGGCACTCAGAGCAAACGTCGATCGGCAGTGGCTTGGCCAGAGTCGAACGGGTTTCGAATTTGTTGCCGCAGCTGCAGGTGACTGCAACTACTTCGTAAGTCGGATGAATGTCTGCTTTCATGGTGATTTCCTCGACTGCGTGCCGCCACCCAACACCATTGTTGAATACCGCACGTAATTAGGCGGCGAATAATACCAGAGGCGGCCATCAACGCAAGTTGTCGCTCGCACCGACCGTCGTCTGCTAGGCTCGCGGGCATCTGGAATCCTCCCTACAGAGAAAACCCCGCGTGTCCGACGTCATTCTTCGCCTTGCCCTGCCCTCGCCGTTGCGGCGGCTGTTCGACTACAGGGCCACGGCGAGCATGGCCCGCCAGGCACTGACCCCAGGCATGCGCGTGCGCGTGCCGTTCGGGCGTCGCGAAATGATCGGCATCCTCGTGGAAGTGGCGCAAAGCAGCGAAGTCCCGGCGGACAAGCTGAAGCCCGCCATCGCCCTGCTCGACCCCGTCTCGCCATTGCCGCCGGCGCTGTTCCGGCTGTGCCTGTGGACCGCCCAGTATTACCAGCACAGCCTCGGCGACACCCTCAGTTGGGCGCTGCCGGTGCTGCTGCGCCAGGGCGAGCCGGCCGAGGCGCGCCAGGAACGCTTCTGGCAGGTGGCACCGAATGCCCGTTTCGACGACCCGCGCATCGCCCGCGCGCCACGTCAGCGCGAAGCCCTGACGACACTGGCGCAACACCCCCACGGCGTTGCCCATGGATTGCTGGGCAAGCTCGGCCTGAGCAAGGACAGCCTCGACCTGCTGCTGGCCAAGGAACTGGTGCAGGTGGACGTGCGCCGCCACGCGCCGCAGGCCCGCCACGAGCACTGGCTGGCCCAGCCGGAGCTGCCGCTGAACGACGAGCAACGCGCCGCTTTCCATGCCGTGCGCGCCAGCTTCGACGCGTTCCATGCCTTCCTCCTGGCCGGCGTTACCGGCAGCGGCAAGACCGAGGTCTACCTGCAACTGATCCGCGAAACCCTGGAAGCCGGAAAGCAGGCGCTGATCCTCATCCCCGAGATCAACCTCGGGCCGCAGACCCTGGCGCGTTTCGAGCAGCGCTTCAACGCCCGCATCGCCCTGCTGCATTCCGCGGTCAACGACCGCGAACGCCTGGAGGCCTGGCTCGCCGCCCGCGACGGCGAGGCCGACATCATCATCGGCACCCGTTCGGCGCTGTTCACCCCGATGAAGAATCCGGGACTGATCATCATCGATGAGGAACACGACGGCTCCTACAAGCAGCAGGAAGGCCTGCGCTACCACGCCCGCGACCTGGCCCTGGTACGCGCACGCCAGGAGGACATCCCGATCGTGCTGGGCTCGGCAACGCCCTCCCTGGAAAGTCTGCACAACGCCCACACCGGCCGCTACGGCCTGCTGCGCCTCACTCACCGTGCCGGTGCGGCCCAGGCACCGCGCTTCCTGCGCCTGGACGTGAAGAGCCGGCCCCTCGACAGCGGCATCAGCGGCCCGATGCAACAGGCCATCGGCCAGACCCTGGCGGCCGGGCAGCAGGTGCTGGTGTTCCTCAACCGTCGCGGTTTCGCCCCGACGCTGCTCTGCCACGATTGCGGCTGGCTGTCCGAGTGCCCGCGTTGCGATGCGCGGATGACCGTGCACCAGCGCTCCGGCGAGCTGCGCTGTCACCACTGCGGCCATGAAGAACGCATCCCGCGCCAATGCCCGCAGTGCAGTCATGTCGACCTGCGCCCGGTGGGCGCCGGTACCGAGCGGGCCGAGGAGCGCCTGAGCATTCTGTTCCCCGACTACCCGGTATTGCGTGTCGATCGCGACAGCACCTCGCGCAAGGACGCGATGAACCAGCTGTTCAACACCATCCAGCGCGGCCAGCCGTGCATCCTGGTCGGCACGCAGATGCTCGCCAAAGGGCACCACTTTCCGCGGGTCACCCTGGTGGCGATCCTCGATGCCGATGGCGGGCTGTTTTCCGGGGACTTCCGCGCCAGTGAGCGCATGGCGCAACTGATCGTGCAGGTCGCCGGCCGTGCCGGACGCGCCGAGGAGCCGGGCAAGGTGATCATCCAGACCCACCTGGCCGACCACCCGCTGCTGGTGCAACTGACCGAGGAAGGCTATTTCGCCTTCGCCGAGCAGGCCCTGAGCGAGCGCCGTGCCGCCGGCCTGCCGCCGTTCGCCCACCTCGCGCTGTTGCGCGCCGAGGCGCACAAGCCAGGGCAGGCGGAAGGTTTTCTCGATGAAGCCTGCTCAGCCGCCGAACGACTGCTGGCCGAACAGGGTCTGCATGGCATCGAACTGCTCGGTCCGGTCCCCGCGCCGATGGAGCGCCGGGCCGGACGCTTCCGCGCGCAACTGCTGTTGCAGGCCAGCGCGCGAGCGCCCCTGCACCGCCTTGTCAGTGCCTGGCTGCTAGTGTTGGAGGGGCTGCCGAGCGGTCGCCAGGTGCGTTGGTCCGTCGACGTGGATCCCGTGGACCTGTACTGACCCCGGCGGCAAAGGTTGGCAACCCATGCCCGGCAACGGATAATGCCCAGTTTTTCCACCTGCGCCTCGAAGCGCCACCGCGCTTGCGGTCGAAAGAGAATCCCATGAAAGACACCATTCGCCAGCTTATCCAGCAAGCCCTGACCCGACTCACCTCCGACGGTGTGCTGCCTGAAGGGCTGACGCCGGCGATCCAGGTGGAAAACGCCCGGGACAAGACCCACGGCGATTTCGCCAGCAACATCGCCATGATGCTGGCCAAGCCGGCCGGCATGAAGCCGCGCGACCTGGCCGAGAAGCTCATCGCCGCGCTGCCGGCCGATCCGCAGGTAAGCAAGGTCGAGATCGCCGGCCCCGGCTTCCTCAATTTCTTCCAGAACACCCAGGCCCTGGCCTCGCGCCTGGACGCCGCCCTGGCTGACGCCAAACTGGGCGTGCACAAGGCCGGCGCACAGCAGAAAGTGGTCATCGACCTGTCCGCGCCGAACCTGGCCAAGGAAATGCACGTCGGCCACCTGCGCTCCACCATCATCGGCGACGCCGTGGCGCGGGTGCTGGAGTTCCTCGGCGACGAGGTGATCCGGCAGAACCACGTGGGCGACTGGGGCACCCAGTTCGGCATGCTCCTGGCCTACCTGGAAGAGAACCCGATCACCAGCGACGAGCTGTCGGACCTGGAAAACTTCTACCGCGCGGCGAAGAAGCGTTTCGACGAATCCCCCGAGTTCGCCGACCGCGCCCGTGGTCTGGTGGTCAAGCTGCAGGCCGGCGATGCCGAGTGCATGACCCTGTGGACCCGCTTCAAGGACATCTCGCTGTCGCACTGCCAGAAGACCTACGAACTGCTCAACGTCAAACTGACCATGGCCGACGTGATGGGCGAAAGCGCCTACAACGACGATCTGGCCAACGTGGTCAGCGACCTCAAGGCCAAGGGTCTGCTGGTCGAGAGCAACGGCGCCCAGTGCGTGTTCCTCGAAGAGTTCAAGACCGCTGACGGCGAGCCGCTGCCGGTGATCGTGCAGAAGGCCGACGGCGGCTATCTCTACGCCACCACCGACCTGGCGGCCGTGCGCTACCGCAGCAACGTGCTGCACGCCGACCGCGCCCTGTATTTCGTCGACCAGCGCCAGGCCCTGCACTTCCAGCAGGTGTTCGAGGTGGCCCGTCGCGCCGGCTTCATCAGCCATCCGATGCAGACCGAGCACATGGGCTTCGGCACCATGAACGGCGCCGACGGCCGTCCGTTCAAGACCCGCGACGGCGGCACCGTGAAGCTGATCGACCTGCTCACCGAAGCCAAGGAACGCGCCTACACCCTGGTGAAGGAAAAGAACCCGGAGCTGCCGGAAGACGACCTGCGTGCCATCGCCAAAGTGGTCGGCATCGGCGCGGTGAAATACGCCGACCTGTCCAAGCACCGCACCAGCGACTACAGCTTCAACTTCGACCTGATGCTCAACTTCGAAGGCAACACCGCGCCTTACCTGCTCTACGCCTACACCCGCGTCGCCGGTGTGTTCCGCAAGCTGGGCAAGGACTTCAGCGAAATCGACGGTCAGATCGTTCTGCAAGCCGCGCAGGAACAGGACCTGGCTGCGCGCCTGGCGCAATTCGCCGAGATCCTCAACAACGTCGCCGAGAAAGGCACCCCGCACGTGCTGTGCAGCTACCTGTACGACGTGGCCGGCCTGTTCTCCAGCTTCTACGAGAACTGCCCGATCCTCGCCGCGGACACCCCGGAACAGCAGCAGAGCCGCCTGCGCCTGGCGGCCCTGACCGGCCGCACCCTGAAACAGGGCCTGGAACTGCTGGGCCTGGAAACCCTGGAGCGCATGTAAGTTGGCTGCCAAGAAAAAACCTGCTCCCAAGCGCGGCGCCAGCCGCAACCAGCCCGCGGCAAAACAGCCGATCCCGGGCTGGATGTGGCTGGCCGCCGGCCTGACCATCGGCGCTTTCATCGTCTTCCTGATGAAGCTGGAGCCGGGCCGGGACGAGGTGAAGCGGGAGAAGCCGGAGCAGCAGAAGGCCGAGAAGATCGCCGAAGCGAACAAGACCCCGCCCAGCCCACAGCAGCCGGTGAAGCCGAAGTACGACTTCTATACCCTGCTGCCGGAGTCGGAAGTGATCGTGCCACCGGAAGCCGTGCCGGAGAAAACCCCGCCGGTCCCGGCGCAACCTCCGGTGACCCCGGCCGAAGCGGCGAAGATCGACACCGCCCGCGCCCAGGCCGCGCTCAACGGCGAAACGCCACCGCCGGCACCACCGGTGATCAAGCCGGCCGCCACCACGCAGTTCTATCTGCAGGCCGGCTCGTTCCGCAAACAGGCGGATGCGGACAAGGTGCGCGCGCAGATCATCCTGCTGGGCCAGTCGGTTCAGGTGGAATCCGGCACGGTCAAGGAAGAGACCTGGTACCGCGTGCTGGTCGGTCCGTTCAGCAACCGCGAACAGCTGACCGTGGCGCAGAAACAGTTGGCCGGTAGCGGCTTCAACAACCTGCTGCTGCAACAGCGCCAGACCCGCCAGCAGTAAGTCCCCGCCCCACGCGAAAAGGCCCTGATCCGGATCAGGGCCTTTTTTTTCAGTAGCGTTCCTGCGCGTTCTTCATCGAAACCTGGGTGTTCAGCGTCCAGAAGTCGTACAGCACACCGATCAGGAACAGCCCGCCGGTGCACAGGTAGATCAGACCGGTGATCCACTTGCCCTGGTACATGCGGTGCACACCGAAGACACCGAGGAACGTCAGCAGCAGCCAGGCGACGCTGTAGTTGATGGGCCCCGCGTGGAAACGCAGGTCGGCTTCGCGGTCCATGGCCGGGATCAGCAGCAGGTCGATCAGCCAGCCAATGCCCAGCAGGCCGAGGGTGAAGAACCAGATGGTTCCGGTCACCGGCTTGCCGTAATAGAAGCGGTGCGCTCCGAGGAAACCGAAAATCCATAGCAGGTAACCGATGACCTTGCTGTGGGTGTCGGGCCGTGGGCCCTGTTGATAACCGTTCATTCATAGCCTCGACGGGTTAGAGAAAAATTTTCTAAGCAAAAATGTGACTTTTAGGGAACTTGCCGACAGATGACACTTTTGAGACGACCAGCGGATCAAAAATTGACCAAAAAGCTGTTATAAAGTTGCGCGCCAACACTATAAGAGCCTTGCCTAATGCATTCTTTTTTCAAGACATGGCTGACCATTTGCCTATTATTGCCCCTGGCCGCCCACGCCACCAATCGTGAGCAACGTCTTCCCAACGGCTACGTCGGATACACCGCCAGCTCCACCGCGGTCCGCTCGAACAAGAGCGCTTCCGCCAAGTCCCGTACCGGTCGCCACAGTAACAGCGCCGCGCTCAAACAGGTCGCGCAGATGCCCGCCAGCCAGAGCAGCGACGTGCTCAGCCGCGCCGTCAACCAGCTGGGCACGCCCTATCGCTGGGGCGGCAGCACGCCGGGCAAGGGTTTCGATTGCAGCGGGCTGGTGAAGTACGCCTTCAACGACATCGATGAGGTCGATCTGCCGCGCACCTCCAATGCCATGGCCAATGGCAATCATGGGGTGAAGGTTGCCCGCGGCGACCTCAAGCCGGGTGATCTGCTGTTCTTCAACATCAAGAGCCGCCGGGTCAACCACGTCGCCATCTATCTGGGCAACGACCGCTTCATCCACGCCCCGCGCCGCGGCAAGTCGGTGACCATCGACACGCTGAACAAGCCGTACTGGCAGAAGCATTACGTCGTGGCCAAGCGGGTGCTGCCGAAGGAGCAGCCACAGCTGCGCGTGGCCAAGCGTTAAGGCCTGCGTTTACCACTATCGGGGACCGCTACGCGGTCCTTCGCGGTGGTTCGGCATACCGACAAGCCACGCTCCTACGGGGGATTGCGCAAGCCGCTCCCCAAACCCCGCCAAGCGGGTAGAATGCCGCAGACTCCAAACTGCTGGCATTCTTTCCATGTCCACCATCGCAGACAACCTTTCCACCCTCGCCGGGCGCATCCACAGCGCTGCCGCGGCGAGCGGGCGCGACCCGGCGAGCATCCATCTGCTGGCCGTGAGCAAGACCAAGCCCGCCACCGCCGTGCGCGAAGCCTTCGCCGCCGGGGTGCGCGACGTCGGTGAAAACTATCTTCAGGAAGCCCTGGACAAACAGGCGCAATTGTCCGACCTGCCCTTGACCTGGCACTTCATCGGCCCCATTCAGTCGAACAAGACTCGCGCCATCGCCGAGCATTTCGACTGGGTACATTCGGTGGATCGACTGAAAATCGCACAACGCCTCTCGGAACAGCGTCCGGACCATCTGCCGCCGCTGAACCTGTGCCTGCAGGTGAATGTCAGCGGCGAAGACAGCAAGTCCGGCTGCACCGCGGAAGAGCTGCCGGCCCTGGCCCAGGCCATCAGCGCGCTGCCGAAGCTGCGCCTGCGTGGCCTGATGGCGATCCCCGAACCCACCGACGACCGCGCCGCGCAGGATGCTGCCTTCGCCCGCGTGCGCGAACTGCAGGACAACCTCGGGCTGGGCCTCGACACCCTGTCCATGGGCATGAGTCACGACCTGGAGAGCGCCATCGCCCAGGGCGCGACCTGGGTCCGCATCGGTACCGCGCTGTTCGGTGCCCGTGACTACGGCCAGGCCTGATCCATGCTTACCCTTCTTCTTCTATCAAGGACCTGACATGAGCAAGACTCGTATTGCCTTTATCGGCGCCGGCAACATGGCCGCCAGCCTGATCGGCGGCCTGCGCGCCCAGGGCCTGGAAGCCGCGCAGATCCGCGCCAGCGACCCGGGCGCCGAGCAACGCGCGAAGATCCATGCCGAACACGGCATCGCCCTGTTCGAAAGCAACGCGGAAGCCATCGAAGGCGCCGACGTGGTCGTACTGTCGGTCAAGCCGCAGGCGATGAAAGCCGTCTGCGAAGCCCTCAAGCCGAACCTGAAGCCAGGTCAGTTGGTGGTGTCCATCGCCGCCGGCATTACCTGCGCGAGCATGAACAAGTGGCTCGGCGCCCAGCCGATCGTGCGCTGCATGCCCAACACCCCGGCACTGCTGCGCCAGGGCGTCAGTGGCCTGTACGCCACCGACGAGGTCAGCGCCGAACAACGCCAGCAGGCCGAACAACTGCTGTCGGCGGTGGGCATCGCCCTGTGGCTGGACAGCGAAGCGCAACTGGACGCGGTCACCGCCGTTTCCGGCAGCGGCCCGGCGTACTTCTTCCTGCTGATCGAAGCGATGACCGCCGCTGGCGAGAAACTCGGCCTGTCCCGCGAAATCGCCTCGAAACTGACCCTGCAAACCGCCCTCGGCGCCGCGCACATGGCGACCGCCAGTGATGTCGACGCCGCCGAACTGCGCCGCCGCGTGACCTCGCCGAACGGCACCACCGAAGCGGCGATCAAATCGTTCCAGGCCGACGGCTTCGAAGCCCTGGTGGAGAAAGCACTGGGCGCCGCGGCGCATCGCTCGGCCGAGATGGCCGAACAACTGGGCAATTAAGGAGCATTCAATGATCGGACCGAGTACCGCCCTCGTTTTCATCCTGCAGACCATCGGCAGCCTCTATCTGCTGGTGATCATGCTGCGTTTCATCCTGCAACTGGTGCGCGCGGACTTCTACAACCCGCTGAGCCAGTTCGCCGTGCGCGCCACCCAGCCGCTGCTCAAGCCGATGCGCCGGGTCATTCCGAGCCTGTTCGGCCTGGACATGTCCTCGCTGCTGCTGGCGGTGATCGTGCAGATGCTGTTGATGAGCGTGATTCTGCTGCTGCTCTACGGTACCGCGGGCAACCCGGTGCAACTGCTGATCTGGTCGCTGATCGGCGTCACCGCGTTGTTCCTCAACATCTTCTTCTATGCGCTGATCGTCAGCGTGATCCTGTCGTGGGTCGCGCCGGGCAGCCACAACCCGGGCGCGGAACTGATCAATCAGATCTGCGACCCGTTCCTCGCGCCGTTCCGCCGCATCCTGCCGAACCTCGGCGGCCTGGATATCTCGCCGATCCTGGCGTTCATGGCACTGAAACTGATCGACATGCTGGTGATCAACAACCTGGCGGCCATGACCGGGATGCCGGAAGTGCTGCGTCGCCTGATCTGATCCGTGGGGCCCTGGGGACCGCTGCACGGTCCTTCGCAGGCAAGCCAGCTCCTACAGAGCGTGGTTTGCCTGCGAAGGAGCGCAAAGCGCTCCCCGGCCTTCCGATTGCTTGCCGCTTGCCCCCGCGGGTCTTTAGACTTACGCCTCTTTCACGCGTGAGCAGGGTCGATGTCCACTGTCCTTCCCGAAGATTCCGTCGGTCTGGTAACACCGCAAATCGCCCGGTTCGATGAGCCGCTGGCCCTGGCCTGCGGCCGCTCGCTGGCCTCCTACGAACTGATCTACGAAACCTACGGCACGCTCAACAGCGCGGCCAGCAACGCCGTGCTGATCTGCCACGCGCTGTCCGGCCATCACCACGCCGCCGGTTACCACAGCCCCACCGACCGCAAGCCGGGCTGGTGGGACAGCTGCATCGGCCCCGGCAAGCCGATCGACACCAATCGTTTCTTCGTGGTCAGCCTGAACAACCTCGGCGGCTGCAACGGCAGCACTGGCCCGAGCAGCCTCAACCCGGCCACCGGCAAGCCCTACGGCGCCGACTTCCCGGTGCTGACCGTGGAAGACTGGGTGCACAGCCAGGCCCGCCTGGCCGATCGTCTCGGCATCCAGACCTGGGCCGCGATCGTCGGCGGCAGCCTCGGCGGCATGCAGGCGCTGCAGTGGACCATCACCTACCCGGATCGCGTGCGCCACTGCGTGGACATCGCCTCGGCGCCCAAGCTCTCGGCGCAGAACATCGCCTTCAACGAGGTCGCCCGCCAGGCCATCCTCACCGACCCGGAATTCCACGGCGGCTCGTTCCAGGACCAGGGCGTGATCCCCAAGCGCGGCCTGATGCTGGCGCGAATGGTCGGGCACATCACCTACCTCTCCGATGACTCCATGGGCGAGAAATTCGGCCGCGAGCTGAAGAGCGACAAGCTCAACTACGACTTCCACAGCGTCGAGTTCCAGGTGGAAAGCTACCTGCGCTACCAGGGCGAGGAGTTCTCCGGGCGCTTCGACGCCAACACCTACCTGCTGATGACCAAGGCCCTGGACTACTTCGACCCGGCCGCCCGTCATGGTGGCGACCTGGCGGCGAGCCTGGCGCATGTCACCGCGGACTACTGCGTGATGTCCTTCACCACCGACTGGCGCTTCTCCCCGGCCCGCTCGCGGGAAATCGTCGACGCGCTGATCGCCGCGCGCAAGAACGTCTGCTACCTGGACATCGAATCGCCCTACGGCCACGACGCTTTCCTGATCCCGACGCCGCGCTATATCCAGGGTTTCGCCAACTACATGAACCGCATCACCTGCTGAGGACTCCATGAGAGCCGATTTGGAAATCATCCAGGACTGGATCCCCGCCGGCAGCCGCGTCCTCGACCTGGGTTGCGGTAACGGCGAACTGCTGGCCTCGCTGCGCGACACCAAGCAGGTCACCGGCTATGGCCTGGAAATCGACGCCGACAACATCGCCCAGTGCGTGGCCAAGGGCGTCAACGTCATCGAGCAGGACCTCGACAAGGGCCTGGGCAACTTCGCCAGCAACAGCTTCGACGTGGTGGTCATGACCCAGGCCCTGCAGGCCGTGGAATACCCGGACCGCATCCTCGACGAGATGCTCCGCGTCGGCCGCCAGTGCATCATCACCTTCCCCAACTTCGGCCACTGGCGCTGCCGCTGGTACCTGGCGACCAAGGGTCGCATGCCGGTTTCCGACTTCATGCCGTATACCTGGTACAACACGCCGAACATCCACTTCTGCACCTTCGAGGACTTCGAGGCGCTGTGCAGCGAACGGCGCGCCCAGGTACTCAACCGCCTGGCGGTGGACAATCGTCACCGCAACGGATGGGCCGGGCGCCTTTGGCCTAATCTTCTAGGTGAAATCGGTATCTATCGTGTCAGCAGCCCCGGCCTGCAGGAGCACAAGGTCGCGGTATAACCCGTCGTCCATCAGAGGAATGCGATCATGCGTCGTCTAGTCATGTTTCTGTTCAGCCTGTGCCTGGCCCTGCCGGTACTGGCCGCCGATGCCGCGAAACCGGAGCGCAAGGAAGTCTTCGGCGACGTGACCGTGCATTACAGCGTGTTCAACTCCACCTTCGTGCAGCCGGCCACGGCCCAGGCGGCACAGCTGGTGCGCAGCAAGAAACAGGGCGTGATCAACGTCACCGTGCTCAAGGCCGGCAAGCCAAGCGTCGCCTCGGTCAGCGGCAGCTACGCCGACCTGACCGGCCGGAAGAACTCGCTGACGTTCAAGCAGGTCCCCGACCAGGGCGCGATCTACTACCTGGCGCAGTTCCCGGTCGAGCAGCAGGAAACCCTGACCTTCTCGATCACCGTCGGCTCCGGCGACAGCAGCAACTCCTTCAGCTTCAACCAGGAAGTCTTCCCAGGCGAATGATGAATATCCAGCAACTCGTATTGGCCAGCCACAACGCCGGCAAACTCAAGGAACTGCAGGCCATGCTCGGTGACACCGTGCAACTGCGTTCCATCGGTGAATTCAGCAGCGTCGAGCCGGAAGAAACCGGCCTGTCGTTCGTCGAGAACGCCATTCTCAAGGCCCGCAACGCCGCGCGCATCTCCGGCCTGCCGGCGCTGGCCGACGACTCCGGTCTGGCCGTGGACTTCCTCGGCGGCGCGCCGGGCATCTATTCGGCGCGCTACGCCGACGGCAAGGGCGACGCGGCAAACAACGCCAAGCTGCTCGACGCCCTCAAGGATGTCCCGGAGGCCGAGCGCGGCGCGCAGTTCGTCTGCGTCCTCGCCCTGGTGCGGCACGCCGATGACCCGCTGCCGATCCTCTGCGAAGGCCTGTGGCACGGGCGCATCCTCACCGCCGCCAGCGGCGAGCACGGTTTCGGCTACGACCCGCTGTTCTGGGTCCCGGAGCGCAACTGCTCGAGCGCCGACCTGGCCCCTGTCGACAAGAACCAACTGAGTCACCGCGCCCGCGCCATGAGCCTGTTGCGTCAACGTCTGGGCCTGGCATGACCGAAAAACACCCGGCCCAGCCGCTGCATTCCGGCGAGGCTGGCTTCACCACCCAAGCACCACGGGCGGCCCTGCCACAACTGCCGCCCCTGGCGTTGTACATCCATATCCCGTGGTGCGTGCGCAAATGCCCGTACTGCGACTTCAACTCCCACACCGCCAGTGCCGAGCTGCCTGAAGAAGCCTATGTCGACGCGCTGCTGGCCGATCTCGACCAGGAGTTGCCGGCGGTCTACGGCCGGCCGATCAGCACCATCTTCTTCGGTGGCGGCACCCCGAGCCTGTTCAGCGCCAAGGCCCTGGGCCGGCTGCTGGCCGGAGTCGAGCAGCGCATCCCGTTCGCCAGCGACATCGAGATCACCCTGGAGGCCAACCCGGGTACCTTCGAGCAGGAGAAGTTCAAGGCCTACCGGCAGTTGGGGATCAATCGCCTGTCCATCGGCATCCAGAGCTTCCAGCAGAGCAAGCTGGAGGCACTGGGGCGCATCCACAACGGTGACGAAGCGGTACGCGCCGCCGGGATGGCGCGCAATGCCGGGTTCGACAACTTCAACCTCGACCTGATGCACGGCCTGCCGGATCAGTCCCTGGAGGACGCGCTGGGCGATCTGCAGCAGGCCATCGACCTCGGCCCGACGCACCTGTCCTGGTACCAGCTGACCCTGGAGCCGAACACGGTGTTCTGGAACCAGCCGCCCGAACTGCCGGAAGACGACATCCTCTGGGATATCCAGGAGGCCGGCCAGGCGCTGATGGCGCGTCACGGCTATCGCCAGTACGAAATTTCCGCCTACGCCCAACCCGGTCGGGCGGCGCGACACAATTTGAACTACTGGAGTTTCGGCGATTTTATCGGTATCGGCGCCGGTGCCCACGGCAAGCTCAGCCACCCGGACGGGCGCATCCTGCGCACCTGGAAGACCCGCTTGCCGAAGGACTACCTGAACCCGGCCAAGGCCTTCAAGGCCGGGGAAAAGCTGCTGCCGCTGGACGAGTTGCCGTTCGAGTTCCTGATGAATGCCCTGCGCCTGACCGAGGGCACAGAGGCCGAGCTGTTCACCCTGCGTACCGGACTGCCCCTGGAAAACCTGCGCGAGGCGCGACGGGAAGCCGAACAAAAGGGCCTTTTGCAAGTCGAACCGACGCGGCTGGTCGCCACGCCAAAGGGCCAGCTGTTTCTCAACGATCTGCTGCAGTACTTCTTGACCTAAGGAAAGCCCATGGACCTGATACTCGACCTGCTCTCGACCGTCTCCCGCTGGAGCCGCGGCAACCTGTCAGAGATTTCCCTGGCGTTGGTTGGCTGTCTGCTGGTGCTGTTCGGCACCGACATCAAAGCCTGGGTCGAAGGCCGCCTGGGCAACCTGGCCGGCGCCCTGCGTGTACCGTTCATGGCCTTGCTGGTGCTGATCGGCAGCGGCGCTGCGCTGATCTATGCCACCCCGTGGGTGGTGAAGGGACTGAGCCAGTTCAACAACTATGCGCTGGCTCCGGTGCTGCTGGTGGTGCTGGTGTTGATCGGCGTGGTAGCCGATCGGCGGGGGTGATTGGGCCTGCTTTGCAGGCCTTCGCGGGCAAGCCTCGCTCCTACCGGAAAACGCGATAACTCGTAGGAGCGTGGCTTGCCCGCGAAAGGACCGCAAAGCGGTCCCGGAAGATCAGTCGATCTTCTCGAACTTCAGATCCCAGACCCCATGCCCGAGCCGCTCACCACGGCGCTCGAACTTGGTGATCGGCCGCTCTTCCGGACGCGGCACATAGGCCCCATCCGCCGCCTGGTTGCGATACCCAGGCGCCACGGCCATCACTTCCAGCATGTACTCGGCATACGGCTCCCAGTCGGTCGCCATATGGAACACACCGCCGACCTTCAGCTTGCGCCGCACCAGCTCGGCGAACTCCGGCTGGACGATGCGACGCTTGTGGTGCCGGCTCTTGTGCCACGGATCGGGGAAGAACAGCATCAGGCGGTCGAGACTGCCGTCGGCGACGCAGCGATTCAACACCTCGATGGCATCGCAGTCATACACCCGCAGGTTCTTCAGGCCCTGGGTCAGCACGCCATTGAGCAGCGCACCAACACCCGGACGGTGCACTTCGACACCGATGAAGTCCTGCTCCGGCGCGGCGGCGGCCATCTCCAGCAGGGAGTGCCCCATGCCGAAGCCGATTTCCAGGGTGCGTGGCGCCGAGCGACCGAACACCTGGTCGTAGTCCACCGGGCTGTCGGCCAGCGGGAGGATGTACAGCGGGCCGCCCTGCTCCAGGCCGCGCTGCTGGCCTTCGGTCATGCGCCCGGCGCGCATCACGAAACTCTTGATGCGGCGGTGCTGGCGCTCTTCGCCTTCGGCGGTGACAGGCGTTTCTTGCGATTCAGTCATCTGGGACTCTTACTTGATCAGACCATCCAGCGGCGACGAGGCGCTGGCATAGAGTTTCTTCGGCATGCGCCCGGCGAGGTAGGCCATGCGGCCGGCGATGATGGCGTGCTTCATGGCTTCGGCCATCATGACCGGCTGCTGGGCGTGGGCGATGGCCGAGTTCATCAGCACCGCTTCGCAACCCAGTTCCATGGCGATGGTGGCATCGGAAGCGGTACCGACCCCGGCGTCCACCAGTACCGGAACCTTGGCTTCCTCGAGGATGATCTGCAGGTTGTACGGGTTGCAGATCCCCAGGCCAGTGCCGATCAGACCGGCCAGCGGCATGACCGCGATGCAGCCGGCTTCGGCCAGCTGACGGGCGATGATCGGGTCATCGCTGGTGTAGACCATCACGTCGAAACCGTCCTTGACCAGCACTTCGGCGGCCTTGAGGGTTTCGATCACGTTGGGGAACAGGGTCTTCTGGTCGGCCAGGACTTCCAGCTTGACCAGGTTGTGGCCATCCAGCAGCTCGCGAGCCAGGCGGCAGGTACGCACGGCCTCGACCGCGTCGTAGCAGCCGGCGGTGTTCGGCAGGATGGTGTAGCGGTCTGGCGGCAGCACGTCGAGCAGGTTCGGCTCGCCCGGGTTCTGGCCGATGTTGGTCCGGCGCACGGCCACGGTGACGATCTCGGCACCCGAAGCCTCGATGGCCAGGCGGGTTTCTTCCATGTCGCGGTACTTGCCGGTGCCGACCAGCAGGCGCGACTGGAAGGTACGACCGGCCAGGGTGAAGGGCTTGTCGCTACGAACGTTGCTCATCAGAGATCCTCTTGTGGGGGGAGGGAACTTGCGGGTGAAGCGCGACGACTAGCCGCCGCCGATGGCGTGAACCACTTCGACCTGATCACCCTCGTTCAGGGCGGTGCTGTCGTGCTGGCTGCGCGGCACGATGTCGAGATTCAGCTCGACCGCCACCCGGCGCCCGGTCAATTCGAGCCGGCTCAACAGGGCCGAGACGCTCTCGCCGTCGGGCAATTCGTAGGGTTCACCGTTCAGTTGAATGCGCATGCGCACGGCCGCCATTGTTTTCAGGGGCCCGCATTCTAGCGCCGATCCGCGCCCGAACCCAAGGCCGGTGGACACCATTCGTCACGATATTCGACCCGTGAGTCAGTTCAACCGCCAGGCTGCCAACCCCAGGCACAGCCAACCGGCGAGAAAAGCCGTGCCGCCCAGTGGCGTGATCATGCCGAGCTTGCCGATGCCGCTCAGGGTGAGGATGTAGAGGCTGCCGGAGAACAGCAGGATACCGAGGATGAACAGGCTGCCGGCCCAGGTCACCAGGCGACCCGGCAAGTGAACGCTGAGGATGGCGACACCGAACAGGGCCAGCGCGTGGATCAGCTGATAGGTCACGCCGGTCTGGAAGACCGCCAGGTACTCGGCGCTCAGACGGGTCTTCAGGCCGTGGGCGGCGAAGGCGCCAAGGGCGACGCCGGTGAAGCCGAAGAAGGCGGCCAGCAACAGGAAGCTACGCAGCATGGGAGAACTCCTTGGGACACGGGTCTGTATAATGGCCCGCTCATCCGCCGCGGCCAAGCCATCATCATGCTGTCACTCGTTCTCCGCCGCCTTTTTCGCGCCGCGCTCTGGTTCGCTGCCGGCAGCATCGTGCTGGTGCTGATCCTGCGCTGGGTCCCACCGCCGGGTACGGCGTTGATGGTGGAGCGCAAGATCGAGTCCTGGATCGACGGCGAGCCCATCGACCTGCAACGCGACTGGGAGCCGTGGGAGCGGATCTCCGACGATCTGAAGGTGGCGGTCATCGCCGGCGAGGACCAGAAGTTCGCCAGCCACTGGGGCTTCGACTTCAGCGCGATCCAGGCCGCCCTGGCGCATAACGAGCGCGGCGGCAGCATTCGTGGTGCCAGCACCCTCAGCCAACAGGTGGCGAAGAACCAGTTCCTCTGGTCCGGACGCAGTTGGCTACGCAAGGGGCTGGAGGCGTGGTTTACCGCGCTGATCGAGCTGCTGTGGTCGAAAGAACGGATTCTCGAGGTCTACCTCAACAGCGCCGAGTGGGATGACGGGGTATTCGGAGCGCAGGCGGCGGCACGGCATCACTTTGGTGTGGATGCGAGCAAGCTGACGCGGCAGCAGGCCAGTTTGCTGGCGGCTGTGTTGCCCAATCCGCGGAACTGGAGCGCCAGTCGGCCGAGCAGTTATGTCGCGCGGCGGGCGGGATGGATTCGGCAGCAGATGAGCCAACTGGGTGGGGACAGTTATCTGGAACAACTGAGGTAACCCGACCTCGATCTCTCCGTAGGAGCGTGGCTTGCCCGCGAAAGGACTGCGCAGCAGTCCCGAATTCGCTCTGGCAACACCATTTTGGGACCGCTGCGCAGTCCTTTCGCGGGCAAGCCGCGCTCCTACATGAAAGGGGCGGTACGCGGCAGACAGAAACAGAAAACCCGACCTTGCGAGTCGGGTTTTCTGTTTCTGTCAGCGGAGTTGGTCAGGCAGCGATCAAGGCTTTCACCTTGTTCATCGCATTCTTCTCCAACTGACGGATACGCTCCGCCGAGACACTGTACTTGGCCGCCAGGTCATGCAAGGTGGCCTTTTCCTCGGCCAGCCAGCGCTGGTAGAGGATGTCGCGGCTGCGCTCGTCCAGGCCCTGCAGCGCTTCGTGCAGGTTGTTCGACGAACTGTCGCTCCAGTCGGCATCTTCCAGTTGGCGAGCCGGGTCGTAGCGATGGTCTTCCAGGTAGTTGGCCGGCGACTGGAAGGCGCTGTCGTCATCGGCCTCGGAGGCCGGGTCGAAGGCCATGTCCTGGCCCGTCAGGCGACTTTCCATCTCGCGGACTTCCCGCGGCTCCACACCCAGGCTTTCGGCGACGCGATGCACTTCGTCGTTGTTCAGCCAGGCCAGGCGTTTCTTCTGGCTGCGCAGGTTGAAGAACAGCTTGCGCTGGGCCTTGGTGGTGGCGACCTTGACGATCCGCCAGTTACGCAGGATGAACTCGTGGATCTCGGCCTTGATCCAGTGCACCGCGAAGGACACCAGACGCACGCCCATTTCCGGGTTGAAGCGTTTCACGGCTTTCATCAGGCCGACGTTGCCTTCCTGGATCAGGTCGGCCTGGGCCAGCCCGTAGCCGGAATAGCTGCGGGCGATATGTACGACGAAGCGCAGGTGCGCGAGCACCATTTGCCGAGCGGACTCAAGGTTCTGCTCATAGTAGAGACTCTCGGCCAGTTCACGCTCCTGCTCGGCGGTCAGCAGGGGAATGCTGTTCACCGTGTGCACGTAGGCCTCCAGGTTCGCACCCGGGACCAAGGCGTAAGCAGGTTGCAACGAAGTGGTCATACGAAAAAACCTCCGACTCACTGAACTCGTGCCCGTGGGCACTGCCAACATTGACCGGAAACCGCGAAACAAGTTCCCTAAAAACGAAAAGAGTCAATACCAGCAAAAAGACACTATCGTGGCGCCAGCTCACTCAGATGGCGGGCCACCGCGATCCATGCACCGATATACCCCAACAGCACTGCACCAAGCAAGAGCGACAGACCATCGGCAGCGGGCACCCCGGCCAGGGCGAAATCGCTGCCATACAGCCCTGACAGGTCGACGACCGCCTCATTCAGCCAGTTCAAGCCGAATTCCAGCACGCCCCAGGACAGGATCCCCGCACCAAAACCGTACAGCGCGCCCATATAAAGGAAAGGGCGACGCACATAGCTGTCGGTACCGCCGACCAGTTTGATCACTTCGATTTCCGTGCGACGGTTCTCGATGTGCAGACGTATCGTGTTACCAATCACCAGCAACAGCGCGGACACCAGGAGCACGGTCAGGCCGAAGACAAAGCGGTCGCCAAGCTTGAGAATCGCCGCCAGACGCTCGACCCAGACCAGATCGAGCTGGGCCAGTTCGACATGGGGCAGTTCCGCCAAGCGCTGGCGCAGGGCCTCCAGGGCTGGTTTGTCGACTTCGTTCGGGGTCACCACCACCACGCCAGGCAGCGGATTGTCCGGCAACTCGCGCAGCGCTTCGCCCAACCCCGACTGTTGCTGGAACTCGTTCAGCGCCTGCTCGCGGCTGACGTACTCGGCATCGGCCACCCCCGGCAGGGCCTTGATCTGGTCGCGCAGGGCTTCACCCGCACGGGCGCCGGCGTCCAGCTTGAGGTACAGGGAAATCTGCGCCGCGCGCTGCCAGGAACCACCCAGACGCTCGATATTGCCGAGAATCAGCGACAGGCCCATGGGCAGACTCAGCGCCACCGCCATCACCAGACAGGTGAAGAAGCTGCCGATCGGCTGCTTGCCGAGACGACGCAGACTGTCCAGCAGGCTGGAGCGATGACTTTCCAGCCAGGCGGCCAGCAGGGTACGGAAGTCCGGACCGTCGTCCTCGTCCCGGCCCTTCTTCTTTTGTTGCTGCGGATCAGCGGCCTTCGGCGCCACCCGCTCGGATACTTTCGGACTGCGTGTCGCACTCATTGCCCGGCCTCCCCGTCGCCGATCAGACGACCGCGCTGCAGCGTCAGCATGCGATGGCGCATGCGCGCGATCAGGGCCAGGTCGTGACTGGCGATCAGCACGCTGGTGCCCAGGCGGTTGATATCTTCGAAAACCCCCATGATCTCCGCGGCCAGGCGCGGGTCGAGGTTGCCGGTGGGTTCATCCGCCAGCAGCAAGGCCGGACGATGGACGATGGCGCGGGCGATGCCGACCCGCTGCTGCTGACCGGTGGACAGGTCGCCGGGGAACAGTTCGGCCTTGTCGGACAGCGCCACGCGCTCCAGCGCCGAGTCGACCCGCTTGGCGATCTCGGCCTTGGACAGGCCGAGGATCTGCAGCGGCAGGGCGACGTTGTTGAACACGGTACGGTCGAACAGCAACTGGTGGTTCTGGAACACCACGCCGATCTGCCGGCGCAGGAACGGAATCTGCGCGTTGCTGATCTGGCCCAGGTCCTGGCCGGCCAGCAGCAGCTTGCCGCTGGTCGGGCGTTCCATGGCCAGCAGAAGGCGCAGCAAGGTGCTCTTGCCGGCCCCCGAGTGACCGGTCACGAACAGAAACTCGCCCCGCCGTACCCGAAAACTCAACTCATGCAGGCCAACGTGACCATTCGGATAGCGCTTGGCGACCTGTTCGAATCGGATCATGGATGCTCCCGCTCGGCAAACAGTGCTTTAACGAAGGGTTCTGCTTCGAACGTGCGCAGATCATCGATCCCTTCCCCTACGCCAATATAGCGAATGGGCAGACCGAACTGCTTGGCCAGGGCGAAAATCACCCCGCCCTTGGCGGTGCCGTCCAGCTTGGTCAAGGCCAGGCCGGTCAGCTCGACGCTCTGGTTGAAGTGCTTGGCCTGGTTGATGGCGTTCTGGCCGGTACCGGCATCGAGGACCAGCAGGACCTCGTGCGGCGCATCGGCGTCGAGCTTGCCGATGACCCGACGGACCTTCTTCAGCTCTTCCATCAGGTTGTCCTTGGTGTGCAGGCGACCGGCGGTATCGGCGATCAGCACATCGATGCCCCGGGCCTTGGCGGCCTGCACGGCATCGAAGATCACCGAGGCGGAATCGGCCCCGGTGTGCTGGGCGATGACCGGGATCTGGTTGCGCTCACCCCAGACCTGCAACTGCTCCACCGCCGCGGCGCGGAAGGTGTCGCCGGCGGCCAGCATGACCTTCTTGCCTTCGAGTTGGAGCTTTTTCGCCAGCTTGCCGATGGTGGTGGTCTTGCCGGCGCCGTTGACGCCGACCACGAGGATGACGAACGGTCTGCTCTGCGCTTCGATGCGCAGCGGCTGTTCCACCGGCTTGAGCAGCCCGGCGAGTTCGCTCTGCAGCGACTTGTACAGGGCGTCGGCGTCGTCCAACTGCTTGCGCGCGACCTTCTGGGTCAGGTTCTGCACGATCACCGAGGTCGCCTCGACGCCGACGTCGGCGGTCAGCAGACGGGTCTCGATCTCGTCGAGCAGGTCGTCGTCGATGGCTTTCTTGCCGAGGAACAGGCTGGCCATGCCCTCGCCGATGCTGGCGCTGGTCTTGGACAGGCCTTGCTTGAGGCGGGCGAAGAAACCGGTCTTGGCGTCCTCGACAGGTGCGGCAGCGACAGGCTCCGGAACGGGCTCTGGCACGACAACCGCTGCGGGCGCAACCACAGGCGCCGGCGGAGGAACAACGACCGGCGCTGGCTCAGGCGCGGGCTGGACCACGGCCGCAGGCAGCTCGGGAATCGCTGGTGGTGCCTTGGGTTCCAGGTCGGGAACCAGCGCCACCGGTTCTTCCGGCACGGGCAGCACCAGGCTGGACGGCGCGGCGACAGGCGGCTCCTGAACGAGCGGCGCAACCGGCTCGGGACTGACCACCGGCGCGGCAACGACCGGCGCCTCCGGGGTGACTGCCGGGGCAGGCTCGGGAGCAGCGGGAACGGGGGTTTCAGGCTGTTCGACAACAGGTTGCTGGGGCTTCTTGCGCAGCCAGCCGAACAGGCCTTTCTTTTCACCGGGCGCGCCCGGCGTTTTTTTGTCGTCGTTGGAACCAAACATGGAAGACGGCTATCTCAGGGTGGCGATGCGCCAGCGCGGCGCACTCGGAATTCTTTTGTAACGCAGAACAGACTCTTATAAATCCGGCTCGTTCGTGCGCGTCGTCTATTTTGTCGGGGGGCCTTTGCGGCGACATCCTCGACAGGCATGGTCGCCAGGCAACCGGATCAGTATCCTAGCACCTCCTAGCCCGCCGACGCTAAGGCCAAGCGGGCAGCCCAACAGGTTGAATCACGAATGAATGCTCTAGCCCGCCGTGCCGCTGGCCTGCTGCTCGGCACGATTTGTCTGCCCTTCGCGGCCTTCGCCGCCGACCCGCAACCGACCCACGAATTCATCCTCGACAACGGCCTGAAAGTGGTCGTGCGCGAAGACCATCGCGCCCCGGTGGTGGTCTCGCAGGTCTGGTACAAGGTCGGTTCCAGCTACGAAACCCCGGGCCAGACCGGTCTTTCCCACGCCCTGGAGCACATGATGTTCAAGGGCAGCGACAAGCTCGGCCCCGGCGAGGCCTCGCGCATCCTGCGCGACCTCGGCGCCGAGGAAAACGCATTCACCAGCGACGACTACACCGCCTATTACCAGGTGCTGGCCCGTGATCGCCTGAACGTCGCCCTGGAACTGGAAGCCGACCGCATGGCCAGCCTGCGCCTGCCAGCCGACGAGTTCAGTCGCGAAATCGAAGTGATCAAGGAAGAACGCCGCCTGCGCACCGACGACAACCCCGGCGCCAAGGCCTACGAACTGTTCAAGTCCATGGCCTATCCGGCCAGCGGCTATCACACCCCGACCATTGGCTGGATGGCCGACCTGCAACGCATGAAGGTCGAGGAGCTGCGCCACTGGTACGAATCCTGGTACGCGCCGAACAACGCCACCCTGGTGGTGGTCGGCGACGTCAGCGTGGATGAGGTGCGCAAACTGGCCGAACGCTGGTTCGCGAAGATTCCGAAACGCCCCCTGCCGCCGAGCAAGCTGCCGCTGGAGCTGGCCGAGCCCGGTCTGCGCCAGCTCACCGTGCACGTGCGCACGCAACTGCCGAGCCTGATCTTCGGCTTCAACGTACCGGGCCTGGCCACCGCGAAAAACCCGCGGGAAATCCACGCCCTGCGCCTGATCTCCGCCCTGCTCGACGGCGGCTACAGCGCGCGCATGGCCAGCCGCCTGGAGCGCGGCGAAGAGCTGGTGGCCGGCGCCTCCAGCAGCTACAACCCGTTCGCCCGCGGCGACAGCCTGTTCACCCTCTCGGCAACGCCCAACACCCAGAAGAAAAAGACCCTCGCCGAGGTCGAAACCGGCATCTGGAAGTTGCTCGACGAACTGAAGACCACCCCACCAAGCGCCGAGGAGCTGGAGCGCGTGCGTGCCCAGGTCATCGCCGGCCTGGTCTACGACCGCGACTCCATCAGCAGCCAGGCCACCACCATCGGTCAACTGGAAACCGTGGGCCTGTCGTGGAAGCTGATCGACAACGAACTGGATGAGCTGAAGAACGTGACCCCAGCGGATATCCAGAACGCCGCGCGCACCTACTTCGTCCGCGAACGCCTGAGCGTTGCCCATGTACTGCCCGAGGAGCAGGCCAAATGAGCCAGCAGATCACCCGCATCACGCTGAGCGGCCTCGTCGCGGCCACCGCACTGGCGCTGGCCCTGGTCGGCCCGGCCCACGCCGAAGAGGCCAAGCCGGCCAATACCCTGCAATCCCTGGCCGAACTCGACGGCAAGGCGCCCAGCCACCGCACGCTGAACATCCAGAGCTGGAACACCCGGGAAGGCGCGCGCGTGCTGTTCGTCGAAGCCCATGAACTGCCGATGTTCGACCTGCGCCTGATCTTCGCCGCCGGCAGCAGCCAGGATGGCGATAACCCCGGGCTCGCCGCGCTGACCAACGCCATGCTCAACGAGGGCGTGTCCGGCAAGGACGTCAATGCCATCGCCCAGGGCTTCGAAGGCCTCGGCGCCGACTTCGGCAATGGCGCCTATCGCGACATGGCGGTGGCCTCGCTGCGCAGCCTGAGCGTCGCCGACAAGCGCGAACCGGCGCTGAAGCTGTTCGCCGAGGTCGTGGGCAAGCCGACCTTCCCCGCCGACGCCCTGACCCGCATCAAGAACCAGATGCTCGCCGGCTTCGAATACCAGAAGCAGAACCCCGGCAAGCTGGCCAGCCTGCAGCTGTTCGAACGCCTCTACGGCAAGCATCCCTACGGCCACCCGAGCGACGGCACCGCAAAAAGCGTACCGCCGCTTACACTTGAGCAACTGCGCGCGTTCCATGCCAAGGCCTACGCCGCCGGCAACACGGTGATCGCCCTGGTCGGCGACCTCAGCCGCCAGGACGCCGAAGCCATCGCCGCCCAGGTCTCCGCCGCGCTGCCGAAAGGCCCGGCACTGGCCAAGGTGGCGGCCCCGGCCGAACCCAAGCCAGGCCAGAGCCATATCGACTTCCCGTCCAAGCAGACCCACCTGATGCTCGCGGAGCTGGGCATCGACCGCGCCGATCCGGATTACGCGGCGCTGAACCTGGGCAACCAGATCCTCGGCGGCGGCTCCTTCGGCACCCGGCTGATGAGCGAAGTCCGCGAGAAGCGCGGCCTGACCTACGGCATCTATTCCACCTTCGTGCCGATGCAGGCGCGCGGGCCGTTCATGATCAACCTGCAGACCCGCGCCGAACTCAGCGAGGGCACCCTCAAGCTGGTCCAGGACCTGCTGCGCGACTACCTGAAGACCGGCCCGACCCAGCAGGAACTGGACGACGCCAAACGCGAACTGGCTGGCAGTTTCCCGCTGTCCAACGCCAGCAATGCGAGCATCGTCGGCCAACTGGGCGCGATCGGTTTCTATGACCTGCCACTGACCTGGTTGGAAGACTACATGCGCCAATCCCAGGCACTGACCGTCGAGCAGGTCCGGGATGCGCTGAATCGCCACCTGTCCGCGGACAGGCTGGTGATCGTCACCGCGGGGCCCAACGTGCCACAACAGCCGTTGCCGCCGCCGCTCGATAAACCCGCCGAGCAGCCGCTCGGCGTACCGGAGCACTAATGGCCAGTCCATCCAAGCCGCACGCGGGCCAAGGCCAGTTGCGCATCATCGCCGGCGAATGGCGCAGCCGTCGCCTGAACTTCCCCGACGCCCCCGGCCTGCGTCCGACGCCGGACCGGGTGCGGGAAACCCTGTTCAACTGGCTCGCCGCCTACATCGAAGGGGCCAAGGTGCTGGATGCCTTCACCGGCAGCGGCGCGCTGTACCTCGAAGCCCTGTCCCGCGGGGCTGGCGATGCGGTCGCGGTGGACAGCAACCCGGCGGCCATCGCCAGCCTGCGGAACAACCTCGAAGTGCTGCGCTGCCCGCGCGGCCAGGTAGTGCAGAGCGATGTCCTGCGCTATCTGCAGGGCGAGGCGAAACAGCGTTTCGACGTGGTCTTCCTCGATCCGCCGTTCCACCAGGACCTGCTGCCGCAGACCTGCGAACTTCTGGAAACCGGTGGCTGGCTCGCCGATCACTCGTGGATCTACATCGAAAGCGAAACCGCGCCGTCGTCGCTGAACCTGCCGGGCAACTGGCGGCTGCACCGGGAGAAGAAGGCCGGCCAGGTGCACTACGCACTGTGGGAACGCGGCTGACCGTCATCTGTCCGTCATTTCGCGCGGCAGGCCTTGAAACCAGCACTTACACTGGCTAATAGAGCTGCCGCGTGTTCCCGAGTGATGCCGTCATGAAGTCCATGTTCTTCAAGCCCGCAACGGGCCTGTGCAACCCTCACCTGCAAACCCTCTGGGGCCCCCTCTGGCGCAAATCGACGCCGCTGGACCATCAGCGCGAACGCTTGTGGCTGGCCGACGGCGACTTCCTCGATCTGGACTGGAGCGGCCCGCACCGCAACGACGCCCCGCTGGTCCTGGTGCTGCATGGCCTGACCGGCTCGTCGTCCTCGCATTATGTGCTCGGCCTGCAACATGCCCTGCAGGCCCGTGGCTGGGCCAGCGTGGCGGTGAACTGGCGTGGCTGCTCCGGCGAGCCGAACCTGCTGCCTCGCAGCTATCACTCCGGGGCCAGCGAGGACCTGGCCGAAGTCATCGCCCACCTGCGCGCGCAGCGCCCCGCGGCACCGCTATACGCGGTGGGTTACTCGCTGGGGGGCAATGTCCTGCTCAAGCACCTGGGCGAGAGCGGTTCGGCCAGCCAGTTGCAGGCCGCCGTCGCGGTATCGGTGCCGTTCCGCCTGGACCAGTGCGCCGACCGCATCGGCCTGGGCTTCTCGCGGGTCTATCAGGCGCACTTCATCCGCGAGATGGTCGCCTACGTGAAGAACAAGGAGCGCCACTTCCTGCACCGTGGCCATGACGAAGGCCTGGACATCCTCGCCCGCCTGGGCCCGTTGACCAACCTGCGCACCTTCTGGGACTTCGACGGGCGCGTCACCGCGCCGCTCAACGGTTTCAGCGATGCCCACGACTACTACAAGCGCTCGTCCAGCCGCTATTACCTGGGCGACAACCGCACGCCGACGCTGATCATCCAGTCCTGCGACGATCCGTTCGTCTTCCAGCACAGCCTGCCGCAAGCCGATGAACTGGCGAGCACGACCACCCTTGAACTGCATGCCCATGGCGGTCATGTCGGTTTCGTCGACGGCAGCCTGCGCCAGCCGGGGTACTACCTGGAACGGCGTATCCCCGAGTGGCTGGCCGGAGGCGGCTGATCAGTCGCCGGTGGCGACCTGGCGTTGCGGGTCGGTGATCCACTCGCTCCACGAGCCGGCGTACAGCGGCGCCAGCGGATAACCCGCGAGGCTCAGGGCGAACAGGTTGTGACAGGCGGTGACACCCGAACCGCAATAAGCCACCAGATCCTCCGGCTTGCGCGAGCCGATCAGGCCGGCGAAACGGGTTTTCAGTTGCTCCGCGGACAGGAAGCGGCCGTCGGTGCCGAGGTTGTCGGTGAAGACCGCGCATTGTGCCCCGGGAATGTGCCCGGCCACCGGGTCGATCGGCTCCACTTCGCCACGGAAGCGTGGCAGGGCGCGGGCGTCCAGCAGGGTCAGGGCCGGATCGCCGAGGCGCTCGCGCAGTTGCTGGGCGCTGATCAGCAGCTCCGCGTCCGGTGTGCCGGTGAAGGTGCCTTCGTGACGGTCCGCCGGGTCCAGGCTCAGTGGCAGACCCGCTGCGTGCCAGGCCTTGAGGCCGCCGTCGAGAATGGACACGCCACTGCGCTTGCCCAGCCAGGCCAGCAGCCACCAGGCACGGGCGGCGAACGCACCGGGGCCGTCGTCATAGAGCACCACCTCGCTGTCGTTGCTGATGCCCCACTGCTGCAGACGCTCGATCAGCCGCTCCGGCTGCGGCAACGGATGCCGCCCGCTGACGCCCTTGACCACCGTCCCGCTGAGGTCACGCTCCAGATCGGCGAAATGCGCCCCGGCGATATGGCCCTCGGCGTAGCTGCGCTGACCGTAGTCGACGTCATCCAGGGCGAAACGACAATCGAGAATCACCAGTCCGGGTTCGCCGAGGCGTTCCGCCAGTTGCTGGGGTGCAATCAGTTGCGCGAGGGGCATGACAGTCTCCATATCGATTGAAAGGGCGCGTTACTGCTCCAGCGCCTGCTGCAGCGGTACGTAGAATTCTTCACACAGCGCGTCCACCGCCGGGCGGGCCGTGACGGTGACGAAACCGATCTCCAGCACCAGTACCTGATAGACGCCACGCTTGATGGCTTCTTCACTCAGGTGCGCGGAGTTTTCCCGGGTGGTGCAGAGAAAACGCACCCAGGAGGTCAGGACGATCCAGGTGTTGAGGGTCAGCGACTCGATCTGCACCTCGTTCATCTCCAGGATCCCGGCCTCGACGAAGCCGGTATAGATGGCTTGCCCGTGCAACAGACTGCGCTGGGAAAAGCGCCGGTAGCGGGCGGCCAGCTCCTTGTCGCTGTCGAGCAGGTGCTCCAGGTCGCGGTGCAGGAAACGGAAGTTCCACATCGCCGCGAGGATCGCCTTCAGGTAGAAGCGCTTGTCCTCGACCGTGGCCGAACGGCCCTTGGGCGGGTGCAGGAAGCTGTCCACCTGTTCTTCATACTGACTGAACAACTCGGCAATGATTTCCTGCTTGTTGGCGAAGTGGTAGTACAGGTTGCCGGGCGATATCTCCATGTGCGCGGCAATGTGGTTGGTGCTGACACTGCGCTCGCCCTGCTGATTGAACAGCTCCAGGCTGTTCTGCACGATGCGCTCGCGGGTCTTGATTCGCGGGGCCATGACTACAGCTCCAATGGATGGGATCTCTGGGCCTGCTTTGCAGGCCATCGCGGGCAAGCCACGCTCCTACGGTGGAACCCGAGCCTTGCCCGCGAAGCGGCCCCAATGGCGAAATTATTTCGTCATCTTACGGCGGAACCCGTGTCGGTTACACCCACCACAAGGACTAAAACGCCACTCGTGCGAGAGCGAAAATAGAGTATATGCTCTAGTCACAATATCAAGTCACTGGAGGTCCCGATGTCCCAGCTGGACTGGCTCGACACCCTGTTCGCCACGCAGCGCGCCGCCTTCAATCGTCTGCCCATGCCGCCCCTGGCCCAGCGTCGGCAATGGCTCAAGGCCCTGCGCCAGGCGCTGATCGCCCGCCAGGACGAACTGATCGCCGCCATCGATGCAGACTTCGCCGGCCGCAGCGCCGACGAAACCCGCCTCGCCGAACTGCTGCCCAGCGTCCAGGGCCTGATCCATGCGGAAAAACACCTGGGCCGCTGGATGAAAGCCCGGCGCCGCGCGGTCGGCCTGGCCTTCCAGCCGGCCAGCGCGCAGGTGCGCTATCAGCCGCTGGGTGTGGTCGGGGTCATCGTGCCGTGGAACTACCCGCTGTTCCTCGCCATCGGCCCGCTCACCGGCGCCCTCGCCGCCGGCAACCGGGTCATGCTCAAGCTCAGCGAAGCCACCCCGGCCAGCGGTCAGGTACTCAAGTCCCTGCTGGAATCGGTATTCCCCGCCGACATGGTGTGCGTGGTGCTGGGCGAAGCGGAGGTCGGCCAGGCCTTCTCCCGCCTGCCGTTCGATCACCTGCTGTTCACTGGCGCCACCAGCATCGGCCGCGAGGTGATGCGCGCCGCCGCCGACAACCTCACCCCGGTGACCCTGGAACTGGGCGGCAAATCCCCGGCCATCGTCTCCACCACCGTGCCGCTGGCCGATGCCGCCGAACGCATCGCCTTCGGCAAGACCCTGAATGCCGGACAGACCTGCGTCGCCCCCGACTACGTGCTGGTGCCGCGCGAGCGCATTCCCGGCTTCATCGATGCCTATCGCGAGGCGGTGCGACGCTTCTATCCGCGGATCAGCGACAACCCCGACTACACCGCAATCATCAACCCGCGCCACCTGGCCCGGCTCAACGGCTATCTCGACGACGCCCGGCGCCAGGGCGCGCAAGTCACCAGCCTGTATCCGGACGAGACCCCGCTCGACCGCCGCCTGCCACCCCAGGTCCTGGAAAACGTGAACGACGCCATGCGGGTGATGCAGGACGAGATCTTCGGCCCACTGCTGCCCGTGGTGCCCTATGACCATATCGACGAGGCCATTGCCTACATCAACCAGCGTCCGCGTCCGCTGGCCCTGTATTACTTCGGCTACGAACGCGGCGAGCAGCGCCTGGTCCTGGACAACACCCACTCCGGCGGTGCCTGCCTCAACGACACCCTGCTGCACGTGGCCCAGGACGACCTGCCGTTCGGCGGGGTCGGCCCGTCCGGCATGGGCCATTACCACGGCTACGAGGGTTTCCAGACCTTCAGCAAGGCCAAGGCGGTGCTGGCCAAGCAGCGTCTCAACCTGGCCCGGCTGATCTACCCGCCATACGGCGGGCGCCTGCAACAACTGGTGTACCGCTTGTTTATCCGCTGATCACCGCACAGGCCCACAACAATGACAACACGCCTGCCCGAGGTCGCCGCGCTGAACCGCCGCGGCCTGCTCAAGTTCAGTGTCGGCGCCAGCCTGTTTCTTGGCGGCGCCAGCCTGCTGGGATGCTCCGCCGGAAGGCCCGCCAACGGCTTTCGCATCCTGCGCGACGACGACCTGCCGATGCTCCGCGCGGTAACGCCGGTCGTCCTCGAAGGCACCGGCTCGCTCGTCGACCGGGTCCTGGCCCGCCTCGACGATGCCCTCGCCAGCCTGTCCGCGGAAATGCTCAAGCTGACCCGGCAACTGTTCGACGTGCTCGCCCTGCCCCTGACGCGCGGCCCGCTGACCGGTGTCTGGGGTGCCTGGGAGCAGGCCGAACCACAGCGCATCCAGGCGTTTCTCCTGCGCTGGCGCGACAGCTCGCTGAACCTGCTGCGCCAGGGCTACTGCTCACTGCTGCAGTTGCTGCTGATGGCCTGGTACAGCCTGCCCGAGTCCTGGGGCGCCTGCGGTTATCCCGGCCCACCGGCCATCTGAGCGAGAGTCCCCCATGCCCGTACCCGACCTGTTCCGCGACGGCCTCGCCCGCGGCTGGAAAACCCGCGATGGTTCGGCCCTGAGCCAGGACCTCACGCTGGAAACCGATATCGCCATCATCGGCAGCGGCGCCGGCGGCGCCACCAGTGCCGAACTGCTCAGCGCCGCGGGGTTTCGCGTGCTGCTGATCGAAGAGGGGCCACTGAAGACCAGCAGTGATTTCAGGATGCTGGAGCACGAGGCCTACGCCAGCCTCTACCAGGAAGGCATCGGTCGCATGAGCAAGGATGGCGCCATCACCATCCTTCAGGGCCGCGCCGTGGGCGGCACCACGCTGATCAACTGGACCTCCAGCTTTCGCACCCCGGAACCGACGCTGCGCCACTGGGCCAGTGAACACGGGGTCGAAGGCCATGGCGTGGACGACCTGGCGCCCTGGTTCGAACGCCTGGAGCAGCGCCTCGGCATCACCCCCTGGCAGTTGCCACCCAACGCCAACAACGACGTGCTGCGCCGAGGCTGCACGGCCCTTGGCCTGGACTGGAAGGTGATTCCGCGCAATGTCCGCGGTTGCTGGAACCTCGGCTATTGCGGCATGGGCTGCCCGGTCAACGCCAAGCAGTCGATGCTGGTGACCAGCATCCCCGCGGCCCTCGAACACGGCGGCGAGCTGCTCTACCTGGCCCGCGCCGACACGCTGGAACACGATGGCCAGCGGATCCGCGAGCTGCATTGCGTGGCCATGGACCCGCGCTGCGTGGCGCCCACCGGCCGGCGCATCCGCGTTCGTGCCCGGCACTACATCGTCGCCGGCGGCGGCATCAACAGCCCCGCCCTGCTGCTGCGTTCGGCGGCGCCGGACCCGCACCAGCGCCTGGGCAAGCGTACCTTCCTGCACCTGGTCAACTTCAGCGCGGCGCGCTTCGCCGAGCCGGTGAACCCGTTCTACGGCGCGCCGCAGTCGATCTACAGCGATCACTTTCAATGGCGCAACGGCACCGACGGCCCCATGGGCTACAAACTGGAGGTGCCGCCGCTGCATCCGGCCCTGGCCGCCACCCTGCTCGGCGGCTTCGGCACGGAAAACGCGCTGCGCATGGAGGACCTGCCCCACACCCATGTGATGCTCGCCCTGCTGCGCGACGGTTTTCACCCGGACAGTACCGGCGGCCGCGTGGAATTGCGCGGCGACGGCTCCCCCGTGCTGGACTACGCGGTGTCACCCTATGCCTGGGACGGCGTGCGACGGGCGTTTCACAGCATGGCGCAAATCCAGTTCGCCGCCGGTGCGGACAGCGTCCTGCCCCTGCACAGCCACGCCCGGCCAGCGAAAACCCTGGCCGAGGCGCGCCGGAGCATCGACGAACTGCCCCTGGAGCTGTTCCTCACCCGCCTCGGCAGTGCCCATGTCATGGGTGGCTGCGCCATGGGCAATGACCCGCGCCAGAGCGTCTGCGACAGCCTCGGCCGGCATCACCAGCTGGAAAACCTGTCGATCCACGACGGTTCGCTGTTCCCCACCAGCATCGGCGCCAACCCGCAGTTGTCGGTCTACGCCATCAGCGCGCGGCTCAGCCAGTTGCTCGCCGAGCGGCTCCGGCATGCGGCCGGCGTGGCCGTCCATAGTCCTTTTGGCCGGTGATGGCGACTTGGCCCGAGCGTATCGGCTGCGCTACCATCCGAGTCCCTAACGCACTCCTGCCAGGACGACGCGATGAACCGAGTGTTGTACCCGGGTACTTTCGACCCTATTACCAAGGGCCATGGCGATCTGGTCGAACGCGCCTCGCGTCTGTTCGATCACGTGATCATCGCAGTCGCCGCCAGCCCCAAGAAGAATCCGCTGTTCCCCCTGGAACAACGGGTGGAACTGGCGCGCGAAGTGACCAAGCACCTGCCCAACGTCGAAGTCCTCGGCTTCTCGTCGCTGCTGGCGCACTTCGCCAAGGAGCAGCAGGCCAATGTCTTCCTGCGTGGCCTGCGCGCGGTCTCGGATTTCGAGTACGAATTCCAGCTGGCCAACATGAACCGGCAACTGGCGCCCGACGTCGAGAGCCTGTTCCTGACCCCCTCGGAACGTTATTCGTTCATTTCCTCGACACTGGTCCGTGAGATCGCGGCGCTGGGCGGCGATATCACCAAGTTCGTCCACCCGGCGGTGGCCGAAGCGCTGACCGAGCGTTTCAAGAAGTAATCTCATCTGGCCAGGAAAACCGGCGCCCGCGTGCACTACGGGCGCTAATACGGCACAATTGCGCCCATTGGTTTTCAATTGCCAGGGCAGACGTTCCTGGCCGGAGTCCCCATGTCCCTGATCATCACCGACGATTGCATCAACTGCGACGTCTGCGAACCCGAGTGCCCGAACGCCGCCATTTCCCAGGGCGAAGAGATCTATGTGATCGACCCGAACCTGTGCACCCAGTGCGTCGGCCACTACGACGAACCACAGTGCCAGCAGGTCTGCCCGGTCGACTGCATCCCGCTGGATGAAGCCCATCCGGAGACCGAAGACGAGCTGATGGCCAAATACCGCCGTATCACCGGCAAGGCCTGATGACCGGCGTCGCCACGCTTCGCACCTTGTTCCTTGGCGCCTGCCTGGCGCTGTGCAGTGTCGCCGCCCTGGCCGCTGGCCCGGGACGCGCGGCGGTGGCCACGCCCCATGCCGACGCGACCGCCGCGGCGCGGGAAATCCTCCAGCAGGGCGGCAATGCCTTCGACGCGGCAATCGCCGTGAGCGCCGCCCTGGCGGTGGTCGAGCCCTATGGCTCGGGACTCGGTGGCGGTGGCTTCTTCCTGCTGCGCCAGCCCGGCAACCCGACCGCCTATCGCTTCATCGACGCCCGTGAACGCGCGCCCGCCAGGGCCACCGCGGACATGTACCTGAAGGACGGCAAGGTCCAGCCCGGCCTGTCGATCAACGGTCCGCTGGCGGCGGCGATTCCCGGCTTGCCGGCGGCGCTCGATGAACTGGCAGCGCGCTACGGCAAGCTGCCGCTGAAGAACACCCTGGCCCCGGCGATTCGCCTGGCCAACCAGGGCTTCGCCGTCGACCGCATCTACCGCGACCGCGCCACGATGCGCCAGGCCGCCCTGCGCGACGACGCGGAAAGCGCCCGGCTGTTTCTCGACCAGGGTGAAGTCCCGGCGCTGGGCAAGGTGATTCGCCAGCCGGAACTGGCCGCGACCCTGCAACGCCTGGCGGACCAGGGCCGCGACGGTTTCTATCGTGGACCGGTGGCGCTGCAGTTGGTCAAGGAGGTCAACTCGGCCGGGGGTATCTGGAGCGTCGACGACCTTGCCGATTACCACACCGCCACCCGCGAACCCCTGCGCCATGCCCTCGCCGACCAGCGCGAGCTGATCAGCGCCCCGCCGCCCTCCGCCGGCGGCGTGGCCATCGCCCAGAGCCTGGCGATGCTGCAGCGCCTGCCGTGGCAGAGCGCCGACAAGGTCCAGCGCGCCCACTACGTGCTGGAAGTACTGCGCCGGGCCTACCGCGATCGCGGCCTGCTGGGGGATCCGGACCATGTGGCGAACCCGATCCCGCAGTTGCTCTCACGCCAGCACCTGACCGCGCTGGCCGACACTATCGACGTCCGCGACGCCACGCCCAGCAGCAGCCTGCCGCCGTCCCCGGCCTGGCGCGAAGGCGATCACACCACCCATTTCGCGGTGATCGACGCCGAAGGCAATGTCGTGGCGGCGACGCTGTCGGTCAACCTGCCGTTCGGTGCGGCCTTCACCGCGCCGGGGACCGGGGTGGTGCTGAACAACGAAATGGACGATTTCGCCGCCGATCCGCGCGGCAGCAACAGTTATGGCCTGACGGGCAGCCAGGCCAATGCCGTGGCGGCGGGCAAGCGGCCGTTGTCGAGCATGAGTCCGAGTTTCATCGAAAGTCCGCAGCAGTTCGCCGCCTTCGGTACGCCAGGCGGCAGCCGGATTCCGAGCATGGTGCTGCTGTCGATGCTGGAGTACCTGGCCGGGCGCCCCGTGAGCACCTGGCCGGCGGTGCCGCGCTATCACCATCAGTACCTGCCGGACGTGGTGGAGCATGAACCCGGGGCATTCAGTGCAGCCGAGATGGAGGCCTTGCGGGCGCGGGGCTACAGCCTGAAGGATGTGGGTCGCAGCTATGGCAACCAGCAGGTGCTGTTCTGGGACAAACGGGATGGGACGCTGGAGGCGGCCAGTGATCCAAGAGGCGTGGGCAGTTCAGCAGTGCACTGATGCGCCGCACACCTCCGCCGTACTGCGACACGCTGCGCGCGACTTGCTCTCGTAGGAGCGCGGCTCGCCCGCGAAAGGACCGCAAAGCGGTCCCAATCCAGTCAGCACCTTTTTGGGACCGCTCCGCAGTCCTTTCGCGGCGGTTCGGCGCCCCGACAAGCCGCGCTCCTACAGCGGAAGGCAGAGAATTCGGGACTTCCGGGTTACTTCTGGCACCGCGGACAGAACACACTCGCCCGCTGCCCCAATTTCACTTCCCGAAGCGTCGCCGCACACACCTTGCACGGCTCCCCGCCCCGTCCATAGACGAACAGCTCCTGCTGGAAATACCCCGGCTGCCCGTCGCCGCCGATGAAGTCCCGCAGCGTGGTGCCGCCCCGTTCGATGGCCGCCGCCAGGATCCGCTTGATCTCGATGGTCAGCCGCAGATAGCGCGCCCGGGAAATGCTCCCCGCCTCGCGCCGCGGGTCGATACCGGCCGCGAACAGCGCCTCGGTCGCATAGATATTGCCCACGCCGACCACCACCGCGTTGTCCATGATGAACGGCTTCACCGCCATCGACCGCCCGCGGGACAGCTGGAACAGGCGCTCGCCATCGAACAGGTCGGTCAACGGCTCCGGCCCCAGCCGCGCCAGCAGCTCATGCTCCAGCGGCGCATGGCTCCAGAGCATCGCGCCAAAGCGCCGCGGATCGGTGTAGCGCAAGGCCAGGCCGGACTCCAGCTCGATGTCCACATGTTCATGCTTCTGCGCCGGCAGGCCGATTTCCACCAGGCGCAGGTTGCCGGACATGCCCAGGTGGCTGATCAGCGTGCCCACCTCGGCATTCAGCAGCAGGTACTTGGCGCGCCGCTCCACCGAGACGAAGCGCTGCCCCGACAGGCGCACATCGAGGTCTTCGGGGATCGGCCAGCGCAGCCGCCGGTCGCGGACGATCACGCGGCTGACGCGCTGGCCTTCGAGATAGGGGGCAATGCCGCGGCGGGTGGTCTCGACTTCGGGTAATTCAGGCATGGATCAGTGGCCACCGAGTTCCTGGATGGTTTGCTTGAGGTTGTCGAAGTCGTATTCCGACAGGCCGATGTAGTCCAGCACCAGATGCCCGACGCTGTTCCACTCGTGATCGACGCTCTGGTTGCCCAGCACCCGGTACGAAGCGCAGATGTGCTCGGCCATCTTCAGGATCGCCAGCAGGTTCTTCAGCGGCGCGCTGCGCGGCGAGTCGTCGCTGAACACGGCAAGGGCATTGTGGTGATTGGCGATGGCATTGCTGACATGCTCCGGCAGGCGCCAGGAGCGCGCGGTGTAGTAACCGACCACGGCATGGTTGGTGTTGAACACCTGGTTCTCGGTGTCGACCACGCGCTGCTGCGCGCCGGCGCTGGCGTAGGCATCTTCCAGCACGCTCATGTAGTCGGGAAAACGCTTGAGCATCAGCGGCACGCCGCAATCGTGGAACAGCCCCAGGGCATAGGCCTCGTCCACCGCCTGCGCGCCAAAGCGCTTGGCCAGGGTCAGGCAGGTCATCGCCACGTCCTGGGCGGTGTCCCAGAAGCGGTTGAGGGTGACGATGGTCTCGTCGCTCATCTCGCCCTTGATCGATTGCGCGTTGATCAGGTTGATCACCGAGCGGCTGCCCAGCAGGTTCACCGCGCGCTGGATCGAGGCGATCTTGTTGGTCAGCCCGTAATGCGCCGAATTGACGATCTTCAGCAGCGCGCCGGCCAGTCCCGGGTCCTGGGCGATCAGCCTGGCGATCGTCTCCAGGTCAGGATCGGGCATGTACTGCTCCATCTGCAGATCGACCATGATCTGCGGCTGAGGCGGCACGCTGATGCCTTGCAAGGCTTGCTGGATCTGTTCGGCGGAAAGTTCCTGGGGCATAAGTTCACACTCGCGGCTGACGGGCGATTCTAACCTGATCGTTCGGTCGAGTGACGGCCAGTCGCCATGCAATTTGTCGCGGCGGCAGGTGCCTGCCCCGGCCGACACGGTATACTCCCGCTCTTTTTTCCCGGAGCGACGTCATGTCCCTGCCCAGCCTTCGTCTCAAAGCCAATGCCGACCGCCGTCTGCGCGCCGGCCACCTGTGGGTCTACAGCAACGAGATCGACGTCGCCGCCACTCCGCTGCACGGTTTCAAGGCCGGCGACCAGGCAATCCTGGAAGCCGCGGGCGGCAAGGCCCTGGGCATCGTCGCGGTGAGCCCGAACAACCTGATCTGCGCCCGCCTGCTGTCGCGCGATATCAAGCTGTCGCTGGACAAGTCGCTGCTGGTGCACCGCCTGAACGTCGCCCTGTCGCTGCGCGAGCGCCTGTTCGACAAGCCGTTCTACCGCCTGGTGTACGGTGATTCCGACCTGTTGCCGGGGCTGGTGGTCGACCGGTTCGGCGACATCCTCGTGGTGCAGATCGCCTCGCCGACCATGGAGCGTCAGCGCGACGACGTCCTCGCCGCCCTGATCCAGGTGCTCAAGCCCAGCGGCATACTGTTCAAGAATGACTCCTCGGCGCGCGATGCCGAAGGCCTGGAACGTTACGTCGAGACCGTCTACGGCGAAGTGCCGGACTGGGTCGCCCTGGAAGAGAACGGCGTGAAATTCGAAGCGCCGGTGCTGGAAGGCCAGAAGACCGGCTGGTTCTACGACCACCGCATGAACCGCGCGCGCCTGGCGCCGTACGTCAAGGGCAAGCGTGTGCTCGACCTGTTCAGCTACATCGGTGGCTGGGGCGTGCAGGCCGGTGCCTTCGGCGCCAGCGAAGTGTTCTGCGTCGACGCGTCGGGCTTCGCCCTGGATGGTGTCGAGCGCAATGCCACGCTCAATGGTTTCGCCGAGAAGGTCACCTGCATCGAAGGCGACGTGTTCGCCGCCCTGCGTGAACTGAAGGCCGCCGAAGAGCGCTTCGACGTGATCGTCGCCGACCCGCCCGCCTTCATCAAACGCAAGAAGGACCTGAAGAACGGCGAAGGCGCCTACCGCCGCCTCAACGAACAGGCCATGCGCCTGCTGAGCAAGGACGGCATCCTGGTCAGCGCTTCGTGCTCGATGCACCTGCCGGAAGATGACCTGCAGAACATCCTGCTGACCAGCGCCCGCCACCTGGACCGCAATATCCAGCTGCTGGAGCGTGGTGGCCAGGGCCCGGACCATCCGGTGCACCCGGCGATTCCGGAGACGCGCTATATCAAGAGCATCATCTGCCGGTTGCTGCCGAACAGCTGATCAGCGCTTGAATGAAAAATCCCGGCCTGGTGCCGGGATTTTTTATGGGCCGAATATTGTTGGGCCTGCTTTGCAGGCCTTCGCGAGCAAGCTCTGCTCCCACAGATAAGCGTTCCTGTGGGAGCGAGCTTGCTCGCGAATGGGCCACAAACCGGCCCCATAACTCACCGCTCCGCAAGATAAGCGGTGACATCGACATCCAACGCTCCCCAGTCCATTCCCTCGAACTCCGGATGGCCTCGGTGAGCCACGGCACTGCTGGGCAAGGGAATGGGACGGCCGCTTCCGGCGATTTCATCGAGCATGATGTGCGCCACCTCGACTGCGGCGGCACAAGCCTCTTCAAAGGTATCAGCTGCCGTAACGGCGCCGGGGATGTCGGGGATCTGGATACCGATAGCGGTAAGCCCCTCCTCCCATTCGATACTGATTGGATAAAGCATTGGCAACCTCCTGCAAAATTGCACGAGGCGACCTTACTTCAGGTCAACCTGTCGAGAGTGGGAAAGATGCTGTCCGTTCAGTCGCTATCGCTGGCAAGCCAACTCCCACATAGACCGCGTGCATCCAAACAAACTCTCTACAACCCACCCAGCATCGCCTTCACCACCCGCCGATGAATCGGCGCGATCAGGCGCATGTACAGCCGCCCCAGCCAGTTGTGCGGCTCGACGATGGAGGTCAGGCTCAGTTGGTTGTTCGGGTCCAGGTGCACGGAGATCAGCACATCCAGGTGGCTGTCCTTGAGCGACAGGATCAGTTCCTTGTCGGTCACCGCGGCGACCTGGAAGAAATCCAGCTGCTCGCCGACCCGGGGCGTCCTCTGCTCGCGCAGGTTGAAACCGGCCACCGGCTTGAGCCCGAACGGACGGACCATGAGGTCGCGCAACCACAATGCCTGGTTGATCCATTTCGGCACCGCGCGACTCATGCGCTGGTAGGCGTCCAGCGCGGTCAGGCCCTGTTCCGGGGTGACCCGGCGGGCGAAACAGTCGAAGAACCATGCCGTGGTGGAAAGCATGCGCAGCACGCTGCTGGCGGGAACATCGGCAGGGTGGACCATATTTCCTCCGTGAAAAAAGGCCATCATTCGAAGAAGGACGCCAAGGTAACGCTCTAGCACGCGGAAAGCGAGCCCGATGACAAATCCCGCCGACCATCCATTGCGCCATTCCCTAAGCCCGCCAGCGGTGTAGAATCGGCCTATTCATCGCCAGTCATCCCCGGCGGGTCTATGAGCTCTGGCCAAGCGCGCGGCGATCCCGCGACGTCTTCGGCCTCATCCGTACCAGCGGCCACCTGCCTAGCGGTACCAAGGACAAGAGAAGCTCACTCCCCTTTTTGTTACCTGATTAGCCGCCAGGAGTGCTTCATGCCTGATTACCGTTCCAAAACGTCCACCCACGGCCGCAACATGGCCGGTGCCCGCGCGCTGTGGCGTGCCACCGGCATGAAGGACGAGGATTTCAAGAAGCCGATCATCGCCATCGCCAACTCCTTCACCCAGTTCGTCCCGGGTCACGTGCACCTGAAGGACCTGGGCCAGCTGGTCGCCCGCGAAGTCGAACGCGCCGGCGGCGTGGCCAAGGAGTTCAACACCATCGCGGTGGATGACGGCATCGCCATGGGCCACGACGGCATGCTCTATTCCCTGCCGAGCCGCGAGATCATCGCCGACTCCGTCGAGTACATGGTCAACGCCCACTGCGCCGACGCCATCGTCTGCATCTCCAACTGCGACAAGATCACCCCCGGCATGCTGATGGCCGCCCTGCGCCTGAACATCCCGGTGATCTTCGTGTCCGGCGGCCCGATGGAAGCCGGCAAGACCAAGCTGGCCAGCCATGGCCTGGACCTGGTCGACGCCATGGTCATCGCCGCCGACTCCACGGCCAGCGACGAGAAGGTCGCCGAGTACGAGCGCAGCGCCTGCCCGACCTGCGGTTCCTGCTCCGGCATGTTCACCGCCAACTCGATGAACTGCCTGACCGAAGCCCTGGGCCTGTCCCTGCCGGGCAACGGTTCGACCCTGGCCACGCACTCCGATCGCGAGCAGCTGTTCCTCACCGCCGGCCGCACCATCGTCGAGCTGTGCAAACGCTACTACGGCGACAACGACGCCAGCGTGCTGCCGCGCAACATCGCCAGCTTCAAGGCGTTCGAGAACGCCATGACCCTGGACATCGCCATGGGCGGTTCGACCAACACCATCCTGCACCTGCTGGCCGCGGCCCAGGAAGCCGAGCTGGCGTTCGACCTGCGCGACATCGATCGCCTGTCGCGCAAGGTACCGCAGCTGTGCAAGGTGGCGCCGAACATCCAGAAGTACCACATGGAAGACGTCCATCGCGCCGGCGGCATCATCAGCATTCTCGGCTCGCTGGCCCGTGGCGGCCTGCTGCACACCGACGTGCCGACCGTGCACTCGCCGAGCATGGAAGAAGCCATCGCCAAGTGGGACATCACCCAGACCGATGACGAAGCGGTGCACCACTTCTTCAAGGCAGGCCCTGCCGGTATCCCGACCCAGACCGCGTTCAGCCAGTCGACCCGCTGGGACACCCTCGACGACGACCGTGAAAACGGCTGCATCCGCAGCGTCGAGCACGCCTACTCGCAGGAAGGCGGCCTGGCCGTGCTGTACGGCAACATCGCCCTCGACGGCTGCGTGGTGAAGACCGCCGGTGTGGATGAGTCGATCCACGTCTTCGAAGGCAACGCGAAGATCTTCGAAAGCCAGGACAGCGCGGTGCGCGGCATCCTCGCCGACGAGGTGAAGGAAGGCGACATCGTCATCATCCGCTACGAAGGTCCGAAAGGCGGCCCGGGCATGCAGGAAATGCTCTACCCGACCTCCTACCTGAAGTCCAAGGGCCTGGGCAAAGCCTGTGCCCTGCTCACCGACGGTCGTTTCTCCGGCGGTACCTCGGGCCTGTCCATCGGCCACGCCTCGCCGGAAGCCGCCGCGGGCGGTGCCATCGGCCTGGTGCAGGACGGTGACAAGGTGCTGATCGACATCCCGAACCGTTCGATCAACCTGCTGGTCAGCGACGAAGAGCTGGCGGCACGTCGTATCGAGCAGGACAAGAAGGGCTGGAAACCGGTTGAGCAGCGTCCACGCAAAGTGACCACCGCGCTGAAGGCCTACGCCCTGCTGGCGACCAGTGCCGACAAGGGTGCGGTGCGCAACAAGGCGTTGCTCGACGGGCTGTGAGTTTCCGTCAGGCATGAAAAAACCGGCGCCCTTGGGTGCCGGTTTTTTCGTTCAGGGACCGCTTTGCGGTCCTTCGCGGGCAAGCCACGCTCCTACAAGGATCGCGCGGCCTGCGCTCTTGTAGGAGCTGGCTTGTCGTGTGACGAACCACTGCGAAGGCCTGCAAAGCAGGCCCAAAGGCTCAGTAACTGGCCCGCACGGTAAAGGTGAAGTTGCGCGGCTCGCCATAGAAGTTCGAACCCCACGGGCTATCCACGCGCTCGTAGTACTTGCGGTCGAACAGGTTGTTGCCGGTCAGTTTCACCGACAGGTTCTTGTTGATCCGGTAGCCGATCTGCGCCGAGGTCAACGCATAGCCACGCTGCTCGAAGTCGACGTTGCGCCGGTAGTAGGTCGCACTCACCGCACGCACGCCACCGCCGACGCTGAAGTCCTTGAGCGGCCCGTCGCTGAACTGGTAGTCGGTCCACAGGTTGAAGTTGTGCTTCGGCGTGATGGTGCTGAAGGTGCGGCCTTCCGCTTCCTCGGACCCGTTCATCGAGCGGGTCATGGTGTAGGCATAGCCGGTCACCACGCTCCAGTTGTCGGTCAGGTTGCCGCTCAGCTCGGTTTCCCAACCCTGGCTGCGCACCTTGCCCTGGGCGCGGTAGTACTGCCCACCGGACACCAGCTCGGCACGGTTCTCGTCGTAGATGCGGAACATGGCGAGGCTGCCGTTCAGGCGTCCGTCGAGGAACTCGCGCTTGAGGCCCAGTTCGTACTGCTCGCCCTCACGCGGGGCGATCACCGAACCGCTGGCGTCGATATCGGTCTGCGGCTTGAACACCTTGGTGTAGCTGGCGTAGGCCGAAAGCTCCGGGGTCAGCTTGTAGACCAGCGCGCCATACGGGATGAACTTGCGATCGATGTTGGTCTCGGTCTCGCCGAACTGGTTGAAGTAGGCGTTGGCATTCTTGCCCTCGGCCTCGAACCAGGTCACCCGGCTGCCGAGGATGACATCCAGTTCGTCGGTCGCGGCGATCTTGGCCCGGCCGTAGGCGCCGTACTGCCGCGAGGTGGACCAGGTGCCATTGCCCATGGCGAATTCCTGCTTGGGAATATCGATGCTGCTCGGATCGAACACGTTGATCGGGAAGTACTCGCCACCACCGTAGGTGAAGTCCTTGTTCAGGTGCTGGTACTCGGCGCCGACGGTGAACTCGTGGGTGCGCCCGAAGGCTTCCACCGGCAGGGTGACGAAACTGTCCAGGCCGAGGCTCTTGATATGGGTGTAGTAGGAATACGCCACCGCCCAGCTATCGCCGTTGGCCGGGTTCACCGCGTCGTCCGACCAGGTGAAGTTTCGGGTCGGCGTCTCGGCATCGCGGTAGGTCAGCGAGGTCTTGAACTGGCCACCGTTGTCCAGGCTGTGATCGACTTCGGCGAAACCTTCCCAGACCCGCTCGTCCAGTTCGTTCCACTTGGCATCGACGAAGGTCGAGCGGCTGACGTCCAGCAGGGTGCCGTCGGCATAGGCCGGCAGGCCGAACGCCGGGGTCGAGCGGTTCTTCTGGTAGGTGCCGCCCAGGGACAGGGTGGTGGACGGGGTGATGTCGTACTCCAGCCGGCCATAGACCATCGGCCGTTCGTTCTTGGCGTAGTCGACCCAGGACTGGTTGTCTTCGTAGGCGGTGACGAAGCGACCGCGCAGGCTGCCATCGGCGTTCAGCGGACCGGTGACGTCGACGCTGGAGTGATAGTTGTCCCAGGAACCGGCGGAGACCTCGCCGTTCAGGCCGAAGGTGCCGAGGGCGCGCTTGCGCACCACGTTGATGGTCCCGCCCGGTTCGCCGGAGCCCTGGTACAGGCCGCTCGGGCCGCGCAGCACTTCGACGCGGTCGTACATCGCCAGGTCGAAGCTGGTGGCCAGGTCACCCTGGCCGGTGGCCTGGGACACGCCGTCGACCTGCACCTGGTCGACGAGGAAGCCGCGCATGTACACGTCGTTCAGGCTGGAGCCGGAGTTGTACGACTTGATCGTCACCCCGGTGACCTGGCGCATGGCGTCCTGCAGGTTGTTCATGTTCTGGTCGTTCATGCGCTGGCGGGTGACCACCGAGACCGACTGCGGAATGTCCTTGAGCTTCTGCTCGCCCTTGCCGATGGTCACCGCACCGGTGGTGTAGGAACGGCTGCCTTCGGTGGTGGCGCCGAGCAGGTCGGAGTTGATCTTCGTGGCGCCGAGTTGCACGGCTTCGTCACCACTGACGCGCTTTTCCAGGGTCACGCTGTCGCCGTCGATGTAGCTGGCGGACAGTCCGGTGCCGGCGAGCAGGCGGCCCAGCGCCTCGCTCTGTGGATAACTGCCGCTCAGGCCCGAGGAGCGCAGGCCCTGGGTGACCTCCGCCGTGACCAGCACCTGCACCCGGGTAACCGCGCTGAAGGCTGCCAGCGCGCCGTCGAGGGACTGCGCCGGAATGTCGAAGCGGTAGACCTGCGCCTGCGCCTCGCTGGCGGCCAGGGTCGGCAGCGCAAAGGTGCCGCCGCCCATGGCGATGGCCAGGCTGAGCAGCGTCGGCAGGTGCCGGCGGGTGGTGGTGTGTGGCATCGGTGGAGCTCCCCCAAATCGTCGAAGTCGTCGAACGGCGCCGCACTATCTGAGAGTGCTTGTTATTCGCGCCTACGAGTTCAAGGACGTTGGGGTTGCGGGAAACCCTGAAACTTTCTGAAATTTTTTCTTCAGCCTTCGCGCAGCACCCGCAGCCAGGGGGTGTATTGCTCGGCGTCGAGCCCGAGGGTGTGCTTCAGGGCCTTGAGCACGGCGTCCGGCTTGTCGATCTCGAACACCCCGGAAACCTTGCGCTGGCGCAGCGTATCGCCGAGCACCAGGGTCTGCCCCGGCCAGTAGCGGTTGAGTTCCTTGACCACCTCGGCCAGCGGCTGCTGACGGAACACCAGTTGCCGCTGGCGCCAGGCGAATTCGGCGGCGGCGTCGATCTCGTGCACCGCGGCCAGGCGCGCGTCCTGGTACTCGACACCCCGTCCCGGCTCCAGCAATACCGTCTGCTCACCGCCGGCACTCACCTGCACCTTGCCCTGGGCGACCCGCACGCGGGTCTGCTCGCCCTGGCGCGACACGCTGAAGCGGGTGCCGACCACCTTGACCCAGCCCTCGCCGGAACGGATCACGAACGGTCGCGCCGGATCGGCGCTGACCTCGAACCAGGCCTCGCCGCGCAGCAACTGCACGCGCCGTTCGTCCTGACCGAGATCGATCTGCACGGCGGTATCGGTATTGAGCTGGACCTGCGAGCCATCGGCCAGGTTGAGGCTGCGCGACTCGCCGGTAGCGGTGGCGTAGTCGGCACGCCAGCGGTCCGGCCAGGGGCTGTGCAGGGTCAGCGCGCCCACCGCCAGCAACAGCGCCGCGGCACTGGCCCAGACCCGCGGCGACGGCCGGCGCCAGCGCGCCCGCTCGGCCTCGCGCAGTTGCCGCGCCGGTGCGCGCAGGGCGCCGAGCAGCGCCAGCACTTCGTCCCAGGCCTGGGCCTGCCGCGGACCAGTGCCCAGCCAGGCGGCAAAGTCTTCGCGATCGCGGCGGCTGACGTCTTCGGCCTGCAGGCGGTAGTACCAGGCGCTGGCCTCTTCGAACAGGTCGTCAGGGTGGGACATGCGCATATCCATGGCGGCGGAGGGCTCGTTCATCGTGCCCCCGGTGTGTCGTCGAACAGGCGGGCCTTGATGAAGGCCCGGCAATCCACCAGCGCGCGACGCAGTTGGTATTCGACGCTGCGCGGGGAGATCTTCAGACGTTCGCCGATCTCCCGGTAGGACAATTCGTCGACATGATAGAGCAGGAAGATATGCCGGGTCGCCTCGGGCAGTGCTTCGATGGCTTCGTGCATCAAGCGTTGCTCCTGCTGACTGGCCAGTTGTTCCTCGGCGCCGGGGGCGTTGCACGGCAGCTCTTCGCTGGGCTCGCCAGCGTCCAGGCGTTCGCGGCGGATGGTCTGGCGCTGATGGTCACGCACCAGGTTGCTGGCGATGGTGAAGAGAAAGGCCGGCAGGTTGTCGACCTTCTTGTCGGCAGGCAGCCGCGCCAGGCGCAGGAAAGACTCCTGGGTCAGGTCGGCGGCCACCTGGCTGTTGCCAGTGCGCCGCGCGACGAAGGCTTCCAGGGCTTTCTTCTGCTCGGCGAACAACCGGGCGATCTGCGTATTCCACGAAGACACGGTCACGTCCTGGCGGGTCTCAAGAGGTGCGCAGGCTAGCAGGGAATAAGAGTGATTCGCAATTGATATCGTTGGCTTACAGGGTGGTCGGGCGGCCCTGGCGGTCCAGCTCGAACACCTTGCCCTGCTGGAAGCGCGAACGCAGCCAGCGCTCGGCCTTGCCGCGGCCCTGGCGCAACGGCCAGATCAGATCGACGCCCACCAGCCAGTCGGTATGCGGGTAGGCGCTGAGTTGCAGTTCCACCAGTTCGCCGCTGTCCAGTTCGCGGCGAATCAACTGCCGCGGCAGGGTCGCCCAGCCCAGCCCGGCACGCACCATTTCCATCAGCGCCAGGTAGCTTTCCGCCTGCCACATCTGTGTCGCGCGCAGGTATTCGCTGCTCGGCAGCTTGTTGGCGTGGGCGCTGAAGGCCAGGCGGCGGTGGGCGTGCAGGTCGGCGAAGCTGACCGTTGGCAGGGCCGCCAGCGGATGCCGTGGGTGAGTGACGTGAACCATGATCAGCTTGCCCAGTTGCTGGAACTCCAGCTCCCGCGGGTACTCCGGCTGGGAAAAGGCGATGCCCAGACTGGCCTCGCCCTTGAGCACCATCTCGCTGACATCGCCGTACACCGGATGACGGACGATCAGGTCGACATAGGGAAACGCCTGCTCGAACTCGGCGAGCACCGGCATCACCGTGTTGTACGGCACCTCGATGGCCAGGGTCAGGCTCGGCTCGACCTCCACCGCCATGCCGTCGGCATGCGCCTCCAGGGCCTGGCAGCGCTCCAGCACCGCTTCGGCCTCCAGCAGCAGCTTGTGCCCGGCCGGGGTCAGCGTGGGGATGCGGCTGGCGCGGTCGAACAGCACCACGCCCAGGTCGGTTTCCAGGTTGGCGATGGCCGCGCTGACCGTCGACTGGGTCTTGCCCACCCGCCGCGCCGCCGCCGAGAACGAGCCGGCCTGCACGGCAAGGACGAAGACCTGCAACTGCTCCAGTGAAAAACGCATGCTCGCTCTCTCCCCAACCATCGACCGGATCGATGGTTACTCATTTGTTTCATCGACCACAAGCAGAAAGAATCCGCCTCAGCCAGCACGCATCCCTGATCGTCGCTGCGCCAACAGCACGGGCGCCCTTTTACAAAAACAACAGCCGCACCTTCAGGAGACACGCGCAATGAGCCGTATCCCGACCCACCCGGTGGACGAGGTCCTTCCCCTCCGCCAGCTGTTCACTTTCGGTCTGCAACATGTGCTGGTGATGTACGCCGGCGCCGTGGCCGTCCCACTGATCCTCGGCAGCGCCCTGGGCCTGACCCAGGCGCAGATCATCACCCTGATCAACGCCAACCTGCTCACCTCCGGCATCGCCACGCTGATCCAGACGCTGGGCTTCTGGAAGTTCGGCGCCCGCCTGCCGATGATCCAGGGCTGCTCGTTCATCGCCCTGGCGCCGATGATCATGATCGGCAAGGAGTTCGGCCTCAGCGAGATCTTCGGCGCGGTGATCGCCGCCGGGGCCATCACCATTGCCCTGGCGCCGGTGTTCAGCCGCCTGCTGCGCTTCTTCCCGCCGGTGGTGATCGGCAGTCTGATCACCATCATCGGCGTGTCGCTGATGCCGGCGGCGGCGATCTGGCTGGGCGGCGGCAACCCGGGCAGCGACGATTTCGGCAACCCGGCCAACCTGCTGCTGGGCCTGGCGACCGTGGCGGTCACCCTGGTGATCTACGCGAAATTCTCCGGCTTCATCGGCAACCTCAGCGTGCTCATCGGCCTGTTCGTCGGCAGCCTGATCGCCGCCGCCTTCGGCATGACCGACTTCAGCCAGATCGGCAGCGCCGCCTGGTTCGAACTGAGCCCGCCGATGGCCTTCGGCGTGCCGAAATTCTCGACCATGCCGATCCTGGTCATGACCCTGGCGATGCTGGTGATCATGGCCGAGACCACCGGCAACTGCCTGGCCATCGGCAAGCTGACCGGCAAGCCGACCGACCAGCGCACCCTGGGCAACGCGTTCCGCGCCGATGGCCTGTCGACCATGCTCGGTGGCCTGTTCAACAGCTTCCCGTACAACGCCTTCACCCAGAACACCGGGCTGATCGCCCTCTCCAACGTGAAGAGCCGCTTCGTGGTGGCCGCGGCCGGGGCAATCATGGTGCTGATGGGGCTGTTTCCCAAGCTCGGCGCGCTGATCGCCGCGGTGCCGACACCCGTGCTCGGCGGCTGCGCCATCGTGATGTTCGGCATGACCACCGTGGCCGGTATCCAGGAGCTGTCCCGCGTGCAGTTCGACGGCACCCGCAACGGCATCATCGTCGCCGTCTCGGTCAGCGTCGGCGTGCTGCCGATGTCCTTCCCGGCCCTGTTCGAGCATGCCAACGGCGCGCTCAAGCTGGTCCTGGAAAGCGGCATCTTCCTCGGTGCGATCACCGCCATCCTGCTCAATGTCCTGCTCAACCCCAACCCCGAAAAAGCCGTCGACTGCGCGCCAGGCGAAACCGCCCGGCTCAGCGACTGAACGGCACGCCGTCCCTTTTCCACTGCCCAACGGAGTTCCCATGACCAGCTTCAGCAACCTCACCCCCGCCGGTGTTTCGGCCCTCGACCTGACCCTGCTGCGGGAAACCATCCGCCTGTCGCAGACCTCCCGCGACAGTGGCCGGCATCCGTTCGCCGCGCTGGTGGCCGACCGTGAGGGCACGGTGATCGCCAGCGCCGGCAACAACTCGATGCCGCCGGAAGGCGATCCGACCCAGCACGCCGAGCTGCGCGCCGCCGCCATGGCCGCGACCCGGCTGTCGCCCGAGGAACTGGCCCAGTGCACCCTCTACACCAGCGCCGAGCCCTGCTGCATGTGCGCCGGCGCGGTGTACTGGACCGGCATCGGCCGGGTGGTCTACGCCCTGTCCGAGCATGCCCTGCTCGGCCTGACCGGCGACCACCCGGAAAACCCGACCTTCTCCCTGCCCTGCCGCGAAGTGTTCGCCCGCGGCCAGCGCCAGGTCGCGGTGCTCGGGCCGATGCTGGAAAGCGAGGCGGCTGGCGCCCATGAGGGCTTCTGGAAGTGAATCGGGGGATCTCCATCCACATCGTCGACGTCGCCAGCGGCTGCGTCGCCGAGGGGCTGGCGCTGAGCCTGCTGCGCCTCGATGGCGAACAGTGGGTGCCGGTCTGCGCTGGCCGGATCGGCGCCGATGGCCTGCTCGGCGAGCTGGCTGGCTGCGCCGGGGACTGTGTCGCCGGGGTCTATGAAGTGCGCCTGGAGGTCGCGGCGTTCTATCGCCAGCAGGGCATGGCCCTGCCCGAGCCGGCGTTTCTCGATGTGCTGCTGTACCGCTTCGGTCTGGCCGACACCGCCCAGCACTACCACCTGCCGTTCAAGCTGACCGCCTGGGGCGTGTCCTGCTTCCGCGGCGGGGCCTGACCGGCAATACCGCGAGGGGGAGCCTCGCGTTTTGTGCCCCCTCGCGGGGGCACCTTTTTCTTCCGGTATTCACCCACAACCACAACAAGGGAACACCCGATGCCTATCGACCTGCGCGCCGCCCCGGCTGGCGCACTGCTTCTGCTCGCCTCCACATTGGCCTGCGCCGACGGCGGCTCGCCACTGCTCTGGCACGACGAAAGCGTCAGTTACCTGTACGGCAAGAACTTCAAGGTCAACCCACCGATCCAGCAGACCTTCACCCTGGAAAGCGCCAGCGGCTGGAGCTGGGGCGACATGTTCTTCTTCGTCGACCAGATCAATTTCAACGGCAGGGAAGATGGCCTCAGCGGGCACAACACCTATTACGGCGAGCTGCAGGGACGGTTGAGCTACAGCAAGCTGTCCGGGCAGAAGATCGCCTTCGGGCCGGTGAGCGATGTGTTGCTGGCGGCCACCTACGAATTCGGCGAAGGCGATACCGAGACCTACCTGCTCGGCCCCGGCTTCGACCTGGCGATTCCCGGCTTCGACTACTTCCAGTTGAACGTCTATTACCGCAAGCCTGACGGCCACCGCGTGCGTGCCGGTGCCGTGCAGGTCACGCCGGTGTGGTCGTACACCGTGCCGCTGGGGCGCTCCGACCTGCTGATCGACGGCTACATCGACTGGATCGTCAACAACCGGGACGCCAGCGACTCACGCCGCGGGCAGAGCGACTACCACGCCAATCTGCACATCAACCCGCAGGTGAAGTACGACCTGGGCAAGGCCCTGGGGTACGAGGCGAAGCATCTGTATGTCGGGGTGGAGTACGACTATTGGTCGGACAAGTACGGGATTCAGGATTCGGGCGGGTTCACGACTGACCAGAACACGGCGAGTCTGCTGGTCAAATATCACTTCTGATTCGTGTCTTGGGGCCGCGTTGCGGCCCTTCGCGGGCAAAGCCACGCTCCTACAAGAGAAACGCGATCATCCGTAGGAGCGTGGCTTCGCCCGCGAAGGACCGCAACGCGGTCCCCCCACACAACAACGAACTACTGAATCTCCTCCGGCGTCACCACCACCCAATTCTTGTCCGCCGTCACCGGCAACCCCTCCTTCGCCTGCGCCGCCGCATGCTTGGCCATCATCCCGTTGATCTGGTCCATGTACTTGGCCTTGCGGTTGATCCACAGGTGGATGCCACCCTTGGCCACATCGACGCTGTGGAACAGCATGTAGCCGTCGCTGCTCGGCGTGTCGCCACCCACCAGCACCGGTTTCTTCCATTCATCGATATAGGTGAGGATCGCCGCCTGCTTGCCGGCCATCCAGGTCGCCGGGGTCCACAGGTACGGGGTCAGTTCCAGGCCGAGGTTGGCGGCGGGGTCGTATTGGCCGGCGCTGATCTGCTTGCGCGCCGTGGTGAGGGCACCGCTGGCGCGGTCCTTGAGCAACAGGCTGACGCCGATGACATTCTGCGGTTTGACGTTGTAGCCGTACTTCGGATCGGAGGCGACCATGCGCACCAGTTCCTCCGAGGCGGCGGTCATCACGTAGACCTCTATGCCGTTCTCCATCAGCTTGTTGTACAGCTCGGTCTGCCCGGTGAAGACCTTCGGCGGCTGCACCTCGATGGTCTTGACCTGGTCGCCCTCGAAGTAGGTGCTCGGCACCGGCTTGCCCGAGGCCATCAGTTCGTCGACGTAGCCCTTGAGCTCCTTGAGGGTGAAACCGGAAAACACCTGCGCCACCCACGGGTAGCAGACCATGTCGTCGATTTCGCAGAGGCGGTAGTAGTAGCTGAACAGGCTTTCCTTGTGCTCGGCGGTGTCCTTGAACGGCATCAGCTTGAGCGACGGGTCGAGCTTGTCGCGGGTCAGCACGCCCTTGTTCTCCATGAAGGGCAGCAGCGACTCTTCGAGGTCGAAGCGGTAGCTGGTGTTGTCCATGTCGAACACCGCGTAGTTACCCTTGTGGGCATTGGCGGCGATCATGGCGTCGAGCTGTTTGGCAGCCGGCTCGGGCCAGTGTTTCAACTCGACTGCCAGCGCCTGTCCGGCAAGCAGGAGGGCCAGACCGGTGGCGAAAATCTTCGGAGCGAACTTCATGTGCGGTTCTCCAGAAAAGATGACCGCCCAACCCTAAGCACTCCAGCCCCATCGTTACGCTCTGACAACGACCCCGGCAATGGCCCCAACGGCAGGCACTTATCTGAAAGCGACCGGTGTTTATTCCAGAAACGACACCTTTAATTCCATAACGATATAAATTCGTTTGTTTTCATGCTGTTAGCATTTTCGTTTCAGCAACCGCCGTTTATCGGCGGTTGCGTCGTTTCTACTGGAGCTTCAATGAACCTGCCGCTGTCTCTCAACCTGCTGGTGTTCCTCGCGTTGCTGCTGGGCCTGGCGAAAACCAACCCGGGCTGGAGCCTGGCGAAGAAGGTGCTGGTCGGCCTGATCCTCGGCGTGCTGTTCGGTACCGTGCTGCACACGCTCTACGGTGCCGGCCATCCGGTGCTCAAGGCCACCATCGGCTGGCTGGACCTGGTCGGCGTCGGCTATGTGCAGCTGTTGCAGATGATCGTCATGCCGCTGATCTTCGTCTCGATCCTCTCGGCCGTCGCGCGCCTGCACAACGCCTCGTCCCTGGGCCGGATCAGCGTGCTGACCATCGGCACCCTGCTGTTCACCACGGCCATCGCGGCGCTGATCGGCATCGTCCTGACCAACCTGTTCGGCCTCAGCGCCGAAGGCCTGGTGGCCGGCACCCAGGAAACCGCACGGATGGCCACCATCCAGAGCGACTACGCCGGCAAGGTCGCCGACCTGAACATCCCGCAGTTGCTGCTCTCGTTCCTGCCGAGCAACCCGGTGGGCGACCTGGCCCGCGCCAAGCCGACCTCGATCATCAGCGTGGTGATCTTCGCCGCCTTCCTCGGCGTGGCCGCGCTGCAACTGCTCAAGGATGACGCCGAGAAGGGCAACCGCGCCCTGGCCGCCATCGACACCCTGCAAGCCTGGGTGACCCGCCTGGTGCGCCTGGTGATGAAGCTCACGCCGTACGGCGTACTGGCGTTGATGACCAAGGTGGTCGCCAGCTCCAACCTCGACGACATCATCAAGCTGGGCAGTTTCGTGGTGGTGTCCTACATCGGCCTGGCGCTGATGTTCGGCGTGCACGGCGTGCTGCTGGGCCTGGCCGGGATCAATCCGCTGCGCTTCCTGCGCAAGGTCTGGCCGGTGCTGACCTTCGCCTTCACCAGCCGTTCCAGTGCCGCCAGCATCCCGCTGAGCATCGAGGCGCAGACTCGCCGCCTGGGCGTGCCACAGGCGATCGCCAGCTTTGCCGCGTCATTCGGCGCGACGATCGGGCAGAACGGCTGTGCCGGGCTGTATCCGGCGATGCTGGCGGTGATGGTGGCGCCGGCGGTGGGCATCGATCCGCTGGATCCGCTGTGGATCGCCACGCTGGTGGCGGTGGTGACCCTGAGTTCGGCCGGGGTGGCCGGGGTCGGCGGCGGCGCTACCTTCGCCGCGCTGATCGTGCTGCCGGCGATGGGCTTGCCGGTGGAACTGGTGGCGCTGCTGATCTCGGTGGAGCCGCTGATCGACATGGGCCGCACGGCGTTGAACGTCAGTGGTTCGATGACGGCGGGGACCATCACCAGCCAGTTGCTCGGGCAGACCGACAAGGCTGTTCTGGCTGGGGATGAGCAGGTGCAGTTGAGTCATTCCTGATTGTTCGGGGGCCGCTTTGCGGCCCTTCGCGGGCAAGCCACGCTCCTACAGACGACAGCGTTGCTTTGTAGGAGCGTGGCTTGCCCGCGAAAGGAGCGCAAAGCGGTCCCGGCAATCTCAGATCCTTTCCCACACCTCGAAGCGATACCCTGGCCTCCCTTCCTCAACCGGCCCCGGCTCACTCGACACCTTCTTCCAGACGGCCTCGTCCACTTCAGGGAACCAGGCATCCCCTTCCGGGCTCATCTCAACCCGAGTCAGGTACAGGCGATCCGCCAACCCGCTCTCCAGCGCCTGCCCGTACAACTGCGCGCCACCGATCAGCATCAGCTCGTCCACGCCTTGCTCCGCCGCCCAGGCCTCGGCCCGCACGATGGCGTCTTCCAGCGAGGCGAATACCTCGGCACCTTCCAGTTGCAGCCCGACCTGGCGGCTGACCACCAGGTTCAGCCTTCCCGGCAGCGGCCGGCCCAGCGAATCCCAGGTCTTGCGACCCATGATGATCGGCTTGCCCAGGGTGGTGGCCTTGAAGTACTTGAAGTCCCCCGGCAGGTGCCAGGGCATGCGGTTGTCGATGCCGATGACGCGGTTCTCGGCGAGGGCCGCGATCAGGCTGAGGGGGCGTGATGTTTTCATGGCGGCGAGGATAGCAAAGGATGCCTGGGTTATGCTTCCCCCGGTAATGGGTTCAAGGAAGCTGTACGTGACCGGACTGACCGACCTGGACAAACGCTGGCTGAGCGAAGCGATACGCCTGCGCGAAGAACACACCGGGCCCCTGGACGACCAGGAAGCCAACCGCCGCGCCCGCCAGCAGGGCGGCGACCTGGCGCAACGCATCGAAAGCCGCGCGCTGTGGCTGGCCGAACGCGACGGCCTGCGCCAGGCCCTCGATCACTACAAGCGCGGCGCACGCCTGGCGCTGCTGGTGCTGCTGGTCCTGGCCGTGGTCAGTGGCGCCGGCCTGGCCTTCGCCGCCCTCGGCGACGGGCAACGCCCGGTCAATGTGTTCTGGGCCCTGGGCAGCCTGCTCGGCCTCGACCTGCTCCTGCTCCTGGGCTGGGCCGCCGGACTGGCCATGGCCGGCGACCAGGGGGCCAGCCTCGGTCGCCTGTGGTTGTGGCTCAGCGAGAAATTCGCCCGCGATGCGCAGAGCGCGCACCTGGCCCCCGCGTTGCTGGTGCTGCTGCAGCGCCAGCGCCTGACCCGCTGGCTGCTCGGCACTCTGGTCCACGGCCTGTGGTTGCTGGCACTGACCAGCGCACTGGTCTTGCTGCTGATGCTGCTGTCGACCCGCCGCTACGGCTTCGTCTGGGAAACCACCCTGCTCCAGGCCGACACCTTCGTCAGCCTGACCCAGGCCCTCGGCGCCCTGCCGTCCCTGCTCGGTTTCAGCACTCCGGACGTGGAGATGATCCGCGCCAGCGGCGACACCCAGCCGACCCTCGACGTCGGCCGCCAGGCCTGGGCCGGCTGGCTGCTGGGCGTGCTGGTGGTCTACGGCATCCTCCCGCGCCTGTTGCTCGCGGCGCTGTGCCTGTGGCGCTGGCGCCGGGGCCGCGCGCGGCTGGCACTGGACTTGAAGTTGCCCGGCTACAGCGGCCTGCGTGAAGCGCTGATGCCCAGCAGCGAACGCCTGGGGGTCAACGATGCCGCGCCGGACCAACTGCCGCAGATCCCGCGCGGTCACGACGACGTGCGGCATGAGGGCGCGTTGCTGGTCGGTCTGGAGCTGGATGACCAGCGCCCCTGGCCGCCCGCGCTGCCCGCGTCGGTGACCGATGCCGGTGTGCTCGACAGCCGCGAATCGCGCCGGCGCCTGCTGGAGCAACTGAGTCACTACCCGCCCGCGCGCCTGGCCATCGCCTGCGACCCGCGGCGCTCGCCGGATCGCGGCAGCCTCGCGCTGCTCGCCGAACTGGCGCGCAGCGCGGCGGCCACGCGAATCTGGCTGATGCTGCCAGCACCGGGCCAGGCCCTGGATGCCGAGCGCCTCGGTGACTGGCACCAGGCCCTGGAACAACTGGCCCTGCCCTACGCCGACAGCTCGCCGATCCACTGGCTGGAGCATGGTCATGACTGAGCCCCTGAAACTGGCCGTGGTCGGCCACACCAACGTCGGCAAGACCTCGCTGCTGCGCACCCTGACCCGCGACGTCGGTTTCGGCGAGGTCTCCCATCGCCCCAGCACCACCCGCCATGTGGAGGGCGCGCGACTGTCGGTGGACGGCCAGCCGCTGCTGGAGCTGTACGACACGCCGGGCCTGGAAGACGCCATCGCCCTGCTCGATTACCTCGAACGCCTGGAGCGACCGGGCGAGCGCCTCGACGGCCCGGCACGCCTCGAACGCTTCCTGCAGAGCAGCGAGGCACGCCAGCGTTTCGAGCAGGAAGCCAAGGTGGTGCGCCAGTTGATGGCCAGCGATGCCGGGCTCTACGTGATCGATGCCCGCGAGCCGGTGCTGGCCAAATACCGCGACGAGCTGGAAGTCCTCGCCGGTTGCGGCAAGCCGTTGCTGCCGGTGCTCAACTTCGTCGCCAGCAGCGATCATCGCGAGCCGGACTGGCGCGAAGCCCTGGCCCGCCTCGGCCTGCATGCGCTGGTGCGTTTCGACAGCGTCGCGCCGCCGGAAGATGGCGAGCGGCGCCTGTACGAAAGCCTGCAACTGATGCTGGAAAACGCCCGCCCGGCCCTGCAACGGCTGATCGATGACCAGCAGGCGCAACGCCAGGTTCGCCAGCACAGCGGCAAGCGCCTGATCGCCGAGTTGCTGGTGGATTGCGCGGCGTGCCGGCGCAGCGTGGTGGCGAAGCCGGAAGAGGAAGCTGCGGCCATCGCCGAACTGCGCGACGCGATTCGCCAGCGCGAGCAGCGCTGTGTCGAGGCGTTGCTCAAGCTCTATGCGTTCCGGCGCGAGGATGCCAATACCGGCGACCTGCCGTTGCTGGATGGGCGCTGGGGGGATGATCTGTTCAACCCGGAAACCCTCAAGCTGTTGGGCATCCGCCTGGGTGGCGGGGCGGTGGCCGGTGCGGCGGCGGGGGCCGGGATCGACCTGATGGTTGGTGGTTTGACCCTTGGCGTTGCGGCGCTTGCCGGGGCCATTGCCGGGGGAGCCCTGCAAACAGCGCGTGGCTATGGCTCGCGCTTGATGGGCAAGTTGAAGGGGCAGCAGGAACTGACGGTGGACGATGCGGTGCTGCGCTTGCTGGCGGTCAGGCAGCGGCAGTTGCTACAGGCGCTGGATGCACGGGGGCATGCGGCGATGAGCCGGATCAGACTGGAGAATCCGCCGGACCAGGTCTGGCGCGAGGGCAAGCTGCCGGCGGCGCTGAGCAAGGCGCGGGCACATCCGCAGTGGTCTTCGCTGAATCCGGGGGCGAGGTTGAGCCAGGCGGAACGGCTGGAGCAGATCGACGAGCTGCTTCAGGAAATCTAGATCCGGCTTGAGGGCCAATCGCGGGCAACGCCCGCTCCCACAAGGTTTTGCAGTGTTCTTGAGGACTGCGCGATCCCTGTGGGAGCTGGCTTGCCAGCGATTGGCCCTCAAGCCGGGAACAGAATCAGGCCAGCAATGCGATCGCCTTGGCCTTCAACAATCCAAGGTCAATCACCGGCACCCGCTCCAGCTTCGCCGCCTCATCCCAATACCGCATGCGCAGGCTCACCGCGCACAACGGATCCTGTTCAAAGGCATCCGCCTCCGCCTCGCTCATCACACCCCCCTGATAGTCCAGGGTGCGCCGGCTGGCCTCGCTCAATCGCTGGTAATACCCCGGCTGGCGCAACGTCAGATAGCGCTTGGCCTCGACGTGATACTCCACCAGCTTCGCCATCCGCTCGCCGAATCCGCACCGACGCAGGTACTCGGCACCGACCCGCTCATGGCTGACCACGCCGAACCCGCCCATGTCGCCCTCGGCACCGCCACAGATATGCCCGATATCGTGGAAGAACGCCGCCAGCACCACTTCGTCGTCGAAACCCTCGGCCACGGCCAGCTGCGCCGCCTGGGACATATGCTCCAGCTGCGAAACCGGCTCGCCGATATAGTCGTCGTCGCCATGCCGCTGGTAGAGGGCGAAGACCGCCTCCACCACCTGCTCCGCCGTACTCACGCCCCTTCACCCAGCAGCCGCGCCACATGTCGCTCGGCCAGCGCCGGGCCGACACTCATGCCGACCCCGGTATGCATCAGCGCGGCGCTGATCCCCGGCGCCACCGGCAACAGCGAGAACGGCCCCGGACCACCCGAGCCATACACCCCCTGCCAGCGCTCGACCACCTGGATGCGCCCGCCCAGGGTGTGCTCGGCCAGCTCGATCATCCACTCGTCCACCTGCTCGGCATTGAACGGCGACGCATCGCTGCCATAGCTGTGGGAGTCGCCGATGATCAGTTCGCCATACGGCGTCGGGCTGATCAGCAGGTGAATGCCGTGCTCCAGCAGATGCGGGCTCTGAACCTCGACCCGCTCGCGCAGGGCGAGCGCCTGCGGCAGATCGGCATAGGCGCCGTAGTGCAGGCAGCTCAGGCCGGTGAGCAGGGCATGTTGCAGGTCCAGCTGGAAACGCGGACGCGCGCGGAGCATCTGCAGGCGGCAGACCTGCGGCTTCAGCGCGGCGATCGGTTCGGCCAGCAGGGTCTGGTAGTCGTGCCCGGAGCAGACCACGATCTGCGTGCCGCTGAAACGGCCCTGGGTGGTGTCCAGATGGCCCGGTTCGATACCGCGGACCAGGGTGGAGAAGTGGAACTCCACGCCCATCTTTTCCCGCAGCCAGTCGATCAGGCTGGGCAGGGCTTCACGGGAGAACACCTGCTGGTCGTCGAGACCGTGCAGGGCTGCGCGGTGATGGGCGAAGCGGCCGTCGTACAGGGCGCGCAGGTCTTCGCCTTCGAGCAGGCGCGCGGGGTAGCCGTGCTCGACGGCACGGCCACTGCAGAAGGCTTCCAGCAGGTCGCGCTCCTGGTCGGTGCGGGCCAGCAGCAACGAGCCATTGCGCTTGATGGAGAAACCGGCGGTTTCCGCCCAGTGCGCCCACAGCGGACGGCTGGCGCGGGCCAGGTCGAGCATCTGGCCAGGGGGCTGGCCGCTGATGAGGGCCTGGCCGAAGTTGCGTACCGAGGCACCGAGCGGAGTGGCGCTGCGCTCGAAGACCTTGACCCGCAGGCCGCGCCGGGCGGCGGCGTAGGCGTGGGAGAGGCCGAGGATGCCGGCGCCGATGATGAGGAAATCGGTCATCTGAGAAATCCTTGTGATTTTTGGGCCTGCTTTGCAGGCCTTCGCGGGCAAGCCACGCTCCTACGAAAGCAGATCGCGATAATCCCCGTAGGAGCGTGGCTTGCCCGCGAAGGACCGCAAAGCGGTCCCCGCCTTTGACTTACTGCTGCGCCACCTTCTCCGACTTGCCGTCATAGCGCTTGCGCCATTCGCTCAGGATCTCGTCGCGGTTCTTCGAGGCCCAGGCGAAGTCGTTCTTGATCAGGCGCTGCTCGTAGTCCGCCGGCAATTCGGTCTGCGGCTTGGCAATACCCGGCTGGGCCAGCACGGCGAAGTTTTCCTTGTACAGCTCCATCGCCGCCGGGCTGGCGGAGAAGTCGGCCAGGCGCTTGGCCGCCTCCTCATGCTCGGTGCCCTTGATCACCGCCGTAGCCTCGATCTCCCAGCCCAGGCCTTCCTTCGGCAACACGATGTCCAGCGGCGCGCCCTGGCGCTTGAGCTGCACGGCCGGGTACTCGAAGGAGATACCGATGGGGAATTCACCGGCGGCGGCCAGCTTGCACGGCTTGGAACCGGAGTGGACGTACTGGCCGATGTTCTGGTGCAGGGCATCCATGTAGGCCCAGCCCTGCGGCTCGCCGAAGGTCTGCAGCCAGGCGCTGACATCGAGGAAGCCGGTACCCGACGACGCCGGGTTGGGCATGACGATCTTGCCCTTGTATTCAGGCTTGGTCAGGTCCTGCCAGCTCACCGGCTTGCTCAGGCCCTGCTTCTCGGCTTCGACGGTGTTGAAGCAGATGGTCGCGGCCCACACGTCCATGCCGACCCAGGCAGGCGGGTTGGCGGGGTCGCGGTAGTTGCCACCGATCTTGCCCAGGTCCTTCGGCGCATAGGCTTGCAGCATGCCCTGCTGGTCGAGGATCGCCAGGCTGGACGCCGCCAGGCCCCAGACCGCGTCGGCCTGCGGGCGCTCCTTCTCGGCCAGCAGCTTGGCGGTGATGATCCCGGTGGAGTCACGCACCCACTTGATCTCGATATCCGGGTTGGCCTTTTCGAAGGCCTGCTTGTAGCTCTTCAGCTGTTCGGCTTCCAGCGCGGTGTAGACCGTCAGTTGGGTCTGGGCGGCGCTGGCCTGCAGGCTGAACGCAGAGAGGACAGCAGCGGCAAGAGCGAGTGGCTTGAACATGATGCGGCTCCTTTGAAGGGACGTTGGTCAGGTTGGGTGGCGCAGATCAATGGCCTGGCGCGCGTTGGCGCCAAGCCTGGGAACGTTTCAGCAGGCCCTTGGAGGCCCAGGCCAGCAGCAGCGAGACGCCGGCACTGGTGAACAGGATCAGGGTCGACATGGCGGCGGCTCCGCCGACGTTGCCGGCGTCGTCCATGTTCAGCACGGCCACGGCGGCGAGGATGGTGTCCGGGCTGTAGAGGAAGATCGCCGCCGACACCGTGGTCATCGCCGAGACGAACAGGTAGCGGACGATGTCCAGCAGCGCCGGCAGGCAGATCGGCACGGTGACCCGCAGGAAGTGCCGGTACAGCGGCGCCTTGAGCGACAGCGCGGCGGCTTCGAACTCGTTGTCGAGCTGGCGCAGGGCGGTGGTCGCGGTCATCTGCGCGGTGGTCAGGTAGTGGGCGACAGTGCACACCACCAGCAGCACCATGCTCCCGTAGAACACATGCAGCGGGTTGCCCGGCAGGTTGAAGAAGAAGACGTAGCCGAGACCGAGCACCAGCCCCGGCACCGCCATCGGTACGAAGCTGAGCAGGCGCAAGACCAGGTTGAGGCTGCGCTGACCACGGGTCTTTTCCATGAGGTAGGCACCGGTGAAGATCGCCACACTGCCGATCAGCGCGGTGCCCACGGCCATGCTCAGGCTGTTGCGGTAGGCCAGCCAGCCGCCGCCGGCGGTCTCGTCGAACTGGTAATGCCTGAGCGACAGCGACAGGTTGTACGGCCAGAACTTCACCAGCGACGAGTACACCGCCATGCCCACCACCAGCAGGAGCATGGCGCAGACGACCAGGACGATGGCCAGGAACCAGGCGTCGCGACGGCGCGAGACCTGCGGCACGAAGACCTGGGCGCGACCGCTCATGGTGTCGCCCTGGCGACGGCGCAGCCAGGTATCGACGGCGAAGCTGAGCAGGGCCGGAACCAGCAGGACCATGCCGATCAACGCACCGCGACCGAACTGCTGCTGGCCGACCACGGCCTTGTAGGCTTCCAGCGCCAGCACCTGGTAGTCGCCGCCGACCACCACGGGCACACCGAAGTCGGTGATGGTCAGGGTGAACACCAGGCAGAACGCGGCGAACACGGCCTGGCGGGTCGCCGGCCAGGTGATGCTGTGGAAGGCACGCCAGGGGCCCGCGCCCATGCTCGACGCCGCGTCGAACAGCCGCGCATCGGCCAGGGACAGGGCGGAAAGCAGGATCATCAGGGCATGCGGGAAGGTGTAGATGGCCTCGCCGAGAACGATGCCCCAGAAGCCATAGATGTTGTCCGAGAGCAGGCCGCGCAGCAGGCCCTGGTTGCCGAACAGATAGACCAGGGCGATGGCCGGCAGCATCGACGGCGCCAGCAGCGGCAGCAGGGAAATCCCGCGCCAGAGGCGCTTGCCGGGAATCAGCGTGCGTTGCAGGGCATAGGCGAACAGGTAGGCCAGCGGCACGACGATGGCGGCGACGCTGAGCGACACCTTGAGGCTGTTGCCCAGCAGCCAGTGGAAGTTCGCACTGCCCAGCAGCTCGCGGGCCGCGACCCAGCCACCGCCCTGCCCGGCTTCGCTGCTCAAGCCGCGCCAGAAGATCGCCAGCAGCGGCAGCAGTACCGAGACCACCAGGAACATCAGCAGCAGCCATTTGCCGCCGACCACGAACAAACGGTCACCCAGGGCAACGCCGGATCGCGGTCTTGCCTTCGCGGGTGCGATCGGCAGGGTGATTGGCGCGCCCATGTCAGGCAAACACCTGGAGGGCGCGCGGCGGCAGGGCCACCCAGATATCCTGCGAGCCCAGGCTCGGCATGGCTTCCGGCGCGACTTCGGCGAGCAGCGCATGGCCCGGCAGCTGGTGCAGTTCGAAGCTCATGCGGCAGCGGTTGCCGAGGAAGGTGATCTCGCGCAGACGCGCCGGAAACAGGTTTTCCTCGTGCACGACGGGGTTGATGCTGATCGACTCGGGACGGCAGAACAGGCGACCGCTGCCACTGGCACGCACGCCGGGGGCCAGGCGCAGGTTCATCTCGCCCACCTGAGCGTGGCTGTCGCTGCAACGCTGGAACGGCAGCCAGTTGCCCTGGCCGATGAATTCGGCGACGAAGGGCGTCGCCGGCTTGTCGTAGATCTGCTGGGCGGTGGCGTACTGCTCGACCTGGCCGTTGTTCATCACGGCGATGCGGTCGGCCATCAGCATGGCTTCGTCCTGGTTGTGGGTGACCATCAGGGTAGTGATGCCCAGTTGGCGCTGCAGTTGGCGCAGCTCGCTGCACAGATGCTCGCGGACCCGGGCATCGAGGGCCGACATCGGCTCGTCGAGCAGCAGCAGCGACGGCGCGGGAGCCAGGGCGCGGGCCAGGGCGACGCGCTGTTGCTGGCCGCCGGAGAGCTGGCCGGGGTATTTCTTCTCGCTGCCGGTCAGGCCGACCAGGTCGAGCATGTCGCCGACACGCTGGCGCACCTCGTTGCGCCCGGCGCCGGCCAGGCCGTAGGCGATGTTGGCCTCGACGGTAAGGTTGGGGAACAGCGCGTAGGACTGGAACAGGATGCCGTAGTCGCGGGCTTGCGGCGGCAGGGTGGAGATGTCGCGCTCGCCGATGGTCAGCTCGCCGCGGTCCTGGCGTTCGAGGCCGGCGATGCAGCGCAGCAGGGTGGTCTTGCCGCAGCCGGAGGGGCCGAGCAGACAGACCAGCTCACCGGCGGCGACGTCGAGGGAGACGTCGTGCAGGGCCGTGAAGGCGCCGAAGCGTTTGTGGATACCGCGAACGCGCAGGTGTGCGCCGGGATTTGCGAGCGTGTTGTGCATGACAGGACCTCACCGAGCTAGTGGAGGTCATGCTAGGGAGGCTTTGCGAAGGTTCCGTGGCGGTAAGGCAAAAGCTGCCGATAGTGGTATTTGCAGATTTTGTTTCATTTTTGACCGCTCCTTGTAGGAGCTGGCTTGCCTGCGAAGGACCGCGAAGCGGTCCCGGACCTCACCGTTGTCGGGGACCGCTTCGCGCGGTCCTTCGCAGGCAAACCAGCTCCTACAAGGATATGCGCAGCCTCCGGCTAGGAACCGATGGCCGAGATCTCCTGCGCCACCCCCAGGAACGCCGCCGGCAACCGCGCCTGGCGCCGCTCCTTCAGGCAGTACAGGTACTCGTGCATCACCGGCGCCCCTTCCAGCGCCAGCACCCGCAATTCCGGGTTATGCGGCACTTCATGCCGGGCAATGATGCTGATGCCGATATTGCGCAGCACCGCCTCGCGGATCGACTCGCGACTGCCGATCTCCAGCAGCGCACCGGCCTTGACCCCCGCATCGGCCAGCATCTGCTCGGTCAGCTTGCGCGTGGTCGAGCCCTGCTCGCGCATCAGCAGGCAGTGCCCGGCCAGCGCCGCCAGCGGCACCGACTCCCGCGATGCCAGCGGATGACTGCGATGCACCGCCACCACCAGCGGGTCGGTGCCGAGGATGCGTCGTACCAGGCGGTTGTCGTCCAGCAGTTGCGAGGACGCAGCCACATCCACCCGGTAGTCCTCCAGCAACTCCAGCACCTGCTGCGAGTTGCCGATCTCCACCGATACCTCCACCTGCGGCAGGCGCTCGCGGAAGATCTTCACCAGATCGAGGATGTAGTACGGCGCGGTCGCCGCCACCCGCAAGGTGCCCTGCCCCAGCCCGCTGTTGCGCAGGAAGAATTCGATATCGGCCTCCTGCTGCAGCAGCGTGCGCACCATCGGCAGCAGACGCGCGCCGTCCTCGCTCAGGGCCAGGCGCCGGCCGCCGCGGTAGAACAGCTCGACGCCGTAGTGACTTTCCAGGTTGCGGATCTGCGTGGTCACCGTGGGCTGGCTGAGTCCGAGCTTCTTCGCGGCCAGGGTGATGCTGCCCAGGCGGGCCACCATGTGAAACGCCTTCAACTCGGAACTCAGCATGAAACCCCTTACTTTCTCAGCAGACGCAGGCCGTTGAAGACCACCAGCAGGCTGACGCCCATATCGGCGAACACCGCCATCCACATGGTCGCCATGCCGGCAAAGGTGATCGCCAGGAAGATCGCCTTGATGCCCAGGGCCAGAACGATGTTCTGCACCAGGATCGCCGCGCTTTGCCGCGAGAGCCTGACGAAGGCCGGGATTTTCCGCAAGTCGTCGTCCATCAGGGCGACGTCGGCGGTCTCGATGGCGGTATCGGTGCCTGCGGCGGCCATGGCGAAGCCGATCTCGCTGCGGGCCAGCGCCGGTGCGTCGTTGATCCCGTCACCCACCATGCCGACCCGGTGCCCCTTGGCATAGAGCGCCTCGATCGCCGCCAGCTTGTCCGCCGGCAGCAGGTTGCCACGGGCCTCGTCGATACCGACCTGGGCCGCAATGGCCTCGGCGGTGTGCGGGTTGTCGCCGGTGAGCATGACGGTGCGGATGCCCAGTTCATGCAGTTCGGCGATAGCTTCGCGGCTGGTCTGCTTGACCGTGTCGGCGACGGCGAACAGCGCCAGCGGGCCGGATGCGTCGAGCAGCAGGACCACGGTCTTGCCCTGGCGCTCCAGCGCGTCGAGTTTTTCTTCCAGTTGCGGCGAGCACAGGCCCAGCTCTTCCACCAGGCGATGATTGCCGAGGTGGTAGAGCACGCCGCCCACCTCGCCGCTGACACCGCGGCCCATCAGGGCCTGGAAGTTATCCACAGCCTCGACGTCGAGGCCCTGTTCCTTGGCGGCGCGGGCGATCGCCAGCGACACCGGGTGGTCGGAGCGCCCGCCGAGGCTGGCGGCGATGCGCTGGGCGCGCTCGGCGAACAGCGGATCGAGCACCTCGATATCGGTCTGCACCGGCTTGCCATGGGTCAGGGTGCCGGTCTTGTCGAGGGCGATGAAGTCCAGCTTGCGTCCGCCTTCCAGGTACACGCCGCCCTTGATCAGGATGCCCTTGCGCGCCGCCGCGGCGAGGCCGCTGACGATGGTCACCGGGGTGGAGATCACCAGGGCGCAGGGGCAGGCCACCACCAGCAGGACCAGGGCACGGTAGATCCAGTCGAACCAGGCGCCGGCCATGAACAGCGGCGGAATCACCGCCACCGCCAAGGCGAAGGCGAACACCGCCGGGGTGTAGATGCGCGAGAACTTGTCGACGAAACGCTGGGTCGGCGCCCGCGCGCCCTGGGCCTCCTCCACCGCGCGGATGATCCGCGACAGGGTGGATTCGCCGGCCGCGGCGGTGACCCGATACTCCAGCGCCCCGGACTGGTTGATGGTACCGGCGAACACCTTGTCGCCCGGACCCTTCTCCACCGGCAGGCTTTCGCCGGTGATCGGCGCCTGGTCGAGGGTCGACTGCCCGCTGACCACCTCGCCATCCAGGCCGACCCGCTCACCCGGCCGCAGGCGCACCAGCGCGCCCAACGCCACCTGGGTGACCTCGACCTCACGCCACTCGCCGTCGGCCTGCTGCACCGTGGCGACATCCGGACTCAGTTGCATCAGGCCGCCAATGGCATTGCGCGCACGGTCCAGCGAGCGTGCCTCGATCACTTCGGCGAGGGTGAACAGGACCATCACCATGGCCGCTTCCGGCCATTGGCCGATCAGCACGGCGCCGGTCACGGCGATGCTCATCAGCGCGTTGATGTTCAGGTTGCGGTTCTTCAGGGCGATCCAGCCCTTCTTGTAGGTGCCCAGGCCGCAGCCGAGGATCGCCGCCAGGGCCAGCACCGCCACCACCCACTCCGGCGCGGCGGCGGTGAAGTGGACGATCTCCGCGACCAGCGCGGCAACCCCGGACAGCGCTAGCGGCCACCAGGATTTCTTCGCCGACGGCGCGGCCTTCTCCGGCGCATCGTCGGCCAGCGGCTCGGCCTGCATGCCCAGGGACGCAATGGCCTCGACGATGCCACGGGTGTCGCCCAGGGTGTGGCGCACACCGAGGATGCGGTTGATCAGGTTGAACTCCAGCTGCTCGATGCCGGCGAGCTTGCCCAGTTTGTTCTGGATCAGCGTCTGTTCCGTCGGGCAATCCATGGCCTCGATGCGGAAACGACTGAACTGGGCATCGACACTGGTGCTTTCCCGCAGTTGCACCAGGGCCGGCGCCTCGGCGGCGGAACAGCAGCCATGGCCATGGTCGTGGGCTTGCGGCTTGGGCGCGCAACAGCCATGGGCCTGCTCGCTGGGGTGATCGTGATGACTATGGTCGTGATCGTGCGGGGTTTTCTGCGGGTCGAAGCTGACAGGTCGATTCATGAGGGTTCATCCCTAAAGGTCCTGTTGCCAAGTGAACACCCTGTAGCCACTATAGGGTCAAGCAATCCGAGGAGGGATTTCCAGATGAAGATCGGCGAACTGGCCAAGGCCACCGACTGTGCGGTGGAGACCATCCGTTACTACGAGCGGGAGAACCTGCTGCCGGAACCGGCACGCAGCGAGGGCAACTACCGGGTCTACACCCAGGCCCATGTCGAGCGCCTGACCTTCATCCGCAACTGCCGCACGCTGGACATGACCCTGGAGGAAATCCGCAGCCTGCTGAAGTTGCGCGACAGTCCACAGGACCAGTGCGAGAGCGTCAACGCGCTGGTCGACGAGCATATCGCGCATGTGCAGGCGCGGATCGATGGGCTGCTGGCGTTGCAGGAACAGCTGGTGGAGTTGCGCAGGCGCTGCAGTGCGGAGGGCGCGCATTGCGCGATTCTGGAGCGGCTGGAGGTGAATGGGGCGGTTTCGGTGCCGGAGGCGGAACATTCGCATGTCGGACGAAGCCACGGGCACTGAAGATCACCGCTGACCCTGTGGGAGCTGGCAAGCCCCACAGGGTCAGCGGTGCTCCCAGATCAGACCGCCATCGGCGCCGTCATCGGCGGATGGTGCTCGTAGCCTTCCAGGCTGAAATCGCTCGGCTCGATCTTTTCCAGCCACTCCGGCTCGTACTTCCCGGTCCTGGCGAACTCCGGCACCCGATCACTGATCACCAGCCTCGGCGCTTCCAGCGGCTCGCGGCGCAACTGTTCGTTGAGCATGTCCAGGTGGTTCTCGTAGACATGCGCATCACCGATGAAATAGGTGAACCAGCGCGGCGTGTAGCCGGTCAGGCGGCCTACCAGCGACAGCAGCGCGGCGCCTTCGGTGAGGTTGAACGGCGTGCCCAGGCCCAGGTCGTTGGAACGGATGTAGAGGGTCAGGGAGATCTCTCTGGTCTGGGTGTTCGGGTGGAACTGATACAGCAGGTGGCACGGCGGCAGGGCCATTTCGTCCAGCTGCGCGCAGTTCCAGCCATGGAACAGGATGCGCCGGCTGTTGGGGTCGTTGACGATGGTGTCGACGCACTGGCGAATCTGGTCGATGGCCTTGTACAGCACGACGAACGCTTCGCCGTCTTCGTCGGCCTCGGCGATCTTCACGAAACCATTCTTCTGCGCCAGCTCGATGGCCGCCGGGTTGCTCAGCGGGATGCGCTTGTAGGCCGGCCACTGGCGCCATTGCACGCCGTAGATCTCGCCGAGGTCGTCAGGCCCCTGGCGGAACGGGTTGGCCAGCCAGGCGGCGTTCTCGTTGGCGTTCTGGTCCCAGACCTTGCAGCCCAGTTCGCGGAACTGCGCGGCATTCTTCACGCCCCGCAGGAAGCCGACCATCTCGCCGATCGCCGACTTGAACGCCAGCTTGCGCGTGGTGATGGCGGGAAAGCCCTTCTGCAGGTCGAAGCGCAGCATGGCGCCCGGCAGGGCGATGGTGCGCACACCGGTGCGGTTTTCCTGCAGGGTGCCGTTCTCGATGACGTCGCGGACCAGGTCCAGATACTGTTTCATAGCGTTCCTGTAACGAAGACGGCAGGGGGATTGCCCCTGCCGTGGAAAATCAGACCGCCGGTTTTACCGTCGGCTTGCGATTATAGGCCCACCAGATCAGGCCGAGGCCGCCGGCTATCATCGGCACGCAGAGAATCTGACCCATGGTCAGCCAGCCCCAGGCCAGGTAGCCGAGCTGGGCGTCCGGCACGCGGACGAATTCGACGATGAAGCGGAAGATCCCGTAGAACAGCGCGAACATGCCGGACACCGCCATGGTCGGCCGCGGCTTGCGCGAGTAGAGCCAGAGGATCAGGAACAGCGCCACGCCCTCCAGGGCGAACTGGTACAGCTGCGACGGGTGACGCGGCAGTTGCGCCGGGTCGCTGAACGGCGGGAAGACCATCGCCCACGGCACGTCGGCGGCCTTGCCCCACAGCTCGGCGTTGATGAAGTTGCCGATGCGCCCGGCGCCCAGGCCGATCGGCACCATCGGCGCGACGAAGTCCATCAGCTCGAAGAACGACTTGTTGTTGCGCTTGCCGAACCACAGCGCCGCGAGCATCACGCCGATGAAGCCGCCATGGAACGACATGCCGCCCTTCCACACTTCGAAGATCAGGGTCGGGTTGGCCAGGTAGGCGCTGAGGTCGTAGAACAGCACGTAGCCGAGCCGTCCGCCGACGATCACCCCCATGGACAGCCAGAACACCAGGTCCGAGAGCTTTTCCCGGGTCCAGGTCGGATCGAAGCGGTTCAGGCGGTGCGAGGCCAGCAGCCAGGCACCACCGATGCCGACCAGGTACATCAGGCCATACCAATGGATTTTCAGCGGCCCGATGGCCAGTGCCACGGGATCGATCTGCGGGTAAGGCAGCATGGTGACTCCTCTCGTTAAAGCAGAAAGCTCAGGCCGACGCAGAACAGCAGCGCGGCGAACAGGCGTTTGAGCAGGCGCGGCGACAGCTTGTGCGCCAGGCGCGCGCCGAAGCGGGCGAAAAACATGCTGGTCACGGCAATCCCGAGCAGCGCCGGCAGGTAGACGAAGCCGGCACTGTGGGCCGGCAGATGTTCATCATGCCAGCCCAGGATCATGAAACTCAGGGCACTGACCAGGGCAATCGGCAGGCCGCAGGCCGACGAGGTCGCCACCGCCTGCTGCATCGGCAGGCTGCGCCAGGTCAGGAACGGTACGGTCAGCGAACCACCGCCGATGCCGAAGATCGCCGAGGCCCAGCCGACCACGCTGCCGGCCAGGGTCAGGCCGGTCTTGCCGGGCACACTGCGGCTGGCCTTGGGCTTGAGGTCCAGGGCCATCTGCACGGCGATCACCAGGGCGAATACGCCAATGATCTTCTGCAGGTTCGGGCCCTGGATCAGCGAGGCGGTCTTGGCCCCGATGCCGGCGCCGATGAGGATGCCCAGGGTCATCCAGGCGACGATCGGCCACTGCACGGCGCCCTTGCGGTGGTGCTCGCGGATGGCGTTGAGCGAGGTGAAGACGATGGTCGCCAGCGAAGTGCCGACGGCCAGGTGGGTCAGCACCGAGGTGTCGAAACCCTGCAAGGTGAAGCTGAACACCAGCACCGGCACGATGATGATGCCGCCGCCGACACCGAACAGCCCGGCCAGCACGCCCGCGCAGGCGCCCAGCAGCAGATAGAGCACGAATTCCATTGTCGCCCCCGGAAAATTCAGTCCGGCATGGTAACGGAAGGTGGTGCCCGGCCTCCAGTGAAGACGCCGACAGGTAAGTCTGGGTACAGTGACGCACTACCACAGGCCTGCCAAACGGGAACCATGATGTGCCTGATCGTTTTCGCCTGGCGGCCGGGCCATGCCCGCCCGCTGATCGTCGCGGCCAACCGTGACGAGTTCTACGCCCGCCCGACCCAGGCGCTGGCGCCCTGGGACGAAGCACCGGGGGTCCACGCCGGACGCGACCTGGAGGCCGGTGGCACCTGGCTGGGGGTCGGACCGCGCGGGCGCTTCGCCGCGCTGACCAACATCCGTGACCCTGGACAGCCGCTGGGCGCCCGCTCGCGCGGTGAGCTGGTGGCCGGGTATCTTCGCGGCGAGCTGTCGGTGGAGGCCTATCTGCAGAAGGTGGCTGGCGAGGCCCGGCATTACTCCGGGTTCAACCTGCTGGTGGGGGATGGCCACAAGCTGGGCTACCTGCATGGCGGCGATGCGACGCCACGCTTGTTGCCGGCGGGAGTCTACGGGCTGTCGAATGCCGCGCTGGACACGCCGTGGCCGAAGCTGGTGAAGGCGCGGGAAGGCTTGCGGGAACTGCTGGACGAGACGGCGCCGGAGGCGTTTTTCGCCTTGCTGGGGGATGACCGCCAGGCCGCCGACGCGGATCTGCCGAGCACCGGGGTCGGTTTGGCGACCGAGCGGCTGCTGTCCAGTGTGTTCATTGCCAGCCAGAACTATGGGACGCGGGCGAGTACGGTGTTGATGGTCGAGGCGGATGGGCAGAGACGGCTGGTGGAACGGAGTTTCGGGCCGTTCGGGGGGCATCTGGGGGAGGTTGAACTAAACCTGCTTTGACACGACCCCCTGTAGGAGCTGGCTTGCCTGCGAAAGGACCGCGTAGCGGTCCCAGACCTCACTGCTATCTGGGACCGCTGCGCGGTCCATTCGCAGTGGTTCGGCACACCGACAAGCCAGCTCCTACAGGGCAGTGCGCACTCGACTCAGACGCCATGCCCCTGCCCCGGATTGATCATCCGCGACAGCCCCAGGTTCTTCAGCGCCAGCTGCAAGGTACTGTGGATAACCTGCGGGTTGTCGATCTCCATGACCTGCGCCAGCATCTCCTTCGCCTTGCCCAGGCCGATCTGACGCAGCATCCACTTCACCTTCGGCAGGTTGGTGGCGTTCATCGACAGGCTGTCGAAGCCCATCGCCATCAGCAGCACCGCCGCCGCCGGATCACCGGCCATCTCGCCGCAGATGCTCACTGGCTTGCCTTCGGCATGGGCCGCGGTGACCACATGCTGCAAGGCCTGCAGCACCGCCGGGTGCAGGTAGTCGTAGAGGTCGGCGACCCGCGGGTTGTTGCGGTCCACCGCGAGCAGGTACTGGGTCAGGTCGTTGGAGCCAACCGAGAGGAAGTCCACCTGGCGCGCCAGTTCCTTGGTCTGGTACACCGCCGCGGGGATTTCCACCATGACCCCCACCGGCGGCATCGGCACGTCGGTGCCTTCGTCACGCACTTCGCCCCAGGCGCGGTGGATCAGGTGCAGGGCTTCTTCCAGCTCGTGAATCCCGGAAATCATCGGCAGCAGGATGCGCAGGTTGTTCAGGCCCTCGCTGGCCTTGAGCATGGCGCGGGTCTGCACCAGGAAGATTTCCGGGTGGTCGAGGGTGACGCGGATACCGCGCCAGCCGAGGAACGGGTTGTCTTCCTTGATCGGGAAGTAGGACAGCGCCTTGTCGCCACCGATATCCAGGCTGCGCATGGTCACCGGCAGCGGATGGAAGGCCTGCAGCTGTTCGCGGTAGATCGCCAGCTGTTCCTTTTCGCTGGGGAAGCGCTGGTTGATCATGAACGGCACTTCGGTGCGGTACAGGCCAACGCCCTCGGCGCCACGCTGCTGTGCCCGCGCCACGTCGGCGAGCAGGCCGGTGTTGACCCACAGCGGCATGCGGTGGCCATCGGTGGTTTCGCAGGGCAGTTCGCGCAGGGCGTCGAGGCCCTGGGCCAGCTGGCGCTCTTCCTCGACGACATCGGCGTACTGCTTGCGCAGCACGTCGCTGGGGTTGGTGTAGACGTCACCCTTGTAGCCGTCGACGATCATCTGGATGCCGTCGACCTTGGAATACGGCAGGTCGACCAGGCCCATCACCGTGGGGATGCCCATGGCCCGCGCCAGGATCGCGACGTGGGAGTTGCCCGAACCGAGTACCGAGACCAAACCCGCCAGCTTGCCTTCCGGCACTTCGCCGAGCATCGCCGGGGTCAGCTCCTCGCTGACCAGAATGGTGTTGTCCGGGTAGACCAGCGACAGCTGGCGGGCTTCCTGGAGGTAAGCCAGCAGACGACGACCGAGGTCCTTCACATCGGAGGCGCGTTCGCGCAGGTAGGCGTCGTCCATCAGCTCGAAGCGATTGACGTGCTCGCCGACCACCTGGCGCAGGGCGCCCTGGGCCCACTGGCCGGTCTTGATCACCTCGTTCACTTCGCCACCCAGCGCGGCGTCGTCGAGCATCATCAGGTAGACGTCGAACAACGCCCGCTCTTCAGGACGCAGCTGGGTCGCCAGCTTGGCCGAGAGGGTGCGCATGTCGTTGCGCACGCCTTCGAGGGCGTTGTTGAAGAGTTTCAGTTCGGCATCGATGTCGGTAACGGTCTTGTCCGGCACCACATCGAGATCGGCCGGCGGCAGCATGACCACCGCGGTACCCACCGCAGCACCCGGCGAACCCGGGACACCGACGAACTTGGCCTCCTGGATGCCCTTGCCCTGCCGGCCCAGGCCGCGGATCGAACCGGTGGCCTCGGCATGGGCGATAACCCCGGCGAGCTGCGCGCTCATGGTGACGAGGAAGGCTTCCTCGCCCTCGTCGAACTGGCGACGCTCCTTCTGCTGGATGACCAGCACGCCCACCACGCGGCGGTGGTGAATGATCGGCGCGCCGAGGAAGGAAGCGAAACGCTCCTCGCCGGTCTCGGCGAAGTAGCGGTAGCGCGGGTGATCGGCGGCGTTTTCCAGGTTCAGCGGCTCTTCCCGGGTACCGACCAGGCCGACCAGGCCTTCGTTCGGCGCCATGCTGACCTTGCCGATGGAGCGCTTGTTCAGGCCTTCGGTGGCCATCAGGACGAAACGGTTGGTTTCCGGGTCGAGCAGGTAGACCGAGCAGACCTGGCTGCCCATGGCCTCTTTGACGCGCAAGACGATAATCCCCAACGCCGTCTTGAGATCCTTGGCGGAGTTAACTTCCTGGACGATCTTGCGCAGCGTATTGAGCATGGCTCGGGGTCGAACTCCGTCGTCAGTCGCGCGCCAGCAGGCGCGGGGCAAGCTCTTTGAGCGCGCGGCGATACACTTCGCGCTTGAATGTCACCACCTGGCCCAGCGGGTACCAATAGCTGACCCAGCGCCAGCCATCGAACTCCGGTTTGCCGGTGAGGTCCATCCGCACCCGCTGCTCGTTGGACACCAGGCGCAGCAGGAACCACTTCTGTTTCTGGCCGATGCACAGCGGCTGGCTGTGGGTCCGGACCAGACGTTGGGGTAAACGATAACGCAACCAGCCACGGGTGCAGGCAAGAATTTCCACATCCTGACGCTCAAGGCCTACTTCTTCGTTCAGCTCGCGATACAACGCGTCTTCCGGCGTTTCGTCGGGATTGATCCCGCCTTGTGGAAACTGCCAGGCGTCCTGGTTGATTCGCCGAGCCCATAGCACCTGTCCAAGATCATTCGTGAGAATGATCCCGACATTGGGGCGAAAACCATCGGGGTCGATCACGGCAGCAGCCTCGCAAACGCATGTCGCCGCATTGTTCCACAAAGCCAGCAAGCCCAGCAACGCGCCCGCCATACCTTATGTGCAGCGTCGTGAAAAGTCCGTATTCTGTGGGACTTTTCAGATGTTATGCGAGTGACTCTTCAATGCGCCTGGCTTTATTCGATCTGGACAACACACTCCTCGGCGGCGACAGCGACCACGCCTGGGGCGACTACCTGTGCGCCCGCGGCATTCTCGACCCGGTGGAGTACCAGAACCGCAACGATGCCTTCTATCAGGACTACCTGGCCGGCAAGCTGGACCTGCAGGCCTACCTGAACTTCAGCCTGGAGATCCTGGCCACCACCGAGATGGCCCAGCTCGACGAATGGCATGGCGACTTCATGCGCGACTGCGTCGAACCGATCATCCTGCCCAAGGCCCTGGCCTTGCTGAAGAAGCACCGCGATGCCGGCGACAAGCTGGTCATCATCACCGCCACCAACCGTTTCATCACCGGGCCGATCGCCAAGCGTCTCGACGTGGAAACCCTGCTCGCCACCGAGTGCGAGATGGTCGACGGCCGCTACACCGGCCGCAGCATCGACGTGCCGTGCTTCCGCGACGGCAAGGTGACGCGCCTGCGCCGCTGGCTGGAAGAGAACGGTCTGAACCTGGAAGGCAGCCACTTCTACAGCGACTCGATGAATGACCTGCCGCTGCTGGAACAGGTGGACAACCCGGTGGCGGTCGATCCGGACCCGAACCTGCGCGCCGAGGCCGAGAAACGCGGCTGGCCGGTGATCAGCCTGCGCGATTGACTGGCCTCAGACCGGCCTGGCGCCCATCAGGCCGGCAATGGCAAGGAAACACACGCCACTGAACAGCGCCAGGGCCAGGGTGAACTGCGGTTTGCCCTTGGCCGGTTCGGTGCGCAGGCGATTGACCCGCGTCAGCAGCCAGAACCAGGCCAGTGCGCCGAAGGTATAAAGCAGGCTTGAGCCCAGCACCCAGGTCTGTCCCAGCGGCCAGCCCACCCGATGCACCAGCCACCATCCGGTGAACGGCAGGCTCGCCAGGCACACGCCCATCAGCAGCCAGAGAAAGCCCTGCGGACGCGCCAGCAGCCGCCCGTAGACCGCCGCGTCACCCCCGCGCCGTGCGCGCCAGGTCCAGACCGCCAGCCCCATCGCACTGCCCAGCAGCAGGACGAGGGCCAGTACGTGGGCGACTTTCAGGGCGGTCAGGCTTTCCATGGGTGCAATTTCCTCGGGCGTTGCTCAAAGCGTAGCCGTTCAGCCGAGGAACAGCCGGTACGCCGGGTTGCCGGTTTCGTCCCAGTACGGGTAGCCGATCTTCTCCAGCGCCGCCGGCACCAGGTGGCGCTCGTCCGCCGGCACCTGCAGGCCGGCGACCACGCGACCGTCCGCCGCGCCGTGGTTGCGGTAGTGGAACATCGAGATGTTCCAGCGCCCGCCCAGCTTGTTGAGGAAGTTGAACAGCGCACCCGGACGCTCGGGGAACTCGAAGCGCAGCACCAGCTCGTCGGCGACCTCGGCGTGCCCGCCGACCATGTGCCGCAGGTGCAGCTTGGCCAGTTCGTTGTCGGTCATGTCCAGCACCGGGAAACCCTGCTCGGTCAGGTGCTGGATCAGCGCGCTGCGCGGGTCGGTCTCGGGGTGGGTCTGCACGCCGACGAAGATGTGTGCTTCGCCGCCGGTGTGGTAGCGGTAGTTGAATTCGGTGATCTGGCGCTTGCCGATCGCCTCGCAGAAGGCCTTGAAGCTGCCCGGCTGCTCGGGAATGGTCACGGCGATGATGGCCTCGCGCCCCTCGCCCAACTCGGCGCGCTCGGCGACATGACGCAGGCGGTCGAAGTTGACGTTGGCGCCGGAGTCGATGGCCACCAGGGTCTGGCCGCTGACGCCGCGCTGCTCCACGTACTTCTTGATCCCGGCCACGCCCAGGGCGCCGGCCGGCTCGGTGATCGAGCGGGTGTCGTCGTAGATGTCCTTGATCGCCGCGCAGATCTCGTCGGTGCTGACGGTAATGACCTCATCGACGTATTGCTTGCAGATATCGAAGGTGTGCTGGCCGATCTGCGCCACCGCGACGCCATCGGCGAACAGCCCGACCTGCGGCAGCACCACGCGCTCACCGGCGGCCATGGCGGCCTGCAGGCAGTTGGAGTCGTCCGGTTCGACGCCGACGATGCGGATCTCGGGACGCAGGTACTTGACGTAGGCGGCGATCCCGGCGATCAACCCGCCACCGCCGACCGGAACGAAGATCGCATCGAGGCGCCCCGGGTGCTGACGGAGGATCTCCATGGCCACGGTGCCCTGGCCCGCGATGGTGTGCGGGTCGTCGTAGGGGTGGACGTAGACGAAGCCCTTTTCCTCGACCAGCTTCAGCGAATAGGCCAGCGCCTCGGGGAAGGAGTCGCCGTGCAGGACTACCTTGCCGCCGCGGGAGCGCACGCCCTCGACCTTGATTTCCGGGGTGGTGCGCGGCATCACGATGGTCGCCTTGACCCCCATTTCCTTCGCCGCCAGGGCCAGGCCCTGGGCATGGTTGCCGGCCGAGGCGGTGACCACGCCGCGGGCGCGCTCTTCCACGCTCAGCTGCGCCAGCTTGTTGTAGGCGCCGCGGATCTTGAAGGAGAACACCGGCTGCAGGTCCTCGCGCTTTAGCAGCACCTGGTTGCCGAGGCGCTTGCTCAGCTGGCCGGCGGCTTGCAGAGGGGTTTCCACGGCGACGTCATAGACGCGCGAGGTGAGGATCTTCTTGACGTACTGTTCGAGCATCGGGCGTGCATCACAGGCGGCTGGACGGGGGACCGGAGTCTACCCCAGCGCCTTGTCGGGCGACCACAGCAAGTCAGGGGTTTTAGCCGCTATAATGCCCGGCTTCACGATACTCCCCCGCTTCGGAGCCCGCATGACCCAGGACCAACTCAAACAGGCCGTCGCCCAGGCCGCCGTCGATTTCATTCTGCCGAGCCTCGATGACAAGAGCATCGTCGGCGTCGGCACCGGCTCGACCGCCAACTGTTTCATCGACGCCCTGGCCAAGCACAAGACCGCCTTCGACGGTGCCGTGGCCAGCTCCGAAGCCACCGCCGCGCGCCTGAAGGGCCATGGCATCCCGGTCTACGAGCTGAACACCGTGAGCGAGCTGGAGTTCTACGTCGACGGCGCCGACGAGAGCGACGAGCACCTGAACCTGATCAAGGGCGGCGGCGCGGCCCTGACCCGTGAGAAGATCGTCGCGGCCGTGGCCCGGAAATTCATCTGCATCGCCGACGCCAGCAAGCTGGTGCCGGTGCTGGGCGCCTTCCCGCTGCCGGTGGAAGTGATCCCGATGGCCCGCAGCCACGTCGCCCGCCAACTGGTGAAGCTGGGCGGCGATCCGGTGTACCGCGAGGGCGTGCTGACCGACAACGGCAACATCATCCTCGACGTGCACAACCTGCAGATCACCAACCCGGTGGAGCTGGAAGCGCAGATCAACGCCATCGTCGGCGTGGTCACCAACGGCCTGTTCGCGGCGCGGCCGGCGGACCTGCTGTTGCTGGGTACTTCGGAAGGGGTCAAGACCCTGAAGGCGTGATCGCCTGTTTCGGGCCTGCTCCGCAGGCCCTCGCGGTCCCGGATGACTACTGCGCCGACTGCTTGAACACGTAGAACAGATTCGGCTCACTCACCAGATACAACGTCCCCGCATCATCCATGGCGATCCCCTCCGCCTGCGGCACGCTCTGTTTCAGGTCCTGAAAACCCTTGCGCAGCGACATGCTCGCCAGCGGCCGGCCCTTCACATCCAGCTCCAGCACCAGCTTCGACTCGTCCGACAGCGCCAGCAGATGCCCACTGCGCTCGTCGAACTGCAGGCTCGACAGATCCCGCACGAACAAACGCGAATCGCGCTTGCGGTCCTGGACCACATGCACGGCATACGGCTGCTCCGGATTGTCATGGGGGAAGCCATGCACCTCGTAGATCAGCATCGGGTCGCGCTCCTTGGCCACGAACAGGCGCTTGCCCTGCTGGTCGAAGGCCAGCCCCTCGAAACCCTTGTTGCCGTTGAGGCCGATCCCCAGGGTCAACTGCTCGGCATCCTTGGCGTCGAGAAAGGGCGTGTCGTCGGTCAGGCGCACACGAATCAGGCGCTGCTCGCGCTCGTCGGTGATCACGTAGCTGTCGCGGCCGACATACTCGACCGCCTCCGGATCGCCGAAGCCGGTCAGCGGCACGCGGCGCAGGATCCGGCCGTCCAGCGACAGCTCGATCAGCTCGGGATCCTTGTTGGTCACGGTAAACAGGCTGTTGCGGTCCGGATCGAAGGTCAGCGCGGAGATGTCCTTGTCCAGGCCCTCGATGGGTTGCGCCTCGATCACGACCTTGTAGCGGTCAAGCCCGATGCTCTGCTCGGCCGGTTGCCACCAGGTCTTGAGGTTGAACCAGCCGCGTTCGAACAGGCGGTAGTGCTGTCCCGCGAAAAGCAGGACAGCCAGCAGGGCGGCAAGCAAGGCAAGCAGGGAAATTCGCAGACGCATCGGGAAGGACTCTGGCGGGGAATCGAAACGGCCTGAATCTAACCATGTTCAGCTGAATCGAAGCTTAATGCCACTATCGGAAAAATCGCCGCGCATCATTCCTTGCGAAAGCGATAGAACAGGTTCGGCTCGCTGACCATGTACAACGTGCCCGCCTCGTCCATTGCCACGCCTTCGGCACGGGGAATGCGCTTTTCCAGGCCGTTGAAGCCGCCGAGCAGGGTCATGAAGCTGACCTGCTCGCCCTGCTCGTTCAGCTCCAGGAGCATGTTCGAGTCCGCCGACAGGGCCAGCATGTGTCCGGTGCGCGGGTCGATGCCGAGGGCGGAGAGGTTGCGCAGGTCGAGATCGTCGTTGGGCAGTTCCTGCTTGGTCCCGCTCAGCGCCGAGCGGCCATCGGTGCGCCAGGTGAACAGCCGCGGGGGGCGCTCTTCGCCAAGCAGCAGGCGCTGCTGCGCCGGGTCCCAGGCGATGGCTTCGAAGGCCTTGTTCTGGTTTTCCGAGGGGCCAAGATCGTAGCGCGGGAAGTCCTTGATGTTGAGCTCGCGCGTCGAGTCGTCGAGGCTGACCAGGACGAGATCATGGTTACGCTCGTCGACGATGGCCAGACGCCCGTCCGCCATCACCGCGACACCCTCCGGGTTGGCCCAGCCCACCAGCGGCAGCTTGCGCAGCACGTCGCCATTCAGGTTCAGCTCGACCAGGAACGGGTTCTTGCCCATCACCGCGAACAGCGTCTTGCGCTGTGGGTCATAGGAAAGGTCCGAGGCCTCGTCATCCTCCATGCCCGGCAGCACCTTGGCGTCGATATCAGCATGGTAATCGGGCAGCCAGATACTGGCCTTCTGCTCGACCTGGCTCTGGAAGCGCTCCTGCAGCCAGAGCAGACCACGGTCGTCCCAATGCATGGCGATGGCCACGCCATAACCGATCACGGCCGCGGTCGCCAGCCAGGTAGACCAGCGCCGGGCGATGGGACGCTTGCGTCCGGACGACAGGGGGTCGCCAGGGGTGCGAGAAGTGAGGGGGGTGGCCATCGATGATTCCTGTTGTTATCCCGGCTGACGGACGCAGCCAGAAGACCGGGTAGGAATTATCCAGATGTTTTGTGAAAAAAAAGCAAAAGCCGATGAAGTGCATTGACAGAAGGCCGGGACGACCATGCTGGCCGTCCCGCGCCGCCCGGGTCAGAGCACCCGGCCTTCGAAACGGCTGACGCCCGGCAGTTCCAGAACCAGTTCATCCCCGACATTCAGCGGCCCGACGCCCGCTGGTGTGCCCGTGAGGATCACGTCGCCAGCGTGCAGGGAGAACTGCGACGCCATGTGCTGGATCATCGCCACGATGGGGTTGAGCATCAGTGCGCTGTTGCCGTCCTGGCGCACTTCGCCATTGATGGTCAGGCGAATGCCGATATCGGCGAGGTCTTCGAAGGTGCTGCCGACCACGAACGGCGGCAGGACGCAGGCACCGTCGAAGCACTTGGCGCGCTCCCAGGGCAGGCCCTTTTCCTTCAACTGTGCTTGCAGGTCACGCAGGGTCAGGTCCAGTGCCGGGGCAAAACCGGAGATGGCGTCCAGCACTTCCTCTTCGGAGGGTTGCGGCGACAGCGATTTGCCCAGCAGCACGGCGATTTCCGCTTCGTAGTGCACCGAGCCGCGCTCTTCCGGAATCTTGAAGCCGCCGTCCAACGGCACCACGCAACTGCCGGGTTTGATGAACAGCAGCGGCTCGCTGGGGATCGGGTTATCCAGTTCCTTGGCGTGTTCGGCATAGTTGCGCCCGATGCACACCACCTTGCCCAGAGCGAAGTGGATACGCGTTCCGTCTACATATTGGTGTTGATAACTCATGGACGACTCCTGGAGCGCTGGTTGAATCCGAGGCGGGTTACTCGGGGGCGAAGATCTTGCCCGGGTTCATGATCCCGTTGGGATCGAACACCGCCTTGACTGCTTTCATGTATGCGATTTCCGCCGACGAACGGCTGTAGGCGAGGTAGTCGCGCTTGGTCATGCCGACGCCGTGCTCGGCGGAGATCGAACCGTTGTATTTCTCGACGGTTTCGAACACCTGCTTGTTGACCACGGCACACCTGGCGAAGAACTCGTCCTTGCTCATGTCGTTGGGTTTGAGGATGTTCAGATGCAGATTGCCATCACCGATATGGCCATACCAGACCACTTCGAAGTCCGGGTAATACGTGCTGACGATACTGTCGATATCACGCAGGAACGCCGGGACTTTCGCCACGGTGACGGAAATGTCGTTCTTGTAGGGTGTCCAGTGGGAGATGGTTTCCGAGAGGTACTCGCGCAGCTTCCACAGGTTGCGCAGCTGCTGTTCGCTCTGGCTCATCACCCCATCGAGCACCCAGCCCTGCTCCACGCAGTGCTCGAACAGCGCCAGGGCGTCGTTGGCGACCTCCTCGGTGGTCGCCTCGAATTCCAGCAGGGCATAGAACGGGCATTCGGTTTCGAACGGCGCCGGCACGTCGCCGCGGCCGAGGATCTTGGCCAGCCCCTTGTCGGAAAAGAACTCGAAGGCGGTCAGGTCGAGCTTGCCCTGGAAGGCATGCAGCACCGGCATGATGGAGTCGAAATCCGGGGTGCCAAGCACCATCGCGGTGAGGTTCTTCGGTGCCCGGTCCAGGCGCATGGTCGCCTCGACCACGAAGCCCAGGGTACCTTCGGCGCCGATGAACAGCTGGCGCAGGTCGTAGCCGGTGGCGTTCTTGATCAGGTCCTTGTTCAGCTCCAGCAACTCGCCGGCGCCGGTGACAACCTTGAGGCCAGCGACCCAGTTGCGGGTCATGCCGTAGCGAATGACCTTGATTCCGCCGGCATTGGTACCGATATTGCCGCCAATCTGACTGGAACCGGAAGAAGCGAAGTCCACCGGGTAATACAGGCCCTGCTCCTCGGCGAAAGCTTGCAACTGCGCGGTGATCACTCCCGGCTGGCAGACCACGGTGCGGTCGAAGGCATTGAAGTCGAGGATGCGGTTCATGTAGTCGAAGGACACCACCACCTCGCCATTGGCCGCCACGGCGGCGGCGGAGAGGCCGGTGCGGCCGCCCGACGGGACCAGGGCGACCTTGTGCCGGTTGGCCCACTGGACGATGGCCTGGACCTGCTCGATGCTTTTCGGAAAGACGATGGCCGAGGGCGCCGGCGGGAAATGCCTGGTCCAGTCCTTGCCATAGGTCTCGAGGGAAGCGGCGTCGGTCAGGACCTTGCCGGGCTCGACAAGGGTCATCAGTTCAGCAAGCAGAACAGGATCGGTCATCGAAGGAACTCTCGAACTATTCATAGTCACCCTGAGCACACTTCACGTGCCGGGGATGGTCTGAGCGCGGCGTCGGTATGCTAGCATACGCCCCCCGCTAATCGTGCTTCAGGCCGATCTGCGATAGCTCCACTTCCCTGCCATTTTTCTCCGGGACACAGGTTTACGCAGATGAGCAAGACTTCTCTCGATAAGAGCAAGATCAAGTTCCTTCTTCTCGAAGGCGTCCACCAGAATGCCGTGGACGTCCTCAAGGCCGCCGGGTACGCCAATATCGAGTACCTCACCGGCTCCCTGCCGGACGAGCAGCTGAAGGAAAAGATCGCCGACGCCCACTTCATCGGCATCCGCTCGCGCACTCAACTGACCGAAGAGGTCTTCGACTGCGCCAAGAAACTGGTCGCTGTCGGCTGTTTCTGCATCGGCACCAACCAGGTCGACCTGCACGCGGCCCGCGAGCGCGGTATTGCCGTGTTCAACGCGCCGTACTCCAACACCCGCTCCGTTGCCGAGCTGGTGCTGGCCGAGGCCATCCTGCTGCTGCGCGGCATCCCCGAGAAGAACGCTTCCTGCCACCGTGGCGGCTGGATCAAGAGCGCGGCCAACTCCTTCGAGATCCGTGGCAAGAAGCTGGGCATCGTCGGCTACGGCTCGATCGGTACCCAACTGTCGGTCCTGGCCGAAAGCCTGGGCATGCAGGTGTTCTTCTTCGACCCGCTGACCAAGCTGCCGCTGGGCAACGCCACCCAGGTGACCGACCTGCACGAGCTGCTGGGCCTGGCCGACATCGTCTCGCTGCACGTACCTGAGCTGCCATCCACCCAGTGGATGATCGGCGAGAAGGAAATCCGTGCGATGAAGAAGGGCTCGATCCTGATCAACGCCGCCCGCGGTACCGTGGTCGAACTGGACCACCTGGCCGCAGCGATCAAGGACAAGCACCTGATCGGCGCCGCCATTGACGTATTCCCGGTCGAGCCGCGCTCCAACGACGACGAGTTCGAAAGCCCGCTGCGCGGCCTGGACAACGTGATCCTGACCCCGCACATCGGCGGCTCCACCGCTGAGGCCCAGGCCAATATCGGTCTGGAAGTGGCTGAAAAGCTGGTCAAGTACAGCGACAACGGTACTTCGGTATCCTCGGTCAACTTCCCGGAAGTTGCCCTGCCGGCGCACCCTGGCAAGCACCGCCTGCTGCACATCCACGAAAACATCCCGGGCGTGCTCAGCGAGATCAACAAGGTCTTCGCCGAGAACGGCATCAACATCTCCGGTCAGTTCCTGCAGACCAACGAGAAAGTCGGTTACGTGGTGATCGACGTCGACGCCGAGTACTCGGATCTGGCGCAAGAGAAACTGCAACAGGTCAAGGGCACCATTCGTTCCCGCGTCCTGTTCTGAGTTCACTTCGCGATTGAAAGGGGAGGCCTTGGTGCCTCCCTTTTTATTGGCCGGACGAAAACAAAAAGTTGCGCAATTGCGCGACAAATATTGCAGCCGCCGTCAAACATCCCGGACTCGTTGCGGTCACAAGGGGCAACTTGACCGTGGCAAACCAGAAAGCCGCGGCAATACTGTGTCTATTGCCAATAAAAAGGGGCTCAAATGCGTTTTCTCATCGGGGCATTGTTTGCCGCCAGCCTGCTCAGTCCGTGGGCCCACGCGGAATTGATGGACGAAGTCAGCGACCGCAACGAACTGCGCATCGCCATCGAAGCCAATACACCGCCGTTCAACTTTCGCGACAGCACCGGGCAACTGAGTGGCTTCGAAGTCGAACTTGGGCAGATGCTCGCCCGTGAACTGGACGTCCACGCCTCCTTCGTCGAGGTCACTACCGAGGACCTGCTGCCCGGCGTGCAAAGTGGCAAGTACGACATCGCCCTGAATCAGGTCGCGCTCAGCCCGGAACTGCAGGAGCGTCTGGATTTCAGCACGCCTTACAGCTACACCCGCGCCCAGTTGATCGTGCGCCAGGAAGAGAAGCGTCTGCTGCAAAGCCTCGAAGCCTTCAAGGGGCACAGCCTCGGCTTCGTCCAGGGCAGTTCGTTCGCCGCACAGGCGAAGGCGGTGGAAGGCGTGGATCTGCGCGGTTATCAGGACACGACCCAGCCGATCAAGGAAGTCGCCGACGACCAGATCGATGCGCTCATCAGCGATCGCCTGCTGGTGCCCTACGCGATTCGCGACAGCAAGCTGCCCGTGACGGAAGGGGCCAGCGTCGGTCCGGTACTGAGCCTGGCGATTCCATTCCAGAAGGGCAGCCCCGCGTTCCAGAGCGCGCTGGACAACGCCCTGCAGCGGGTCAAGGCCGATGGCCGCCTGGCGGAGCTGTCGAAGAAGTGGTTTGGCGTGGATGCCACCGTGCCGCCGAAACCCTGAATTCGGTTGCGGCAATCGCGTTGCAGGGGCTGGCTTGTCGTGTGACGAACCACGCCCCTACGGAGGAGATCGCAGCCCAGCCAGCGCGACGGCGGCCTCTTCCAGCTCCAGCTCGCTGAACACCAGCACCCCTTCCCGCCGCAGCAAGGCACTGGTCACCCCTTCACCGCTGACCTTGCTGCCACTGAACGTCCCGTCGTACACCAGCCGGTTGCCGCACGACGGACTCCCCGACTTGAGCACCGCCACCCGGATCCCGTGCCGCCGCACCAGCTCCAGCGCCTGCCGGGCACCGGCGAGAAATTGCGCGCTGACATCATCGCCCCGCACCGTCACCACCTGCGCGTCCCCATCCAGCACCGCAGCGCCCTGCCCGCCGGGAATCTCCGCCGGGGGACGCGGCGTTGGCAGACCACCCGCGACCTCGGGACACAACGGCACTACGCGACCTTGCGCCTGCCACAGCCGCAGCAGGTCGGGATGCCCGCTGGCACGCCCGTCATAGCGCACCGGCTGGCCGAGCAGGCAGGCACTCACCAGTACCCGCGGCAGCTCAGAACGGTTCGTTGCCACGGCGCCGGAACCAGCCGGTGACCGACAGGCGCTCGCGGTTGGCGGCGAGCACTTCGTGCGGCAGGTCAGCGGACATGAACACGATCAGGCTGCCACCGAGCGGCGGCACGTCCTGTTCGCTGCCATCGGCGAAGAACAGGCGCAACTGGCCGCCATCGTCGGGCCGCCAGTCCTCGTTGAGGTAGATGATCGCCGACACGCTGCGCCGGTCGTCGTCGCGAAAACGGTCCAGGTGCTTGCGATAGAAGCTCCCCGGCGGATACAGGGCGAAATGGCACTCGAAGTCTTCCAGCCCCAGGTACAGGTCGCGGTTGAGCGCTTCGCGCAGGCTGTCCATCAGCGCCAGGTACTGATCGCAGGCCTCGGACTGGCCGGGTTCGAGCCAGAGGATATGGTCACCGCGAATCCCCTCGCGGACCTCCTGCCCCTGGCCGCGGCCCACCCCCGCCGGCGCCAGCTCGCCCTCGGCCTTGCGCCGCCGGCACTCGACCGCCAGCGCCCGGGTCAGGGCATCGGGAAGGAAAATGGCCTGCCGCGACCAGCCCTGGTTGGCCAGGTCGTCGACGATGCCGAGCAACTGCGGATGATCGGAGGATATGTGCATGGCGCGCATGGTAACGGGCCGTCAGGCAAACCGACAGCGCCACTTGGTCGCATCGACGCACGGGCGTCTCGACAAAGCCCCGCCGGGCCACGGACAATAGCCGCCTGCCGACAGGAGTCCTGAATGCACCGTCTGTTTTTTCTGCTGTTGATCATCTGCACCACGCCTGTCCGGGCAGACTCCCTCGATCAGCTGTACAAGGTCGCCGGCTGGCCCGAGCAGCGTGCCCACTTCTCCGATGCCATCGCCGCCGCCCAGCAGCGCTACCAGAAGAGCCTGCCGCCGGCGGTGTTCCAGGCGCTGGTGGACAACAGCAACCAGCGTTTCGAAGCCAAGGCCGTGGACCGTCGCGCCGAGGCCCAGTTGCGCGCCAACCTGAGCAACCCCGCGCCGGCGCTGAACTTCTTCCAGTCGCCACTGGGACGCAAGGTGGTGGCCGCCGAACTGCTGGCCACCCGTCGCGACCAACTGGCCAGGAACGCCAAGGGCCTGCCGAAGGTCGCGGCCAGCGATACCCGCCTGCTCATCGTCGGCCACCTGGCCCAGGCCCTGCCAGCCCGCGAAGCCGGGGCCGAAGTCAGCCTGGCGATCGCCGGGGTGGCAGCCGACAGCCTCAGCCAGATGATCCCCGGCCTGTTCGGCGGCGGTCAGGCTCAGGGCTTGCTGGATGGCCAGCGCCAGCGCCTGATGCAGCAGATCGGCGAAGACCTCAACAACACCCTGCTGTATGTCTACCGCGACCTGTCCGACGCCGAGCTGGAAGAGTTCGCCACCTTCGCCGAATCCAGCGAAGGCCAGGCCTACTACAAGGCCGCCCTGGCGGCGATCCGCGCCGGCCTGGCCGTCGGCCAGAGTACCTCCGACCTGCGCTGATCAGCCCAGGCGCTGGCCGATGAACGCGAAGTAGCGCTGGCGAATCTCCGGCAGTTCATTGGCCAGATGGTGCCGCGCCTGCGGCAGCATGAGGATCTGCGGCGCATCGAACTTGCCCTTGAGCACATCCAGGTTGTAGCGCCAGTCCACCGTCATGTCCGCCTCCCCCTGCACGATCAGCGGCCGCCGCGCGCAGCCGGGCGCCGCTTCGATGCGGCGAATCCATTCGACCAACGCACCGACCCAGGCGGTGGGCAGACGTCGTGGCTGCAGCGGATCGGCCAGGAGGAACGGCAGGAAAGTCGGATCGTTGCTGTTTTCGCTGAAGCGCCGGGCGATACCCGTCACGAAGGGGCGCAGCAACCAGTAGCTGAGCTTCGACCAGCCCCAGGCCCGCGGCCGCACCAGCGGTGCCAGGAGGATCACCTCGCCGCTCACCGGGCTGCGCTCGCCGTGATGCAGCAGGTGATCGACCGCGATTGCACCGCCGGTACTCTGCCCGCACAGATGCCAGGGCTGCGGCAACCGCAGCTCGGCGGCCTGCTCGAACAGCCCGTCGAGCACCTGCTGGTACACGGCGAAATCATCGATGCTGGCCCGCTCGCCGCTGGACAGGCCGTGCCCCGGCAGATCGCAGGCAATCACCGCGAAACGCCGCTCCAGCGCCCAGTCGATGACATGCCGGTACAGGCCCATGTGGTCGTAGAAGCCGTGCAGCAGCACCAGGGTCGCCACCGGCTCGGCGGGCAACCACACCTGGCTGACCACCTCGAATCCGGCGCGGGAAAAGCGCCCCAGCCAGCTTGCCGCCCGTGGCGCGCGGTCCAGGCCGTAGAAGCGCTGGTAGGCCTGCCCCTGCACCGACAACGGCTGGCGCGCCGCCAGCGCGGGCAGGCTGGCGCGCAGGGAATCGGCTTGGAATGACGCGGACATGGGGATTTCCCGAAAAGGCGGCAAAGGATTGATCTGCGATATTCATCTGTCGGCGGGGGCATGGCAAGCTGGCCCCCTTCAATTTGCCAGGATCGTCCATGTCGGGGAAAAAGCTGCTCGCCGTCCTTGCCCTTGTGCTGTGCGCCGCCGGCCTGTGGTGGGCCTACGACAATTTCCAGCGCCAGTACCTGCGCCCCTTCGACAACCAGACCGCGCTGTTCGCCGGCGACCGCCTGCGCCTGCCGCCCGAACTGGCCGGCCCCGGCCCGATCCGCCTGGTGCACTTCTGGGACCCGGCCTGCCCGTGCAACGTCGGCAACCAGCAGCACCTGGCCGAGCTGATCGAGCACTATGCGCCGCAAGGCGTGTCCTTCCATGTGCTGCAGAAACCTGGCAGCCGTGGCCAGCTCCCCGCCAACCTCGCCGCCTTGCAGCCCATCGCCGGCCTGCCCGGTGCCGAGCACCTGCCGGCCAGCCCCGCCGTGGCGATCTGGGACCGCGCTGGCAACCTGGCGTATTTCGGCCCGTACAGCGAAGGGGCGACCTGCAATGCCAGCAACAGCTTCATCGAGCCGATCCTCCAGGCACTGATCCAGGGACGATCGGTGCAGGTGACGCAGACCCTGGCGGTGGGTTGCTATTGCCCCTGGAAAGGCTGAAAGCAGCTGAAATTTCGTCAATCACGCTGATAACTATCTACATCCAGGCAGAGGGTCACACTCCGTAGTTTTCGCGCATACAGCAAAGGAGGAGCCTGTATGCCGACAACCATCGAATTACCCCCGCAATCCATCCACGGCGCCCAGGATCGGCACAACCTGCCGCCCTTCGCGACCTGGAGTGGAATATTCGAACACCGGGTCTACACCTCGCACATGCAATCGGGCGTGCTGGTCTTCGAGATCTTCGAACAGGCCGATGCGGACAAGAAAGCCATCGACCAACAATACGCGGCCGATCAGCAGTCACTGAAAACCAGCCTCGATACCCAGGTTCAACAACTTGCGGGCAACCTGGACAACCTGCTGCAACACGAGGTCCTGGAGCGCCAGGACGCAGCCACCCAGCAGTTGTTGCTACAGAAATCCGCAGCATTACCCGCCGCACAGCAAACCGCCCTGCAGTTCTTCGGCGAGTCACCGCTTGCCAAAAGCGCCGCCGATTATGTCCGTGCCCTGTCACGCCCGCATGGTTTCGCCAATCCCAGGCAGACCTGGCTCGCTTCCTACCGAGCCGCTCACGAAGCGAAGCTGCTTGCCGGCGCCATCGATTATCTGAATATAAGAACCAAGGCGCTGACCGTTGCCAGGAAGGTCGCCGCACACGAAGTCAAACAAGCGGAAAAGCTCGAAAAGAGCATTCGCACCGTGGACCTGCTGCTGGCCCAGATGGTCCTGGCCAAACACGAGCACCAGGTCAGCGCAGCTCGCTTGCAAGAGCACTTGGACGCGTTCTCCCGTCATGAGTTCGAGACGCTGACGTCAGAGCACCTGCCGCTTCACGGCAAGGCTCTGGAGGACGAGCTGGCGCAGTTGCTTCAAGCACACAAGGCCAATAACAAGACTCACTACAACCGCAACGCGCACCCCATGAGGCTGTCCATTCACTACAAGGTGCTGGAAACCGACCTTGTTTTTGCGCGATCACGCAATACCCCGGCTACCAGCTTTGAAATCGGCAGAGGCCTGGTGCAGGCCAGTGTGCAAGCGCTTGCCGAGCATGAACTCGCGCGGGCAGAAACCTTCCGCCTGCATCGCGAGTACAGCACGCGGGTAACCGCGGCGATCACCGCCACCAACACTGAACTGGCTCGACTCGCCACCTTGGCCGGCAGCGAAATTCCGCAGCGTCCATACACCTACAGATTGCCGCTGAGCGCCACGACCCAGGCGCAGGTCATCACCCCGGCCGCGGCCTCGATGGCGGCCTTCGCCAGGGGAGCCACCGCGCTGGGGGTTGCGCTGCAAGCCGCCCGCCCCTTGCTGGTCGGGCCACCCCGCCTGGTCCTGGAAGTTGCCTCGCTGCTGCTGTTCTCGTTCAGGCTGGACCACGGTGATCGCTACGGGATCAGCAGCCCGCTCAAGGAATTACTGCCGGATTTCAAGCTGCAGGACGTGGTCGAGCGCATCGGCCAGCATCTGGAACTGCCGATACGCTTGCTCTCCGGGATGGTTGGGGAGAACAGCCATGTGCAGGTTGTCCCCACGAATGTCGACGGCGTTCCCAGCGCCGTCCCGGTACGACAAGCCACCTGGGACGGCGAACTGGGCGCCTATCGTTTCGTCACCGACGGACCGGGGCCGATCACCGTACTCTGGACGCCTGAAACCCGCCCCGGCGACAGCTCGACCACGCTACCTACCGAGGAACAGTCGAACCGGCTGTACCCGGGGATCATCAGTGTTCCGTCAACGCCAAAGCTGCTGACATTCCCGGCCACTGCCGATCTGCATTTCAGCGACTACATCGTCACCTTTCCGGCGGATTCCGGACTTGAGCCTGTTTACATCATGTTCAAGAACCCGCGGGATCATGCGGGGGCTGGAACAGGAACAGGACAGACAATCCCGGATTGGCAGAGAGCTGCTGTCAGCGCTGCCGGAGCTCCGATTCCTACGAATATCGCGGATCAACTGCGCGACCGACCATTTGGCAATTGGGGGAAAATGCGCGAAGCGATCTGGAGAGCGGTTGCCGAAGACCCGGAGCTCAGCAAGCATTTCAGCAAGTCAAACATTCAAAGAATGCTGGACGGCGCCGCGCCCTTTGTACCAGCCAGCGAGCGAGTCGGTAGAAGAGAGGTTTTCGAGCTTCATCACATTCACCCGATAGCTGAAGGAGGGGCGGTGTACGACGTAGACAACCTTGTAGTCATGACCCCGAAAAATCACATCGCCAAGCATGGGAAGAAATCACAGTGATCGAACTCAAGTTAAAACTGGATGACTACACCGAAGCCGAGTTTCTGGATCTTGTCAGTGAGTTTTTCGAGAACCGCAATGGATTGTCCGGAGCAGCTCGCGACACTTACATCAGAGAACTCATGCATCACTTCGAAACGGTCACCGAGCACCCAGACCGCTCCGACGTCGTCTGCTATCCCCCCGAAGGTGCGGAGGACAGCCCCGAGGGTGTAGTCAAACGCATAAAGGAATGGCGCGCCGCCAACGGCAAGCCCGGCTTCAAACCCGCCTGACCCAGCGCCGCTATCGCCCACCAGCGATAGCGGCGTTTCTACTTCACCCGCGCCGGATTTCCCATCACCGTCGCCCCCGCCGGCACATCGCGACTCACCACGCTGCCCGCACCGATGATCGCGTTGTCGCCCACGCTCACCCCGGGCAGGATGATCGCCCCGCCGCCGATCCACACATTGCGGCCGATGGTCACCGGTTTGCCGCTCTCCAGCCCGCTGCGGCGGATCTCCGGATCGCGCGGATGGTCGGCGGCGTAGATCTGCACCGCCGGGCCGATCTGGCAGTCGTCGCCGATGCTCACCCTGCAGATGTCGAGGATCACGCAGTTGAAGTTCATGAACACATTCGCGCCCAGTTCGATGTTGTAGCCGTAGTCGCAATAGAACGGCGGACGGACCACCGCGCCAGCGCCGACCTTGGCGAAATGCGCGACCAGCAGTTCGCGACGCTGCTCGTTGAGCAGGTCGACGGCGTTGTTGTAGCGCTGCATCCAGTACTTGTTGGCAATCTGTTCGGCCTGCAGTTCCGGGCAGCTCGCACGGTACAACTGGCCGGTGAGCATCTTCTGTTTTTCGCTAAGGTCCATTGGCCATCACTCCTGGCTGATCTATCGGCTGGCAAAGTCTATCCTCTGTCCGATCATGACCGACTCGCTGCCAGAAAGATCCCAAGGAGCTTCGATGAAACGCAGCCTCACCCTTCTCGCCGTGGCCATCGCCGTGGCGGCGGCCGGCGCCGGCTACCTGTACGTGCAGGACAAGCAGCCGCAGCGCGACGGCGAACTGGCCCTGGCCAAGCTCCAGGCGCCGGTCAGCGTGCGCTATGACGAGCGCGGCGTGCCGCACATCCAGGCGCAGAACGAAGTGGATATGTACCGTGCGCTGGGTTACGTGCACGCCCAGGACCGGTTGTTCCAGATGGAGATCACTCGGCGCCTGGCCCGTGGCGAACTGGCCGAGGTGCTGGGGGCGAAGATGGTCGCCACCGACACGCTGTTCCGCAGCCTGCGCATCGGCGAGCAGGCGCAGGTCTATGTCGACCGCCAGGACAAGCAGTCGCCCGCCTGGCAAGCCCTGCAAGCCTATCTCGACGGCGTGAACGCCTGGCAGGACAGCCATCCGCGACCGATGGAGTTCGACGTGCTGGGTATCAGCCCGCGCCCGTTCACCGCCCAGGACACCCTGAGCATCGCCGGTTTCATGGCCTACAGCTTCGCCGCGGCGTTTCGCACCGAGCCGCTGCTGACCTTCGTTCGCGATCATCTCGGCGCCCCGTACCTGAAGGTCTTCGACCTCGACTGGCATCCCGACGGCGTGCTGCAACGCGCCCCGGCGCTGGCCGATGCCGACTGGAAAGCCCTGGGCCAACTAGCGCTGGTCAGCCAGCAGGCGTTCGCCGAGGCCGGCCTGCCGCAGTTCGAAGGCAGCAACGCCTGGGCGATCAGCGGCAGCCGCACCCGCAGCGGCAAGCCATTGCTGGCCGGCGACCCGCACATCCGCTTCTCGGTGCCGGCGGTGTGGTACGAGGCCGAGCTGTCGGCACCGGGTTTCCATCTCTACGGCTATCACCAGGCGCTCCACCCGTTCGCCTTCCTCGGGCACAACCGCGAGTTCGGCTGGAGCCTGACCATGTTCCAGAACGACGACGTCGACCTGATCGCCGAGCAGGTCAATCCGGACAACCCGGACCAGGTGCGGGTCCACGGCCAGTGGCAGACGCTGACCCGCAGCGAGCAGCAGATCAAGGTCAAGGGCGAGCCGACGCAGACCATCACGCTGTTGCGCTCGCCCCACGGCCCGATCGTCAACAAGGTGCTCGGCCAGGAGGCCGGTGCGGCGCCGATCGCCCTGTGGTGGGCGTTTCTCGAAAGCCCGAACCCGATCCTCGACGGCTTCTATGAAATCAACCGCGCCAGCACCCTCGACGCCATGCGCAAAGCAGCGCAGAAGGTCCAGGCGCCGGGGCTGAACTTCGTCTGGGCCAACGCCCGTGGCGATATCGGCTGGTGGGCGGCGGCGGCCTTGCCGATCCGTCCGGAGGGGGTGAACCCGGCGTTCATTCTCGATGGCAGCACCGCGCAGGCGGACAAGTCCGGGTTCTACCCGTTCAGCGCCAACCCGCAGGCGGAGAATCCGCCCAGCGGCTATATCGTTTCGGCCAACTTCCAGCCTCAGTCGCCCAGCGGCGTGGCGATTCCCGGCTACTACAACCTGCCGGACCGCGGTCGCCAGCTCGACCGGCAACTGGCCGACGACCAGGTGAAATGGGACCTGCACAACAGCCAGGCGCTGCAACTGGGCACAACGACCGACTATGGCCCGCGCGTCCTCGGCCCGTTGCTGCCGGTGCTGCGCCAGGTGGTCGAGGATCAGCAGGGCCGCGAGCTGGTGGAGCAACTGGCGGCCTGGCGCGGCGACTATCCGCTGGATTCGGTCAGTGCCACGCTGTTCAACCAGTTCCTCTACGAACTGGCCTTCGCCGCGATGCACGACGAGCTGGGCGATGCCTGGTTCCAGGCACTGATCTCGACCCGGGTGATCGACGATGCCCTGCCACGCCTGGCCGCCGACCCCGACTCGCCCTGGTGGGACACCGAGGGCAGCAGCGAGCGCGGCAGCCGCACGGCGGTGGTCAGGCAGGCCTGGGATCGGACCCTGGCGCACCTGGGCGAGACGCTGGGCAAGGAGCCATCGGGCTGGCAGTGGGGCAAGGCGCACACCCTGACCCACGGGCACCCGCTGGGCATGCAGAAGCCGCTGGACCGCCTGTTCAATGTCGGGCCGTTCGCGGCACCGGGGACCCATGAGGTGCCGAACAACCTGTCGGCGAAGATCGGCCCGGCACCGTGGCCGGTGACCTACGGCCCGTCGACACGACGGCTGATCGACTTCGCCGATGCGGGAACGGCGCTGAGCATCAATCCGGTCGGACAGAGCGGGGTGCTGTTCGACAAGCACTATGCCGATCAGGCGAAGCCGTATATCGAGGGGAAATACCAGCGCGCGTGGCTGGGGCTGGCGGGGCAGACCGAGGGGACCTTGCGGTTGGTGCCTGCCAAATAGCCAGTAACGCGAACATCTCGTAGGAGCGAGGCTTGCCCGCGAAGGACCGCATCGCGGTCCTTCGCGGGCAAGCCTCGCTCCTACGGGGATGTTCGCGGGCAAGCCCCCAGAAAGAAAACGGGCCGGGTGGAAAATCCACCCGGCCCGTTTCGTCCTGCAACTCGTCTACGCCTGAGCAACAGCCGCAGGACGCCGCACTTCCGGCTGTTTCCAGCCATCCGCGGCCGCTTCCTCGATGGCCTGCTGGATCGCGCGCTTGCGGCGCTCTTCGGCACGGCGGCTGAAGTACCAGACCAGGAAGGTCGCCAGCGACACCGCCAGCAGGATCAGGCTGGCCACGGCGTTGATCTCCGGCTTCACGCCCAGACGCACCGCCGAGAACACTTCCATCGGCAGGGTGGTGGAACCCGGCCCCGAGACGAAGCTCGCCAGCACCAGGTCGTCCAGCGACAGGGCGAAGGACATCATCCCGCCCGCCGCCAGCGACGGCGCGATCATCGGGATGGTGATCAGGAAGAACACCTTCCACGGCCGCGCGCCGAGGTCCATGGCGGCCTCTTCGATGGACAGGTCCAGCTCGCGCAGGCGGGCCGACACCACCACCGCCACATAGGCGGCGCAGAACGTGGTGTGGGCGATCCAGATGGTGACGATGCCACGCTCCTGCGGCCAGCCGATCATCTGCGCCATGGCCACGAACAGCAGCAGCAGCGACAGACCGGTGATCACTTCAGGCATGACCAGCGGCGCGGTGACCAGGCCACCGAACAGGGTACGGCCCTTGAAGCGGGTGACCCGGGTCAGCACGAACGCCGCCAGGGTACCCAGCGCCACCGCGGCGATCGCGGTGTAGCAGGCGATCTCCAGCGAGCGCATCACCGAGCCCATCAACTGGGTGTTATCGAGCAGGCCGACGTACCACTTCACCGACCAGCCGCCCCAGACCGTCACCAGCTTGGAGGCGTTGAACGAGTAGACCACCAGGATCAGCATCGGCAGGTAGATGAACAGCAGGCCCAGGACCAGCATCAACTTGGAGAATTCGAAACGCTTCATGCCCTGCCCTCCATTTCTTTCGCCTGGCTGCGGTTGAACAGCAGGATCGGCACGATCAGGATCACCAGCATCACCACGGCCAGGGCCGAGGCCACGGGCCAGTCGCGGTTGTTGAAGAATTCCTGCCAGAGCACTTTACCGATCATCAGGGTTTCCGGACCGCCGAGCAGCTCGGGAATCACGAACTCGCCCACCACCGGGATGAACACCAGCATGCAGCCGGCGATGATGCCGTTCTTGGACAGCGGCACGGTGATTTTCCAGAAGCTGTTGAAGCGGCTCGAACCCAGGTCCGACGCGGCCTCCAGCAGGCTCGGGTCATGCTTCACGAGGTTGGCGAACAGCGGCAGGATCATGAACGGCAGGTACGAATAGACCACACCGATGTACACCGCCAGGTTGGTATTGAGGATCTGCAGCGGCTGGTCGATCAGCCCCAGCCATTGCAGGAACGCATTGAGCAGCCCGTTGTTGCTGAGAATGCCCATCCAGGCGTAGACGCGGATCAGGATCGCCGTCCAGGTCGGCATCATGATCAGCAGCAACAGCACGGTCTGGCTTTCCTTGCGCGCGTTGGCGATGGCGTAGGCCATCGGGTAGCCGATCAGCAGGCACAGCAGGGTGCTGAAGAAGGCCATCTTCAACGAGCCCAGGTAGGCCGAGATGTACAGCTCGTCCTCGGTCAACAGGCCGTAGTTGGCCAGATTGAGCACGAGCTGGATCTTGTCCTCGACGTAGCTGTAGATCTCCGTGTACGGCGGGATCGCCACGTCGGCTTCGGCGAAGCTGATCTTCAGGACGATGAAGAACGGCAGCATGAAGAACAGGAACAGCCACAGGAACGGCACACCGATGACCAGGTGCCGGCCTTCGGGCGTCAGGCGATTGAGCGCTCGCTTGAGCTTGCGCGGGTTCATGAGCGCAGCACCACGCCGCTGTCGTCTTCCCACCAGACGAAGACTTCATCGCCCCAGGTAGGACGCGAGCCCTGACGTTCGGCGTTGGCGACGAAGGACTGGACGATCTTGCCGCTCGGCAGCTCGACGTAGAACACCGAGTGACCACCCAGGTAGGCGATGTCGTGGACCTTGCCGCGCGACCAGTTGTACTCGCAGGTCGGTTGCTGCGCGGTGACCAGCAGTTTTTCCGGGCGCAGCGCGTAGGTGATCGACTTGTCTTCCACCGAGGTGGTGACGCCGTGACCGACGTAGATGGGGCGTTCCAGCTCCGGGCTGGCGATCCGCGCGTGGCCTTCGGCATCGTCGACCACTTCACCGTCGAACAGGTTGACGTTGCCGATGAACTCGCAGACCAGACGGCTGGTCGGGGTCTCGTAGACGTCGATCGGGCTGCCGATCTGGGCGATCCAGCCCAGGTGCATGATGGCGATGCGCTGGGCCATGGTCATGGCCTCTTCCTGGTCGTGGGTCACCATCACGCAGGTCACGCCGACGCGCTCGATGATTTCCACCAGTTCCAGCTGCATCTGCGAACGCAGCTTCTTGTCCAGCGCGCCCATCGGCTCGTCGAGCAGCAACAGTTTCGGACGCTTGGCCAGGGAGCGGGCCAGGGCCACACGCTGGCGCTGGCCACCGGAAAGCTGGTGGGGTTTGCGCTTGGCGTACTGGGTCATGTGCACCAGCTTGAGCATCTCGGCCACGCGGGCTTCGATCTCGGCCTTGGGCATCCGGTCCTGCTGCAGGCCGAAGGCGATGTTCTGCGCCACGGTCATGTGCGGGAACAGCGCGTAGGACTGGAACATCATGTTGATCGGCCGCTCGTAGGGCGGCATGTCGGTGATGTCGACGCCATCGAGGAAAATGCGTCCTTCGGTCGGGCGCTCGAAACCCGCCAGCATGCGCAGCAGGGTCGATTTACCCGACCCCGAGCCACCCAGCAGGGCAAAGATCTCGCCCTGCTTGATTTCGAGGGAGACATCGTCCACCGCGACGGTTTCGTCGAACTTCTTCGTGACCCTGTCGATCTTGACCAGCACCTGCTTGGATTGCTGGTCGCCTTCGAGGGCTTTCTTATAGGCGCCGGAGGCAACTGCCATGTGTGAAACTCCCAACAGAATGTTCTGCACCCGCCCCTGCCGTGGCGGGTCCGGATTTTTTATTTGCCCGACTTGACCTTGGTCCAGATGCGGGTCATCAAACGCTGCACTTTGGGCGGCAACTCGGAATTGACGTAAAGCTTGTCGATCACTTCCTGCGGTGGGTAAACCGCGGGATCCTTCCGTACATCCTGATCCATCAGGTCGCCAGCCTTGGGGTTCGGGTTGGCGTAACCAACGTAATCGCTGACCTGGGCGATCACCGCAGGTTCAAGCAGATAGTTGATGAAGGCATGGGCCTCCTTGACGTTGCCGGCATCCTTGGGGATGGCCAGCATGTCGAACCAGAGGTTGCCTCCCTCCTTGGGAATCACATAAGCCACGTCCACGCCCTTGCCGGCTTCCTCGGCGCGGGCCTTGGCCTGGAACACATCGCCGGAGAAACCGGCGGCCACGCAGATGTCGCCGTTGGCCAGGTCGGAGATGTACTTGGACGAGTGGAAATAGGTCACGTAGGGACGGATGGCGAGGAGCTTGTCCTCGGCCTTCTTGTAGTCCTTCGGATCTTCGCTGTTGGGGTCCAGCCCCAGGTAGTTGAGCATCGCCGGCAGCATTTCGTCCGCCGAGTCGAGGAAGGCGACGCCGCAGCTGGACAGCTTCTTGATGTTCTCCGGCTCGAACAGCATGGCCCAGGTGTCGATCTTGTCGGTGCCGAGCACCGCCTTGATCTTCTCGACGTTGTAGCCGATGCCGTTGGTACCCCACAGGTAGGGCACGGCGTACTGGTTGCCCGCGTCGTTGCGCTCCAGGCGCTTGAGCAGGGCCGGATCGAGGTTGTCCCAGTTCGGCAGCTGGGCCCGGTCGAGTTTCTGGAACGCGCCGGCCTTGATCTGCTTGCCGAGGAAATGGTTGGACGGCACCACCACGTCATAGCCGGTGCGACCGGCCAGGAGCTTGCCTTCCAGGGTTTCGTTGGAGTCGAAAACGTCGTACAGCGGCTTGATGCCGGTGGTCTTTTCGAAGTCCGCGAGGGTGGTCTGGCCGATGTAGTCCGACCAGTTGTAAATGTGCACCGTGGGCGCCGCTTGGACGCTGCATGCCAGCGTCAGACCCGCTCCAGCCAGGACGGCCTTGCGAAGTATGGAAATAGACAAGTGGGAGGTCCTCTACATTAGTGCCCGTGTGGCGTGCGGCAGAAATGACTGCCGGATCACCGAACCGGCGCGCAACTTACCTTCGATACACCCATCCAGCAAAAAAAATTGTATTGCAGCCGTCAAGGACGCGGCTTTCGCCGCGCCCCGAGGCAAACCCGGCTTACTTGCCCGATTTGATCTTGGTCCAGCTGCGGGTGATCAGACGCAGGGTCTGGGCATCCTGGTCGCTGATCGCGTACAGCTGCTTCTTCACTTCATCCGACGGGTAGATGCTCGGATCGCCGGAGATGTCCTTGTCCACCAACGGGGTGGCCGCCTTGTTGCCGTTCGGAAAACGCACGGCATTGGTGATTTCGGCCATGATTTCCGGCTGCAGCAGGAAGTTCATCCATTGATAGGCAGCGTCGACGTTCTCGGCGTCCTTCGGAATCGCGACCATGTCGTAGAAGGTGCCAGCGCCTTCTTTCGGAATCATGTAGCTCAGCTTGATCTTGTCGCCGGCTTCGTGGGCACGGGCCTTGGACTGCTCCAGATCACCCGAGTAGCCAACAGCCACGCAGATGTTGCCGTTGGCCAGGTCCGAGATGTACTTGGAGGAGTGGAAGTAGGTGACCGATGGACGAATGCTCATGAACAGGGCTTCGGCAGCCTGCAGGTCCTTCTTGTCCTTGCTCGCGGTCGGCTTGCCCAGGTAGTGCAGCGCGGCCGGGATCATTTCGGTCGGGGCGTCGAGGAAGCTCACGCCGCAGCTCTTCAGCTTGGCGATGTTCTCCGGCTTGAAGACGACATCCCAGGAGTCGATCTTGTCGATGCCCAGCGCGGCCTTGACCTTCTCCGGGTTGTAGCCGATGCCGATGCTGCCCCACATGTACGGGAAGGCGTGCTTGTTGCCCGGGTCGCTGGCGTCGCCGACGGCCTTGAGCAGGTCTTCGTCGAGGTTCTTCCAGTTCGGCAGCTTGGACTTGTCCAGTTCCTGGTAGACGCCGGCCTTGATCTGCTTGGCGAGGAAGTTGTTCGACGGCACGACCACGTCGTAGCCGGACTTGCCCGCCAGCAGCTTGGCTTCCAGGGTCTCGTTGCTGTCGAAGACGTCGTAGACGACCTTGATACCGGTCTGCTTCTCGAACTTGGCCACAGTATCCGCGGCAATGTAGTCGGACCAGTTGTAGACGTGGAGAACCTTGTCGTCCGCGTGAACAGCACTAGCCACCATCCCGGCCAGGGATACGGCCAACAGCGTCTTGCCGAATATCTTCATGCGTATTGCTCCAGAATTTTTATAAAGCCATCTGTTCAGCGGCCGGCCCTGTCCGTGCCAGTGCCGGGCGACTGAAACAGGCGCTAGTCTGGCAAGATCCAAGGCGCTCTTTCAACGCCTTGGCATGCCGCAAAGCCACTACGCCAGCCTAGCAGGCGATCAGCTCAGCGCTTCGAGGGTCAGATCCAGACATTTACGGGCCTTTTCCACCAGTTCGTCGATCTCGGCCCGGCTGATCACCAGCGGCGGAGCGATGATCATGGTGTCGCCCACCGCGCGCATGATCAGGCCGTTGTCGAAGCAGAACTGGCGGCAGATCATGCCGACGGCCTTGCCTTCATAACGGCTGCGGGTGGCCTTGTCCTTGACCAGCTCGATCGCACCGAGCATGCCCAGACCGCGGACCTCGCCCACCAGCGGGTGGTCGTTCAGCTCGCGCAGACGCTTTTGCAAATAGGGTGCCGTTTCCTCGCGAACGCGCTCGACGATCTTCTCGTCGCGCAGGATGCGCAGGTTTTCCAGACCCACCGCCGCCGCCACCGGGTGCCCGGAGTAGGTGAAGCCGTGGTTGAAGTCGCCGCCTTCGCCGAGCACCTTGGCCACTTCGTCACGGACGATCACGCCGCCCATGGGGATGTAGCCGGAGGTCAGGCCCTTGGCGATGGTCATCAGGTCGGGCTTCAGGTCGTAGTAGTCGGAGCCGAACCACTCGCCGGTACGGCCGAAGCCGCAGATCACTTCGTCGGCGACGAAGAGGATGTCGTAGCGGGCAAGGATCTCCTTGATCTTCGGCCAGTAGCTGTCTGGCGGAATGATCACGCCGCCGGCGCCCTGGATCGGCTCGGCGATGAAGGCGGCAACGTTGTCCACGCCGACTTCGAGGATCTTCTTCTCCAACTGCTCGGCAGCCCAGATACCGAACTCCTCCGGGCTCTTCTCGCCGCCCTCGCCGAACCAATACGGCTGCGGGATGTGGACGATGCCGGGAATCGGCAGGTCGCCCTGCTCGTGCATGCCGGACATGCCGCCGAGGCTGGCACCGGCCACGGTGGAGCCGTGGTAGCCGTTGACGCGGCCGATGATCACCTTCTTCCGCGGCTTGCCTTGCAGCGCCCAATAGTGACGGACCATGCGCAGCACGGTGTCGTTGCCTTCGGAGCCGGAACCGGTGAAGAACACATGGCTCATGCCCGCCGGCGCCACGTCGGAGATGGCCTTGGCCAGTTCCAGTGCCGGTGGATGAGCGGTCTGGAAGAACAGGTTGTAGTAGGGCAGCTCGCGCATCTGCCGACTCGCCGCCTCGACCAGCTCTTCACGCCCGTAGCCGACCGCCACGCACCACAGACCGGCCATGCCATCGAGGATCTTGTGGCCCTCGCTGTCCCACAGATGCACGCCCTGGGCCTTGGTGATGATCCGCGGGCCCTTCTCCTGCAACTGCTTGTAGTCGCTGAAGGGCGCCAGGTGATGATCACGACTCAGGTCTTGCCACTCGCGGGTTTGCGGGTTCTTGACGCTCATGTGCTTCTCCGATTGCTGGCGGCCGCGCTCCTGCGGCCCCGGGGTTTATCAGACCGCGAACAGCAGGAACTCGCGTTCCCAGGAACTGATCACGCGCTTGAAGTTTTCATGCTCGGCGCGTTTGGTCGCGACGTAGCCGGCAATGAATTTCTTGCCCAGATAGGCCTCCAGCGCACGGCAGTTCTCCATGCGTTCCAGGGCGTCCTCGATGGTCAGCGGCAGGCGCAGGTTGCGCCGCTCGTAGCCACGACCCTGGACCGGTGCGCTGGCATTCACGCCCTCGACCATGCCGATGTAGCCGCACAGCAGGCTGGCGGCGATCGCCAGGTACGGGTTGGCGTCAGCGCCGGGCAGGCGGTTTTCCACACGACGGTTCTGCGGGCCGGCATCCGGTACGCGCAGGCCGACGGTACGGTTTTCCTCGCCCCACTCCACGTTGACCGGCGCCGAGGTGTCGGGCAGGAAGCGGCGGAACGAGTTGACGTTGGGGGCGAACAGCGGCAGCACTTCGGGGATGAACTTCTGCAGTCCGCCGATGTGATAGAGGAACAGCTCGCTCATGCTACCGTCTGCGTTGGAGAAGATGTTCTTCCCGGTCTTCACGTCGATGATGCTCTGGTGCAGGTGCATGGCACTGCCCGGCTCGCCGGTCATCGGCTTGGCCATGAAGGTGGCGGCGACGTTGTGCTTGAGCGCGGCCTCGCGCATGGTGCGCTTGAACACCAGGATCTGGTCGGCCAGGGACAGCGCGTTGCCATGACGGAAGTTGATTTCCATCTGCGCGGTGCCGTCTTCGTGGATCAGCGTGTCGAGATCGAGATTCTGCAGCTCGCACCAGTCGTAGACGTCCTCGAACAGCGGGTCGAACTCGTTGGCGGCTTCGATGGAGAACGACTGCCGACCGGTTTCCGGGCGACCGGAGCGGCCGACCGGCGGCTGCAGCGGGAAGTCCGGGTCTTCGCAGCGCTTGGTCAGGTAGAACTCCATCTCCGGCGCCACGATCGGCTGCCAGCCCTTGTCGGCATAGAGTTTCAGGACTTTCTTGAGAACGTTGCGCGGCGACAGCTCGACCGGGTTGCCCTTCTTGTCGTAGGTGTCGTGAATGACCTGGGCGGTCGGCTCGACGGCCCATGGCACGAGGAACACTGCGTTCTCGTCGGGACGGCAGACCATATCGATGTCGGCCGGGTCGAGCAGCTCGTAATAGATGTCGTCATCGACGTAGTCACCGGTCACGGTCTGCAGCAGGACGCTCTCGGGCAGACGCATGCCCTTTTCCGCGATGAACTTGTTGGTCGGCGAGATCTTGCCCCGGGTGATGCCGGTCAGGTCGCTGATCAGGCATTCGACTTCGGTGATTTTGTGCTCTTTCAGCCAATCGGTGAGCTGGTCGAGATTGCTGCTACTCATACATACCTCGGGAGGTAAATGCCTGGACTGTGGTCAGGACGCCCGCAACGGGCCGTCTCCAGCATTCTGGATGCCGCGCGAAGGCAAAGCAAAAGCCGCGCGGGGAGAATGCCGCTCCGGCATCCATCGGGATGCGGGGGAGCCGACTATAGTCATGAATGGCAGTATGAGAGGGTGAATCTTTCGGGAATACATCGCCTTGGCCGTCAACTATTTTGGCCGGATTGAACACGACGGGCAGGCAGCGATCGCTGCTCGCGAAAGTGACGTCCGGGCCTGTCCAGACTGGACAGCCGCGATCGCCGTTGATCGACAGGCGTAACATGTAACCCCCGGTATTATTGATGTTATGGGTTGCGACCGAGCTTAGCCTTGTTCATTTTTTTACACAACACCCCCGTAAAAAATAAAATACGGCTTTCATGTTCCAGCTCTTCAACGACTAAAGCAGCCCTTGTCGACGCCCTCAATTGCAGCAAAATTGCCGCTATGGTGCCTTTTTAGGGCATCATGGGCCTTGCTTGACTTCACTCGGGCTTTCCGTTTGACTGGGCTTGCAAGCCCCAATTGATTGATATTTTTAACAACAAAGGTGTTGCATCATGTCGGTACCCCCGCGTGCCGTTCAGCTTAACGAAGCGAACGCGTTCCTTAAGGAACATCCTGAGGTTCTCTACGTTGACCTTCTGATTGCAGATATGAATGGTGTGGTGCGTGGCAAGCGCATCGAGCGCACCAGCCTCCACAAGGTTTACGAGAAAGGCATCAACCTGCCCGCCTCCCTCTTCGCCCTGGATATCAACGGTTCCACCGTCGAAAGCACCGGTCTTGGCCTGGACATCGGCGATGCCGACCGGATCTGCTACCCAATCCCCGGCACCCTGTCCAACGAACCCTGGCAAAAGCGCCCCACCGCGCAACTGCTGATGACCATGCACGAACTCGAAGGCGAGCCGTTCTTCGCCGACCCGCGTGAAGTGCTGCGCCAGGTGGTGAGCAAGTTCGACGACCTGGGCCTGACCATCTGCGCCGCGTTCGAACTGGAGTTCTACCTGATCGACCAGGAAAACGTGAACGGCCGCCCGCAGCCGCCACGCTCGCCGATCTCCGGCAAACGTCCGCAATCGACCCAGGTCTACCTGATCGACGACCTCGACGAGTACGTCGACTGCCTCCAGGACATCCTCGAAGGTGCGAAGGAACAAGGCATTCCCGCCGACGCCATCGTCAAGGAAAGCGCCCCGGCGCAGTTCGAAGTCAACCTGCACCATGTCGCCGATCCGCTGAAAGCCTGCGACTACGCGGTCCTGCTCAAGCGCCTGATCAAGAACATCGCCTACGACCATGAGATGGACACCACCTTCATGGCCAAGCCGTATCCGGGCCAGGCGGGCAATGGTCTGCACGTCCATATCTCGGTGCTGGACAAGGATGGCAAGAACATCTTCACCAGTGAGGATCCCGAGCAGAACGCCGCGCTGCGTCACGCGATCGGCGGTGTGCTCGAGACCCTGCCCGCCTCGATGGCGTTCCTCTGCCCGAACGTCAACTCGTACCGCCGTTTCGGGGCGCAGTTCTATGTGCCGAACGCGCCGAGCTGGGGTCTGGACAACCGCACAGTGGCCCTGCGCGTACCGACTGGCTCCGCCGATGCCGTGCGCATCGAGCACCGCGTGGCCGGCGCCGACGCCAACCCGTACCTGCTGATGGCCGCCGTGCTGGCGGGTGTGCATCACGGCCTGACCAACAAGGTCGAGCCAAGCACTCCCGTCGAAGGCAACGCCTACGAACAGGTCGAGCAGAGCCTGCCGAACAACCTGCGCGATGCCCTGCGCGAGCTGGACGACAGCGAGATCCTCAACAAGTACATCGATCCGAAGTACATCGACATCTTCGTCGCGTGCAAGGAGAGCGAGCTGGAGGAGTTCGAGCACTCCATCTCCGACCTCGAGTACAACTGGTACCTGCATACCGTGTAACTGAAAACGCCGCCTGATCAGGCGGCGTTTTTCATGGCCCCATCGCTGGCAAGCGATAGGGCCCTCGAGGACTACAAAGCTTTTTCGAAGATCTTCGAATTGCGCTGATAGTTGTACAACGAAGCCCGCGCCGCCGGCAGCCGCTCCACCCCGCTCGGCACGAAGCCGCGCTCGCGGAACCAGTGCGCCGTCCGGGTCGTCAGCACGAACAGCGTCTTCAAGCCCATCTCCCGCGCCCGCGTCTCGATCCGCTCCAGCAGGTCATCCCCGCGTCCACCGTGGCGATATTCCGGATTCACCGCCAGACAGGCCAGCTCCCCCGCATCGGAATCGGCAATCGGATACAGCGCCGCGCAGGCGATGATCGTGCTCTCCCGCTCCACCACGCTGAACTGCTCGATCTCGCGCTCCAGCACCTCGCGGGAGCGCCGCACCAGGATGCCCTGCTCTTCCAGCGGGCTGATCAGTTCCAGCAGGCCACCGACGTCCTCGATCGCCGCCTCGCGCACCAGCTCGAACTGTTCCTGCGCCACCAGCGTACCGCCGCCGCCGCGGGTGAACAGTTCGTTGAGCAGCGCGCCATTCTCCACGTAGCTGACGATATGGCTGCGCGCCACGCCGCCACGGATCGCTTCTGCCGCGGCATCCAGCAATTCACCCTGATAGTCGCTACCCAAACGCTCCAGATGCGGCGCCACCTGCTGCGGGCGAATCTCCCGCACCAACCGGCCACTGGCATCCAGCAGACCCGGTTCGGCGCCGAACAGCAGCAGCTTGTCCGCCGCCAGCTCGATGGCGGCGCGGGTGGCGACGTCTTCGCAGGCCAGGTTGAAGATCTCGCCGGTGGGCGAGTAGCCCAGCGGCGACAGCAACACGATGGAGCGCTCGTCCAGCAGGCGATTGATACCCTTGCGATCGACCCGGCGCACCTCGCCGGTGTGGTGATAATCGACCCCCTCGACAACGCCGATCGGCCGCGCGGTCACCAGGTTGCCCGAGGCCACCCGCAGGCGCGCGCCCTGCATCGGCGAATTGGCCATGTCCATCGACAGGCGTGCCTCGATGGCGATACGCAGTTGCCCCACGGCATCGATCACGCACTCCAGCGTCGCCGCGTCGGTGATGCGCAGACCATGGTGGTAATGGGCACTCAGACCACGCGCGGCGAGGCGGCTTTCGATTTGCGGACGGGAACCGTGCACCAGAACGAGGCGTACTCCGAGGCTGTGCAGCAGCACCAGATCGTGGACGATATTGCCGAAGTTGGGGTGTTCGACCCCGTCTCCCGGGAGCATGACCACGAAGGTGCAGTCCCGGTGGGCATTGATGTAGGGAGAAGCGTGACGCAGCCAGTTGACGTATTCGGGCATGACCTGAGCCTGTAAGGATTAAAACAAGAACGGAACGGCACACAGCGCTCGAAGGGTTATCGTCGCAACAGGCAAGGCGTCACACGCGTTCTCCTCTATGAGAAAAGGACTGTTCTCAGACCGGGCTGAGGCAGTAATGCTGGATCAGTTCACGCAACAGACGCACTGTAGGCGCCAGGCGTGACAGTTCAAGGTACTCGCCGGGCTGGTGGGCGCAGGCGATGTCACCGGGGCCGAGCACGATGGTCTCGCAGCCCAGGCGCTGAAGATAAGGCGCTTCGGTGCCGAAGGCTACTGCCGCGGCCGCATGACCGGTAAGACGTTCGGCCAGTTGCACCAGTTCCGCATCCGCGCGCTGCTCGAATGGCGGGACCTCGGGGAACAGCGGTGCGTAATCGATCTTCACCTGATGCTGCTCGGCCAGCGGCGCCAGCTTGCCGCGGATCGCCGCGCGCAGCACCTGCGGGTCCATGCCCGGCAACGGCCGCAGGTCGAACTCCAGGGCGCACTGGCCGCAGATCCGGTTGGGGTTGTCGCCGCCGTGGATGCAGCCGAAGTTCATCGTTGGCTGTGGCACGGTGAACTGCGCGTTGTTGTACTCGCGCTGCCATTGCCGACGCAGGGCCATCAGCTCGCCCATGACCTGGTGCATGGCTTCAAGGGCGCTGTGGCCGAGGGACGGATCCGACGAATGGCCGCTGCGCCCGAGGATGTCGATGCGCTCCATCATCACCCCCTTGTGCAGGCGGATCGGCTTCAACCCGGTCGGCTCGCCGATCACCGCCGCCCGTCCCAGCGGCCGCCCGGCCTCGGCCAGGGCGCGGGCGCCGGACATGGAACTCTCCTCGTCGCAGGTCGCCAGAATCAGCAACGGCTGCCTGAACGGCTGGTCGAGCAGCGGCAGGACCGCCTCGATGATCAACGGGAAGAAGCCCTTCATGTCGCACACACCCAGGCCGATCCAGCGGTCACCCTCTTCGCTGAGCGTGAGCGGATCGCTTTTCCACAGCTGCGGATCGTATGGCACGGTATCGCTGTGCCCGGCCAGCACCAGGCCGCCGGGACCGCTGCCGAAACTGGCGAGCAGGTTGAACTTGCCCGGCGTCACTTCCTGGATTTCGCAGGAGAACCCCAGGTCGCCGAGCCAGTTGGCGAGCAGATCGATCACCGCGCGATTGGACTGGTCCAGATCCGGTTGGGTACAACTGACCGAAGGCGCCGCGATCAGCGCGGCGAACTGGTCCTTGAGCGATGGCAGCGACATGCGCGTTCTCCTGGAAACGAATCCCATCATAGGGCCATCGGGCTGCATGAATAAACCGTCGGCGAGCGACTCCTGTACACTGCACGACCAAGACGTACCCCGCCCTTCCAGCCTGGTTACCCGGCAATGAATAAAGAAACCGAAATCAAACTGCGGATCAGCCGCGAGACCCTCGCCGCCCTGCGCGAACACCCGTTGCTGAAAAAGCGCAACAAGTCCGGCTGGCAGCAGCGCGAGCTGCTCAACCAGTACTTCGACACTCCGGAGCGCGATCTGTCCGCGGCCAAGGTCGCCCTGCGCCTGCGCCGTGACGGCGATGTGGTGATCCAGACCCTGAAAAGCCGTGGCAAAAGCGTCGCCGGCCTGTCCGAGCGCAACGAATTCCAGTGGGAACTGGCCAAGGCCAAGCTCGACCTGAAGAAGCTCGACGACACCTGCTGGCCAGCCGCCCTGGCCGAGCTGGACAAGAAGACCATCAAGCCGCTGTTCACCACCGATTTCGTCCGTGAATTCGCCGATATCGCCTGGGGCCGCGGCAAGTCCAAGGTGGTCATCGAAGCGGCCCTGGACCTCGGTACCGTCAGCGCCGGCAAGCAGAAGGAAGAAATCTGCGAACTGGAACTGGAACTGCGCGAAGGCGAACCGGAAGCCCTGCTGGAGCTGGCCGCCGAACTGGCCGCGAGCCTGCCGCTGTTCCCTTGCGACATCAGCAAGGCCGAGCGCGGCTACCGCCTGCTCGACCCGACCAGCTATCACGTCAACCTGCCGGCGCCCGAGCTGGACGCGGAAATGTCCCTGGACGACGCTTTCGCCGCCATCGCCTGGCACCTGCTCGCCAGCAGCCAGCGCCTCGCCGAACAGTTCCACCACACCGGTCACTGGCGCCTGCTGCAGGACTGGGTGCAGAACCTCGGCGAACTGCGTGCCCTGGCCAGCAGCCTCGGCCAGGCCGCGCCGCGTGCCACCACCCGCGAGCTGCGCAACGTGCTCGACGCCCTGCTGGAAGACTGGCGCACCCTGGTCCTGGCCGGCAACGACGATGAAGACGTGCGTCGCGCCGCCCCGGAGCAGTTCGCCGACGAACTGCTGGACACCCGCTGGGGCCAGTTCTCCCTGGACACCTCGCGCTGGCTGCTGGCCCGCGGCTGGACCGCCGAGCGCAACAAGCGCGGCGAGCGCCAGGGCGCGGCGCAACTGGCCAACTGGCTGAGCGTGGAGCTGGGCGACGAAGCCAAGGCCTTGCAACTGCCGCTGTACCAGCAGCAGCCGGAAGACCTCGCCGAGCAGTTGCCGCGCATCGAGCGCCTGCTGGTCTGGCTTCACTATGCGCGCAACGTGCTGGAAGTGCCGGAGCTGGATCGTCTGTACGGCGAGCTGGTCAAGCTGCAGCACCTGGCCAACCAGCCGATCAGCGACGAAGTCCTCGATGCACGCGTGCAGCAGGCCTTCTCCGTTGCCCAATGCCGCGCCTGGAAACAGCTGGCGCGCAAATAAGCCGATTGGGGGCTATGGCCTCACGCGGCCCCTGTAGGAGCTGGCTTGCCTGCGAAAGGACCGCGCAGCGGTCCTAAACTCGCTCTGGCAACACCATTTTTGGACCGCTGCGCGGTCCTTTCGCGGCGGTTCGGCGCCCCGACAAGCCACGCTCCTACACGTTCTTTGCAGGCACTTAACGCTAGACCGGCAAGCTGGTCGTGGACTTGATCTCCGACAGCGCCACGGTCGAGTTGACCTCCTGGATCCCCGGCACCAGCGACAGTTTCTCGAAGAAGAAGCGCTCGTAAGCCTCGATATCCGGGGTGACGATGCGCAGCAGAAAATCCACTGCCCCCATCAGCACATAACACTCCAGCACTTCCGGAAAGCCGCGGATCGCCTCGGTGAACTCGGCGAAGTTGGAACGCCCGTGGGCGTTGAGTTTGACCTCGGCGAAGATCTGCGTGTTGAGACCGATCTTCTTGCGGTCGAGCAGCGTCACCTGGGCGCGGATCACCCCTTCCTCCTTCAGCCGCTGGATGCGCCGCCAGCACGGCGATTGCGACAACCCCACCCTCTCGGCGATCTGCGCGCTGGACAGCGAGGCATCGTCCTGCAACAGGGCCAGAATGCGGCGGTCATAGGCATCCAGCTCGCTTTGCATGATTATTTCTCCTTATCGCCATCCGGCGAATTGAATGATTCGAAAAAATGCCACAGAGGCCCATGATAGGAAAACAATCTCCGCTTCGCCGTGCAAAGATTCCTGCATCGCTTTCGGAGATTTCCCATGACCGCACTCGAACGCACTGACCACTTCGCCGCCGCGCAACGGCATGCTGCCGACAGCATCGGCAGCGAAAACAACAATGTGCGCTACCACTATCAACTGCAGGTCGAGCCGGAATCCGACAGCCTCTGCCGCATCCTCAATCTGTTCGCCCTGCAGTGCCTGCTCCCCCATGGCGTGCAGATGCGCCAGCAAGCCGACCTGCTGCAAGTGGAAATCGCCATCGACGGCCTGAGCTGGCACCGCGCGCAGTTGATCGCACAGAAGATGCGCAACCTGATCTGCGTCTGCGAGGTGGTGCTGCGTACCGCGCTGCTGTCGAACGACGCACCGGGAAAAACCCTGCAATCCTTCTGAAGCGCCCGCCCGCGCCACCGCGACTAGCCTTGGCAGCCTTGCCATTGCACAAGGACGTCGCACATGGATCGCCACCTGGATCTGCTCCAGCTGCTGGACACACTGGTCGCCCAGCACCGTATAGCCCCTGACGCGCGCCAGCGCTGCACGCCTGACGCCGAGGGCATCCACCCCCTGGAAACCATCGCCAGCCAGCACCTGGAAGACCTGCACCAGCCTGGCCAGGTATTCGATCTGGATCGCCTGTGTCAGTGGCTGGCGGAACAGGCGGAGCAACCGTTTCTTCGTCTCGACCCGCTGCAGATCGACTTCGCTGGCACCAGCGGCCTGATCTCCGCCGCCTTCGCCCGGCGTCACGGCATCCTCGCCGTGGCGCAGAGCGCCGGCAGCGTCACCGTGGCCAGTGCCGAACCCTGGGTGCGCAGCTGGGAGGCGGACCTGAGCCAGGCGCTCAAACGCAAGGTGATCCGGGTAGTGGCCAGCCCGCTGCGGATTCGCCAGGTCAGCCAGGACTTCTTCCGCCTCGCCCGTTCGGTCAGCGGCGCCAGCCAGCAGGAGGTGCCCGCGGCGCCCGGCGGCAACCTGGAACAACTGCTGGAACTGGGCGACGGCAAGCATGATGCCGACGACGCGCACATCGTCAGCATCGTCGACTGGCTGCTGCAGTACGCCTTCGAACAGCGGGCCAGCGACATTCACCTCGAACCGCGGCGCGACCAGGGCCACCTGCGCCTGCGCATAGACGGCGTGCTGCACGGCGTCTATGCCTTTCCGGCGGCGGTGGCCCTGGCCATCACCAGTCGCCTGAAGAACCTCGGGCGCATGAATGTCGCGGAACGACGCCGACCGCAGGACGGCCGGATCAAGACCCGCACACCGACCGGCGACGAAGTGGAGTTGCGCCTGTCGACGCTGCCCACCACGTTCGGCGAGAAGCTGGTCATGCGCATCTTCGACCCGCGGCTGCTACGCCAGGATTGCCAGGCCCTGGGCTTCGAGGACGACCAGCTGCGGCGCTGGCAGAACATGCTGCGGCGGCCCCACGGCATCATCCTGGTCACCGGGCCGACCGGCTCGGGCAAGACCAGCACCCTGTACAGCGCGCTCAAGCAACTGGCGACGTCGCGGGTCAATGTCTGCACGCTGGAAGACCCGATCGAGATGGTCGAACCGGCCTTCAACCAGACCCAGGTCCATCCGGGCATCGGTCTGGATTTCGCCAGCGGCGTGCGTGCCCTGCTGCGCCAGGATCCGGACATCATCATGGTCGGCGAGATCCGTGACCTGGAAACCGCGCAGGTCGCCATCCAGGCCGCACTGACCGGGCACCTGGTGCTGTCCAGCACGCACACCAACGACGCCTGCGGGGCAATCGGCCGGCTGCTGGAGCTGGGGGTTGCGCAGTATCTGATCAAGGCGACGCTGGTCGGGGTGGTGGCGCAACGGCTGGTGCGGACCCTCTGCTGCGCGTGCAAGTCGGCGGACGGCGCGGTGGGTTGTCGGGAATGCCGGCAGACCGGCTATCGCGGGCGGACGGGGGTGTACGAGGTGCTGGAACTCGATGACGAACTGCGCGACTTGATCGACGCGCAGTGCGATGTGCAGGCGTTGCGCAAGCGGGCACGGAGCCTGGGGATCGAGGGGTTGCGTGAGGCAGGCGAACGCAAGGCCGCCGCGGGGATCACGACGATGAACGAAGTGGACCTGATTTCCACATGAGCACATGACCCGTGGGCGCGAGCCTGTCCGGGCGCCGAACCGTCGCGAGGGCCTGCAGAGCAGGCCCCAAATGCGTTCAGCGATAATCCTCCACCGGCACACAGGCACAGAACAGATTGCGGTCCCCATACACGTTGTCCACCCGGTTCACCGCCGGCCAGTACTTGTGCGCCCGGGCATGGGCGCTCGGCGCCACCGCCTGTTCGAGGCTGTAGGGGCGGTCCCATACGCCCAACACATCCTCCAGGGTATGCGGCGCCCGCTTCAGCGGGTTGTCCTCCGCCGGCCAGTTGCCATTCTGTACTTCGGCGATTTCCGCGCGAATGCTCAGCATCGCCTCGACGAAACGGTCCAGCTCGGCCTTGGGCTCGCTTTCGGTGGGCTCGACCATCAAGGTGCCCGGCACCGGGAAGGACATGGTCGGCGCATGGAAGCCATAGTCCATCAGCCGCTTGGCCACGTCCTCTTCGCTGATCCCGGTCTGCGCCTTGAGCGGTCGCAGGTCGAGGATGCATTCATGAGCGACGCGCTCGTTGCGGCCGCGATACAGCACCGGAAACGCCCCACCCAGGCGCTCGGCCAGATAGTTGGCGGAGAGGATCGCCACCTCGCTGGCGTCCGCCAGTTGCGGTCCCATCATGGCGATGTACATCCAGCTGATCGGCAGAATGCTCGCACTGCCCCAGGGCGCGGCGCTGACCGCGGTGTTCTGCGGGTCCGGTCCCGGCACCGGGACCACCGGGTGGCTGGCGACGAAGGGCGCCAGGTGCGCGCGCACGCCGATCGGGCCCATGCCCGGCCCGCCACCGCCATGAGGAATGCAGAAGGTCTTGTGCAGGTTCATGTGCGAGACGTCGGCACCGATATCCGCCGGCCGCGCCAGGCCGACCTGGGCATTGAGGTTGGCGCCATCCATGTACACCTGCCCGCCATGGCTGTGGATAACCTCGCAGATCTCGCTGATGCCTTCCTCGTACACGCCATGGGTCGAGGGATAAGTGGCCATCAGGCAGGACAGCCGCTCGCCGGCCTCCTTGGCCCTGGCCTTGAGGTCTTCAAGATCGACGTTGCCGGCCGTGTCGCAGGCGACGATCACCACCTGCATGCCCGCCATCTGCGCCGAAGCCGGGTTGGTGCCGTGGGCCGAGGCGGGAATCAGGCAGATATCACGCTGCCCCTGCTGGCGGCTCTGGTGATATTTGCGGATCGCCAGCAGCCCGGCGTATTCGCCCTGGGCACCGGAATTGGGCTGCATGCAGATGGCATCGAAACCGGTGATCGCGCACAACCAGCTCTCCAGCTCGTCAGTCAGGGCCTTGTAACCACTGGCCTGCGCCAGCGGAACGAAGGGATGCAGGTCGGCGAAGCCCGGCCAGGTGATCGGGATCATTTCGCTGCTGGCATTCAGCTTCATGGTGCAGGAGCCCAGCGGGATCATCGACTGGTTCAGGGCCAGGTCCTTGTTCTCCAGCTGCTTGAGGTAGCGCAGCATCTCGGTTTCGCTGTGGTGCAGGTTGAACACCGGGTGGGTCAGGTAGTCCGAGCGACGCAACAGGGCGTCCGGGATACCGGCGGGCAGGGCCTCGCTGTCCAGGTCCTCGATCCGCAGCGCGTGGTCGACCCCGAGGAAGATATCGAACAGGCGCAGCACAGTGCTTTCATCGCTGGTCTCGTCGAGGCTCACGCCCAGATGGCCCCGGCCCAGGATGCGCAGATTGATCCGCGCCGCTTCGGCACTCTGGATGATCGCGGTCTGGCTGCCGCCGACGTCCAGGGTCAGGGTGTCGAAGAAGTGTCGATTGAGGCGCTTGATGCCGTTGCGCTCGAGGCCGGCGGCGAGAAGGGTGGTCAGCCGGTGCACGCGCTGGGCGATGCGGCGCAGGCCGTCCGGTCCGTGGTAGACCGCGTAGAAGCCGGCGATATTGGCCAGCAGTACCTGCGCGGTGCAGATGTTCGAGTTGGCCTTCTCGCGGCGGATATGCTGCTCGCGGGTCTGCAGGGCCATGCGCAGCGCCAGGTTGCCGCGGGCGTCCTTGGAGACGCCAATGATGCGCCCCGGCATGGCCCGCTTGAACTCGTCGCGGCAGGCAAAGTACGCGGCATGCGGACCGCCGTAGCCCATCGGCACGCCGAAGCGCTGCGACGAGCCGAGCACCACGTCGGCGCCCTGCTCGCCCGGCGGCGTCAGCAGCAACAGGCTGAGCAGGTCGGCGGCGACACAGGCGATGGCCTGCTGGCCGTGCAGGTGCGCGATCGCGGGACGCAGGTCATGCACCCCTCCATGGGTATTCGGGTATTGCAGCAGGGCACCGAACACCTGGTGCTGGTCCAGGTTTTCCAGCGAATCCACCACCAGCTCGAAGCCAAAGCCCTCGGCACGGGTCTGCAGCACCGACAGGGTCTGCGGATGGCAGTGCTCGTCGGCGAAGAAACGGTTGCTGCGCGACTTGCTCACCCGCTTGGCCAGAGCCATGGCTTCGCCGGCGGCGGTGGCTTCGTCCAGCAGCGAGGCATTGGCCAGGTCGAGCCCGGTCAGGTCGATGACCATCTGCTGGAAGTTCAGCAAGGCCTCCAGGCGGCCCTGGGCAATTTCCGGCTGATAGGGCGTGTAGGCGGTGTACCAGCCCGGATTTTCCAGGACGTTGCGCAGGATCACCGTAGGTGTGCGGGTCGCGTGGTAGCCCATGCCGATCAGGCTGGTCCAGCACTCGTTCTGCTCGGCGTAGGCACGCAGCTTCTCCAGCGCGGCCTGCTCATCGAGGGCGGGCGGCAGATCCAGAAGGCGATTGAAGCGAATGCCGGGTGGCACGGTCTGTTCGATCAGCTCGCTGCGGCTGGCGACGCCAAGGGCTTCGAGCATGGCCTGCTGCTCGGCGGCATCGGGGCCGAGGTGACGGCGCAGGAACGGATTGGGGTCGTGCAGTTGGCTCAGGGACGGCAACAAGGACATAGCGGCTCTCTCTTCCTAGACCAAGCCCCGATGGGTGTCGGAGCCATTAGAGTCTAGGAAGGGATTACCGATTGCGTCGGAAAAATACGCGAGGAGGGGTCTTACTCGCCAATGGCGGCCTGGTAGCCGGCGGCGTCCAGCAGCTTGTCCAGCTCGGACGGATCGGCCGGTTTCAGCTTGAAGATCCACGAATCGTAAGGTTCGCTGTTGAGCAGCTCAGGGCTGTCGGCCAGCTCTTCGTTGACTGCGATGACCTCGCCCGAGATCGGGGCGTAGATGTCCGAGGCGGCCTTCACCGACTCGACGACGCCCGCGGCGTCGCCCGCGCCGAACACCTTGCCGACTTCGGCCAGCTCGACGAACACCACATCACCCAGGGCTTGCTGGGCGTGATCGCTGATACCCACGGTAACCGTACCATCGGCCTCCAGCCGGGCCCATTCGTGGCTCTCGGCGTAACGCAGGTCGGCAGGAACATTGCTCATAGTTGTCTTTCCTCAACAGGTCAGCGGTCGGCCCGCCGGAATGGATGTCAGATCAGAATTCTGCCGTGACGCACGAACGTCGGCTTGACCACGCGCACCGGGTACCATTTGCCGCGGATTTCCACCTCGGCGCGGTCGGCGGTCGCCATCGGAAGGCGCGCCAGAGCGATAGCCTTGCTCAGCGTAGGTGAGAAACTACCACTGGTAATCTCTCCTTCGCCAATTTCCGCTACACGAACGACCTGGTGGGCGCGCAGAACACCGCGCTCTTCCAGCACCAGGCCGACCAGTTTCAGCGAAATACCGCGGTCTTTCTCGGCCTGCAGCGCCGCACGCCCGATGAAATCCCGCTCGGCGGGCTCCCAGGCGATGCTCCAGCCCAGGTTCGAGGTCAGCGGCGAATGGGCTTCGTCGATATCGTTGCCGTACAGGTTCATCCCGGCTTCGAGCCGCAGGGTATCGCGTGCGCCAAGGCCGCTGGGCGCGATGCCGGCACCGACCAGGTCGTTGAAAAACGCTGGCGCCTGCAACGCCGGAAGGATGATCTCCAGGCCGTCTTCACCGGTGTAGCCGGTGCGGGCGATGAACCAGTCGCCTTCGAAACGGCCTTCGAACGGCTTCAGTTCGCGAATGAGCGCGGCACGGGAGGCGCTGAGCAGTTCGGCGACCTTCTCCCGCGCCTGCGGGCCCTGGATGGCGAGGATCGCCAGCTCCGGGCGCTCGCGAAGCCGCACCTCGAAGCCACTGCGGTGCGCTTCGAGCCAGGCCAGGACCTTGTCACGGGTAGCGGCGTTGACCACCACCCGGTAACCGTCGTCGAGACGGTAGGCGATGAGATCGTCGATCACCCCGCCCTGGTCGTTCAGCAGGGTGCTGTAGAGGGCCTTGCCGCTCTCGCCGAGGCGGGCGACGTCGTTGGCCAGCAGATGACGCAACCAGTCACCGGCATCGACACCGTCGATGTCGATCACGGTCATGTGCGACACATCGAAGACTCCGCAGTCGCGGCGCACCTGGTGGTGTTCCTCGACCTGCGAACCGTAATGCAGGGGCATATCCCAACCGCCAAAATCGACCATCTTGGCGCCCAGCGCCAGGTGAAGGTCATACAGAGGCGTACGCTGTCCCATGGGTTTCTCCTTCCGGGCGTGGCGAGGCTACGGCTGATGGCAGCGTTTCGACTACCTGGCCAGGGGCCGGCCGCAGCGAATGCCGCGCATTGTATCCGCAAGGAGGCCGGGTGGCATCCGTCAGTGACTTTGACCGGGGTGACGAGCGGAGCGCCGTATCAGCCCGATGACCGGCAGCAGGCCGACCAGCACCAGGGTCAGGGCCGGCAGCGCGGCCCGCGCCCACTCGCCCTCGCTGGTCATCTCGAACACCCGCACCGCCAGGGTGTCCCAGCCGAACGGGCGCATCAGCAGGGTCGCCGGCATTTCCTTGAGCACATCGACGAAAACCAGCAAGGCCGCGCTCAACACACCTGGTGCCAGCAGGGGGAGATACACCTTGAAAAACAAAGCCGGCCCACTGGCCCCCAGGCTGCGTGCCGCCTCCGGCAGTGACGGGCGGATGCGCCCGAGGCTGTTTTCCAGCGGTCCGAAGGCCACGGCGATGAAACGCACCAGGTAGGCCAGCAACAACGCCGCCAGGCTGCCGAGCAACAACGGCTTGCCGGCCCCGCCGAGCCAGCCGGAAAGCGGAATCACCAGCTCGCGATCGAGGTAACTGAACGCCAGCATGATCGCCACCGCCAGCACCGAACCGGGCAGCGCGTAGCCGAGATTGGCCAGGCTGACCCCGGCGCGGATCGCCGGTGCCGAGGACTGACGCCGGGCGAAAGCCAGCATGAGCGCGACGCCGACAGTGAGCAACGCCGCGGCGCCACCGAGGTAGAGGGTGTGCAGGATCAGCGCTGTGTAGCGCTCGTCGAGGTCGAAGCGGCCGCGCTGCCAGAACCAGACCAGCAGTTGCAGCACCGGTACGACGAACGCGCAGGCGAACACCAGCAGGCACCAGCCAGTGGCGGCGGCGGCCTTGATCCCGCGCAGGTGATACAGCGCCTTGCCACGCGGTCGCTCGTTGCTGCCGCGCACCGCGCCGCGGGCGCGGCGCTCGCCATAGAGCACCAGCATCACCGCGAGCAACAGCAGGCTGGCCAGTTGCGCGGCGCTGGACAGGCTGAAGAAGCCGTACCAGGTCTTGTAGATGGCGGTGGTGAAGGTATCGAAGTTGAACACCGAGACCGCACCGAAGTCGGCCAGGGTTTCCATCAGTGCCAGCGCCAGACCGGCCAGGATCGCCGGCCGCGCCATCGGCAGACCAACGCGCCAGAACGCCTGCAGCGGCGATTGCCCGAGCACCCGCGCCGCCTCCATCAGGCCCTTGCCCTGGGCCAGGAAGGCATTGCGCGCCAACAGATAGACATACGGATAGAACACCAGCACCAGGACCACGATGACCCCACCGGTGGAGCGTACCCGCGGCAGGCGCATCGGCCCGAACCACTCGCGCAGCAGGGTCTGCACCGGGCCGGAGAAGTCCAGCAGGCCGACGAAGACAAAGGCCAGCACATAGGCGGGAATGGCGAACGGCAGCATCAGCGCCCAGTCCAGCCAGCGGCGTCCGGGGAATTCGCAGAGGCTGGTGAGCCAGGCCAGGCTGACGCCGATCAGCGTCACACCGACACCGACACCGAGCACCAGGGTCAGGGTATTGCCCAGCAGACGGCTCATCTGGGTATCGAACAGATGCGACCAGATCTGCTGGTCGATGTTCTGCCAGGACAGCAGCAGCACGCTGAGGGGCAGCATCACCAGCGCGGCGACGGCGAAGACCAGGGGGTACCAGCGGCGTTGGGTGGGGCGGGGCAAGAGTCGGGTCTCGAAGGGTGTGATGTGTTTGAGGGCCTCATCGCGGGCAACGCCCGCTCCCACAGGTTTCGCGGTGTACGCGGCCCCTGTGGGAGCGGGCGTTGCCCGCGATGAGGCCCTCAAAGGCCCGGCAAGGATAAGGACTGAGCCTTAGTTCCAGCCAGCCCGATCCATCAGGCGAATCGCTTCAGCCTGACGCTTGCCGGCCACTTCCACCGGCAGGGTGTCGGCCTTGAAGCTGCCCCAGGCCGCAACTTCCTCGGACGGTGCGACTTTCGGGTTGGCCGGGAACTCCTGGTTGATGCCGGCGAACATCTTCTGCGCCTCTTCACCGGTCATCCACTCCACCAGCGCCTTGGCCGCTTCCGGATGCGGCGCATGCTTGGTCAGGCCGATACCGGACAGGTTGACGTGAACCCCGCGGTCGCCCTGGTTCGGCCAGAACAGCTTGACCGGCAGCTTCGGATTGGCCTGGTGCAGACGCCCGTAGTAGTAGGTGTTGACGATGCCGACATCGCACTGGCCGGCGGCGATGGCATTGACCACCGCGTTGTCGTCGGAGAACACGTCGGTGGACAGGTTGTTGACCCAGCCCTTGATCAGTTCTTCGGTCTTCGCCTCGCCGTGGGTCTCGATCAGGGTGGCGGTCAGCGACTGGTTGTAGACCTTCTTCGCCGTGCGCAGGCACAGGCGGCCTTCCCATTGCTTGTCGGCCAGGGCTTCGTAGGTGGTCAGTTCCTGCGGTTTGACCCGCTCGGTGGAGTAGACGATGGTCCGCGCGCGCAGGCTCAGGCCGGTCCAGTCATGGGAGGAGGCGCGGTATTGCGACGGGATGTTGGCATCGATCACGGCGGACTTGATCGGCTGCAGGATGCCCATCTGTTCGGCCTGCCAGAGGTTGCCGGCGTCGACGGTGAGCAGCAGGTCGGCCACGCCGTTCTCGCCCTCGGCCTTGATCCGCTGCATCAGCGGGGCTTCCTTGTCGGTGATGAACTTGATCTTCACCCCGGTCTTGGCGGTATAGGCGTCGAATACCGGCTTGATCAGCTCGTCGATGCGCGAGGAGTACACCACCACTTCGTCGGCCGCCTGGGCAGCGCCGCCGAACAGGGTAAGGGTCAGGGCAGCGAGTAAATGCTTGCGTGGCGACATCGGTAGCGCTCCTCGGTATCGAAATAAGGCGCAAATGGTAGTTAATGTCATTTGCAACCACAAACCGAACACCCAACCGAGACGTTACCAGATGTTGCCAAACGCTCAGGCCTTCGCCAGCCCCGGCAGATCGCCGCTCAGCCCGAGGGCCTGGCGAACGAACAGCGCCTTGGCCTCGGGCATCTGCTCGACCCATTTCAGGCCACTGTTGCGCAGCCAGCGCAGCGGCAGTGGATCGGCCTGGAACAGACGCTCGAAACCTTCCATCGCCGCCATCAGCGCCAGGTTGTGCGGCATGCGCCGGCGCTCGAAGCGGCTCAGCACGCGCACATCGGCCAGACGCTCGCCACGCTCGCAGGCGGCCAGCAGGACTTCCGCAAGCACCGCGGCATCGAGGAAACCGAGATTGACGCCCTGCCCGGCCAGCGGGTGGATGGTGTGCGCGGCGTCGCCGATCAGCGCCAGGCCCTCGGCCACGTAGCGTTTGGCGTGGCGCTGGCGCAGCGGCACGCAGAGCCGCGGATCGGCACCGAGCACTTCGCCCAGGCGGCCCTCGAAGGCACGTTCGAGCTCGGCGCAGAAAGCCTCGTCCGGCAATGCCATGAGCCGTTCGGCCTGCTCCGGGGTGGTCGACCAGACGATCGAGCACCAATCCTGCTGGCCATCGCGCAGCAGCGGCAGGAAGGCCAGCGGGCCGTCGTCGGTGAAGCGCTGCCAGGCCGTGGCCTGGTGCGGCCTGGCACAACGCACGCTGGTGACGATGGCGTGGTGCAGGTAATCCCATTCGCGGGTTTCGCAACCGGTCAGGCGGCGCACCGCCGAGTTGGCGCCGTCGGCGGCGACCACCAGCGGCGCGCGCAGGTTGCGGCCATCGGCGAGGGTCAGCAGCCATTCGTCACCGGAGCGGCGCATGCGCTCCAGACGGGCATTGGCCAGCAGGCCGATCTCGCTGTCGTGCAGACGCTCCAGCAGGCCGTCCTGGATCACACGGTTTTCGACGATATGGCCCAGCACCTCGGCATGCACGCTGGCCGCGGAGAAGTGGATCTGCCCGGTACCGCTGCCGTCCCAGACATGCATGTCCGAGTACGGGCTGGCCCGCCGCGCGCTGATGCCCTGCCAGGCACCGAGGCGGTCGAGAATGCGCTGACTGGCCGCCGACAGGGCACTGACCCGTGGCTCGAACGGCGCCTCGGCGTTGAAGCGCTGCACCGACAGCGGGCTGCCGTCGAGCAGGAGAATTTCCAGGCCGCTGTGCTGCAAGGCCAGGGCCAGGGCGCTGCCGACCATACCGGCACCGACAATCAACAGATCCGCGCGCATGTCCATGCTTCAAGCCTGTTCCACGTAGAAGAAAGAAGGGGTCATGCCTTGCCCTGGAGGTCGGGGCGAGTGCCCAGGCCCATGGCCTGGCGGGCGAACCAGCGCTTGGCCGGAGGCAGCAGGTCGAGGCCGAGCAGACCGAGATTGCGCCCGGTGGCGACGAACGGCTGGGCGGTGCCGAACAGGCGGGTGACCTTGTCGGAGAAGCCGACGGTGAGGTCCTGGTCCAGGCGCTGGCGCTCGCGATAGGCCCGCAGGGTGGCCAAGTCGCCTGGCGTGTCGGGACCTGCCAGCAGCCCGTCGGCCAGTGACTGCACATCGCGCAGCGACAGGTTGAAACCCTGCCCGGCGATCGGGTGCAGGCTGTGGGCGGCATTGCCCAGCACCGCCAGATGCGGGCGAATCTGCTCCTCGGCTTCCACCAGCGACAGCGGGTACAGGTGCCGCGCGCCGACCTGGCGCAACGCGCCGAGACGATAGCCGAACACGCCCTGCAACTCGTCGAGGAAGCTGCGCTCGTCCAGTTCGGCGAGGCGTCTGGCGTCCATCCCGGCGCGGGTCCAGACCAGCGCGCAGCGGTTTTCCGGCAGCGGCAGCAGGGCCATCGGGCCGTCGTCGGTGAAGCGCTCGAAGGCCTGGCCGCAATGGGCCTCGCCCGGGGTGATGTTGGCGATCAGCGCGCTCTGGTTGTAAGGGCGCTGGCGGACATGAATGCCCAGTTGCTCGCGCAGGCCGGAACGGCCGCCATCGGCGAGCACGGCCAGGTCGCAGTCGACCACGGTGTCATCGTTGAGCGACAGGCGGTAACCGTCCTCCAGCGGCTGCATCGCGGTGACTTCCGCCGGGCAGCGCCAGCTCACCACCTCGGCGTCGAGGCCTTGCCACAGGCACTGGCCGAGCCAGGCATTCTCCACCACGTACCCCAGCGCCGGCACACCTTCCTCCAGCGCGTCGAGACGGGTGGCGCCGAAGCGGCCACGGTCGGACACCTGGATCTGGCGGATCGGCTCGGCGCGGCGGCTGATGCTCTGCCACAGCCCCAGGCGCTCATAGATCTGCCGGGTGCCGAAGGACAGCGCGGAAGAACGCGCATCGTAGCTGGGCTGGAAGCTGTCGCCGGGCGCGAACGGCTCGATCAGCAGGATCTTCCAGCCGCGAGCGCGGGCACCGGCCTGCAGGGCCAGGGCGAGGCTGGCGCCGACCAGGCCGCCGCCGATGATTGCCAGATTGACCCGGTTCATGCGGCCTGGCTTCTCGCCGCCGCCATCAGCGCCTCGATCTCGGCGACCGTCTTCGGTACGCCGGAGGTGAGGATTTCACAGCCGTTTCGGGTTACCACTACGTCATCCTCGATTCGTACACCGATACCGCGCCATTTCCGCGCGACGCTCTGGTTGTCCGCGGCGATATAGATGCCCGGCTCGACCGTCAGGGCCATGCCCGGTTCGAGCACGCGCCACTGGCCGCCGACCTTGTACTCGCCGACATCATGTACATCCATGCCCAGCCAGTGTCCGGCGCGGTGCATGTAGAAGGCCCGATAGGCCTCGCTTTCGATCAGTTCGTCCACGGCCCCTTCGAGCAGGCCCAGCTCCACCAGGCCCGCGGTGATCACTCGCACCGTCGCCTCGTGGGCGTGATTCCAGTGCTTGCCCGGGGCAATCTCGGCGAACGCCGCTTCCTGGGCCTTGAGCACCAGCTCGTAGATCGCTTTCTGCTCGGCCGAGAACACGCCGCTGACCGGGAAGGTACGGGTGATGTCGCTGGCGTAGCAGTCGATCTCGCAACCGGCGTCGATCAACACCAGGTCGCCATCCTTCAGCACCGCGTCGTTCTGCTGGTAGTGGAGAATGCAGCTGTTGCGTCCGGCGGCGACGATCGAGCCATAGGCCGGCATCTTTGCCCCACCCTTGCGAAACTCGTAGTCCAGTTCGGCTTCCAGGCTGAACTCGTGCAGGCCGGCACGGCAGGCCTGCATGGCGCGGACATGAGCACGCGAGGAAATTGCCGCGGCCTCGCGCATCACCTTCACTTCCGCCGCCGATTTATACAGGCGCATGTCGTGCAGCAGATGATCCAGGGCAACGAATTCGTTCGGTGGCGAAGCGCCCATGCGCGCCTTGGAACGGATCACGTTGATCCAGTCCATCAGCCGCCGGTCGAACTCGGCATTGCTGCCCATCGCCGAGTAGACGCGGTCGCGCCCCTCGATCAGGCCGGGGAGGATGTCGTCGATATCGCCGATGGGGAACGCGTCGTCGGCGCCGAAGTCACGTATCGCGCCTTCCTGGCCGGCGCGCAGACCATCCCACTGTTCGCGTTCGGGATTGCGCTCGCGGCAGAACAGCACGTACTCGCCGTGCTCGCGCCCGGGGATCAGGGCGATCACCGCCTCGGGCTCGGCGAAGCCGCTGAGGTACTGGAAATCGCTGTCCTGGCGATAGACGTGCTCGACGTCGCGGTTGCGAATGACAACCGCGGCCGCCGGCAGGATGGCGATGCTGTTGGGTTCCATCTGCGCCATCAACGCCTTGCGGCGACGGGCGTATTCCGTTTTCGGGATATGGGTGACTGCCACGGGGAACCCCTGTTCGGCCTCAGTGCAAGGAAGGTTTGGCGGCGGGCGCGACCGGTTTGCCCAGCTCCGTGTAGAGCAGCAGCGGTGCGACACGCAGATACTCCATCACTTCCATATAGTCGCTTTCGCCGTCTTCGGATTCTTCCAGGGCATCCTGGACCTGGGAAATCGCGGTCAGGTCCTGCAGCACTTCGTTGACTTCGCTGCTCAGGTCCTTGCCGCCGGCGTTCAGGCCGAAACCGCTGAGGAAGCCCTGGCACCACTGGCCCAGCGCGGTGGCGCGCTCGCTCAGCGGCAGGTCGTCGCCCGGCAGGAGCAGGACGATGGTGATATCTTCGCCAGTCAGTTCGGCCTTGACCATTTCCTGCAGACCGATCAAAGCGCTGCGCACGTTGTCTACTGGTTCGGTCTCCAGCAACTGGGCGGCATCGGCCAGCCAGCCGTCGACATCGAAGCCGGCGCCCGCGCAGCTGCGACCGAGCAGCAGGCCATGCAGCTCGGCGGGGGAAACAGGATGGCCGTTGCTGTTGAGCAGGGTGGCGAAGGCGGTGTACGGAGAATTGGTAGTAGGCATGGGCAACTAGGCGCCAGACGGCGCAATGACTAGAATGAAGGCCTTGTATCCTAGCACCGGCAGGCGCGCCAAGACCATCGACGCGGGCAATTACGCGGGTGTCGGCCGCAGGATCCCGGGTCGGACCGAATCGAGTGGCGAGCAATGCAAGAAGACGAGCTGCAAATGCTGAAGAGCCGACTCGAACTGCTGATAGAGCGGGTCGAGCAACTAAAACGGCAAAACGCACTCCTATCCGTGCAGGAGAAGTCCTGGCGCGAGGAGCGCGCCCATCTCATCGAAAAAAACGAAATCGCGCGACAGAAAGTCGAATCGATGATTTCGCGGCTCAAGGCCCTGGAGCAAGACTCATGAGTTCACCGAACAACGTCACCGTGCAGATCCTCGACAAAGAGTATTCGATCATCTGCCCGCCGGAAGAGCGCAGCAACCTGATCAGCGCCGCCCGCTACCTGGACGGCAAGATGCGCGAGATCCGCAGCAGCGGCAAGGTGATCGGCGCCGACCGCATCGCGGTGATGGCGGCCCTCAACATCACCCACGACCTGCTGCACAACCAGGAGCGCCCGGACGCGCAAAGCGGCGGCGCCACCCGCGAACAGGTGCGCGATCTGCTGGACCGCGTGGACCAGGCCCTGGCCGACGACGCAGATACAAAAAGCAACTAAGTTTCTGTATACTCCGCCCCACTCCCTGGAGTGCTTGCCAGTCGGTCATGTCCCTGAGCCGATACGCACAACCACGGGGGTTGCACGTTGGGGCCGGTGTGCATGTCCGCTTGACGGAAAGCCTTAACGCCTCCTGCAATCTCCACCTTGAACTTTCGGGTTCAAGGGCTACACCGACAGCGGTTCGTCGGGGAGCCTGTTTCTCGTTGTTCGCGCCTTTTCCCTTCCCGCGCGAGCATCCGCGAGGTCATGCCATGACACTCGCCCCAAGGGACCGTCCGTGCCATGACCGACACCGCGTCGCTGACCCGCCCCCAACTCCGCCGCCTGCTTCGCGAGGCCCGCCGTGCCCTGACACCGGCCGAACAGCGCCGCGCCGCTCGCGGCCTGTACCGCCAGCTGGCGCAACATCCCCTGTTCCGCCGCGCCCGGCACATCGCCCTGTACCTGCCCAACGACAGCGAAATCGACCCGCGCCTGCTGCTGCGCGAGGCCCAGCGTCGCGGCAAGTTCACCTACCTGCCGGTGCTGCACGCCTGGCCGAGGACCAAGATGGCCTTCCAGCGCTTCGAGCACGGGGAAAAGCTGCGGCCCAACCGCTTCCGCATTCCCGAGCCGAGCGTCAGCCTGGCCCGGCAACGGCCGATCTGGGCGCTGGACCTGATCCTGCTGCCACTGGTGGGGTTCGATGAAATGGGTGGGCGCCTGGGAATGGGCGGTGGCTTCTACGATCGCAGCCTGGCCTATCAGGGCCGTCGCAAGGCGTGGAAAAAGCCGTTGTTGCTGGGGCTGGCACACGAATGCCAGAAGGTGGAGCGCCTGGCGCAAGCCAGTTGGGACGTGCCGCTACAGGGAACCGTATCCGATCGAAGCTGGTACCTGGCGCGCTGAAAGGCGCCGTCGGATCAACGCTGGGATTGCGCCTGAGCAGGGACTACCGGCAGTTGGTACGCCGTGTCGGCCTTGCGTTCCCACAGCGTCTGGGCATAACCGGTGGTGACCACGCCAAGACCGAACACAAAAACGAGTACCCAGAACAGATCCGGTTTGCGATTCATCGATTGCCCCCCTCAGGCAAACTCATCACGATGTCCGCAGCGGTTCTTGTTATAGGCCGTGCAGCAGCGTCAAGCTCAAAATTGGCGCATTTTCCGACAACACGCGCCCGCAAGCAAACGTTGACGTCAACCGGCTGTCGGTTTGATGCAACAGGTTGTTTCAAGCCTTCAAGGAACTGAATCCATGGCCTACTGGCTGATGAAATCCGAACCCGACGAGCTCTCCATCACCGACCTGGCAAGGCTTGGCGACGCCCGCTGGGACGGCGTGCGCAACTATCAGGCACGCAATTTCATGCGGGCCATGGCGGTCGGTGACGCGTTCTTCTTCTATCACTCCAGTTGCCCCGAGCCGGGCATCGCCGGCATTGCGCGGATCAGCCGCGCCGCCTACCCGGACCCGACCGCGCTGGATCCGCAAAGCCATTACCACGACCCCAAGGCCAACGCCGAGAAGAACCCATGGAGCGCCGTGGACGTCGCCCATGTGGAAACCTTCGGCAAAGTCCTCGGCCTCGGCTACCTGAAACAGCAGACCGCGCTCGCCGAACTGCCGCTGGTGCAGAAAGGCAGTCGTCTGTCTGTGATGCCGGTCACAGCCGAGCAGTGGGCGGCAATACTCAATCTTCGTTGAACGGCGTAGGATCGGGGCTCATTTGACGCGAATCAATCCGCCAGGAACGGCGGCACGTCACAATCAGACGTGTATGCAGCAGGACGCAGAATCATGTCGAAGAGCCAACGCACTCCCAAATTGTTCGCCGGCGCGCTGATCGCGCTGCTCCTGGCCGCCGGAGGCCTGGGCTACTGGAAATCCCTGCATGACCGCCTTCCCGAAGGTCTGGCCATGGGCAATGGGCGCCTCGAAGCGACCGAAGTGCAGATCGCCAGCAAGGTCCCCGGACGCCTCGCCGAGGTACTGGTCCAGGAAGGCGACAAGGTGAGCCGCGGGCAACTGCTTGCCCGTATCGATACCCGTACCCTCGAAGCCCAGCGCACCCAGGCCGAAGCCGAAGTGGCGCGGGCTCGCGAGAACTACGCGGCGGCCCAGGCCACCGTGCAACTGCGCCAGAGCGAGCAGTTGCTGGCCAGCCAGGAGCTGAAGCGGATCAAGGAACTGTTCCAGCGCAAATACGCCAGCCAGCAGTTGCTCGACCAACAGCAGGCGCGTTTCGACACCAGCAACTCGGCGGTGCTGGCGGCCCGCGCGCAACTGGCGGCGATCAAGGCGGCGATTGCCGCCGCCGAAGCCCAGGTTGCCCAGCTGACCAGCGAGATCGACGACAGCAGCCTGCGCGCGCCCCTCGACGGGGTGATCCAGCTGCGCCTGGCCGAACCGGGCGAAGTGCTCGGCGCCGGCGGCCGCGTCCTGCTGCTGATCGACCCCAGCGACCAGTACATGAACCTCTACCTGCCCGCCTCCACCACCGGCCGCTTGACCGTCGGCGACGAAGCACGGGTCGTCCTCGACGCCCTGCCCGGAAAGGCCCTGCCGGCGAAGATCGCCTTCGTCGCGGCCAAGGCGCAGTTCACCCCCAAGCAAGTGGAGACCCGTGACGAACGGCAGAAGCTGGTGTTCCGGGTCAAACTGCGCCTGACCGCACCCGACGCGGTACCCCAGGCCAAGCCCGGCATGCCCGGCGCCGGCTACGTGCGCAGCGCCCCCGTGGACTGGCCGGCCGACCTGCAATGAACGCCCCGGCCCTGCGCGCCAGCGCTATCGCGCATCGCTATGGCACGCTGCACGCCCTGCGGGACATTGCCTTCGAACTGCCCGCCGGCACCCGCTGCGGCCTGATCGGACCGGACGGCGCGGGCAAATCGACCCTGCTCGGCCTGATCGCCGGGGTGAAACAGCTGCAAACGGGTCAACTCGACGTGCTCGGCGGCCCGATCCAGCGCCGTTCGCATCGCGCCAGCCTGTATCCGCGCATCGCCTTCATGCCCCAGGGGCTGGGCGGCAACCTCTATCCGGATTTGTCGATCAGCGAGAACATCCGCTTTTTCGCCACCCTGTTCGGCCTGTCCCGCAGCGAGTGCGACGCGCGCATGCGCACCCTGCTGGAGGCCACCGACCTCGCCCGCTTCGCCGAGCGCCCGGCGGGCAAACTGTCCGGCGGCATGAAACAGAAACTCGGCCTGTGCTGCGCCCTGATCCACGAGCCGGACCTGCTGATCCTCGACGAGCCCACCACCGGTGTCGATCCGTTGTCGCGCCGGCGTTTCTGGGAGCTGGTGGACAGCGTGCGCCAGCAGCGCCCGCAACTGACCCTGTTGGTGGCCACGGCCTATATGGAGGAAGCCGAGCAGTTCGAGCACTGCCTGATGCTCGACCGTGGCCGACTGATCGCCGCCGGGCTCAGCGCGGAACTGGCCCGCGCCACCCCCGGTGGCAAGCTCGACGAAGCCTTCACCCATTTCCAGGGCGACCGCCACCACGCTGCCGAACCCCTGCATATCCCGGCACGGGACGCCGGCGACAGCAGCGTTGCCATCGAAGCCCACGAACTGACCCTGCGCTTCGGCGACTTCACCGCGGTGAACAAGGTCAGCTTCGCCATCGGTCGCGGCGAGATCTTCGGCTTCCTCGGTTCCAACGGCTGCGGCAAGACCACCACGATGAAAGTGCTCACCGGCCTGATGCCGGCCAGCGAAGGCAGCGCCACCCTGCTCGGGCGTTCGGTGGATGCCCGGGACCTGGCGACGCGCAAGCGGGTCGGTTTCATGTCGCAGAGTTTCTCGCTGTACGGCGAACTCAGCGTGCGCCAGAACCTGGAACTGCACGCGCGCCTGTTCGACCTGAGCAAGGCCGAGAGTGTCCCGCGCATCGCCGAACTGATCGAACGCTTCGACCTCGGCGACATTGCCGAACAGCAGTCCGGTGCCCTGCCCCTGGGCCTGCGCCAGCGCCTGTCACTGGCGGTCGCGGTGCTGCACCGCCCGGAGGTGCTGATCCTCGATGAACCCACCTCGGGCGTCGACCCGGCGGCGCGCGACGACTTCTGGCGACTGTTGATCGAGTTGTCGCGGGAACAGGGCGTGACCATCTTCCTGTCCACCCACTTCATGAACGAAGCCCAGCGCTGCGACCGCATCTCCCTGATGCACGCCGGCAGCGTGCTGGCCTGCGACACGCCCGCGGCACTGCAGACGCGGTACGCTGGCGAGACCCTGGAAGACGCCTTCGTCACCTGTCTGGAGCAGGCCCAGGGCGGTGCCCCGCAAACGCCGGAAGCCCGTCTCGATAGCCCCGATGCCCCCGCGAGCCCGCCGCCGCGCTGCGGCTTCAGCCTGACCCGCCTGCTCGCCGTGGCCAGCCGCGAAGGCAAGGAACTGCTGCGCGACAAGGTGCGCCTGGCCTTCGCCCTGGCCGGTGCGCTGTTCATGATGGTGATCTTCGGCTTCGGCATTTCCCTGGATGTGGAAAACCTCGCCTTCGCCGTCTACGACCAGGACCAGAGCCCGCAAAGCCGGGCCTATCTGGAAGCCTTCCGTGGCTCGCGCTACTTCGCCGAGCAGCCGCCGATCCGCAATCCGCAACAACTGCACCAGCGCCTGCAGCGTTCGGAGATCAAGCTGGCCCTGGAGATCCCGCCCGGCTTCGGCCGTGACCTGCTGGCCGGGCGCCAACCGGTGGTGGCCGCCTGGCTGGATGGCGGCATGCCGTTCCGCGCCGAAACCAGCCGCAACTACGTCGAGGCCGTGCACCAGGCCAACCTCGAACAGCTGGCCGCCCTGAGCAGCCCGGCACAGGCGCGCCAGGCACCGGCGAAGCTGGAAACCCGCTTCCGCTACAACCAGGACGTGATCAGCGTGAATGCGATCGGTCCCGGCGTGATGGCCCTGATCCTGGCCTTTATCCCGGCGATGCTCACTGCCCTGGGCATCGTCCGCGAGAAGGAGCTGGGCTCGATTACCAACTTCTACGCCACCCCGCTGACCCGCCTGGAATTCCTCCTCGGCAAACAGATGCCCTACCTGGCGGTGAGCCTGGTCAACCTGGCGCTGCTGGTGGCGATGAACCGCTGGCTGTTCGGGGTGCCGTTCAAGGGCAGCGCCCTGGCCCTGGCCTGCGGGGGCGTGCTGTACCTGCTGGCGACCACCAGCCTCGGCCTGCTGATTTCCGCCTTCACCCGCACACAGATCGCGGCGATCCTCGGCACCATGATCCTGACCAGCCTGCCGACCATCCAGTTTTCCGGACTGATCGTGCCGCGCTCGTCCCTCGACGGCTCGGCGGCACTGATGGGCCAGCTGTTCCCGGCGGGTCATTTCCTCGATATCGCCGTCGGCACCTTCACCAAGGCCCTGGACTTGCGCGAGCTGTGGCCGCAATGCCTGGCGCTGCTCGGGTTCTTCGTCACCTTCACCGGACTGAGCCTGGTCATGCTGAAGAAACAGGAGGCCTGATGCAGCGTCTTGCCCATATCCTGCGCCTTGGCCTGAAGGAACTGACCAGCCTGCGCCACGACAGCGTCCTCCTGCTGTTCCTGCTGTATGCCTTCAGCGTGGCCATCTACATGCCGGCGGCAGGCTCGGTGATCGGCGTGCACAACGCCAGCGTCGCGGTGGTCGACGAAGACCGCAGCCCGGTTTCGCGCAAACTCGCCGAAGCGCTGCAGCCACCGGAATTCCAGGCCGCCGTGCCGCTGGCCTACGAGCAGATGGACCGCAGCCTGGACAGCGGCCTGTTCACCTTCGTCATCGATATCCCGGTGAATTTCCACAGCGACCTGCTGGCCGGGCGCTCGCCGGAGATCCAGATCAATGTCGATGCCACGGCGATGAGCCAGGCCTTCATGGGCGCCGGCTATATCGGGCGGATCTTCGAACGCGAACTGCTCGACTACGCCAACCCCGGCAGCGTCAGCCGCACGCCGGTGCAACTGGAACCGCGGGCGCTGTTCAATCCCAACCTGGAGGGTGGCTGGTTCCTCGCGGTGATCCAGATCGTCAACAACATCACTATCCTCGCCATCATCCTCACCGGTACCGCGCTGCTGCGCGAGCGCGAGCACGGCACCCTCGACCACCTGCTGGTGCTGCCGCTGACCGCGCTGGAAATCATGCTGGCGAAGATCGCCAGCAACGCCCTGGTCGTGGTGCTGTGCACCTGGGTGTCGCTGGAAGTGATCGTGAAATGGGCGCTGGGGGTGCCGCTGGCGGGTTCGCTGGGGCTGTTCCTGGGGGTGACCGCGCTGTATCTGTTCGCCAGTACGGCGCTGGGCATCTTCCTCGCCACCCTGGCGCGTTCGACGCCGCAGTTCGGCCTGCTGGCGATCCCGGTGATCATCCCGATGCTGCTGCTCTCGGGTGGCAGCACGCCGCTGGACAGCATGCCGCAGTGGTTGCAGTGGGTGATGCAACTGTCGCCATCGACCCACTTCGTCAGCCTCGGCGCCGCGATCCTGTTCCGCGACGCCGGGCTCAACGTGGTCTGGCCGGACCTGCTGGCCCTGGCGGCGATCGGCCTGGCGTTCTTCGCGATCGCCCTGGCGCGCTTTCGCCGCAGCCTGGCTTCGTGATTACTGGACGATCAGGTTGTTGAACAGCAGGTCTTCGACGACCGGACGGCCTTCTTCGTTTTCCAGCACCTGCTGGACCTGCTTGAGGGCTTCCTGACGCAGCTTTTCCTTGGCCTCGACATTGCTCATGGCGTCCAGGGTCTGCTGGGTGAACAGCGCCACCAGTTGGTTGCGGATCAGCGGTTCGTGGTGCTTGACCGCGGCGGCATCGGCGTCGCCGGTGATCTTCAGCGCCACGTCGGCCTTGTACACGCGCAGGCGCGGGCTGCCGTCGAGGGCATAGTTGCCGACGAAGGGCGGGGTCAGGCTGATGTAGGACACCTTGGGCGCCGCACCTTCCTTCTCTTCTTCGGCCATCGCCGCTGCTGGCAGCATCAGTGCCAGTACCACCAGGATCCACGCTTTCACGAATTCACTCCTCGAAACAATTGGTCGCCAGCATACCCAGCGCATCCCGCAAACCCAAGCCCGGGCTTATACCGGCCTATTCAGGCCAGGCCTGCTCGTTGACCCGGAATCTCGCATACCTACACTTATCGGCCACCACTCGCAAAGGAATAGCCCTGATGAAAGCCGTGTTGTGCAAAGTCCATGGTCCGGCCCGCGACCTGGTGCTGGAAGACGTCGCCAGCCCGACGCCGAAGAAGAACGAGATCCTCCTGGACGTACATGCGGCCAGCGTCAACTTCCCTGACACCCTGATCATCGAAGGCAAGTACCAGTTCCAGCCGCCGTTGCCGTTTTCCCCTGGCTGCGAGGCGGCCGGGGTGGTGGCGGCGGTGGGCGAGAATGCCGGGGCCTTCAAGGCCGGCGACCGGGTCATGGCCCTGACCGGCTGGGGCAGCTTCGCCGAGCAGGTGGCAGTACCGGCCTACAACGTGTTGCCGATCCCCGACAGCATGGACTTCGTCACCGCCTCGGCGTTCGTCATGACCTATGGCACCTCGATGCACGCCCTGCGCCAGCGCGGCCAGTTGCAGGCGGGCGAAACCCTGCTGGTCCTCGGCGCCTCCGGCGGCGTGGGCCTGGCGGCGGTGGAAATCGGCAAGGCCATGGGTGCGCGGGTGATTGCCGCGGCCAGCAGCGCGGAGAAACTCGAAACGGCGAAAGCCGCGGGCGCCGACGAGGTGATCGACTACAGCCAGAACAGCCTCAAGGACGAAATCAAACGCCTGACCGGCGGCAAGGGCGTCGACGTGATCTACGACCCGGTGGGCGGCGACCTGTTCGAGCAGGCCGTGCGCGGCCTGGCCTGGAATGGCCGCTTGCTGGTGGTGGGTTTCGCCAGCGGACAGATTCCCCAGGTACCGGCAAACCTGGTGCTGCTCAAGGGGGCGGCGGTGATGGGCGTGTTCTGGGGCTCGTTCGCCCAGCGCCAGCCGGCGGACAATGCGGCGAATTTCCAGCAGTTGTTCGCCTGGTTCGCGGAGGGCAAGTTGAAGCCATTGGTGTCGCAGACCTATCCGCTGGCGGAGACGGGGAAAGCAATCGAGCACCTGGCTGCCAGGAAGGCGGTGGGCAAGTTGGTGGTGAAGGTCAGGTAAGACCGGGAGGGCCAATCGCTGGCAAGCGGAACGCCGCCAGCGATGAGGCCATCAAGCCTGGCCCTGAGAGTGGCAGCGCTTGTAGCGTTCCTCCAGACCCCGGTCCGGCATCGCATGGCTGCGCAACGCCGCCAGGGTCTGTTCCACATACTCCCGGGTCGTGCCATAGCGCCCCTTGGCGCTGGCGAAAATGTGGCTGAGCAGGCTGTCCGGCAGATTCCCCGCGTAGCACGGCAGATGCCGCTCCAGCACGAAGCCCAGGGCCTGCACCTTGCTGCCGTCGTCGAGCCGGCAGCTCAGCCAGTGCGGGCGATAGGCCGGGTAGGGCATCTCCCGCTGCCACAGGGCCAGCAGCGAATCCTGCAACGACTCTTCCGGCAGGCGATAGGCGAAGCCGCTGCACGAACCACCGCGGTCCAGGCCGAACACCAGACCGGGGCACTCCGGCGTGCCGCGATGCTCATGGGACCAGAGATACAACCCGCGGTGATAACCATGCACCCGCCCGCGACGGCGCTCGGCCGACTGGCACTCCGGGCGCCAGATCAGCGAACCGTAGGCGAACAGCCAGACCGGCCCGCCCTGATGCAAGGCCATGGTCTTGCGCACGGACTCAAGAAGTTGTTCCCGGGACAATTGCTGTCCGAAATCAAGTACCGGCGGATACGCCAGGGGAAAGGGTGCTGGTTCGAGTACCGACATGTTCGCCGCCAAAGATCCTCGTGAAATACCGAAGTACTTCACTATAAAGCCAAGCCGCTCGCTGAACACTTACCGTACGGCAGATAACACTGCTTTAACAAGCCCCGTCGCATCCAGAACCCCTGTCCGCCGGGCATTTCAGAAAGTTCGACTGTACTCTTGCAAGTGTAGCGACAGTTTTTCGCGGTGTGCGCAACAATTAAGGAGGGTGGCGTTCTTATAAGCTTTACTTGCGCGCTTGGTTATTTAAAACGGCGCGTCATTGCAACGCGCCTTATTACCAAAGTTAGCCACGCGGGGCATAAGCGAAAACATCGGCACGCATCTGATGCGCATCCATCCCCGCGTCGACCAGGGCGTCGAGCGTGGCATAGACCATGGCCGGCGAGCCGCTGGCATAGACATGGATGGACGACAGGTCGTCGATGTCTTCGCAGACCGCCTCGTGCAACAGACCGCAGCGCCCCTCCCAGCCACACAGGTCGCTGACGACCTTGTGCAGGAACAGGTTGGGCAGGCGCTGCCACTGCGCCCATTCCTCGATCTCGTAGAAATCCTCGGGCCGCCGCACGCCCCAGTACAGGTGTACCGGATGCTGGAAACCGCGGATCCGGCAATGCTCGATCAGACTGTGCATCTGCGCCATGCCGGTGCCGGCCGCGATCAGCACCAACGGGCCATCCGGCAACTCGGCCAGGTGGGTATCGCCGAACGGCAGTTCGATGCGCGCCATGCGATCACGCTGCAACTGGGCAATCAGACTCTGGGCACTCTGCTCCCGGGCCAGGACGTGCAGTTCCAGGTCGCGCCCGCGATGCGGGGCCGAGGCCAGGGAAAAAGCCGCCTTGTCACCGCCCTCACGCTCGATCATCAGGTACTGCCCAGCGTGATAGCGTGGCGCCTTGCCCGCCGGTGCGCGCAGGCGCACGCGCCAGACATCGCCACCGACCTCAGTGCAATCACTGACCTGGCAAGCCAGCGTGCGCACCGGCAGCTCACCCAGGGCGAGCACGCCGTCCCAAAGCAGGACGCAGTCTTCCAGCGGCTCGGCGATACAGGTGAACAGCTCACCGTGATCGCGCACTTCGCCGTTCTGGCGCACCCGGCCTTCCACCAGCAGCGCGGCGCAGATGTGGCAATTGCCGTTGCGGCAGCTCTGCGGGCAGTCATAGCCCAGGCGCTGCGCCGCTTCCAGAATCCTCTCGCCCGGGTTGAGGGTCATCACCGCCCCGGACGGCTGCAAGGTCACCTGCATCACTCTATTCCCAACTGGTTCCACAACTCATCGATCCGCTTGGTGACGGCTTCGTCCTTGACGATGACCCGGCCCCATTCGCGGGTAGTCTCGCCCGGCCACTTGTTGGTGGCGTCCAGGCCCATCTTCGAGCCGAGACCCGAGACCGGCGAGGCGAAGTCCAGGTAGTCGATCGGCGTGTTGTCGATCATCACCGTGTCGCGCTTGGGGTCCATGCGCGTGGTGATGGCCCAGATCACGTCGTTCCAGTCCCGCGCATTGACATCGTCGTCGGTGACGATAACGAACTTGGTGTACATGAACTGTCGCAGGAACGACCAGACGCCCAGCATTACGCGCTTGGCGTGGCCGGGGTACTGCTTCTTCATGGTCACCACCGCCATGCGGTACGAGCAACCTTCCGGCGGCAGGTAGAAATCGGTGATCTCGGGGAACTGCTTCTGCAGGATCGGCACGAACACTTCGTTCAGCGCCACGCCGAGAATCGCCGGCTCATCCGGCGGCCGGCCGGTGTAGGTGCTGTGGTAGATCGGCTTGGTGCGGTGGGTGATGCGCTCGATGGTGAACACCGGGAAGCTGTCGACTTCGTTGTAGTAGCCGGTGTGGTCGCCATACGGGCCTTCCGGCGCGGTCTCGCCCGGATGGATCACGCCTTCGAGGATGATTTCCGCGGTGGCCGGGACCTGCAGGTCACTGCCGCGGCACTTCACCAGTTCGGTGCGGTTGCCCCGCAGCAGACCGGCGAAGGCGTATTCGGACAGGGTGTCCGGTACCGGGGTGACCGCGCCGAGGATGGTCGCCGGGTCGGCGCCCAGGGCCACGGCCACCGGGAACGGCTTGCCGGGGTTCTTCTCGCACCATTCGCGATAATCGAGGGCACCGCCACGATGGCTCAGCCAGCGCATGATCACTTTGTTGCGGCCGATCACCTGCTGGCGGTAGATACCGAGGTTCTGCCGCTCCTTGTTAGGCCCGCGCGTGACGGTCAGGCCCCAGGTGATCAGCGGCGCGACGTCGCCCGGCCAGCAATGCTGGATCGGCAGCATGGCGAGGTCGACATCGTCGCCCTCGATGACCACCTCATGGCACGGCGCATCCTTGACCACCTTCGGCGCCATGGCCACGACCTTCTTGAAGATCGGCAGTTTCGACCAGGCGTCCTTCAGACCTTTCGGCGGCTCCGGCTCCTTGAGGAAGGCCAGCAGCTTGCCAATCTCGCGCAGTTCGCTGACCGACTCGGCACCCATCCCCATGGCCACCCGCTCCGGGGTGCCGAACAGGTTGCCGAGCACGGGAATGTCGTAACCGGTGGGACGCTCGAACAGCAGTGCCGGCCCCTTGGCCCGCAGTGTGCGGTCGCAGACTTCAGTCATTTCCAGGACCGGCGAAATGGGGACCTGGATGCGCTTGAGTTCTGAGCGCTGCTCCAGGCCACGGATAAAGTCGCGCAAATCGCGATACTGCATGCGTGAGCCTCGTGTTGGCCGTATCGGTCGGGGTGGGCAGTGTAGCGCCGAACCGGGCGAGTCAGAATAGTCTGAAGGACAGATAGCAAAAAGCCGGGTTTCCCCGGCTCTTGCACATGGCGAGTGCTTACTTGCGCTTCATCGACAGGAAGAACTCGTCGTTGGTCTTGGTCTGCTTGAGCTTGTCGACCAGGAACTCGATGGCGGCGATCTCGTCCATCGGGTGCAGCAGCTTGCGCAGGATCCACATGCGCTGCAGTTCGTCGTCGGCGGTCAGCAGCTCTTCGCGGCGGGTACCGGAACGGTTGATGTTGATGGCCGGGAACACACGCTTCTCGGCGATGCGACGGTCCAGAGGCAGTTCCATGTTGCCGGTGCCCTTGAACTCTTCGTAGATCACTTCGTCCATCTTCGAGCCGGTTTCGACCAGCGCGGTGGCGATGATGGTCAGCGAACCGCCTTCCTCGATGTTGCGCGCGGCGCCGAAGAAGCGCTTCGGTTTTTCCAGGGCGTGGGCGTCGACACCACCAGTGAGGACCTTGCCGGAGCTCGGGATCACGGTGTTGTAGGCACGGGCCAGACGGGTGATGGAGTCGAGCAGGATGACCACGTCCTTCTTGTGCTCGACCAGGCGCTTGGCCTTCTCGATGACCATTTCGGCCACTTGCACGTGACGGGTCGGCGGCTCGTCGAAGGTCGAGGCGACCACTTCACCGCGCACGGTGCGCTGCATCTCGGTCACTTCTTCCGGGCGCTCGTCGATCAGCAGGACGATCAGGTGGCACTCGGGGTTGTTGCGGGTGATGTTCGCCGCGATGTTCTGCAGCATGATGGTCTTGCCCGCTTTCGGCGGGGCGACGATCAGGCCACGCTGGCCCTTGCCGATCGGGGCGCAGAGGTCGATCACACGACCGGTGAGGTCTTCGGTGGAGCCGTTGCCGGCTTCCATCTTCAGCCGCTCGTTGGGGAACAGCGGCGTCAGGTTTTCGAACAGGATCTTGTTCTTCGCGTTTTCCGGACGGTCGAAGTTGATGGTATCGACCTTCAGTAGTGCGAAGTAACGCTCACCCTCTTTCGGTGGCCGGATCTTGCCGACGATGGTGTCGCCGGTGCGCAGGTTGAAACGACGGATCTGGCTTGGCGAGACGTAGATGTCGTCAGGGCCGGCCAGGTAGGAGGAGTCCGCCGAACGCAGGAAGCCGAAACCGTCCTGGAGAATCTCCAGCACGCCGTCACCGGAAATTTCCTCGCCGCTTTTAGCGTGCTTTTTCAGCAGGGAGAAAATCACATCCTGCTTGCGCGAACGGGCCATATTTTCTATGCCCATCTGTTCGGCCATTTCGAGCAGATCGGTAATCGGCTTTTGCTTGAGTTCAGTCAGGTTCATAAGGGGAATGGAGTAATCATGTATGAAGGGAGAGATTAAGCATCTGGCTTAATGAAGCCGCGCCGCGGGAGGCGAAAGATCGCGTACTGAATTCGAATTGGAATGCGGCGACGGGCGTGCAGGGGGCACTGGAGAAACAGTGCGAGGCCGAATGTAACACCTGCTTTTTCTGGCGTCTAGTCACCAGAAAGAGAAAAGCCCCGACAATTGCGGGGCTTTTCCGAGGCTCACAGATTAGCGTCGATGAAGGCTGCCAGCTGGGATTTGGACAGGGCGCCAACCTTGGTGGCCTGGATGTTGCCGTCCTTGAACAGCATCAGCGTCGGGATACCACGTACGCCATGTTTGCTAGGGGTTTCAGCGTTCTGGTCGATGTTCAGCTTGACGACGGTCAGGCGGCCTTCATAGCTGCTGGCAATCTCGTCCAGGACCGGAGCGATCATTTTGCACGGGCCGCACCACTCAGCCCAGTAGTCCACCAGTACAGGGCCTTCGGCCTTGAGAACGTCGGCTTCGAAGGAAGCGTCGGTGACGTGTTTGATAAGATCGCTGCTCATGGAAATCTCCAAGGTCGGAAGCAAAAAACGTCGCCCATCATAGCCGCCCTGCCTGTCGACAGGAAGTCGCAACCGATTGAGTCTAACTATGATAGTTGATGACCCAGCGTATCGACTGTCACACAGAAGTCATATTTCTTACGCAAAACTGCGCCATATCAAGCCCGGGATTACCGCGCGTTGGCGTAAGCCGACTATCGTGGCAGGATTGCCAGGTTAACGACCGAGAAGCCAACTACCATGCCCCATTCCACCGCCAAGAACCTCTCCCTGATCGCCGCCATCGACCTTGGCTCCAACAGTTTCCACATGGTTGTAGCCAAAGCCCATCACAGCGAGATCCGCATCCTCGAGCGCAATGGCGAAAAGGTTCAACTGGCGGCCGGTATCAATGAAGAGCGTCAGCTCAGCGAAGAATCCATGCAGCGCGGTCTCGACTGCCTGAAGCGCTTCTCCCAACTGATCAACGGCATGCCACCGGGCTCGGTGCGCATCGTCGGCACCAACGCCCTGCGCGAGGCGCGCAACCGCGGCGAATTCATCCGCCGCGCCGAAGAAATCCTCGGCCACCCGGTGGAAGTGATTTCCGGCCGCGAAGAAGCCCGCCTCATCTATCTGGGCGTGTCCCATACCCTCGCCGACACCCCGGGCAAGCGCCTGGTGGCCGACATCGGCGGCGGCAGTACCGAATTCATCATCGGCCAGCGCTTCGAACCGCTGCTGCGCGAGAGCCTGCAGATGGGCTGCGTCAGCTTCACCCAGCGCTATTTCCGCGACGGCAAGATCACCCCGGCGCGCTACGCCCAGGCCTACACCGCGGCGCGCCTGGAACTGATGAGCATCGAGACCGCCCTGCACCGCCTGGGCTGGGACGAAGCCATCGGCTCTTCCGGGACCATCCGCGCCATCGGCTCGGCGATCAAGGCGGGTGGCCTGGGCAGTGGCGAAGTCAACGCCGAGGGACTGGCCTGGCTCAAGCGCAAGCTGTTCAAGCTCGGCGAGATCGACAAGATCGACTTCGACGGGGTCAAGCCCGACCGCCGGGCGATCTTCCCGGCCGGCCTGGCCATCCTCGAAGCGATCTTCGATGCCCTCGAACTGCAGCGCATGGACCACTGCGACGGCGCCCTGCGCGAGGGGGTGCTGTACGACCTGCTCGGCCGCCATCACCACGAGGACGTGCGCGAGCGCACCCTGACCTCGCTGATGGAGCGCTACCACGTCGACCAGAGCCAGGCCGCGCGCGTCGAGCGCAAGGCATTGCATGCCTTCGACCAGGTGGCCGAGGCATGGGATCTGCAGGACGGTATCTGGCGTGAACTGCTGGGCTGGGCGGCCAAGGTGCATGAAGTGGGCCTGGACATCGCCCACTACCACTACCACAAGCACGGCGCCTACCTGATCGAACACTCCGACCTGGCCGGCTTCTCCCGCGAGGACCAGCAGATGCTGGCCCTGCTGGTACGCGGCCATCGCCGCAACATTCCCAAGGACAAGTTCGCCGAGTTCGGCGACGAAGGCGTGAAGCTGATTCGCCTGTGCGTGCTGCTGCGCTTCGCCATCCTGTTCCACCACATCCGCGGCACCCAGCAGATGCCGAAGGTGGAACTGCACGCCAGCGGCGACAGCCTGGCGGTCGCCTTCCCGGATGGCTGGCTGCTGGAAAACCAGCTGACCCAGGCCGACTTCGACCAGGAGGCCGAGTGGCTGACCCGGGTCGGCTTCATCCTCAGCGTACGATAAGCACCGGGTTGCTCAGGCGCTCCAGCAGGGTCGCCTGGGCACTGCGCGGGTTCTGGTTGCCGGTCGGCGAGCTGCGCACGTAGCGACCGTCCGCCTGCAGGATCCACGCATGGGTGTTGTCGGTCAGATAGCCTTCCAGCTCCTTCTTCACCCGCAACAGCAATTTCTTGCCTTCCACCGGGAAACAGGTCTCGACACGCTTGTCGAGGTTGCGCTCCATCCAGTCGGCACTGGACAGGAAGATCTGCTCATCGCCGCCATTGAGGAAGTAGAAGACCCGGGTGTGCTCGAGGAAGCGGCCGATGATCGAGCGCACATGAATGTTGTGCGACACGCCGGCAATACCCGGACGCAGGCAGCACATGCCACGCACCACCAGGTCGATGCGCACGCCGGACTGGCTGGCCTTGTACAGCGCGCGGATGATCTTCGGATCGGTCAGCGAGTTGAACTTGGCGATGATGTGCGCCGGTTTGCCTTCCAGGGCGAACTGGGTTTCCCGGGCGATCATGTCGAGCATGCCTTTCTTCAGGGTGAAAGGCGCGTGCAGCAGCTTCTTCATGCGCAGGGTCTTGCCCATGCCGATCAGCTGGCTGAACAACTTGCCGACGTCCTCGCACAGGGCGTCATCGGAGGTCAGCAGGCTGTAGTCGGTATACAGGCGGGCGTTGCCGGCGTGGTAGTTGCCGGTGCCCAGGTGCGCGTAGCGGACGATCTCGCCCGCTTCACGACGCAGGATCAGCATCATCTTGGCGTGGGTCTTGAAGCCGACCACGCCATAGATGACCACAGCACCGGCGGCCTGCAGACGGCTGGCCATCTGCAGGTTGGATTCTTCGTCGAAACGCGCGCGCAGCTCGATGACCGCGGTGACTTCCTTGCCGTTGCGCGCGGCATCCACCAGGGCATCGACGATTTCCGAGTTGGCGCCGCTGCGGTAGAGGGTCTGGCGCACCGCCAGGACGTGCGGGTCCTTGGCCGCCTGGCGCAGCATGTCCACCACCGGGGTGAAGGACTCGAACGGGTGCATCAGCAGGATGTCCTGCTTGCTCACCACGCTGAAAATGTTCTCGCTGTTCTGCAACAGCTTGGGGATCGCCGGAGTGAACGGCGTGTACTGCAGCTCCGGGTGACTCTCCAGGCCGGTGATGCTGAACAGGCGGGTCAGGTTGACCGGACCGTTGACCTGATAGAGCTCGTTCTCGCTCAGGCTGAATTGCTTGAGCAGGTAGTCGGACAGGTGTTTCGGGCAGGTATCGGCGACTTCCAGACGCACCGCGTCACCGTAGCGCCGCGAGAACAGCTCGCCGCGCAGGGCGCGCGCGAGGTCTTCGACGTCCTCCGAATCCAGCGCCAGGTCGGCGTTGCGGGTCAGGCGGAACTGGTAGCAGCCCTTGACCTTCATGCCCTGGAACAGGTCGTCGGCGTGGGCGTGGATCATCGACGAAAGGAACACGTAGTTGGCGCCGGGGCCACCGACGTCTTCCGGCACGCGGATGATCCGCGGCAGCAGGCGCGGGGCCGGGATGATCGCCAGGCCGGAGTCGCGACCGAAGGCGTCGATGCCTTCCAGTTCGACGATGAAGTTCAGGCTCTTGTTCACCAGCAACGGGAACGGGTGGGTCGGATCGAGGCCGATCGGGGTGATGATCGGCGCGATCTCGTCGCGGAAGAAGCGACGCACCCAGGTCTTGAGCTTGGTGGTCCAGTGACGGCGACGGATGAAGCGGATCTGGTGCTTTTCCAGCTCCGGCAACAGCACATCGTTGAGGATCGCGTACTGGCGATGCACTTCGCTGTGCACCAGGTCGCTGATGCGCGCCAGCGCCTGGTGCGGCTGCAGGCCGTCGGCACCGGCCTGCTCGCGGGCGAAGGTGATCTGCTTCTTCAAGCCCGCAACACGAATTTCGAAGAACTCGTCCAGGTTGCTGGAGAAGATCAGCAGAAACTTCAGCCGCTCCAGCAAGGGGTAGGACTCATCCAGCGCCTGTTCCAGCACGCGGATGTTGAACTGCAACTGCGACAGCTCGCGATGGATGTACAGGCTGCTGTCATCCAGGCCCGGCACGGCAACCGCCGGCACGGGCGCGACCGCCGGCGCTTCCGCCGCTGGCGCCGGCACCACTTCGGGCTCCGGCGGGGTTTCCAGCATCGGCTCGGGTGCGGCCGGTACTTCCTTGACGTCCTTCACAGCGGCTTCGATCAGTGCTTCGTTATTCATCTTGCGTTCCTGAAGGGCGTTACTGCCCTCTCATCAATTGTGCGGCGCGTACAGCGAAATACGTGAGGATGCCGTCGGCTCCCGCCCGCTTGAAGGCGGTGAGCGATTCGAGAATGACGCCCTCGGAGAGCCAGCCATTCTGGATCGCTGCCATGTGCATCGCGTATTCGCCGCTGACCTGGTAAACGAAGGTCGGCACCTTGAACTCGTCCTTGACCCGCTGAAGGATATCCAGATATGGCATGCCTGGCTTGACCATGACCATATCGGCGCCTTCGCTGAGGTCGGCGGCCACTTCATGCAGCGCCTCGTTGGTATTGGCCGGATCCATCTGGTAGGAGGCCTTGTTGGCCTTGCCCAGATTGAGCGCCGAACCGACCGCATCGCGGAACGGACCATAATAGGCGCTGGCGTACTTGGCCGAGTAGGCCATGATGCGGACATTCACATGGCCGGCCAGTTCCAGGGCTTCGCGGATGGCCTGGATGCGACCGTCCATCATGTCCGAGGGGGCCACCACCTGGGCACCCGCCTCGGCATGAGACAGAGCCTGGCGCACCAGGGCATCGACGGTGATGTCGTTCTGGACGTAGCCCTCTTCATCGAGGATGCCGTCCTGACCGTGGGTGGTGAACGGGTCGAGGGCGACGTCGGTGATCACCCCAAGCTCCGGGAAACGGGCGCGCAGGGCGCGGGTGGCACGCTGGGCAATGCCGTCCGGGTTCCAGGCTTCGGCACCGTCGAGGGATTTCTTTTCCGCCGGGGTTACCGGGAACAGGGCCAGCGCCGGAATGCCCAGGTCGACCCACTCGGCCGCCGCTTCCAGCAGCAGGTCGATGCTCAGACGCTCGACGCCCGGCATGGAGGCGACTTCCTCGCGGCGGTTTTCACCGTCCAGGACAAAGACTGGCAGGATCAGATCGTCGACGGTCAGAACATTCTCGCGAACCAGGCGACGGGAAAAGTCATCGCGGCGGTTGCGACGCAGGCGGGTAGCGGGGAACAGGCGATTGGCGGGGGTAAAGCTCACGGCAGACTCCTGAGCCCGCGCGAACAGGCGGGCGCGACAGTTATAAGCGGCCATTATGACGCTTGTGTGACAGGCAGAGGTAAGCCTGCGACCTACAGACGCAGTCATTGTCCCCTGTAGGAATTGTTCACGTCGAGACACATTTGGACACTTTCCCAAGAGCGCTCGAAGGGGTAGGCTTCGCGTTCATTTCGCCAGCATCCAGAAAATGCTTCAACAATTCCTGCAAGATTTTGGCTACTTTGCCCTTTTTCTAGGTACGTTCTTTGAAGGCGAGACCATCCTGGTGCTTGCCGGATTCCTGGCGTTCCGTGGCTACATGGATATCAACCTGGTGGTGCTGGTGGCGTTCTTCGGCAGCTACGCCGGCGACCAGCTCTGGTACTTCATGGGCCGCCGTCATGGGCGCAAATTGCTCGCGCGCAAGCCGCGCTGGCAGATGATGGGCGACCGCGCCCTGGAGCATGTGCGCCGCCACCCGGACATCTGGGTCCTGAGCTTCCGCTTCGTCTACGGCCTGCGCACCGTAATGCCGGTGGCCATCGGCCTGTCCGGTTACCCACCGCGCCGCTACCTGCTGCTCAACGGCATCGGCGCGGCGATCTGGGCGCTGGCCCTCGGTGCCGCGGCCTATCATTTCGGCGCGATTCTCGAAGGCCTGCTGGGCAACGTGAAGAAATACGAACTATGGGTGCTCGGCGGCCTGCTGCTGCTCGGTGGCTGCCTGTGGCTGCGCCGGCGCTTCAAGGCCGCGCGCATCGCCAGGCGCGAAGCGGCTGACGTACAGGCCGATCAGGCTGAGCAGGCTGTAAGCGAGCAACCCGACCCATCCGAGCGCGGTGACCGGCCCTAGGCCGCTCCACCCCGCCAGGGCGAACGCCGGCAGGTTCAGCGCCAGCCGCAGCAGTTCCAGACGCAGTGCCCAGGGACGGTTCTCCAGCGCCGTCCCCAGCACGAACAGACCGAAGCCCATCACCCCCGCGCCGAGCAGCAATGCCGCTACCGGCAGCCGCGCGCCCGCCTGCATCAGATAGCTGCCCAACGCCACATACACGGCGAACTGCAGTACCACGTAGAGCTGCCGCGGCCAGGCCAGCGGCACCTCGAACTTGCGGAAATCGAGCAGATTCTGCTTCGCCTGTGGATAACGTCGCGCCACATCGTCCGGGCGCCAACCGGTGGGCATGAACCAGATGCGCAGCTTGTCCCGCCAGCGTTCGGCATGCCGCGCGTCGCTCCACAGCTGGGCGTAGAACTGCAGGTTGGCCCATAGCGGATTCCAGCTCGCCAGGGGGGTGGTCACCCCGAAAATCACCGGCTCGGCGTCGTCCTCGGGCTGGAAGGTGCCGAACAGGCGGTCCCAGAGAATGAACACCCCACCGTAGTTGCGATCCAAGTACAAAGGATTCTGCGCATGGTGAACGCGATGATTGGACGGCGTGACGAACAGCCACTCGTACCAGCCCAGTTTCGGGATGTGCCGGGTATGTACCCAGAACTGGTACAGCAGGTTCAGCGCGCCGACGCTGACGAACACCAGCAGAGGCACACCGAGCACCGCCAGCGGCAGGTAGAAGATCCACGACAGGAGGAAGCCGGTGCTGGTCTGGCGCAACGCGGTGGAGAGGTTGTAGTCCTCGCTCTGGTGATGCACCGAGTGCGCGGCCCAGAGGATGTTGCGCTCATGGCCGAAGCGGTGCAGCCAGTAGTAGCAGAAGTCGTAGGCGATGAAGGCCAGCACCCATACCCACCAGGCCTCGGCCGGCAGCTGGAATACGGCCAGATGCTCCACCGCGACCGCGTAGGTCACCAACCCCACGCCCTTGGTCAGCAGGCCGAAGGTGGTGGACAGGACACCCGCGCTCAGGCTGTTGACCGTATCGGCCACCCGGTAATTGCGCATGCCCCGGAAGCGATCGGCCAACAGTTCCACCGCGATCAGAATGAAGAAGAACGGCACGGCGTACAGGATGAAGTCCATGACAGGTCCATTTTCAGGCGATGGATCAAGATTAGGCCGACAATGCTGTAATCCCTATGGCGACAACTGCCAAACTAGACGACATTTAGCGCCTCGAATCGGGAGTAGGAAGCATGACCAAAAAAGTTGCTGTGATTCTGTCAGGCTGCGGCGTCTACGACGGCGCGGAAATCCACGAGAGCGTGATCACCCTGCTGCGCCTCGATCAGCGTGGCGCCCAGGTGCAGTGCTTCGCGCCGAACATCGCGCAATTGCATGTGATCAACCACCTGACCGGCGAGCAGATGCCCGAATCGCGCAATGTCCTGGTGGAGTCGGCACGCATCGCCCGCGGCAACATCAAGGATCTGCGCGAAGCCGATGTCGACGATTTCGATGCGCTGATCGTGCCCGGCGGGTTCGGCGCGGCGAAGAACCTCTCCAGCTTCGCCGTCGACGGCCCCGGCTGCACGGTGCACCCGGATGTCCTGGTCGTGGCCGAAGCCTTCGCCGAGGCGGGCAAGCCGGTCGGCCTGATCTGCATCTCGCCGGCGCTGGCGGCGAAGATCTACGGCCCGGGCGTGGTCTGCACCATCGGCAACGATGCCGACACCAGCGCGGCCATCGTCAAGATGGGTGGCACCCACGAAGAGTGCGATGTGCATGACATCGTCGAGGACACCCAGCGCAAGCTGGTCACCACCCCTGCCTACATGCTGGCGCAGTCGATCAGCGATGCCGCGGGCGGCATCTACAAGCTGGTGGACCGGGTGCTGGAGCTGACCCACGAAGGCGAGTGACCCCGCGTAAACGCGCCCCTCTCGCAGGGGCGCGGCTTTACCGCGTCAGCCGCGTCAGAATCCGGTCCAGCGCATTGGCGAACGCCTGTTTGTCCTTGTCCCCATAGGCCGCCTGCCCTCCCCCCACCTGCCCCTGCTCGCGCAGATCGGTGAACAGATTCCGCACCGCCAGGCGCTCGCCCATGTTGCGCTCGTCGAACTCGCGGCCACGCGGGTCGAGTGCCGCCACGCCCTTCTTGATCAGCCGGTCGGCCAGCGGCACGTCGCTGCAGATCACCAGCTCGCCTGGCTGCGCATGCTCCACCAGATAATCGTCGGCGGCATCCATGCCACTGGGCACGACGATCAGCTTCACACAGGCGAACGGCGGCTTGGCCTGGGGCCCACCGGCCACCATCACCACGTCGAACTGACGCTTGAGAGCGAATTTGACGACTTGATCCCTGGCCAGCTTCGGACAGGCGTCGGCATCGATCCAGACACGCATGAGGGAGTTATCCACAACGACTTGAAACGGGCGGGCAGTATCGCTGCTTGCCCGCCCCGCTTCAAATCAGGACGCGGCCACGCGACGGGAGGCCAGCCAGCTGCGCCCGTAGAGCACGACGATGGCCAGCAGCGCGGCGGCCTGGGCGGCCAGGGAATAGGCATCGGCGTGGATGCCCAGCCAGTCGAAGTCGAAGAACGGCACCGGGTGGGTACCGAAGACCCCGGCCTCCTGCAACGCCTTGACGCCATGCCCGGCGAAGACCACCGACAGCGCGCAGAGCAGCGCCGCGTTGATGCTGAAGAACAGCGACAGCGGCAGCTTCGCCGAACCGCGCAGGATCACCCAGGCCAGGCCGATCAGCAGCACCAGCGCCGTGACGCCACCGGCCAGCACCGCCTGATGGCCCGCAGGGCCAGCCTGCAGCCACAGGGTTTCGTAGAACAGGATCACTTCGAACAGCTCGCGGTACACCGAGAAGAATGCCAGCACGGCGAAACCGAAACGGCCACCGCCGCCGACCAGACTGCTCTTGATGTAGTTCTGCCAGGCCGCGGCGTGACGGCGGTCGTGCATCCACACGCCGAGCCACAGCACCATGACGCAGGCGAACAGCGCCGTGCAGCCTTCCAGCAGCTCGCGCTGGGCGCCGCCGACATCGATCACGTAGGCCGCCAGCGCCCAGGTGGCGAAACCGGCGACCAGCGCCAGGCCCCAGCCGACGTTGACGCTGCGCACTGCGGCCTGCTGACCGGTGTTGCGCAGGAACGCAAGAATCGCCGCCAGCACCAGGATCGCTTCGAGACCTTCACGCAGCAGGATCAGCAGGCCGGAAATGTAGCTCAGCGACCAGCTCAGGCCGTCGCCACCCAGCAGCCCGGCACAGGCTTGCAGCTTGGCCTTGGCCACCTCCAGCCTGGCCTTGACCTGCTCCACTGGCAGACCGTCCTGCAGGGACTGGCGGTAGGCCATGAGCGCCTTCTCGGTGTCCTTGCGCACCGTGCTGTCGACGTTGTCCAGCGAGCTTTCCACCAGCTCGAAACCTTCCAGATAGGCCGCCACCGACAGGTCGTAGGCCTGCTCGTGGTCGCCGCCCTGATAGGCCGCCAGGCTCTTGTCGAGGGTGCTGGCGGTGTAGTCGAGCAACTGGCCCGGCCCCCGCTTGACCTGCGGCGGCTTGGCCCGCTGGGCGCGGAAGGTCAGCAGTGCGTCGGGGCCCTGGCTGGCTTCGACTTCGGCCGGGGTCTGCCGGGCCAGGTCGCCGAGACTGAACGATGAACCGCTGGCGGCCCTGGCCGGATCGGCGGTGAAACTGGCGATATAGGTGGCCAGGTCCCAGCGCTGGCGCTCGTCGAGCTGATCGGCGAAGGACGGCATGTCGGTGCCTTCGATACCCAGCCCGAGGGTGTTGTAGAGATCGTAGAGGCTCAGACGGTCGAGTCGCGCCGCATCGCGCAGATTGGCCGGGGCCGGCTCCAGACCGACACCCGCCGGGCCGTCGCCGGCACCGCTGTCACCATGGCAGACCGAGCAATGCTGGGCGTACAGCGGCGCGCCGCGCGTCGGATCGGGGGTGATCAGGGGCGCCAGGGCAACCTCGTAGGCCAGCGCCAGCTCGGCCCCCAACTGCCGGGCCTGACGGGCCACGCCGGCGCCGTCCTGGCGCTCGTCGATGGCCTGGCGCAACGCGACTGCGCCGTCTTCCAGCGCCTTGCGCTGGGGACGCTCGGGCAAGGCGGCGAGCAGGCCCTGAAGGGTGCCGATGAATTCCAGCTGTTCGTGGTATTCGGACGTATCGATGACCTTGCCGGACTCGACGGTGGCCGGGTAGTCGGCGCCGATGTAGTCCAGCAGGTGCAGGGCTTTTGCCGCTCCTTCGACAGGTTCGGCCAGTGCCATGGCACTACCAAGGGCCAGCACTGGCCACAGCAGCCAGGCGATCAAGCGGGAACGGGAATTCATGGAGCGGTCTCGGACGTCAGCGATGAGGCGAATATTGTCGACCGCTGTCCGGACAGGCTCAAGGCGAATCGTAAAAATTAGCAACAATTTCATCAATTGCCACTTTCATCACGTCGGAAGTTACCGTTCATCCAACACTTCGGGGATAATGGCACCCGTAATGGCACTCATCGACTGTAACAATCAGCGCGCCTGGGTCGACGGGAATTCGCGCTTAATATGCCGCGCTTTTCGTTATAGCCATTCGAAACTTCTGCCGATCTTATAAGAACTTTTCGGACTTCATGATCCGAAAAATACACTCCGCCAACACTCAGGGAAGAAGCAATGAAATCCCGCGTTCTCACGCTCGCCACGCTGTTCGTGGCCACCCAGTTGACTGGCTGCGCGGTGTTCCGCAGCTACGACAACGAGCTCAAGGAAACCAATCAGCACCTCAGCACCGGCAATGTCGACGCCGCGCTCGCCGTGCTGGAGAAGAACAACAAGGGCGAGGACAAGGACCTGCTCTACTGGTTCGAGAAAGGCGAACTGCTGCGCTCCAAGGGCGACCTGAGCGGCAGCCAGATCGCCTGGCGCGAGGCCGATGGCCTGGTCTTCAAATGGGAAGAGTCGGTCAAGCTCGACACCGAGAAGTACCTCAGCCAGTTCGGCAGCTATCTGGTCAACGACAAGGTCCGCCGCTACGAAGGCTACGACTACGAAAAAGTCATGCTGACCACACAGATGGCCCTCAACCTGCTGGCGCAGAACGATTTCGACGGCGCCCGCACCGAAATCAAGAAGACCCACGAACGCGAGGCCGTGATCGCCGAACTGCGCGACAAGGAATACCTCAAGCGCGAGGAAGAGGCCGAGAAGGAAGGGGTCAAGACCGAATACAAGGACCTCCAGGGCTACCCGGTCGCCGCCCTCGACGCCCCGGAAGTGATCAACCTGAAGAACAGCTACCAGAGCGCCTTCAGCCACTACCTCTCCGGCTACGTCTACGAGGCACTGGGCGAACAGGGCCTGGCCGCGCCGGGCTACCGCAAGGCCGCCGAGCTGCTGCCCAACACCCCGCTGCTGGAGCAGGCTCTGCTCGACCTCGACAAGAGCGCCGGCAAGAGCAAGGACAAGACCCGGGACAGCGACGTGCTGATCGTCGTCCAGAGCGGCCTGGCTCCAGCCCGCGACTCGATCCGCATCCCCCTGCCGCTGGTGATCAGCGGTAACCTGGTGATCACCCCGCTGTCGTTCCCGATCATTCGCGAAGACACCTCCACCGCGCACATCGGCCAGATCAACCTGGACGACAAGGCCCTGGGCCTGACCGCGCTCAACAGCACCTCCGCCATGTCGCGCCGGGCCCTGCGCGACGACATGCCGGGCATCATCCTGCGGACCACCGTACGCGCCGTCACCCGCGGCGTGGCGCAGAAGCAGATCAACGACGTGAACCCGATGGCGGGCCTGGTCATGGGCATCGCCTCCACGGTCACCGAAGGTGCCGACACCCGCACCTGGCGCACCCTGCCCAACGAAACCCTGGTCACCCGCGTGCGCCTGAGCCAGGGCGAGCACCAGCTGAGCCTGCCGTCGAACCTGGGCGGCAGCAAAATCTCGGTGAAGGTCGATCGTCCTTATCAGGTCGTCGCCCTGCGCGTGGTCGGCAACCAGGTCTTCGCCGCTGGCCAGGCCGCCCACGTCGTCACCCCACCCGCGCCGGCAACCGCCGTCGCCAGCCTCAAGTAAACGAAGGACTCGTCATGCGTTTCAAACTCACCCTCGTCCTCGCAGCCGCCCTCCTGGCCGGCTGCGCCACCCCGCCGCCACCGGCTCCCGGCAGCGCCGCCAGCAAGGTGGTGGTCATGGGCAAGCTGAAGAACATCGAGACCGGCCCGATGCGGGTGGCCCGCGAGAACGGCTTCCTCACCGTCAAGGTCGCGCTGAACAACACCAGCGGCAGCAACAAGACGCTGCTGTACCGCTTCGCCTGGCTGGGCAACGACGGGTTCCCGGTCGCCGATGAAGAGAGCTGGAAGGCCCTGAGCCTGTACGGCTCGCAATCCACCGTGCTGCCGGCGATTGCCCCGGTGCCGCAGGCCACCGATTTCCGTCTCGAAGTCCAGTCTCAGTAATTTTTTTCCAGGAGTTTTCCATGAAGTTCGTCCAGATTTCCCTGCTCGCCACCGTCGTTGCCCTGGCCAGCGGTTGCTCCAGCCCGTCCCCGGTACTCGGCGGCAAGAACATCGGCTACGGCGACAGCAAGGCCGTCGAGCTGGTGACCAACGAATTCGGCTCCACCGATCTGCAGATGATCGCCGAAAGCATGACCCGCTCCCTGGCCCAGTCCGGCGTGATGCAGGGCCGTCCGGTGGTGCAGGTCTACGACGTGAAGAACAAGACCAGCGAGTACATCGATACCCGCGAGATCACCACCTCGATCAAGACCCAGCTGATGAAGTCCGGCACCGCCCGCTTCGCCAGCGACAACAACCAGATGGACAGCCAGGTCGACCAGCTCAAGCTGCAGAACCAGAGCGGCCTGTACAAGAAGAACACCATCGCCAAGACCGGCAACATGATCGCCGCCAAGTACCGCCTGGAAGGTTCGATCAGCTCCATCGTCAAGCGCAGCAGCGACTACAAGGACGTGTTCTACAAGTTCAGCCTGCAGCTGATCGACGTCGAAAGTGGCCTGGCCGAGTGGATGGACGAGAAAGAAATCCGCAAGACCACGGAGCGTTAAGCGATGCGCGCATGGATGGGTATTCTCGGCCTGGCCTGCGCCTTCGGCGTGCAGGCGGCCCCCAAGGTGGCAGTCACCGACCTGGCCTACCAGGAGCGCGTGGAGCAGTACATCCACATCGTTTCGGCCCAGAACAGTTCGTCGGCGAGCATGTACCACGCCAACAGTTCGTCCAGCTACAACGAGTTCGAGAGCAGCGAGAGCTACATCGAGCAGACCGAACTGCGCAAGTTCAGCGGTGACATCAAGGGCGAGATCATCAAGTCCGGGATGTTCCAGCTGGTGCAGGGCACGCCGTACATCACCGGTGCCAAGACCGATGTCTACGACATCATCAAGCGCATCAAGGCCGGCGACTTCAAAGGCGCCGACTACGTGCTGTTCGGCACCCTGTCGGACATCGACTTCCAGCAGGACATCAACGCCATCGACAACACCGACGCCTATTCGGCGGTGCTGGGCCTGAGCCTGGTGGCGGACTTCAGCCTGATCAACACCCGCACCTACGAAATCACCTCGGCGTTCACCGCCATGGGTGAAGGGCAGGACACCAAGCTGGTGAAGAGCCGCGATCGCAAGATCAGCCTGAACCGGCCACGGGTGGTACGCGAAGTGTCGAAGGAGCTGGGCATGGATGTGGCCCGGCAGATGGCCGAGCAGTTGGGTGGTTCGGTGCCCGGGCAGGGTCAGGGGCAGTACGCGCCGCGCAACAACCTGCCGCCGGATGAGCCGGCGCAGATCCTGCGTTAAGTTCACTGGCCTCATCGCTGGCAAGCGATGAGGCCGGTACTACCTCAGACCGGCGCCCGCCGGATGGTGGCCAGCAAGGTCGCCGCGCCCAGGAACAATCCCGCGAAGGTGCGGTTCATCCGCCGCTGCTGCTTCGGCGTGCGCAGCAGGCGCAGCACACGCGACGCCAGCCCGGTATAGCCGGCCATCACCAGCAGGTCCACGCTGATCATGGTCACGGTGATCGCCAGGTACTGCGGCAGCAGCGCTTCATGCGGATTGATGAACTGCGGCAGCACCGCCAGCATGAACACCAGCGCCTTGGGGTTGCTGACGTTCACCAGGAAACCCCGGAACACCAGGCTCAGCGGTTTGCCGATCGGCCGCACCGCGGCATCGTCGGACAGATCCGCCGGCAGCGCCCGCCATTGCTTGACCGCGAGATACACCAGGTAGGCGACACCGAACCATTTGATGACCTGGAACGCAGTCGCCGAGGCGGCCAGTACCGCGCCCACACCGGCGGCGATGATCGCGATCTGCAGGATCAGGCCCAGTTGCAGGCCCAGGGCATTCCAGTAGCCGCGCCAGAAACCATACTGCAGACCGCAGGACATCGAGGCGATGGCCCCGGCGCCCGGCGACAGACTGATGACCCAACAGGCCGCGAAAAAGGCCAACCACGTTTCCAGCGACATCTCACACCTCGGCCAAAGAACTTGTTCAAGGGTTCAACGCTAATCCGCCTGTAAAAAAATCACCACGAAATTTTTCAGGAAACGATCAGTTGTCGCTGGACGTGCTCTCGCCCACCACCGGCAGCCCATCGCTACCACGCCAGCGGCGTACGGACTTCTGGAAGAACTGGCTGTTCGGCACCTGCACCAGCGCACCGCCGGTCTCGGGCATTTCCACCAGGGTGGTGAACAGCAGATTGATGGCGATGACCCGGCCCTTGATACCCGGCTTGTCGGTGGTGTCGACCAGCTCCACCACGTCGCCGATGCGAAACGGCCCGACGGTGAAGATCAGTACCGCGCAGAGCAGGTTGGACAGCACGCTCCAGATCGCGAAGAAGGCGACCGCGGCGACCGCGACGAACCCGGACAACGCCGTCCACAGCACGGTGGCGGACACCCCGAGGCGCTCCAGCACGAACAGCAGCGCGCTGCCCATGATCAGCCAGCGCAGGCCACCGCGCAGCGGCATCATCAGTTGCGGCGGCAGCGGGTAGCGCTCACTCAGGCTGTGCAGACTGCGCGCCACCACCCGTTGCAGGACAAAGGCCACGACCAGGATCAGCAGTATCTGCAAACCCATCCAGAACGGTCCGATCAGCTCCACCGGCAGGATCTGCCGCAACGACTCCATCAGGACAATGCCTCCAGCTCCGCCTGCATGTTCTCCAGCACTTCGAGCGCGGCCATCCAGGCTTCTTCCAGTTCGGACTCGCGGGTCTTCAGCTGGGCCTGGCGGGCCAGCAGGTCACGCAGCTCATCCTTGCGCGCCGCCTCGTAGACGCCACTGTCGCCGAGGCCGGCCTCGACCTTGGCGAGGTCTTCGTGGAGCTTGTTCAACTCGGTTTCGAGCTTGTCGGCCTGACGCTTGTGCGGCGCCAGTTGCTGGCGCAGGGCCGCGGCGGCCTGGCGCTGGGCCTTCTTGTCGGTCTTGTCCGGATTGACCGGCGCAGAACTGACCGGCGCATTGCGCTGGCGATACTCCACCAGCCAGCGGGCATAGTCGTCGAGGTCGCCGTCGAAAGCTTCCATCTTGCCGTCGGCCACCAGCAGGAACTCGTCGGTGGTGCTCTTGAGCAGATGGCGGTCGTGGGAAACCACCACCACGGCACCACTGAATTCCTGCAGGGCCATGGTCAGCGCCAGGCGCATTTCCAGGTCGAGGTGGTTGGTCGGTTCGTCGAGCAGCAGCAGGTTCGGCCGCTCCCAGGCGATCAGTGCCAAGGCCAGGCGGGCCTTCTCGCCACCGGAGAAATTCAGCACCGGCTCGTCGCAGCGATTGCCGCGGAAGTCGAAACCACCGAGGAAATCGCGCAGGGTCTGCTCACGCTCGGTCGGCGCCAGGCGCTGCAGGTGCAGCAGTGGGCTGGCCTTGCTGTCCAGGGAGTCCAGCTGGTGCTGGGCGAAGTAACCTACCGAGGTGTTCTCGCCACGCACCAGACGCCCGGCCAACGGCTGCAGCTCGCCGGCGAGGCTCTTGATCAGGGTCGATTTGCCGGCGCCGTTGGGGCCGAGCAGGCCGATCCGCGCACCGGGGACCAGTTGCAGCTTGATCTTTTCCAGCACGGTCTTGTCGCCATAGCCGAGGCGGGCTTCGGACAGGTCTAGCAACGGGCTGGAGATCTTCTGCGATTCGCGGAACACGAAGTCGAACGGTGAGTCGACATGCGCCGCGGTCAGCTCTTCCATGCGCTCCAGTGCCTTGATCCGGCTCTGCGCCTGACGGGCCTTGGTCGCCTGAGCCTTGAAGCGGGCAATGTACTTTTCCATGTGCGCGCGCTGGGCCTGCTGCTTCTCAAAGGCCTGTTGCTGCTGCGCCAGGCGCTCGGCCCGGGCCCGTTCGAAGGCGGTGTAGCCACCGCGGTAAAGGGTCAGCTTGCACTGCTCGACATGGGCGATGTGATCGACCACGGCATCGAGGAAATCACGATCGTGGGAGATCAGCAGCAGCGTGCCGGGATAGCCCTTGAGCCAGTCTTCCAGCCAGAGGATCGCGTCGAGGTCGAGGTGGTTGGTCGGTTCGTCGAGCAGCAGCAGGTCGGATGGGCACATCAATGCCTGCGCCAGGTTCAGGCGCATCCGCCAGCCACCGGAGAAATCGCCGACACGACGGTCCATCTGCTCGTTGCTGAAACCCAGTCCGGCCAGCAGCTTGCGCGCGCGCGCATCGGCGGTGTAGCCGTCGGCGCTGTCGAGCTCGATGTGCAGGCGCGCCAGGGCGGCGTTGTCATGCGCGGCTTCGGCGGCGGCAAGATCGGCCTGGACCTTGCGCAGGCGGATATCGCCATCGAGCACATAGTCCACGGCCAGACGGTCGAGGGTATCGACTTCCTGGCGCATATGGGCGATACGCCAGTCGCCAGGCAACTGGCAGTCACCCGCATCTGGAGTGAGCTCGCCGCGCAGCAAGGCAAACAGGCTGGACTTGCCGGCGCCATTGGCACCGATCAAACCGGCTTTCTGGCCGGCGTGCAGGGTCAACTCGGCGCCTTCTAGCAGGCGTTGCGGACCACGCTGTAAAGTGAGGTTCGAAAGTCTGATCATAATGGCCGCGGAGTCTACCAGCTTCGATGGCAACTGGCGCGAGTGGGACAATGCACACCGACCTGTGGGATTTCGCCATCGGGCTCTATGCCCGCCCCGGCGTGGAGGCAGCCTGCCTGGATTTGCAGGAGCAAGGCGCGGATGTCTGTCTTCTGCTATGCGCGGCCTGGCTCGAACGACGCCGGGCGGGAATCAGCGAAGAACGTCTCGACCAGCTCCGGCAACTGGCCGGCCCCTGGCAGGCCACGGTGGTACAACCGCTCCGGGCCCTGCGCCAGCAGTGGCGCGCGGACGCAACCAACGATCCGCAACTCGCGGCATTGCGCGAACGCTTGAAAGCTCTGGAACTGGATGCGGAACGCCTGCAATTGCAACGGTTGCAGGCGATCTGCGACGGCTGGCCGAGCGAAGGTGGCGCCCGGTCGGATAGCTGGCTGAGCCGGCTTGCACCGGCAGCCTCCCGCGATCACGACGCGCTGCGGGTGCTGCGCGTCGTGGCGGGTACGACTCAGGAAGCCGAAGACGGCGACTGAGTGCTGCTGGCGGGAGCAGCCGCTGGCGCCGCGGGTGCTGGCGAAGCAGCCGGCGCAGGCGCTGGAGTAGCGGCTGGGGAAGCTGCTGGTTTTACCGCGGCCGCTTTGCTCGCGGCGGGTTTTGCAGCAGGTTTGGCGGCTGCCGGTTTGGCAGGTGCTTTCACAGCGGCTGGCTTGGCCGGCGCTTTGGCGGCAGCAGGCTTGGCCGCTGCTGGCTTCGCCGCGGGTTTGGCTGCGGCCGGTTTGGCGGGCGCCTTGGCGGCAGCAGGTTTGGCGGCTGGCTTGGCGGCGGCTGCCGGTTTGGCGGCAGCGGTTTTTGCGGCTGGCTTGGCTGGTGCTTTGGCTGCGGCGGGTTTGGCGGCTGGTTTAGCTGCGGGCTTGGCGGCGGCGGTTTTCACAGCCGGCTTGGCAGCTGGCTTGGCTGCAGCGGTTTTCGCGGATGGCTTGGCTGGTGCTTTGGCTGCGGCGGGTTTGGCGGCTGGTTTAGCTGCGGGCTTGGCGGCGGCGGTTTTCGCAGCCGGCTTGGCGGCGGGTTTGGCCGCAGCGGCTTTCGCAGCAGGTTTGGCAGCGGCAGGTTTCGCCGCAGCCTTGACGGGAGCCTTCGCTGCAGCAGGCTTGGCTGGAGCAGCCTTCGCAGCAGGTTTGGCAGCAGCCGGTTTCACCGGGGCCTTGGCAGCAGGTTTAGCCGCAGCGGGTTTTGCCGGCGTACGGGAAGCGAGTGCCTTGCCGGCCGCTTCACGAACTTTGCCAACACCCTGAGCCAGTTTCAGACTTTCCTGGGCATCGCGCTTCAGTTGCGCGATATAAGAACGGGTCTGGGTCTGGCGGTCTTTCAACGAGACGAGAACTTCTTCCAGTTCAGCGACGGCGCCTTTCGCCTTTTCCTGCGCCTTGGCTTTACCGGCGGCAGCGACATCCTGAAGTTTCAGACGGGATTTGTGCAGTTTTTCCTGAGCCTTGCCGCGTTGTTTTTCCAACTTGGCGAGGAGTTTTTCCGCATCGGCCAGCGCTTGCGAGCAGGCATTTTCCAAGTGCTCAAGCAGGCTGCCCGAGAGTTGTTGCAGCAGGTGCAACGGCGTGTTGACTGGCTTCTTGTTGGCCGACATGGCTTTCCTCCTGACTGACGAAATTGCGGCTCATACTAGACCTGTGCTGCTATCGCCGCTAGGGCATGTTGACAGTAAAGAAGACGCCGCGTTGCATGCCTGGGCAACGTTATCGAAGCTGCAGCTCGAAACAAGTGTAGATGCTGTGTTACAGGCTGCAGGCAATTAACTAACTTGTTCCCACGAACAGGCATACTCTCAAACCTGCGCAACTCTTCTTTTTCATTTTCGGAGCCCGCCCGTGCCGCGCTATTTGTTGCTGTCGTTATTCTTCACGCTGCCGCCGGTTGTTGCGGAACAGGCCTCGACGCCTTCCGACCATGACCTTGCCTACAGCCTTGGCGCCAGCCTCGGCGAACGCCTGCGCGAAGAGGTTCCAGGCCTGCAGTTGCAGGCGCTGATCGAAGGGCTGCAACAGGCTTATCAAAACAAACCCCTGGCCCTGCCCCAAGCGCGGATCGACGCGATCCTCGCCCAGCACGACCAACAGGCCAATGAGGCCGCCGCGCAGTCCCACGTGGAACAGGCGCTTGCCGCGGAGCGCCGTTTCATTGCCAATGAACGAGGCCGCGCCGGTGTGCGCGAGCTGAGCGACGGTGTGCTGCTGACCCAACTGCAAGCAGGCAATGGTGGCAAGCCAAAGGCAGACGGCAAGGTGAAGGTACGCTACGTGGGGAAATTGCCGGATGGCACGGTATTCGACCAGAACGATCAGCCACAGTGGTTCAACCTGGACAGCGTGATCGCGGGTTGGCAGGCAGCACTGCCCGAGATGGCGGCGGGCTCGAAATACCGTTTGGTGATCCCCTCGGCGCAGGCCTACGGGGCAGATGGAGCAGGCGACCTGATCGCACCTTACACACCACTGGTATTCGAGATCGAACTGCTCGACGTTGCCGACTGAGCATCGGCAACGTTGCCGGAAGCGGCTTCAGACAGCAGCCGGAGCTTCTTCCTTGTGCGCGGTATGAAGCACTTCGATCAGGCAGTCTTCCAGTTCGAAGCGCTCGCGCAGCTGGCCACCGAGCGTCTTCAGCTCTTCGGCGAAACGCTCGCTGTCCGTGCACTTGCCCTTGCTGCAGTGGTCATTGAAAGCCAGCGCACGCTCGGTACTGACATCGATACGCGGATTGATCTGCTGCGCCAGTTCCAGCCCCCCATCGTCGCCGAAGGCCTTGGCTTCACTGATCAGTTGCTCGCAGATTTCGAAGTGCCAGGCCGACACATAGTCCACGAGAATCTCGCAGAAGCGGCCATTCAATGATTTATCGGCGAATGCCGGCTTGGCATCGCGCAACTCACGAAACGCAGTTACCAGCTCTTCACGCTCCTGCAGCCAGCGGTCAATGAGCTTGTGAACCCCACCCCAGCGTTCCTGAGCATTCTGACAACTCTCTAACATGGCGGTCTCATCCCTTTTGGGTCGTGCCCCTGCGCCCCGTATCGCAACTCGCGACACACAAGGAAATTACGGCAGAACGGCATTGAGCAGCAGTGTTTTCGGTAGTGCGTGCAGGGGAGATTATTCCCGCACGCCATCAGCTTCAAGGTACGCAGGCGACTAGTTTCATACAAGTGTTTGATCCTGCGACGCATCGCCGCCGGTCGTTTCAAACGCCCCCGGACGCCCTGTCATGACCCCAGTGAATCGCCCAGGCTCATCTGGCGCCGGGGGATCAGGCGGAACAGCATCATCAACGCAAGCCCCAGGAAGGCCAACAGGCTCCACTCCGGCACACTGAGACTGAGGAAGCTCCAGGTGATCGGCACGCATTCGGCCGATCCGAGGAGCATGCTTTGCAACCATTCGGCAGGCGTGCCGTGCGCCAGCAGATGCGTCATGGAGTGCAGGCCGGAGACTTCAGGCGACAGTGACAGATCCTGCAGCCACACATGCCGCGACGCGAGGAGCGCGCCGCACAGCGCAAGGACGAGGCAAAGCCACAGATGGCAGCGGACGCCGGCGCGGAACGATAGCTGAACCAGTGCCGCCAGGCAGGTCAACGAGAACGCACCCAATACCAGCCGCTGCCCTTGGCACAACGGGCAAGCGAGCAGACCCAGGCCGTGCTCCAGATAGAAGGAACCAGCCAGGATCAGAACAGACGCCAGGAACGCCGGGAAGAAAATTGAACGCAGACAGGCCAAGGGCATGGCAAAACCAGGGCAGGAAAGACATTTGGCAACGGTAGAGGAAAGCCCCCTGTTGTTTCAAGAAGCAACCAATAGGACAAATCTCTGATTTTTATTGGAAAATTCGCTGAACGTGGTAGGAAAATTCTGTAAAGCAGCGAAGGGAAATTTACCAGACCTGATCGCAGGCTGGCCGTTGCGGCCAGCCCGCGAGGAGACTCAAGCTCGCGCCTGGTCCGGCAGAGGCAAGGCCAGCAGGCGCTCATCGAGCAGACCGAGTCCTTCCTGGAACAGCGCGTTGCTACGCTCGTTCTCACCCAGACTGGCCAGCAAGCGCGCCAGTTCGGCACAGGTTTCCGGATTGCGCTGCAAGCGCAGGCTGCTTTCGAGGTAATCACGCGCCTTGCCCCACAGGCGATTCTGCAGGCTCAACCGCCCCAGGGTGAGCAGCAGGCTCGGGTCCTCCGGATGAGCCTTGAGCCAGCCTTCCGCGGTCTGCAGTTGTTTCGCCGGATCGCCGCCACGCACCAGGCCATAGAGGCGCGCCAGATGACTCTCGTAATCGCGCTTGAGTGCAGTGCGAAGGATTTCCTCCGCTTCGCTTTCCGCGCCGAGTTGACGCAGTTGCTCGGCGTAGGCCAGAACCAGAGGCGGCTCCTGGCGCTGGGCGTTGGTCAGTTGCTGCCAGGCGCGCTCAAGCGACTGTCGGGCAGCCTGCCCGCCCTCCTCGCGCTGCACCGCCAGGGACAGGTTCTGCCCCCAGGCGCGGCGCTCCAGCTCGGCCAGTTCCTTCGCCGACAGGACCTTGTCCTTGCGCAACTCCGGCATCAGGCGGATCAGCGCCGGCCAGTCGCCACGCTGCTGATACAGACGCTGCAACTGGCGCAACACCTGGGCATTGTGGGGATGGCGCTCGTGCATCGCCTGCAGGGTTTCCAGCGCCGCGTCGCTGTCGCCACGCTCGACCTGCAGTTGCGCATGGGTCAGGGCGATTGCCAGCTCGGCCTGCGGCTGGCGCTCCAGTGCGCGTTCGAGCAGGTTGTCGCTGTCTTCGCTGCGCCCCAGTTCATTGGCCGCACGAGCGGCGCCGAGGTAATAAAGCAGCGGCTGGCGCTCGGCTTCGGCGGCACGATGCAGGTGACGCTGGGCACTGGCCCAGCGACCTTCGGCCAGGTCGAGCTGGCCCTGCTCGATCGCCAGCCGGGTACGTCGCCCGCGATTGCGCCGCGACCAGGGATTGACCACGCCCGTGGAGGTCAGCACCAGGCTGATCAGCGCCTTGACCAGCCACAGCAACAGGACGATGGCCACCAGCAGGCCCAGGGTCGCCCACAGGCTGGACTCGTAGCGGAAGCTGTCATAGGCGATCAGCACGTAGCCACTGTGCCGAGCCACGGCGATCCCCAGCAGGGTCGCGACGACGATCGCCACGACCGCCAGGAGGTAGGCTCGCTTCATTGCGCGGCCTCCTGGGCTTTCTCAGCCGGCTGGCGCAGTGCCGCTTCCTCGGCGGGCAGGTGGCGTCGCTCCAGGTAGGCCTGCACGGCGCTCAGGCTCTCGGCAAGATCAGGGGTGACCACGGTCACCGGCTGCTTCACCAGGGCATTGAGCTGCTCCAGCATCACCCGGCCCTGCTCGTTGTCCTTGTTGAAGTTGCCCAGCAGTACGCTGCGCGCTTCATCGATGGCCTGGGTGTAGACCTTGGCCTCACCATTCAGCGCGGCCCACTGCGCCTGCTCCAGGGCCAGGCTGAGGGCCAGGCGCACCTGGCTCAGGGCCTGGCCGGCGAGCAATGGCTTGATGTTCTTGTCGGCATCGAAGTCGATGCGGAAGTAACGCGAGATCTGCTCCCACCACTGCGACCAGCGACTGGCGCCATCGCCATCGGTGGTCAGGCCGAACAGGGATTGGCCATCGTTGTTGAATTCCGGTGCCAGCACGTTGAGTTGCACTACCTGCTCGCGCAATGCAGCGAGCTTGAGGAACAGACCCGTGCGATCCGGCTGCTCCACGCTGTTGAGCGCTGCGAGGCTGCGGGCCAGTTGCTCACGAGCGGCGAAGGAAGCCGGATCGCTCTGCTCGCGCAGAATCTGATCGGCGCCTTCCACCAATGCACGGGCACTGGCGATGTCCTGCAAGGCGGACAGGCGCAGGCTGGCGAGACGCAGCAAATGCTCGGCCTCGGCCAGACGCCAGTCCTTGCGGCTGGCACCGAGCACGGTTTCCAGACGCTGGCTCAGGCGTTGCTGGTCGCCCTGCAACTGCGCCACCAGACGACGGCGATCTTCCAGCTCGCTGGCCGGCGGCAGGCTGCCCAACTGCGCCGAGAGCTGCTGCTCGCGGGCCTGCAGGGCTTCGGTCTGCTCGTTCAACTGACGGACCTGCTCGACCTGATCCTGGTTGCTCTGCTGCAGGTGCCGCACCTGCCACAGGCCCCAGCCACCGGCGGCGACACCCGCGGCGCCAAGCAGCAGGGCGAGGATCGCCAGGCCATTGCCGGAGCGCCCGGATGAGTCGGCCGCGGGGTTCGTCGAAGCCTCGGACGGCGTTGGCTGATCTTCGTTGGGCAAGGCTGTTTCGCTCACGTATCCATCCTTTGTTTTAAGGCGCGTCGTCTCAGCTTAGCGCCTCAGAAAGCGGGCACAGGGGTTTCCTGCAACGCCGCCAGCAAAGCCGTGGCACTGGCGCCACGGCAATCCACCACATTCTGCGCACCGGCCTGGCGAGCGCTTTCCGCCACCCGCGGACTCGGCACGAACAAGGGCAACCGCGCCAGACGCGGCCAATCCTGCGCGGCGAGTCGGCGCAGGTGTTCGAAGCCCTGCCCACTGCTGACCACCAGGCCGTTCAGGCGTTCCGCCTCGATCAGCCGCGACAGGGCACGGGCAGGGTAGTCCGGCAGGCGGCGACGGTACAACGGCAGATAGTCGACATGCACACCTTGCGTCGTCAATTGCTCAGCCAGCAGCTCGCGCCCGTCCTCACCGCGCATGATCAGCAGGCGGGGCGAAGCGCAGGCCAACGCCGCCTGCAGTTCGGGCAGGCGCAGCAGCGCTTCGCTGTCGTCACCCGTGGCGGGGAAATGCACATTCAGGCCTGCCGACTCGAGCACCTCGGCCGTCGCCGCCCCCACCGTGAACCAGGCCAGCGCCGGCAGCCGCGGCCATTGCTCGGCAAGCAGCGCCAGACCCAATCGGGCGGCCTGCTTGCTGACCACGATAACCGCGCAGTAGCGTTCGAGATTGCGCGCCAGCGCCCGATGCATCTCCGAAACCGCCAGTGACTCGATCTCCAGCAGCGGCATGCAACTGCCATGCACACCGGCTTCGCCGAGGGTGACGGCCAGGGCCGCGCAGTCCTCGGCCGGACGGGTCAGCAGCAGCCGCCAGCCGGTCACGGGTGACCGGCCTCGCCATAGACCGCCTTGAGAATGTCACCGGCCCCCTGGGCCAGCAGCGCTTCGGCCACCTGCACCCCGAGGGTTTCGGCTTCGCCGCGCGGAGCGCGGGCTTCGGCATTGAGCAACGCGCCACCCGCCGGCTCGCCGACCAGGCCGCGCAACCACAATTGATCGCCTTCGAGTACGGCGTAACAGGCGATCGGCACCTGGCAACCACCATTGAGGTGCTTGTTCAGGGCCCGTTCGGCGTAGACCCGGTCGGCGGTGTCGACGTGGTGCAACGGCGCCAGCAAGGCGTGGATCTCGCTGTCGGCGCTGCGGCACTCGATGCCCACGGCACCCTGGCCGCCCGCGGGCAGGCTGTCGTCGACGCTGATGGTAGAGGTGATGCGGTCTTCGAAGCCGAGACGGATCAGGCCGGCGGCGGCGAGAATGATGGCGTCGTATTCACCAGCGTCCAGCTTGGCCAGACGGGTATTGACGTTGCCGCGCAGGAAACGGATCTGCAGGTCCGGACGGCGCGCCAGCAACTGCGCCTGACGACGCAGGCTGGAGGTCCCGACGATGCTGCCGGCGGGCAGCGCATCGAGGCTGGCGAAGGTATTGGAGACGAAGGCGTCGCGTGGGTCTTCACGTTCGCAGATGCAGAACAGGCCCAGGCCTTCGGGGAAGTCCATCGGTACATCCTTCATCGAATGCACGGCGATATCGGCTTCCTGTTCGAGCAGCGCGGTTTCCAGTTCCTTGACGAACAGCCCCTTGCCACCGATTTTCGACAGGGGCGAGTCGAGCAGTTTGTCGCCACGGCTGACCATCGGCACCAGGGTCACGATCAGACCTGGATGCGCCTGCTCCAGACGGGCTTTGACATATTCGGCCTGCCACAGGGCAAGGGCGCTTTTGCGGGTGGCAATGCGGATTTCGCGAGTGGACATGGAAGGATCCGTACCAGGTAGATTCGGCGGATCATAACAGTTCCGTCAAAATCTCTTGCAGATCCATATCAGCAAAGAAGCCGGCAAAAAAAAGACCATCCCTGGTCGCTATCCCGTCCATCCCCGCCCTAAAGCTGCTGCATCATTTTCCTGACGCCGGCGACATGCCGACGACTGACGATCAGGGCATCGCCATTGAGGCCCTTGAGAAACAGTTGAAAATGTCCGAGGGGGGTACGCTGCAGGCGCTCGATACGGTCGCGGGCCACCAGCGCATTGCGGTGGATACGCACGAAGCGCTCGCCGAACTCGTCTTCCAGGGCCTTGAGCGGTTCGTCCAGAAGCACCTCTCCACCTTCGTGGCGCAGGGTGACGTACTTGTGGTCGGCGATGAAGTAGATCACCCGGTCCACCGGCACCAGTTCGATGCCCTTGCGGGTTCGCGCGCTGATATGGCTGCGCGGGCCGCTGCCGCTGTCCCCGGCCGGGCGAGTCAGGGCGGCCAGTTGCGCGCGATTGGGGCGTTCGGCCTTGCGCAGGGCATTGTGCAGGTCCTCGCCCTGGACCGGTTTGAGCACATAACTCAGGGCACTTTCTTCGAAGGCCTGCCGGGTGAACTCGTCGTCGCTGCTGCAGAACACCACCGCGGGCGGCGCTTCACGCTCGCAGAGGCGCGCCGCGACCTGCAGGCCGTCCATGCCGGGCATGCGGGTGTCGAGCAGGACGACGTCGGGTTTGTGGGAGTCGATCAACGCCAGAGCCTCTTCGCCGTTGGTGGCGCTGGGCTCCAGCACGGTATAGCCCTCCAGGTCGCCGAGCAGACGGCTCAGGCGTTCACGGGCTTGGGGTTCGTCATCAACGATCAGGACATTCATATTGCGCTGGATTCCTGCGTGAGTCTCGCACAAAGACTGATGTGGACAATCACGGTGACGGCCGTCACGGCGATCCACGCTCTGACTCGCACGATGGCTAAAGATTCACTGGTCGACAGCAAACAATGCCGATCCTCTGTCCAACTGTAGACGGTTGCCGCAACACTGCCGTTCAATCGTTGAATATCGCCCCGAGGGCTGCGCGAACCCACATTTGTGCCGACCGCCGAGCCCCGACGGGCGCGGCAACCCTGTTATCATCCGCACACTTTTCCCCGTTCACGCCTTCAACGAGCGAATCCATGAGCACTGACAAGACCAACCAGTCCTGGGGCGGCCGCTTCAGTGAGCCCGTCGACGCCTTCGTCGCCCGCTTCACCGCCTCCGTCACCTTCGACCAGCGCCTGTACCGCCACGACATCATGGGTTCGATCGCCCACGCCACCATGCTGGCGAAGGTCGGCGTGCTCACCGACGCCGAGCGCGACAGCATCATCGACGGCCTGAAGACCATCCAGGGCGAGATCGAGGCCGGCAACTTCGACTGGCGCGTCGACCTCGAAGACGTGCACATGAACATCGAGGCACGCCTGACCGACCGCATCGGCATCACCGGCAAGAAGCTGCACACCGGACGCAGCCGCAACGACCAGGTGGCCACCGATATCCGCCTGTGGCTGCGCGACGAGATCGACCTGATCCTCGCCGAGATCACCCGCCTGCAGCAGGGCCTGCTGGAACAGGCCGAGCGCGAGGCGGAAACCGTCATGCCCGGCTTCACCCACCTGCAGACCGCCCAGCCGGTGACCTTCGGTCACCACCTGCTGGCCTGGTTCGAAATGCTCAGCCGCGACTACGAGCGCCTGGTCGACTGCCGCAAGCGCACCAACCGCATGCCCCTGGGCAGCGCCGCCCTGGCCGGCACCACCTACCCGATCGATCGCGAACTGACCTGCCAGCTGCTGGGCTTCGAAGCCGTGGCCGGCAACTCGCTGGATGGCGTTTCCGACCGCGACTTCGCCATCGAATTCTGCGCCGCCGCCAGCGTGGCGATGATGCACCTGTCGCGCTTCTCCGAGGAGCTGGTGCTCTGGACCAGCGCGCAGTTCCAGTTCATCGATCTGCCTGACCGTTTCTGCACCGGCAGTTCGATCATGCCGCAGAAGAAGAACCCGGACGTGCCGGAGCTGGTACGCGGCAAGACCGGCCGCGTGTTCGGCGCCCTGACCGGCCTGCTGACCCTGATGAAAGGCCAGCCGCTGGCCTACAACAAGGACAACCAGGAAGACAAGGAACCGCTGTTCGACGCCGCCGACACCCTGCGCGACTCGCTGCGTGCCTTCGCCGACATGATCCCGGCGATCAAGCCACGCCATGCGGTGATGCGCGAAGCGGCCCTGCGCGGTTTCTCCACTGCCACCGACCTCGCCGACTACCTGGTGCGCCGTGGTCTGCCGTTCCGTGACTGCCACGAGATCGTCGGTCATGCGGTGAAATATGGTGTGGAAAGCGGCAAGGACCTGGCCGAGATGAGCCTCGACGAGCTGCGTCAGTTCAGCGACCAGATCGAGCAGGACGTGTTCGCCGTGCTGACGCTGGAAGGCTCGGTCAACGCCCGCAACCATATCGGCGGTACCGCCCCGGCGCAGGTTCGCGCCGCCGTGGCCCGCGGCAAGGCCCTGCTGGCCAGCCGCTAATGGCCAGGCCATGACCTTGTAGGAGCTGGCTTGCCTGCGAAGGACCGCAAAGCGGTCCCGGTTCCTGATCTGCCGCCGGGGGAAGACAATTGGCCTGGCTGGTGAGCGGGAGCCGGGACCGCTGCGCGGTCCTTCGCAGGCAAGCCAGCTCCTACACGCCGCGTGCCTTCACGACCTGCTCCAGGAAGGTCGGGAACTGCGCCGCCTTGGCTTCGTTGATGCCGGCCATGTGCGGGTTCTGCGCCAGCAGCCCGAGCAGCTCGCGCGCCTGCGGGAAGTCTTCCAGCACGTCCACACCAAAGACCTTCTTGCCCACCAGACAGGCCAGGTCGACGCTGAAGACGAAATAGATGTCCGCCACGGTGAAGCTGTCGCCCGCCACATAAGGCGCGAAGGTGCCGGCGCGCTTGAGCGCGGCCAGGCCGGCAAGCAACTCGGGCCAGGCCTTGGCCTTGATGTTTTCAGGCACTTCGGCGCCGAAGAACGCCTGCGGGTACAGGGCACGGACCGTCAGCTCGATGTACAGCTCGATCTCCTTGGCCAGCTCCCAGACCTTGGCCCGGGCGAACGGATCGGCCGGCAGCAGCGGCTTGCCGCCCTGGGTCTGCTCGATGTAGTCGAGGATCACCGCGGTTTCGCTGAGGAAACCCTGCTCGGTCTCCAGCACCGGCACCTTGCCGCGCGGGCTGATCTTCAGCGCGTCCGCAGCCTGCCCGCCGAAGAACAGCACTTCCTCGAACGGCAGGCCCTTCTCCAGCAGCGCCAGTTTGACCATGTTGTAGTAGTTGCTGACCGCGAATCCATGAAGCTTGAGCATGTGGAACAGCCTCCAGGCCGTAGGGGGTTGGCCGGGTTGTTATAGCCGCAATCGCACGGGACTGACCAGCATCATGCATCCACCAGATAGCCCGGCATTGTCACGCGGGCCGTGGCACACTGGCCGCCTCACCCAGAGGAGCGCGCCCATGAGCGACCACGATATCGACCACGACGAAGAAGAAGCCTTCGCCGAATCGACCCTGACCCAGGCCATCGAGAACCAGATCGAAAGCGGCGAACCGCCAGCGGCCAAGGCCGCGTTCAACAAGCTGACCCTGGTCGGCTACGAGCGCGAAGACATCCTCAACCTGATGGCCCACGTGCTGGCGATCGAGATCGACGCCATGCTCGACGAAGACCGTCCGTTCGATACCGAGTGGTACGAAACCGCGCTGCGCGCCCTGCCCGAACTGCCGCCGGAAAAAGACTGACGCACGAACGGGCGAGGCTGACTACACTGCAAGTCTAGGCACTCGCAGAGGTGCCACCCTCCTTTTCTTGAAGTCCGGAGTACCTATGTCGTTTACCCCCGAGCTGGTTGCCGAACTGGAAATTCTCGCGCTGTTCAACCTCGACAGCACCCAGGAAGGACTGAAGGTCCACACCACTGCCGCGCCCCAGGCCATTGCCGCGGCCAAGCGCCTGCATGAAAAGCAGCTGATCACCCAGCCCGATGGTGGCTACCTGACCAGCCTGGGCATCGATGCCGCCCAGGCCACACAGCAGTTGCTGACGATCCTCAACGTTTCCGAAACCGCCTGACTCCCGACGTAGCCGGCAAGCCCGCGGCCTCGGGCAACGGGCTTGCCACAGCAAATTCGGCGGTGCCGACCAGCGGCGCTGGAAAAATGGCGTCAAAAATCAAATAGCGCTTATCCCTTCGCTCCCACTGCGGCTAAACTCGCCCGTGCCTTCATGACGGCCGGTTTAAGCTTGCGATGAATCTTCCTCACGAAATCCGCCCTGACCTCGACCAGGGCATCGACCGCAAGGTCCTCAACCAGTTGCGCAAACGCTTCCTGGATCTCAACCAGGGCCGTCTGGCCCGGGCCATGGAAGGGTTGTCCAGCCGCCAGCAGCAGGTGCTGACCCTGTTGCCGCTGTTTTTCCATGTCAATCATCCGCTGCTGCCCGGTTACGTCTCCGGCACCACCCCGGCCGGTGTGTCCGCCTATGAGCCCAGCCCGCTGGTCCTGGCCGAGGCCCAGCGCCTGACCCGCTCTTTTTCCTATAAAGCGAAACGCGGCGACAACCTGCTGCCCATCCACGGTCTGTTCCTGATGGGCAGCCTGGGCACCCTGGCCCAGGCGGAACAGAGCGACATGGACATCTGGGTCTGCCACGCCTCCGACCTTGGCGAGGCCGCGGTCGCCGAGCTGCGCAAGAAATGCCGGTTGCTGGAAGCCTGGGCCGCCAGCCAGGGCGCCGAGGCGCATCTGTTCCTGATCGAGCCGCGGCAGTTCGTCACCGGCGAGCGCGACAGCCGCCTCAGCTCCGACGACTGCGGCACCACCCAGCATTACCTGCTGCTGGACGAGTTCTACCGCACCGCGATCTGGCTGGCCGGGCGTACGCCGCTGTGGTGGCTGGTGCCGGTCTATGAAGAAGGCAACTACGCGCATTACACCCAGACCCTGCTGTCCAAGCGTTTCGTGCGCTGCGACGAAGTCCTCGACCTCGGCCACCTGGCGCATATCCCGCCCGGCGAGTTCGTCGGTGCCGGGCTGTGGCAGCTGTTCAAGGGCATCGAGTCGCCCTACAAGTCGGTGCTCAAGCTGCTGCTGACCGAGGTCTACGCCAGCGAGCACCCGGACGTGCGCTGCCTGAGTCTGCATTTCAAGCAGGCGGTGTTCGCCAACGTGCTCGATATCGACGAGCTGGACCCGTACATGATGGTCTACCGGCGCATCGAGCAGTACCTGCAACGGCGCAACGAAACCCAGCGCCTGGAGCTGGTGCGCCGCAGCCTGTACCTCAAGGTCAATCGCAAGATCAGCCAACTGGCCCGGCAGAAACCGAACTGGCAGAGCGAGCTGCTGGAGCGCCTGACCCATGAGTGGGGTTGGGACGAGCGACAACTGGCGCTGCTCGACAGCCGCAGTCAGTGGAAGGTGCGCCAGGTCGCCGCCGAGCGTCGGGTGCTGGTAGCGGAACTGAACCACAGCTACCGCTTTCTCGACCAGTTCGCGCGCAACCTCGGCGCCACCGCGCGCATCGACCAGCGCGACCTGAACATCCTCGGCCGGCGCCTCTACGCTGCCTTCGAGCGCCGCGCCGGCAAAGTCGAGTTCGTCAATCCCGGGGTCGCCCCGGACCTGGCGGAAGATACCCTGACCCTGGTCCAGTCGCCCGACCGCAAGGAGCCGGGCCAGAACCACTGGGGCCTGTACAACGGCAACCTGAATGCCCTGGAATGGGAGCATTTCACCCCCATCAAGCGCACCCGCGACCTCCTCGACCTGCTGGCCTGGGCGCACCGCAACGGCGTGATCGACAGCGCCACGCGCCTGGCCCTGCACCCGGGCAACAGCGACCTGAGCGAGTACGAACTGTTCAACCTGCTCGGCAGCCTGCAGCAGAGCGTGATGCTGCCGCTGGCCACGGTCAGCGATGCGCGCCTGCTGCGTCCGAGCGTGGCCGACGAAGTGCTGTTGCTGGTCAACGTCGGCGTCGACCCGTTGCGGCACCACCGCGACCTGAACATTCTCATGACCACCGAGCGCACCGACTCGCTGAGCTACGCCGGGGTGCGGGAAAACCTGGTACTGACCCTCGACCAGATCATCCTCAACAGCTGGAACGAAGTGCAGGTGCTGCGCTACGACGGCGAACACGCGCTGATGCGCTGCATTCGCGACTACCTCAACAGCCTCGACAACGGCACCGCGGACCACCCGCATCGCCCCAGACTGCGGGTGCGCAGTTTCTGTCACAACCGCGCCCTGGCCATCGCCCAGCGCGTCGAGGAGGTCTTCACCAATGCCCAGGCCCTGTACGACCAGCGCCTGGAGCATCGCTACCTGATCCAGGTACAGCAGCACACCCATGTACTCGAACTGTTCGGCAGCGGTGTCAACCTGGTCTCGCTGGACAGCCACGCCGCCCTGCTCGCCTATCTTGGCGAGGAGCGCAGCACCTACAGCCCGCTGGCACTGGACGCCAACGTGCTGGAAGACCACGACCTGGCGCTGATCCTGCCCCAGGGCCAGCCGCAATGCGTGCAGGTGTTCTACCGGGTGCAGGACACCTGGGCGGACGTCTATGTACTGGATGAATACAACGCGCTGTGGCAGCAGCGTCTGCCGTTTCACGACGAAAGCAGCCTGCTGCTGCCACTGCAGCGCTTCCTGCAGTCGGTGGTGTTCCGGCGCAATGCACGACTGCCGATGGATGAACAACAGGCTCATCCGCTCGACACCCTGTACTACCGGGTGCTGCCGTCGGGCGCGGGGCGCGCCCGTCACGTCGAGCCCTGGCAGGCACCGCAACTCGCGCTGGACCTGCCCTACTACGAAGTCCAGGCGATCATCCAGGCGACCGCCGACAACGCCTTGCACGTCACCCTGTACTGCAACCAGAAAGAGTTTTCCGAGCTCGACCACGGCGACCAGCTGTATACCGTGGTCGCCCGCGAGATCATCGAACAGCGCCGCGATGCGCAGCGCTACCGCTGCTATATCACCGACCTGGACCTCTCCGACCTGCTCGCCGACGGCCAGGGTTCGAGCATGCTCTACCTGCGCTACAAGCAGGATCTGGAGCGGGTGTTGAACCAGGCGCTGGCGGCGGTCTGATCAGCGGTCGAAGTCGCCCGCTGCTTCCGGCTGGTATTCGACTTCCAGCAGCTTGAGCTTGAGGGTCTTGCCGCCCGGGGCCGGCCAGTCGATCTGCTCGCCCACCGACAGGCCGAGCAGCGCGCAGCCGATCGGCGCGAGGATCGACACGTTGCCTTCCTTGCCGGCGTCCTGCGGGTAGACCAGGGTCAGGTGATAGTCCTTGCCGCTGGCTTCCTCGCGGCAGTGCACGCGGGAATTCATGGTCACCACCCCGGCGGGGACTTCCTCGTGGCCGACCACCTGCCCGGCACGGTCCAGCTCGCCCTGCAGGGCGAGTACACCCGGGGTGTCTTCATCGAGGCTGTCGATCAGGCGCTCGAGACGCTGCACGTCCAATCGGGTGAGAGTGAGGGAAGGCGTGGTGCTCATGATCCGGACAGACTCCTTTTGGCAGATCGAATAAAGCAAAACCCCGCCCAAGGGCGGGGTTTTTGAAAGTTCGGCATTGGCCGGGATGGGCTGACACTACCACAGCAGGGTAAATACTCAAGGGCCCACCGGGACCGCGCTGCGGTCCTTCGCGAGCAAGCTCGCTCCCACAGCAGCAGGATCGGCACCTCATCTTGTGGGAGCGAGCTTGCTCGCGAAGGCCTGCAGAGCAGGCCCGAACCTCCGATCAGGAGGCGCAGGCTGCCAATCGCCTCACATCCGCCTGCGCAACAATCTCCCGCCGCCGCTGGTCATCCGCCGCACGCCACTGGCGAATATCCTCGACATGCCGGAAACAGCCGATGCACACCCGCGCCTCATCCAGGCGGCAGGTGCCGATGCACGGCGACGGCACCGCGGGGCTGACGTTGCTGTACAGCGGCTTGGGCGGGCGGACTTCGCTGCTCATCTCAGATCTCTTCGAAATCGAGCTTCTCGCCGGCACGCTCCCAGACGATGCGTTCGAGCATCTCGCCCAGCAGTTCCTCGGTCTTCTCGCAGATCCACTTGCCGTTTTCTTCGTCGTAGTCGAAGTGGAAGCCGCCGGAACGGTCGGCCAGCCACAACTGGCGCAGCGGTTCCTGACGGCTGAAGATCAGCTGGGCGCCATCATCGAACTTGACGGTCAGCACGCCGGCCGAATTTTCCATGTCCAGGTCCAGGTCGCTTTCATCGAACAGGTCTTCCAGTGCCTGTTGGGTCGCGTCTACCAGATCGTGAAAACGCGCTTCGCTCAAACTCATTGCAGGAACCTCGAAAAATGTCTGCTCAACACGCAAGCCGGGCAAGATACGAGCGCTTCGCCGTGAATGCAAAGACAAACGTCGTGCCACCCGGACGCACCGCCCGACGGCTGACCGGCTACATAGGCAAGGCGCCGGACGCTCGGTATACTCCGGCGCAATACTGCTTAAATCAAAGGATTTCGCCATGAAGCGCCTGATTTCCTCCCTCGCGGCGCTCGTCGCGGTTGCCTGCCTTGTTTCCGCCTGCGGTCAAAAAGGCCCCCTGTACCTTCCTGACGACAGCAAGGACGGCAAGAAGTCGCAATCGCACCAGCACCGGTAAGGAATCCCGATGGACGCTTTCAACTACCGCGACGGCGAGCTGTTCGCGGAGGGTGTAGGCCTGTCGGCGATCGCCGAACGCTTCGGCACACCGACCTACGTGTACTCCCGGGCCCATATCGAGGCCCAGTACCGCAGTTACGCCGATGCCCTGCAGGGCACTTCGCACCTGGTCTGCTTCGCGGTCAAGGCCAACTCCAACCTGGGCGTGCTGAACGTCCTGGCACGCCTCGGCGCGGGCTTCGACATCGTCTCCGGCGGTGAGCTGGAACGCGTCCTGGCCGCGGGCGGACGGGCCGATCGGGTGGTCTTCTCCGGCGTCGGCAAGACCCGCGCGGACATGCGCCGCGCCCTCGAGGTCGGCGTGCACTGCTTCAACGTCGAATCCACCGAGGAACTGGAGCGCCTGCAACAGGTCGCCGCGGAGATGGGCGTGCGCGCTCCGGTGTCGCTGCGGGTCAACCCGGACGTCGATGCCGGCACCCACCCGTACATCTCCACCGGTCTCAAGGAGAACAAGTTCGGCATCGCCATCGCCGATGCCGAAGAGGTGTACATCCGCGCCGCACAGTTGCCGAACCTGGAAGTGGTCGGCGTCGACTGCCACATCGGTTCGCAACTGACCTCGCTGGAACCCTTCCTCGACGCCCTCGACCGCATCCTGATGCTGGTCGACCGCCTCGGCGACTGCGGCATCCTGCTCAACCACCTCGACCTGGGGGGCGGTCTCGGCGTGCGCTACCGCGATGAGCAGCCGCCACTGGCCGGCGACTACATCAAGGCCGTGCGCGAACGCCTGGGCGAGCGCGACCTGGCCCTGGTCTTCGAACCGGGCCGGCATATCGTGGCCAACGCCGGCGTGCTGCTGACCCGCGTGGAATACCTCAAGCACACCGAGCACAAGGACTTCGCCATCGTCGACGCGGCGATGAACGACCTGATCCGCCCGGCCCTGTACCAGGCCTGGATGGACGTCAGCGCCGTACAACCGCGAGACGGCGAGCCGCGCACCTACGACGTGGTCGGCCCGATCTGCGAGACCGGCGACTTCCTCGCCAAGGACCGCACCCTGAACCTGGCCGAAGGCGACCTGCTGGCCGTTCGCTCCGCGGGCGCCTATGGTTTCGTCATGAGCTCCAACTACAACACCCGTGGCCGCAGCGCCGAAGTGCTGGTCGATGGCGACCAGGCTTTCGAAGTGCGCCGCCGCGAGACCGTAGCCGAGCTGTTCGCCGGCGAAAGCCTGCTGCCGGAGTGACACGATGCTTTTGCGTTTTACCAAGATGCACGGCCTGGGCAACGACTTCATGGTCCTCGACCTGGTCAGCCAGCACGCGCATATCCAGCCCAAACACGCCAAACAGTGGGGCGACCGCCATACCGGGATCGGCTTCGACCAGTTGCTGATCGTCGAGGCGCCAAGCAATCCGGAAGTGGACTTCCGCTACCGCATCTTCAATTCCGACGGCTCCGAAGTGGAACAGTGCGGCAACGGCGCGCGCTGCTTCGCCCGCTTCGTGCTGGACAAGCGCCTGACCGCGAAGAAGCGCATCCGCGTCGAGACCAAGGGCGGCATCATCGAACTGGACGTGCGCAACGACGGGCAGATCTGCGTCGACATGGGTCCGCCACGCCTGGTCCCGGCGGAAATCCCGTTCCAGGCACCGGCCCAGGCCCTGAGCTACCCGCTGGAAGTCGATGGACAGACCGTCGAGCTGGCCGCGGTGTCCATGGGCAACCCCCACGCCGTGCTGCGCGTCGATGACATCAACGCCGCACCGGTCCACGACCTCGGCCCGCGGATCGAACACCACCCGCGCTTCCCGCAGCGGGTCAACGTCGGCTTTCTCCAGGTCATCGACCGGCATCGCGCGCAACTGCGCGTCTGGGAGCGCGGCGCTGGGGAAACCCAGGCCTGCGGTACCGGCGCCTGCGCCGCCGCGGTGGCCGCCATCAGCCAGGGCTGGATGGATTCGCCGCTGCTCCTCGACCTGCCCGGCGGACGCCTGTCCATCGAATGGGGTGGTCCGGGCACGCCGGTGATGATGACCGGCCCTGCCGTGCGAGTGTATGAAGGACAGGTTCGTCTATGAGTGAGTGCCAGCCATGACCGATCAGCCCCAGGCGCCAGCCGCGGAACCCGACGAGAACCTCGTGGAGGGCTCCACGCCCGACGTCGGGGCCGAGGCCGTGGCCGCCTACTTGCGTGCCCACCCCACCTTCTTCGCCGAACATGACGACCTGTTGCTCGACATGCTCATTCCCCACCAGCGCGGCGACAGCGTGTCGCTGGTGGAGCGCCAGCTGACGCTGCTGCGCGATCGCAACATCGAGATGCGCCACCGCCTCTCGCACCTGATGGATGTCGCCCGCGACAACGACCGGCTGTTCGACAAGACCCGCCGCCTGATCCTCGACCTGCTCGACGCCGACAACCTCGAAGCCGTGGTCATGGCCGTGGAAGATCGTCTGCGCCAGGATTTCCAGGTGCCCTTCGTCAGCCTCATCCTGTTCGGCGAGAACGCAGCGCCGGTAGGCCGCTGGGTCAGCAACGGCGAGGCCCAGCAGGCCATCGGCGGACTGCTCGGCGGCGGCAAGACCGTCAGCGGCAACCTGCGCGACCATGAGCTGGATTTCCTGTTCGGCGAGGCACAGCGCAAGGAAGTCGCCTCCAGCGCGGTGGCGGCCCTTGAGCATCAGGGGCTGCACGGTGTGCTGGCGCTCGGCAGCCGCGACCCGCATCACTACAAGAGCAGTGTCGGCACCCTGTTCCTCGGCTATATCGCCGAAGTCCTCGGCCGCGTGGTGCCGCGCCTGACCCAGACCCTGCGCCCGGTGCGCTGATGGAACGCCAGCTGGAGGCGTTCTGCGCGCACCTGCGCAGCGAACGCCAGATGTCCGAGCACACCCAGCTGGCCTACCGCCGCGACCTCGACAGCGTCCTCGCGTATTGCGCCACCGCGGGCATCAGTGACTGGAAAACCCTGCAGATCCAGCACCTGCGTCAGTTCATCGCCCGTCGTCATCATCAGGGCCAGTCGTCGCGCAGCCTGGCACGCCTGCTCTCGGCGGTGCGCGGCTTCTACCGCTACCTGAACCGCGAAGGCATCTGCGATCACGATCCGGCCAATGGCCTGTCCGCCCCCAAGGGCGAACGGCGTCTGCCGCGGGCACTGGACACCGACCGTGCCCTGCAGCTTCTGGAGGGCGGTGTGGAGGACGACTTCCTCGCCCGTCGCGATCAGGCGATTCTCGAACTGTTCTATTCCTCCGGGCTGCGCCTTTCCGAACTGACCAGCCTCGACCTCGAACAGCTCGACCTGCCCGCCGGGCTGGTCCAGGTCCACGGCAAGGGCAGCAAGACCCGCGTCCTGCCCGTCGGCCGCAAGGCCCGCGAAGCGCTGGAACAATGGCTGGCACTACGTACCCTGAGCAACCCCGCGGACGGTGCCGTGTTCGTCAGCCAGCAAGGGCAGCGACTTGGCCCACGGGCCATCCAGAAGCGGGTCAAGGCCGCCGGCGAGCGCGAACTGGGCCAGAACCTCCATCCGCACATGCTCCGGCACTCCTTCGCCAGTCACCTGCTGGAGTCGTCCCAGGACCTGCGCGCGGTCCAGGAAATGCTTGGCCACGCCGACATCAAGACCACCCAGATCTACACCCACCTCGATTTCCAGCACCTTGCGGCGGTCTACGACAGCGCGCATCCTCGTGCCAAACGCAGTAAAGGCGGCGACTCATGAGTATTCAGCTGATTACCTTCGACCTCGACGACACCCTGTGGGACACCGCGCCGGTGATCGTCAGTGCCGAGGCCGTTCTGCGCGACTGGCTGGCGGCCAACGCTCCCAGCCTCGGCGCGGTGCCGGTGGAGCACCTGTACACCATTCGCGAGCGCGTGGTGCAGGCTGAACCCGGTCTCAAGCACCGCATCAGCGCCCTGCGCCGGCGCGTGCTGTTCCATGCCCTGGAAGAAGTCGGCTACAGCGAGGCCCACGCCCGCGAACTGGCCAACGAAGGCTTCGAGGTGTTCCTCCACGCCCGTCACCAGTTGGAGATCTTCCCCGAGGTGCAGCCGGTGCTGGAACTGCTGCGCCGCCACTACACCCTCGGCGTGGTCACCAACGGCAATGCCGATGTGCGCCGCCTGGGCCTGGCCGACTACTTCAAATTCGCCCTGTGCGCCGAAGACCTGGGCATCGGCAAGCCGGACCCGGCGCCGTTCCTCGAAGCGTTGCGCCAGGGAGAGGTCGAGGCCGCTGCCGCCGTGCACATCGGCGACCACCCCGGTGACGACATCGCCGGCGCCCAGCGCGCCGGCCTGCGCGCGGTGTGGTTCAACCCGCAGGGCAAGACGTGGGAAGCCGAAGGCCGGCCGGATGCGGAAATACAGCGGCTGTCGCAACTGCCCGACGTTCTCGCGGGCTGGCGCTGAGCCGCAGCAGCTCCCACACGCTGCAGGCGCCCGCGAACGTTGTGGGAGCGGGCGTTGCCCGCGATGACGCGAGCGAAACCAAGACGCAAAAAAGCCCGCTGCAATGGCGGGCTTTTTCGTCACAGCGGCCTCAGATAGGACGGCTGCCGTACTTGTTGTCGGGCTTCTTGGGCGGGTCGGCAACCACATTGGCTTCGACTTCCTGCACCTTGCCACCACGGGCCAGGAAATCTTCCATGGCCTTGGCGAGCGCGTCGCGCTCCTTCTGCTTGGCTTCCATGCTCGGCATCTCGTCGACCGAGACCGCCGCCTTGGACTTGCCCTTGGCCGCGGGAGCCGGGCTGTCATCGCCGCTGTCGTCGGCTACGTCGTCCGCCGCCGCTTCAAGGCCTTCATCACCCTCTTCGTCGTCGCCCACTTCGAGGTCATCGTTTTCCAGATCGTCGTCGCTCATGTTCTACCTCATGACTTGCGAAAAGCAGATTAGTTATAGACCAGTTGCCGTAGAGGTTTACGACCGCTGGAGAAAGATCACGGGGTCACGAGTCACCCATGATCGGAGCGCCCGCCGCTTCACCTGACGAACGCTGTGCAGGCTCCTCAGAGCCTGACCGAATAAAGAGCCGCCGGTTCAAAAGCACCGGCCAGTCCCTGCCAACCGGCTCGCTCATCAGCAAGCCTAGCAAAGGGCCATGAAGTGTGTGAACAGGCCATCATCACCCCACGGCGCGCATTCTAGCGTGCCCGATGAAAAAGCAAAGTGCCTAAAACGCCCTGAAGACTGTAAGTTTTCCGCCGACAATCGCAGACCCATTCCATCAGGGATGAACCTGCGGCGAAAAACCGTTTGCGTGCTGCCAGAGAGGCAAAATCGGGACGAAAAAATGCCCGGCGAACCGGGCAAGTTTTTTCTCGGCGGGTTACAGGTTGTAGCCGCGCTCGTTGTGTTGTGCCAGGTCGAGACCGACCGATTCTTCTTCTTCGTTCACACGCAGCCCCATCACTACGTCCAGGACTTTCAGGATCACGTAGGTGACGATGGCGGTGTAGATCACGGTGAAGCCGACGCCCTTGGCCTGGATCCAGACTTGCGCGGCGATGTCGGTGACGGTGCCGAAGCCGCCCAGGACCGGAGCCGCGAACACGCCGGTGAGGATCGCGCCGACGATACCGCCGACACCGTGCACGCCAAAGGCATCCAGCGAGTCGTCATAGCCCAGCTTGCGCTTCAGGCTGGTGGCGCAGAAGAAGCAGATCACACCGGAAACCAGACCGATCACCAGCGCGCCCATCGGGCCGACGGTACCGGCAGCCGGGGTGATGGCGACCAGGCCGGCGACCACACCCGAGGCGATGCCCAGTGCGCTCGGTTTGCCGTGGGTGATCCACTCGGCGAACATCCAGCCCAGCGCGGCGGCGGCGGTGGCGATCTGGGTCACCAGCATGGCCATGCCGGCGGTGCCGTTGGCGGCAGCGGCGGAACCGGCGTTGAAGCCGAACCAGCCGATCCACAGCATGGCCGCGCCGACCAGGGTGTAGCCGAGGTTGTGCGGGGCCATCGGGGTGGTCGGGAAGCCTTTGCGCTTGCCCAGCACCAGGCAGCAGACCAGACCGGCGATACCGGCGTTGATGTGCACCACGGTGCCGCCCGCGAAGTCCAGCACGCCCCAGTCCCACATCAGGCCGCCGTTACCGGACCAGACCATGTGCGCGATCGGTGCGTAGACCAGGGTGAACCAGATGGCCATGAACACCAGCATCGCGGAGAACTTCATGCGCTCGGCGAAGGCACCGACGATCAGCGCCGGGGTGATGATGGCGAAGGTCATCTGGAAGACGATGAATACCGCTTCCGGGAAGGCCGCGGTCAGGCTGGACGGTGTGACGCCGGCAAGGAATGCCTTGGACAGACCGCCGACGAAGGAATTGAAGTTGGTGACGCCCTGTTCCATACCGGTGGTATCGAACGCCAGGCTGTAGCCGTAGATCACCCAGAGGACACTGATCAGGCCGGTGATGGCGAAGCACTGCATCATCACCGAGAGGACGTTCTTGGAACGCACCATGCCGCCGTAGAACAGGGCCAGGCCGGGGATGGTCATGAACAGCACCAGGGCCGTCGACGTGAGCATCCAGGCAGTGTCGCCGGAGTTCAGGGTAGGGGCCGCGGCCGCCGTGGTTTCCTCGGCCAGCGCCAGGGCAGGCATTACGAGGGACAAAAGGGCTCCTAGCCCTGCGAATTTACGCAGAGTCATGTTGTTTTCTCCTGGGGCGTTGGGTTTGGGGCGGCTTTTTTTAGATCGCGTCGGTATCGGTTTCGCCGGTACGGATGCGGATAGCCTGTTCCAGATTCACCACGAAAATCTTGCCGTCACCGATCTTGCCGGTGTTGGCCGCCTTGGTGATGGCTTCGATGACCCGGTCCAGATCCTTGTCGTCGATGGCGACGTCGATCTTGACCTTGGGCAGGAAGTCGACCACGTACTCCGCGCCGCGATACAGCTCGGTGTGACCCTTCTGGCGACCGAAGCCTTTGACTTCAGTGACAGTGATGCCCTGCACGCCGATTTCGGACAGCGACTCGCGCACATCGTCCAATTTGAACGGCTTGATGATGGCAGTGACTAGCTTCATGAAACTCTCTCCCGAATAGGTGGACTTGCCCCAGGAAAACAAACCCGACTCAAGTCTAAGCGCAGTGCCTGGGCTTTGTAACGTTTCGTCGGCACAACTCCCCGCGCCGACTCGCGAAACCGCACCAGACCAAACCTCGTGTCTTCGCTCCGCCTGAGCACTGCTTCGTCCTGGGACTGCATCAGTGCATGGGTCACGATGGTCTTAGCAGAAACAATGCCATGTCCGGGAAAACGCCAATTTACAAAGACTTGGGTGCAAAACCCGATCTTGGCCAGTCGCCAGCAGGCAAAGCGACGCACAACAACGGTGCGCACCCGGCGCAACAGATGCGCAAAAAGTGTGCAGCGAAAGCCGCGAATTGCCCCGTGCTACACTGCCCGCCCTCTTTTCGAAACAGGAGCGCCGACCATGCTCGCGCCGAAAGCCTTTCTCGATGCCCTGAGCGACCAGGCCTCGCGCCTGTTCAGCAATGACAGCGCACAGCCGCGTGGCGAACTGGAGAACCAGTTCCGGGCCCTGCTGCAAAGCGGCTTCAGCAAACTGGACCTGGTCAGCCGCGAGGAATTCGACAGCCAGATGGTCGTCCTCGCCCGCACCCGCGCCCGCCTCGAAGCCCTGGAAGCCAAGGTGGAAGAACTGGAAGCACGCCTGAACCCCATCGCCAGCGAATAAGCGCTGCGCTGCGGCCAGTGCCGCCGGCGCTGGCCACCGTCGACACCCCGCGCACTTCCGCCCCGAGGAAACACGCCGAAGCACTCTGCGCGGTCCGCCCCACGGACCCGCCACTATCCTTGCAAAGCCGCACGACGCAGCCCTGCAACGATCATGGAGTGTTCATGTCCCTCGCCCTCGTCCACAGCCGCGCCCAGGTGGGCGTGCTGGCCCCGCCCGTCCTCATCGAAGCGCATCTGGCCAACGGTTTGCCGACCCTCACGCTGGTCGGCCTGCCGGAGGCCACGGTCAAGGAAAGCAAGGACCGGGTGCGCAGTGCGATCGTCAATTCGAAACTGGAGTTTCCCCAGCGGCGCATCACCCTCAACCTGGCCCCGGCGGACCTGCCCAAGGATGGTGGACGTTTCGACCTGGCCATCGCCCTGGGGCTGCTGGCGGCCAACGGCGAGTTTCCGCTGGCGGCGCTGGACAAGGTGGAGTGCCTGGGCGAACTGGCGCTGTCCGGCGCGGTACGACCGGTGCAGGGTGTACTGCCCGCCGCCCTCGCCGCCCGCGATGCCGGACGGGCGCTGGTGGTGCCGAAGGAGAACGCCGAGGAGGCCTGCATGGCGTCCGGACTGGTGGTGTATGCGGCGGGACATTTGCTGGAGCTGGTGGGGCACTTCAGCGGACAGCAGCCACTGGAGCCTTATCGGGCCAACGGGTTGCTGCTCAATCCCCGGCCCTATCCGGATTTGAGCGAGGTGCAAGGTCAGATTGCCGCCAAGCGTGCGCTGCTGGTGGCCGCGGCCGGCGCGCACAACCTGCTGTTCAGCGGCCCACCCGGGACCGGCAAGACCTTGCTCGCCAGTCGCCTGCCCGGCCTGCTGCCGCCGCTGGACGAGCGCGAGGCGCTGGAGGTGGCGGCGATCCAGTCGGTGGCGGATTCCAAGCCGCTGGATTGCTGGCCGCAGCGGCCGTTCAGGCATCCGCATCACTCTGCTTCAGGGCCTGCATTGGTCGGCGGTGGTTGTGACATTGCGCAATAAATGCAACTAATGCGAAATAGATGCAACTGATCAAGCAACATCGAAGTCGACTGATTTCTCTTACAAACTTGCCACAGCCGCCCGTGAGCAGCCTCGATGAACGCTCCCTAGTCGGCACCTGGACGAGCCCTCAGCCCTATGAACACCGGGGCATCGGAGTGAAACGAGGTGCTCTCCACAAGACACTTTTGATGAGCACTGGCGCGGCCTATCAAACTTGCCACTGACTCGACAACGTAAACACACATCATCGAGCAGAACTGACTGATCGACCTATAGCCGTCGTAGAAATCTCTACGCAGCCAAGCGCCCCTCCGACCTCGCTTCACATGCTCGATCCATCGGCATGAGCTGTCTCTCTTAGGCCGGCAGCATCTCCGTAGCCCAGCGATCTTCACCCCTCATCCAGACTTGTAGGCTCCCGACTAAAAAGTCGTAACCGAAGCGCCACAAAAGCCCTTGCGAGAGTTATCACTTTTTGTAAGAATTGACGTTGCCGCCACATCCGGCGGCACCTTTTTTTCGGGCCAGGTAGAAGCTTGCTTGACCCATACTTTTCCTAAACGAGGATGTGACTATGTGCGTCTCAACGCCCTACCAGCTTGAAACCGAGGAAGCGATCAATGATCGAGAAAGCCACCTGTATCGACAGCAATAAAAAGCGTGAAATTGAGTATTATCCGGCAAAAGCCGTTCGCAAGGAAATGGATAGCTTGCCGGAGCGACGCCGAGATAAATTTTTAGTCGATCTTAATTTGATAGCGCACAACCAGGCACCAACATGCCAGGTTACCCATCTCAATGATATCGGCAACGGCGTCACAGAGCTGAAGATAAATGGACGACCAGCTTTCAGGTGTATTTTCTACACCAAGGAAGACGGAAAGGTTTATGTTCTTCATGCTACAGAGAAGACTACCAACGGCTCAGATCGCCAATTGAAGAACGTGGTAGCGCAACGCTACAAGCAGTTGAGGTCAGATCTTAAAGAGGTGGCGTAGGTGTGAGCCCCTAGAGGCTCGGCATGGATCGCGGTGATGTAGGCTTGAAGGCGAAGGCGGAGCAGTGACAGCAGGTAACGGCGTGGAAATAGAAAGGGCGATGCCTCAAAGCATCGCCTTTTTTACGTTCATGACCAATGGCAACTCAAGGTTGTCTGGATTGTAATCCGCATCAAACTTATAGCCGATACGAACCAGCATCGTCATAAGCATGTCGATGGAAAACTTCTCCAAGTAGCCGTTGCAAAGGTTACTCATTCTCGGAGCTGACACCTGTAACTCCCTCGCTGCAGCAGACTGACTCCAACCCTTCTGCCGGATCATCTGCAGCAAGACCATGAATAACTGGGTTTTCAAGTGCTTCATGTTGAACTCAACGTGATCACTCGTGAAATCCGCGAATAGATTCTGACTCATAGCTCCATCCTCCTACCGGAGGTAGTTTTGACCCAAGGCACACCAACCCCGCCCGCAACAAATCAATGTGGAAAGGAGATCGAGGGTGAGCGCGAATAGGGTACTTAATTGGCTTTCATAGGACTGTTCTTGGGCAGAACACTCCGCAAGATATGAGATTTGATATTATCAGTTTTTGTAAGGTTGACAACCCCCTACACGACCACTTGTCACCATAGATCGCAGCGCCAAACGACGAGACAGGAAATCTACAAGGCCCGACGCCACAAAGCGGTCTCTGTCGCATGAAAAGGGTGAAACGGCGGTTTACCGAGGGGGCTGTCGCACGCATGGGCGATTGGGCGCCCAACAAATGACAGGAACCACGCACCCAAGAGCCGATCCTCAGCAATTGAGCAAAGTTAGCGCGCGCCACCACCCGAAGCTCGGATCAGCGGTCCCATAGCCTCAATCATCAAAGCCAACGTCTGAACCCCTTCCTCCGTGCCATCCCAGGCGTGACCCAGCGCTTTACGAATCGCAGGGTGCTGAGCAAGCTCAGTTACATCGTGAACTATGCCAATATTGGCATAACTTAATGCCTTTTCGATGGCCGGAGTTAAGCTCTTGATGTGGCCACTCAGAAATTTCGACAAGGTATATTGGGGAACACCACATCGCCTGGAGTACTCATTATCGGAGATACCCAGGTCTGTGATATAACGCCGCAGCTGCCCGCGAGCGGCCAGTACTTCGACTGATGGTGATATTGCGATTCTTGGCATAGGTCGGTACGATATCAAGTGCGAGCTAGGGCAACAAGCTCTCAATCACTAGGAGGTGGAAGAGAGGTGCGACCAACCGAATCTGTGAAGCGCTACCGGGCAGCGTTGGATGCACGCACCCGCTTGGGTCAAATCCTGACACCGCAACCTATGGCTGATGCTGTAGTCCGACTGCTTGGTGCGCACGGCGGTGATTGGCTGGAGCTTGGATCGGGATCAGGCCGCTTGGCTCAGGCCGTGCATAGCGCAGTAGAACCGGCAAGCTATGTTGGGGTAGAGATCGAACAAGCCATGATTGATGCCAGCCCACAACTACGTGGCGTGCACTACCTAAAGCGCGACGTACTTTCCGTCTCGGGCCTGGGAAAAGCGCTTGGGGACGCCCAGTTCGATCATGTAATCGGCAACCCACCATACGGCATTCACGATCTGCCTGATCGAGCACGAAAGCGCTTAATGGCCTTCTGCCCCGACCTCGACATCCAGCATGCCTGGGCCCCCATCGACCTTTATTTCGTGATGGAGTCATTGGCAAGACTTAAACCTGCAGGCTCTGCGGCCTTCATCGTAGGCGCGGATATCCCCTGTGCCATCCAAAGCCAGCCCTTCCGTAAGCAACTCATGGAATCGGCAAGCACAGTAGAATGCTACGAGCTCCCCCGATTCGCTTTCGGCTGGCAAGTCGAGGTGCAAGCCTATGTTTTGGTGATTCGGTTCGGGCACAAACGACTTCGCCATGTCACCTTGGGGCAACTCGACAATGAATTTGCGGTGATCTCACAGCGCAGAATCGGCGCGGCGCAAGCTGTCGAAAGCATGGACTCCCGCCATCATGCATTTGAGGACATGGACTCAACTCTGAGGCGCGCTAAAGGCTCTGTCACCATGCGAGACCTCGAAGTTTCCATTGTTAGGGGAAGCCGCACCCGCACCCAATTCGCACAGCTCGGAGTCCAGCACTTTCACACGTCGGACTTCCCCAAGTCCGGTCTGGAAATCGCTTTCGAAGGCTCACCATTGTCCGGCTACCAGCACGCCATGGCCGGAGATATTCTGTTGCCGCGGGTAGGAACTCGCTGCATCGACCGCAAAGCCGTAGTAGTCAGGGGCGAGAGCCCATACTCAGACTCAGTCTTCAGAGTACGAGCACCGGCCGAGCATCAAGAACGCGTCGTGCGCTGGATTACCAGCACGGAATGTTCGGACTGGCGCCGCGGAGCTGCACGGGGGGCCTGTGCTAAACATCTGACCGTAGCGAAACTTCTCGACATGCCCGTACCTGCGTAGCACAAAGGACAAGCCCCCATTGAGGGCCGAGCGCTGCAGCACCACGAAGAGCGAAAGATCATGCACAGCTTGTTGCTAGGGAACGGCGTCAACCGGGCTGCGTTGCAGAAAGACTGGACACAGATCCTCCGCGAACTGGCCACGCAGTTCGGCGCAGATGAATTGATCGATCACCTGGGCAATAAGCCTTTGTCCATGTTTGTCGAGGAGCTGTGCGCTCGTTCACCCGGCCCGTTCCAAAAAACTGAAACCGCTGTGAAAGTGGCATTCGCAAAACTGCTGGAGCAGATCAACCCGACTGAGGCACACCGGCGAGTATGTGCACCATTCAAGGTCATCCTCACTACCAACTACGACTTCACCATCGAGGAAGCGTTTACAGGCCCACTCCATACTCCAGACTTTCTGTCTCCTGAATCTCGATACAGCCTTTTCCGCCGCTACAGAGCAGGCGAAAGGGAGGTCTGGCATATTCACGGCGACTCAGCCAGACCCAACTCGATGGTGCTGGGGTACGACCAATATGCCGGCAGCCTTCAGAAGATTCGTAATTACGTCACCGAAGGTGTCGAGATCAAGAAACTCGGGTACCGCGTATCCTCTCCAGTCAGAAATGGAAATCTCGAATTCACGTCGAATAGAACCGTCTATTCCTGGGTCGATCATTTCCTCAGAGATCACCTCCACATCGTCGGACTGGGGATGGACTTCACCGAAATCGATCTTTGGTGGCTGCTCCTCCATAAGCGCCGACGCCTCAGTCAGACAGGCAGAGTTTTTTACTACCAGGCTGGACTCACTCCAAGCAGCGAGACGGCTGTTACGTCACTGATGAGGTCCCTCAACGTGGAAGTCGTTCACGTCGTGGCAGACAGTTGGAACGCGTGCTATCTACAAATCGCCGACGAGATTGAGCGCAGAGTAGATGCGTACCCTAATCTGCTGCCGCGACATGACCGTTCAGTTGAACGATGCAGCTCCCCGCCCCTCCAGAGCCAAGGGCAAAAAGTAAAACAGGGCAGCTTCAGGTTTCCTGTCACTCCTGAAGCCCTGAAGCGTTGTAAAAGCCTCCGCTCTTAAGCCATTTCTACCTCGTACCAATGCATGCAATGCACACCCGTGGTACGACCAGGCTTTCGCTTGGGGTGATCGAATAGAACTCGAGCCCTACGTTGGGCTGCGCAATACAGAGCCGCCCCGATCGCCATCGGCTTGGTACCGAAAGGGCAGATAGCCAAGCGGTTGCACGCGCTCCTTGAGGTGAGTGCCGAAGCCTCCTTCATGAGCAGATCATAGGCAGCTTTGGGATTATTCGCTCCGCAATACTTAACGTTCGCATCGGACGTTTCCAGCAATCGACTATTGGCCATGAACGCCTCAAGGTCCCACGTCGCCTGAAATGGAGGAATGCCAAAAACTATGGTCACCTTCCGAATGTGCTGACCATCATCTTCATTGAGCTTCTGGGTAAGCCGCCCCCCTTCAAAGCCCAGGAACGCGACAAGATGCACCGCATCATTCTGGGTCAGCAAGGGAATGAATGGCGGAATCGGCTGCCTTGAAAAACCACTGCTGAGATCAAACGCTGCCCCGTGGACTGCAGGCTCATCAAGGTTGCGGCGTACATATTCCTTTGGCTCGACATACAGGAACCCAACTCTCGGCTTCCTATTGCAAAAGGTGTAGGCGTAAAGCAGCAGCGCAATTTCCGAAAAGTCTAAGGAGGTAGCGTCAACGACGATTGAGGATGCTCTGAAATCCCGACAAAAGTCCTCAAATCCGGCATCGGTAACACGGTACGGATTGCCGCCAACATTCAGAACTAAGGTCTCAGGATCGTATTGCACCTGGACACTGCGTCGCGCCAACAACCTAGAGCGGGTGACGGAATAGTCGGTTCTGTCATCCAGACCCTCCACGCCCGTGAAGGCAATTTCCATCTTGGCCAGAGCGTTGAGGCCTGGCTCATCAATCAGGTCTTGTCTGATAAAGCGCACGGTAACCTCAGAACAGGGAGCCAGTAATCTGAGCAGTGATGTCGTCGTCTTGAGAGTCGACAAGCTGCTTCACCAGCGTTTCAAAGCTGGAGTCCGACTGAGCCAGAATGATGTCGAGCTCCGCCGCGGTGAGTGTGATCTTGCGTCGCTTCCGATAGCTGATCCTGAAGTGCGGGGCATAGATAGCATTCAGAACCAACTCAAATTGCGCCGTGTCCACGTCAGCTTTATTTTTGGTGTCCTTGGTCTCCCGAAGCACGGACCAAATTTTGGCCTCTCGCAAAATCATCTGAGCATCTGCGGAAAGGCCTGCTGTATCTGCTTCGTTGATCGAGAAGTGGTTGATCTCTGGCTCGCTCTGGCTACGACGCCTGTTATATGCCTCGAAAAGACCACCGAGACGCCGAGCGAACTCCAACAGCCGATACCCTTGGGGGCCCAGTTGCATGATGTCGCCGAACATAGCATCCGAGACTTGTTTAACCGCAGTCGCCTGCGTGTCATAGTCCACCCGCAGCACTGAACCGATGTCATTGGCCGATTTGCGCTGATACCCAAGAAGCAGAGTGTTGTGGCAGAGCTCTTGGAAAAACCGCAGGTTAGGCGCCGCTATCTTGCAGAACCGAGAGAAGCCGGAGTAGAGGATGTTGGGCCTCCGAGGCAAGCCCGCGTAGAGATGAAAAAGGCAGCCATAAAGATTGTTATCAACCCAGCCCCCCTGCTTGTGAAATGGGTCGGTCTTGGAGCGACCACTCACTAGCACTTTCTGGAACAAGCCTAGGGCCTCTTTCCCAGATTGCGTCTTACGATTGAGAATCGCACCGAGAACGACAGTGGCTTCCGGGACACTCTCATTGATCAGATCATCGACCTCTACGGTCCTTTCCAATCCTTGGAACTCCAATCCTTTTTTGATCATCTTCCCAACCCGTTGACGGAGCGATTGGTCTTGAAGCGCCATACGGGCGATTTCAGGCGCACTCAGCTCGGGGAGGATTTGCTTCACACAGTTGACCACGTCCTGCCGGTACTCCTCAGTAAGCCGGTAGGCCAGATGCTTCGGATCGTGAAGCAACTCCGGCCGAAAAGCGGGGCAAGAGATCACTCCATCGGCCTGGTAGATCCGAAATAGAAATAGCTCCGCAGCCAAGACATCGAAATCGCTATCACGGGCCAGGTACGATTCGAGATCGATCGTTCGGATGTCATGAATCTCAGCGATCCGTTCTACGCCGCTAGTTTTCAAATCGGTAACCGCGTCCCGCTTATGCGCTATGTGCACCGCAATACGCTGGCTCGGGTGCTTGATGGCATCGCAGACAATCTCACGGTGCCGAGGCAGCAGGTTCTCGAACTCATCCACAAAGACGCGAAATGCTATCGCCTCCAGACGTGGCGAATGCTTCGCCAGATCGTTCGCCAAGGCGGTGAGGATGACTGAAAAGTGGACGAACTGCGGTGGCTTGCAGTGATCAGGGTTACGCACCCAAAGATCAAACTCAGCCATGCCCTGCTCAATCTTTTGTTGCAATGCATCAATGCTGGGCTCGGGCAATCCAAGTTGATTGACCAGCGTCGCTCCCAGACGTGCACTTTCAATGCTGAGTGGACCATTGGCCAAGTTCGTCGCCGCATCGATCGTTTTGATGGCTTCGCAGATTTCGGCAACTAGGCTCAGCGTAAGGTAATGTGAGAACGCATGACCGTCTCTTTGACCCTGCAGCCAGTCAGACGTCATCAAGGAACAGAAGCCAGTGTCGGGACGAAAATACAGTCCAAGGTTCGAAAACGCCTCGTCACCGATATCCTCCCTGTCCCCACTGAAGGTGGACCCGTGGCAGAGGAACTTCAAAAACATCGTCTTGCCACAACCCCGACCGCCCAAGATCCGCACTGACTTCTTGTCTTGGAAAATGCTGATGTGCTGGAAGAACGGCGGAACGATAAATTCCCGGAAGACATCAGGCGGCAGGTTGTCAGCTCGGTTCTTCAGAAACGCATCTGCTAGTGCTGGCATGGAAGTCATCTCTTGAACAAAGGGGTCCAGTTGTCCGATCCCGCCCACAGCAGGGACAGCGAATTGTTGGGTGTGGAATGCTCGAATCCGAGCACAAGTTCCAGCCCGTGCCTCGTGGTTGGCGGAATGCCTTTGTCTCTGGTCAACTGGTCGTAGAAAGCACGCGCGTCCGCAGCGGTATTGGCATCATCGATTGCCCACAGGCCCGGTGTCTTTAGCGACTCACTGAAGAACCTATGACGCCCCTCCAGCACCTCTATGGGAAGTACCGTCAGTTGAGGGAATTTCTCGAGAGCTTTGATGCCGTCCTGGAAAGCTACGAATGGGCAGTACACCATGTGCACGTCTTTAAGATCTTCCAGCTTGTTATCTCGTAAAAAGTCATTGAACTGCTTACCCGTCCCCAACATGTCATCGACAAACACAAGGCACTTAACCTGCTCAGGCAACGGATGTAGCCTGTCCGGCCGGCAAGTGAGGACCTTGTTGATGCCGGCGTGTCGCTTGTAGTGGCGGATTATGACAGCACCACTTTTCCCGGTGTCCGAAGCCTTTTGGCCGTCGACTCCGACAAAACGCAAGGGATAGGACGAGTCGGGCTTACTCAATGCCTCCAAGAACGCCTCGATACTCGAGTGCGAATAGAGTTTTCGTTGACGGAGGTAGGCAGGAAGCACGCAATGCAGCAACTGGTCGATCGAGCTTTCAATCATGCTTTGCGAGCGGAAAATCAGCCGCTCCAGGACGCGGGCAGCGAAATAAAGTTCTTCATCACTTTGGAAGTTATCGAGCCAACGGTCGAGGGTGGACTCCTCGGTGCTGGTGATCACCCCTCGCTGCAGCATGCCTTTGAAACGACGCTCGACTTCGCTGTAAAGGGAGTAATGCCTTTCGGGGACGTGGAAGGGCATGGAGCATCCTTTGCCAATATGGGTCTGACTCGCAGAGAGACCAATCCCTCCGGAGCACCTGCGGCAGCGTCAATGCTAGCCTTTTGCCAAGATTGCTCACTCTCGGGATCCGAAGCAAGCGTCTTTCATCCATTGCTGCCCTGCTTAGTCGCGCCGTGTGCCTAGGTTGAGCACGGATATTCCGCTGACGTACGCGGTTGCGGCTGATTGACGACACGCGCCCATCGAGCTCATGCATCGAATGGTCTCAACGCCCAGCGGTCAACTTGGATGCATCGATGTAGCTCACATCTAGCCACCGTCTCCTTGATCGGCTCGATTTCGGTAAGCCGATTGCCGAACATACGGCTGCGACCCTTGTTGCGAAATTGCACCTGACTTGATCAAGCGTTTGCATCCCACTTAGCCACCTGTTTTCATTCGACTTGACTAGCCATTCGCATTGGATGTGACCAGAGCACCGGTACGCCTCAATCGGCAGGAATCGACCCAAAGCTGTCCTTTGCAAAGGGCAGCAGTCGGCCAATAGCAGACACCCCACTCAGGGTCTAAGCGAAGCGGACTCCGTTGCATTTTGGACAAACGACGCCAAATCCAACTAACGATACCTAACTTCCTCCCATTGGCCATGACCATACCAGGAAATTTATAAAGCTGACTCAGTAATCTGGCCATTCGGAATAACGATTATAGATAAAAATTATAAGAAGATCGGCAAGCCCCGCATATTTAGCTACTAATATTTCCCATTTGAAAGCCAACATCGAAAGGCGAGCAATAGTCTGTACAAATCAAGATGCGGGAACATATATGACCAAGCCATTGCACACATTAATAGCATTAGTCTTTTACTCTACTCCATCCATCTGTCTATCGTCAGTCGACCTAGGAATTGCAGACGATGAGACATATAAGAGACCTAATGCTTGGTCGTCTCATGAGGTCAGTCCCCATCCTGGAGCTAAGCTACTAACTTCCGATGGTGTTAGTGCTGGCAGCAGACCGGGGGTATCTATTGCGTGGAGAAATGCCAACCAAGTAGAGGAAGTTGAGGTCAGAGTAATCAATAAGGGAAGCGAAGCAGGTGAGGGAAAAGTAACTGTAAACATTCTTAGCGAGTCCGGAAAAAACTTACTTCATTTAGAACCACCTGAAGATCAGAAGAGAATAAGAATCCCTGCGTATGATCGAGGGGGCAAAGAAGGGAAGGTTTTAAGAATGAAGGCCGAATGGGGGCTAAACGCCTTAATAGACAGATTTGATATAGCCCGGACTAGATATCATGTTGAAGCAACCGTTGAAACGGTTAATGCAGAAGACGCAAACCTACTAGACAACAGAAAAACGAAGTCCTGGAACATCCCGTTTCGTGTTAACCCCAAAAAACTTAACGCATACAATTACACATTTACAAACCATGGTGATACTGAGAAGAATCTTCGGTTCATGTTCGAGCACTCTTCCTACCCGGAAAATTGGGAAATAGCAGGAATACCGCCGCTTGATACTACTTTCACATTAAAGCCTGGCGAAACCGTTAGCGGAGCTTTGACTCTTAACGCCCCAGAAAAAATATTAGATGGCGCATTCCTCGAGTCAAGAATCAGCTTGGTGGACACAAAAGATAACTCCATCTTCTTACAGAATGAATGGTTTCAGGTGTTCGACACCATCCCGCCTGTGGTAACAGACTATCGCTTAGTGTCACTTGATGATGGAAGGCTGGCTATTCAAGCTCTAGTTTCAGACCAAGGATCTGGAATATTAGAGGCAACAGGGGTCTCCTCAGAGTTCTCTGTTGATGGAGGAAAAACCTGGGCAAGGAAGGCTCACAACTATAAGGTAGGAAATTTTGTCAGGCCAACTCTTTTTGAAACAGTAATAGGCCCTTTCAGGAAAGACACTACCATTCAGTTAAGATTTACTGCATTTGATACAGCAGGAAATGCTGCAACGATAATACCCACTGACGCGTCTTCATTCGTCGCTCCCCCGGGGGCAGACGAGCTATTACAAAATGCATATGTTTTCCCCAGAACGCAAAAAAATCCAATATTTGAGATTGATCAGCTCCAAAAAATCCAACAAAACCTAAAAAAACTAGAAGCCAAAGGAGTCGAGTTGAAGTCTATTGACTTCTCAAAACCCAATGCAGTAGGTGTCGACCCTGCTCGTCTGAAAGAGTTGGGCATTGGCCCAGACAGAAAGCAAGAAGTTCTTGCCGACCTAGAAAGGATTAGAGACATAGATTTAGATTTCAATAAAGTATCCACCTCAAAAATCAAAAGACTAGATACTGATATCGATAAAATGCTCAATATGACAACCATTGAGGTCAAGTCGAGATGAGCATTTCGTTAAAAAAAACCTTTCCCGTCATAACGGCACTAAGCTCTCTTGTTATGACTTCTGTAGATGCATATACGGCGCAGGGTCAAGATCAATTTATCCTCAAAATCCCGTCTGGATTGATAGAGCCAGATATTCCAAATAATAACCCTCTGACTGAACGTAAAATCTCGCTTGGAAAAAAGCTATTCTTTGACCGTCGACTCTCTCATGACTCTGTATTAAGTTGCTCAACTTGCCATGATCCAACTCTCGGCTTCGCAGAAAATAGGACAGTAAGCTTCAGTGCTCATGGCAAAAATCTTGAGCGAAATGCCCCCTCCGTTTTCAATACAGGCTACTTACCAAGTCTTGGCTGGGACGGAAGGTTCAGCTCACTAGAGATCCAAGTCTCACAGCCTTTCTCACAAGATAACGATATGGGAATAACAATTGATGAGGCGATATCAAAAATCGAAAGCCTCCCGGATTATCAAGGACTTTTTGAAGATGCGTTTGGCAGATCGATTGACAGCAAAGCAATCGCTGAAGCCCTAGCTTCTTATCAACGCTCGCTTGTTTCAGGAGACTCAAGATTCGATGACTACTTATTTAAAGGAAACCGCGAAGCCATTACCAAACAAGAGCAACGTGGCTATGAAATTTTTATCGGCAAAGCCAGCTGCATTAACTGCCATGATATCTTCCACCCTTCAGTGAACTCCCTTGGCGGCGGGTTTGCAGTATTCTCAGACTTTAGATTCCACAATCTAGGTGTGGGTTATGAAAATGGAAAAATGAAAGACACTGGTCGTTATTGGGTAACACGGAAAATGGAAGATTGGGGCGCATTTAAAACTCCCATGCTTAGAAATATCGAACTTACACCACCATATATGCATGATGGAAGCTTGTCGACCCTACAGGATGTTGTTGAGTTTTATAACAAAGGAGGAATTAAAAATCCCAACCTTGCCCCAGGCATCAGGCCACTATATTTGAGCGACGATGAAGTCCAAGCTATTGTAATGTTTTTGAAAAGCCTGACAGACAAAAATCTATTAAATGACGAGCTAGCGAATAAATGAAATATCATTTAGGGGCAAGCGATGACCTATGTAACTTCCCAGAATAAAATCAGGCAATTTGTCTTCCGCGAAAAGGTGGTGATGGAGTCCGCAAGAACCAAACTGCCTTCCGTGGTCGATTTTATAACAGGAGGAAATTTCAAAGGTGGCTGGTGGGCACTGCCAAATTCATCCGCGATTTATAACACCCTAACTAAGCTGCGCGACTCGCCCCAAATACTTGTTTGTAAATTGGTTAGAGGGAAGGTGACCTATGTGAGCCATGATATTCTGCCATATTTAATCTGCCTATCAGCAGAGCTTCCTGCTGATGCATTAGCTCGCATTACGGAAGTACATAGTGGAAATGGCAGACACACCTTAAACACCGAGAGTCTTAGTAGCTGGGCATCACAGGTAACAATGGAGCATGCACGTTCAATAAGTCGCGAGAGTGCAATAGATGAAATTGCCAAATTAGCCCCACATCATCGTGAGCTCATGTCCGAACTCAAAATTGCAGATCACAAGTGAATCACTCCACCTGGCCCACTCTGAATCGCCCCTAGTTTCGTAGGTACACGCAGCTTCAAAGGAAGCCTGCTAAACCAGAGCGGTACAATCCGCTATTGGCCAGTCCCAGCCTGCTACGACAGGCAGCTTTTGGCCGAAAGCGGTCATGCGCGATTAGCCGCTGTCGACCCAAAGCGGTTATTCGATCCGGGGTAACCGAGCAGATGACGGAGCACCTCTCCGACAATTGCATCGCTGGCTCGTACACACGAATCAATCTTTGGCCAAGCTAGGTCTGCAAAGACTTGAACTACCCAATTCCGGCCCATTCACCTCTGCATTTCTCTTTCAGCCTCGCACTGATCTGCATGCCAGTTTTGCCATGCAGATAGCTCATTCTTGAACGTTTCTGCGCACACAAACCTTCGTCGTACCTTATGCACGTCACTCGGGACGCGGGCGAGAACGTAGCGATCAGCGTGCTCGATGATGATCTTCTGAATTAAGCAGGCCGTCTTGATATCCAGGGTGGTACCACATGGCCTAACCTTGGTATCGATGCATGTGTAGAGCAGATGCTTAGGGCTTAGTGGGATGAGTATGTCTCCATTTTTGACACCCCACCCGCCGCCAAAGTCATACTTCTGAGCACTTTGAAAATTGAGACGTATGAGGGGATTGTCGGATGTAGGCCACGACATGCCATTGGGGGCATGCAGGATGGTCCACTTGTGGCGGGGCAGCTTACCGAGCGTTTCGGTAAGCTGCCTCCTCATCTGCCAGAGCCACAGCCGTCGCCCCACAATGGTTTCAGCCCTCACCAGGCCGCCTCTTTCTCGTTAGGATTCTCATGCGCCAACGAAGCTCTTACCCCAAATCTTTCAAGGCCCAAGTCGTGCAGAAATGCCTGCAACCTGGCGCCACGGTTTCCAGCGCCACTATCAGCCACGGCATCAATGTCAACGTGATTAGCAAGTACCTAGTAACTTACCGCAATAGGGTGGTAGCGCCATTTTCTGCGTTCGTCCGCTGCAAATCGCGCTCAAGCGGCTTGCTGCTGGCTTGGCTTGAGTCGAAAATACAGACACTTGGCAGCGAGTGTAAGATAAAATCAAAATATACAGATTTTTAGTAATAACCGATGATTGGGGGTTGCGGTGACTGTAGTAAGTGCATGGGTCCGAAGAACTCAGCTAGGGGCTGAGGAGCTGGTTATCGCCTCTGACAGTAGGTTATCAGGCTATGGCTCACTGGACTGTAGCCCAAAGATCATTCAATTGCCTCGGTCTGATTCGCTGATTGCTTATTCGGGTGATACGTTCTTTGCCTACCCTGTTATACATCAGATTACCGAGGCCATCAGGGGGAATCGTTCGATTCATGAACGTATAAAAGATTATGGGGCTTTCAGAAACTACGTTTTGAAGATTATGAACGAAATGTACTCGTTTTTTCACGGGGCGCCGAAGGAGCTTAAAAACCCAGATACTGGTTTCATCTTGGCAGGGTATTCTTGGTTCAAGAAGGAGTTTATGATCGATGTCATAAGCTTTAGGAAGGGATCAAAACGGTTTGAGCATCGGCCTGTCGGGGATTTTTTTGGCCGGGGCAAGGTTTGTTTTACTGGAGATATGGGGAAGGAAGGATTCAGGAGGCTTCGACAGGCTTTACTCGAGAAATACGGTTCTCCCCGTGCAGATGAGAGCGGAGATGTGATGGGCTATTTGAATATGGAGCCTTTCGAAGTTATTCGGGACATGCTGCGCGAGGCCAATGAGAATACAGCGAGTATTGGCGGCGCACCTCAGGTTGTGACGGTGGCACAACACATGAATTCGCGGCAAACGGCTATCTATTGGCCAAGCAGAGAGTCTGGGAAGATCTTCCTCGGTGGCGCTCCCGTGGTGGATTTAAATTACTTGGACAATTGGATCATGGATCCGGACACGCTTGAAAAGTCGCACCTGCACTACAGGTCGCATGGTCAGCGAGAGTAGGCCGGGCGGTGTTTCAGGCTGAATATGATCTTGCTTAGTGAAGGCGTCGCCCTGCGAGCTACAGTTGGCCCGCCGCCCCCTGGCCCGTGCCTGGTTCTCCACCTTACATAGGTAAGATTGACCCGCCACAGCGATGGTCGCAACTCGGCCCAGAGCGAGCGTTCACTTGCTCCGGTTTTCTCAGAAAAATGTGGCAGAGTTTTTAGCTAGGCACCATCGCCCTTATAGCTGAGATCGAGCAGTTTACTTCGCCAGACGCTTACCTGCCATTTGTCCGTGTTCACTGTGAACGGCCGCTTTGGCTTGAAAGCAGCCATCCACAACCGGCAGCTACGACCCAAAGCTGTCCTTCGCAGAGGATACAGCCCGGCTAAAAGCGGGTTTCCAGGCTGCATCCGTCAGCACTATTAGTACGAAAGTCGCGGCATTGAAGTTGTTACCAGTTCAATCGGCACCGACACCTCACCAAAGTTGGTTAGACACAGCAGCGGATGGCCTCACCGGTGTATTCACTGAACATGGAATATCAATTAGGCCCTAATATAGCGAGCACGCTAGCATTGATTCAACGCCGTGTGCCAGATCTGCTTTCGGAGTTATCACATGCAAAGACTGGTCACGTCGAATGCAAAAGATTGGTCAGCATCGATGCAAGTTACTGGTCAAGTGCTGGGCAGTTTCCCATCCAGAGCAGTAAGGCGACTGTACGAATTCGGAATAGTTGAGTCTTTTCTACGTTTTGTGTTATCTAACTTTCTCTCCGACGCTCAGCGCTACGGGTTCGACGAGCATGGGATTGCTCAGACGCCAGAATACGTGGAGCAGGAGAAACAAAACTCATTGCCTTGAGCTGGCCCTTTCGGTTTAGGAAAAAAATGCGCAACCTCACACTGCTGTCTGCATTCTTGATAGTCGGATTAGGCGTAGTCGAATCTGTCTCCGCTTCTGTGTACCCCAGGCAGCCGATAAGCATCAGTCAGACAGTGATCAATGAAATTTCTGAAAGTCTGTCGGAACCCATCCGATCAGACTTTCAGGTGTTGGCGCTGATGGCGTTCGGCAAATCCACTTCGCCCCCCTCGCGATCAGCACCGATTTATCGCGTTGCTTACAGACCTGGACGGGCGACCTATGTCTCAGTCATTAAATCCTATGCATCAAAAAATGGGCTTAATGTTCTTTACTGGGAGACGTCTGTTACTAAGCTTGTTGAAAGAGAAACGGGGGGAAAGTTCATCGTTACTTTGTCTATGGCCAAGTGCAAAAACAAATCAATAGCCCCCCTATACGACGTCAACTTCGCCCATGATGGGCATGTTCTTGACACGTACGTATTCTCCGAGATTGGGACGGTTCCTATCACCAAGGGTGGCATTGACGATGACATGCTCTCCGTTGTCTGCGGGACTACTAACGAAGCAGAGGCTGTGAGCGACCCGTTGAAGGATGCGGCCGGGCTCTTCGGTGAGTATCACAGCGGTACTTGACGGACATTCGGGCACCGCCCCAGCAACGTGTCCTGAATCACTAGGAGGTGGAAGAGAGATGCGAACGAGTGAATATGTGAACACTATCGGGTCGCACTGAGTGCGCGGTCCGTATGGCTGATGAGATACTTGGGCTTTACTTTTGAAGGCGAATATTGGAGCTGCCGCGGAGCCCAGTCGTCATCATTCAAAGATCCGGTTCATCTCCTTGTACTCATCCCACTCGATGCCAAGTGCGTCGGCCATCCTGCGATGGGTCCTCAAGCGCCACTCTTGAGCTTGCTGAGGAGAATCAGCAACAAGCCTGATCACAAACTCATCCAGATCGAGGCCACGCGTCTTGGCCGCTTTGGAAAAGACCTCATACCGCTTCTGCTGGCGGTAGTCCTCAATTGATAACCCGATCGCCTCAATTTCACGGACGTCTGCTGACTCAACCTCAGCTTGAGCCTCGGGGTGTTCCGCGAAGAACTTTTCGTGTGCGGCAGCGTACCGATCTTCGTAGCTCGGCATAGTAATTCTCTCCCTGGTTACTGATGGTAGTGCCTTAAAATCGGCTCGGATCTCGCACGAAAGCTCACATCACACCACGAACCACTCAAACCTGCCTAACCGAGACCAGCTCGACAAAACGATACTTCTTCCGAGCAGCTTTCGTAGCCTCCTGTTCGGCCAGCAGCGTGCTCAACGTATCGGCGTCATGCACAAAGTCGAACATCTTGCCTTCGTACTCATTGCCCACGCGCAGGGTTACCCTCAGTCGCGACCGACTCACCCTACGATTGGCCTTCATCTCAGGGGGAGGGTTCACCGACGTGCTCGCGCCTGATCCGCCAAACAACGCCTGGCGCATCTCTTCCTCTAAATCTGTCGTCATAGCCTTCTACATAATGAGATGCAAGATGGCAGCTGAGCGTCAGCTCAGGCCTCCGCAGATGCAAGTATCCCGCGCACTCGGTCGTTCGGATAGGCACAGGGAATTCTCAACGGTCTGTGGAGAAAGGGCAATTGCTGTGCCCTAAGCACGCCCTCAAGAATAAAGCATCGCATCAGAAACGAAAGTGCAGTATGGGGCTGCATCCTGCCCGTTCTTCAAAGCACAATAAGCGCCTACCCAGGATCGGTATCCTTGACATTGGAGTCATGAATTGCCTCAACGCATCCTAAGAACTCAACGTCGCGAAAACCTGACTGAGGCCGGTGACAGAGGGGCTGTTGCTCATATGCGCGGCACCTTCGTGGTGTGGAGCTACGAGCGGGTGACGGCCAACATGAACGCCCCAAGCATCCCTCTCGTTGATGTCATTTGCAGACACTTGGATCGCAATGACAAGCCTTGGAGATACGAGCCTGTGCGGATGGGAATAAGCCGCCTGGCAAGCTTTCGCATCGGCACGATCTGGCAAAACGGTGAGTGTATTGCCGAGACCGACTTGGGAGACGACAAGGAGTTTTCTTTAGACTTCACGGAGGGCTCCTGGTCGCATCTCGGGCTACCCGGAAATCAGCAGCATCCATTTTTCAAGCAGGACTACCCCCTGCGCCCCTTGATCACGGGCGATGAGCTGACTCACTTCCTGAACTTCCCGTTGTCGTCTAAAGAGAATCTGCTCATACCTTGTCTCGAATTTCTAGTTCGCGGCTACGCCAGCACTCCAGATATTGCCAGGCTACTCGCTACTTATCCTTTATCGACCGTTCAACAGCGACTGTATGCAAGCCTTGAGCAGGATCGGCGGACCTGGCTTGTGCACCCCGCACGGCATGTTCATGACGACGATGCCCTGCTCCTCGCCTCGATGCTGTACGACCCGTACACACGAGATGCTGCATCAGAGATCTATGCACAGTTGGATGTCGCTCGCGGCAGAAAGAATCAACATGTGAGCCTCGAGGTTCGGCCATGGTTTCAGGGTTCGGCAGAGATCCGGGCCAGAGGTCGCTGGGTCAATGGTGGAACAACGTTCCTATGCTACGAACTCACCGGCATGAGTGAGCCGCAGAGTCACCCTTACGAGATTAGGCGGCCGAGCTATACGAAGGAGGATCCGTTGGCGGAGGTTGTAACGGTCGTCAACAGGGAGCGTGATGAAATACCGAAGCCAGACGACCCCTTCGAAATCACTGACATAGATGAGCCTCATAAAGACGCAGCAGAATGGCGTAAACCCGATCCTGGCTTCGCGCGGCTTGGCCCTAGATGCCCTGTGACCCGCTCCATTCAACAGCGACCGTATTCAGAGAAAAAGATCCTCAACACCCCCCCTGCCAAGACAACCGATCTGTCCACCGGAGACAGAGTCGGTAATAGCGATGTGGGCAGACGAAAGAATTACGCAAAACGTGTCGCAGGCGACGGCGGTGTTCTGAAGGGAATATGGGATGAGCTGGTTCGCCTAAAAAAACTTCAGCCTGGCTTTAGTCACCTGGAGTACTTTTCAAACTTCAGCTTCCAATCCGGGCCAGTTTTCAAATTGCAAACACTCCGCCCGTTCAACGACCTAGATGAGCCAACACCGGAAGCCGTTAGATGGCTAAAGCACAACGGCAACGCTTCAAGAACCCGGGGCATCATGATTGTTCGTATGGTTATTGGTGGCCGCAGCTTCTACCTATTCGAGCCTCAACGAAAGCAAAAACTCCGAAAAGACACCTACTATGAGGAGTCATCATTCGGTCTGTTGATGGAGATTCCGGACCCGAGATCTGCGGAAGAACAGATATCCCATATCTGTGACAAGATCAGATTCCATAGCGGGAAATTCGGAGCATTGGAGGGCCTTAAAGACCATCACAACCTGGTCCTGCACATCACCCGACAGGCACGGTTCTACGCTAACTCGACGCTTCGGAACGCGTTCTTGAAAAGAGGGGTTGAGCTTGTGCGATGACCCGCTGTGCGCCATGCCGTGCATGCTTCGGAGTTGGGAGCTAAGTCATCACTCGACAAGGGGCTTCCAGGGCCCCGGCACCCAATAGGTTTTACCGTTGAGAGCAACGCTGTAGCCGCATTGCCCTTCCACGGTGAACGGAGTGTAAGAGATCATTTTTTTACTCACCCGCGGCAGCTTATGAAACAGCATCAGCGCCGTTTTTATCCAGTTCCGCTCGAACGCTTCGCCCTGCTCTCGGCTGTCATACATCGCGTGGATATCGGCCTCCAGCCGCTGGCTTCGCGCCCTCGACTGAGCACGCTTGCTGACATCCGCGTTCAAATCGAGCTCATAAGTGCGATTCAAATAGGCGATGAAACCTCGGCTTGAAGCTCGCTGCCCCGGCTTGTGAATTAGATAATCCGTCACCGCTTGTTGTACTGGCAGTGCCTCCAGTAACTCAGAGCCTGCGGCGAGTAAATCTCTTGCCGCCCTCATGGAGAGACGGACCGAGCGGATCGTCGTCTTTCCTTGGCCCTGCCGTGACATGAGGTAGGCTCGATACCCGGATAGCGCCGTCTGGGCGGCTCCCGAAGGCATCGAGTTGATCATCTCCTGAATTCTTCGCTTATCAGAATGTTCTTCACGCATTGTCGCATCCGGCTGAATACCGTACCGCTCGCTCAACCACAGCATCGGCGTTCGCATCCTACGCAGGCCGTCAGCCTCGAAGTGGTTGAGTAACGAAACGTACGAAGGCAACTCAGCAGAATGCGTGTCCAGAAAGCTGAAGAACACCAAATAGTGTTTCAACTTGAGCGCAGCCTTACGCGCTCCCATCTGGGTACATAGCCATTCGCAGAACTCGGCAAAATGCTTACGAACAGAGGCTCGGTCGTAGCCCTCGATTTGAATGCGAACACGTCGTTCGAATGTTTTCTTCCAGGTGCAGTCGTCGCACTCCTTCCCCCTGCCGGCGGGCATCGGCCGGCTGCAGGTTAAGCACTGGCTTTCTCCGTTTTCTGTGCACAGCTTGCATCGCAATCGTCCATCAGCCCCAAGAACAAGGAAACGGTGCCGCCTGCAATCTGGACAGGTGCCGGCGTCTTCACGTGCGCACCGCGGACAGTATCGAACGTTGTCGTTCTTTTTCGACACCCGGGTGAGGCGGGTGGACAGTGTTCCACACCGCTCGCAGGGCTCAGGGGCTTTGAAGTAATGCGCGCAGCTGTTACAGGCGGGGCCGTATTCGGTCATCAGCCCGACTGGCTTACCAACACCAGAACAACGCACACAAGGAGCCTTCGCCTCGCAAGAAAGGCACAATCCATGTGTGTCCAAGGTGTATATCCGCGCGAAGTTTCCGCACCCCCGACACAGTGAGCGCTTGAACAGCCGTGAGTAACAGGTGCTGCAGAACCTACGACCCCGATGCACGCGATGGATTTTTTTGCCGGCGCGATGGCAATTATCACAGCAAGGCGCGGGCAAGCCGGTGGAGGTCATCGCTGAAACTTCCTGAGCAATCTGTGCCACTGGAGTAACACGCTCTTGGGCAAACGAGGCTTATCAGAATGTGTTTCTGGAGCGTGGCGCTGCCAGCGGCTGTGCATCACCGATGTCAACTCAGCGAGGGTCTCGGGTAATTTGCCTCCCCGGGACAAAAGAAGTGAGGGGCTCGCACCTTCGTCTCGGGCAGCGCGTATCAATCGGTCCGGGCCTGCCTGGATCATGATCCACACATTGGACAACAAATCCGCTCGTTCACCCGGCGCCAGGTACTCGAAAGGCAACCCTGTACCTAGAGGAGGGGCATCCTCGAAACTGACGCCTAGCTTCTTGAAGAAGGAATCAGTACAGGACCCTCGCCCTCTGGCACCGTTGCGTAGAAGCCCAAGCATCCACTTCGCCAACGAAAGCCATTCAACGAGTGGTAGGTGAGCCTGGCCATAGAACAACGGTGGCCCTGAAAACAAACTGTCTGTTGCATTTTGGAATCGCAAAGCATTTTCCAAGACAGGCCCTGGTCTCGCACATTTCAGCTCAAAACCGCACCTGTGACAGTGGCCGAGGTCTAGTTCGGGCGGCAGAAGGAGATGAGGACAAAGCGGAGCGTTGCAATGTTCGCAGTGATCCAACAGGCCCGCGTGATGAATGGGGCACACGGTATGCCAAGCCAACCGCCCCTGGAGCAGATAGTGCGGCTGATGAGTGTCAAAACACAGAGGACAATACTGTAGCCCCCCGCACCTACGCCGATTACGAACACCAAGGCAGAGTATCCATGGAGCGATACCGTGGGGGAAATGCTCAGCCCCGGTCATTTGCGCCCAAAAGCGCACAAGCGTTGAAGCCTCCAGGGCCCCTACAGTCAGCCCTGATCGAGCGTGTAAAGCTGCAAGCTGACCGCGGCTCAACTCTCGATCAATGTCTACGCACCATGCCCTGACACCAAGCCAAACATCGCCGGTGAGCGTGGTTGGCTCGCAATCATGAGCTAACGCACACCGCACCAGCCATGAAGAGATTACTTCGTCTTCAAGGAGTGCGGGTGCCAGCGGCCAGAGGGCGTTTACAGGACCTGCTCCTGCAGTCCATTGGTACTCGTAGGGCGCATGCATCGGTTCTTCTCAAGCAGCTTTCTATCAATCACTTCACTGCCGTTACGTATCGCCTCCTTCGCGCACTCGCGAAGAAGGTATTCGACGTTGCCAGTGTTCCCATCGGATATCGCATGGATGAGAGTTGCCAGCTCCGGTGAATAGATTTTAGAAGGATTCTTCAGAGGTAATACCGATTCGAAGCTCTTCAGAAACCCTTGAAACTCAGCGTTCGCAGACCAGGCCGGGAGCGACACCACCTTGAAGCGGCTAGCATACTGAGCATCAAGCACCAGAAGCTGCAAAGCCGTACGCGTTCCCACCAGCACGAGAGAAATACTCATCACGTTTCCCAGCATTTTCAGCTCGTTCATCGTGTCCATACGCTTGGCAGGCGATCCATTGTTTATCGTATGAGCCTCGTCAACAATCAACATACGAACCCGCGCCTCGCGCATCATGTGCATTGCCTGATGGCGCAGCTTGGACAGGGGAGCAGTCGGGTTGTGTGGAGCCCAGAACTCGCTGAGAATCGCGTTATAAAGCTCTCTCTCATCTGGCTTGTGGATCTCAACGCAGATCACTGGGCGTACGCTCGTTGCGTCATCGCTGATGTAGCTCTGTCCAGATGAGTCCATGAATCGGTGGAGGATGGTGGTCTTCCCTGAGTTGGACGCTCCGACTGCGAAGAGGTTGGGCATTCGTGGCCGTGTAGGCTTGCGTAAGAGCCCGTCCAGAATGTCCAAGAGTGCTGCACCTGCGCGATAGTGAATCCAACGCGGTGAGTCCAGGAATAGGATGCGCTCATCGTCACTCTTGAACATTACGTCTCTGAACTTCGGGGCGATGTGCAGATAGTCAGTCACCACACGTCTCCAAAGGTGTCTACCTCGTCGATCGAGAGCATTTCGGAGGACGCCGGCAGTTCGACCGTAGGCTCAGGAATCGGACTAGGCCTTGCCGGGGTCGACTGTTTCATATTGTTCGCTCGGCTCTGAGCACTTTTCCGAGCTTGTTTGGTCTTCTCCGCAGCTTCGATTTCCTGCCGTTTGTTCTCGTCGGAAAACCTATCCACAAGCTCCTCGTTAACCGCCCCCAAGCCCGCAGCCCTAGATTTCTTTTTCGCGTTCACATACTCCGCCACGGTGCCCCCTTGATATCGAGCCCGAAGGATGGGTACCTCGAAATACTCGTTCAACGCAGGATCCTTGAACCAAATCCTGTTGATATCCCGCGGGTCCCTCCGGAAGAGAAACTTTCGCTGCTTGCCTGTTGCGGGATCTGTGGCTCCGACCCAAGGACGTAGAGCTTCAGCGAAGTACATCGCGTCCATTTCCACCCCATAAGGATGGATCACTCGCTCTGCGGATGGGAGGAAGTCGAGCTGAAATGACCAAGGGTCTGCGACCCGCGGAGGTAGCGGTGAAATCGGGGTATGTTCCTTATCCCCAAAGAAGGCCAGATTCCATTTGCGAATCGGCGCCATCCCCAATCCGTTATGAAACTGCTCATGGTATTTGAGGATGTTTCGAATCAGCCGGGCTTCAAATTCAGCAAACGTGTAAATCGCTTCTCCATCAGAGTCGTATTCACGCCGCTCAAGCGGGTTGCTGAATGTCGCGCCTTTGTCTCTCTTGCTGTGTCTCGAATTGCTATTGATGTATCGCTCGATGTGGCCGCCCCAATGCTTCTCGCCTTTGGGCCGAAATTCTTTATGAATCGCATGGTTGTTAAGCGACCGAATGAGGTTCTCGGTTTTGAAATCGCGACCATTGTCACTATGCAAGGTGGTCATTTTCCCCCAGACAGGCCACTCGCCACTAATCCCGTGCTGCGCCAGCCACTGTTCTTTTGGAAGAATGGAATGGACCACGCACATCGCCACCGAGAGCGCTGATGGTGCCTGCATCGATAGGTAGTAGCCGGTGACCATTCGCGTATGGACACAGATCGCTATGGTCAGCCATGGACGTCCAATGGGCTTGCGGTGAACATCATCAACGATAATCAGATCGATCGGGCTGTGATCTATCTGCACGATCTGGAGAGGGTATTCAGTTTCAAGACTGCCTACCCTCGCGGCATGCTTGTTGTTGGCAAGCTCGATGTCTCCACGCCTTAGAAGCCGTACCCGCTCGGGAATGTTATTGATACGGGCTTGAACGGTTCTGACCGCGGGTTGAGGAAGCTTGAGAGCCCGACAGGCTTTCCGGGCTTGGTAAACGGTAGAGGCAACGTCTGGCCGCTGAGGAGTCAGGTAGTACTCGTCCAAGACAGTTTTGATGACCTCCTCCACTTCTGGAGAAATTCTTGAACGACCTGGGCTCCACCCACGTTTGGAAGGAATGAGTCCCGTCAATTCTCCCCGTTCCTTGTAACGACGCAGCCATCGGTAGATGGTGACAGGATCAACGCCAGATTCCTTAGCCCTCTCTTCTACGATCTTTTTGGGCTGACCTTCATAACGGAGAAGAGGTTGGATAACCGTGTATCGCTTCTGCGCAATAGCCCACTCTTCAGTACCGATATCCTCCAAGTCGTAGTCGGCATAAGGTCCAACGATTTTGCTCCCGATAAACGGCTTGAGCTCTTGTATCCGAAGCACCTTCGGGCGCCCCATTTCGATATCCAGGCCCAGAACGGAATTGAAGTCGAGCACTTGAGTAATGCGATATGTCGACTTCCGGTGGCAGACCAACTCGCCCAGCTCGATTTTGACGAATGAGCGGTCGATTTTGAGGCCTTGAGGTTCCGGACTTTTAGAATCGCTCATTGGGCCAGCTCCACTTGAAGGGAGCCACTCAAGGTCCCCGATATGTCGCAGTCAAGCTGACGAGTCGCTATCAAATGGAGCACATGAGATTGGCCCAATGCCTCATCACCTTGGAAGTGGAGCGCGGTCAGATAATCAACCGAAGCGAATCCTTTCAAGGCCACAGTCCTCACGATGGCGTCCAGATCCACCTGGGCGTAATCCGCGTATCTGTATCGCTCGAGGGTCTGGATGTTTTTCAAGGACTGGCCGCGGATACGAGACTCATCGTAAATGTGGAAATCCCACCCCTGCTGCCTGGCGTAGCGCCACGCCGCCTTCCACTTCGGCAACCACTCCCGCCAATATTTGCGCCACTTTTCCTCGGGTTTCACCTCGACCAGCATGGGTCGCCGCCCGGTGTGGGAGTGGAAGCGCACTAGGTAGTCGGGGGTATAGGTGTAGGCCTTGCCATTGCGGGCAACGAAGTCCAGTGTCACCGGCTGAGATATGGCGTGAAGAACGTCCAGGCGGAAGTCCATCCTGCGCAAGAAGTCGCGCTCTAGGGCTGATTCGAAAGCCACGCTTACTCCGCGAAAAGCGAAGACTCCAGACAAGCTTTTCGTCGTAGATTTTATAGCCCTCGCCTGGGAGAACGGAGGCTGGTTGCAGCTATTTCTATCCATAGTAGGCCAGTTGCACCTATTTTGAGTTTTTGGTTGCAGCTAATAATGGAAGGATAGGGCAAAAAATGGCCCTCTCCGGCAAAACGCGTTGCACCAAATTCGCAATGTCACACTGGTTCTCGTCCGACACCAGGCGAAATTACCCTGGCTCATCACGGGGTGCTTTTTCTCGACGAGCTTCCCGAGTTCGAGCGCCGGGTCCTGGAAGTGCTGCGCGAACCGCTGGAATCCGGCGAGATCGTGGTGGCGCGGGCACGGGACCGGGTGCGTTTTCCGGCGCGCTTTCAGTTGGTGGCGGCGATGAATCCCTGCCCCTGTGGATATCTCGGCGATCCCACCGGGCGCTGCCGGTGCAGCAGCGAAATGGTCCAGCGTTACCGCAACAAGCTGTCCGGCCCGCTGCTGGATCGCATCGACCTGCACCTCACCGTTGCCCGCGAAGCCACCGCGCTCTCGCCCACCCACAACGACGGCCCCGACAGCGCCACCCTGGCCCGGCAGGTCGCGCTGACCCGCGAGCGGCAACAACAGCGCCAGGGCTGCGCCAATGCCTTTCTCGACCTGCCCGGCCTGCGCCGGCATTGCGGGTTATCCACAGCCGATGAGCAGTGGCTGGAAACGGCCTGCGAACGATTGACCCTGTCGCTGCGGGCAGCACACCGGCTGCTCAAGGTGGCGCGGACGCTGGCGGATCTGGAGGAGGTGGAGAACATTCGGCGAGAGCATCTGGCCGAGGCATTGCAGTATCGGCCGGCGGGGCAGGAGTGACACTTTGGGTTTGATAATGGAAAAGGAGCAATGTGATGAAATCACTGACTATTGATGAAGCACTAAACCGATTCGGTCAGACCTTGAGCGACGTCTGTCGGGAGCAGAAACCCATAATGATTACTCGCGAAGATGGAGAACCCGTGGTCATGCTCTCGCTGAGAGAGCACAACTCACTGGTCGAAACGCTTTATTTGCTCGGCAACGAAAAGAATGCCGCGTGGCTGAGAGAGTCCGTGGCGCAACATCGAAACCGGAAAGAGAAACCTTAGTTTCGTTTCGACGTTCATCACTTTTGGCACATTCGAATCAGGGCACTGATTACTCTTGCCTGCTGCTGCCGTTCCGAATGAACCCCGCCAGCACCGAGTCCACCAGCGCCTTGGCCATCTCGGCCTGCTGGGCGAGGCCTATCACCAGGGCGTGATCGTTGGCGGTCAGGTGTTGCGCGGCATCGCAGGCGGAGGCCCGCAGGCAGCTGAGCAGCAGGCAGGCATGGACCAGCGCGTCTTCAGTGCAAATGCCCTCACGCACCATGAACATGCAGTTGCCATGGAAATCATGCGGACCGAATGACGTACCAGAGGTGCTGAACCGGGAGAAATCGAAGGGCGGCGGATCGGGGACGGGCTTTTTCATTGCGCAACTCCTATTGCGGTTGAGCTGCCACCGAAGCGCTGCGAAACGAAAGGTGGCAGCTGTACGTGGGTTCGCAGACCGGGCAATAGGAACCGGCGCACCCGAAGGTGCCCCACGCACAGCCGCCATGGACAGATCTCGCCCTTCAGAGAGAACGAAACTGCAAGGCAAACCGTGACTATTGCTCCAGGCTGCGACACCCGGTCATTGAAACCAATGAGGGTCGGAGCCTAGGCAGCCGGCCAGGCCGGCGCAACAGAGCAACAGGCCGCGAAGTATGATTCAGAAACGACTGACAGAAAACGGCTACAGGGCATTGTGAAATCTGTTGTTTCGAATGACAGTTGAGGCAGTCGGGGACTGCTTCGCAGTCCTTCGCGGGCAAGCCACGCTCCTACGGGGTCATCGCGTAAAACGGGGTCTTGCCGCCCCCCCCGTAGGAGCGTGGCTTGCCCGCGAAGGACCGCACAGCGGTCCCAAAAAGCACCCCGCACTGTGAGATCCCCATGCCCGCCTTCATCCAGGACCACGCCCTGCTGATCAGCATCACCCTGCTCCTGCTCGACCTGCTGCTCTGGCGCGCCATTCCCCTGGAACAGCGCAACTGGCGCACGGCGTCCCGAGTGCTGGCGTTCCTGCTGTTTTCGGCGGTGCTGATCAGCGCCGGCATCAGCCCCCTGCAACCCCCGCCCTGGCCCGACGACGTGGCGCGCAACCTGGTGGCGACGGTGCTGGAGATCGTCTGGTGGCTGTTCGCCGCGCGCACGCTCACCGTGGTCCTCGGCCTGGTCCTGATTTCCCGCAGCGGCCACACCGGCCGCCTGCTCCAGGACGTGCTCGGCGCGGTGATCTTCCTGGTGGCGATCGTCGCCGCCGCGGCCTATGTCATGCAGCTGCCGGTCAAGGGCCTGCTGGCGACCTCCGGGGTGATGGCGATCGTCATCGGCCTGGCCTTGCAGAGCACCCTCAGCGATGTGTTCTCCGGCATCGTCCTCAACACCACCCGCCCCTATCAGCTCGATGACTGGATCAGCATCGACGGCACCGAGGGCAAGGTGATCGATATCGACTGGCGCGCCACCCGCCTGCTGACCGGCAACGGCAGCATGGCGGTGATCCCCAACTCGGTGGCGGCCAAGGCGAAGCTGCTCAATTTCAGCCGGCCCGACGATGTTCACGGGGTGTCGATCAGCGTGGTGGTACCGGCCAGCGTGCGCCCGCGCAAGGTGCTGGATGCCCTGGAGAAAACCCTGCAAGGCAGCAGCGCGCTGCTGACCAACCCCGCGCCGAAGGCGACGATCAAGACCGCCAGCCTGGAGTCGGTGGAATACGAAGCCAGCGGCTTCGTCGCCTCGATGGGCCAGAAAACCAGTGTGCGCAACCAGATGTTCGACCTGGCCCACCGCCACCTGGTCGCCGCCGGCGTGATCTGGAACCCGGACAGCGATCTGCGCCCCTGGAGTCGCCAGCGCAGTCTGCTGGAGGACGTGCGCATCTTCCGCGCCCTGAGCAGCGAGGAAAAGGACAGCCTCAGCCAGCGCATGATCGCCGTGGAGTACCCGGCGGACCAGGTGATCCTCGGCGTCGACGAGGCGTCCGCGCACGTCCTGGTGATCGGTACCGGCGTGATCTCGGCCTCGGTCCGCGACGGCGAGCGCCTGCTGGAAGCCGGACGCATGGGGCCGGGCGAGGTGCTGGGGGTCGAGGGCCTGCTCGACGGTGACGCGTCCAGCGCCGAATTCCGCAGCCTGACCAGTTGCCTGCTCTATCGCATCGACAAGGCCGAGGTCCGCAGTTGCCTGGAGCAGCGCGACGAGGTGAAGGCGGCGCTGAGCAAGCTGCAGCGCTTTCGCCAGGAAAACAGCCAGTCGTTGCTGTTGCAGAAGCCCGCCACGATCAAGAAAGGCGGGTTCCTCAACTGGCTGCAGCGCAAGGCCTAGAGCACCACGCGCAGACACTGCCCGGCGTGATACAGCGAGAACCCGGTCTCGTAGAAGCCGGTGCGCAGCGCCGGCACCGCCACCGGTTTCATCGGCGAGAACGGGATCGGCAATGCGGCAGGATCATCCTCCAGCAGGAACTGGGCGAAGGCCTTGCCGATCACCGTGCCGGTGGTGTTGCCACGGCCGTTGTAGCCGGTGACCGCGACGATCCCTGGCGCCGGTTCGAACAGGCGCATCAGGTGATCCGGCGTGAAATCGATGCAGCCGGTCCAGTGCATTTCCCACTCGACCTTGCCCAGTTGCGGGAAGTAGTGGCTCTGGATGCGGTCGGCCCAACTGCGGATGAACCAGGCGGGCTTGTTGTCGACCCGACCGAGGCTGCCCAGCAGCAGGCGGCCCTGCTCGTCGCGGCGAATACTGCTGAGCACGGTGCGGGTGTCCCAGGAGCCCTGGCCGTGCTTGAGCACGTTGTCGGCGGCGGCACCGTGCAGCGGCACCGAGGCGACCTGGTAGTAGTAGCCGCGGAAGAAATGGCGTTGCAGGTCGGTCCAGTCGCCTTCGGTGTAGGCGCCGGTGGAGATCACCACTTTCTCCGCCTGCACCGAGCCTTTCGCGGTGTTCACCCGCCAGCCCTGGTTGCCGGCGCGCTCCAGGCCCTGCACCGGGGACTGCGCATGTATCCGCCCGCCCAGGCGCTCGACGGCCGCGGCCAGGCCACGGGTGTAGGCCATGGGGTTGATGGTGCCGGCGCGGCGGTCGAGCAGCGCGGCGGAGATCTGCGTGGTGCCGCAGTATTCCTCGCAGCGGGCGCCGCTGAGCAGTTCGACATCGGCGCCGCGGCGGGTCCATTGTTCGTGGCGGGCCTGCAGGTCGGCGACACCGGTGGCGTTGTGCGCCATGTGCAGGGTGCCTTCGTTGCGCGCCTGGCAGTCGATGCCGAGGCGCTTGATCAGGGCGAAGACTTCCGCGGGCGCCTCGCCCAGGACCTTGTTCAGGCGGCTGCCCTGTTGCTGGCCGAGGGTGGCTTCGACGTCGTCGGGGCGGATCCAGGTGCCGGCGTTGACCAGGCCGACGTTGCGCCCGGAACCGCCGTTGCCGATGTCACGGGCTTCCAGCAGGACCACGGACTTGCCCTGTTCGAGCAGGTGCAGCGCGGCGCTGAGCCCGGTGATGCCGCCGCCGATGACACAGACGTCGGCCACGGCCGCGGAGGCCAATGGCGAAGCGGAAGCCTCGGGTGGGGTGATGTATTCCCACAGGCATTGTTGACGCAGGTCGGGCATGGGTGGGTCCCCGGAGCAGATATTGGTTTTGTTATCTGGGGCCGCTGTGCGGCCCTTCGCGAGCACGCTCGCTCCTACAGTCAACCTCACCCATTCCTGTAGGAGCGAGCTCGCTCGCGAAGGACCGCGAGGCGGTCCCAGTCCGATCAGTCGAACACAATGCCCTGGGCCAACGGCAACTCACGGGAGTAGTTCACCGTGTTGGTCTGCCGGCGCATGTAGGCCTTCCAGCTGTCCGACCCCGACTCACGCCCGCCGCCGGTTTCCTTCTCGCCACCGAAGGCGCCACCGATCTCCGCGCCGCTGGTGCCGATATTGACGTTGGCGATGCCGCAGTCGCTGCCTGCCGCGCTCTGGAAACGCTCGGCCTCGCGCAGGTCGGTGGTGAAGATGCACGAGGACAGGCCCTGCGGCACCTCGTTGTTCAGGCGCAGCGCCTCCTCGAAATCATCGTAGGTCAGCACATAGAGAATTGGTGCGAAGGTCTCGTGACGGACCACCTCGGTCTGCCCCGGCATGTCGACGAGGGCTGGCGCGACGTAGTAGGCATTCGGGTACTGCTGCGCCAGCTGACGCTCGCCACCGAACACCTGGCCACCCTCGTCGCGCGCACGCGCCAGGGCGTCCTGCATGGCCTGGAACGAGGCCTTGTCGATCAGCGGCCCGACCAGGTTGCCGTCGCGGGGATCACCGATACGCACCTTGCCGTAGGCGGATTGAACCCGGGCCAGCACTTCGTCCTTGACCGAACGGTGCACGATCACCCGGCGCAGGGTGGTGCAACGCTGCCCGGCGGTACCGACGGCGCTGAACAGCACGGCGCGCACGGCCAGGTCGAGGTCGGCGCTGGGGGCGAGGATCATGGCGTTGTTGCCGCCCAGTTCGAGGATGCTGCGCCCGAAGCGCGCGGCGACCCGCGGACCGACTTCACGCCCCATGCGGGTGCTGCCGGTGGCGCTGACCAGCGGCACGCGCGGATCGTCCACCAGCGCCTGGCCCGCGTCGCGATCACCGATGATGACCTGGCTCAGGTTCTGCGGCGCATCGCCGAACCTGGCCAGGGCCTTCTCGAACAGGGCCTGGCAGGCCAGCGCGGTGAGCGGCGTCTTCTCCGACGGTTTCCACACCACGGCGTTGCCGCAGACCAGCGCCAGGGTGGTGTTCCACGCCCACACCGCGACCGGGAAGTTGAACGCGCTGATCACCCCGACCACGCCCAGCGGATGCCAGCTTTCGCGCATGTGGTGGCCAGGACGCTCGGAGGCGATGGTCAGGCCGTAGAGCTGGCGCGACAGGCCAACGGCGAAGTCGCAGATATCGATCATTTCCTGCACTTCGCCCAGGCCTTCCTGGGTGATCTTGCCGGCTTCCACCGAGACCAGTTCACCAAGGTCGGCCTTGTGCTCGCGCAGCACCTCGCCGAACAGGCGGATCAACTCACCGCGACGCGGCGCCGGCACGTTGCGCCAGGCTTCGAACGCCTGTTGGGCGTGCGCGATCCTGGCCCCGACCGAAGCCGCCGGCTCCAGTTGCACCGAAGCGATCACGCTGCCATCGATCGGGGTATGAACGGGATGGTTGCCCGTGGTGTAGGCGCTGGCCGGAACACCCAGGCGGTCAAGCAGTCCATCAACCATTTTGTTCTCCTGCAAGGCGGTGAGAGGTTGTAATCATTGTCGTGGATCAGTATTAATCCGATCACTACACGGCAACAAACGACGTTTATTCCGCACATCATTCCGTCAGGTAATGATCCTTCGGCCTGGAGATGCCGCTATGTCCAAACGCCTGGTGCCCTCGATGGCCGCCCTGCAGTGCTTCGAAGCCGCCGCCCGGCACCTGAGCTTCACCCGTGCCGCCGAGGAACTGCACCTGACCCAGAGCGCGGTGAGCAAACAGGTGGCGCAGCTGGAGGAGATGCTGCGCCATCACCTGTTCCTGCGCATCCGCCGCCGCCTGCAGCTGACCCCGGCCGGCGCCCTGTACCTGGCCGAGGTGAACAAGATCCTGACCCAGGTCGACATGTCCAGCCGCTACATCATGTCCTACGGCGAACAGACCGAAGTGCTCAAGGTCGCCACCCAGCCGAGCTTCGGCGTGCGCTGGCTGATCCCGCACCTGAAAGGCTTCGGCAAGCGTCACCCGAACATCCACCTGGATATCCGCAACGAGATGGAGCCGTTCTCCCTGCTCCAGGCCAAGGCCGACGTGGTGTTCTTCTACGGCCAGGGCACCTGGCCGGGGGCGACCTGCATCGAGCTGTTCGGCGAAGAGGTACTGCCGGTGTGCGCGCCTGAGCTGCTGCAGGGGCGCACACTGACCGACGCCAGCGAACTCTCCGACCAGGTCCTGCTGCAGAGCACCACACGCCCTGAAGCCTGGCACGAGTGGTTTCTCGAACAGGGCCTGCATTCGCCCAACAGCTACCACGGCCCGCGCTTCGACACTTTCCATATGTGCTTGAGCGCGGCCCAGGCGGGTTGCGGCGTGGCCCTGGTGCCGAGCTACCTGGCCACTGCCGACCTGGCCGAAGGCAAGCTGGTGGTGCCCTGGCCGCATCGCATGCGCAGCAATGGCGCGCACTTCCTCGCCTTCTCCGAGCACGCCGCCGAGGTGCCCAAGGTGCGTAGCCTGGTGGACTGGATCGCGGAACAGGTAGCGGCCGAGAAAACCTGAATTTTTGGAATGACTGCTCGACTTTTTTTCGCTTGAAGTCGATCAGCATTCCTCGCTTTCATGTATGAGTGCCCGACCACTCACCAGGAAGCCAGCGATGCCCGCTCAAGATTTCGTCAGCCCGGACAACATCCGCGCGCGGTTCTCCGCCGCCATGTCGCTCATGTACAAGCAGGAGGTTCCGCTCTACGGCACGCTGCTGGCGCTGGTGAGCGAGGTCAATCGCCAGGTGATGGCGGCGCGTCCCGAGGTCGCCGAGGCGCTGCGCTGGACTGGGGAGATCGAGCGCCTCGACCAGGAACGCCACGGCGCCATCCGCGTCGGCACGGCGACCGAACTGGCGACCATCGGCCGGCTGTTCGCGGTGATGGGCATGCACCCGGTGGGTTACTACGACCTCAGCTCCGCCGGGGTGCCGGTGCATTCCACGGCGTTCCGCCCGGTGCACGAGCAGTCCCTGCATGTCAGTCCGTTCCGGGTCTTCACCTCGCTGCTGCGCCTGGAACTGATCGACGACCCGGCCCTGCGCGAACTGGCCGCTTCGATTCTGCAAGAGCGCCAGATCTTCACACCCCGCCTGCTGGAGCTGATTGCGCAGAGCGAGCGCGATGGCGGCCTGAGCGACGCGGATGCCGAGGCCTTCGTCAGCGAAGCCCTGCACACCTTCCGCTGGCACCCTGAAGCCACGGTGACCGCGGGGCAGTACCAGCAGTTGCACGACCAACACCGCCTGATCGCCGACGTGGTGGCCTTCAAGGGCCCGCATATCAACCACCTGACCCCGCGTACCCTGGATATCGACCTGATCCAGCTGGGCATGCCGACCAAGGGCATTGCGCCGAAGGCCGTGATCGAAGGTCCACCAACCCGCCGTCACCCGATCCTGCTGCGCCAGACCAGCTTCAAGGCACTGCAGGAATCCATCGCGTTCCGTGATGCCGACGGCAGCCACACCGCGCGTTTCGGCGAGATCGAGCAACGTGGCGCGGCGCTGACGCCAAAGGGTCGGCAGCTCTATGACCAGTTGCTCGATGCCACCCGCGAGGCGCTCGGTGGCGCGCCGGTGGAGCACAATGCGCAGCGCTACATGAGCCTGCTGGCCGAACAGTTCAGCGCCTTCCCCGATGATCTGCGGCAGATGCGCGAGCAAGGGCTGGCGTACTTCCGCTACTTCGTCACCGACAAGGGCCTGGCCGCCCGTGACACGGCGCAACGACCGACCACGCTGCAAGGGTTGATCGACGCTGGGCATGTGCATTACGAAGCGCTGGTCTACGAGGATTTCCTGCCAGTCAGTGCCGCCGGGATCTTCCAGTCCAATCTTGGCGATGACGGCCAGGCGGAATATGGCAGCAACGCCAACCGCGAGGCATTCGAGGAAGCGCTGGGGCAGCGGGTACAGGATGAACTGGCGCTGTATGCCGAGACTGAGCGGCGCTCACTCAGCGCGTGCGCCGCAGCCCTGGGGTTGTCGGCGCTGGCCTGACCTGACCCGATCACTCGCCGCTGCTGACGTCATTTGCCTGCAGCATCTCCACCTCCGGCAGGCGCATCGCACGCGCCTCGCCCTGCAGGAAATCGCTGAGCCGACGCAGGCGCTCGCCGCCGGGGCGGGTGCGCGGCCAGACCAGGTAATAATCCAGCCCGCTGGCCACCGCTGCTGGCCACGGCAGGCTGAGACGCCCCTGGGCCACGTCCTCGGCGACCATCAGCAGATCGCCCATGGACACGCCATAACCCCGTGCCGCGGCGATCATGCCCAGTTCCAGGGTGTCGAACACCTGACCGCCCTTGAGCGAGACCTGCTCGCTCAAGCCCATGCGCGCCAGCCAGGTGCGCCAGTCGCGCTTGTCCGGGGTCGGGTGCAGCAGTTCGCAGGCGACCAGACGCTCGACGGTCCATGGACCTTCCTCAAGCAGTTCCGGGGCCCCCACCGGCACCAGCAGCTCCGGGAACAGCCGACTCACCGCCCAGTCCGGCGGAAAATGCCCGTCGCCCAGCAGCACCGCGCAGTCGAAGGGCTCCTGGTTGAAGTCGACATGATCGACATCCATCCAGGCGCTGGTCAGTTGCACCTCGTTGCCCGGCTGCAGATGGCGGAAGCGGCTGAGCCGCGCCAGCAGCCAGCGCATGGTCAGGGTCGACGGTGCCTTCATGCGCAGCACGCCCTCCTCGCTGCGCAAGGTGCCGCAGGCCCGCTCCAGCGCGGCGAAACCTTCGCGCACGCCAGGCAGCAGCAGCCGCGCCGCCTCGCTGAGCTGCAGGCTACGGCCGTTGCGCACGAACAGGCGACAGGCGAAATGCTCTTCAAGGGTGCGAATGTGCCGGCTCACCGCGCTCTGGGTGATGTTCAACTCATCCGCCGCACGGGTGAACGAGCTGTGCCGCGCGGCGGCCTCGAACGCGCGCAGGGCGTACAGCGGGGGAAGACGATTGGACATGGCGGACCTCCTTGGTAGCATCTTCGCATGAGTTTTACTCATGCCAATGATCGTTTTTATCCTTTTGTGGATCTTGACGCAAAGGTCGAGAATTGGCGGCTTGTCAGTCACTTTCACAAGGACAGCGATCATGCAGGCGGCGCCCACCCATGAACTCAAGGCACTGCTGCGGCTGGCGGGGCCGCTGATTGCCTCGCAGTTGGCGCACATGCTGATGCTGCTCACCGACACCCTGATGATGGCCAGGATCAGCCCCGAGGCCCTGGCCGGTGGTGGCCTGGGTGCGGCGAGCTATTCGTTCGTGTCGATCTTCTGCCTCGGTGTGATCGCCGCGGTGGGCACGCTGGTCGCCATCCGCCACGGTGCCGGCGACGCCGCGGGTGCCACCCGCCTGACCCAGGCCGGGCTGTGGCTGGCCTGGGTGATGGCGGTGGTGGCGGCGCTGGTGTTGTGGAACCTGGGACCGGTGCTGTTGCTGCTCGGCCAGACCCCGGGCAACGTCGAGCACGCCAGCCACTTCCTGCTCCTGCTGCCCTTCGCCCTGCCCGGCTACCTGACCTTCATGGCCCTGCGCGGCTTTACCAGCGCACTGGGGCGCTCGTCGCCGGTGATGGTCATCAGCCTGGTCGGGACCGTGGTCAACTTCCTGCTCAACTATGCGCTGATCGAGGGCATGTTCGGTCTGCCTAAACTGGGGCTGGTGGGGATCGGCCTGGTCACGGCGCTGGTCGCCAACGCCATGGCCATCGCCCTGGCCCTGCATGTCCGCCGGCACCCGGCCTATGCGTCCTATCCGATCCGCCGCAACCTCAGCCGCCCGTCACTGCCGGCGCTGCGCGAGCTGTGGCGCCTGGGCCTGCCGATTGGCGGCACCTACACCGTGGAGGTCGGCCTGTTCGCCTTCGCCGCGCTGTGCATGGGCACCATGGGCAGCACCGAGCTGGGCGCGCACCAGATCGCCCTGCAGATCGTCTCGACGGCGTTCATGATTCCGGCGGGGTTGTCCTATGCCGTGACCATGCGCGTCGGCCTGCACTATGGCGCGGATCGCCTGCTGGCGGCACGGCAGGCCGGACGGGTCGGGATCGGCTTCGGTGCGGCGGTGATGCTCGGCTTCTCGGTGCTGTTCTGGGTCATGCCGGAGGCGCTGGTGGGCCTGTTCCTCGACCTGGAGGATCCGGCGTTCGCCGGGGTGGTCCATTTGGCGGTGAGCCTGTTGATGGTCGCGGCGTGGTTCGAACTGTTCGACGGGATCCAGACCGTCGCCATGGGTTCGATTCGCGGCCTCAAGGATGCCAAGACGACGTTCCTGGTGGGCCTGTTCTGCTACTGGGTGATCGGCGCGCCGGCGGCGTGGATCATGGCATTCCCGCTGGGGATGGGCGCGGTCGGGGTCTGGTGGGGGCTGGCGCTGGGGCTGGCGTTCGCGGCGATCAGTCTGACCCTGGCGTTCGAGTGGCGGATGAAGCGGATGATCGGTGGGGTGGGCCGTTCGCTGGAATTGCGGCCAACCCCGTAGGAGCGCGGCTTGCCCGCGAAAGGACCGCGTAGCGGTCCAAAAATGGTGTCGCCAGAGCGAGTCTGGGACCGCTACGCGGTCCTTTCGCGGGCAAGCCACGCTCCTACGAGGACCAGCGCGATCTGGTTGTTACAAGGCCACCGGCTTCTGCGCCGCATTGAGCAGCAGATACTCCACCAGCGGTTCGATCGCCAGCGGCTTGCTGATCAGGTAACCCTGCACCTGGTCACAGCCGAAACTGCGCAGCAGGTCCAGTTGCTCCTCGGTTTCCACACCCTCGGCGACCACCTCCAGATGGAGGTTGTGCGCCAGGTTGATCATGGCGTGGACCAGCTTGCGGTTCTCCTCGCGCAGCTCCATCCCGCCGACGAAGCTGCGGTCCACCTTGAGCAAGGCAATCGGCAGGCTGTTGAGGTGGACGAACGACGAGAACCCGGTACCGAAGTCATCCAGCGAGAAGCGCACACCCAGCCGCCCGAGGGCGTCCATGGTCTGCTTGACCAGGTCATTGCGGCGCATCACCGCGGTTTCGGTCAGTTCGAACTCCAGCCAGCGCGCATCGACGCCATGCTGCACGATCAGCCGGCTCAGGGTCGCCAGCAACTGACTGTCCTGGAACTGGCGGAACGACAGGTTCACCGCCATGTGCAACGGCATCAGGCCGCGCTCGCGCAGAATCTGCATGTCACGCAGGGCCCGGGAAATCACCCAGTAGCCCAGTGGCACGATCAGCCCGCTCTGCTCGGCCAGCGGCACGAATTCGCTGGGCGGCAGCAGGCCGCGTTCGCCATGGCGCCAGCGCACCAGGGCTTCGAGGCCGACGATGCGGCCTTCGGCCAGGTCGAGGCGCGGCTGGTAGTGCAGTTCCAGTTCGTCGCGGCGCAAGGCGCGGCGCAGCTCGCTCTCCAGATCGGCGAGGCTGCGCGCGTTGCGGTTTATGCGTTCGTCGAAGACGTGATAGGTGCAGCCTTGAACGCCTTTGGCCTGCTGCATGGCGATGTGCGCGTGCCACATCAGCGGGTCGGCGCCGGCCTGGGCGCGGGCATGGGCAACGCCAAGGCTGCAGCCGATCAGCAGGCTCTCGCCATCGATCCAGTAGGGCTCGGCCAGGGCTTCGACGATCCGTTCGGCCATGCGCTCGGCCCGTTGCGGCTCGCGGCGGGTGTCGATGAGCAGGGCGAATTCGTCGCTGCCCAGGCGCGCCACGCGGTCGCCGGCCTCCAGTTGGCTCTTCAGGCGGCCCACCACCTGCAGGATCAGGCGGTCGCCGCCCTGATGACCGAGGGCGTCGTTGGCATGCCGGAAGTTGTCGAGGTCGAGGTGCCCGAGGGCCACGCCGCGCCCTTCGTTCTCGGCCAGGCGCGCCGCCAGCAGGGTCTGGAAGCCCTGGCGGTTGGCGATGCCGGTGAGCGGGTCTTCCTCGGCCAGACGCTGCAGGGTCGACTCCAGCACCCCGCGCTCGCGCACATGGCGCAGGCAGCGGCGCACGATGTCGCTGCCCAGCTGACCGCGCACCAGCCAGTCGCTCACACCTGGCGGCGCCTTGGCCGGCTCGGCATCGAGCAGCAGCACCATGGGCAGGTCGCAGCGCCCTGGCGCCGGCTGGCGTGCGGGGGTGGTCAGTACCACGGCGTTGCGGTCGCGAGCGAACAGGCTGTCCACCGACTCCCAGCTCGGCGCCGTCAGCAATACCGCGGCGCCCGCCAGCGGCAGCAGCGACTCGCCGAGAGCAGTCGCCCACTCGGGTTCCTCAGCCAGCAGAAGCAAACGCAACGGTTCGGCAGGCGTAGACAAGCTCTCTCCTTAGTTGGCAACACGCGAACGCAGACGGGGCGCGGGACGAATCATTTGTTACAACCGCACTAATGTAAATGATTTTCACTTGGAACAAGCGCTCATGCCCAAGGAAAATCTATCCATTTGGAGGCGCATCCTGATGGAAAGTAGCAGAGCCGGCAAATTTAGATATTGTGCTGCGTCACACTGTCAGACGGTCGCGCCATGAAGACCAAGCCCTGTTAAACTGCGCGGCTATTTTTCAGCCACCCCCGGTTCACCTCATGTCCCGACTCAATCCCCGGCAGCAAGAAGCCGTGAACTATGTCGGCGGCCCGCTCCTGGTACTCGCCGGCGCAGGCTCCGGCAAGACCAGCGTGATCACCCGCAAGATCGCCCACCTGATCCAGAACTGCGGGATCCGGGCCCAGTACATCGTGGCCATGACCTTTACCAACAAGGCCGCGCGGGAGATGAAGGAGCGGGTCGGCACCCTGCTGCGCAAGGGCGAGGGCCGCGGCCTGACGGTCTCGACCTTCCACAACCTCGGTCTGAACATCATCCGCAAGGAACACGTGCGCCTGGGCTACAAGCCCGGTTTCTCGATCTTCGACGAAACCGACGTGAAAGCCCTGATGACCGACATCATGCAGAAGGAGTACTCCGGGGACGACGGCGTCGACGAGATCAAGAACATGATCGGCGCCTGGAAGAACGACCTGATCCTGCCCCCCGAGGCCCTGGAAAAGGCGCGCAACCCCAAGGAGCAGACCGCCGCCATCGTCTACATGCACTACCAGCGCACGCTCAAGGCGTTCAACGCGGTGGACTTCGACGACCTGATCCTGCTGCCGGTGAAGCTGTTCGAAGAACACCGCGACATCCTGGAGAAGTGGCAGAACCGCGTGCGCTACCTGCTGGTGGACGAATACCAGGACACCAACGCCAGCCAGTACCTGCTGGTGAAGATGCTGATCGGCACGCGCAACCAGTTCACCGTGGTCGGCGACGACGACCAGTCGATCTACGCCTGGCGTGGCGCGCGTCCGGAAAACCTGATGCTGCTCAAGGATGACTATCCGTCGCTGAAGGTGGTCATGCTGGAGCAGAACTACCGCTCCACCAGCCGTATCCTGCGCTGCGCCAACGTGCTGATCGCGAACAACCCGCATGCCTTCGAGAAGCAGCTGTGGAGCGAGATGGGCCACGGCGACGAGATCCGCGTGATCCGCTGCAAGAACGAGGAAGCCGAAGCCGAGCGGGTGGCCATGGAAATCCTCAGCCTGCACCTGCGCACCGACCGCCCGTACAGCGATTTCGCCATCCTCTACCGCGGCAACTACCAGGCCAAGCTGATCGAGCTGAAACTGCAGCACCACCAGGTGCCGTATCGCCTGTCCGGCGGCAACAGCTTCTTCGGCCGCCAGGAAGTGAAGGACCTGATGGCCTACTTCCGCCTGCTGGTGAACCCGGACGACGACAACGCCTACCTGCGGGTGATCAACGTGCCGCGCCGGGAAATCGGCTCGACCACCCTGGAAAAGCTCGGCAACTACGCCACCGAACGCAAGATATCGATGTACGCCGCCAGCGAGGAGCTGGGCCTGCGCGAGCACCTGGACACCCGCTTCACCGAGCGCCTGGAGCGCTTCAAGCGCTGGATGGACAAGGTCCGCGAGCAGGTGGCGCTGGAAGACCCGATCGCCGCGCTGCGCAGCATGGTGATGGACATCGACTACGAAAACTGGATTCGCAGCAACAGCTCCAGCGACAAGGCCGCGGACTTCCGCATGGGCAACGTCTGGTTCCTCATCGACGCGCTGAAAAGCACGCTGGAGAAGGACGAGGACGGCGACATGACCATCGAGGACGCCATCGGCAAGCTGGTACTGCGCGACATGCTGGAGCGCCAGCAGGAAGAGGAAGAAGGCGCCGAGGGCGTGCAGATGATGACCCTGCATGCGTCCAAGGGCCTGGAATTCCCCTACGTGTTCATCATGGGCATGGAGGAGGAAATCCTCCCGCACCGCTCCAGCATCGAAGCCGACACCATCGAGGAAGAGCGCCGCCTGGCGTATGTCGGCATTACCCGGGCACGCCAGACCCTGGCCTTCACCTTCGCCGCCAAGCGCAAGCAGTACGGCGAGATCATCGATTGTTCACCGAGCCGCTTCCTGGATGAACTGCCGGCGGACGACCTGGCCTGGGAAGGGCTGGACGACGCCCCCGTCGAGGTCAAGGCCGCACGCGGCAATACGGCGCTTGCCGATATCCGTGCCATGCTCAAACGTTAGATAATCCACCCTTTCAATCGCCCTGGCCCATGCCGGGGCCTTTTGCTTACATCCGAGGAAACACCCGTGGAAGCACTGCACCAGAAGATTCGCGAAGAAGGCATCGTGCTTTCCGATCAGGTCCTGAAAGTCGATGCGTTTCTCAACCACCAGATCGATCCCGCGCTGATGCAACTGATCGGCGACGAGTTCGCCCGCCTGTTCGCCGACTCCGGCGTGACCAAGATCGTCACCATCGAAGCCTCGGGCATCGCCCCGGCGGTGATGACCGGCCTGAAGCTGGGCGTTCCGGTGATTTTCGCGCGCAAGCACCAGTCCCTGACTCTGACGGAAAACCTGCTGACCGCGTCGGTGTACTCCTTCACCAAGCAGACCGAGAACACCGTGGCCATCTCGCCGCGTCACCTCAACAGCAGCGACCGCGTGCTGGTGATCGATGATTTCCTGGCCAACGGCAAGGCCTCGCAGGCGCTGATCTCGATCATCAAGCAGGCCGGCGCCACCGTGGCCGGCCTGGGCATCGTCATCGAGAAGTCGTTCCAGGGCGGCCGCGCCGAACTGGACGCGCAGGGCTACCGCGTCGAGTCGCTGGCCCGGGTGAAATCGCTGGAAGGTGGCCAGGTCACCTTCCTCTGACCCCATCCGCACCGAGACTGGGCATTTCTCTCTCGTAGGAGCGTGGCTTGCCCGCGAAAGGACCGCGAAGCGGTCCCAACTTGCACCGGTATCCGGGACCGCTTCGCGGTCCTTTCGCGGCGGTTCGGCGCCCCGACAAGCCGCGCTCCTACGAAGTACCGCGCGCCGGCAGTGGATCAACGCTCGCGCAGTGCCTCCGCCCGCGCGCGGATGATCGGCTTGAGCAGGTAGCTCAGCACGCTCTTCTTGCCGGTGATGATATCCACCGACGCCACCATCCCCGGAATGATCAGCAGCGGCTTCTCGTCGGTGCCCAGGTGGCTGCGCTCGGTGCGCAGTTTGATCAGGTAGAAGGTGTTGCCTTCCTCGTCGGTGATGGTATCGGCACCGATCTGCTCCAGCTTGGCCTTGAGTCCGCCATAGACGGTGAAGTCATAGGCGGTGAACTTGACCATGGCCTGCTGCCCCGGATGCAGGAAGGCGATGTCCTGCGGACGGATGCGCGCTTCCACCAGCAGGGTGTCGTCCAGCGGCACGATCTCCACCAGGTCGCTGCCCGGCTGGATCACCCCGCCGATGGTGTTGACCAGCACCTGCTTGACGATCCCGCGTACCGGCGAGGTGACCAGGGTCCGGCTGACACGGTCCTCCAGGGCCTTGCCGGTCGCCTGGGTCTTGTTCAGGTCGGTGCGCGCCTCGTTGAGCTGGGTCAGCGCGTCACTGCGGAACTTGCCGCGGGTCTCGTCGACCTTGCGCTCGACCTCCTTGATCGCCGACTCGGCACGGGGAATCGCCAGGGAGGTGGCGTCCAGCTGACCGCGGTTTTCCACTTCGGCCCGCTTGAGGCGCAGCACCTCGACCTGGGAAATCGCGCCCTGAGCCACCAGCGGCTCGGACATGGCGATTTCCTGACGCAGCAATTGCAGGCTGTTGCGGTACTGGGCCTGCTTGGAGGAAAACTCGCGCAGCTCCTGCTGGCGCTGTACCAACTGCTCCTGCAGGCCGCCGATCTCATCCTGCAGTTGCTGGCGACGGCTCTGGTACAGGGACTCCTCGCTGGCCGCCTGGCTCGGTGCGGCCTTGCGCAGTTCGGCGTCGATATTCAGCGGCCGGTCCTCGACCTCGGCACTCAGGCGCTCGACCCGCAGGGCCAGGCCGACGCGGTCGGCTTCGGTCTCGCCGACGTTGGAGACGAAACGGGTGTCATCCAGGCGCAGCAACGGCGCGCCGGCTTCGACGATCTCGCCTTCGTTGGCATAGATCTGGGCAACGATACCGCCCTCCAGGTTCTGGATCTTCTGCAGCTTCGACGACGGAATGGCCTTGCCGTCGCCGCGGGTGACTTCATCGAGCACGGCGAAGTTGGCCCACAGCAGGAGAAACACGAAGAAGGCGATGATGCCCCAGATGGTCAGGCGGATGATGCGTGGCGCATCCTCGACCAGCGCCTTGTTGACCTCGGGCAGCGGCTCCTGACCGAACGACGGCGAACCCTTGAAATAACCACGCAGGACATCCCTGAAACGCCCAACTCCTGACTTAAGCAACACTGATCTGCCCCTTCTTCAGCGCATCCATGACGGCGGCTTTCGGGCCATCCGCAACGATCTGTCCACGATCGACGACGATCAACCGGTCCACCAGCGACAGCAGCGAGGCGCGGTGGGTCACCAGGACGATGGTCTTGTGCTCGATCACCGCCTGCAGGCGCTGCTTGAGGCGCTCTTCACCGGTGTTGTCCATCGCCGCGGTGGGCTCGTCGAGCAACAGGATCTGCGGGTTGAGCAGCAGCGCCCGGGCCAGGGCGACGTTCTGCCGCTGACCGCCGGACAGGTTCTGCCCGCGCTCGCCAACCTGCAGTTCATAGCCTTTCGGGTGAAGCCGGGCGAATTCATGCACCCCGGCCAGTTCCGCGGCCTGCAGGACCATTTCGTCCTCGACGTAGCGCGCGCCGCTGACCAGGTTGTCGCGCAGGGTACCGGCGAGCAACTGGATATCCTGGGCAACGTAGCCGATGTTGTGACGCAACTCGCTGACATCGATCTGGCGAATGTCCACGCCATCCACCAGCAGCGAACCGGCATCGGCTTCGTAGAGGCCGACCACCAGTTTGGCCAGCGAGCTCTTGCCTGAGCCGCTGCGGCCGATGATGCCGACCTTCTCGCCCGGGCGAATGCTCAGGTTGATGCCCTTGAGCGCCTGGTTCTGCTGGTTGGGATAGGTGAAGTCGACACCGCGAAACTCGATGGCGCCCTGCAGCACCTGGCGGCTCAGCGGGCGCTCCTCGAAGTTGCGCTCCTGCGGCAGTTCCATCATCTGGTCGGTGGAGACCATGGTCACCTTGGCCTGCTGGTAACGGGTCAGCAGCCCGGCGAGCTGGCCCAGCGGGCTGAGGGCGCGGCCGCTGAGCATGTAGCAGGCGATCAGGCCGCCCATGCTGAGGTTGCCGTCCATGATCTGGTAGACACCGAAGCAGATCAGGGCGACGCCGGCCATCTGCTGGATCAGCAGGGTGATGTTCATCGCCAGGCCCGACAGCACCTTCACCCGCAGCTCCAGGCGACTGAGGGTGCCGATGGTCTGCTCCCACATGTACTGGCGTTCGCTTTCGGCGTTGTTGACCTTGACCGCGTCGAGGCCGGCGAGGGTTTCGATCAGGCTCGACTGGCGCTCGGAGGCCAAGGCCATGGTCCGCTCCAGGGTCGCCGTCAGCGGTTTCTGCAGGGCGTAGCCGATGCCCAGGGCGAGCGGGAAGGCCACCACCGGAATCCACACCAGGTGCCCGCCGATGATGCCGATCACCAGCAGGATCAGCAGGGTGAACGGCAGGTCGATCAGGCTGGTCAGGGTCAGCGAGGCGAGGAAGTCGCGCAGGCCCTGGAACTCGTGGATGTTCTGGGCGAAGCTGCCGACCCGCGCGGGACGGTACTTCATCGACATGCCGACGATGCGCTCGAACAGCGTGGCGGAGATGATCAGGTCGGTCTTTTTCCCCGCGAGGTCGAGGCAGAGACTGCGCAGGCCCTTGAGGATCAGGTCGAAGACATAGGCACCGGTGATCCCGATGGCCAGCACCCACAGGGTCGAGGTGGCCTGGTTCGGCACCACGCGGTCGTAGACGTTCATCACGAACAGCGGCGCGCCCATGGCGATCAGGTTGATGATCAGGCTGGCGGCGACCGCGTCGGCGTACAGCCACTTCGAGCGCTTGAGGGTATCGCGGAACCAGGAGCGCGCCCGCGGAATCAGGTTGCCGTGGTTGACGTCGAACTTGTGCTGCGGCTGGGCGAAGAACACCCGCCCGGCGTAGTCGCTCTGCAGCGCCTCGCGACTGACATGCACCTCACCCCCGTCGCTCTCGCTGAGCAGCAGGCGCGCCGTGTTCTCGTTCTCCCAGCCGAGCAGGATGGTACTGCGCCCGTCCTTGAGCAGGAGCATGGCCGGCATGGCGATGCCCGGAATCTGCTCCAGCTTGCGCTGCAACAGACGCCCCTGCAGCCCGGCCCGGGCTGCCGAACGCGACAGCAGCTCGGGGCTGAGGCGCTGCGCCGGCAGCGGCAGGCCAGTGGTGAGCATGGCCCGGCTGGCCGGTTTCTGGTGCAACACGCAAAGCGACAGCAAGCTGTCCAGCAGCGGATCGTCGTGCTGGCTTCGCGGATCATGGGTGAGCTGGGTTCGACTGACTTCAGATTCCACGCGAACTCTCTTGCTGGCAGGTGAGGGACAGGATCTCAGTTGAGCCCGGGCAGGTTCACCTTGGGCTTGAGATCGTTCTGCACGACCGTTGCCATTGGCGCCACGACTCCCTGGCTTTTGAGCAGCTGACCAATGGTCGCCTTGATCCGGTATTGGGTAAACAGTTGAACGCTTTTGACTTCGGCCAGACGCCGCTGCGCGGTAAACAGTTCGTTCTCGCTGTCGAGCAGGTCGAGCAGCGTCCGCTCACCCAGGCTGAACTGGCTCTGGTAGGCGGTGCGGACCTTGCTGCTGTGATCGACATATTGCTGGGCGATCGGAACCTGCGCGTCGGCGTTCTGCATAGCATTCCAGGCCAAGCCTAACTCTTCATTGAGCTGACGCAAGGCATTGTTGCGAATATCCAGCGCCTGGCTGGCCATGTAGGCCTTGGACTCCAGGTCGGCCTTGTCGCTGCCGCCGTCGTACAGGTTGAAGCTCATGCGCAACATGGCCTGCCACTCGTTGTTGTGTCCGTTCACACCGTCGACGTCGTTGTTCGCGGCGCGCTCGAGCTCGGCGTCGAAGCGCGGGTAGAACCGCGACTTGGCCGCGTCGTACTGCTTGTCGGCGGCGGCGATGTCCGACTCCGCCGAACGCAGGGCCGGGTTGCTCTCGACCATCTGCAGACGGGCTTCCTGCAGCGTGGCCGGCAACAGATCGATGAAAGGCGCCGGCGGGCTCAGTTCATCGGGCAATTGCCCCACGACGCTCAGGTAATTGGTTTGTGCGTCGGCGAGGTTGGTTTGTTCCGTCAGCAGGTTGTTTTTCGCGCCGGCCAGCCGCGCCTCGGCCTGGTCCATGTCGGCCAGGCGACCGACGCCGCGGGAGGTACGCAACTGGATCTGGTCGTAGATGCGCTCGTGACTGCGCAGGTTGTCTTCCGCCAGGCGCACCATCTCACGGCGGGTCAGCACGTCGATGTAGACCCTCGCCGTCTGCAACGCTGTGCGCTCGCTGGTGTCCAACAGCGCATACGCCCGGGCATTGGCGGTGGCCTGTTGACGCCCGACTTCACTGGAGGTGGCGAAGCCGTCGAACACCATCTGACGCAGGCGCAGGCTGGACTCGCTGCGATTCAGGGTCTCCCGGTGATCGCCGGCGGTGGCACGGGTGCTCGGGCTGTCGGTGCTTTCCCGGCCATAGCCGGCCAGGACATCGACCTTGGGCAGGTAGCCGCCTTCGGCGGCCCGAACCTGCCTGTCCGCGGCCAGACGCCCGTTCACCCCGGCCTGGACTTCCGGGTGCGCTTCGAGGGCTTGTTGCATGGCTTGCGGCAGGGTTTGTGCGGTACTGAAGGTGGCAAACAGAACGAGGGGCAAGGCGGTGAAGGCGAACAGACGCATTTCGTTTTTCTTCCCTAGGGACAGCTTGTCCCACATCAGCGCAAAACATGGCATCCCGCCAAAAAATGTCTATAACAGGAAACCGCGTGTCGGAAATTTCCGAATGAGAACACCATCACAGTTCGTAGGGTCTTCACCTATTGCAATATCAATGTGACATTAGTGGGACGATTGTTTAGGATGCCAATCGTCGGGTCAATAGTTTGACTAAAAAGAAAAATAAATATTCAAACGCCACAAAATTGACATACATCAATACTTCAGTCGCCTTGCGAAACATTCCAGGCAGATAGCGGCACAGCCCAATCGCGTATGGAAGCCACATGAAACGGATAGTTCGGAGAGTGTCATGAGCAGTGTTGTCGCCATCGTCAAACGTGTTGTTGGCCAGGTTGTCGCCGTTTCCCCGGAAGGCATTCAACGAGTACTCATCGAAGGTGATCGCCTGTTCACCGGCGACCAGGTTCTGACGGGGCTGGCGGGTGCCGTCACCCTGGAGCTCGCCGATGGCCGCACCATCGACCTGGGTCGTGAAAGCCAGTGGAGTGCCGACACACCGACCTCCACCACCGACCTGGAGGAGGCCACTGCCCAGGCCGCGCCTTCCGTCGAGGAACTGCAGCAGGCCATCGCCGCCGGTGCCGACCCGACCAAAGACCTCGAAGCGACCGCCGCGGGCCCGCAATCCGAAGGCAGCGGCGCGCCAGGTGGCGGGCACAGTGTGGTGATGCTGGATGCGACGGCTGCGGTTGTCGCACCCACGATCGGGTATGAAACCGAAGGGCTGAATTTCGGTGCCTCGCTCAATAGCCAATTCACCGGTACGACCGCCTCCGACATTTTCGGTCCACCGATCACCGAGAACCTCCTGTCGCTTTCAGGCTCGGCTTTTCCCTCCGAAGCCGAGGACGGCTATGTCTTCGCAACACTGAGCACCCGTACGCAGAGTGAGGCAGTGACGGTAACTCTGTCCAACGGCTATACCATCGTCATTCCCCCGTTCTCCTTCTTCGGCCAGGTGCAGGTGCCCTTCTCGGCGCTGAATGACGTTTACGCGGGCAGGCAATCGGTCACCTTCACCATCGCTGGCTTCAGCCCCGCTACGGCCGGCGGCTTGCCCATCGTTGCGTCGCAAACGCCGTGGGTGGCCGACCTCAATGACAGCATCGATACCACCTTTGCCAAGCTGACTGCCGACAGCAGCGCGACCGAGGGCGGCCTCATCACCTACACCGCCACCCTGAGCAATCCGCCGCTGACGCCGATATCCCTGACGTTGTCCAATGGCGCCGAAATCACCATCGCCGCGGGTGAAACCAGCGGCAGCGTGCAGGTGCGGGCTTCGAACGACGTGTACAACGGCGCCACGGCCACCAGCGTCACCCTGAATTTCGTGAACGGTACTGGGGAATTCGAGCGTCTGGAACTGGACAAGACGCCAGCCGTGACCACCATCACGGATTCCATCGACAACACCACCGTTACGCTCGCTACCGATCTCTACGCCTGGGAAGCCGGCACGATTGGCTATCGCGCCAGCCTCTCGCACGCCGTTACCGGCAGCCCGCTGGTCATCACCCTGTCCAATGGGCTGTCCATCACCATTCCCCTGGGCAACTTCTATGGCTCCGTGAGTGCGCCAGTACCCAATGATGTCTATAAGGACGCCCCGGTCAGTGCGTCGATTACCGGCCTGTCCGGGGGCAACTTCGAGAACCTGGTGGTCAGTAATACCACCCCGGTGTTCACCACCATTCTCGAACGCACCGACACCACTGTCGTCAACCTCGACGCCACCGCCAACGTCGCCGAAGGCGGTGTGGTCACCTACGTCGCCACCGTTGCGAGTCCAGTGACCGGCTCGCCGGTGATCGTGACCCTGTCCACCGGGCAGACCATCACCATTCCCGTCGGCAGTACCAGTGGCATCCTGCAGTTCACTGCACCGAACGACGTCTACAACGGCGCCAATCCGATCAGCGCCACCATCACCAACGTCAGCGGCGGCAACTTCGAGAACCTGGAGGCCAATCCGGCCCCGGCGGTCACCAACGTCATCGATTCGAGCGACATCACCACCGTCAACCTCGGAGCCAATCCCGGCGTCGCCGAGAACGGCGTGATCACCTATACCGCCAGCGTCGTCTCGCCAGTCACCGGCACACCGGTGGTCGTGACCCTGTCCAACGGACAGACCATCACCATTCCCGTTGGCAGCACCATCGGCAGCGTGCAGTTCACCGCGCCAAACGACGTCTACAACGGCGCCAACGCGGTCAGCACCACCATCACCAACGTCACCGGCGGCAACTTCGAGACCCTGGTGGCCAATCCGACCCCGGTCGTGACCAGCGTCACCGACAGCGTCGACACCACCACCGTCAACCTCGACGCCAGCACCAGCGTCGCCGAAAACGGCGTGGTCACCTACACCGCCAGCGTCACCTCGCCGGTGACCGGCACAGCGGTGATCGTGACCCTGTCCAACGGCCAGACCATCACCATTCCTGTCGGCGCCACCAATGGCAGCGTGCAGTTCACCGCGCCGAACGACATCTACAACGGCGCCGCGCCGATCACCGCCAGCATCACCGGCCTCAGCGGCGGCAACTTCGAAAACCTGGTGGCCAACCCGGCCCCGGCCGTCACCAGCGTGACCGACTCGATCGACACCACCACCGTCAGCCTCGGCGCCAGCCCGAGCGTCAGCGAAAACGGCGTGGTGACCTACACCGCCAGCGTCACCTCCGCCATGACCGGCGCACCGGTGATCGTGACCCTGTCCAACGGCCAGACCATCACCATTGCGGTGGGCAGCACCAGCGGCTCGGTGCAGTTCACCGCGCCGAACGACGTCTATACCGGCGCGCCAGCGATCAGCACCACCATCACCGGCATCGCGGGGGGCAATTTCGAGAGCCTGGTGGCGAATCCGGCCCCGGCGATCACCACCGTCAGCGACTCGGCCGATACCACCAGCGTTGCTCTCAGCGCCCCCGCCAGTTCGATCGAGAATGGCGAGATCACCTACACCGCCAGCGTCACTTCGCCAGTGACCGGTGCGCCGGTCATCGTGACCCTGTCCAACGGACAGACCATCACCATCCCGGTAGGCGCAACCAGCGCTACCGTGCAGTTCACCGTGCCGAACGACTTCATCAACGGCGCCCAGCCGCTCAGCACCAGCATCACCGGTGTCAGCGGCGGCAATTTCGAGAACCTGGTCGCCAACCCGGCGCCGGCGGTCACCACCGTGGCCGATGCCCTCGACGTCACCGGCATCAACCTGGACAGCCTCAATGCTGCCTTCGAAGGCAGCAGCATCCGCTACACCGCTACCGCCGGCACGCCGGCCGGTACCCCGGTCACCGTCACCCTGTCCAACGGCGCGGTCATCATCATTCCCGCTGGACAGCAAAGCGGCACGGTCTTCGTACCGGCGCCCGCGGACACCGTCTACAAGGATTCAGGAAGCGTCAGCGTCACCATCGTGAGCGTCGAAGGCGGCAACTTCGAACAACTCTACGTCAGCGATGCCGCCGTCGTGACGCGGATCATCGACACCCCCGACACGTCCACCGTCGTCCTCAGCGCCACGCCCAGCGTGACCGAAGGTGGCGTGGTGACCTACACCGCGTCCGTGTCGGCCCCCGTGACCGGCACCCCGGTGACCGTGACCCTGAACAACGGCCAGAGCATCGTCATTCCGGTTGGCCAGAGCTCTGCGTCGGTGGATTTCACCGCGCCTGACAACGTGCTGAGTACCAATGCCGCGCTGACCAACAGCATCACCGGGGTGAGCGGCGGCAACTATGAAAACCTGGTTGCCGACCAGAGCAGCGTGACCACCGCGGTCACCGACGATCCGGCACATCAGGACACCACCAGCCTGACCCTGAGCGCCAACGGCACCGTCGCCGAGGGCGGCAGCATCGTCTACACCGCCACCCTGAGCAATCCGGCCGGCACCGAGATGAAGATCACCCTGAGCAATGGCGAGACCATCACCATTGGCAAGGGCCAGACTGAAGGCAGCGTGACGTTCGCCGCGCCGGGAGACAGCGTCTACGTGGATGCAGGCACTGTCAGCGTGACGGTGACCGGTACGACCGGAGGGGATTTCGAGAAGCTGGATGTCAGCGCGACGCCGGCGGTCACTGCCGTGACCGATACGGTGGATACTTCGACCGTCACCCTGACTGCGACGCCGAGTGCGGTTGAAGGTGGCGTGGTGACCTACACTGCGTCGGTTTCGGCGCCTGTGACGGGTTCGGCACTGGTCGTGACACTGGCCAATGGTCAGTCGATCACCATTCCGGTGAACCAGAGTTCGGCTTCGGTGGACTTCATTGCGCCGAACAATGTGTTGAACACCAATACACCGCTGACCAACAGCATCACCGGTGTGACCGGTGGCAACTACGAACACCTGGAAACCGCCGGTGCTCCGACCACCGTCGTGACCGACGATCCAGCGCGCCTGGACAGCACTGGCCTGACTCTTTCCGCCACCGGCAACGTGCAGGAAGGCGGCGAGATCATCTACACCGCTCGGGTCACCAACCCTACCGGCACCGAGATGAAAGTCACCCTGAGCAATGGTGAAACCATCACCATCGGCAAGGGACAAACTGAAGGCTCGATCACCGTTCCTGCTCCGCAGAACACTGTGTATGTGGACGGTGACAACGTCAGCGTGAGCATCACCGGCACCACTGGTGGTGACTTCGAGAAGCTGGAAACCAGCACCACTCCGGCCGTTACGGCCGTCTCTGATTCGGTCGACACCAGCACCGTAACCCTGACCGCTACGCCAAGCGCAGTAGAAGGCGGCGTGGTTACTTACACCGCCAGCGTCACCGCTCCGGTCACCGGCACCGCACTGGTCATTTCGTTGGCCAACGGTCAGTCGATCACCATTCCGGTGAACTCCACCAGCGCCTCGGTCGATTTCATCGCGCCGAACAACGTGCTCAATACCAACACCGCGCTGACCAACAGCATCACCGGCGTGACCGGTGGCAACTACGAGCACCTGGAAACCGCTGGCACCCCGACCACCGTCGTCACCGATGACCCAGCCCGTCTGGACGCCACTGGCCTGACCCTTTCCGCCACTGGCAACGTCCAGGAAGGCGGCGAAATCATCTACACCGCTCGGGTCACCAACCCGACCGGCACTGAGATGAAAGTCACCCTCAGCAATGGTGAAACCATCACCATCGGCAAGGGCCAGACCGAAGGCTCGATCACCGTCCCTGCTCCGCAGAACACTGTGTATGTCGATGGCGACAACGTCAGTGTGACCATTACCGGCACTACTGGTGGTGACTTCGAGAAGCTGGAAACCAACTCGACGCCAGCAGTGACTGCTGTTTCTGATTCGGTCGATACCAGCACCGTAACCCTGACCGCTACGCCAAGCGCTGCCGAAGGCGGCGTGGTCACGTACACCGCCAGCGTTACTGCTCCGGTTACCGGCACTGCACTGGTCATCAACCTGGCTAACGGCCAGTCGATCACCATTCCAGTCAACGCCACCAGCGCTTCGGTCGACTTCATTGCACCGAACAACGTGCTGAACACCAACACCGCGTTGACCAACAGCATCACCGGCGTGACCGGCGGCAACTACGAACACCTGGACACCGCCGGTACTCCGACCACCGTCGTGACCGACGATCCAGCACGCCTGGACACCACTGGCCTGACCCTGAGCGCCACCGGCAACGTCCAGGAAGGTGGAGAAATCATCTACACCGCTCGGGTTACCAACCCAACCGGCACCGAGATGAAAGTCACCCTCAGCAATGGTGAAACCATCACCATCGGCAAGGGCCAGACCGAAGGCTCGATTACCGTTCCTGCTCCACAGAACACCGTTTACGTTGATGGCGACAATGTCAGCGTCACCATCACCGGCACCACCGGCGGCGACTTCGAGAAGCTCGAAACCAGCTCGACGCCAGCAGTGACTGCCGTTTCTGATTCGGTCGACACCAGCACCGTGACTCTCACCGCCACACCAAGTGCGGCTGAGGGTGGTGTAGTCACCTACACCGCCAGCGTCACCGCGCCGGTCACCGGCACCGCACTGGTTATTTCGTTGGCTAACGGCCAGTCGATTACTATCCCGGTGAGCGCCACCAGCGCTTCGGTGGACTTCATCGCACCGAACAACGTACTCAACACCAACACACCGCTGACCAACAGCATCACCGGTGTGACCGGTGGCAACTACGAACACCTGGACACCGCCGGTACTCCGACCACCGTCGTCACCGACGATCCAGCACGCCTGGACACCACTGGCCTGACCCTTTCCGCCACCGGCAACGTCCAGGAAGGCGGCGAAATCATCTACACCGCCCGGGTCACCAACCCGACCGGTACCGAGATGAAGGTCACCCTGAGTAATGGTGAGACCATCACCATCGGCAAAGGCCAGACTGAAGGTTCGATTACCGTTCCTGCTCCGCAGAACACTGTTTACATTGATGGCGACAATGTCAGCGTGAGCATCACCGGCACCACTGGTGGTGACTTCGAGAAGCTGGAAACCAGTTCGACTCCAGCCGTTACGGCCGTTTCTGATTCGGTCGATACCAGCACCGTAACCCTGACCGCTACGCCAAGCGCAGTAGAAGGCGGCGTGGTTACTTATACCGCCAGCGTCACCGCTCCAGTGACTGGCACTGCGCTGGTCATCAGCCTCGCCAATGGCCAGTCGATCACCATTCCGGTGAACGCCACCAGCGCTTCGGTGGACTTCATTGCCCCGAACAATGTGTTGAACACCAACACCGCGTTGACCAACAGCATCACCGGTGTGACTGGCGGCAACTACGAGCACCTGGAAACCGCCGGTACTCCGACCACCGTCGTGACCGACGATCCAGCACGCCTGGACGCCACCGGCCTGACCCTGACTGCCACTGGCAACGTGCAGGAAGGCGGCGAGATCATCTACACCGCTCGGGTTACCAACCCGACCGGCACCGAGATGAAAGTCACCCTGAGCAATGGTGAGACCATCACTATCGGCAAGGGCCAGACCGAAGGTTCGATCACCGTCCCTGCCCCACAGAACACTGTGTATGTGGACGGCGACAACGTCAGCGTCACCATCACCGGCACCACTGGCGGTGACTTCGAGAAGCTGGAAACCAGCTCGACGCCAGCCGTTACAGCCGTTTCTGATTCGGTCGATACCAGCACCGTAACCCTGACCGCTACACCAAGCGCAGCCGAAGGTGGCGTGGTCACCTACACCGCCAGCGTTACTGCTCCGGTTACCGGCACTGCACTGGTCATCAGCCTGGCCAACGGCCAGTCGATCACCATTCCGGTGAACGCCACCAGCGCCTCGGTGGACTTCATTGCCCCGAACAACGTGCTGAACACCAACACCGCGTTGACCAACAGCATCACCGGTGTGACCGGTGGCAACTACGAACACCTGGAAACCGCAGGTGCTCCGACCACCGTCGTGACCGATGATCCAGCACGCCTGGACACCACTGGCCTGACCCTGACAGCCACTGGCAACGTGCAGGAAGGCGGCGAAATCATCTACACCGCTCGGGTCACCAACCCGACCGGTACCGAGATGAAGGTCACACTGAGCAATGGTGAGACCATCACCATCGGCAAGGGCCAGACCGAAGGCTCAATCACCGTCCCTGCTCCGCAGAACACCGTTTACGTTGATGGCGACAACGTCAGCGTGACCATCACCGGCACCACTGGTGGTGATTTTGAGAAGCTGGAAACCAGCTCGACGCCAGCCGTTACGGCCGTTTCTGATTCGGTTGACACCAGCACCGTGACTCTCACCGCCACACCAAGTGCGGTTGAGGGCGGCGTAGTGACCTACACCGCGTCGGTGACTGCTCCGGTAACCGGCACGGCTTTGGTGATTTCGTTGGCCAACGGTCAGTCGATCACCATTCCGGTGAACGCCACCAGCGCCTCGGTGGACTTCATCGCGCCGAACAACGTGCTGAATACCAACACCCCGCTGACCAACAGCATCACCGGCGTGACCGGTGGCAACTACGAGCACCTGGAAACCGCCGGCACCCCAACCACCGTTGTCACCGATGATCCAGCACGCCTGGACACCACCGGCCTGACCCTCTCCGCCACTGGCAACGTCCAGGAAGGCGGCGAAATCATCTACACCGCCCGGGTCACCAACCCGACCGGCACCGAGATGAAAGTCACTTTGAGCAATGGTGAAACCATCACCATTGGCAAAGGCCAGACTGAAGGTTCGATTACCGTCCCGGCGCCGCAAAACACCGTTTACGTCGATGGCGACAATGTCAGCGTGACCATCACCGGCACCACCGGCGGCGACTTCGAGAAGCTGGAAACCAGCTCCACTCCAGCCGTTACTGCGGTTAGCGACAGCGTCGATACCTCGAC
>NZ_FZOL01000034.1 GCF_900188455.1 Pseudomonas japonica | reverse complement strand
ATTCGACCCTGGGCTATCTACCGCCCAACCGGTATGAGCGGCAGATAGCCTGAGCTCCCACATTGCGGTGTCCGGAAAAAGTTGACCAGCTCAAAGTCTGTCGCCATGCACAACGCTCGATTTCACGGTCACCGCCCCTTTCAAGACAAACCCCTTGCCCCCTCACTCCCCCCGCAACACAACCTCGGCACACAACCCACCCTCCTGCCGATTGCTCAGGCGCAATTCCCCGCCCAGGCTCGCCGCCAGTTGCGCGGCGATGGCCAGGCCCAGGCCGGTGCCGCCGGTATCACGGTTGCGCGAGCTTTCCAGGCGGAAGAACGGCTTGAGCACTTCGCCCAGCATCGCCTCGGGAATGCCCGGACCACCGTCCAGCACCTGAATCGACAAGCGCCCGGCGGACACATCCAACACGCGCAACCGTGCCTCGCCGCCGAACTTCAGCGCGTTGTCGATCAGGTTGGTCAGCAAGCGGCGCAACGCCTGGGGCCGGCTGACGATCAACAGACCGGCCGGCGCCTCCAGGGCGACCGGCTTGCCGGTGTCGAGGTAGTCGAAAACCAGGCTTTCGAGAAACGCATCGAGGCGGATCCGGCTGGCCGGCTCCGTCGAGGGTTCGGTACTGCGGGCATAGGCCACCCCCTCCTTGACCAGGTGCTGGATCTCGTCGAGGTCGCTGCACAGTTTGTCCTTTTCCGCGCAGTCCTCCATGAACTCGACCCGCAGCTTCATCCGCGTGATCGGTGTCTGCAGGTCGTGGGAGATGGCGGCGAGCAGTTGCACGCGCTCCTTCACATAGGCGGCAATGCGCTCCTGCATGGCGTTGAACGCGCTGGCCGCTCTGGCGACTTCGGTCGGGCCGCGCTCCTCCAGCGCTTGCACCGGGCGGCTCAGGTCGAGGTTGTCGACCGCGTTCGCCAGGTGGGTCAGCGGGCGCAGGGCGGTGCGCACGGCCAGCCAGGTGCAGACCAGCAGCAACGCCAGTTGCCCCAGCAGCAGCAACGGCAGCCAGGGCGACAAGGGCATGATCGACGGACGCACATCGAGGGTCAGCGGCTGGCCGTCGGCGAAGCGCAGGTGTGCCTGGTAATGCGCGCGGCTGTCGGGGATATCGCGGAACGTCAGGTCATAGTGCGCGCCGAGGGTGGCCCTGATCGACTTCACCGAGACCGGCTCGTCCCGCATCGCCACGCCCGCCTCGCCCTGGTCCAGGCGATAGCTGTAGTTGGGCCGCTGCAGGCGCGCCAGCCAGGCCGGCCGCTCCTCCGCCGGCAGCCGTTCGAGAATCGCCACCGAGGTGTCGATGTCCTGCTCGAAATTGCTCAGCATCAGGGTTTTCGCGCTGCTGTAGCGCTCGAAAGTCTGCAGGCCGAAGGACAGGCCGTGGGCGATCACCAGGCTGGCGAGGAAGATCAGCGACAGCCGCGAGGCCAGGCTGCGCGGCCAGCGACTCACGGCGTGCCCTCGATCAGGCGCACGGCGAAGCTGAATACATAGCCTTCGTTGCGCACTGTCTTGATGTAGGCCGGCTGCCGCGCGTCGTCCAGCAGGCGCTGGCGCAGGCGGCTGACCATCAGGTCGATGGAGCGGTCGAACAGATCGGCCTCGCGGCCCTGGGTCAGGTTGAGCAACTGGTCGCGGCTGAGCACCCGTTGCGGGTGGTCGAGGAACACCCGCAGCAGGCGGTACTCGGCACCACTCAGGGCCACCACCGTGTCGTTGGCGTCGAGCAGATGGCGCGCCGTGGTATCCAGGCGCCAGTTGCCGAAGCCCAACAGTCGCGCCTGTTCGCTGACCACCAGATTCGGCGGCAGCATGCGCGTGCGGCGCAGCACCGCATTGATCCGCGCCAGCAACTCACGGGCCGAGAACGGCTTGACCAGGTAATCGTCGGCGCCCATTTCCAGGCCGACGATACGGTCGGTTTCGTCGTCCCGCGCGGTGAGCATCAGCACCGGGGTATGGCGGTGCTTGCCGGCGCGCAGTTCGCGACACAGCACCAGGCCATCGTCGCCGGGGAGCATGAGGTCGAGGACGATCAGATCGACCTGACCGGCGTCGAGAAAGGCGCGCATCTGTCGGCCGTCGGCGGCCAGGGTGGTGCGCAGGCCGTTCTTCTTCAGGTAGTTGCCCACCAGCTCGCGGATTTCCCGGTCGTCGTCGACGATCAGCACATGATCAGCGTTGGCATCCATCGCAGTGGCCTTTTAGCGGAGAGACGGTGGGTGGAGTCTATCGAGCCAGAAATCGTCTGACAGCCCGGTTTGTAGGGTTATGTATCAGAACCGTGCCGATATACCTGAAGCGACAGTAAAGACCGGCTGCGAAACACGTGGGACACCTGCCCAGGGCGAAATGCCTCACAGCCGCGGACCGACCGGTCGGCGGCGCCCCCTTCTCGCCAGTGGAGCACGCCATGCTGATCATTGCCTTTCTCGGCGGTCTGTTGACCGTCCTCAGTCCCTGCATCCTGCCCATCGTGCCATTCGTCTTCGCCCGTGCCGGGCGCAGCCGTGCCTCCCTGTTGCTGACCCTCGGCGGCCTGGTGCTGACCTTCGCCGCGGTGTCGAGCCTGGCGGTGGTGGGCAGCGACTGGGTGGTCAGGGCCAACATCGGCGGGCGCTACTTCGCCCTGGCGGTGATGCTGCTGTTCGCCCTGTCGCTGCTGGCACCGCGCCTCGGCACCTGGCTGGCCCGTCCCTTCGTCGCCCTGGGCAACCGCCTCGCGCCGAACGCCACGGCGTCCGGGCCGCTGGCCGCGCTGCTGATCGGCGTCGCCACCGGCCTGTTGTGGGCCCCCTGCGCCGGGCCGATCCTCGGCCTGATCCTCAGTGGCGCCCTGCTCGCCGGGCCGAACCCGCAGACCAGCCTGCTGTTGCTGGCCTACGGCCTGGGCAGCGCGGTGTCGCTGGGTACCTTGATCATGGCCGGCAAAGGCTTGAGCAAGCGTCTGCGCCTGTCCCTGCCGGTGGTCGAATGGCTGCGTCGCGCCAGCGGCGTGCTGGTGCTGCTGGCCGCGGTCGGCATCGCTTCCGGCGGCACCCGCGAGCTGCTGGCGGGCACCTCGTCGCAACTGTCCAACCGCCTGGAACAGCAGGTGCTGAAGTCGGTGTCGGCGGTCATCGACCGCCTGGTCGCCAAGGCCCAGGCCGCCAGCGAAGCGGACCTGACGCCCAAGGGCCGCATGCCGTCGCTGAGCGGCGCCGTGCAGTGGCTGAACTCGCCGCCGCTGAGCCGTGAAGACCTGCGCGGCAAGGTGGTGCTGGTGGATTTCTGGACCTTCGACTGCATCAACTGCCAGCACACCCTGCCCTACGTCAGGCAGTGGGCCGAACGCTACGGCAAGGACGGCCTGGTGGTGATCGGCGTGCACACCCCGGAATACCCCTTCGAGCGGGTACTGGCCAATGTGCGCGAGCAGGTCGAGCGCCTGGGCATCACCTACCCGGTGGCGGTCGACAACGACTATGCGATCTGGCGCAACTTCGCCAACCAGTACTGGCCCGCCCACTACCTGATCGATGCCGACGGCCAGGTGCGCTACAGCCACTTCGGTGAAGGCGCCTACGCCACCCAGGAAAACGTCATCCGCAAACTGCTGGCCGAAGCCAAGGCCACCCGTTGAATCCCCCGCGTTCTTCAAGGAGCAAGCGCATGCACAACCCTCACTGCCGTCATCGCCGCCTGCGTCCTGCAACTGGGGCTTCTGGCGGGCGCCCAGGCCCTTGCCGAACAGGGCTACCGGGTGCTGATCCCCTATGCCCGCGGCTACGGCGAGACTCGCTTCCTCTCGGCCAAGACCCTGCGCAACGGCCAGCCGGCGGCACTGGCCGAGGATCTGGTGGCCTTCATGGATGCCCTGGGCATCGAACGGGCCGTGCTCGGCGGCTACGACTGGGGCGCGCGCACCGCGGACATCGTCGCCGCGCTGTGGCCGCAGCGGGTCAACCTTCGTAATACACCTCGATCCGATCAGGCATCCACGGACCTCCTTCTGACCCGTTGACGAGTGGCGGTACCCTCGTAGCGACGGATGTCATCCAGGCTTTCAAGCCGGGGCATGAACAGCCCTTCGAGCTCCTTGACCCGACCGAGGACCATCGCTACCCGTACCACGGTTTCGAAGCCGACGTTGCGTCCTGCCTCGAGGTTGGACACGGTATTGACCCCGACGCCGGCACGCCCGGCGAGATCGGACTGGGTCATCCCTTGCGCCAGACGTTCCGTGCGCAGGCGCTCGCAGAGTCGCTTGACGATTTCTTCCGGCCTGCTGAAAGATAAATCCAACATAATGTGGCCTATTTCGATTTAAAGGACTTAAACCACAAAATTGTAGAGTTATCCTGAGAACAGAACAGCCTCCTTCTCGGTCGACTCTGCCGCGCCTGCTGCTCGTCACCCATTGAAGAAATTCCGCCCGTCGCTGCGCAACAACTCCACCATCGCCTCCACCGCGGGCGGCAGATAGCCCTCCGCCCTGATCATCACGGCGACCGTCCTGCTCATCGTCGTTTCGGCCAACGGCACCTCGCGCAGACGCGACATGCCCTGGCCGTGCTCCAGGGTCTCGCGGGCGAGGAAACTCAACAGCCGGGTCCGTGCGATCAGCCGCGGCAGCAGGGAAATGGAGTTGGTCTCGATCTGCGCCACCGGCGCCGGCAACTGCCGGGACAGGAAGGCGTTGTCAATCCAGCGCCGCGCGGTCACCGTCGGCGCTGCCAGGACCCAGCGATAGGCGCACAGGTCCTTGAGCTGGACCGGCCTGGAAAACACCGGGTGATCTTCGCTGGCGACCACCACCGCCTCGTCCTGCACGATCGGGTAGGTGAGGAAACGCGGGTCGTCGACGATCAGCGGACAGATGATCGCGTCCAGACGCCCGGCGCGCAGTGACTCACGCAGGACATCGTCCTGGGCGATGGACAGGCTCAGGGTCAGTTCCGGCGCGCGCGCCAGCAGGGCCTCCACCAGTTGCGGCAGGAGGTGCTCGGCCATGCTCGCCGCGCAGCCCAGGCGGATGTTGCCGATCAGCCCGCTGGCGAAGTCGCGGACCTCGCGCTCGGTCTCGCTGATGCTCAGGCGCAACTGCTTGCCCCGCGCCAACAGCAGTTCGCCGACATCGGTGAGCTTGATGCGCCGGCCGTCACGCTGGAACAGGCGCGTACCCAGCGATTCCTCCAGGCGCTGGATGCTCTTGCTCAGGGCCGGCTGGCTGCGATTGAGCTTTTCCGCAGCGCGGCCGAGGTGGCCGATTTCGGCGATGGTTTCGAAGTAGGTCAGGTCACGCAGGTCCATGATTCATGAATTTCAGTTATCGATTCATCGAAAGTAGAAAATAGACCTGATGGATTGCGCCGTCGATAATTTCCTCGCCTGCTGCCTTTCGCGGTGTCGCAGCGCCGCTCTGATCGGGAGATATCGTCCTTGCCCTCCGTCACTCCGTGGTTCCGTTCCCCTCCCTTGCAATGGCTGGCACTGATTGCCAGCGCCGGTGCCGGCGGCCAGTTGCTGCATGCCTTCGAAGTCCCCGCGGGCCTGTTTCTCGGGCCGATGCTGGTGGCCATCGTCTTCGCCGCGAGCGGTGCGAGCATCCGCCTGCACCGGCATGCCTTTCGCTTCGGCCAGGGCTGCGTCGGCCTGCTGGTCGCCCACTCGATCAGTTGGTCGGTGCTCGCCGCGCTGGCCCAGTCCTGGCAACTGATGCTGTTCGCCACCCTGCTGACCGTGCTGCTCAGTGCCCTGGTCGGCCTCGCCACCGTACGCTACGGCGGCATTCCCGGTAGCACCGCCGCCTGGGGCACCGCACCCGGCGCGGCCTCGGCCATGGTGGCGATGTCCGAGGAAAACGGTGCCGATGCCCGGGTGGTGGCGACCATGCAGTACGTGCGGGTGGTGTGCGTGGTGATGCTCGGCTCGCTGGTCAGTCATCTGCTGGGTGCCAGCACGGGCGGCGAGATCGCCGTCGCCGTGGCGACGCCGGAAGAGACCGCGCCGATGCTGAATCTCGCGCTGGGTCTGGGGGTGGTGCTGTTCGGGGTCGTCGCCGGCGCGAAGGTACCCGCCGGTGCCCTGCTTCTGCCCCTGTTGCTGGGCGGCTGCCTGCAACTGTCCGGACTGCTGCGCATCAGCATGCCCGAGTGGCTGCTGGCCAGCGCCTACGGTGCCATCGGCGCCTACATCGGCCTGCGCTTCGACCGCGACACGCTGGCCTACGTCTGGAAACGCCTGCCCACCATGATCGCCGGCGCCATGCTGCTGATCGTGCTCTGCGCCGCCTGCGCCTGGCCGCTGGCGCGCCTGAGCGGCAGCGACTTCCTGTCCATGTACCTGGCCACCAGCCCCGGCGGGCTGGATGCCATGGCGATCATCGCGGTGGAAACCGATTCGGATGTCGGCCTGGTCCTGGCCATGCAGACCCTGCGCCTGTTCGGCGTGATCCTCACCGGAGCGTTCTGCGCCCGGCAGATCATCCGCCTGACCCAGCGCTGAGGCGGCGCACGCAACACCTTGTGGAAGCCAGCGATCTCAGCTGCGCCGCTGCCAGGCGAAGCTCAGAGTCTCGCCAGCCACCGCGTTGCGCTGCAGGTGATCGACGATCACCACCTCCAGCTCATCCATCTCCTCCGCCGGCGCCCAGGCCTCGACCCACAGCCCGGCGTCCACCACCTTGAGCAGGCAGCCGCTGCCGTCGAAATCGATGCGGCTGCGGCCGTCCTCCTGCTCGACCTGGAACTTGTGCGCCCAGTGCCGCGACAGGCGGTTGATCAGGCGCTGGGGTTGCGCGGCGGGGGTAGTGGCCTGGCTGTAGAGCATGACTGCATTCCTTGAGGGGGATTAAAGTTAATACATTAACGATATAGCGGGAGGCTGTCATGCCACAACCCCGTCCCCAGCGGCAACGCCGCACTCGCGCCTACCCGGCGAACTGCTCGCGCAGGTAGCCGAGTCCGGCGTCATAGATACCCTGGACGATTTCCGCCGCCTGCCCGTCGGAAACACCCTGCGCCTCGAACGAACCACTCCAGACCACCCGGCAGCGCCCATCGCCACTGTCCTCGACCCGAACCACCGACTCATAGCCGCTCACCGGCAACGGGGAGTCGAGAATGCAGTAGCGATAACGCCGCTCGCTGTCCGAGTGGTCCAGCAGTCGTTCCTTGATGGTCCCGCCACCGTCCAGCGCCAGCAGGCGCTCGGCGCCCACCTGGTTGTTGCCGCCCGCTGTCAGCTGGCTGCCCGTCACCGCCGGATGCCAGACCTGCAAGCCGTTGAAGTTGCCGACGATCTGCCAGACCAGGTCCGCGCTCGCCTTCAGCGTGACTTCTCCCTGTGCCGAGTTCATGTGTCCGTCTCCTGTGATCATTGTTCGGAGCTGCGAGTCTTGCAGGCCATGGGCGCCACTCCCATTCTTCCAACGGACGAGGCCCGCGGCGCACGGCGGTACTTTGGAAGCAATCCCCGCCTTCATTGATGAGGATCACTACGCACACAAATCAAATAACCAAAAGTAAGGTTCAAATAACTAAAAAACATAACAGTTATCAAACGGACCTGATGCTTGACAATGAACACTACCGTGCAAACCCTCTTGAGAGCCGTTGCCGCCGCCGCGCTGGCGACCCTGATATCTCCTGCCCTGGCGAGCGACAACGCCAGCCTCCCGCAGATCATCGACGACCTCCCCGCCGACTATGCCGCTGACCTCGACAACGCCACCCGGGCCCAGGTGGAGCGCGGCCGCTACGTCGCCCGCCTCGGCGATTGCGTGGCCTGTCACACCGGCGCCGACCGCGGCAAGCCGATGGCGGGTGGCCTGGCGCTGGAGACGCCGTTCGGCGTGCTCTACTCGACCAACATCACTCCGGACCGGGAAACCGGCATCGGCCGCTACTCCTTCGAGCAGTTCGACCGCGCCATGCGCAAGGGCGTGACGACGGATGGGCAGAACCTCTACCCGGCGATGCCCTACCCCTCCTACGCGCGGATCAGCGCCGAGGACATGCAGGCGCTGTATGCCTACCTGATGCACGGGGTCAATCCCGTGCGCCAGGAGAACCGTGCCCTGGAGATGGGCTTCCCGTTCAACCAGCGCTGGGGCCTGACCCTGTGGAACTGGATGTTCCTCGACGACCAGGTATTCAGCGCCGACCCCACGCAGAGCGCGCAATGGAATCGCGGCGCCTATATCGTCCAGGGCCTCGGCCATTGCGGCGCCTGCCATACGCCACGGGGCATCGGCTTCCAGGAAAAGACCCTGTCCGAGGCCGGCGAGCACGGCAGTTACTTCCTCGCCGGCGAAACCGTGGAGGGCTGGCGCGCCCTGAGCCTGCGCAACCTGTGGAGCCCGGAGCAGACCGCCGAGATGCTCAAGACCGGACGCAACGCCCATGGCACGGTGTCCGGCAACATGGTCGACGTGGTCCAGCACAGCACCCAGTACATGGACGACAGCGACCTGCACGCGGTGGGCCTGTACCTGAAGTCGCTACCCAGTTCCGCGCACGACAAGCCGATGCAGGTCGCCCAAGGCCCCGCCCCGCTGATCAACCTGCGTTCCACCACCCCGACCAACCTGCTGGCCTCGCGCGGCGGCCTGGGCTACCAGCAGTTCTGCGCCGACTGCCACCGCGCCGACGGTGCCGGGGTCAAGGGCGTGTTTCCGCCGCTGGCCGGCAACCCGGTGCTGATCTCGGAAGACCCGTCGACCCTGGTGCACATCACCCTGACCGGCTGGCGCTCGGCGCGCACCGTGGACAACGCCCGGGCGCTGAGCATGCCGTCGTTCGCCCGCCTGAGCGACCAGGAGATCGCCGAGATCCTCAACTTCACCCGTGACAGCTGGGGCCGTCCGGCGGCCAAGGCGATCCAGGCGAGCACCGTCACCGAGATGCGCAAGCGCCTCGACGTCAAGAACCTCGACCAGCGTCCCTTCGAGACCCCGCGCCTGGCCGACCTGCTCAAGGAAGCCAACGCCGGCCAGTTGATCCTCGGCGCGCGCCTGAACACCAACACCCACGAACTGCTGCCGGCCAATGTCGGCAATGCGCTCAACTGCGCCAGTTGCCATCTCAACGCCGGGACCGTGGCGGACGGCTCGCCTTACGTTGGCGTGTCGGCGTTCTTCCCCAGCTACGCGCCGCGCGCCGGGCGGGTGATTACCCTGGAGGACCGCATCAACGGCTGCTTCCTGCGCTCGATGAACGGCAAGCCGCTGGGCCTGGAGTCGGTGGAGATGAAGGCGATGGTGGCCTACTTCGACTGGATGAAGCGCGAGACCACCGCGCAGGACAAGGTCGAAGGCCGTGGCGTCGGCAAGATCGACCCGAGCATCGTGCCGAACCTGGAGAATGGCGAGAAGATCTATGCGGTGCAGTGTGCCCTGTGCCACGGCAACGACGGCGAAGGCATCCGCAACGCGGCGGGCAAGTGGGTGTACCCGCCGCTGTGGGGCGACGACTCGTTCAACATCGGTGCCGGCATGGCGCGTACCTATACCGCGGCGGCCTTCGTGAAGAAGAACATGCCGATCGCCTTCCACGAAGGCTTTCCCCTCGGCCAGGGTGGCCTGAGCGACCAGGAGGCGGTCGATGTGGCGGAGTACTTCAGCCATAAGCCGCGACCGGATTTCGCCGGCAAGGTGAAGGACTGGCCGAAGGACAAGAAGCCGGTGGATGCGCGGTATTGAGTCCGAAAGCCACTGAAGCGGCGTATCGCTGGCTTGCCAGCGATACGATCTGGAGCGCGCCGCAAACTCAGGACGCGCCCTCCTCCTCACGCCCCAGCACCCGCCGCGCCCGCGCCAGCACCGGCGCATCGACCATCTGCCCCTCGAACTGAAACGCCGCCTTGCCGCTCACCCGCGCCGCCTCCAGCACGCGGGTGGCCCAGGCCAGCTCGTCGGCGCTCGGCGCCAGCGCCACATGCACCACCGCGACCTGGCGCGGGTGTATGCACAACGCCCCCAGCATGCCCAGGTCGCGGCCATGGGCGATCACCGCGGCCAGCCCGGCATCGTCGTCGAACGCCGGGTACACGGTGTCCAACGGCGGCGGCAGGCCATTGGCCTTGGAATGCAGGATCAGCGCCAGACGCATCTGCTCGTAGACCGTCGACGCCGCCGCGCTGCCGCTGCGCATGCCGATGTCCAGCGCCAGGTCCAGGCCGCCGAAACCCAGGCGCGCGACGCTGGCGCTCGCGGCGATCTCGGGCAGCGCCAGCCAGCCGACGGCGGTTTCGATCAGCGGCCAGACCGGCTTGCCCTGCCACGCCACCTGACCGACCTGAACCGCACTTTCCGCCTTCGGCAGCATGATCCCGAGCACACCCGGCAGGCGCGCGCAGAGCGCCAGGTCGGCGGCATGCTCGGGATGATCGGTGGCATTGACCCGCACCAGCACCCGTACCTGCGGCTGACGCTCCAGGAACGCGGCCAGATGGCCGCGCGCCTGTGCCTTGAGCGACGCTTCCACCGCGTCCTCGAGGTCGATGATGACCAGGTCGGCACCCACCGCCAGGGCCTTGGCGAAACGCTCCGGACGGCTGCCCGGAACGAACAGCGCGCTACGCGCGAGTACGCTCATCAGATCGCCCCCTCTTCGCGCAAGGCCTGCACCTGCGCCACGCTGTAGCCCAGCCCGGAGAGGATCGGCGCGGTGTGCTCGCCGAGTGCCGGCACGCCGTCCATGCGCGCGGCATAGGCGCTGTTGCTGGCCGGCGGCAACAACGCCGGCAAGGGCCCGGCCGGGCTGTCGATGGTGCGCCAGCGCTGACGCGCTTCGAGCTGCGGATGACGCCACAGGTCGTGCAGGGTGTTGACCCGGGCATTGGCGATCTGCGCCTGGTCCAGGCGGCGCAGCACTTCGCCGCTGTCCAGGCCAGCAAAGGCCTCGACGATCAGGGCACGCAGCTCATCGCGACGGGCGACCCGGCCACTGGTGCTGGCGAAACGCTCGTCGGCGGCCAGCGCCGGTCGTTGCAGCACGGCCTCGCAGAACAGCTTCCACTCCCGTTCGTTCTGCACCCCGAGCATGACGCTGCTGCCGTCACCCACCGGGAACGGCCCATAGGGGTAGATCGTCGCGTGCGCGGCGCCCGCCCGCGGCGGTGGCGGCGCGCCGTCGAAGGCGTAGTACAGCGGAAAGCTCATCCACTCGGCCATGCTTTCCAGCATCGAGACATCGATGCGGCTGCCGCTGCCCGTGCGCTCGCGCAATTGCAGGGCGGCAAGAATGCCGCTGTAGGCGTACATGCCCGCGGCGATATCGGCGATGGAGCAACCGGCCTTGGCCATGCTGTCCTCGCCGGGCCCGCCAGTCACCGAGAGAAAGCCGCTTTCGCTCTGGATCAGCAGGTCGTAGGCCTTCTTGTCCTGGTACGGCCCGCCTTCGCCGTAGCCGGAGATATCGCAGACGATCAGCCGCGGGAAGCGCTCGTGCAACTGCTCGAACGACAGCCCCAGGCGCGCCGCGGCGCCCGGCGCGAGGTTCTGCACCAGCACGTCGGCCTGCTCCAGCAGGCGCAGCAGCACCGGCCGCGCCTGGACGTGCTTGAGGTCCATGGCCAGGCTCTCCTTGGAGCGGTTGGCCCAGACGAAATGCGAAGCCAGGCCACGCACGCGCTCGTCATAGCCGCGGGCGAAATCGCCCGCGCCGGGGCGCTCGACCTTGATCACCCGGGCGCCCTGGTCCGCCAACTGGCGGGTGCAGAATGGCGCGGCGATCGCATGTTCCAGGCTCACGACGGTGATGCCGTCCAAGGGACGGATGGTCGGGATCATGATGGGTGTTCCTCCTGTCCAGCCAGGGCGTCCGCCGACGTTGGCGGCGGACGGTTCGTGGGTACGTCGTGCCGTTTCAGGCAATCAGGTGCAGGTCGTCGAGCCCGCGCAGCGCCCAGACCCGCGCGATCAGCTCGCGGCCCTGCGCCGGCGTGCGCGCGGCGGAGAACGCCAGCAGGCGCTGGAACTTGTCCTCCAGCTCGGCACGGCTGAGGGTGTTGCCGGGATCGCCCTTGGGCTCGTCGATGGCGCCCGCCAGGGTGCGCCCGTCGCGGGTGCGTACCTGCACGCGCCCCAGCCAGCGCCGTGGATAGGCACCATCGACCTCGGCGTCCAGCTCCATGCTGACCTTGCCGCGCAGGGCCACCACCTCGGCGTCGTTCAGCGCGTGCTGCTCGAACTCCACCAGCCCGGCCTTGCCGTACACGGCGATCAGGCCGAGCACCGTGCCCATGGAGAACTTCGCCTGGTGCACGCTTTGCGGCACTTCGACGCGGCCGAGCACGTCGATCGCGCCCTGGTGTACCCGCGTGGTGATGTGCTCGATGTCGCCATGGCGCAGGTCATGCCGCTGCATCAGCGCCAGCAGGGCATCGGCGGCCGGGTGGGTGTGGCGGCACGAGGCGTGGAACTTGAACGAGGTTTCGCTCAGCGCCCAGCGCGTGCCCAGGCCATCCACCAGCCAGCGCGCGTCGGCATCGCTGGACATGCCCGCGGCCATGCCCTGGGCGCCTTCGAGAATGTTCTGCGCGCCGCTCAGGCCGTCGGCGGTCAGGTAGGCGGCGAGCAGGCCATCGGCGGCGGCCTTGGCGGTGTGCAACTGCTTGGAGTCGGCGGCATCGCGGAGGAACTCCCACAGCCCGGCGGCCTGGGTCCCGGCGCTGCCCAGGCAGTGGATGAACTGCGCGGCACTGAAGCCCATCAGCTTGCCCACCGCCACCGCCGCGGCGAGGGTGCCGACCGTGGCCGTGGTGTGGAAGATCCGGTAGTGCGAACGGCCGAGGAATTCGCCGATGCGGATGCCCGCCTCATAGCCCGCCACGCAGGCCAGGATCAGCTCGCGCCCGGACTTGCCGAGGTCCTGGGCGGCGGCCAGCGCCGCCGGGAAGACCACCGTGGCCGGGTGCAGCACGGAGCTGTTGTGCAGGTCGTCCTGCTCCACCAGGTGCGAGCTGGCCGCGTTCACCAGGGCGGCGAAGTACGGCGAACTGCTGCCCTCGTCGACCAGGATCCGCGCGCTGCCCTCGGCGGGCCCCATGTGCCGGACCCAGGCCTGGAACAGCGGGATCGGGTGCTGGCCCTGGCTGGCCAGGGCCGAGCCGAGCCAGTCGAGAAACAGCTCTTCGGTGCGGTCCAGCACCGCGGATGGCAGGTCTTCGTAGGCCAGGCCGGCGAGAAATTCGGCGAGCAGGTGCGTGTTGTTCATCGGAGTACCCGTTTCAGAAAGAGCGTGGCAGTTCGAGCAGGTGCTCGGCGACGTAGGACAGGATCAGGTTGGTGGAGATCGGCGCCACCTGGTACAGACGGGTCTCGCGGAACTTGCGCTCGACGTCGTATTCGTTGGCGAAACCGAAGCCGCCGTGGGTCTGCAGGCAGGCGTTGGCCGCTTCCCACGACGCCTTGGCCGCCAGGTACTTGGCCATGTTCGCCGCCGCCCCGGCGTTGCGCCCGCTGTCGTATTCCTCGCAGGCGCGCCAGCGCATCAGGTCGGCGGCCTCGATCTCGATATGCGCTTCGGCGATGGGGAACTGCACGCCCTGGTTCTGCCCGATCGGGCGACCGAACACCACGCGGTCGCGGGCATACTGGCTGGCCTTCTCGACGAACCAGCGGCCGTCGCCGATGCACTCGGCGGCGATCAGCGTGCGTTCGGCGTTGAGGCCATCGAGGATGTAGCGGAAGCCCTTGCCCTCTTCGCCGATCAGGCTGCTGGCGGGGATTTCCAGGTTGTCGAAGAACAGCTCGTTGGTCTCGTGGTTGACCAGGTTGGCGATCGGCTGCACGGTCAGGCCGTTGCCGATGGCCTCGCGCAGGTCGACGAGGAAGATCGACATGCCGTCGACTTTCTTCTTCACCTCGGCCAGCGGCGTGGTGCGCGCCAGGAGGATCATCAGGTCGGAATGCTGGACCCGCGAGATCCATACCTTCTGCCCGTTGATCACGTACTTGTCGCCACGGCGCACGGCGGTGGTCTTGATCTTCGTCGTGTCGGTGCCGGTGGTGGGCTCGGTGACGCCCATGGACTGCAGGCGCAACTCGCCGCTGGCCAGCTTGGGCAGGTAGTAGGCCTTCTGCTCGGCGCTGCCGTTACGCAGCAGGGTGAACATGTTGTACATCTGCCCGTGGATGGTCCCGGAGTTGCCGCCGCAGTGGTTGACCTCTTCGAGGATCACCGAGGCTTCGGCCAGGCCCAGGCCGGAGCCGCCGTATTCTTCCGGGATCATCGCCGAGAGCCAGCCGGCTTCGGTCATGGCCGCGACGAAGGCTTCGGGAAAGCCCTTTTCTTCGTCGATCCGGCGCCAGTATTCGGCGGGAAACTGCGCGCACAGGGCGCGCACGCCGTCGCGGATGGCCTGGAGTGCTTCGTCGTTGGCATTCATCTTGGTTACTCGATCTGTTGTTGTTTTCAAGGCAGCGACGCGGCTCAGTCGAACTCGACGACGCCGTGCTGGCCGATACCGCCGGCATTGCCGGCCTGCAGTTCCGCCCGGCCCGGGGCGACGATCCGGCCACCGACGCGCAGCGCCTCGGGCGCCAGCAGCGGGCGCGCGCTGCGGAAGCTGAAACGGCGCAGGCGGGCCTCGGGATGGGCGCGCCGGAACGCCGCCAGGTTCAGGGTGGCGAGCAGCGGCCCGTGCACCACCAGGCCCGGGTAGCCCTCGCTGTCGCGGGCATAGGGAAGGTCGTAGTGAATCCGGTGACCGTTGAAGGTCACCGCGCTGTAGCGAAACAGCAGCACCGCCGTGGGCTCGATCGACTCGGACCATTGCTGCGCCGGCAGCGCCTCGCCAGCGCCGGTCTTCGGCGGGGTGGCTTCGCGGTAGACGATGTCCTGCTCTTCGTGCAGCGCCAGGCGCTCGTCCTGCAGGTACTCGTGGCGCAGGGTGACGAACAGCAGCGCACCGCTGCGCCCCTGCTTTTCCTCGATGCCGACGATGGTGCTCACGCGCCTGACCGTGGCACCGACCCGCAAGGGCTCATGGAAGGTCAGGCGACCTCCGGCCCACATGCGGTTGCGATCGGCGGCCGGCGGCAGGAAGCCGCCACGGGCCGGGTGGCCGTCCTCGCCCAGGCCGTCGGCCGGGGCCTCGTCCTGGAAGAACGCCCAGTGCCACAGCGGTGCCAGGGCCTGACCCGTGGCAGGTGCCGAGGTACCCAGGGTGGCGGCCAGGCGCCGTACCAGCACTTCGCTCAGGCACTCTTCGCGCGTCTGCGTGCGACCCTCCCAGGCCGCATACGGGGACTCGTTCATTGCAACGCCTCCAGCTTGTCCGGGAAAAAAAGGCAGGGCTGTCCACCAGCCATGAACGATGGCCAGCCCTGCAAAGCGTTCCGGGTCATCACCCCGGAAGGGTGTGGCTGCGACCGTCCAGCGTGGTGGACGGCGCGTCAGCCTCAGCGGTGCGCGTCGCTGCCCAGCAGCGCTTCGCGGAAGCGGCTGCGCAGGTGCGGACCGTCACGCGGCGGCAGCGCGGTCGGCGCCGGCTCGGTGGTGACCTTCACCGTGACCTGCACCGGACCTTCGCCGTTGAGGATGGTCTCCACGGCGTGCTCCAGTTCGTCCGCCGTGCGCGCCACGCCGAAGTGCCGGAAGCCCACCGCCCGCGCCACTTCGCTGATGCTCACGCCACGCCCGGCGTGGGCCGGCTGCATGCCGGTCTCGGCGTAGTGCTCGTTGTCGATGACCACGATGCTCAGGTTCGCCGCGCCGTGGCAGGCCACGGTGGCCAGGGAACCCAGGCCCATCATCATTTCGCCGTCGCCGACGAAGACGATCACGCGCTTGTCCGGCTGGGCCAGGGCCAGGCCCAGGCCGACCATCACCGCGCCGCCCATGGCACCCCACAGGTAGAAGTTCTGCGGACAGTCACCGGCGGCGGCGACGTCGAAGGTCGGGTTGCCCAGGCTGGTGATGGCCAGGGCATCGCCGCGCTGTTCCAGGATGCGGGCGACCACGGCCCGCCGATTCAAGCTGATCTGTTGCGAAGACATGGTGTCGACTCACTTGTTGAAGTTTTTGGTTCCGATGATCCGTTGCCCGATCAGCACCGCGGCCATGCGCCCGGTCTGGTAGGCGAAGCGCGCGCAGGCGGCCACGGTGGGAGCGATGTCCTCGGCGTTGGCGGCGCGGTAGACGTGCACGCCGGAGTCCTCCAGGACCTGCTCGGTGGTTTTGCCCATCGCCACCTGCCACGGGTTGAACTCGCCCCACTCGCCGCGCATGGTCACGATCATGATCAGCGGGATGCGCGTCTCGTGTTGCAGGGACAGCATGTTGATGCAGTTGCCGACACCGCTGGACTGCAGCAGCAGGACGCCGCGCTGGCCACCGATCCAGGCGCCGGCCAGCTGGGCCACGCCCTCCTCCTCGGTGGTCAGGGACACCGACTGGATCTCGGGGTCGGCGTCGCACAACTGGATCAGGCGGCTATGGCCGGCATCCGGGACATAGGCGACCTGGCGCACATCCAGGTCCTTGAACTGCGCGTAGATCTGCGCGGGCCAATTGATTTCGCTCATTGCAGTTACTTCCTCAACGTGGACTGACGGTTTTCTCGCCACGGGCCGGGACGCCCGTGGCATCGGTTGTTGAAGGGCGCCGGTTCAATACACCACCGCCTCGACGATCGGCCGTTTGGCGGCGATGCGCTCATAGCCGAGGGGCGACAGGTCCAGGCTGCGGTAGCCGCCATGGACAATCAGTTCGGCCACCGCGCGGCCGGTGGCCGGCGAATGCATCACGCCGTGCCCGGAAAAACCGGTGGCGAAGACGAAGTTGCCGATCTGCGGATGCGCGCCGACCACACCGTTGTGGTCCAGCAGGTTCATTTCGTAGTGGCCGGCCCAGGCCCGCTGCAGGCGCAGTTGTTCCAGCGCCGGCACGCGGTGGGCGAGCAGCGGCCAGAGGGTTTCTTCGAGCAGGTAGTGGTCGGGCTCGAAATCGCCCGCGGCATGCGGGTCGCGCTGGGCCTCCGGGGCGATGCCGGCGATGAAGCCGTCGCCTTCCGGACGGATCCAGGCCCCGGAGTTGTCGAACAGCATGGGGAAATCGCGGCCGTCCAGCGGCGCCTTGATGTGGAACACCGTGCGTTTGCGCGGCTCCACCGGCAGGGCGACGCCAGCGAATCCGGCCACCTTGCCGCCGGCGGCCCCGGCGGCGTTCACGCACCAGTCGCAGGCCAGGCGTTCGCCGCCGGCCAGGCGCACGCCGGTGATGCGTTCGCCCTGCAGGTCGAGGCCGCTGACGTCCGCTTCGAGGTACTCGACGCCCAGGCGCCGCGCTTCGCGGCGCACCAGTTGCAGCAGCGCCCAGGCATCGAACCAGCCTTCGTTCGCCGCGCCGTAGGTGGCGATGCCGATGTCCTCGACATTCAGCCAGGGGTAGCGCTGGCGGGCCTGTTCGGGACTGAGGATATCGACCCGGGCGCCCTGCCCGTTCTGCATCAGGGCGTTGTCGCGCTGGCTGTCGGCATGCCGCGGCGAGCCGAGCATCAGGTAGCCGCGCTCCTCGAAGCCGATATCGGCGTCCTCGCCGAACCACTGCCTGATGTTCCTGAACAGGTCGGCGCTGAACAGGCTCATGCCGATGTTGAACGGGCAGCCGAACTGGGTGCGGATCGAGGCGGCGGACAGCGCGGTGGAGGAAAACTGGTAGGTGCTGTCGCGCTCGACCACCTTGATGATCCCGGCAAAGCCCTGCCGGCGCAGGAAGAACGCGACGAAGCTGCCGATGACGCCGCCGCCGATGATGACCACTGTTTCTGAAGAAGCTGTCATGGAGAAATCCTGGACTGGGAGCGAAGGGTTCAGGTCAGGCACGTTGCTTGTGCCCGGCTTCGAGATAGGCGGCGCGTACCTCCGGGCTGCCGGCCAGTTCGCGGCCGCTGCCGCGCAGGACGATCTCGCCGTGCTGCAGGACGTAGCCGCGATGGGCCACCGCCAGCGCCTGACGGGCGTTCTGCTCGACCAGGAGGATGGTCATGCCCAGCTCGTCGTTGAGCCGGCGGATGATCTGGAACACCTTCTGGATGTAGATCGGCGCCAGCCCCAGCGACGGTTCGTCGAGCAGCAGCAGTTGCGGATGGCTCATCAGCGCGCGGGCGATGGCGAGCATCTGCTGCTCGCCGCCGGACAGGGTGCCGGCGGTCTGCTGCAGGCGCGCCTTGAGGATCGGGAACAGCCCGTACATGCGTTGCAGGTCGTCCTCGCGTCCCGCCGGATCGGCATGGATGCTGCCCATCAGCAGGTTGTCCAGCACGCTCATGCGCAGGTAGATGCGCCGTCCTTCCGGGGCGATGGCGATGCCCTGGCGCGCCACCTGGTGCGGCGCCAGGCCGACCAGCGGGGTGCCGTTGAACGACACCTCGCCGGCACTCGGCCGCGGGCTGCCGAGGATGCTGGTCATCAGGGTCGACTTGCCGGCGCCGTTGGCGCCGATCAGGGTGACGATCTCGCCCCTGGCGATGTCCAGGTCGATGCCGCGCAGGGCGTGCACATGCCCGTAGTGCACATGCAATTGGCGTAGTTGCAGCATCAGGCAACCTCCTCGTCCGGGTTGCCCAGGTAGGCGGCGATCACCTGGTCATCGTTCTGGATCTGCTGCGGCGTGCCTTCGGCGATCTTGCGCCCGTAGCACAGCACATGGATGTGATCGGAAATGTTCATCACCACGCTCATGTCATGTTCGATCAGCAGCACGCTGAGGTCCTGCTCGCTGACCAGGCCCTGCAGGCATTCGTTGAGTTCGGCGGACTCGCGCGGATTGAGGCCGGCGGCCGGTTCGTCGAGGCACAGCAGCAACGGATCGACGCACAGCGCCCGGGCCAGCTCGACCTTGCGCTGGATACCGTAGGACAGGGCCCCGGCCGGCTCGTCGGCGAAGCGTTCCAGGTCCAGCCGGCGCAGGTGCGTCAGGGCCTTTTCCAGCGCCGCCTGCTGGGCATCGCGATAGACCTTGAGGCCGAGAATCGCCGCGACGGAGAACCACGAGGCCCGCTGCAAGGCGTTGTGCTGGGCGACGATCAGGTTCTCCAGCACGGTCATCCGCGGGAACAGGCGAATGTTCTGGAAGGTCCGCACCACTCCGGCCTTGCGCGCCACGTCACGGGTCGCCAGCTCCTGCAAGCGCAGGGTGCCGTGCGCGGGGTGATGCAAGCGCAGGTCGCCGCCGCTGGGCTGGTAGAAACCGGTCAGGCAGTTGAACAGGGTGGTCTTGCCGGCGCCGTTGGGGCCGATCACCGAGGTGATCTGCCGGCGCCGCACCTGCAGCGACAGGCCTTCGATCGCCTTGATCCCGCCGAAGGTCATGTCCAGTGCCTGGACATCGAGGAGTACGTCGTTCATCGGCTGGCCTCCAGGTTGACCGGTCGCGTCGCGGCGGGCCGCGCCTTGCGCCCCAGGCGCGACCACAGCAGGCTCGGTTCGCGGGCCGCGAAGATGCCGCCCGGCCGCCAGACCATGATCAGCACCATGGCGGCGCCGAACAGCAGCATGCGGTACTCGGAGAAGTTGCGGCCCAGCTCCGGCAGCAACACCAGGACCAGCGCGCCGAGGACCACACCCAACTGGCTGCCCATGCCGCCGAGGACGACGATGGCCAGGACGATCGCGCTTTCGTTGAAGGTGAAGCTCTCCGGCGAGATGAAGCCCTGCCGCGCGGCGAAGAACACCCCGGCCAGGCCGCCGAGCATGGCGCCGAGGGCGAACGCCGAGAGCTTGATGTTGGTGATGTTGATGCCCAGCGCGCGGCAGGCGATCTCGTCCTCGCGCACGGCCTCCCAGGCGCGTCCCGCCGGGACCTTGCGCATGCGCAGGACCAGGGCGTTGGTCAGCAGCGCCAGGCCGAGGATGACGTAGTAGAGAAAGACGATGCGCTGGCTGCTCGAATGACCCAGGCCGAAGAAGGCGGCGAAGCTGTTGGGGTCGCCGGCGCCGAAGGTCAGGCCGAAGAAGCTCGGCCGTTCGATCGACGACACGCCGTTGGGACCGCCGGTGACCTCGGTCCAGTTGATCAGCACCAGGCGGATGATCTCGCCGAAGCCGAGGGTGACGATGGCCAGGTAGTCGCCGCGCAGGCGCAGGGTCGGGTAGCCCAGGAGCATGCCGAAGAGTGCCGCCAGCAGCGCGGCGATCGGCAGGCACAGCCAGAACGAGAAGCCCAGGTACTGCGAGAGCAAGGCGTAGCTGTAGGCACCCACGGCGTAGAACGCCACGTAGCCGAGGTCGAGCAGGCCGGCCAGGCCCACCACCACGTTCAGGCCCCAGCCGAGCATCACGTAGATCAGCACGGTGGTGGCGATGTCGATCACATAGCGGTTGCCGGAGAACAGCAGCGGCAGGGCCAGCGCGCCGATCAGCAGCAGCCAGCCCAGCGGCTGTACCAGCGGACGCGGCGAGCGCAGCAGCGGGCGGGCCGCGGCGCGGCGTTGCAGACGGGTGCGCAGGCCACCGAGCAGCGAGGTCTGCGCCAGGCGCAGGCAGAACACGGCACTCACCACGGCGGCGAGCAGCGGCCAGCGCGTGTGCAGTTGCAGTACACCGCCGCTGTCGCTGGTGTACAGGCCGACCAGGGGGATGCCGAGGACGATCGCCACCAGGGCGATGCGCATGGCGTCGAGCAGACGCGCCCGGGGAGTGAGGGAAACAACGCTCATCAGACTTTCTCCACTTCGGGACGGCCGAGCAGTCCGTAGGGCCGTACCAGAAGAACCAGAATCAGAATCAGGAAGGTGGCGACATCCTTGTACTCGGCGGAGAAATAGGCTCCCCAGAAGGACTCGATGATGCCGATCAGCAGGCCGCCGAGCATGGCCCCCGGCAGCGAGCCGATGCCGCCCAGCACCGCGGCGGTGAAGGCCTTGATGCCGACCAGGAAGCCGATGCTGAAATCGATCACGCCGTAGTAGAGGGTGACCATGACCCCGGCCACCGCGGCCAGCGCGGCACCGATCATGAAGGTCAGGGAAATGATCCGGTCGGCGTTCACGCCGAGGAAACCGGTCATCGTGCGGTCCTGTTCGCAGGCCCGCTGCTGGCGGCCGAACGAGGTGCGGGTGAGCATCCAGGTGAAGCCCGCGAGGAGCAGCACCGTGGTGGCCACCACCAGCACCTGGATATACGACACGTACACGCTGTGCCCGGTGCCGACCGCGAATTCCCAGCCGCCGGAGAGCACCGGGGCAATGGACTTGACCCGCGCGCCCTGGCTCAGTTGCACGAAGTTCTGCAGGAAGATCGACATGCCGATCGCCGAGATCAGCGGCGCCAGGCGTGTCGAGCCGCGCAGCGGACGATAGGCGGTACGCTCCACCGCCCAGCCGTACACGGCGGTGAGGAGGATGCTGACCAGCAGCACGGCGAGGATGGCCAGCGGCACCGAGGTCACCCCCAGCGCCGCCAGCAGGGTGAAGCAGGCGATGGCGATGAAGGCACCGATCATGAAGATCTCGCCATGGGCGAAATTGATCATGCCGATGATGCCGTAGACCATGGTGTAGCCAATGGCGATCAAGCCGTACACCGACCCCAGGGTCAGGCCGTTGATCAGTTGTTGAAGGGCAAGGTACATGGAAGGACTCCAGACAGGGCGACATCGGGTGACGGGCCGCCCGGGCCCGTCACCCACGACTCATTCGGCGTAGCCGTACTGGTTGCCGGACCAGCGATACACGACGTAGGCGGACTGGGTGATATCGCCCTTGGCGTCGAACGCCAGCGGCCCCACCACGGTGTCGAAGGTCTGCCCGCTCCAGGCCTTGCGGATGTCCTCGACCTTGGTCGATCCGGCCAGTTGCGCGGCCTGGGCGAACAGCTGGACCGCGGCGTAGGAGTACAGGGTGTAGCCTTCCGGCTCGATCCTGGCCTGGCGGAAACTGGCGACGATTTCCGCCGCCGCCGGCGAAGTGCGCGGGTCCGGGCCGAAGGTGAACAGCGTGCCGTCGGCCGCCGCGCCACCGGCCACCAGCAGCTCGGAGTTGGTCAGGGTGTCGCCGCCGATGGTGGTCAGCTTCAGGCCGCTCTGCGCGGCCTGGCGCAGGATCAGGCCGAGCTCGGTGTAGTAGCCGCCGTAGGCGAGCACTTCGATACCCGCGGCCTTCATGCGGCTGACCAGGCTGTTGTAGTCCTTCTCGCCGGCGGTGATCGAGGTGCGCAGCGCCAGGCTCAGACCCTGGGCGCGCAGGCCCTTGTCGACCTCGTCGGCGAGGCCCTTGCCGTAGGCGCTCTTGTCGTCGACCACGGCGATCTTGCGCCCGGCGAAATGCCGCGCCAGGTACTGGGCCGCCACACCGCCCTGCTGGTCGTCACGACCGACCACACGGATCAGGTTGTTCAGCCCGCGTTCGGTGACCTGCGGGTTGGTGGAGATGGTCGCCATGCTGATGCCCTCGTCGGCGTACACCTCCGAGGCCGGCATGGTCGAGCTGGAGCAATAGTGACCGTCGACGAACACCACACCTTTGTTGACCAGGGTGTTGGCCACCGCGACCGCCTGTTTCGGGTCGCAGACATCGTCGCCGACCACCAGCTTCAGCGGCTGGCCGAGCACCCCGCCACGGGCATTGATATCGGCGATGGCGCGCTCCGCGCCATTGCGCATCTGCTCGCCACCGGAGGCGTAGGGCCCCGTCATCGGCCCGGCCACACCAATCAGCAGGTCGGCCTGCGCCGCCTGCGTCCACAAGTAACCCGCCATGGCGAGGCCAAGGCCCCATTTGCCCGCGTGCATGTTCATAGCGCCTGCTCCGGTTGCTTTTTTGTTCTGGGTTTATCCCGTCGGCGACGCCGTCGGGACCACGTTGGATCGGCAGTAAAAGGCTTCACGGCGGTGGGCGATCTGCCCAACCGCGGGTCCGGACATCTGTTTGGAGTTGTCTGTCTGGACGCCCCCATTGTGCGGACCGAGGGGGCGGCTGGCTTGCATCCATGGGAGGGGGAATCTGCGGCTTTCTGCATAGTCGCCAGACCCTGAAAAATGCCTGCGTGCGGCCCTCACCTGTGGGAGCGAGCTTGCTCGCGAATGGGCGCGAAGCGGCCACAAAACCTGAATCCGCAGTGTGTCAGGCAAACTCGGGACTCAGGTTTTACGACGGCTTCGCCGCCGTTCGCGAGCGAGCTCGCTCCCACAGGTTGGTATCGACCCCTTGTGCAGATGCCCATGGGGCGGTTACGACGCCTGCAAGCGGATTTCGCAGGCCGCCAGCAGAATGCTCACGGCAATCACTTCGGCAGCCTGCTCAAGGTCGTCCGGCGCCGGGGACGACGGCGCGATGCGCAGATGGCTGTCGCGCGGGTCGAGGCCCTGGGGGAATGCCGCGCCGGCGGCCGTCATCCGCACACCGGCCGCCTTCGCCAGCTCCACTACGCGGCGGGCCGTGCCGGGCAGGCAGTCGACGCTGATGAAATAGCCGCCCCGGGGCACGCTCCAGCGCGCCACCCGCCAGGTCGTCAGCAGGCGCTCGAAGACCTGGCGTACCGCCTCGAAACGCGGCGCGAGGATTTCCCGGTGGCCGTCCATCAGCGCTTCCAGGCCCTGCAGGTCGCGCAGGAAGCGGACATGGCGCAACTGGTTCAGCTTGTCCGGGCCGACGCTGCGAACCGCCGCATGGCGCAGCCACCAGGCGATGTTCGGCGTGGAACTGCCGAACAGGGCCAGGCCGCCGCCGGCGAAGGTCATCTTCGAGGTGGAGGCGAATACCAGCGCCCGGTTGGCGTGCCCGTGCCGCTGGCAGCGCTCGCTGACATTGGCGATGCGCACCGGCTCCGCCGTGAGGTGGTGCATGCTGTAGGCGTCGTCCCAGAACAGGCGGAAGTCCGCCGCCGCCGTGTCCATCGCGGCGAGAAAGTCGATCACTTCGTCGCTGTAGATGGCCCCGGTGGGGTTGCTGTACTTGGGCACGCACCACATGCCCTTGACCGCCGGATCCTTGACCAGGCGCGCGACTTCGTCGAGGTCGGGCCCGTCGTCGTGCAGGGTGACGGGGATCAGTCGGATGCCGAAGGCCTCGCAGATGGCGTAGTGCCGGTCATAACCAGGCACCGGGCAGAGAAAGGCCACGTCGGGCTCGGCCGACCAGGGCCGCGCCGAGTCGCAGGTGCCGCTGCGCCAGGCGTAGGCGATGCAGTCGTGCATCAGGGCCAGGCTGGAGTTGCCGTCCACCACCACCTGGTCGGCGGGCACGCCGAGCAAGGGCGCGAACAACGCCCGCGCCTCGGGCAGGCCCTGCTGACCCATGTAGTTGCGACAGTCGGTACCGTCCTCGGCGAAGTAGCCGTCGAAATCGAGCATCGCATTGGACAGGTCCAGCTGTTCGCTGCTCGGCACGCCGCGGGCCATGTTGATCGCAAGGTTTCGGTCGCGCAGCCGTGCGTAGTGTGCGGCCACCTCGGTCTGCAGCCGCTGCGCCTCGTCCCGCGGCAGGGCCATGAAATCGTTCATGCTGGTTTCTCCTCAGCTGTTGGAATGAATGCCGGCCGGCGCGCTCAGCGCCCGGCCTCGCCGACCCGCAGGACCCGCGCCGCGACCTCGATCATCCACGGCGTCATGCGCCCGTCGTCCGGCGCATCCTCGATGCTGTCCAGCAGGCCGCGCAGGGTGCGCGCCGCCAGCCTGGCGCAGGTCACCGAGAACACCCCGGCGGCCACGCCCTCGGCCACGCTGGCGAACAGCACCTGGAAATACTCGCGCTCCAGTTGCTCCAGGCGTTCGCGAGCCTGGGCATCGAGGTAGCGCCGTTCGGAGCGCAGCACCGCCTGGTCGGCGGCATGCTGCAGGACATGCCGGACATGGAACTCGATGAACTGCTGCAGGCGCTGCCACGCCGGGCGCGCCAAGGGCCGCACCCGGCGCCAGCCGCCCACCCGACGCTGGACGATGCCGCCGAGCACTTCTTCCAGGACTTCCTGCTTGCCGGAGAAGTGATGGTAGAGACTGCCCGCCTGCAAACCGGCGCGATGGCTCAGGCAGCGCATCGACATGCCGGCGAAACCGCCTTCCAGCAGCAGTTGATGGGCGGCCAGGAGGATGGTTTCGTCGGTGCGCGGCGCCAGCGCGATGCCCTGGCCGCTCATGAGTAGCGCCGCTGCAGTTGCAGGGCCCGGGCGATCGGCTCCAGTTCCTGTTCCGCCAGGCGCTGTGCCTGCTCGGCCTGGGCGGCATCGACCAGGACAAAGCCCAGGCACGCGCCGATCGGTGCCTGGGCCAGGGTCGGCAGGTCGGCTTCGATGACATGGGCGATCTTCGGGTAGCCGCCGCAGGTGTTGGCATCCACCAGCTGGATGATCGGCTGACCCGCCGGCGGCACCTGCACGGTGCCGGGCAGGATGCCGTGGGAAAGCATTTCCAGCGGCTCGCGCAGCGCCAGGGCCTCGCCCTTCAAACGCATGCCCATGCGGTTGCTGTCCGGGGTGACGCTCCATTGCTGGTGCAGCAAGGCCTGCCGCGAGGCGTCGTCGAGCAGCGCCCACTCGGCGCCCGGCGTGATCCTCACCGGCACCACGCCACCGCGTTCGCCGAGAAAGCGCGGCAGGGCCGCGCCCAGCTCCTTGTCGCGGGACGCCGGCGCGGTGCCGAGCGGCAGGCGATCACCCTTGCGCAGGCCGCGCCCGTGGAAACCGCCGAAACCGGTTTTCAGGTCGGTGGCACGCGAACCGAGGACCGTCTCGACCTCGATGCCGCCGGCGAAGGTCAGGTAACTGCGCGCGCCGCGCGTCGGCGGCGCCAGGCTCAGGACCTGCCCGGCCCTGGCCTGGAAGCGCCACGACGGGTAGAGGGTGCGTTCGTCCAGCGTCGCCGGGCCGTCGGCGCCGGTCAGGGCGAACTGGCAGTCGACGAGAAACTTCAGGCGGAAGGGAAACAGGGCGATCTCCAGCCCGGCCGCGCAGGCCGGGTTGTCCAGCAACAGGTTGCCCAGGCGCAGGGCCGCGACGTCCATCGCCCCGCCGGCGCACAGGCCCAGGTGCAGATGGCCCGGGCGCCCCAGGTCCTGTACGGAATTGGCGGCGGCGCTGCTCAGTATCTCGATCATGGCAGCAGCTCCAGCACCGTGAAGCGCACCCGGTCGCCCGGCAGGAGCAAGGTCGGTTGCGCCGCCTGCGGGTCGAACAGGCGGCACCGGGTCTGCCCGATCACATGCCAGCCCGAGGGCGCCGCGCAGGGCATCACCCCGGCCTGGGGCCCACCGATGATCACCGCGCCCTGCTCCAGACGCATGCGCGGTACCGCCCGGCGTGGCATGGCCAGGCGCGGATCGAGCCCGCTGAGGTAGGGAAAGCCCGGCATCGCGCCGAGGCAGGCGACGCGGTAGGTCGCCGCGCTGTGCAGGCGGACCACCTCGGCGACGCTCATCCCGGCGTGCTCGGCCAGGGCGCGCAGGTCCTCGCCGGCCTCGCCGCCGTAGACCACGGCGATCTCGATCTCGCGACCCGGCGCCGCGGGCTGCTCCCGCGCCGCCCATTGCTCCAGCAGCCAGGCTTCCAGCGCCGGCCGCTCGCCCGCCGCCGCGCGCTGCACCAGCAGCAGATTGTTCATCCCCGGCACGGCCTGTTCGATCGCCGGATGCTGGCGCGCGATGGCCGCCAGGGCCAGCACGCGATCCTGCAGGTCGGCATCGAAGGCGCCCTGCGCCATGTCCATCAGCAAGCCGCGGCTGCCGGCGGGTGAAAGCCGCGGCGTGACGGCCCGCGACGGTGGTTGTGCAAGCATGTTCATGACTACCTCGAAGCGTGCGGACGCGACGGCGCCCGACTCAGAACGGTGCGGCCCTGCCCAGCCGCTCCAGGAAACGAACGCAGGCTTTCTTGAAGCGGGACCACCATGGACGGTTCATGCTCGGGCCTTGTCGTGGTGAAAAAGGGCCGATGCGCAGGGCCGGCCTGGTGCTGCCGATTGTGCGCAGGATGGCGGCATCCGGCTTGCATCGAGCCGGTCCGTGCAGGGCTGTTTTCTGCACAGTGTCCTTGCGCGCAGAGGCAGCCGTCCTGCCCCTGGCTTTTCACGGCGAATCCTGGGAAAAGCCCGGTGCGCGGGGCGATGAGTATTCGATATACCGTTCTTGAGCTGCGGCATTGCGCACAATCGGGAGGAATCACGAAGAACCACTCGCGCGGTATCCGGCAGAACTGCTAGGGTGGCGCGAACGCTGTTGCCCAATCGTCTTTCGAGGAGGATGTCCGATGATCGAAGGCAAGGAACTCCTGCACTGGATCGACCAGGACCTGACCCTGCTGGACAAGCTGTTCGATCGCATGCCGGACGTGATGTTCTACGTCAAGGATGCCGACGGGCGCTATGTGGTGGTCAACCAGACCCTGGTGCAGTACAGCGGCAAGCGCAGCAAGGAAGAGGTGATCGGCCTGACCGCCGACGAACTGTTCCCGGTCACCAGTTCCAGCATCATGGCCCAGGACCTCTCGGTGATCAGCACGGGGCGTGACGTGGTGGATGCCTTGCGGCTGTTTCGTTCGGCGGATGGCCACAAGCAGTGGTGCCTGAGTTCCAAGTTCGGCATCTTCAACCAGCACAACCAGGTCACCGGGCTGGTGGGTATTTCCCGCCTGCTCAACCGGCCGGACGAGAAGCACCTGGGTTACAAGCGGCTCATGGAGTTTTCCCGCCTGGTGCGCGAGAACCTCAGCCAGCCGCAGTTGATCGCCGATATCGCCGAGCAGGTGGGGCTGTCGATGGACACCTTGCAGCGCCTGACCCGCGAGGTGTTCCAGCTGTCGCCCAAGCAGATCCTGATGAAGGCGCGCATCGAAAAGGCCTGCGAATTGCTGGAACAGACGCTGATGAGCATTACCGATGTCGCCACCGAGTGCGGCTATTCCGACCATAGTGCCTTCAGCCGCCAGTTCAAGGCGGCGCTGCACTGCACGCCGATGCAGTATCGGCTGTCGAGTGCGGCGGTGGGGGCGCGGTCGTTGTGAGCGGGGTTGCCGGGGGGTCTCGTGCCGGCCTCATCGCGGGCAATGCCCGCTCCCACAAGGATCTGGGTCAGCCACAAGATCCTGGCCCGGCGTGAGACCTGTGGGAGCGGGCGTTGCCCGCGATGAGACCGGTACTGGCGATGGTTGTACCCAGGCCCTCAGCGGTACTCGAACAACGCATCGGCATACCCGACCCGCTGCCCATCCCCCGTCAGCACCTGGCCAACGACCCCGGCCTCGACCGCCCGGATTTCCTCCAGCAGCCCATCGTTCTCCAGCCAGGCCACCACCTGCCCGGGAATGACCACGGCACCCGCAGCGACCTCCGCCTGCGCTCGCTGCGGATGACAAAGACGCAACAGCCCCATCCCCGGAGAACGCAGCACTAGCGCCGCCGGTAGCGCGGCTGGCGTCTGTACTGGTGCCATGTCGCCCTGCCCACGCCCCGCCACCAGCGCCAGGCGCTCCCCGGCCATTTCCACCTCCAGCTCCACCAGACCCTGGCGCCGGAATAGCGCCGCGATGCCCTGCAAGCGTTCGCCGTTCATGCCTCGTTCTCCGCCAGATAACGTTCCAGATGGTGAATGTCACAGCCACCACCGACGAACCCCGGCTCCGCCATCAAGGCCTGGTGCAGGGCGATGCTGCTCTTGATCCCGTCGAGACGGGTTTCCCCCAGGGCGCCACGCATGCGCCGCAGGGCCAGCTCACGGTCGCTGCCGTGGGCGAGGAACTTGGCGATCAGCGAGTCGTACTGGCTGGGCACCCGATAGCCGCCATACAGATGGCTGTCGACACGGATCCCCGGTCCGCCCGGGGCGATCCATTCGCTGACCACACCCGGCGCGGGCAGGAAGCTGAACGGGTCCTCGGCGTTGATCCGGCACTCGATGGCATGCCCGCTGATACGCACATCGGCCTGGGTGAGCGACAGCGGCAGGCCGGCGGCGATGCGCAGTTGCTCGGCGACGATGTCGATACCGGTCACCAGTTCGGTCACCGGATGCTCGACCTGCACCCGGGTGTTCATTTCGATGAAGAAGAACGCGCCATCCTCGTAGAGGAACTCGAAGGTACCGGCGCCGCGATAGCCGATCTGCCGGCAGGCCTGCGCGCAACGCTCGCCGATGGCGGCGATGGCCTCGCGGGCGATGCCAGGGGCCGGTGCCTCCTCGATGACCTTCTGGTGCCGGCGCTGCATCGAACAGTCCCGCTCCCCCAGCCACACGGCATTGCCGTGGGTGTCGGCAAGCACCTGGATCTCGATATGCCGCGGTCGCTCCAGAAAACGTTCCAGATAGACCTGCGGATTGCCGAAGGCGCGCTCCGCTTCCTGGCGGGTCATGGCCACCGCGTCGAGCAGTTCCCCCGGCGCACGCACCACGCGCATGCCACGACCGCCACCACCACCGGCGGCCTTGACGATCAGCGGATAGCCGCAGGCTTCGCCGAGGGCGACAATGGCCTGCGCCTCGTCCGGCAAGGCCCCGGCGGAACCGGGCACACAAGGCACGCCAGCATCGAGCATGGCCTGCTTGGCCGAAACCTTGTCGCCCATCAGGCGGATCGACGCCGCCGTCGGCCCGACGAAGACCAGCCCGGCCTCCTCCACCGCCGCGGCGAAGCGGCTGTTCTCGGAAAGAAAGCCGTAGCCGGGGTGAATGGCCTGGGCACCGGTCAGGCGCGCGGCCTGCAGCACCCGGGCGATATCCAGGTAGCTGTCGCGCGACGGCGCCGGCCCCAGGCAGATGCGCTCGTCGGCCAGTTGCACATGGCGCAGCCCGGCGTCCGCCTCGGAATAGGCGGCGATGGTACGGATGCCCGCCTCGCGGGCAGCGCGCAGGATACGCAGGGCGATTTCCCCGCGGTTGGCTATCAGCAGGCTGTCGAACGGACGTGCGCTCATGCCGGATTCTCCTCGATGACGAACAGGGGCATGCCGTACTCGACGGCCTGACCGTCGCTGGCCAGGATCCCGGCGATTCGCCCGGCCACCGGCGACTCCAGCGGGTTGAGCATCTTCATCGCCTCGACGATGGCCAGCACCTGGCCCTCGACCACGCGGTCGCCGACCTCGACGAATACCGCCTGGTCCGGCCCCGGGGCGCGGTAGAACACCCCGGTCATGCTGGCCTCGACGTGCCGGCCTGTCGCCGCGGGCGCTGCCGCGACCGTGGCCAGCGCCTGTTCGTCCAGGCGCAGGGTGGGCGCCTGGCTCGCGCTGCCATCCAGCACCAGGCGCACCCGCGCGCCGGCGCCGCTGTACTCCAGCACACCCGCCCCCGCCTGCACGGCGATGTCCAGCAGGTGTTCGATCATTTCAATTTTCATCTGGGTCTCATCCGGGGTCAGGCTGCGGACCGGGTCCAACTGCCAATGTGCAGGCCGTCCGCCTGCAGTGCGTCACGCACGGCACGGGCGATGGCCACGGCGGCGGGCGTGTCGCTGTGCACGCACACCGAATCGATGCGGCACGCGAGGGATTCGCCGTCGACGGTTTCCAGGGCCTGCGCGCGAACCATGCGCAGCACCCGCGCCGCCGCCTCGGCGGGGTCGTGGATCACCGCCCCCGGCAGACCGCGCTTGAGCAGGTGGCCGGCGGCGGTGTAGGCGCGGTCGGCGAAGATTTCCGAGCGGGTATCCAGGCCCATCTCCGCGGCGATGCGCGCCTGGTGGCCGAGGGCGATGACCAGGCAGGTCAGCGACGGATCGACGGCCTTCACCGCGCGGCACACCGCGCGCGCCACGGCTTCGTCGGTCTGGGTCAGGTTGCCGAGGGCGCCATGGGCCTTGACGTGGGTCAGGCGGTGCCCGGCATAGGCGGCCAGGGCCTGGGCGGCGCCGACCTGGTAGGCCACCAGGCGCTCGATCTCGGCGGCGGAAAACACCATGGACCGGCGGCCGAAGCCCCACAGGTCGGGGAACGCCGGGTGCGCGCCCACCGCCACGCCCTTGTCCCTGGCCAGGGCAAAGGTGCGCGCCATGATGTGCGGATCGCCGGCATGAAAGCCGCAGGCGACATTGGCCGTGCTGACGATGTCGAGGATGGCGCTGTCATCGCCCATCTCCCAGGCACCGAAGCCCTCCCCCATGTCCGAGTTGAGGTCTATGCAGCGAACATCGACGGTCATGAACTGCCATTTCCCTTGTTGTTGTACGGTGGTCTCGAACCCCGTGCCGCGCGGCACGGGGGCATCTGGCCGGCGGACCTCAGTCCTTGACCGGCACCGTGTAGTTGAGGATCAGGCGCCCGCCATCGGGGTAGATGGTCTGACCGATGATGTAGGAGGCATCGTCGCTGGCCAGGAAGGAGGCGACGCTGGCGACTTCCGACGCCTCGCCGCAGCGGCCCATGGGCGTGCGCGACAGCACCGTGCGGCGCTGCGCCTCGTTGGCCATCACCGAATTGAGCACCAGGTCGGTGGCGATGGTGCCCGGGCCGATGGCATTGACCCGGATCCCGTGGTTGACCAGGCCCACCGCCATGACCGCGGTGAGCTGCTTGATGCCGCCCTTGGACACCGCGTAGGCCACGGAATTGGGGATCGCCAGCTCGGCATTGATCGACGACATGTTGATGATCGAACCATGGATCCCGTGCTCGATCATCACCCGCGCCGCCGCCTGGCCGATCAGGAACTGCGACTTCAGATTGACGTGCAGGACCTTGTCGAACATCGCCTCGGGAAAGTCGACGAAGTCCGCGTTGTGGATGATCCCGGCGTTGTTGACCACGATGTCCAGGCTGCCGAAATGCTCCACGGCGCGGGCGACCAGTTGCGTCGCGGCGGCGCTGTCGATCACGCTCAGGTCGGCGACCAGCCAGGTGGCCTGGTCGCCGAAGCGTTCGGCGGCCGCGCGCACCTTGTCGGCCTGGACGTCCACCAGCACCACCCGCGCGCCGTCGGCGACGAAGCGTTCCGCGCAGGCCAGGCCAAGGCCCTGGGCCGCCCCTGTGACCAGCGCCACTTTACCTTGATGTTTCATCGTCTCTCCTCGATTGCCAGCCGCCGCCCGCGCACCTCGCAGCGGGCAGCCTGTGTGGCCTACAGCTTTGCAAGATCGGCGGCGCCCGGCTTGAGGACAGACCGTCCGTGCGCGACGGTATTCGGCACAATCGGTCCGGCCCGGCGGGTGCGGCCGGCGACTGTGCAGAAAGCCGCGGCAGGCGCCCCCGTTCGACACAAGCCGGCCAGGCTCCGGCGTGCTTTGATGGTGCATTCATCCGAACCACACAGGCGTGCACCATGAATGTCCTTATCGTCCTGGCTCATCCGGAGCCCTTTTCCTTCAACGCGGCGCTGAAGAACACCGCCGTCGAGACCTTGCGCCAGGCCGGCCACAGCGTCGAAGTCAGCGATCTCTACGCCATGGGCTGGCAGGCAGCGCTCAGCGCGGACGACTTCCGCGGCGAACGCGCCGACGCCAGCTACCTCGACCTGTCCCGCGAGCAGGAACATGCCTTCGCCAGCGGCAGCTTCGCCGCCCAGGTGCAGGCGGAGCAGGACAAGCTGAGCAACGCCGACCTGCTGATCTTCCAGTTCCCGCTGTGGTGGTTCTCCATGCCGGGGATCCTCAAGGGCTGGGTCGACCGCGTGTTCGCCCGCGGCTTCGCCTACTCCACCGGGCGCAAGTACGCCAGCGGCCACTTCCACGGCAAGAAGGCCATGCTGTGCATCACCACCGGCACCGCCTCGACCCTGTACGAGCCGAACGGCATCGATGGCGACCTGCACCATATCCTCTGGCCGATCCACAACGGCATGCTGGCCTACACCGGCTTCACCGTGCTGCCGCCCTATGCCGCGTGGATGCCGGCGCGGGTCAGCGAGCAGGAACGCATGGCCTACCTGAAGGGCTACGCCTCCCACCTGGGCCGCCTCGACAGCCTCGAAGCGCTGTACTTCCACCCCTGGGAAGACTACGACGACACCCAGCGCCTCAAGCCCGGGGTGGTGGCCCGCTCGGGGGTGCAATGGAATCCGCGCGCCGAGCAGAGCCGCCTCGACGCGGCCAGCCATTTCACCCCGGGGCAGCGCTGATGAACCCGTTCCGCGAACTGCATCACCTGTGCATCGTGGTCCACGAGCTCGAGCGTGCGGTGGCCTGGTACGAGGCGCTGGGGATCGGCCCCTGGCAGGCATTTCCGTCGCTGGAAGCGTTCGCCGGGGACCTGCAGGTGCCGTGCACCGAGGACTTCCTGAAACTGCGCTACCGCTTCTGCAACCTCGACAACCTGCAGTTGCAACTGTGCGCCCCGCCCCCGGGGAACACGCCGCAGCGCCAGCACCTGGAGGCCCATGGCGAAGGGGTGTTCCACCTCGGCTTCAAGGTCGCCCACTGCGATGCCGGCGAACAGGCCGGGCGCGCCCTGGGGCTCGACCTGCTGCTGCGCGGACGGCTGCCCAACGGGCATGGTTTCAGCTACTTCGATACCCGCGAGGCCGGTGCGGGCGTGGTCCTGCAGGTGCGTTCCGCGGCAGGCTGAAGCCGTGCCGACGGCCTGGGCAACGAACACCCCGTTCGGCCCGGGTCGTCCACTTCGCGGCCACTTTCGCTAATCCAGCATCAGCAACATTGATTCCACATGCGCGGGCGTGAAGGGCAGACTGGGCGACCTTTCAAGCGGAGCGACCCGACATGCCTGGCGAAACCTCCATCACCGCGCTGCTGCGCGGCATGAGCCCTACCCTCAACCACGGCGAGTACGTGTTCTGCAGCGTCGCCGACGCGGCGTCACTGCAGGGCCAGGAAGTGCTCGGCAGCTTCCGCGAACAGGAAGGCCTGACGGTCATCCTCGAACGCGGCCGCGCCGATGCCCTGGGCCTGAGCTACGACTACGTCGCGGCGTGGATCACCCTGACCATCCATTCGGCACTGCAGGCCGTGGGCCTGACCGCCGCGTTCGCCACCGCGCTGGGTGACGCCGGGATCAGTTGCAATGTGATCGCGGGGTACTACCACGATCATATTTTCGTCGGTGTGCAGGATGCGGACAGGGCGATGGAGGTGTTGCGCGGGCTTTCGCAACGTTGACGTATCTCGACATTCATTCTTTGCCCCCTCCCTTCATGCCTTGAGCACAATCGCCCAGCTGTCGAACGCGACCGCTGGGCGAACGGATTCCAGGAAGCCGGCGTTTGACACAATTAACCAAGTTGCCAAATTAAACCTAATAGGTTAGCGTGTCTTCCATGGAAAAAAGGACTCCACACTGCAAGCTGTCAGTGATCAAGGCCCTGATCGACGCTGGGAACGTGCGTTCCACGTTGTCTGCTCTTCACGGCGGAGCCGCGTTGGGGCTCGACTTCGAAGGGATCGTCGACATCGTCATGTCACTGCCTGCCCAGGACTTCTACAAAAGCATGACCACTCACGCCGATCACACGATTTGGCAAGACGTGTACCGAACGAGTACGGCGGTCGGAGAGGTCTATGTGAAACTCACTGTCATCGATGACGTGCTCATCGTGTCCTTCAAGGAGCTATGAACATGAAATGCCCATCCTGCGCAGCAGCGGAACTGGTGCATGACACCCGCGACCTGCCGTACACCTACAAGAACGAGTCGACCACCCTTGCGGCAGTCACCGGCGACTTCTGCCCCGCCTGCTCGGAAGCTGTGCTCGAGGCTGCTGAGTCGGCCCGTGTCAGCGCGGCGATGCTGGCGTTCAACAAGCAGGTCAATGCGTCTATCGTCGACCCGAATTTCATCGCCAGCGTGCGCAAGAAGCTCGCGCTTGACCAACGCGAAGCGGCCGAGATTTTCGGCGGCGGTGTCAATGCGTTCTCGCGCTACGAGAACGGCAAGACCAAACCGCCGCAAGCCCTGGTGAAACTGTTGAAAGTGCTGGATCGCCACCCCGAGCTGCTGAACGAGGTCAGAACTTCCTGACGCATTTCACCGTCAGACAGAAAAATGAAAGCAGTACAGCAACCCACCCAGCGTCAGCAACGACCCCAGCGTCGACAGCAGAATCGCCCGTGAAACCACCCCCGCCTCGCGGTTGTAGTATTCCGCCAGCATGAACGGCCCGGTGCCGGTGGGCAGCGCGGCGAGCAGCACCGCCGAGGTGGCCCACATCGACGGCAGGGCCAGCACCTTGAACGCCAGCACCCAGGTGACCAGCGGTTGGCCCACCAGCTTCAGCACCACCAGCGGCCAGGCGCTGCTCGTCTGCGCCGGGGCCTTCTGTGCCAGGAACAAGCCCAGCGAAACCAGGGCACAAGGCGTGGTCGCGGCCGCGAGCAGGTCAAGGAAGTGCAGCACCGGCAGCGCGATACCGAGCCCGCCGCAGGCCCACAGCGCACCGGCGACGGGCGCGATCACCAGTGGATTCTTCGCCAGCGCGCGCAGCACCTTCGCCGCCGCGCGGCCGACATGCTTCTCGGTCTGAAGCCCCACCTCGATGCACACCACGGCAATGGCGAACAACACGCAGACCACGATCAGCGAGGCGATCAATGCCGGCTGCAGCCCGGCGTCGCCGAACAGCAGCGCGCACAGGGGGATGCCGATGTAGCCGGTGTTGGCGTAACCCGCGCTGAGCCCGTCGATGCTCGATGTCGCCAGGCTGTGGCCGCTGAACAGGCGCCAGAGCAGCGTCGCCAGGAACATCGCCAGCGTCCCGCCGCCGAACGCGAGGACGAAACCGGGTTGCCAGATCTCGGCCCATGACGCGCTCGCCGTGACCTTGAACAGCAGCGCGGGCAGGCACAGCCAGACCACCATCCGGTTGATTTCGGAGGCGGCAGTGGGCCCGAGCCTGCCGCTCTTGCGACACAGATAGCCAACCAGGATCAGGGCGAAGATGGGGGCGAGGACAACGAGAACGGTGTGCATGACGCTTCCAGGCAGGACAGAACGGCGCCAGTGTAAGAACCTGTTTCGATACGGTCCAATGACTTAAAATGCCCCGATCCATAGCCTGGAGACATCAATGATCGAACTCCGCCAACTGCGCTATTTCCTCGCCCTGGCCGAGCACCTGCACTTCGGCAAGGCCGCGGCGAGCCTGAACCTGGCGCAACCCTCGCTGAGCCGGCAGATCTCCAGCCTGGAGGAAGCCATGGGCTGCGCACTGGTATTGCGCAGTTCCCGCGCGGTCAGCCTCACCGCCGCCGGCCGCGAGCTGCAGCGCAACGCCGGGCAGGTGCTGGCGGGCCTGGAGTCGGCGATCCGCGCCAGCCAGGCGGTGGCCCGCGGCGAACGCGGCGAGCTGCGCATCGCCTTCACTTCGATGGTGGCCTGGACCGACTTCCCCAGGCTGATCAAGGCGTTTTCCCAAGCCTGGCCCGGCGTCGGCCTGTCCCTGCACGAACTGATGCCGATGGAGCTGGAGCGCTCGGTGCTGGAAGGCAACAACGATGTCTGCCTGTCGTTTCGCCAGGCCGGGCACGAGGCGCTGCGCTATCAGGCCCTGCACAGCGAACCGCTGTGCATCGCCCTCCCCGCCGATCATCGCCTGGCCCGACGGCGCGACCTGCGCCTGGACGAACTGAGCGCCGAGCCGTTCATCCTCGTCCCGCGCAACACCGCTCCGGTGCTCTACGACAACATCATGGCGCAGTGCCAGGCAGCGGGTTTCGACCCGCAGGTGCGCCTGTACACGCAATTGCAGGGCACCATCGTCAACCTCGTGGCCGAGGGCCTGGGGGTGTCGCTGGTGCCCTCGGCGATGGCCCGGAGCAACCTGCCGGGCATCCGTTTCTTCGCCCTGGCCGACTCGCCGCGAATCGAGTTCGGCATCAGCTGGCATCCGGACAACGGCAATCCGTGCCTGGAGTCGTTTCTGCAGATGATGTGCCAGTCAGCCGACTGAGCCAGCAGGGTGCTCCGGCGCTTTGCGTCGGCGATTCTCCCACTGCAGCAGGAACGAGACACCACACGGCAGGACGGTCAAGGTCACCACCGTGGCCACGGCCAGCCCGCCGATGACCGCATAGGCCATCGGCCCCCAGAAGATCTGCGGGGCGATCGGGATCATGCCGAGAATGGCCGCGCAGGCGGTCAGCACGATGGGCCGGGCCCTGTGCATCGAGGCGTGGACGATGGCCTCCAGCGCCGACTGCCCGCCCCGGACATTGATGTCCACCTCCTCGATCAGGATCACCGCGTTGCGCACGATCATGCCCACCAGGGCGATGACCCCGAGCTGCGCGACGAAGCCCATCGGCGTGGCGGTCGGCAACATCGCCAGGACCACGCCGATCAGGCCGAACGGGGCCATCGCCAGCGCCAGGAACATCCGCGAGAAGCTGCGCAACTGCACCATCAGCAACACGCACATCACCAGCGCGGTGATCGGCAGAACCGCGGCGAGCGAGCTGCTGCCTTTCGCCGCTTCCTCGACCGCCCCGCCTGTTTCGACCTTGTAGCCCTTGGGCAGGTCCCTGGCGAACTCCGCCACGGCGGGCGCCAGTGCCTGCACCACGGTGGCGGCCTCGAGCCCCTCGCGCACGTCGCCCTGCACCGTAAGCAGGGGCAGCCGCTGCCGACGCCAGACGATGGGGTCTTCGACGCCGTAGCTGAGCCGGGCGATCTGGCTCAACGGGATGTTCTGGCCTTCGCCGTTGCGAATCTGCAGATTGGCCAGGGTCGCCAGGTCGCTGCGCTCCCCGGTCTGCGCCCGGACCATGACATCGATCAGGCGGTCCTGGTCGCGCACGGTGGTCACCGCCGAACCGGAGAAGATGGTGGCCATGGCGCTGGCGATGTCTTCCGACGAGAAGCCCAGCGCCCGGGCCTGGGTCTGGTCGATCTGGACCAGGACACTGCGTTGCGGCTCTCCCGACAGCAGATGGACTTCCCGTGTGTCCGGGTTGGCCGACACGACGTTGGCCAGGCGCGCGGCGATATCCCGCACCGTGTTCTGATCGGGCCCGGTAACCCGGTACTTGAGCGGCCAACCGACCGGCGGACCGAGCTCCAGCGGGGTCGCGCGGGCGATGAGTCCGGAGAAGTCGGTCTTGAACTTCTGCGCCAGCCGCGCCTGCAGGGCATCGCGCTCCTTGACGCCCTTGGCGATCACCACGGTCTGGGTGACGTTTTCGTTCTGCAGCAGAACCTCCATGGGCAGGTAGAAACGGATCGCGCCGGAACCGACATAGGTCGAGAAGCGCTCGACATCGGCATCGTTCTTGAGCAGTTCCTCCAGTTTCAACGCCTCGCGGTTGGTCGCATCCAGGGAGGCGTTCTGCGGCAGCGTCAGGCTGACCAGCAGTTCGGGGCGGTCGGAAGGCGGGAAAAACTGCTGTTCGAGATAGGCCGAGGCGCCGAGCGAGGCCCCGAAGGCCCCGAGCGCGATGGCGAGGGTCACTGCGCGGTGGCCCAGGGCCCAGGACAGGGCGCGCTCGTAGAACGCCATGATCCGACCCTGCCCGCCGCCGTGGTGCGGCAACGACTTGGGCAGGATCAGGGTGCCGAGCAACGGCGAGAACAGCACCGCCACCACCCAGGACGCCGACAGCGAGATCAGCACCACCATGAACATCGAGTAGCAGTACTCACCCGCACTGGACGCGGCGAAGCCCACCGGGATGAACCCGGCGATCATCACCAGGGTGCCGGTGAGCATCGGGAAGGCGGTGGACTCGTAGGCGAAGCTCGCCGCCCGCTTCAGATCCCAGCCGGCTTCCAGCTTGCCGACCATCGCCTCGACGGTGATCATCGCGTCGTCCACCAGCAGCCCCAGGGCAATGATCAGCGCGCCCAGGGAGATGCGCTGCAGGCCAATCCCGGTCAGTTCCATACCGATGAAGGTGAGCGCCAGGACGAAGGGAATCGAGATGCTGACGACCAGCCCGGCGCGAACACCGAGGGAAAGAAAGGACACCGCGAGGACGATCGCGACCGCTTCGGCCAGGACGGTCAGAAAACCGCTGACGGCTTGCTTGACCACTACCGACTGGTCGGCGACCTGAAGCATCTCGATACCGTGGGGCAGCGCCAGCCTGACGTCCTCCATGCGGGTGCGTACCGCCTCGCCGAAGTCCAGCAGGTTACCGCCGGCGGCCATCGAAATCGCCACACCGAGGGCCTTCTCGCCGTTGACCCGGAACAGCGGTGCCGGCGGATCGGCGGGAATGCGCCGGATCGAGGCGAGCTCGACCAGCGGCACGAAACGGTCGTTGGCGCGCAGGGTCACGTTGCGCAGGCTTTCCTCGGAGGCGAAACCGCCGCTGACGCGCAGCGAAATCTTGTCGTCGGGCAACCGCACGGTTCCGGATGGAATCACCGCGTTCTGGGCCTGCAAGGCCCGCAGGACGGCATTCTCGTCAAGCCCGAAGGAGGCCAGCCGACCGGGCGAGAACTCGATGACGATCTGCTCTTCCTGCACCCCGAGCAACTGCACCTTGCCGATGCCATGAATGCGCAGCAGCTCCGCCCGCACGCCCTCCAGGTAGTCGCGCAGTTCCCGATCGGAGTAGCCCTCGGCGGTGAAGCCGAAGATCTGCCCGTAGGTATCGCCGAATTCGTCGTCGAAGAACGGCCCCTGCACGCCGCTGGGAAGCGTCGCGGCAATGTCGGTCATCTTCTTGCGCACCTGGTACCAGGCGTCCGGGACGATGTGCGACGGCGCGTCATCGCGCAGGTTGACCATGATCACCGTCTCGCCCGGGCGCGTGTAGCTGTCGAGGCGGTCGAGATAGGGGATCTCTTCGAGTTTCTTCTCCAGACGATCGGTCAGCAGCTTGGTCGTGTCGTCGATGTTCGCGCCGGGCCAGCGGGCGGCGACCACCATGGTCTTGATGGTGAAGGCCGGGTCTTCGTTGCGGCTCAGCTTGGAATAGCTGAGGGCACCGCCGACCAGGGTGATCAGCATCAGGAAGAACATCAGCGGCATCTGCCCGATCGACCACGCCGACAGGTTGAAGCCGCCCTTCTCCTCGGGTTGTCCGGTTTCAGACTTCATTTGGCCACCTGCGCGGCGTCGTAGACGACCTTTTGCCCGGCCCTGAGTTTGCTGACGCCCGCGGTCACCACCGCATCGCCTTCGGCAAGCCCGGACTCGATCAGCGCCTGGCTCGCCGTGAAGCGCGTCACCACCACGGGTTTGCGCACCAATACCTGGTCGGAGGGCTGGACCACGAACACCGCGGGTTTGCCATCCTCGCTGGTCAGGGACGAGGCCGGGAGAATGAACAGGGTCTTGCCGGGCAGGAGCAGACGCCCGGTCACCGTGGCCCCGAGCGTCATGGCCGGCGGGGCATCGGGCAAGGCGATACGGACCCGGTAGGTGCGGGTTGCCTCATCCGCGGCCGGGCTGGCATCGCGAATGCGGCCAATGACTTTGATCGCCGGATTCGACACCAGCGCGACTTCCACCTGAATGTCGTTGGACACCGAAATGTACAGACGCTCCGAGATGTTGAAGACAGCGTCGCGCTCATGGGTCGAGGCGAGCTTGAACGCCACTTGCCCGGCATCGACGACCTGGCCGGTATTGACCATCGCCGCGCTGACGATAGCGGCGTCGGGCGCCTGCAGCTCGGTGTAGCTCAGCTTGTTGCGCGCGCTGAGCAGGCCCGTGCGCGCGACGTTGAGCCTGGCGTTCGCCACGCGCCAGTTGGACGCGGCCTCGTCGACCCGGGCACGGGCGACGAACTGCTTGTCGAACAGCGTCTTCTGGCGCTCGAGCCCCGAGCGAGCGAACTCCTCGGCCGCTTCGGCGCTCCTGACTTCGGCCTCGGCCACCCGTACTTCGTTCTGCACGTCGTTGGGATCGAGCACCGCCAGCACCTGCCCCTTGGCGACGCTCATGCCCACCTCGACGCGGCGGCTGGCGACCCGACCGGGGATACGAAAGCCCAGGTCGGTCTCGATGTGAGCGCGGATTTCGCCGGTCTGGGCAACCTCCTCGCCGATCAACCCGGGCTTGGCGATGACCGTTCGGACGGGGCGCGGTGGCTCCTGCGAACGCTGCTCCTGCTGGCAGCCGCTGACGGCCAGACCCAGGCCGCAGGCCAACCCGAGCAGTCGGAAGGTATTACACACTGTCATTTCATCTCCCCTCGATCAGGGCAAAAAAGGCAAAGAAACGCGCCGGCATCGAATCCTGCCGCGGGTATACAAGCGTCCTGGGGGTTAGCGGAAAGTCTAGTAGGCGCATGCCGGATCGATGTGGTTATCGCGCATAAGGGAGTCGGGAAGCACTTCGATCGCCAGTCCCAGCGCTCCCGCGCTCGTCCTCGACGAATTCGAAGAGCTTCACCAACGAGGTCATCTCGCCGCCCAGATGGGCCAAATCGGCGCTGGCAGCGGAAATCTCTTCACTGGCGGCGGCGGATTGCTCCGCCACATCGCGAATGCTGGAAACACTCTGGTTGACCTGCTCGGCGACCGCGCTTTGCTGCTCGGTGGTGGCGGCGATCTGCCGGTTCAGTTCCTGGATATGGGAGACGGAGCGATCGATCGCCATCAGGGACACACCGGCCTGCCGTGCGGCCTGCACGGTTTCGCTGGCCATGAGGCTGCTTTGCGCCATCTTCTCCACGGCGTTCTGCGCGCCTTGCTGCAGGTTGTGGATCAGGGTCTGGATCTGCTCGGTGGACTGCTGGGTGCGCCGTGCCAGGGTCCTGACTTCCTCGGCGACCACGGCGAAACCGCGGCCACCTTCTCCCGCCCTGGCGGCTTCGATCGCGGCGTTGAGGGCAAGCAGGTTGGTCTGCTCGGCGACCTCGCGGATGACGTCGAGCACCGTGCCGATGCTGGCGCTCTCATTCTTCAACTGGCCGATGCATTCGGCGGATTGCTCGACCGCCAGGGCCAGTTTCTCGGTGTGCAGGATCGCCTGCTGGACGGTAACCCCGCCCTCCCGGGTCTGCGCATCGGCATCCCGCGCCGAGGCCGCGGCACTCTGGGCGTTGCGCGCGACATCCTGCACGCTGATCACCATCTCAGACATCGCGGTCACCGCCTGCTCGATTTCCAGGCGCTGGAATTTCGCCCCCTCGCTGGTCTTGTTGGTGACACCGGAAAGCCCATGGGCAGCACTGGCGATCTGCACCACACCGCCGCTGACCCGCCCGATCAGCTGGCGCAGGCTCAGGGTCATTTCCTGCACGGCCTGCATCAGCAGGCCCAACTCGTCGTGGCGCTCGCCGTGGATGTCTTCGGTCAGATTGCCCGCCGCGACCTTGCGGGCAATGCCGACCAGCCGTTGCAGCGGTGCGACGATCGACTGGGTCACCAGGATCGCCCCCACCAGCCCCACCAGCAGCGCAAGAATGGCGGCGCCGATGATCAGCATCCGCGCCTTGTCGGCTTCGCTGCGCAGCGACTTGAGCTCCAGCAGCGCCGAGGCCTCCGAAGAAGCTGCCACTTGCTGGGCGCGCTCGACCATCTCGTGGCGGGTCTTTTCGAGATCATTCAGGCTCTGGCGCAGCGCGGCGAACTGATGGCGATAGCCGCCCAGCTCGCCCAGGGCACTCTCGACGCTGGAACGGGCCTGGTCATCGTCAAGCCCGGCCGAGAGCTGCGATCCCTTGAATTCCAGCATCGCGAAGAACTCCTCGACCTGCTCGGCATCCTCGGGCAAGCGCCGGGTGATGTAGTTGGTACTGGAACGCCGGGCCTCATGCAGTTCCATGGCCATTTCGTTGGCCTGGCTGGAGTCCTCCAGCAAGCGCATGGCCGTGGGGTCGCCGGCCATCTCGACACGCCTGGCCGCGGCGCCGCTCAGCACCTCGTCCAATTGATCGAACTGCTCGAACGCCTTGCGTGACGACTCATCCATGATGCCCTGGGCGGTCTTGTTCGCCGAAATGGCCTTGCCCAGGCCAAGCAGCTTCTCGCGATAGTCGCCGACTTCGCTCTGAACCTTGCGCATGAGGGCCTTGTTCTCAGGCAGTTGCAGACGCCCTTCGCACTCGGCGGCCCGGGACTGGACTTCGTCGACCAGACGAAGGGCCTTGTCCAGGTACTGCAGGTCGCCGGTCATGATCAGTTCCTTCTCGTGCAACTGCGCTTCCTTCAGGCCGACCTTGATGGTGTTGACCTCCAGCAGGTCGTCGAAGCGCAGCAACGTTGAATCAAGCGCCGAAAGGCTCGCCCAGACGACACAGAAGGTGATCGAAAGCGCCAGGCCGAAGCCCGCGAACATTTTCTTGCGCACGCTCAGGTCGCGCATGAAAGCGCTGAAAGACTTCAATCCGCACCCCCCGCTGCACTTGCCAACTGACGGGTCGAGGGGAATAGGCGCATTGAAATCCTCCATCACCCGGACAGCGTCCAGGCGCAACGTTCTTGTTATCGGTGGACTGGAGTGTGCTTTTTGCATCAGCACAAAAGCTTCACTTATCGCGCCATAAAACAGGCATCTAAGGCCATGGCCATCATGCTTGGCCAGCACCCGGAAACAAGATGAATCATCTCACCTTCATAATTTACGATAACATACGTTGTCTTAATTTGGGTCGCTTGCTAGCCTGCTGATTACCCGCAAAGAACAACAACAGGAGAACGGTCATGCAAGACTCGCTGAGCAAGGCGTTTCATGAAGATGGTGCCGTGCTGGTCAAGGGGCTGTTGAATCAGGAACAGTTGGCCCGCTGCGAACAGGCCTACGACTGGGCGCTGCTCAATCACGGCCCGCATGCGACCCGGATGTTCGCCGGGACCACCCAGCAATCCCACGTCGACAATGCCAATCCCCTGGCCAAGGAGCGTCTGGAAGCGCTCGTTGCGGGCCTGCCACTGGGCGAACTGTTCGCCAGGGTCTGGGGCTCGAAGAACGTCTGGTACTTCGCTGAAGAGGTGTTCCTCAAGGCCGGCGGCCAGGGCTCCAGAACCCTCTGGCACCAGGACACCTCCTACCTGCCCTGGGCCGGCAACCATTGGGGCAACGCCTGGATCAGCTTCGACGCCGTGCCCAAAAGCAATGCGCTGGAGATCGTTCGCGGCTCGCATCGCGGACCGCGCTACGACGGCACCACGTTCACCGACCCGGATGATCCGACCCTGCCGCTGCACGGCAATGGCGCCCTGCCCCGCCTGCCGGACATCGAGGCCGAGCGCAAAGCCAACCCGGAGGCTTTCGACATTCTGTCCTGGGCCACCGAGCCGGGCGACGTCGTGCTCCTTCATCCCGGCTCCCTGCACGGCGGCGCGCCGGTCGACGCCAGCTTTCCTCGCCGGCGCACCTTCGTCTTCCGTTTCTTCGGCGACGACGCGACCTTCCAGCCACTGCCGGCCCACAGCGATGCCGGCTACCCGCAACAGGGCGTGCTGTTTACCGAGGAACTGGAGCCGTTGAGCGCAGGCGCACCTTTCCGCCATCCAACCTTCCGCAAGGTCGTCTGATCGGAGCACACCCATGACAGCCAAGAATCTCAAGCGCCAGTCCATCACCCCACCCGCAACCCAGGTGCTGTACGACAATTTCCATTTCTCCCCCGCCACCCGCGTGGGGGATCTGATCTGGGTCTCGGGACAGGTGGGGATCGATCACACCCTGACGCCTGTGGACGGCATCGTCGAACAGTCCCACCTCGCCTTCCAGGCGCTCAGGCAGGTGCTCGAAGCGGCCGGCGCGACCCTGGCGGACGTGGTCGAACTGACGACCTTCCATACCCGGATGCAGACCGACATGGCCGAGTTTGCGAAGGTCAAGGATGAATACTTCCCGACGCGCTACCCCTCCTGGACGGCGGTCGGCATCAGCGAACTGGCCATGCCGCAGCTACGCGTCGAAATTCGCGCCGTGGCGGTCGCAGGTTGCGGCGACGCCTGACCGGCACACCCTGTTCACTTCACCTCGCAAGGAGCTCCCATGGCTACCCTGATCGTCAGCTACCCCGCCACCGAAGGCGCAACGTTCGACAAGGACTACTATCTGTCCACCCACCTCCCCCTGGCCGAGGATGCCTGGGGCGGATACGGCCTGCAGGCCGCGCAGGTGCTGTTTCCCCACGCGGGCCAGCAGCCCCTGGTGGCCTGCCTGATCCTGCGCTTCGCCGACCAGGCCGGGATCGACGCGGCGCTCGCCGCCCCCGGAACGCCAGCGGTGCTCGCCGATGTCGCGAAATTCACCAATATCGCGCCGTCGATATTTCGCGCCAACGACTGACCCGCACGCCCGTCCGACCGGGTGCGAACGCTCCGCACCCGGCCGGACCGGGATGTTTTATTGATGCAACTTCACTATGCTGAAGCTCTTTTCGCCTGCGTCGGCAGTAGAGAACCGCTTCTTTCATCCGACTTCGACACGACCTGAGCGCCCATGCCCGATACCAAAGCCCGTTCCACAACCACCCCTCCACTACGCGACTGCGAAAACGCGCCAGAGACCGTTGCCCGCAGGGGAAGACCGGTCGGCGACCGCGATGCGAAACGCGCGGAACTGCTGACGGCGGCGATCGCGGTCATCGCCCAGGATGGCTACACCGGCGCGTCCATGCGCAAGGTCGCCAAGCAGGCGGGCTGCACCACCGGCGCGGTGACCTATTACTTCGCCAACAAGGAAGAGATGATCTCGGCGGTTGCGCAGAACCTGTTCGATCAGGTCGACATGCTGCTGGAAGCGAACCAGGAACCTCTCGATATCGCCTCGCTGCTGCACCAGTGGATCAACTGGGTCAACTTCGACGAGCCGACCATCTGGCTGTCCTGGCTGCAGATGCTCTCCCACGCCCGGCATGAGCCGGTGTTCGCCGACATCATCAAACAGCGCTATGCCCGCTTCCGCCTGGTGTTCACCCAGCTCATCGATCAGGGTCAGGCAGACGGCAGGATCCGCAACGACATTCCCGCCGATGTGCTGGCCGACCAGATCAGCACCATCTGTGACGGCTGGCTGATGATGCTGCCCATCGAGCCGGAACGCTTTAGTGGCGAGCGCGGCAAGGCGCTGCTCGATGCGCTCATCGTCCTGATCGCCCCGCCGAGAACCATGGGCAGCACGACCAGGGTCAAAGCCGGGCAAACGACAGCCTGAGCGCATGAATCATGGATCGACCTGCCAGCTAGCGCGTCGCGTTCTGGTAGACACTGAGCGCCTGGTTGGCTGACGCCAGGCAGGCCTTCGTATCACCTTTGGCTTGAGCCGCCTTGGCTTGCTCGATCAGCCGGCGAATAGTCGTTGCCACTCCGCCCTCTACCCCTGGCCCTTCAGTCCGCTCGATATGATCGAGCTGGGCTATCTTTTCCTGGCAATAGTCGTGTTTCGGTTCTTCCGCAGCGTGGAGCGGAAGACTGATGACCGACGCGATGACCAACACTTTGAGACCGTTCATCGGTAGTTCCTCGAATTGCTTACGAATTCAAACAACGGTTGTTACCTTTTCTAAGCTAGCCTGCCTCCCCCTTCCCCGCAAGCCCTCCCAAATACCGACCAGTACCCGCCGAGCGTCCGACGACGCGCCGCCATGATCCACTTGGCCAATTGCCGCCAGGGGGGGATTCCCTTAGCCGCACAAGCGCAGTAGGATATTTTGCATAACTACAGTTATCCAAATATAAAAACAGTGGTGGCCGAGGCAAAGATGGATCAGCAAAGCAAAGAACTGTCATCGTCTGCGCTCAAACGGCGCTTGCTCGTGCAAGCGCTCGGCAGCGCAGCCTTGATCGGGGGCGTTGCCCTCAGCGGACGGGCCATGGCCCAGGCATTGACGACTGATTCACAGCCGGTGCTGGACGTGCTGATCATCGGCGCCGGGCTCGCCGGACTGACCGCGGCCCGGGACCTGCAGCGGGCCGGTTGCACCTCTTGCGTGGTGCTGGAAGCGCGGGATCGCGTGGGCGGACGCACCTACAACCATCCCCTTGGCAATGGCCTGGTCTCGGAAGCGGGCGGAGAATGGATCGGCCCCGGCCAGACCGCGATCTTCGACCTGGCACGCGAACTCGAGGTCGAGACCTTCCCCACTTACTACCAGGGGCGCACGGTCTACCTGGCGGGTGATGCCAAGTACGAGGAAGACCTGAGCAAGGCTCAGGGCGGCGGTAATCCGGTCACCGAGAAGCTCAACCAGATGGCGCGCCGGGTCCCCAGCAAGGAGCCCTGGACCGCGGCGGATGCGCCCGAGATCGACAAACTGTCGGTGGGCGAATGGCTGGCCAGTCAGGGCCTGGACAACGTCGGTCGGCTGAGCTTCGACACCTCCATCGGCCTGACCACCGGCACGCCGCCCTCCAGCCTCGCGCTGCTGCACTACCTCTCGTTGATCAACTCCGCCGATTGCAGCATGGAAAAGCTCGAGGGATTCAAGGATGGCGCCCAGGAAACCCGTTTCGTGGGGGGCTCAGAGGTCCTCTGTACACGCATGGCGCAGGCGCTGGGCGATCAGGTGAAACTCTCCACCCCAGTGCGCAAGATCGTCGGCTGGGACAAGGACATCGTCGAGGTCCACACCGATCAGGGCGTGTTCCGCACCCGCCAGGTCATCGCCGCGCTGCACCCGGCTCTGTGCAACCAGATCGTCTTCGATCCGCCCCTGCCGGAAGGCCGGGCGCAGTTGCAGAACCTCTGGCCATCCCACGCGCCGATGCGCAAGACGGTGCATGTCTACGAGCGGCCGTTCTGGCGGGAAAAAGGCCTCAGCGGCCAGGTCGTGCAGGCCGACGGCCCGCTGATTCTCTCCTGCGACAACTCTCCGCCGGACGCCAGCGTCGGCATCCTGATGGGCTTCGTGCGCAGCGCCCAGCTCACCGATGAACCCGCAGCAGCCGAACGCCAGCTCGCACAGATCTATGCCCAGGCGCTGGGCAAGGAAGCACTGGACGTCAAGCAATTCCATGACCACGACTGGGCCAAGGTCGATCCCTGGACCCTGACCTGCGTGGGATCCATTCCCCCCGGATTTCTCACGCGCTGGGGGCGTTACCTGAAGCCGGCGGTCGGGCGCCTGATCTGGTCGGGCACCGAGACCTCGGACCTCTGGGCCAGCAGCATGGATGGCGCGGTACGTTCCGGTCACCGCGCGGCGCTCGAAGCCCTGCAGGCCCTCGTCGACAGCCGGAGGCACGCATGAGAAAGCGCACCTTGCTGTGGAGCAGCGCACTGCTCGCGACCGCCTTGCTGGGCGCGGCGGCCGTCTACGGACCGGAACTGGTCGCCGGTTACCGCTTCATGAATGCCCTGGACCGCCACTACGCCAGCTACGAGGCCAATGGCGGTGCCTGGCCGCAACCGCAGGATACCTGCGCGCTGTGCCATGGCGTCCGCGGACAACCCGAGAACGCTCAATACCCGGCGCTGGCGGGGCAACCGGCGGCCTATCTCCAGGCGCAACTGCAGGCGTTCGCCCAGGGCAAGCGGCACAGCCCGCAGATGCAGCCACTGGCGGCAGACCTGGGCGACGCACGCATCCAGGCCCTGGCCGAGTACTTCGCCCGCCAGACGCCGCGGATCACCGACACGCCTGCGCCAGACGACGCCCTGCAGGCACGCGGCCAGGCCAGCGTCGCCGCGCGGGCCTGCAGCGCCTGCCATGGCGCGCAGCTGTCCGGCAGCGAGATAGGTCCACGCCTCGCCGGCCAGGGCCAGGCCTACCTTCTGGAACAACTCCAGGCCTTCAAGCAAGGCCGGCGAACGGACCCCACAGGCGCCATGAACGCCACCGTCAGCCTCATTCCGGACGACGAACTGCAAGCCTTGGCGCACTACCTCGCAGGTCTGGAACCAACGGCCCGATAAGGCCGTTCATCCCTCCCATGAACAGTGCCTGCGCGAGACGGGCACTGTCGTTGACGCACTCATCCTTGGCAGTCGGGCAATCCGCCGTTGATGTGGGTCAATAATATACATAACAGTCGTTGCGTTAATCTTCGCGGCGATTTACAGTCTTGTAGAACAACAATTACAGGAGCTCATCAAATGACAGACTCCACGTGCCACTCCATCCGTGAACACGCTCACCGTGTCACGCACAGCGCTTCTGTGCAGTCGACACATCTCCCGGGCTTGCTGCCCCGATCGAGAGCGCTGGCCACCAGGTTCGAGCCATCGCGGGACCTCCCCCGCGCAGCTCATCACGCTGCAAAAACCACGCTCCGCCGGCAGTCCCTGTCGGCCCGGATCAGCCCCTCTCAATCCATTGCCCGGCTTGGTCACACAGGCACGGAGATCTCATGAGCAATCTACATTTCGATACCCTGATCATCGGTGCGGGCCTGTCAGGCATCGGCACGGCATGCCACCTGGCGAAAGAGTTCCCGGATCGCAGCATGGCCATCCTGGAGCGGCGCGACTGCATGGGGGGGACGTGGGACCTGTTCCGCTATCCGGGTATTCGCTCCGACTCGGACATGCTCAGCTACGGCTACAAATTCCGCCTGTGGGACAGCGAAAAGGTACTGGCCGACGGCGCCGCCATCCGCAGCTACATCCAGGACACCGCCAAGCAGTACGGACTGAGCGAAAAGATTCACTACGGGGTGAAGATCACCAACGCCAACTGGTCCAGCGAGCAGCGCCTGTGGCAACTGACCGCCCAGCACGAGGCGAGCGGAGTCGTGCGGCACTACACCTGCAGATTCCTCTTGTGCTGCACCGGCTACTACAACCACGACGACGGCTTCCTGCCCAGCTTCCCGGGCGAGGAAGCCTTCAAGGGCGTGCGCGTTCACCCGCAGCACTGGCCCGAGGACCTGGACTACAGCGACAAGAAGGTGGTGGTGATCGGCAGCGGTGCCACCGCGGCCACGCTGATCCCGGCCATGGCCGACAAGACCCGCCACATCACCATGCTGCAGCGCTCGCCCTCCTACATCTACTCGCTGCCGGCCACCGACAAGCTCACCAGCGCGCTCGCCCACATCATGCCCACGCGCTGGGCCCATGGCCTGGCGCGCAAGCGCAATATCGCCTTGTACCGGGCGGTGTACCTCGCCTGTCGGCAATGGCCGCAGCTGGCGCGCCGGATCATCCTGTCCCACGTGCGCCGCCAGGTCGGTCCCAACGCCGACATGCGCCATTTCACGCCCCACTACATGCCCTGGGACGAACGCCTGTGCGCGGTGCCTGATGGCGATCTGTTCAAAGCCATCCGCAACGGCCAGGCCTCGGTCGAGACCGATCACATCGAGCGTTTCACCGAAAACGGCATCCTGCTGAAGTCCGGCAAGCTGCTGCCCGCCGACATCATCATCGCGGCCACCGGCCTCAAGCTTCAGGTGCTGGGCGGGATGAGCATCTCGGTGGATGGCGTTCCGCGCCAGGTCGGCGAGCAGATGACCTACAAAGCGGTGCTTCTGGAAAACCTGCCGAACATGGCCTGGGTCTTCGGCTACACCAACGTGTCCTGGACCCTCAAGGTCGACCTGGCGGCCCGGTACCTGTGCCGGCTCTTCCACTACATGGACGAGAACCGCTTCGATGTCGTGACCCCTCGTGACGATGCCAACAACGCGTTGAACGACGGGATGATGAACTCCATGAAGTCGGGATACATCCAGCGCGACCAGCAGTTCCTGCCGCGCCAGGGCAAGTCCTACCCGTGGTTCGTGTTCATGCACTACGGCCGCGACAAGAAGATGCTGCTCAAGGATCCCGTCGAAGATCACCGCCTGAAATTCATTCGCAGCGAACGACACGTCTCCGCCGCGCGGCCTTCGCCCGTCGCCAGCTGAGTGCAACTTCCCGCCCGACCACTTGCTTGCGCTCGAGTGGTCAGGGCCTGACAACAAAAAAAAGGTAGAACCCGATGCAAGGTCAAATGATGACGCTGCCCCTGACCATCCCTTCACTGCTCGAACACGCAGCGCGGTATCACGGCGACACGGAAATCGTCTCCCGTACCCACGAAGGTTCCGTTCATCGCTACACCTACGCTGACGCGCACCTGCGTGCCAAGCAGGCTGCCAACGCCCTGATCCGCCTGGGCACGACCCCGGGCAGCCGCGTGGGCACCCTGGCCTGGAACGGCTTCCGGCATTTCGAGCTCTACTATGCGATCTCGGGTACCGGCGCAATCACCCATACCGTCAACCCGCGGCTGTTCCCCGAACAGATCACCTGGATCATCAAGGACGCCGAGGACGAAATCGTCTTCTTCGACCTGAGTTTCGCCTCGCTGGTGGAAAGCATCGCCGTCGATTGCCCGAGCGTGAAGCATTGGGTGGCGATGACTGACCGTGCGCACATGCCGGTCATGCAAGTCGCCAATCTGCTGTGCTACGAAGAACTGCTCGACGCCGAGTCGAACCAGTTCACCTGGCCGCAACTGGACGAGCACTCGGCAGCGGCGCTGTGCTACACCTCGGGCACCACCGGCAACCCCAAGGGCGTGCTCTATTCCCACCGCGCCACCATGCTGCATGCGCTGTCCAGCTCGCTTCCGGATGCAATGGCGCTGTCCGCAAGCGACGTGGTTGCCCCGGTGGTGCCGATGTTCCACGTCAACGCCTGGGGCTTGCCGTACTCGGCGCCGATGGTGGGCGCCAAGCTGGTGTTTCCCGGCTCCGCCCTGGACGGTGAAAGCATTTTCACGCTGTTCGAACGCGAGCGCGTGACCTTCTCCGCCGGCGTCCCCACGGTGTGGCTGAGCCTGCAGCAGCACATGCGCCAGAGCACAGGCCGCCTCCCGGAGCTGAAACGCATGGTCGTCGGCGGTGCCGCCTGCCCGCCGGCAATGATGCGCAGCTACGAGGAAGAGTTCGGCATCCGTCTGCAACACGCCTGGGGCATGACCGAGCTGTCGCCTCTGGGCGTCATCAACACGCTGAAGGCAACGCAACTGACCCTGGACGACGAGGCGCGCTTCGCCATTGGCGTCAAACAGGGGCGCCCGCCCTTCGGTATCGACCTGAAAATCATCGACGACGCTGGCAACGAGCTGCCGCGCGACGGCAAGGCCGCCGGTGCCCTGATGGTCCGTGGCCACTGGGTGGTCGACAACTACTACGGCATTGACGCCAGCCCGCTGGTGGATGGCTGGTTCCCCACCGGCGATGTGGCCAACCTCGACGCCGACGGTTTCATGCAGATCACCGACCGGGCCAAGGATGTGATCAAGTCCGGCGGCGAATGGATCAGCTCCATCGACCTGGAAAACATCGCCATGAGTCACCCGGCGGTCGCCGAAGCCGCCGCGCTGGGGATCGCCCATCCGAAGTGGGACGAGCGCCCGGTGGTGGCGGTGGTACTGAAACCCGGCCAGAGCGCGACCCGCGAAGACGTGCTGGCCCAGTACCCCGGCAAGGTCGCGCGCTTCTGCATCCCCGACGACATCGTGTTCGTCGAGGCGCTGCCGCACACCGCGACCGGCAAGGTCAGCAAGGTACTGCTGCGCGAGCAACTGCGCGACTACCGCTGGCCAGCCCCTCAGCAGCCCAAGGTGAGCTCATGAACGCGCAGATCTATACCCGCGAGATCGACCCGCCCGAGGGGCGCTGGAAAAGCAGGCTGGTCAACCTGACCCTGCGCCTGCTGGTGAAATCGAGCCATGGCCTGAACATCGATATCGGCAAGCTGCGCAAGCAGTTCGACCGGCTCGATGGCCAGGCACCCAAGGCGTTTCCCGCGAACGTCCGGCGCGAGGCGGTGAACTGCAACGGCGTCGCCGCCCAGTGGCTGACCCCCACCGATTGCAGGCCGGAACGGGTGCTGCTGTACATCCATGGCGGGGCGTTCGTCGCCTACACCCCCGAGGTCTATGCCGCGATGGTCGCGAGCTGGTGCCAGCCGCTCAAGGCGCGGGCGTTGCTGGTGGACTACCGCCTGGCGCCCGAGCACCCGTTCCCGGCGGCGCTCAATGACGCGCTGAAGTCCTATCGCTGGCTGCTCAATCAAGGCCTCAAGCCGGAAAACATCGTGATCGCCGGCGACTCCGCGGGGGCCAACCTGGTACTGGCGTTGCTCCAGCGTCTGCGCGATGACCGCGAGATCGCGCCAGGCTGCGCCGTACTGCTCTCGCCGTTCCTCGATTTCACCCTCAGCGGTGCCAGCGCGCTGGGCAATGCGCGCCATGACCCGATCTTCACCCCGGCCTTCGCGATCGGTATCCGCGGCTTCTATGCCCCGGCCGAGACGCACGGGCTGCCGGCGGTGTCACCGCTGTTCGGCAGCTTCGCGGGGCTGCCGCCGCTGCTGTTCCAGGTCGGCAGCACCGAAATGCTGCTGGACGATTCCGTGCGCGCGGCCGCCAAGGCCGCGGCCGCCGGCGTCCCCGTGCAACTGGAGGTGTGGAAGCGCCTGCCACATGTGTTCCAGATGATGCCGGCACTGCCACAGGCCTCGGCGGCGCAACGCAACATCGTCGGCTTCGTCAATCGATACACGGCCTGGAACGGGTGAGCCCACCTCGTCAATAACGCCGTGCCACCCTCATCGCCACCCTTCGAGAACAACAAGATGGAATTCGACTATCTGATCGTTGGCGCCGGCTCCGCCGGCTGCGTCCTTGCCAATCGCCTCAGCGCCGACCCGAGCGTCAGCGTGGGCTTGCTGGAGGCCGGTCCCGAGGACCGTTCGCCACTGATCCATACCCCGGTAGGCATGGCCGCCATCCTGCCGACCCGGCATGTCAACTGGGCCTTCAAGACCACCGCGCAACCGGGTCTGGGCGGTCGTCTCGGCTACCAGCCGCGCGGCAAGGTGCTGGGCGGCAGTAGTTCGATCAATGGCATGGTCTACATCCGCGGCCATCAAGATGACTTCAACGACTGGCAGGCGCTCGGCAACGACGGCTGGTCGTTCGACGACGTGCTGCCGTACTTCCGCAAGAGCGAGATGCACCACGGCGGCAAGAGTGATTTTCACGGCGGCGAAGGCGAACTCTACGTCAGCCCCGCGCATCGTCATGTCGCCACCGAGGCCTTCGTCGAGTCGGCGATTCGCGCCGGGCACCGCTTCAACGACGACTTCAACGGCGCACAACAGGAAGGCATCGGCTATTACGACGTGACCATTCGCGACGGTCGGCGCTGGAGCACGGCAACCGCGTTCCTGAAACCGGTCCGGCAACGGCGCAACCTCACCGTGCTGACCAACACCCATGTCGAGAGCATCGTCCTGCACGGCGATCGGGCCACGGGCGTGCAAGCGCTGATCAAGGGCCAGCGGGTTCACCTGAAGGCGCGCAAGGAAGTCCTGCTGGCCGCCGGCACGTTCGGCAGTCCCCATCTGCTGATGCTCTCCGGCATCGGTTCCGAGGCCGAGCTCAAGCCCCAGGGCATCGAAGTGCGGCATGAGTTGCCGGGTGTCGGCCAGAACCTTCGGGATCACCCTGACGTGGTGCTGTGCTACAAGAGCAGCGACACCTCGTTGCTCGGTTTCTCCGTGGGCGGCAGCCTGAACATGGGCAAGGCGGTTTACGATTACCTGCGCCACCGGCGCGGCCCGCTGTCGAGCAACTGCGCCGAGGCCGGCGGCTTCCTGAAGACCGACCCGAGCCTCGCGCGTCCGGATATCCAGTTGCATGCGGTGATCGGTACGGTCGACGACCACAACCGCAAACTGCACTGGGGCCACGGTTTCAGCTGTCACGTCTGCGTACTGCGTCCCAAGAGCATCGGCAGCGTCGGCCTGACCTCCCCCGACTCGCGGGTGGCACCGCGCATCGACCCGCATTTCCTGGAGCACGACGACGACGTCAAGACCCTGCTCAAGGGCTACCGCATGACCCGGGAGATCATTGCCCAGACCCCGATGGCCGGCTTCGGTCTGCGCGATTTCTACAGCACGGGCCTGCACAGCGATGAGCAACTGATCGACCTGCTGCGCAAACGCACCGACAGCATTTACCACCCGATCGGCACCTGCAAGATGGGCCAGGACGAAATGGCCGTGGTAGACAGCCAGTTGCGCGTTCATGGGATCGAAGGCCTGCGGGTCATCGACGCCTCGATCATGCCGACCCTGGTCGGCGGCAACACCAACGCCGCGTCGATCATGATCGCCGAACGCGGTGCCGAGTGGGTTGCCCAGGCCTGACCTGAGCAGACATCACCGACCTGCACCACCCACGCCACGGCCTGCTGCTCCAGCAGGCCGTGGCGCCTCTATTCTCTCGATCTGCCCGCCTTGAGCCTTGTAGCGCCCTCCAGATCGAGCGCCGCCCGCGCGGCGCATCGCTGTGCATGACGATGCTCTTCTAGCGCCCTTGAGATCGAGCGCCGTCCGCACGGCGCATCGCGGGCAATGCCCGCTCCCACATCTTTTGCAACGTACCTATGCCTGACAGGCCATGGTTGACCGCCTTGTTGGTTCGACTTGATACCGAGTCGAGCCCAACAGCCTCCCCGCGATGCATCGCCGAAAAAACAAAGGCTGACAACTCAAATTCCACAGGCCATGGCACGTTGCAAAAGATGATTGGGTCGAGGTGACGGGACCAGCCCGTCACCCCTCCCACACCACCGGACGTGCGGTTTTCCGCATCCGGCGGTTGAATCGCTCAGCGTTGC
>NZ_FZOL01000045.1:12481-16394 GCF_900188455.1 Pseudomonas japonica | reverse complement strand
GCGGTGAACTTGGTGTGCGGCTTGACCGAACCTGGCTTGGCCAGAACCTGACCACGCTCAACGTCGTCACGCTTGGTGCCACGCAGCAGAACGCCGCAGTTCTCGCCAGCACGACCTTCGTCCAGCAGCTTGCGGAACATCTCAACGCCAGTGCAGGTGGTCTTGACGGTGTCACGCAGACCAACGATCTCGACTTCTTCCTGGATGCGAACGATGCCACGCTCAACACGACCGGTAACAACGGTACCGCGGCCGGAGATCGAGAACACGTCTTCGATCGGCATCAGGAACGGCTTGTCGATAGCGCGCTCTGGCTCTGGGATGTAGCTGTCCAGAGTTTCTACCAGCTTCTTGACAGCGGTGGTGCCCAGCTCATTGTCGTCCTGGCCATTCAGTGCCATCAGAGCCGAACCAACGATGATCGGAGTGTCGTCACCTGGGAAGTCGTAGGTGCTCAGCAGGTCGCGAACTTCCATCTCGACCAGTTCCAGCAGCTCTGCGTCGTCAACCATGTCAGCCTTGTTCAGGAAGACAACGATGTACGGTACGCCTACCTGACGGGACAACAGGATGTGCTCACGGGTTTGTGGCATCGGACCATCGGCGGCCGAGCAAACCAGGATCGCGCCATCCATCTGGGCAGCACCGGTGATCATGTTCTTGACGTAGTCGGCGTGACCTGGGCAGTCAACGTGCGCGTAGTGACGTACGTTCGAGTCGTACTCCACGTGAGCGGTGTTGATGGTGATACCACGAGCCTTCTCTTCTGGAGCCGAGTCGATCTTGTCGAAGTCAACACGAGCCGAACCGAAAACTTCGGAGCAGACGCGGGTCAGAGCTGCGGTCAGAGTGGTTTTACCGTGGTCAACGTGACCGATGGTGCCAACGTTGACGTGCGGTTTGTTACGTTCGAATTTTTCTTTAGCCACGACAGTGAACCTCTTGCCTAAAGGGCTGGATTAGCCTTGTTTTTTAACGAGTGCTTCGACGATGTTCGACGGAGCTTCGGAGTACTTGGAGAATTCCATGGAGTAGCTCGCGCGACCCTGAGACATGGAACGAACGTCGGTTGCATAACCGAACATCTCTCCCAGCGGAACTTCAGCACGGATAACCTTGCCGGAAACCGAGTCTTCCATACCCTGGATCAGACCACGACGACGGTTCAGGTCACCCATCACGTCACCCATGTAGTCCTCTGGGGTTACCACTTCAACCTTCATGATCGGCTCAAGCACAACACCGCCACCCTTCTGGGCCAGCTGCTTGGTCGCCATGGAGGCCGCCACCTTGAACGCCATCTCGTTGGAGTCGACGTCGTGGTAGGAACCATCAAACACGGTTGCCTTCAGGCCGATCAGCGGATAGCCGGCGACAACGCCGTTCTTCATCTGCTCTTCGATACCCTTCTGGATCGCCGGGATGTATTCCTTAGGAACCACACCACCTACAACCTCGTTGACGAACTCCAGGCCCTCGGTGATGTTGCCCTTCTCGTCCACAGCAGGCTGCGAGAAGCGGATCCAGCAATGCCCGAACTGACCGCGACCACCGGACTGACGAACGAACTTGCCTTCGATCTCGACGTTGTCCTTGGTGATCTTCTCGCGGTACGAAACCTGCGGCTTGCCGATGTTGGCCTCGACGTTGAACTCGCGCTTCATGCGGTCAACGAGGATGTCCAGGTGCAGCTCACCCATACCGGAGATGATGGTCTGACCGGTTTCTTCATCGGTCTTGACGCGGAACGACGGGTCTTCCTGAGCCAGCTTGCCCAGGGCGATGCCCATCTTTTCCTGGTCCTGCTTGGTTTTCGGCTCAACGGCAACCGAAATCACAGGCTCAGGGAAGTCCATGCGCTCGAGGATGACTGGCTTGTCTGCGTCACACAGGGTGTCACCAGTGGTGACGTCCTTCATGCCGATCAGAGCCGCGATGTCGCCCGCGCGAACTTCTTTGATCTCTTCACGCTGGTTGGCGTGCATCTGCACCATACGACCAACGCGCTCTTTCTTGCCCTTGACCGAGTTGATCACGGAGTCGCCCGAGCTCAGGAAGCCCGAGTAGACACGCACGAAAGTCAGGGTACCAACGAACGGGTCGGTGGCAATCTTGAACGCCAGAGCCGAGAACGGCTCGTCGTCGCTTGCATGACGCTCGATTTTCGGTGCGTTTTCGTCTTCGACGTTGTCCGGGTGGATACCCTGGATTGCAGGGATCTCGGTCGGAGCAGGCAGGAAGTCGATAACAGCGTCGAGAACCAGAGGAACACCCTTGTTCTTGAAGGACGAACCGCAGACAGCCGGAACGATCTCGCTGGCCAGAGTGCGCGCACGCAGGCCTGCCTTGATCTCTTCGACAGTCAGCTCACCTTCTTCAAGGTACTTGTTCATCAGCTCTTCGTTGGCTTCTGCAGCGGCTTCGACCATATTGGCGCGCCATTCTTCAGCCAGCTCGAGCAGATCGGCAGGAATTTCTTCCTCCCGATAGGTAGTGCCCTTGTCGTCGTCGTTCCAGTAGATCGCCTTCATCTTGATGAGGTCGACCTGACCCTGGAAGTTCTCTTCCGAACCGATAGCCAGCTGAACCGGGACCGGGGTATGACCCAGACGGTTCTTGATCTGACCCACGACACGCAGGAAGTCCGCACCGGCACGGTCCATCTTGTTCACGTAGACAACACGTGGAACGCCGTACTTGTTGGCTTGACGCCATACGGTTTCGGACTGAGGCTCAACGCCGGAAGTACCGCAGAACACAACGACCGCGCCGTCGAGTACACGCAGCGAACGCTCTACTTCAATAGTGAAGTCAACGTGGCCAGGGGTATCGATGACGTTTACGCGGTAGTTGTCGTACTGACCACGGGAACCCTTCCAGAAGGTGGTAACAGCAGCGGAGGTAATGGTGATACCGCGCTCTTGCTCTTGCACCATCCAGTCGGTGGTCGCGGCGCCGTCGTGCACCTCGCCCATCTTGTGGCTCAGACCTGTGTAGAACAGGATCCGCTCGGTAGTGGTAGTCTTGCCCGCGTCAACGTGAGCACAGATACCGATGTTACGGTAGCGGTTAATTGCTGTAGTACGAGCCATAAAGCCCTCGCAAAAAGATTGATGCTTGAATTAGAAGCGGTAGTGCGAGAAAGCCTTGTTGGCTTCAGCCATACGGTGCACGTCTTCACGCTTCTTGACTGCAGCACCCTTGCCTTCAGCAGCATCCAGCAGTTCGCCAGCCAGGCGCAGCGCCATGGACTTCTCGCCGCGCTTGCGGGCGAAGTCTACCAGCCAGCGCATTGCCAGCGCGTTACGACGGGATGGACGAACTTCAACAGGAACCTGGTAAGTAGCACCGCCAACACGGCGCGACTTTACTTCGACCAGCGGAGCGATGGCGTCGAGAGCTTTCTCGAAGATTTCCAGGGGATCGCTGTTCTTGCGTGCTTTGACGGTATCCAGGGCACCGTAAACGATGCGCTCGGCTACAGCCTTCTTGCCGCTTTCCATCACGTGGTTCATGAACTTGGCGAGGATCTGGCTTCCGTATTTCGGATCGTCCAGGATCTCACGCTTGGCTGCTACACGACGTCTTGGCATTGATAAGCCCTCAAACGGTCTTCAGGTTAGCCCGGGACATCCAACTCAAGGAGTTTGCGCCCGACCTTACTCTTATCGACTCAATAAAATGAATGATCTGCTGCAAACGGCCGATTACTTCGGACGCTTGGTACCGTACTTCGAACGACCCTGGTTACGGCCTTTGACGCCGGAGGTATCCAGAGAGCCGCGAACGGTGTGGTAACGAACACCTGGCAAGTCTTTTACACGGCCGCCACGGATCAGGACGACGCTGTGCTCTTGCAGGTTGTGGCCTTCACCGCCGATGTACGAGGAAACCTCGAAACCGTTGGTCAGAC
>NZ_FZOL01000045.1:8061-12471 GCF_900188455.1 Pseudomonas japonica | reverse complement strand
TCGTAGTGGTGTACACACGGGTGCACACGCCACGACGTTGCGGGCAGTTCTGCAGCGCAGGAACGTCGGATTTCTCGACGATACGCTTACGCGGCTGACGTACCAGCTGGTTGATAGTTGCCATCTACTAGCTCCACTGATTGTCTTGCGACGCTATTGTCTTGCAAGAAAAGCAAAAATTGGCAGGACGGAGCCCTACCAAATTTAGGGGTACAAGAGTCTAAAGAGGATCTTGCACTCAGTCAAGACAAGGCCCCGACCCGCCCACCCCGATCATCGGCGACAAATGATGTCGCCGACTTTCGAAGCAGTTGCGCCGGGGCCCTACCCTGCCTGTCAGTTACCGCTGGAGTTCAGCGCTTCGGTCAGTGCGGCTTCCACCTCACTGGCGCTTACACGCAGCGGTTTGTCGGCATCACGACGACGCTTGCGCTCGCTGTGGTATGCCAGACCGGTACCGGCCGGGATCAGACGACCCACGACCACGTTTTCCTTCAGACCGCGCAGGTAGTCGCGCTTGCCGGTTACCGCCGCTTCGGTCAGAACACGGGTGGTCTCCTGGAAGGAGGCCGCCGAGATGAACGACTCGGTGGACAGCGAGGCCTTGGTGATGCCGAGCAGTACGCGCGAGAACTTCGACACGAACTTGTCATCGGCTGCCAGGCGCTCGTTTTCGACCAGCACCTGGGTCAGTTCCATCTGGTCACCCTTGATGAAGCTGGAATCACCCGACTCGGCGATCTCAACCTTACGCAGCATCTGACGCAGGATGGTCTCGATGTGCTTGTCGTTGATCTTCACGCCTTGCAGACGGTAAACGTCCTGAATCTCGTTGACGATGTACTTCGCCAGAGCGCTCACACCCAGCAGACGCAGGATGTCGTGCGGATCGCTCGGGCCGTCGGAGATGACTTCGCCGCGGTTCACTTGTTCGCCTTCGAAGACGTTCAGGTGACGCCACTTAGGAATCAGTTCCTCGTACGGATCGCTGCCATCGTTCGGAGTAATGACCAGACGACGCTTGCCCTTGGTCTCCTTGCCGAACGCGATGGTGCCGCTGACTTCCGCCAGGATCGACGCTTCTTTCGGACGACGCGCTTCGAACAGGTCGGCAACGCGCGGCAGACCACCGGTGATGTCACGGGTCTTCGACGTTTCTTGCGGGATACGCGCGATAACGTCACCGACGCCGATCTGGGCACCGTCAGCCACACCGACCAGGGCGTTGGCCGGCAGGAAGTACTGGGCCGGTACGTCGGTACCTGGCAGCAGCAGGTCCTTGCCGTTGGCGTCGACCATCTTGATTGCAGGACGAATTTCCTTACCTGCAGCCGGACGATCCTTGACGTCCAGCACCTCAATGTTGGTCAGACCGGTCAGTTCGTCGGTCTGACGCTTGATGGTGATGCCTTCTTCCATGCCTACGAAGGTCACGGTACCTTTCATTTCGGTAACGATCGGGTGGGTGTGCGGGTCCCACTTGGCGACGATGGCGCCAGCGTCGACCTTCTCACCTTCCTTGACCGAAATCACCGCACCGTAAGGCAGCTTGTAGCGCTCGCGCTCACGGCCGAATTCGTCGGCAATGGCCAGCTCGCCGGAACGCGATACCGCGACCAGGTTGCCGTCGGCGCGCTCGACCTGCTTCAGGTTGTGCAGACGGACCATACCGCCGTTCTTCACCTGGACGCTGTCAGCAGCAGAGGTACGGCTTGCCGCACCACCGATGTGGAACGTACGCATGGTCAGCTGGGTACCCGGCTCACCGATCGACTGTGCAGCGATAACGCCGACAGCTTCACCGATGTTCACCTGGTGACCACGAGCCAGGTCGCGACCGTAGCACTTGGCGCAGATGCCGTAGCGGGTTTCGCAGTTGATCGGCGAACGCACGACCACTTCGTCGATACTGTTCAGCTCGATGAACTCGACCCACTTCTCGTCGACCAGAGTACCGGCCGGAACGATCACGTCGTCGGTGCCTGGCTTGAACACGTCACGGGCGATTACACGACCCAGAACACGCTCACCCAGAGGCTCAACAACGTCGCCGCCTTCGATGTGCGGAGTCATCAGCAGGCCTTGCTCGGTACCGCAGTCGATCTCGGTCACGACCAGGTCCTGGGCAACGTCTACCAGACGACGGGTCAGGTAACCGGAGTTCGCGGTTTTCAGCGCGGTATCCGCCAGACCTTTACGAGCACCGTGAGTCGAGATGAAGTACTGGAGTACGCTCAGACCTTCACGGAAGTTAGCGGTAATCGGCGTCTCGATGATGGAGCCGTCCGGCTTCGCCATCAGACCACGCATACCGGCCAGCTGACGAATCTGGGCAGCCGAACCCCGGGCACCGGAGTCAGCCATCATGTACATGGAGTTGAAGGACTCCTGCTCGACTTCCTTGCCCTCGCGGTCGATGACCTTCTCTTTCGAGAGGTTGGCCATCATCGCCTTGGACACTTCGTCGTTCGCCTTCGACCACAAGTCGATGACCTTGTTGTACTTCTCGCCCTGGGTTACCAGACCGGAGGCGTACTGGCTCTCGATTTCCTTCACTTCGTCGGTAGCGGTACCGATGATGCGAGCCTTTTCGTCCGGGATGACGAAGTCGTTCACACCGATCGAAACGCCGGAAATGGTCGAGTAGGCAAAACCGGTATACATCAGCTGATCAGCGAAGATCACGGTCTCTTTCAGACCAACCACGCGGTAGCACTGGTTGATCAGCTTGGAGATCGCCTTCTTCTTCATAGGCTGGTTGACCACGTCGTACGACAGGCCGGCCGGCACTACCTGGAACAGCAGGGCACGGCCGACAGTGGTGTCGACGATGCGGGTGTTCTTGACGATGCTGCCATCGCGCTCTTTCACGGTCTCGTTGATACGGACCTTGATCTTTGCGTGCAGGGCGGCTTCGCCGGCGCGGAATACGCGGTCGACTTCCTGCAGGTCGGCGAACACGCGACCTTCGCCCTTGGCGTTGATGGCTTCGCGGGTCATGTAGTACAGACCCAGTACCACGTCCTGCGACGGAACGATGATTGGCTCACCGTTGGCTGGCGACAGGATGTTGTTGGTCGACATCATCAGCGCGCGCGCTTCCAGCTGGGCTTCCAGCGTCAGCGGCACGTGCACGGCCATCTGGTCACCGTCGAAGTCGGCGTTGTACGCGGCGCAGACCAGCGGGTGCAGCTGGATCGCTTTACCTTCGATCAGAACCGGCTCGAACGCCTGGATACCCAGACGGTGGAGGGTCGGTGCACGGTTGAGCAGTACGGGGTGTTCGCGAATCACTTCGGCGAGAACGTCCCACACCTCTGGCAGCTCACGCTCGACCATCTTCTTGGCAGCCTTGATGGTGGTCGCCAGACCACGCATTTCCAGCTTGCCGAAAATGAACGGTTTGAACAGCTCGAGGGCCATCTTCTTCGGCAGACCGCACTGATGCAGACGCAGGGTCGGACCTACGGTAATTACCGAACGGCCGGAGTAGTCAACACGCTTACCGAGCAGGTTCTGACGGAAACGACCCTGCTTACCCTTGATCATGTCAGCCAGGGACTTCAGAGGACGCTTGTTCGAACCGGTGATTGCACGACCACGGCGACCGTTGTCGAGCAGGGCGTCGACCGCTTCCTGCAGCATGCGCTTTTCGTTGCGCACGATGATGTCCGGCGCGGACAGATCGAGCAGGCGCTTCAGACGGTTGTTACGGTTGATCACCCGACGATAGAGGTCGTTCAGGTCGGAAGTCGCGAAGCGACCGCCATCCAGCGGAACCAGAGGACGCAGATCTGGCGGCAGAACCGGCAGAACGGTCAGGACCATCCACTCAGGCAGGTTGCCCGAGCCCTGGAAGGCCTCCATCAGTTTCAGACGCTTGGACAGCTTCTTGATCTTGGTTTCCGAGTTGGTCTGCGGAATTTCCTCGCGCAGGCGACCGATCTCGTGCTCCAGGTCGATAGCGTGCAGCAGCTCACGGACAGCCTCGGCACCCATGCGGGCATCGAAGTCGTCACCGAACTCTTCCAGCGCTTCGAAGTACTGCTCGTCGTTCAGCAGCTGACCTTTTTCCAGGGTGGTCATGCCCGGGTCGATAACGACGTAGCTCTCGAAGTAGAGAACGCGCTCGATATCACGCAGGGTCATGTCCATCAGCAGGCCGATACGGGACGGCAGGGACTTCAGGAACCAGATGTGGGCAACCGGCGAAGCCAGTTCGATGTGCGCCATGCGCTCACGACGAACCTTGGCCAGGGCGACTTCGACGCCGCACTTCTCGCAGATCACGCCACGGTGCTTCAGGCGCTTGTACTTACCGCACAGGCACTCGTAGTCCTTGACTGGGCCAAAGATCTTGGCGCAGAACAGACCGTCACGCTCAGGCTTGAACGTACGGTAGTTGATGGT
>NZ_FZOL01000045.1:0-8051 GCF_900188455.1 Pseudomonas japonica | reverse complement strand
AACTTCACCGAACGACCACGAACGGATCATCTCAGGCGAAGCCAGTCCGATACGGATGGCGTCGAACTCTTCGACTTGACCCTGGTTTTTCAGCAAATTCAGTAGGTCTTTCAAGGCCTTTCCTCCTGGCGGAGCAGGGAGCGCGCTGCCTCAGCCGCGCTCCCGATTCGCGTCACGTGTTATTCGGTTTCCAGATCGATATCGATACCGAGCGAACGGATCTCTTTGATCAACACGTTGAAGGACTCGGGCATGCCCGGCTCCATACGGTGATCGCCGTCCACGATGTTCTTGTACATCTTGGTCCGGCCGTTCACATCGTCCGACTTCACTGTGAGCATTTCTTGCAGGGTGTATGCCGCGCCGTATGCTTCCAGCGCCCACACCTCCATCTCCCCGAAACGCTGACCACCGAACTGCGCCTTACCACCCAGCGGCTGCTGGGTAACCAGGCTGTAAGAACCAGTGGAACGCGCGTGCATCTTGTCGTCCACCAAGTGGTTCAGCTTGAGCATGTACATGTAACCAACGGTCACTGGACGCTCGAACTTGTTGCCGGTACGACCGTCGAACAGCTCCATCTGGCCGCTTTCCGGCATGTCCGCCAGTTTCAGCATGGCCTTGATTTCACGCTCTTTGGCACCGTCGAAGACCGGGGTAGCCATAGGCACGCCCTTCTTCAGGTTGTTCGCCAGCTCGAAGATTTCCTGGTCGGTAAACGATTCCAGGTTCTCCTGACGACCACCGATCTCGTTGTAGATCTCGGTCAGGAAGCCACGCAGCTCAGCGGCCTTGCGCTGCTCTTCGAGCATGCGGTTGATCTTCTCACCCAGCCCCTTGGCCGCCAGGCCCAGGTGGGTTTCGAGGATCTGACCGACGTTCATACGCGAAGGTACGCCCAGCGGGTTGAGGACCACGTCGACCGGAGTACCGTTGGCGTCGTGCGGCATGTCTTCGACCGGCATGATCACCGAGACCACACCCTTGTTACCGTGACGACCGGCCATCTTGTCGCCCGGCTGGATGCGACGACGGATTGCCAGGTAGACCTTGACGATCTTCAGTACGCCCGGTGCCAGGTCATCGCCCTGCTGCAGCTTGCGCTTCTTGTCTTCGAACTTGTCGTCCAGCAGACGGCGGCGATCAACGATGTAGGCCTGAGCCTTTTCCAGTTGCTCGTTCAGCGCGTCTTCGGCCATGCGCAGTTTGAACCACTGACCATGCTCCAGACCGTTCAGGACTTCGTCGGTGATCACGGTGCCTTTCTTCAGGCCCGCGCCGCCGTCGACCACCTGGCCGTTCAGAGCCGAACGCAGACGCTCGAAGGTCGCGCCCTCGACGATGCGGAACTCTTCGTTGAGGTCCTTGCGGATCTCGTCCAGCTGCATCTTCTCGATGGACAGCGCACGGCTGTCACGCTCGACGCCATCACGGGTGAAGACCTGTACGTCGATGACAGTACCCTTGGTGCCGGTAGGCACGCGCAGGGAGGTGTCTTTGACGTCGCTGGCCTTCTCGCCGAAGATCGCGCGTAGCAGTTTTTCTTCCGGAGTCAGCTGGGTTTCGCCTTTTGGCGTGACCTTGCCAACCAGGATATCGCCAGCGCCAACTTCGGCACCCACGTAGACGATACCGGCTTCATCCAGCTTGTTCAGCGCAGCCTCACCCACGTTCGGGATGTCCGCGGTGATTTCCTCTGGGCCAAGCTTGGTATCACGAGCCACGCAGGTCAGTTCCTGGATGTGGATCGTGGTGAAGCGGTCTTCCTGAACCACACGCTCGGACAGGCAGATGGAGTCTTCGAAGTTGAAGCCGTTCCACGCCATGAACGCGATGCGCATGTTCTGACCCAGAGCCAGCTCACCCATGTCGGTGGACGGACCGTCAGCCATGATGTCACCACGCTGTACCACATCACCCTTGTTCACCAGCGGACGCTGGTTGATGCAGGTGTTCTGGTTGGAACGGGTGTACTTGGTCAGGTTGTAGATGTCGACACCGGCTTCACCGGTTTCGACTTCGTCATCGGCAACGCGAACGACGATACGGCTGGCGTCGACGGAGTCGATCACGCCGCCACGACGAGCCACGACGCAGACGCCGGAGTCACGGGCAACGTTGCGCTCCATGCCGGTACCTACCAGCGGCTTGTCGGCACGCAGGGTTGGTACAGCCTGACGCTGCATGTTCGAACCCATCAACGCACGGTTGGCGTCGTCGTGCTCGAGGAACGGAATCAGCGACGCTGCGACCGAAACTACCTGCTTCGGCGAAACGTCCATCAGGGTCACGTCTTCCGGTGCCTTGACGGTGAATTCGTTCAGGTGACGAACAGCTACCAGCTCGTCGATCAGTTGCTTCTTCTCGTTCATCGTGGCCGAAGCCTGGGCGATGACGTGATCTGCTTCTTCAATCGCCGACAGGAACACGATGTCGTCGGTGACCACACCCTCTTTCACCACGCGGTACGGGCTTTCCAGGAAGCCGTACTGGTTGGTGCGGGCATAGGCCGCCAGGGAGTTGATCAGACCGATGTTCGGACCTTCAGGGGTCTCGATCGGGCAGACGCGACCGTAGTGGGTCGGGTGTACGTCACGGACTTCGAAGCCCGCGCGTTCACGGGTCAGACCACCAGGGCCGAGTGCGGAGACACGGCGCTTGTGGGTGATCTCGGAGAGCGGGTTGTTCTGGTCCATGAACTGCGAGAGCTGGCTGGAACCGAAGAACTCCTTCACCGCCGCCGCGACCGGCTTGGCGTTGATCAGGTCCTGCGGCATCAGGCCTTCGCTTTCGGCCATCGACAGACGTTCCTTGACCGCGCGCTCGACACGCACCAGGCCAACGCGGAACTGGTTCTCGGCCATCTCGCCGACACAACGGACGCGACGGTTACCCAGGTGGTCGATGTCGTCGACGATGCCCTTGCCGTTACGGATGTCGACCAGGGTCTTCAGGACCTCGACGATATCTTCCTTGCTCAGCACGCCCGAACCTTCGATCTCGGTACGACCGATACGACGGTTGAACTTCATGCGGCCAACAGCGGACAGGTCGTAACGCTCGGCACTGAAGAACAGGTTGTTGAACAGGGTCTCGGCGGCGTCCTTGGTTGGCGGCTCGCCTGGACGCATCATGCGGTAGATCTCGACCAGAGCTTCCAGTTGGTTGCTGGTGGAGTCGATCTTCAGGGTATCCGAGATGAACGGACCGCAGTCGATGTCGTTGGTGTACAGGGTCTCGATGCGGACAACCTGGGCCTTGGCGATCTTGATCAGCAGATCCGTGGTCAGCTCGGTGTTGCATTCGGCCAGGATCTCGCCGGTAGCCGGGTGCACGATCGCCTTGGCGGTGGTGCGGCCCAGGACGTATTCCATTGGAACGTCCAGTTGCTTGACGCCAGCTTTCTCGATCTGGTTGATGTGACGCGCAGTGATACGACGACCCTGCTCGACGATGACCTTGCCGGTCTCGTCCTGGATGTCCATCACCGCAACTTCACCACGCAGACGCTGCGGAACCAGTTCCAGGCTCAGCTTCTGGTCGCCCAGATGGAAGACGTTGGTGGTGTAGAAGGCGTTCAGAACCTCTTCGGTGCTGTAGCCCAGCGCGCGCAGCAGAACCGAGGCCGGCAGCTTGCGACGACGGTCGATACGGACGAATACGCAATCTTTCGGATCGAACTCGAAGTCCAGCCACGACCCGCGGTAAGGAATGATACGTGCCGAGTACAGCAGTTTGCCGGAACTGTGAGTCTTGCCACGGTCGTGGTCGAAGAATACGCCTGGCGAGCGGTGCAACTGGGAAACGATCACACGCTCGGTACCGTTGATAACGAAGGTACCGTTTTCAGTCATCAGGGGGATTTCACCCATGTAGACTTCTTGCTCTTTGATGTCCTTGATCGCTTTGTTCGACGATTCTTTGTCGAAAATGATCAGGCGCACTTTTACCCGCAGCGGAACGGCATAGGTCACGCCACGCAGTACGCACTCTTTGACATCAAACGCCGGCTCGCCCAGACGATAGCCAACGTACTCCAGGGCAGCATTGCCGGAGTAGCTGATGATCGGGAAAACCGACTTGAAGGCCGCATGCAGACCGACGTCACGGAACTGATCCTTGGTCGCTCCTGCCTGCAGGAATTCACGATAAGAATCCAGCTGGATGGCCAGGAGGTAAGGCACATCCATGACGTCCGGCAACTTGCTAAAGTCCTTGCGGATACGTTTTTTCTCAGTGTATGAGTAAGCCATCAGCGTTCCCCAGCTTGGTCACCTGCTTGTTTGGCTCCTCCCGGCGGGAGTAGCCAGAAAATCGTGCAAACCCCTTGGTTTGCGCCACCGATCGTGGTGGATAGTGCTCGTTACCGGCGTCGACTCGGTCAACTGCCAATAACGGAAAAAGGCCGGTGGCAAGAGCCACCAGCCTCAGCCGTTTGCTTAACGCTCGGGCTGGAGTCGCAAGGTCGAAATTACTTGATCTCGACTTTAGCGCCTGCTTCTTCCAGCTTCTTCTTCGCGTCTTCAGCGACTTCTTTAGTAACGCCTTCCAGCACGACCTGAGGAGCGCCGTCGACTTTCTCTTTGGCTTCCTTCAGACCCAGACCGGTCAGTTCACGAACAACCTTGATCGCGTTGACTTTCTTCTCGCCAGCTTCGGCCAGAACAACGTTGAACTCGGTTTGCTCTTCAACAACGGCAGCGGCAGCAGCTGGGCCGGCAGCGGCAACAGCAGCGGTAACACCGAAGGTTTCTTCCATTGCTTTGATCAGCTCAACAACTTCCAGAACGGTTTTCTGGCCGATTGCTTCGATGATTTGTTCGTTAGTCAGAGACATGACTTCAATCCTGTATTGGGGTGACAGCCTACGCAGCCATCAAATTAAACGTATGAGTTGAAAGGAGTTTCCGCGCCTCAGGCAGCGGTGGCTTCTTTCTGGTCGCGAATGGCTGCCAGGGTGCGAGCCAGCTTGCTGGTAGCGCCTTGGATAACGCTCATCAGCTTCGCGATGGCTTCGTCGCGGGTCGGCAGGGTAGCCAACACGTCGATCTGGTTCGCTGCAATGAACTTGCCGTCAAACGCAGCTGCCTTGATCTCGAACTTTTCCTGACCCTTGGCGAACTCTTTGAACAGACGAGCAGCAGCGCCCGGGTGTTCGTTGGAGAAGGCGATCAGGGTCGGGCCAGTGAAGGCGTCGTTGAGGACACTGAATTCGGTGTCAGCAACAGCGCGCTTGAGCAGGGTGTTACGTACGACACGTACGTATACGCCAGCTTCACGAGCCTCTTTACGGAGTCCGGTCATTGCGCCTACAGTCACACCACGGGCATCAGCCACGACAGCGGACAGAGCGACTTTGGCAGCCTCGTTGACTTCAGCGACGATGGCCTTCTTGTCTTCGAGTTTAATTGCCACGGGTTTACTCCTGGATTTTACCGTTTCATCCGACCGAGGTCGGATGTCGTTTTGGTGTCTGATTCGGTAACGAATCGGGAGCACCATCTGCGTAGGCTTGAGGTTTAAGACTTGCGCCGCCTACGGTCTTGGATAGCCCCCGCCAGGCAGGGACCCCAATTTTTCAACGATGGGGCGATCACTCACCCCAGCGCTTTCTTAAGCGTTCAGCGAGCTCTGGTCGATGACCAGACCTGGGCCCATGGTGGTGCTCAGGGTAACGCGCTTGACGTAGATACCTTTCGAAGAAGCAGGCTTGATACGCTTCAGGTCAGCGATCAGGGCTTCAACGTTTTCCTTCAGCTTGACAGCTTCGAAGCCGACCTTGCCAACGGAAGTGTGAATGATACCGTTTTTGTCGGTGCGATAACGAACCTGACCGGCCTTGGCGTTTTTGACTGCGCCAGCTACGTCTGGAGTTACGGTGCCGACTTTCGGGTTAGGCATCAGGCCGCGAGGACCCAGAACCTGACCCAGTTGACCTACAACGCGCATTGCATCCGGGGAAGCGATGACGACGTCATAGTTCAGGTCGCCGCCTTTCATTTCGGCAGCCAGATCGTCCATACCTACGCGGTCAGCGCCGGCAGCCAGAGCGGCTTCAGCAGCTGGACCCTGGGTGAAGACGGCAACACGTACGGTCTTGCCAGTGCCGTGTGGCAGCACGGTAGCGCTACGAACGACCTGGTCGGATTTACGTGGGTCAACGCCGAGGTTGACGGCAACGTCGAAGGATTCGGTGAACTTCACGGCGGACAGTTCAGCCAGCAGGATTGCTGCTTCTTCGAAGTTGTAGACTTTGCCCGCTTCAACTTTAGAAGCGATGGCCTTTTGGCGCTTGGTCAGCTTAGCCATTACACACCCTCCACGTTGAGGCCCATGCTGCGAGCAGAACCGGCGATGGTACGCACGGCTGCATCCAGGTCAGCAGCGGTCAGATCGGCAGATTTGGTCTTGGCGATCTCTTCCAGCTGAGCACGGGTCACAGTACCGACTTTGACGGTGTTCGGACGAGCCGAACCGCTGGTCAGGCCGGCGGCCTTCTTCAGCAGAACCGAAGCAGGGGTGCTTTTGGTTTCGAAAGTGAAGCTGCGGTCACTGTAGACAGTGATGATCACAGGAGTCGGCAGACCTGGCTCTTGACCCTGAGTACGGGCGTTGAAGGCCTTGCAGAATTCCATGATGTTCACACCGTGTTGACCCAGTGCTGGACCAACGGGTGGGCTTGGGTTGGCCTGGCCGGCCTTAACTTGCAGCTTGATGTAAGCCTGAATCTTCTTAGCCATGAGCTACTCCAATATCGGGTACGAACGCCAGAAGGCTCCCCGGTTTACTTGCGTTTTATCCCAGTGACGAAAAAACCCCGCAGCGCAGGCTGCGGGGTGTGGGATGCTTCGCTCAACTAGACCTTTTCGACCTGGCTGAACTCGAGCTCTACCGGAGTAGAGCGACCGAAAATGAGCACTGCGACCTGCAGACGGCTCTTTTCGTAGTTGACCTCTTCAACGGTGCCGTTGAAATCGGCAAACGGACCATCAATGACACGAACCACTTCACCTGGCTCGAACAGGGTCTTCGGCTTCGGCTTGTCGCTACCGTCAGCCACGCGACGCAAGATGGCATCAGCCTCTTTGTCGGTGATCGGAGCCGGCTTGTCTGCCGTGCCACCAATGAAGCCCATTACACGAGGAGTATCCTTGACCAAGTGCCAAGTACCCTCGTTCATTTCCATCTGCACCAGCACATAGCCTGGAAAGAACTTACGCTCGCTTTTGCGCTTCTGGCCGTTACGCATCTCAACCACTTCTTCAGTGGGAACCAGAATCTCGCCGAAGCCATCTTCCATGCCTGCCAGCTTCACACGCTCGATCAGCGAGCGCATTACATGCTTCTCGTAGCCCGAGTAAGCATGAACAACATACCAACGCTTAGCCACAGGACACCCTTAGCCAACAATCAAGGAAATCAACCAGCCGAGCAGGGAGTCAAGCCCCCACAACAGCAGCGCCATGACCAAAACCACGGCTACTACGATGAGCGTGGTTTGAGTAGTCTCTTGGCGGGTTGGCCATACGACCTTACGAATCTCGGTGCGAGCTTCCTTAGCCAGCGCAAAGAATGACTTACCCTTTACAGTCTGCAGCGCAACGAACGCAGCAACAGCACCGAGAGCGAGCAAGGCAATTACGCGGTACAGGATTGGCGAACCAGAATAGTACTGGTTACCAACTACCCCAACGACCACCAAGGCAACAACAGCAAGCCACTTGAGCAGATCAAAACGAGAGTCTTGGGCTTCAGACTTGGAAGTCATAACAGAAGGATCCTGTGAAAAGAAAGCCAGATACACGAGAGAATCTGGCAGGTCAGGAGGGAATCGAACCCCCAACCTACGGTTTTGGAGACCGTCGCTCTGCCAATTGAGCTACTGACCTAAAAGCTTAATCAGGCCGGCCAATATACCGGCCTGATAGAGATAAATCAACTACTTATTCGATGATCTTGGCTACGACGCCAGCGCCGACGGTACGACCGCCTTCACGGATGGCGAAACGCAGACCATCTTCCATCGCGATGGTTTTGATCAGGGTAACAAC
>NZ_FZOL01000031.1 GCF_900188455.1 Pseudomonas japonica | reverse complement strand
CACCTGATAGGTGGTGCTGCCCCAGCCCGCGGCGACGCCGTTGCCACCGTCGACGAACTCGACGTTATCCAGCCGGTTGACGCCCAGCTTCTGCAACGTGACCGCATCGCGCGGCCCCTGCAGCTTGTTGGCGTAACGGGTTTCCTCAATGACATTGCCGGCAGCGTCGTAGCTGCGCTCGCTGACGTAACCCAGGGCATCCACGGTGAACCGACGCTGCCCGGCCTCGTTGTAGACATAGTCGGTGACCCGCTGCTGCGGATCCGCCAGCGTGCCCTGACTGATCCGCAGCACGTTGCCCACGCCGTCGTAGCTGTAGCGGGTGCTCAGTTGCAGTCCGTTCGGATCGACGACGGTCTGGGTCAGTTGGCCCTTGCGGTCATAGCTGTAGTCGGTGGTGCGTGCCGAAGCGCTACCGGCGAACTCCACTACCTTGATCTGCCGGCCCGCCGTGTCGAACGCATAGGTGGTGCGCTGATTGAGTCCGGTCGGGTCGACACTGCGCTGGACCACCCGATTGGCGGCGTCGTAGTCCAGATGCGTCACGATCCCGCGGGCATCCACGCTCTCGCTCAGGCGCCCGGCCTTGTCGTAGCGCTTGACCTCGGCGACCTGGCCCAGGGCATCGAGGGTCCGGACCAACTGGCCTTCTCGGTTGTATTCGTACTGAGTGACGTCGCCTTTGCCGTTGACCGTCTTCAACGTCTCGCCGTGGCGGGTCTTCCAGGTGCTGACCCGGGTGCCATCGGGCAGCGTCACGGTGACGCTGCGGTTGCTGTCGTCGTAGCTGTACTGGGTGATTTGACCGAGGGCGTCCACCTCCCGGAGCGTGCGGCCGAAGGCATCGAACTCACTGCGGCGGGCCTGGTTCAGGGGATCTCGGACCACCACGGTGCGGCCATTGTCCTGGTAGTCGGTGCTGGTGCTGTTTCCCGCTGCATCGGTGCTGCGGATGACGCGGCCAAAAGCGTCATACATCGTGGTGTCGGTAAGGTTGAGCCCCCCGACATCGCGAGTTTGACTGATCCTCTCCCCCCGCAAGTTGTAGCCGAAAGCCGTGGTGACCTTGCGATCGCCAGCGATCACGCGGATCTGCCGCAGCAACTGACCGTATTGGTCGTACTGGTTCGTGGTGCTGATGCCCTCGGCATCGATGCTGCTCAGCAGCAGGCCACGGGTGTCGTAGGCCTGGGTGGTGCGGCTGTCGAGGTTGGCATTGCGGATGGCCGCGACCAGACTGTCCAAGGCGGCGGTCTGCAGGCCACCGCCGAGACTGGCGACCGTGCCCACGGCCAGGCGGTTGCCCAGTTGGGTACGCTCGACGGCATCGCCGAAGGCGTTGTACTTCGTCTCGCTGACTTCGCCGACCGCGTTGATCACCCGCGTCAGGCGACCGGTATTGTCGTAGTACGACAGAGTGCGATTGCCCATGGCATCGGTGACGCTGGCCACGCGCCCGGCAGCGTCATAGCTCCAGGTCATGCCGTACTGGCTGTAGACCGCCGCGACCTGTGCCTCGCTCATGCCGGCGCTGATCTTGCCGGAAGCTTCGCCGAGCAGCTTGCCGAGGGTCTGGCCGAAGGCGTCGTAACGGGTACGGGTGCTGCGTTCCTCGGCAGTGCCAGCCGCGGAGGTCTCGCGAACCAGGCGTCCGGCGGCATCGTATTCGAAGGTGGTCACGGTGCCGTCCGCGACGACGCGCCGGGAGACCCGCCCGAGGTCGTCGTAGTAGGTCACGACCGCTTCACTGCTACCCGGGGCAACCGTCGCGCGGATCGCAGCGAACCCGGTCGAGGCATTCAGCACCCCGGTGTAAGCCGTGAAATAGCGAATGCTCTGGTGAGCATTGCCGCCTTCGTTGTAGACGGTCTCGCTGACGAAGCCCTTTTCGTCGACACTGCCGATCTGCCGACCCGCACCGTCGTAGAAGCTCCAGGTGTTCAGACCACCCGAGGCCGGACGCAACTCGGCCAGACTGCCGTTGGCGCGCAGTGCCGCAGTGGTCACGCCTGAGTAGCGGATCGTCTGCTGCAGTTGACCGGCCGCGTTGTAGAGGTTTTCCCGCAGGTAGCCTTCGGCATCCAGTTGCCCGACCTGGCGGCCATCGGCGTCGTAGAAGGTGCGGGTGATGCGTTCACCGGTCTGCTGGCGGACCAGTTGGCCACGCCCGTCATAGGTGTACGTCGTGAGCGTACCTACGGCATCGGTGCTGCCGACCAGGCGCCCGGCCTGGTCATAGGAAAGCTGGGTGAGGCGGTCTGCCGCATTACTGCCTGGAAGGACCTGTGCCAGCGTCACGCTGACCGTGGTGCCATTGAACCAGGCACTGGTATCGGCGGGCGTGGCGTAACGCAGCTCGGTGATGCGTTGATCGTTCTGGTTGTAGGTGTAACGAGTGACGTTGCCGGCCCCATCGACTTCCGCCCCCACCCGGCCGAGCTGATCGTAGAAGGTGAAGGTGCGCACGCCGGTGGCGTCCTGCCTCATGTTCAGGCGTCCGGCGGCATCGTAGAAATAGCTGATGCTGCGCGAGGCGACGCCCGCGGCGGTTTCCTGGACGGCGACCAGGCGCCCCTGGAGGTCGTACAGCTGGGTCTGGGTCAGGCCGCTGGCCGTGGTGACCGCGATGCTGCGCTGACTGCCGTTGTAGACCGTGGTACGGGTGCCGCTGGCGTCCATCTGGCCAAGCACGCGGCCCATGCCGTCGTAGGTGGTGGAGCTCAGCAGAACCTGGGTGCCCCGATCCAGCCCGCGTCCGGCGAGGGTCTGCAACAGCTGGCCCTGGGCGTTGTAGACATAGCGGGTCAGCTCGGCCGCGCTGTCCAGCAGCCAGTTGCCGCTGGCGTCGACATTGGCATAGGCCACACGCAGGATCAGATTGCCGCGATAGTCGTAGTTGAAACCCGTCAGACGGGTTTTCGCGTGGTCCTGCGCCGCGCTCCAGGCCGCCAGGGACGACTCGCTGAGCGCGCTGGCATCTGCCGTCCCCGCAACCGGATAGAGGTTGGCACCATGAATGATTTCCTGCGCGCGCAGACCGCGGGCTTCATAGGTGTACTCGACGACACTGCCCGTGGCACTGACCACGAAGCGCAGGCGCTCGGCGTAGTCGTAGACATAGCGGGTGACCTGCGCCGAACTGGCCGGTGGCTCGCTCCAAGTGCCGTTTGCCGCGTTCCAGATGGCCGGCACGCTGTAGTGGATCTCGCTGAGCATCTGGTTATTGGCGTTGAAGACCCGCGCCACGGTGACGCCCTTCGGATCGCGCTCGAGAACACGATTGCCGCGTTCGTCGTAGGCATAGCTGACAGTATTGCCGTGGGTATCGGTGACCCGGGTGACGTTACCGTCGGCGTCGTACAGATAGCCGGTGTAGAAGATTCGGCCATCTTCCGCGGGCGACTGGACATAGGCCAGCTGGCCTTTCTCGTCGTAGTAGTAGCCCCACTCCTGGTTCAGCCCGTTCTTCACACCGGTGCGGCGATTGCCCAGGTCGTAGCTGAAGGTGGTGGTGCCGGAAGCATCGGTGACCGTGCTCACCCGGTACTCGCTGCCCACCTGCACGTAGGTGAAGCTGGCCGTGCTGCCGTCGCTCTGGCTGATGCTGGCGATTCGGAAACTGCTGCCGTCGTAGGTGTAGGTGGTGCTGTAGACATTGCCGTCGGCGACGCTGTTGTCGTCCGGGGTGAGGTCAGTTTGGACCCGGGTCAGTCGTCCATAGCCGTCATAGTCGTAATACACCTGGCTGGTCAGCGGACCACCCGCGACCTCGCGGGTGTCCAGCCGCTCCAGCTTGCCGGAAGCGTTGTAGGTCATCAGCAGGGCCTGACCGGAGCTGTCGCTGACACTGGTCAGCTTGCCATTGTGGTAGCCGTAAGTGATCAGCGTGCCGCTGGTATCGCGTACCGAAACCAGCAGGCCGCTGCTGCCGTTGTAACGCTCGATGCTGCGGGTCGAGCCGTCGGTCCAGTACCACTCGCTGGTCTGCGCATCCCACTGGATAAAGTCGTGAGCGCCGTCGCCCTCCGTCGACTGATAGCGCGTGCCGTTCCAGTTGTAGACCGTTTCATGGCCATCGCCGGTGGTGCGGGTCAGGCTGCTGCCCGCCGCCAGAGCGGTGCCGGTGAGGATCACGCGACGCTCGCCGTCCCAGCGCCAGCCATCGCCGTCGCCATCGTTGAGCGCGCCAAGAGTGTTGTAGGTGCGAGTGTGGAACAGGTCCTGTCCCTGGCCGGAGAGTTGTTCGTCGGTAAAGCGCAGGATCAGGTTGCCGGTACTGGCATTGACCCAGGCCTTGCCCCCGGCCTGCCCCAGCGTGCCCTGGCCGAACGAACCCGCGGCGGCGCCGAGGATGTTGAGCGAGGTGTTGAACAAACCCAGGCCATTGCCGGCGACGACTGCAACCATTGTCCCTGATCCCCTGATCGATCGGGGCGTCATGGACAACCCCAAAAATATCCTGGCTGCGGTGAAGGCAGCCCCTATGGGAGCTGTATGCCGGGATTCTGGGAAAGGTTTAGGGGGTGGGTGATTTTTTGTGATCGCTCAAAGAGCGCTAGACCTTGACCGGGGTGACGCTTTTGGTGCTGGAGGTGGCGACGCTGCCGGTGAAGGCATACAGGCTGACCATGTCCTGTTGCACTCCGCTCTTGCGCTAGGTGTTCGTCAGTAAAGCGCAGGATCAGGTTGCCGCTGCTGGCCTGCCCCTGCGCGCCCTGGGAGCTGTATGCCGGGAGTTTGAGAGCGGTTCAGGAACAGTCAGGCAACCGCCGCAAATCAAGACACGTCAGCCCCTGAACACAAACCCTTGCGCCGAGCGTGTCGTTACATAGTGCGCCAGATAATGATCGAGCACGGTTTCCGGATCCTCGAGCAGCCGGTAATCGGCGAAGTCGTCATTGCTCACGTGATAGAGCTTTCCATCACATTGGCCTTCGTCGAGAAACAGCGCATCCCCTGCATCGGTCAACAGCCAGCAATACAGGGATTGCGCGCCGGTCCGGCCGACAAAATCCCGGATCAGCGATTTCTTCACACCGCGCAGTTCCCGATAGCGCTCGAGACTCAGACGCCCACTGTAGGAGAAAGGAGAATTCGTCCAGTCCATGGGCGGGTACGAACGCTCGGTCAGCACGAATGACCAGAAATGGCGATAAAGCTCTTTCCAGCCCGTCGGCAGCATGGCGCAGTTCTCCTCGAAAACCGGCCCCTCGGTTTCCAGCGACAGCGGTACCAGATCGAAGAACAGATTCAGCGCAGGCCCTTCAGCCACCAGGGAGGCCATCCAGACACCGGCATGTTTCTTGAACAGTACCAGCGGCACCGCGTACTCGCGCTCGATGGCCGCTACCGTTCGAGGAAACGCCGCCGCGAAACCGGGGAACATTTCGCTGACGGATGCGCCCAGCCCGGCGATCACGGTGCCCGCAAGGCGCTGGCGCTGCGCATCGTCAAGATCGGCCGCACTGGAGCACACACGATCGTACCTGTCCCTATCAAGCATCAACGTCCTCCGTTGTTCAGTCTGTTGAAAACCTGTATCTGCTGACTGATTCTTTCCCGCAACAATCGTTGCTGAATCTGCAGGTTTTCAAGGTATTCATCGTTCAGGCCTTCGCCGCCGAATCTCTTCCAGTCCAGTCTCGCACTCTTCGATGCGTTGAATGACTGAGGCAACGGTTGCAGATTGCCGAGCTCGACGCGGTCTTGAATGATATCCCTCATCTGCGATCGGGTCAGGTTCTTGAAACCTGGCAGTTCGATGATCCTGCTGACCGGGAAGATATGATCGACCGCCAGCACCTCGCCTGCGGCAGGTGCCACCAGCGTGTTGCTGCGAGGGTCGAGATAACCATTGCCCTGGAACCTGTCGCTCATGGCCTTGGTCACCGTGGTGATGCGCTTGCCAAGGCTTGGAATAAAGATCCCGCCCCCAACGGTACCGGGGGCGAACGCTGGCGGCACGTAGACCGAGTTGCGATAGTACTTGACCCCGGCCCGCACCACAGCACCCGTGGCATCGGTGGTCGCGCGCAGGGCGAGTCCACCCGCGAGCGTACCGGTCAGGAAGCGCACACCGTCTTCGGCGATCTGCGCACCGTCGGTTTCCCTCAGGTAACGCCCGGTCGCATCGACGGTATTCTCGAGCACTCCGCCAGGATTGTTCCAGACCTCATGACCCAATTGGGACAAGCCCTCCAGCGCCTGCCCGCGAAGCTGGGTGTCGGTCACCAGACCGGCCATGACCGCGGAGCTGTCGAGCAGGTCGAGCGCGGCATTGGAAACGCCGCGGGCGACCCGCAACGACATCATCTGCAGCGGACCGTCAGCGCCCGCCACCAAAGGATCGAGCGCAGCATGCAGAGAGGTACGCGCGTCGCCGGACCAGTTCAGCACATTCTTGTAGCTGACGGCCGACACCGCCTCCTGCAGGGCGTCGTAGACGTGACCGTCCGAACTGGCCCCGACCGCGTACCACGGGTAGCTGCCAGCATCGAAGTCGAACAACGGCTCGCGCGGATCCGGGGTGATGATGGTTGCCGGGAGCTCGACCACCGGCCCCTGCGCAAGCGATGAAGCCAGGGAGCCCGAACCGGTCGCTGCCAGTTTGCGCAAGGTATCGGCGGCGCTGAAGGCGAAGTTGGCCAGGACGTTGCCGAACGCATCCGCCGCGACGCTGGAATAGTCGGGCTTGTCGGCACCGAACCATTTGTCCTTGATGAAGGCATTGGCATGGGCGGCAACCTGGCCCCTGAGAATCAGGCCGCCCACCCCGGGCTGGACGATCTGCCCACTGATATTGGCCGCCAGCGCCGAGGCGGCCAGCCCGCCCCAGCTGAAGGCGCTGTCCAGGCCGACGACGCGGTTGGCCACCTGGCTGCTGGCATAGTTGAAGACGCCCAGCGCGGTGTAGCCCAGCGCATCCTTGCCCTTGAGCACTTCGGCGGCGGTCTTGATCCAGGACCCGGCCTGGGCGCCCCTGGCCAACGCCCCGGCGCCAGACGCAATACCCGCGGTCAAGCCGCTGGCTGCCACCTGCCGCCAGGAAAACTGATCGACCGCGCCCATGGCCATGCCGGCCAATTGCGCCGCCGCACTCCCCGCGGCAGCGCCAACGATCGCTCCGCCCACCAGGGCCCCGGTGCTGATACCGGTGATCGCCCCACCGGTCAGCGCCGCGGTCCCGACCGCTGCATAACCGCCCGCGGCACCGACGGTTGCCGACGACGCGGAGGCGAATGCCGCCGCGCCCGCACCGGCGGTATAGACCGCGACCACGACCGCTACCACGACCATCACTACGGCGGCGATGCCGCCGCATTTCTTTTTCTTCGGCTTGGGCGGTGGCGGGAATACCGGGGTCGGCGTGGTATCACCAATCACGTCGCTGGCGTTGTAAGGCTTGAAGGTAGTGGCGTCGTTGTGGGTACTGCTGACGACGTTGGGAATCCGGATGCTATCGCCAGCGACCAGCGCCTTGGACGGATCGATACCGTTGGCATCGGCGATCAGGTACCACATCTTCGAATCGCCCCAGACCGCCTGGGCGATGCTGGCCAGGGTGTCGCCCTGGCTGACCACGTAATTGCCGGCGGTACGGCTCGGATACTCCTCGGAGACGGGCGTCAGGGTATCGGTGATCTGCGCCGCACTGAGGTTGCCGTAGTTGGCCAGCGCCGCCCCCTGGTAATAGAGGTAGCTCTGCGTGCGCTGATAGTCGGTGCCCTGTCGCGCCGTCAGCAGCCCTTCCTTGTTCGCGGCAAAGCCCTGATTGAGGATCGAGCCGTTGTAGGTCATCACCCCCGTCGCATTTCCACGCACATCGAAACTGGTGCTGTTCCAGCCTGGCGTGCTGGAAAGATTGGTGGTCACCTCGATGTTCTGTTCCTTGTAGGTATCGAACAGCGCGAACGTGCGGACGTATTTACCTCTGTAGCTGACGGATACGCCATTGGCCCCATACACCACATAGCGATAGGACGCCTGGTTGCCGGCGGCGTCGATCATCCCGGCTTCGCCGAAATAGTTGGCCTGGGTCTTCAGCTCGGCGCCAGCGGATATCTTCGCCACCACCTGGCTGATCATCTGCCCGTCGCCACGGAAGCGGTAGGTGGTGCGTTCTGTCGCAACGTTGTTGGTGTAGGACATCTGGCTGGAGCGGTTACCCAGCTCGTCGTAGGTCGTTCTGAACAGGACCTTTTCCGGGTCCGCGCCCAGTACCGCGGCAGAGGCATCGGCACCGGCGGCACGGGTCACCAGCCCGCTGCGGGCCTCCAGCACCTGGCCCATGTCGTTGTAGCTGTAGGTGCTGCGGGCATAGCGCTCACCACCGGCGATCGAGGCGCTCCACTCTTCGGAGGACAGCCTTCTGCCGGCGGCGTCATAGGCAACCGCATAGCCCTTGGCCTTGCCCGCGAGCACCTGGCCATTGCTCTGATAGCCCTTTCCGACGAGCACCCGCCCCTCCAGGTCGTACCGGTACCAGTCATCGATGACCGTTCTGCCGCCGGACTGGTTGGTGGTGTCCATGTACGCCCGACGCCGGTTGCCCAGTTCGTCATAGTCGTATCTCAGGGCATCGACACGGCCGGTACCCGCCGAGAACGGCATGAAACCGACGATTTCCTGACCCGCTGGCGCCTTGACTTCCTTGAGACGTCCGAGCTCATCGAACTTGAAACGCCGGTCGGTCTGGCTGGAAGCTTCGATCCAGAACACCAGCGTGTTCTTGTAGTAGGACTGGCTGGATTCGCGCAGGCGCTGTCCGGCCTGATCATACTGGTAGCTTTCCACCGACCATTGGGTATCCCCCATGAGCGAACCGACCTGCTCGTCGCGGATGCTCTTCAGCAGCCCGTTGCCGTAGTAGTCGTACGTCCTCTGGTAACTTGAAATGAGCTCGCCCTGGTAATAGGCCGGGTTGATTTCCTTCGACACCTGCCCGAACGCGTTGTACGCGTAATTGAACGTCTGCTTCGACAGGTCCGTGCGCACCGTCATACGTCCGTAGTCCGCCTCGTTGTACGTCCAGGTCAGGCTGTTGCCCAGCCCGTCGATCTCCGCCACCTTGCGGTTGGCCTCGCTGAACACGAAGGTCTTCTGGATGTTCGACTCGTTGCGGGTGCGCACGATATTGCCGCGCTCGTCGAACAGGGTGAAGCGCGTGTTCCCCGCCACCCCGGCGAGGGTGCTGCTGCCGTCGGCATTCGCCGTGCTGGTGAGGGTCTCGGTCACCGTGGTCGCGCCCGTGATCTCGGCATACAGGCGCCCGGCCTGGTCGTACTGGTTGGTCAGCTGGACGACCTTCTGCCCGTTGCGCACGACGCCATGCCGGGTATGCCGGTCCATGGCGTCGTACTCGTCGTAGGTCACCACGCCCAGAGGATCGCGGGTACCAACCCGGTTGCCGTGGGCATCCACCGCGTAGTAGCGCGAAACACCCAGTGCATCGATGTCCCGCACCAGGTCGCCGGCCTGGTTGTAGACGTGCTGACGGGTGCGCAACAGGGTGGCGCCGACCAGGTCCGCTTCCTCGATCAACTGGCCCAGCGCGTCGTAACGCTTCTCGTGGACCAGGCTGGCACGGTAGCTGGTGCCGTTCTCGCGCAGGATATCGGTGACCGGCAGGGTCTCGGCGAGCAGCCGGTTGTTGTGGTCATAGCTGTAGGTGGTGACCTTGCCACGGGTATCGGTGCGACTCAGCACATTGCCCCAGCGATCGTTGCTCAGGCGAATGATCGGCGTGGTCAGGGTCAGGTTGAGGCTGTTCAGGGTATCGACGTTGACGTTGGCCTCGAAGGCCGGCAGATGCTGTTCCAGCGCCCGCCCCAGCAAGTCGTTGCGGATATAGGTGACGCGATCGTCGGCCGCTGTCGCCAGGTTGCCCAACTGGGCACTGCGACTGGCCTTGCCACTCAGGTCGTAGTCGACCTGGGTCACACCCTGGGCATTGGTCTGCCTGGTCACCTGGCCGACCCGGTTGTACTCGTAGCGGGCCTTGGCATTGCCGTTGAGCAGCTCGGCGGTGATTTCGCCGAACAGGTTGTAGGTCACCGTATTGCTGGTGCTCTTCTGCACACCGTTGTCGGTGTACCAGTCCGTGGTCCCCAGTTGCTGGCCCAGACGGTCATAGCTGTAGCTGCGCCGCAGGGTCTGGTTGTTGTTGAGCCAGCCGGCCAGGCTGCTGCTGATCACGCGGGTCTCTTCCAGACGGCGGCCGGCGACGTCCACCTTGAAGTTCTGCGCGGAACCGCCGGCGTCGTACTCGCGCAGCAGATGGCCGGCGGCGTCGTACAGGCTGCGGGTGATCTGCGGCAGACCGACCTGCCCTGCCCCGGCGCTGCGCTGCTCGTTGACTACCTGGCCGAAGGCATTGACCCCGTACTGGATGGTCGGCGCAGCGGACACCGGTGTCTCGAACGGGTTGGCAACCCCCGCCCTGGCCGTGGCCCGCACCGGCTCGGTGACCTTCGTCACCTGGCCGAGGGCGTTGTATTCGGTGCTGGTGACGTTGCCCGCGGCATCGGTCAGGGTCCGCACATTGCCGACGCCATCGTAGCTGCTGCGACTCACCAGCACATCGCCCTTGACCAGGGTCATGGTGGCCCGAGTGGCATTGGCGGCGAAGCTCTGCTGCCAGTAGCTGACCTTCTCCTGAACGGTTTGCACCAGACGGTCCGCGGCATCGTAGACGAAGCGCAGGCTGCGATCCCCGGCATTGCCCGCAGGCGTCGGCAGGGCCGCCTCGCTCCAGTTGGCCAGCGCCGTGGCGTATTCGACCTGGCGCGTGACGTTGCCGTTGCCGTCGTACTCCATCCGCGTGTAGTAGCCCAGCGCATCCACGCTGCCGATACGCTGCCCGGCCGGGTCGTAGTAATGGGTCGTGGCGATCTGCTCCAGCACCGAGGCGCCCGTGCTGTCTCGCGCCACCAGGGTTTCGCGCGTCACCTGGCCAAGGGCGTTGTAGCTGTAGACACGGGTCGGTGCGACCGTCTTCAGCGCCGACGTGGCGACATTGCCGGTGAAGCTGTAGAGGCTGACGAAGTCCTGCTGCACCTCGCTCTTGCGCCCGATACGGTCGTAGCGGGTGATCAGGGTACGGTCGTTGCCGGCGCTGGCGGGCAGCGTCGTGGCAGTGAAGTCGGCCAGTTGGTAATAGCCGCTGGCGGGCACCGCGGCATTCAATGCCGAGGCATGCCGGCGGGTCAGGGTGACCTGGCCGAAGGCGTTGTACTCATAGGCCGTCACGCCCTTGAGCGCGTCCACCTCGTAGCGCACCCGACCGAGCACGTCGTAGGCCTTGTAGCTGTCGACATAATCGTTGGCGAGCACACCGCTGTTGTTGATTCGCACGCGATTGCGCACGGCATTGCCGAGGCCGTCGTAAGTGACCTCGGTGGTGACCTGGAAGGTATTGGCGGTGCCGTCGGAACCCTGCTGGTACTGAGCAGTGGCCTTGTTGTACCAGCCCGGGCTGGTGATCCGCACCTGGCGGCCGAGGGCGTCGTAGGCGTAGCTGCTGGTCCGCGCCTGGCTCACATCGTCCAGCGCCGGGTCGCTGCTGGCGCTGGCGCGCAGACGGCCTTCACTGCGACTGAGGATGTTGCCGAGGCCGTCGTAGGCATAGCGGGTGACCAGCACCGCGGCCTGCCGGGTGACCGTGCCCGCGTTGTCGATCCTGTCGACCGAAACCACTGGCGTGATTTCCTCGAACAGCCGGCCGAGCTTGTCGTAGCGATAGTTCCAGACCTGGCCGTTCTTGTTGACCAGGCTGATGCGGTTGCCGGCGGCATCGTAGCTGTAGGACTCGCTGTAGCCGGCCGGATCGACCAGGCTTTTCAGGCGGCCGACGGCATCGTAGAGGTAACGGGTGCGATGATCCCCGGCGCCGACGAGGGTGGGCTTGAGGGTATTGCTGGCCGCGGGCGCCAGGAGCATCTGCAGCGTCGCGACATCCCGCGCGCCCTGCAGCTTGTTGGTGTAACGGATCTCCTGGGCCAGGTTGCCCGCCGCATCGTAGATCCGCTCGCTGACATAGCCCAGGGCATCCACGGTAAAGCGCAGCTGTCCGGCCTGGTCATGCACGTAGTCGGTGATGCCGCCAGCGGCATCGATCTTGCGCGAGACCCGGCCTTCGGCGTCGTACTGGTACTGGGTACGCAGGTTCAGGCCTTGCGGATCGACGCGTTCTTCAAGGCGCCGGCCGAGGTTGTCGAAGAGGTACTGGGTGACCCGCTGGGCCGGGCTGGCCACGGTGCCCAGGCTCACGCTGAGCAGATTCCCGGTGCCGTCGTAGCTGTAGCTGGTGCTGAGCTTCTGCCCCGCCGGATCGACGATGCTCTGCTTGAGCTGCCCCTTGCGGTCATAGCGGTATTCGGTGATCCGGGTCGAGGGGGTGCCGGCGTTTTCCACCACCCGCACCTGGCGCCCGGACGTATCGAACTCGTAGGTCGTGCGCAGATTGAGGCCCGTCGGGTCGACGCTGCGCTGGACCACCCGGTTGGCCGCATCGTAGTCCAGACGCGTCACCACCCCTCTGGCATCGACACTTTCACTGAGCCGCGCGGCCTTGTCGTAGCGCCTGATTTCGGCCACCTGGCCCAGGGCATTCAGGGTCCGGACCAGTTGGCCGTCGCGATTGTATTCGTACTGGGTGACCTCGCCGTTGCCGTTGGCCACCTTGAGGGTCTCGCCGTGACGGGTCTTCCAGGTACTGATCTGCGCACCGTCGGCGAGGGTGACGAGCATGCTGCGACTGGCATCGTCATAGCTGTACAGCGTGGCCTGACCGAGGGCATCGACCTCCTTGAGCACTCGTCCCAAGGCATCGAACTCGCTGCGCCGGGTGCGGTTCAGCGAGTCGCGAGTCACGATGGTGCGACCGTTGTCCAGGTATTGCGTGGTACTGGCAGCACCCGTCGCATCGACGCTGCCGATCAGCCGTCCATAGGCATCGTAGCTGCTGCTGGAGGTCAGGTTCAGGCCGCCGGCGTCGCGGGTCTGACTGATCCGCTCGCCGCGCAGGTCGTAGGCGAAGGCGGTGGTCACCGTTCTTCCGGAGGCGATGACGCGGATCTGCTTCAGCACCTGGCCGTACTGGTCGTACTGCTGGGTGGTGCTGATGCCTTCGGCATCGATGCTGGTCAGCAGCAGGCCGCGCCTGTCGTAGGTATGGGTAGTGCGACTGTCGATGCTGGCGTTGCGGATGGCCGCCACCAGGTTGTCCAGGGCGACATTCTGCGGACCGCCACTGAGCGCCGCCAGACTGGCGCCGGCGAGACGACTGCCCAGCTGCGTGCGCTCGACGGCATCGCCGAAGGCGTTGTACTTCGTTTCGCTGACCTCGCCGAGCGCATTGATCACCCGGGTCAGGCGGCCGGCGGCATCGTAGAACGACAGCGTGCGGTTGCCCATGGCGTCGCTGACGCTGGCGACCCGACCTGACGCATCGTAGCTCCAGGTCATGCCGTACTGGCTGTAGACGGCGGCGATCTGCGCCTCGCTCATGCCCGCGGTGATCCGCGTCGAGGCCTCGCCCAGCAGCTTGCCGAGGGTCTGCCCGTAGACATCGTAGCGGGTGCGCACGCTGCGCTCCTCGCTGGTACCGGCGGCTGCGGTCTCGCGCACCAGGCGGCCGCCGGCGTCGTACTCGAAGGTGGTCAGCGTGCCGTCCGCCGCGGTGCGTCGGGACACCCGGCCAAGCGCGTCATAGGCCGTGGTCAGCACCTGACTGCCACCGTCGATCACGGCAGCACGGACCGTGGCGAAACTGCTCGTCGCATTCAGCGCGGCGCTGTAGGCCCGGGCATAGATGATGCTCTTGCGGACATTGCCGGCCTCGTCATAGACCGTTTCACTGACGAACTGACGCTCATCGACGCTGCCGATCTGCCGCCCCGCGCCATCGTAGAAATACCAGCTGCTCAGGCCCGCACTGCCTGGACGCAGTTCAGCCAGACTGCCACCGGCACGCAGCGCGGCATTGGTCACAGCGGCATAGCGGATGACCTGCTGCAGTTGGCCGGCAGCGTTGTAGCGGTTCTCCCGCAGGAAGCCCTCGCTGTCCAGTTGTCCCGCCTGACGGCCAGCGGCGTCGTAGAAGGTGCGGGTCACCCGCTCACCGGTCTGCTGGCGAACCAGTTGACCGCGACCGTCGTAGGCATAGCTGGTCGGCGTGCCGACAGCGTCGATGCTGCTGGCCAGCCGTCCGGCCTTGTCGTAGGTGAAGCGGGTCTGGCGGTCGGCCGAACTGGCCGCCGGAAGCACCTGCGCCAGGGCAACCGTCACCGTGCTGCCGTCGAACCAGGCGCTGGTGTCGACCTGGGTGGCGTAGCGCAACTCCGTCAGGCGCTGGTCATTCGCGTTGTAGGTATACCGGGTGACGCTGCCCGTTCCGTCGACTTCCGCCGCGAGCCGGCCAAGCGTGTCGTAGAACAGATAGCTGCGCACCCCGGCGGCATCCTGCTTCATGCTCAGGCGCCCGGCGGCGTCATAGTAATAGCGGGTGCTGCGCGAGGTCGTGGCGGCGGCGGTTTCCTGAATGGCGATCAGGCGCCCTTGGGTGTCGTAGAGCTGGGTCAGGGTCAGGCCGCTGGCCGTGGTGACCGCGATGCTGCGTTTGCTGCCGTCATAGACCGTGGTACGGGTGCCGTCTGCGTCCATCTGGCCCAGCACCCGGCCCATGCCGTCATAGGTCGTCGAACCGAGCAGCACCTTGCTGGTCCGTGCGCTGCCACGCACGGCCAGGGTCTGCAGCAATTGCCCATGGGCGCTGTAGACATACTCGGTGATCTCCGCCGCGGCATCGATCACGCCATTGCCGCTGGCATCCGCCGTGGCGTGGAGCACGCGCCGGTTGAGGTTGCCGCGGTAGTCGTAGGTCATCCCGACGATCCGCGCCCGGGTCATGTCCCGCGCCGCCGCCCAGGCGCTCAGCCCGGCCTCGCCGAGGGTCGCCGCGGGCGTCAGGCTGGCGAGCGGATAGACGAGATCGCCATAGGCAATTTCCTGGGTGCGCAGCCCCCTGGCGTCGTAACGGTACTCCAGCACATTGCCGGCAGCGCCGACGACGAAGCGCAGACGCTCGGCCGCGTCGTAGACATAACGGGTGACCTGGGCCGAGGTAGCCGGCGGCTCGTCCCAGCTGCCGCTGGTGGTATTCCAGGTCGCCGGCAGGCTGTAGCGGATCTCGTTGAGCAACTGGTTGCCGGCACTGAACACCCGGGTCACGGTCACGCCCAGCGGGTCGCGTTCGAGAATCCGGTTGCCGCGCTCGTCGTAGGCGTAACTGAGCACGCTGCCGTTGCTGTTGACCCGAATGACATTGCCGTCGGCGTCGTAGCTGTAGGCGGTCTGGAACACCAGGCCGTTTTCCGCGGGCGACTGGACGGCCGTCAACTGTCCCTTGGCATCGTGGACATATCCCCACTCCTGGCCCAGGGCATTGCGCACCGCCGTGCGACGACTGGCCAGGTCGTAGCTGAAGGTGGTGGTGCCGGACAGGTCGGTGACCGTCTTGACCCGGTACTCGCTACCCACCAGCTCATAGCTGAAGCTCGCCGTGCTGCCGTCGCTCTGGCTGATGCTGGCGATGCGGAAACTGCTGCCGTCGTAGGTGTAGCGGGTGGCGTAGACGTTGCCATCGCTGATGCTGTTGTCGTCGGGGGTGAGGTCGGTCTGTACCCGCGTCAGGCGGCCGGCGGCATCGTATTCGTAGTAGACCTGGCGGCTCAGCGGTCCATTCGCCACTGCTCGGGTGTCCACTCGCTCCAGCTTGCCGGCGGCGTTGTAGACCATCAGCAGCGCCTGCCCGGAGCTGTCGCTGACGCTGCTCAGCTTGTCGTTCTGGTAGCCGTAGGTGATCAGCGTGCCGTTGCCATCGCGCACCGAGGCGAGCAGGCCGTTGCTGCCGTTGTAACGCTCGATGCTGCGCGTCGAACCGTCGGTCCAGTACCACTCGCGGCTCTGCGCATCCCACTGGATGAAGTCGTGGGCGCCATCGCCCTCGGAAGACTGGTAACGCGTGCCATTCCAGACGTAGGTCGTCTGGTGGCCGTCGCCGGTGGTGCGGGTCAGGCTGCTGCCGACGGCAAGGGCCGTGCCGGCGAGGACCAGGCGCCGCTCGCCGTCCCAGCGCCAGCCATCGGCGTCGGCGTCGCTCAATGCGCCCTGGGTGTTGTAGGTGCGGGTGTGGAACAGGTCCTGGCCGAGTCCGGCCAGTTGCTCGTCGGTGAAACGCAGGATCAGGTTGCCGCTGCTGGCATTGACCCAGGCCTTGCCCCCGGCCTGTCCCAGCGTTCCCTGCCCGAACGAACCCGCGCCTGCACCGAGGATATTCAGCGAGGTGTTGAACAACCCCAGCCCATTGCCGGAAACGACTGCAACCATTGTTCCTGTTCCTTGTTTCGCCAGGCCGTGATGGGCGCCCCGGAATTCCCTGGCCGCCTTGTCGAAGCAGCCTCTCTGAGAGCGTCATGCGCGAATTCGGCGAAAGGTTTAGGGGTAAGGAAAAATATTCTGTCGCCCGTACCGATTTGCCCTTCCGGACATGACAGACAGCCCGCCGCGCGGCAATAATCGCCGCCTGCCGTTTGCCCGGAAGCCAGGACCATGACCACCGATACCCCTGCCCCACAGCACGACCGCCTTGTCCGTCTGCTGGGCTTTCTCAGCCACGACCCGACCAACCCGGCATTGCTGGCGGATGCCCTGAACCTGGCGATCGAGACCGGTGACCTGAGCAACGGCAAGCGCCTGCTCGATCACCTCGAACAACACCACGTCGACACACCACAGCTCTGCGCCCTGGCCCTGCACCTGGCCCTGCAGGCCCATGACTTCGGCACGGCGGCGGCGTATGGCGACAAGGCAGTCAACGCCGGCATCGAGCATCCGGCGGTGATCTACAACGCCGCCTTCGCGCACTTCTACAGCGGCGACTACGTCGGCACCGCCGACCTGTTCGCCCGCCACGCCGGCCCGCAGGACAGCAGCGCCGCCCTGCTCCTGCACGCCCGCGCCCTGCACCATCAGGAACTGACCGAAGAGGCCGAGCCACTGGTCGAGCAGGCGCTGCAGCAGGAACCGGACAGCAACGAAGCACGCGGCCTGCTGGCCCTGCTGCGCTACGAGAACGACGACCTCGATGGCGCGCTGCGCCTGGCCCGGGATGTGCTGGTCGATGCACCCGACCAGCTCGACGCCCTGATCGCCTGCGCGTCGGCGCATTTCGAACAGCGCGACATCGCCGGCTCGCGCAGTGCCTGGCAGCACACGGTCCAGGCCCACCCGCAATGCGGACGTGCCTGGTCCGGCCTGGGCCAGCTGGAGTTCAACGAACTGCAGTTCGACCAGGCGCTGCAACACCTGCGCCAGGCGGTCGAGTTCATGCCGGACCATATCGGTACCTGGCACCTGCTGGCCTGGATTCACATCCTGCGCAACGACAGCCACGCAGCGCGCGAAGCCCTGCTCAAGTCCTATGAGCTGGACCGCAACTTCGGCGAGACCCATGGTGGCCTGGCGGTGGTCGACATCATGGACGGCCTGGAAGAGGAAGGTCGTTTCGGCATTCGCCGCGCGCTCAAGCTCAACCCCGACGGCCTCGGCGCGCGCTATGCCGAGATGCTGCTCCTGCAGCGCGCGGGCAAAGCCGAGGAAGCCGCCGACCTGGTCCGCCAGGTCCTGGCGAAAACCTCGCCCGACGGCCACAACAGCGGCCAGATCCTGCTCGAACGCTGGCTGCGCGAACATCAGGACAACCGCGGGCCGGCACGCCCCGATCACCATTGAACCGCGCCAAACGGAGCCCCTTCATGCTGGAAGCACACGAGTACCTGCACCTGGCCATCCATGCCAGCCAGGAAAACAACCACCACACCGCCCTGGACTACCTGGAGCGCGCTCTGGCGCTGGAGCCCGACAACCCTGGCGTGCGCTATTTCCAGGCCGCCGAATATGCCGAACTGGGCCTGTATCCGCGGGCAATTCTGTGCATGACCACGGTCCTCGAACTGGACCCGAACATGGACCTGGCACGCTTCCAGCTGGGTCTGCTGCACCTGCAGCAACAGCAGACCGAACAGGCTCGCGCGGCCTTCGAACTGCTGTTCGCCAACGGCACCGACGAAAGCCTGCGGGTGTTCGCCGACGCCTATGTCGCCCTGATCGATGAAGAGCAGGAGGTCGCCATCGACAAGTTCGAACGTGGCCTGGCCCTCTGCGAGAACCTGCCGCTCAAGGGCGACATGCTCCGCGTGCTGGCAACCCTCAAGCCCGAGGACAGTCCGGCTCCGGCCGAGGCCCCGGCGGCGCAGGACAACGCCCCGGTGTTTCTCGGTGCCTACCGGGATGTGCTCGAGACGCCTTGAATGACCGGCATCGATCCCACGCGCCTGTCGCGCATCCTCACCAGCCTGAGCAAGCCGGCGCAGGGTAACGCCAAGGCGTCCTCCGCGGCGCCGGCAGGCAGCGCCGCCAGACCGGACCCGAAAGCCCCCGCCGTCCTGCGTGCGCGCCTGCGCAGCCGGCTGCGCGCCTTGCGGCAGAGCCAGGAAGACTTCAACGCCCGTGCGCCGATCGTCACGGTGCAGGAGATCCTGCGCTGGGAGTTCGGCGAGAACGTGGTGACCCACAGCGAGTTCGAGCGGGTCGCGGAGAAAGTCGCCGAGGCGATGCTGGCCGACGAGAACGTCGCAGGCGCGGTGTATCGGGTGATCGAGGCGATGCTGGCAGGGGCTTAGCCAGCTTGCACGCCCCCACCCCGCATTAATTCCTAAAAAGAATTAACAAATAAAAAATCATTATTTCTGGTTCTAAAAGGAAATCCGTAGTCTCAGCCCATGTCTCCCGGCCTCAGACAAGGAATCCACCATGAGCCAAGCCGCCACCGTCATCGACTTCACCCTCCACCGCAAACGCAAGCAAGCCCAGCAACAGGGTCGTCTGCTGTGGGCGATGTACGCGCAACAGGCCGGTTTCGCCGGGCAGCCCGGGAGTGTCGCGACGTCCGCGACGAAAACGCCGCGCCAGGCGTGAGGCGAACATGAATACCCCGACCCGCTTTCTCGTGACCTCCGACGAGCCACCCCTGACCCTGCCGGAAGCCGCCAGTCCCGATGACGACGGCATCGGCCAGCGGGTCGCGCGCAATCTGCAACGCCTGCGCGGCAAGCGCCAGCTGTCCCTGGATGCACTGGGTCGCGCCAGCGGGGTGAGCCGGGCGATGCTGGCGCAGATCGAGTCGGGGCGCAGCGTGCCGTCGATCCGGGTGCTGTGCAAGATCGCCAGTGGGTTGAAAGTGTCGGTGGCGGCGTTTCTCGACCACAACGAATGCGCCGGGGTGACGGTGCTGCCGGCCCGCGACAGCAAACGCCTGGTCAGCGCCAGTGGTGCCTTCGTCAGCCGCGCGCTGTACCCGGTGGATGCCGCGCATCAGGCGGAATTCTACGAGTTGCGGCTAAGCCCGCTGGGCGAGGAGTACTCCGCCGGACATGCGCCGGGCGTGCGGGAGAATCTGGTGGTGGCCCAGGGGGCGCTGGAGATCAGCGTCAACGACGAGCGTTTTCTGCTGGCGACCGGCGATTCGATCGTCTTCTATGCCGACCAGCCCCACCGCTACCGGAACCCGGTGGACAGCGAGGCGGTGGCCTATCTGGTGGTCACCCACCCGGAATAGCGCAAGGACCGCGAAGCGGTCCCGCGGCACTCACTTCAGCAGGTGCAGCACATCACCGGCATGCCGTTGCAGCTCATCATCATCGGCATGCTGCAGTCGCTCATCATCTTCATCATCAGCATGCAGCAGTTGTTCATCATCTCCATGCTCATGCCTGCCATCGGCATCATCTTGCAGGTCATGCGGTCGGCCATGACGTTGCACTCCATCATGCACTTCATCATCGGCATCATCATGCCGCCCATGGGCATGCTCATCATCGGCTGGGTCATCTGATTCATGCCCATCAGCATCAGGTTGCCGCACTGCATCATCATCGGCATGCCGCAGTTCATCATCATGCCCATCATGTCCGCGCTGCTGCGGAACATCGCCATGTCCATGCCGGCGGCCGGCTTCATGGTGCAGAGCATGCCGTCCTCGACCATTTCGCAGGTCATGGTGGCCATCATCATCGGCATGCCGGTCATTGGCATCATCGGCATGCTGGTGTTCATCGGCATCTGCATTGCGTTCATCATGGTGAAGTCCTTGTACAAGTTGACGAGAGGGGGTGGATTCGATGGGGGCGATTCTAGGGCCGGCCCGGATGGCGGCAAGATGGCGAAACAGCAGCGGACGGGGCTGTCGTGGCAGCCACCGGGTACAGATGACAGGACTTCCGGATGCAATGACGACGATAGCGAAGCAATCAAAGACGCAAAGGGCAGCTTGACGACGATAACCACAGGATGGATATCGCTGGAAAATCCAAGCTCATAACCTGGATGCATATTCGATCTAAGCGGCCGGCAAATAAACGCCGAGTACGTGTTGTCCGGGCGGGCGCCATCGCGGGCACAGGATGATTCCGGGTCTAGACTCAACCCTTCCCCCCCGGAGCCCGCCATCATGACCCCGAAGAACACCATCTGCCTCTGGTTCGCCGGCGACGCCCTCGATGCCGCCACGTTCTACGCCGCCACCTTCCCCGACAGCCGGGTAATCGCCGCCCACCCGGCCCCCGGCGACTACCCCTCCGGCAAGCAGGGCGACATCATCACCGTCGAGTTCAGCGTCATGGGCCTGCCCTGCCTCGGCCTCAACGGCGGCCCGATGTTCCAGCACAACGAAGCCTTCTCTTTCCAGGTCGCCACCGACGACCAGGACGAGACCGACCGCTACTGGAACGCGATCATCGGCAACGGCGGCGAAGCCAATGTCTGTGGCTGGTGCAAGGACCGCTGGGGCATCTCCTGGCAGATCACCCCGCGCCTGCTCACCCAGGCCATCACCGACCCCGACCCGGCCAGGGCCAAACGCGCCTTCGAGGCGATGATGCAGATGGGCAAGATCGACATCGCCGGGATCGAGGCGGCGCTGCGGGGCTGACCCGGCGCCCCCGTCAGTGCGCTAGTGGGAGAGGCCCTTGCGCTCGATCGCGAAGCGCCGCACCAGCAACGCCCCCAGCAACAACGACAGCGCACAGACCGCCATCACCACCAGGAACGCGCCGTTGAATGCACCCTTCGCCGCGTCCATCAGCAACTGCGCCTGCTCGGGTTGCAGCTGACGGGCCAGCAGCAGCGCTTCGTCCAGGCTGTCGCTTGCCGTCGCCTCGACGGCAAGGCGCTGCGCCGCCATGGCCCCGCTGTACACCGCCGACAGCACGCTGCCCAGCAACGCCACGCCGAGCGCGCCGCCGAACTCGTAACAGACCTCCTCGACGGACGCCGCCATCCCGGCCTGCTCGGCCGGCACGCTGGTCATGATGGTGCTCGACGCCGCGGTGAAGGTCGCGCCAAGGCCGACCCCGAGGGTGACCAGGGTGAGTGCCTGCACCACGGCACTGGCGTCGTGGACCACCAGGTACAGCCCCATGCCGATCGCCGACAGCAGCATCCCCACCGACAGCACGGTCTTCGCCCCCAGGCGCGGCAGCACATGCCCGGCCAGCGGCCCGGCGACGAAGGCGGCCAGGGGCAACGGCAGGATGAACAGCGCGGCCTCAAGCGGCGACAGGCCCAGCACCAGTTGCAGGCGCTGGGTGAACACCAGCTCCATGCCGATCAGCGTGGCGGCGGCGATCACCGCCGCGGCGACCGCGCAGGAGAAGCTGCGGTTGCGGAAGATCGCGAAGTCGATCAGCGGGTCGGCGCGCTTGCGCTGACGGCGCACGAACAGCACGGCGAACACCCCGCCGATCAGCAACGCGGCCAGCGCCGCCTCGAACGAGGGCTCGCGCTTGCCCGCTTCCTTGATCGCGTAGGCGAAGCCGATCAGGCAGACCATCACCTGCAGCGAGCCGAGCAAGTCCCATTGCCGCGTGGAGCGCACCGCCGAATCCGGCACATAGCGCAGGGTCAGGAGCAGCGCCAGCACCACCACCGGCACGTTGATCAGGAACACCGAGCCCCACCAGAAATGCTCCAGCAACACCCCGCCCACCACCGGGCCCAGCGCCGCGCCACCGGACGCCACGGCCGCCCAGACGCCGATGGCGAAGGCTTGCTCGCGCTCGTCCTCGAAGGTCAGGCGAATGATCGACAGGGTCGCCGGCATCATCATCGCCGCGCCGATGGCCAGCACCGCGCGGGCCGCGATCAGCATCGCCGAGCTGGTCGAACAGGCCGCCGCCAGCGAGGCCACGCCGAACACCAGCAGGCCCCAGATGAACAGGCGGCGATGCCCGACCCGGTCGCCGAGGGTACCCATGCCCAGCAGCAGACCGGCGCAGACCAGCGAGTAGATATTGATGATCCAGAGCTTTTCCGACGCGCTCGCCGCCAGGGCTTCGGTCAGCAGCGGCAACGCCGTGTACAGCACGGTCATGTCGATCACGATCAACAGCAGCGCACTGGACACCACCGCCAGCACCAGCCAGCGCCGATAGCCGGCCATTCCCGTCTCGAGATTCATCGCTTCCTGTCCTTTGTCACCTGAAAAAAGATAGGCGTATTTTCCATCGGTGATAAGGTTGAATAAAGATAGAAACCATCGGACATCCCGATATGAGCTTTTCACCCGATTCTCTCGAAGCCTTCGTCCAGGCCGCCAGCCTGGGCACCTTCAGCGCCGCCGCGCGCCGGCTGGGCAAAAGCCAGTCGACCATCAGCGAGGCCATTGCGCGGTTGGAGATCGACCTCGGCGTGGCGCTGTTCGACCGCAGCGCCAAGCTGCCGGTGCTCACCGACGCCGGGCGCTCGTTGCTGCAGCGCGCCGATGACGTGCTGTCGGCCAGCGAACGCCTGCGCCAGGCCGCCGACCTGCTCACCGCTGGCGTCGAATCGCGGCTGACCCTGGTCATCTCCGATGCCTACGACTCGCCGGATTTCCAGGCGCACATGGTCAGCCTGGGCGAGCGTTATCCGGATCTGGAATTCGAATGCGTGTTCGCCGAGTACGGCGATGCGCTGAACCTGGTGCGTACCGGTCGCGCCGCACTCGGCATCCTGCCGTCGGAGCCCGGATACCCGCCGGAAATCGGCCATGTGACCTTGACCGAGCAGGCCGAATTCGGCCTGTTCGTGGCCAGGGAACATCCGTTGACCAAGGCCGCTTCGCTGAGCCAGGAGCGGCTTGCCGGCTACCGCGCCCTGCGCCTCAACACCCTCGACGAGTCGCCGCAGCGCGGCCTGCTGCAGATCCCTCGGCAACGCAGCTGGTCGGCGCCGAGCTACCTGATCCTCATGGAACTCGCCACCCAGGGCTTCGGCTGGGCAATCCTGCCGCACTGGATGGTACGCACCTACGCCGCGCGCATGCTGGTGGAACTGGACATGCCGGGCTGGCCGCGGCGTTATCCGCTGGATCTGGTGTGGTCCAAACAGCGCTCGCTGGGGCCGGCGGGGGCGTGGTTGAAGGAGGCGTTGCGGGCAGGTGGCACGTGACCTTCCTCGCTTCCCCACCTCGTCCCGGGCACATGGCGTGTTGCTACCTGTTTCGCAATGAAACAATAATAATGGTATCGATTCCCATTTGAGTTATTCGCCATGCCGGCCCAGCCCCCTGCCCTGTCCACCGCCGTTGGCGAACTGTATGTCGAACACAGCCCCTGGCTGCATGGCTGGCTGCGCAAGCGCATGGGCAACCACTGCGATGTGGCCGACCTGGTCCAGGACACCTTCGTCAAGGTGCTCAAGGCGCGCAGTGCCCTGGACATTCGCGAGCCGCGGCATTACCTGTCCACCGTGGCCAAGGGCCTGATGATCGACCTGTTCCGCCGCCGCTCGCTGGAACAGGCCTACCTGGAAGCCCTGGCCAGCCTGCCCCCGGCCCAGGTGCCCAGCTCGGAAGCCCAGGCGATCCTGTTCGACACCCTGCTGGAACTGGACCGGATGCTCGCCGGACTCGGCGCGAAGGTGCGCGAGGTGTTCATCCTGGCGCAACTCGACGGCCTGCCTTACGCGCAGATCGCCACGCGCCTGGGGTTGTCGCTGCGCACGGTGAACAACCATATGCGCAAGGCCATGGAGCATGTCTGCCTGATGCAATGGGAAGACGCCGAATGAGCCGCGCGCCAACCCCGGCCCAGCGCGAAGCCATTCGCCAGGCCGCGCACTGGTACGTGCGCCTCGCATCGGCGACCGACGATGGCGAAGAGCACGCGCAATGGCAGCACTGGCACGACAGCGATCCCCTGCACCGTCAGGCCTGGCAGCGCATGCAGGTGGCCAGCGCCAGCTTCGGCGGTCTGCCGCAACGCCTGGCGGCGTCGACGCTGCTGGGTGCCGGGCATTCGCGTCGACAGGTGCTGTATGGCCTGGCCCTGTTGCTCGGTGGCGGGACGTTCGCGGCTCTGGGCTGGCGCAGCGACCTGCGCCGCGAGTGGAGCGCCGATGAGCGCAGTGCCATCGGCGAGCGCCGCGAAGTGCGCCTGGCCGACGGCAGCCGCCTGCTGCTGGATACCGACAGCGCGGTGGACGTGCGCTTCGACGCACGGCAACGCCAGTTGCGCCTGCATCGCGGCAGGATCCTGATCGACACCGCCAGCGATCCGGCGGCGCGGCCCTTCAGCGTCGTCACCCATTCTGGACAGGTGCTGGCATTGGGCACGCGCTTCACCGTTGCGGTCGATGAACAGGGTGCCGAGGTCGCGGTGCTGGAAAAAGCCGTGGAGGTGTCGCTCGATCCGACACGACGCCTGCGCCTGGAAGCCGGCCAGCGCGCCAGGTTCGGGGCGGCGGGTATCGGTCCGGTCCGCGCCAGCGATGCCTCGGTAGCCGCCTGGCAGGATGGCAGCCTGATCGCCATCGACCTGCCGCTGGGCGAGTTGCTGGCGCAGTTGTCGCGCTATCGTCCGGGGCTGCTGACCTGCGACCCGGCGGTGGCGGGAATGCGGATTTCCGGGGCTTTTCCGATCGACGATACCGAGCTGGCGCTGACCGCGCTGCAGGCCTCGTTCCCCGTGGCGGTGCGGCGCCGGACCCGCTATTGGGTGACGGTTACCGGGCGCACTTGAGATGGGGCCGACAGCACAATTTGCGGAATTTTTTCCACGACCTTGCACTTTGCCCGCCCCTCGTTCGGCTTTCCCTCCCATCTGCACAACATGATGTTCTTGGGAAGGGAAACATGAGTTCGAAGCAACGACCACACACCGCACTGGCCCTGGCCATCCATCTGGCCCTGGGTACGCTCGCTGCCAGCCCCGTCATCGCCCTCGCCGCCGAGGCGGGCAGCGAGCAGACCCGCGCCTACCACATCGGCGCCGGTCCGCTGACCGAGACCCTCGGCCGCTTCGCCAGCGCCGCCGGCGTGGTGCTGTCCTTCGACGGCAGCGTGACCCAGGGCCGCAACTCCCCCGGCCTCGAAGGCAGCCACAGCGTCGCCAGCGGCTTCGCCACCCTGCTCGCCGGCAGCGGCCTGCAGGCCGTGCGCCAGGCCAGCGGTGTCTACCTGCTGGTCGCCGTCGGCAACGGCGGCGCGCTGGAGCTGGGTGCCACCAGCATCACCGGACAAGCCCTCGGTGCCGTCAGCGAAGGCAGCGGCAGCTACACCACCGGCTCGACCAGTACCGCCACCAAACTGAACCTGTCGATCCGCGAAACCCCGCAGACCATCAAGGTCATCACCCGCCAGCGCATGGACGACCAGCACCTGGCGAGCATGACCGATGTGCTCAACCAGACTCCGGGCATCACCATGTCCCAGGACGGTGGCGAACGTTTCAACATTTACTCCCGGGGCAGCGCGATCAACACCTACCAGATCGATGGCGTGACCACGACCCAGGAAAACCAGACCCGCAACATGCCCAGTACCTTGCTGGACATGGCGATCTACGACCGGGTCGAAATCGTCCAGGGCGCCACCGGCCTGATGACCGGCGCCGGCGACCCCAGCGGTGTGGTCAACCTGATCCGCAAGCGGCCGACCCGCGAGTTCAAGGCCTACGTCCAGGGCAGTGCCGGTTCATGGGACAACTACCGCGCCGAAGGCGATGTGTCCGGCCCGTTGACGGAGACTGGCAACCTGCGTGGACGCCTCGTCGTCGCCAAGCAGGACAGCGACACCTTCATGGACTGGTACAGCCAGCAACGCGATGTTGCCTACGGCGTACTGGAAGCCGACCTGGACGACGCCACCCTGGCGCGTTTCAGCATCGACCACCAGACCTACAAGGCACTGGGTGCGCCCGGTGTACCGCTGCTGTTCACCAACGGTCAGCGCACCGACTTCTCCCGCTCGAAAAGCTCCGGCAGCCGCTGGCGCGACGACGAGATCGAAACCACCAACTACACCTTCGGCCTGGAGCGACAACTGGCCCATGACTGGCAGCTCAAACTGGCGGCCAACTACATGGATGTGAAGCGCGACTCCGACTCCGCCTACCTGCGCACCACCACCAACGTGGCCTACATCAACCAGGCGACCGGTGCCGTGCCGCTGATCCCCGCCGATGCCAAGGCCACGCAGTACCAGAAAGGCCTGGATGCCACCCTGCAGGGCCCCTTCGAACTGCTGGGGCAACAACATGAACTGATCCTGGGCTTCAACTACACCGAGTACGAAAACCAGCACGACGAGGACGACGCTCCCGCCGTGACGGTCAATTACTACACCTGGAACAACCAGATGGCGCGGCCGGCCGACAGCGCCTATTACCCGTTCCTCGACTACAACGTCGCCAGCCGCCAGAGTGGCTACTTCGTCGCCGGGCGCTTCAACCTGAGCGACAGCCTGCACCTGATCCTCGGCACGCGCGTATCCCGCTACAACTACGACTACTACCTCAAGGTGCTCAACAGCACCCTGCCGGCCACCGAAACCCGCATGCGCGAAACCGGCGTGGTCACTCCCTACGCCGGTATCGTCTACGACCTCACGGCCGAGCAATCGCTGTATGCAAGCTACACCGATATCTTCAAGCCCCAGGCCGACCAGGACGCCAACGGCAAGACCCTGGCGCCACAGGTAGGCAAGAACTACGAGCTCGGCTGGAAAGGTGAATTCATGGGCGGGCGCCTCAACGCCAGCACCGCGCTGTACCTGATCCAGCGCGACAATTTCGCCGAACAGGACGGCGGCAACCTCACGCCCTCCGGCGGCACGGCGTATCGTGCCGTGGACGGTGCCGAGACCAAAGGCATCGACCTGGAACTGGCCGGCGAACTCCTCCCGGGCTGGAACCTGCAGACCGGCTACAGCCATTCGCGCACCGAGGACGCCGACGGCAACCGCCTGACCACGCAACTGCCGATGGACACCTTCCGCCTCTGGACCACCTACCGCCTGCCGGGCAGCTGGGACCGCCTGACCCTGGGCGGCGGCGCCAGCTGGAACTCCAGTTCGTCGCTGACCTTCGCCCGCTACAAGGCCCGAGTGACCCAGGACGACTACACCGTGGCCAGCCTGATGGCGCGCTATCAGCTCAACGACCATCTGGCGGCGACGCTGAACCTCAACAACCTGTTCGACGAGAAGTACTACGCCGGCATGGCGGGCAGCTACGGGCACTACGGCGCGCCGCGCAACGCGACGTTGAACCTGCGCTACGACTTCTGAGCCCCCTCCTGTTCGCGCAGCCGGTCGAGCACCCGCTGCGCGTTCCCCACGCAATCCTGTCCGGCTGGCGGATGCTCGATACCCTCGATCGCCACCAGCAACTGCGCCTTGTTGCGCGCCAGGCGCTGCTGCAGCACTTCGATTTCCGCGACCTTGCGCTTCAACCCGGCCAAGAGTTCCTCGTGCTGCCAGCCGCCACTGGACGCCGGCAGCAGACTGCGGATCTCCTCCAGGGAAAACCCGGCGCTCTGCGCCCCGGTGATGATCTCCAGCATCCACAGGACTTCCGCGCCATAGCGGCGATAACCGTTGCCGCTGCGTTCCACGGCGGTGAGCAGGCCCGCCGATTCGTAAAAGCGGATGCGCGAGGCCGACAGCCCGCTGCGTTTCGCCAGTTCGCCAATTTTCATGATCCACCCCGCAGCAAAGTGCTTGACCTTAAAGTTCACTTTAAACCTAAGGTTGGCCCATCACCAACCGAGGCACTGCCGATGAACCTGTTCGATCCCCTGTCCCTGCCCAATGGCTCGATCATCCCCAACCGCCTGGCCAAGGCCGCCATGGAAGAAAACCTGGCCGACGCCGCACAGGCGCCTTCGGCACAGTTGATCCGTCTCTACCAGGCCTGGGCCGAAGGCGGTGCCGGCCTGCTGATCAGCGGCAACGTGATGATCGATGGCCGCGCCATGACCGGCCCCGGCGGCGTTGTGCTGGAGGACGCGCGGCAGTTGCAGCGCTTTCGCGACTGGGCGCGAACCGGGCAGGCCCAGGGCGCGCAGTTCTGGCTGCAGCTCAATCATCCCGGACGGCAGATGCCGGCCAATCTCGGCCAGCCGACCTGGGCGCCGTCGGCGGTACCGCTGGCGCTGGGCAATCTGTCGAAGCACTTCGCCCTGCCGCGGGCGATGGACGAAAGCATGATCGCCGAGGTGATCGCGCGTTTCGCCAACAGCGCCCGCCTGGCCGAGCAGGCCGGTTTCGATGGCGTGCAGATCCACGCCGCCCATGGCTATCTGCTCAGTCAGTTCCTCTCGCCGCTGAGCAACCAGCGCAGCGATCGCTGGGGCGGCTCGCTGGACAATCGCGCGCGCCTGCTGCTGGAGGTGGTCAAGGCGGTGCGCGCGGTGGTCTCGCCGCGCTTCGCCGTAGCGGTGAAACTCAACTCCGCGGATTTCCAGCGCGGCGGCTTCAGCGCCGAGGACGCCCGTGAGGTGCTGCTGCGCCTCGATGAATTGGCGGTGGACCTGGTGGAGCTGTCCGGTGGCAGCTACGAAGCACCGGCCATGCAAGGTGATGCCCGGGATGGCCGAACCCTGGCCCGAGAAGCCTATTTCATCGAGTTCGCCCGGGAACTGGGACGCGTGGCGCGGATGCCGCTGATGGTCACCGGCGGTATTCGTCGCCGTCCCGTGGCAGAACAGGTGATCGCCTCCGGCGTAGCCATGGCCGGGATCGGCACTGCCCTGGCCATCGAACCCGAGCTGCCCCGGCAATGGCGCCAGGGCCGCGACAGCGCTCCGGTCCTGCGCACGATCACCTGGAAGAACAAGGTGCTGGCCTCGCTGGGGAACATGGCGGCGGTCAAGTTCCAGTTACGCAGGCTGGGCCGGGGCAAGCCGCCTCGCCCGCAAGTCGCACCGTCCTGGGCGTTGCTTGTACAGCAGCTCGGCAACGCACGGCAGGCCCGGCGGTATCGGCGCTGGATCACCCTGCGCCGCGAATGACAGCGGACACCGGGCCCTGGACGTCAGAGCGCCGGACCGCGTTTCGAGGCGACATCGATCACCCTGATCGTACTGACCGGCGATGATGGCGAGGGAGATTGGGCGACCCGGAAACTGATGACATCACCGGGTTCCCTGTCCAGGATCGCCTGGGCCACATCCGCAACGGTCTGCACCTGATTACCGCCGACGGAGCGCAAGAACATGCCCGGGATCAGGCCGGCCAACGCAGCCGGTGAATTGGCTTCCACGCAACTGACCATGACGCCCTTGAGCGGGAACAGCTGCGGCATGTTCCATGCGTTGAGCGCCACCCATGGGTAGTCCACATCATGCCGGAAGGCGCAAATACCGACGCGTGGCGCGTACTTCTGCACCGTCGGCATCACGACGGGCACGGAGATCTCCCTGCTCACCGAGACCACGCTGACCTGGTCCCAGATTTTCCCATGCTCGATGATGGTTTCCATGCGTTCCAGCCTGCGGAAGTTGTCCGCCTTGGTGTTGTTGCTATTGATCGCACGGACACCATGGGCCAGGAAGCCCGCGTAGTCGCCGGCACTCAAGGCTGCCGCCGCGGCGACGCCGTCCACCTCCTTCATCTTGTCGCCTTCCTTGATCGCCACGGCATAGTCGGCATGGACCTTGGCCAATTCCAGGTTCCCCACCTCCCGGGCCTCGGCGGAGGCAGCCAGATGCCGGTCGATCACTTCCTGTTTCGCCAGCTCGGGGAAGAACTGGCTCTCGAACCTGGCGACCATTTCGTCGGAAGCGTCATGCATCACGATCTGGGTTTTTTCCAGGACCTGCACCTTGTCGTTCGACTGCATCGTCTGGTTTATCGAGGTTGACAGGGTGCTGCGGCGCGAGCCGATACCAAATACCTGAAACCCGGAAGAGCGGCTCCTGGTCAAGGCTTGCTGGGTCTCCTCGACGAACGAGTTGACCGCTTGCACGGCGTTGAAGGTGGCGTGGATGGAGGATGTCTTGGTGTCCTGGAAACGCGACACCACCATCAACTCGAAACTGCCTTCGCGTATCTGGTTGACCTGGAACTCGGTGGGCGCCAACAGCGCGATTTCCCCCAGGCTGGACAACGACCCCTGATACTTGCGTGAAGCCGCCATGGTCCCCGCGATCAACAACTGGACCTCGACATTGCGCAACGCGACATTCTGTTTCGCGTAGTCATGGTACTGCTGCGCCGCTTTCTCCTGGCCGGCAAGGCGCGCATCGTAGGCAATATAGTCATCCTGGATAGCGATACGGATCGGCAGAGCGCTGAAAGCCTCCTGGGTCATCACCGGCATACCCGCGTTCTTCAGGGAGACCGGCAGGTAACGGTCTACGGATTGCCCGTCGAGCACCGAAGCGATCGCTGCGGTCTGGTAATTGTTGGGCATGGTCGAAACCGACTTCGGCTTGATCGTGATCAGGCCCACTGGCGTATCCGGTTCGCTCTGCGGGTCGAACGCGGTTCCATTGTTGCGGAAGAACTTGATGCCTTGCTTGTCCACCGTGATCGTCGGGAGCAGCAGGAGTGTCGGCGCGACACCAGGAGAGGGTGCCTGCCGATAGCCGGACGCCGAATAGTTCTGATAATCGCCATTGGCCGTTGGATAGTAGAAATCCCGCACTTCGAAATACGTCGAATTCGGCTCGACCGCCAGGCCGAGGCCCGACACCAGCATCCCCGCAACGACCACCAGCATTCTCTTCATGATCAGCTCTCGGTTGTTCAATTGTTATCGCCGTCCGCATCCGGACGGCGCCTTTGCCCAGATCAGCCACACTGCTTGTCGATTTCGTTCTTCAGCGCGTTGACCTCCTGGATGCGCGGCATCTGCAACGTGCGAACCAGCGCCTCGGCCCGCTGCTCGATCAGCGCGCGGGTCAGACCGGTCTCGCCCTTGATGATCTCGGCCTCAGCGACTGCGCTGGCGATATCGATGCCCGCGCTGCCCAGTGTCCAGGCGCTCTTGGCCAGCCCGAAGGGCGAGAACGACAACAACAGGCTGAACGGCATCGTCGCGATCGAGGTCACGTCGACCGTCTTGTCGTTGCTGTACTTGATGAACACCGACGTCCACTCCGCGCCGCGGCTGGCGACGGCTTCGAGTGCCCTTCGCTCCACCTCGCCGATCCCGGGCCTGACGCCGACCGAGGCGAGCTTCTCGGCGGCCTTGCCGAGGATCACCCCGGCGACGGCCACCGCGATGCGGCGTTTCTTCATGGCATCAGCGCTGTCGAGATCCTTGGTCAGCGTCTGCAGGTCGGCGCGCAAAGCGCTCAGTGTCGCGTTGATGCGTTGTTCGCGGGTGGCATCGAAGTGGTTCAGGGCCGTGACGAAATCCGCGAACAGTTCCTTGTCCCGGTAGCTCGCGGCGGCCTTGCAGGAGGTCACCCTGGCGCCGTAGACGAACGTCTTGGCCTGGACCGCGCCGGTAGGAACCATGGCGACCAAGCAGGGGATCAGCGCTAGGGCAGGGAGAAATCGCATTGTCAGATCCTTCTTCCAATGAAACGGACTCCCTTACTTGTAGCCGAGAATCGGCAGGATGCATGGCCTTGGGCCACCCCTGTCACTGTTTTTCGTCAATGCAGGGAGCGGCCAGGATTGCACTGCGAGGGTTCGCTAGTGCTGGAAAACATGCTCCCGATGGAACTTCAGATACTCCAGCATGCCCCCCGGCACCACGCGCAAGGCCTGCGGCAGCCCCAGCGCCAGACGGTGGGACTCACTCAACCAATGCGACACCAGCATCCCGCCCTGCTCATCGAAGCTGATCAACCCGCGATAGAACAGCACATCCAGATTCGCCGCCAGCAACAGGCCATTGCCGCTGTCCAGCCGCTCCGCCGCCGTCGCCTCGGCCCACGGCTTGATATGCGAGGCCCGCAGCACTTCCGTGCAGGCCAGCCCGGTCACCGCGCAGGCCCCGCCCCAGACCTGCAGCAGGTCCTCGCGAAACTTGCCGCGACCACGCCGTGCCTGGATGTTGGTCAGCAGGTCGGTGACCGGTTCGCCGCCTTCGAGCAACGCATCCCGATCCGAAGCCGCCAGCGGCTCGGTCGGTGCGCAGTGGATCGCGTCGATCAGCCGCGTCCATTTCTCGCCGCGCTGGGCTTCGGGAACGGCGTCCATGATCCGGCCGACCAGGGCCAGGTCGAGTTCGGTGGGAATGCCCGGCTGGTCCGGCAGCTTCTGCCTGCCGATGAGGGCGCGCGGATCGAGGGTGACCGGCTCGTCGAACCACCAGAAGTACTCTTCAGGACAGATCCAGGCGGGGATCCGGTGCAGGTTCTGCTTCCAGCCGCGGATGAAATGATGGCGGTCGTCCTCATGGATCCGCCGCACCTTGGTCACGGCCCAGGCTTCTTCCCAGAGGTCATGCAGGGCCAGCTTGTCGACCAGTTCCTGGCGCTGCGGCTGCAGGCGCTCGTCGAACAGGCCCACGGCGTTGCCGGCGATGCCCACCAGTTGCTGGATGCCGTTGTGCGTGGCCGTCATGAAGACGAAGGTCTGCCCGGCATGCTCGATCAGCGGCGCGGTGCCGACGCCCTCGGTGTGGAACACCCGGTAGCGCTGCTCGCCACGACGCAGCAGCAGCCGCGGGGAGTTGTTCCATTCTTCGTGACCGTAGCCGTTTTCCCGGGGATAACCGCTGGTGGCGAAGCCGCCGGAGGGCGCGGTGTAGTGGTTGGTGTTCCAGAAAACCGGCTTTTGTACGAATAACGCCATTAACCTTTTATCCCTGTGTCAGCCGCCTGTGGGGGGTGCGGGTTCTCGTTGTGGGGCGATGATATCAAAAAGACTGCACCCGTCCTTGCAGAAACTGGCTTGCCAGCGATGCTGCAAGGATGGGCAACAAGACATAAAAAATGAACAAAAGTAATTTTAACGAGTAGATAAATACACAAATCACATAATTAGCTTAGAACCAAAAAGCCTTTCCCTCGCCCGGTTACCCCGGCATATCGTCTCCTTCAGACCCGACCCCACTCCCGGCGGAGGCTGTCCCCCACGACTGTCTCCAAGGAGAGTGCGCATCCATGATTCCTCTGTTTCACAATGCCCCCGCCCCACTCCGGCTGGATGCCGATGTACTGGTGATCGGCGGCGGCCTGGCCGGCACCTGGGCGGCGGTGGCCGCCGCGCGCAAGGGCGCGAAGGTGGTGCTGGCGGAAAAAGGCTTCTGCGGCACCAGCGGCGTGACCGCTACCGCCGGCCCCGGCCACTGGTGGGTACCGCCGCAGCAACGCGCCGCCGCCATCGACAAGCGCGTGGCCAGCGCCGCCGGCCTGGGCGATGCGCGCTGGATGGCGCGGATCCTCGACACCACCTGGCAATCGCTGCCGCAACTCGACCGCCTCTATCACTTCCCCCTGGACGACCAGGGCGGCAAGCAGTATCGCGCCCTGCGCGGCCCGGAATACATGCGCGCCATGCGCCAGCTGGCGCTGGAGCACCAGGTCACCCTGCTGGACCAGAGCCCAGCCCTGGAACTGCTGCAGAGCGAAGCCGGCGACCTCGCCGGCGCCCGTGGCTGGCAACGCCAGGCCAAACGGGAATGGCGGGTCGACGCCGCGGCGGTGGTCCTCGCCACCGGCGGCTGCGGTTTTCTCTCGCGCCTGCTGGGCAGCCAGACCAATACCGGCGACGGCTACCTGATGGGCGCGGAGCTCGGCGCCGAGCTGTCGGGCATGGAGTTCTCCAGCTACTACTGCATCGCCCCGGCCGGCAGCACCATGACCCGCTCGATGGTCTACACCTTCGGCCGCTATTTCGATGCCGCCGGCCGCGAGCTGGATATCGCCCAGGGCCCGACCTTCAACGACAGCCTGGCCCGGGCCCTGCTGCAAGGCCCGGTGTTCTGCCGCCTCGACCGCATCCCGCAGCACATCCGCGATCGCCTGCCCTATATCCAGCCGAACCTGATGCTGCCGTTCGACCGCCAGGGCATCGATCCCTATCGCGACAAGTTCCAGGTCACCCTGCATGGCGAAGGCACCATTCGCGGCATCGGCGGCCTGCGAGTGCTCGACGACGACTGCCAGACCAGCGTGCCCGGGCTGTTCAGCGCCGGCGACGCGGCCAGTCGCGAAGCCGTCACCGGCGCGATCTCCGGCGGCGGCGCGGTGAACTCCTCCTGGGCCCTGTCCAGCGGGCAGTGGGCCGGCGCCGGTGCCGCGCGGCACGCCCTGGCGAAACGACGCAATCGTACCGTGATACGTACCGTGGCACGGTACGGAGTTTTGCCGATTGGCCGTGCCGGCCACGATTACCGCGAGACGATCCGCGCCGTGCAGGACGAGCTGCACCCCTACGACAAGAACCTGTTCCGCAACGGCACCCAACTGCGGCGTTCGCTGGGCGTCCTCGATGACCACTGGGACCGTCTGCGCGCCCAGCGCGGCGTCGCCGATCCCACCGCGCTGCTGCGCTGGCGCGAGACCGCGGCGCTGCTGGCCAGTGCTCGCTGGTGCTACGCCAGCGCCCTGGCACGCAAGGAGAGCCGCGGCATCCACCAGCGCGAAGACGCGCCGACGCAGTCCAGCCGCTTCGACGCTCATCTGCGCAGCGGCGGCTTCGACCGGCCCTGGGTGCGCCATGACCCGGTGCGCGCGGAGGTGCCGGCATGATCGAGCTGATCTTCAGCGAGCGCTGCACCGGCTGCACGCGCTGCGTCACGGTTTGCCCGAGCAACGTCCTCGCCCTCGGCGACGACGGCAAGCCGCGCATCGCCGACCAGGCCGCCTGCCAGACCTGCTTCATGTGCGAGCTGTACTGCCACAGCGATGCGCTCTACGTACACCCGGACTGCGAGCAGGCAGTCAGCCTCGACCCGGCACGGATTCTCGCCAGCGGCCTGCCCGGCCAGTACCGCCGCGACTCCGGCTGGGACGAATGGGCCGCCGAACCGCGCTACACCAACCAGCACTGGCGTATGGAAAGCATCTTCGCCCTCGCCCGGGAGCTTGCGCCCCCTTCCCCTTCCACCGACACAGGAGCTCGCCATGAGTGAATCCCTCAACTACCTGCTGGCCGAACTGCACGCCGAACGCCAGCGCACCTGGGCCCCGCAGGCCCTGCAAGTGAATATCGAGCAACGCCAGCGCCTGGTGGCCGAAGCCGATCCGCAGCGCTTCATCAAGGCCGGCGATATCGTCGAGCCCTTCGCACTGCTCAAGGTCGAAGGCGGCAGCCTCGATCTCGATCAACTGCTGAGCAAGGGCCCGGCGGTGCTGGTGTTCTTCCGCTTCGCCGGCTGCCCGGCCTGCAACATCGCCCTCCCGTACTACGAACGCAATCTGCAACCGGCCCTGCGCCGGCGCGGGGTGCCGTTGGTGGCGATCAGCCCGCAGGTGCCGGAGCGCCTGGTGGAAATCAAGGACAAGCACCAGCTGACCCTGCAGGTCGCCAGCGACAAGGACAACGCCCTGGGCCGGCGTTTCGGCGTGCTCTACAGCTTCGACGAAGCCTCGCGCCAGGCCGCGCTCGCCAAAGGCAGCAGCATCGGCGAGATCACCGGCACCGGTACCTGGGAGCTGCCGCAGCCCACTGTGGTGGTGATCGGCCGCGACCGCCGCGTGCATTTCGCCGAGGTCAGCCCGGACTGGCTGGTGCGCAGCGAGGCGCAGCCGATCATCGACGCGGTGGACAGCGCACTGGATGCCGACAGCCTGCTGGTGCGTCACGCCTGGGCCTGACTACCTCTTCTCCATTCTCGACAGGACGCGAACCATGAGCACACGACAACTGCACCTCGGCGCCATTCTCACCGGTGTCGGCACCGACCAGCAGGAATGGCTGGACCCGCAGATTCCCGGCAATGCCAGCATCGATATCGACTGGTACAAGCAACAGGCCCGTGCGGCGGAGGCGGCGAAATTCGACTTCGTCTTCATCGTCGACAGCCCCTACATCACCCCCGATTCGGCGCCGCACTTCCTCAATCGCCTGGAGCCGCTGACCCTGCTCTCGGCGCTGGCCGGGGCCACGGAGAAGATCGGCCTGGTGGCGACCCTGACCACCTCCTACACCGAGCCCTTCAACGTCGCTCGCCAGTTCGCCTCGCTGGACCAGATCAGCCATGGCCGCGCCGGCTGGAACGTGGTCACCACGGGCCTGGAGGGCGCCGCCGGCAACTTCGGCCGCGAACAGCACATCGACCATGGCGAACGCTACCGCCGCGCCCATGAGCATGTGGCGGTGGTCCAGGGGCTGTGGGATTCCTACGAGGACGACGCTTTCCCGCGAGACCGCGCCAACAGGCGCTTCCTCGACCCGGCCAAGCAGCATCGCCTGGACCATCGCGGCGAATTCTTCTCGGTGACCGGGCCGCTGAACATTTCCCGTTCGGCGCAGGGCCAGCCGGTGATCTTCCAGGCTGGCGTGTCGGAGTCGGGGCGCGGACTGGCGGCGCGGATCGCCGAGGGCATCTTCGCCGGCGTCGACAATTTCGAGGACGCCCGCGAGTACTACGCCGACATCAAGCGCCGCGCCGCCGAAGCCGGACGTGATCCGGAGCGGGTCCTGGTGTTTCCGGGGATCTCGCCGATCATTGCCGATACCGACGAAGAGGCGCAGACGATCCTCGCCCGGCGCACCGGCGAACTGGACCTGAACAAGGCCCTGGTGCAGCTGGGGCGGCCGTTCAACTACCACGACTTCAGCCAGTACGACCTGGATGCGCCGTTCCCTGAGCTGGGTGAACTGGGCAGCAACGGTTACCGCGGGCACGCCGAGAAGATCAAGCGGGTGGCCAGGGAGCAGGGCCTGACCTTGCGCGAGACCGCGCTGCGCTTCGCCCGGCCGTTCACCGGCTTCGCCGGCTCGGCGCTGAGCGTGGCCAACGAAATCGAGCGCTGGTTCCGCGACGGCGCGGTGGATGGTTTCAACGTGCATGTCGGCGCGCCGGCGGCGTTTGCCCGGTTCACCGATGAGGTGCTGCCGATCCTGCGCGAGCGGGGGTTGTTCCGTGGGGAGTATGCGGGGGCGACCTTGCGTGATCATCTGGGGCTGGAGGTGCCGGTGAATCGGCATAGCGAGGTGGCCTGAGCTGCCCGTCTTGAGCCTTGCAGCGCCCTGAAGATCGAGCGCCGCCCGCGCGGCGCATCGCTGTGCATGACGATGCTCTTCTAGCGCCCTTGAGATCGAGCGCCGTCCGCACGGCGCATCGCGAGCAAGCTCGCTCCCACAGTTTGTTGCAACGCGCCATGGCCTGTGAGATTTGGGTTGTCAGCCTTTGTTTTGCTGCGACGCATCGCGGGAAAGCTGTTGGGTTCGACTCGGTATCGAGTCGAACGCACAAGGCGGTCAATGGCGGTCTGTCAGACATAGGTACGTTGCAACAAACTGTGGGAGCGAGCTTGCTCGCGAAGCGCCGCGCGGGCGGCGCTCGATCTTCAGGGCGCCGCAAGACTCAAGACAGGCACCTGGCAGCCTTGACGCGATTTCCCGTCACACCACAAAATGCAATATTTAAATATCAAAAAGATTTTTTATTCTTAAAAATAATAATAAAAATAGATCGAAACGGTATTTCTTCCCGCCCCTCCCCCCTTGCTACAGTCCCTCCAAACCCGACCCCTCGAACGGTGGAGGCGCACTTTTCGACCCACCCGCGAGTACCCCCGATGAGCCACAGCATCGCCAGCCTGCCGAACCACAACAACCGCCTGCAACTCAGCGCCCCAGCCGTCCTCGAAGACCCTCACGCCGAACGCCTGCAGCGCAAGCAACGCCTCGCCGCGTCCTATCGCCTGTTCGCCGAACTGGGTTTCGAAGTGGGCCTGGCCGGACACTTCACCGCCCGCGATCCGATCGACACCGACAGCTACTGGATCAACCCGCTGGGCGTGCCGTTTTCGCGTATCCGCAGCAGCGACCTGCTGCGGGTCGACGGCCAGGGCCAGGTGGTGGAAGGCGACGGCCTGCTCAACACCAGCGCCCTGGAGCTGCACTACGAACTGCAACGGGCCCGCCCGGAGGTGGTCGGCATCGCCCACCTGCACGGCTTCCACGGCCGCGTCTGGTCGTCGCTGGGTCAGTTGTTCCAGCCGATCACCGCCGAGTCCTCGGCCTTCATCGGCGAGCAGGTGCTGTTCGACCGCCACGCCCTGCGCGACACCAACGGCAGCCTGCTGCAGGACCGCGACGCAGTGGCCCGGGCGTTCGTGGAAACCTTCGCGCGGAACAACCTGCTGGTCTGGCAGAACCACGGCCTGTGGGTCACCGGGCAGACCGTGGAAAGCGCCGCCTGGCGCTTCATCCTCGCCGACGATACCGCCCGCGCCCACCTGCTCGCCTTCGCCGCCGGCCAGCCACGCATCCCCGAACTCGGCGAGGACAACTTCAGCCCGGCCCAGCGCGAGCTGTTCGGCTGGCTGAATTTCCTGCCCTTGTGGGACCGCATCGTCGCGCAACAACCCGATCTGCTGGATTGAAGAGCCCGCCATGGCGCTCGGCCTCGACTGCCGCCGCCGCATGAGACGTACCGGCGCGCGCCGGACGCAGCACAGGCAGCGCCGACCACGGGAGCAAGGGACCTTCCGCGAGCCCGGCCATGCCTGGAAAACGTGAAAACAACCAATGAGAGCCCGTTCGACCACACATCCAGGGCCTGACTGCCAATCGCTCACCCAGGAACCGTCATGAAGTCCTTATCCACCACGCTGTCCATGGCCCCGGCGCTGCTCGCCGGCTTTCTCTTCACCCCACTGGCGCTGGCCGCCGACGATACCGCGCTGGGCACGGTGATCGTCACCGGTTCGCGCGGCAGCGAAGTGCGTACCGTCACCACCAGCCCGGCACCGATCGACGTGATCGACAGCAAGCAACTGGAACAGACCGGCGCCTCCAGCCTGCGCAGCGCCCTGCAGCAGACCCTGCCGTCGTTCTCCCAGCGCCCCTCCGGCACCTCCAACGACAGCATCGCCCGTCCCTACAGCCTGCGCGGCCTCAACGGCTCCAACGTGCTGGTGCTGGTCAACGGCAAGCGCCGGCACAACAGCGCGGTGATCAACCTCGACACCACCGCCGCCTACGGCACCAACCCGGTGGACCTGGACCTGATCCCGATCAGCGCCATCGACCATATCGAAGTGCTGCGCGACGGCGCTTCGGCGCAGTACGGCTCCGACGCCATCGCCGGGGTCATCAACATCATCCTCAAGCAGCACGACAACGGCGGCTCGGCCAGCACCCAGTACGGCGAGTACTACGAAGACGGCGACGGCGGCAATCTGCGCCAGACCCTCAACCAGGGCCTGGCCCTGGGCGACAGCGGCGGCTTCTTCAACTATGCGCTGGACGCCAAGTCGGTGCAGACCGCCACCCGCCCGCGGGACGCCACCGGCAACCTGTATTTCGCCGGCGACCCGCGCAATGCCACCGCCGACCGCCAGGTGCAGAAGAACGGCCTGCCGAAGATCAAGGCGCTGAACCTGTCGTACAACACCGAACTGCCGGTCAGCGACGACCTGACCCTGTATTCCTTTTCCACCTTCAGCAAGCGCGATGCCCGGGGCGGGCAGAACTACCGGCGGCCCAACTCGACCAACATCATTCCCGAGATCTACCCGGACGGTACCGCGCCGTTCTACACCCTCGAAGAAACCGACTACCAGGCAGCCGCCGGCGGCAAGGGCGAAATCGCCGAATGGCACTGGGACCTGAGCTCGACCTTCGGCCGCGACAAGGGCCAGGCCGGTGCCGACGAAACCCTCAACGCCTCCCTCGGCCCGTCCAGCCCGACGCGCTTCGACACCTATACCAACTACTTCGACCAGTGGACCAACAACCTCGACCTGACCCGTGCCTTCGAGGTCGGCCTGAGCAAGCCGCTGCAAGTGTCCTGGGGCCTGGAACACCGCCACGAGCGCTACAAGACCGAGTCGGACGATCCGCTGTCGTGGATCAACGGCGGCTATATCTACCCCCGTGGGCCGCTGGCCGGACAACCCGGTTCGGTGGGCGCCCAGGGCGCGATCACCCTGACCCCGGAAGACGCCGGCCAGGCCAGCCGCAACAGCTACGCCAGCTACCTCGACGTCGGCCTCAACCCCACGGAAAAACTCTACCTGGGCGCCGCCGCGCGCTTCGAAAAATACGACGACAGCAGCGGCAACACGCGCAGCGGCAAGCTCACCGCGCGCTACGACTTCACCCCGGCCTTCGCCGTGCGCGGCACCCTCAGCAATGGCTTCCGCGCACCGTCGCTGTCGCAGTCGGTGTATGCCCAGACCGCCAACCAGTACACCACCGTCAACGGCGTCGCGCAGTTCGTCGAAGCCAAGACCGCGCGGGTCGACTCGGCCCTGGCCCGGGCCCTCGGTGCCGAGGACCTGACCCCGGAGAAGTCGCGCAACATCAGCCTCGGCCTGACCTGGCAGCCGCTGCCCCAGGCCAACGTGACCCTCGACGCCTACCAGATCGAGATCCGCGACCGCATCGCCCTCACCGGCTTCCTCTACGGCAACGGCGTCGACCAGGCCCTGGTCGCCAACGGCTACAAGCCCGGCTACCGCATCAAGTACTTCACCAATGCCGCCGACACCACCACCCGCGGCATCGACCTGGTGGCCGACTACCGGGTCGACTATGGCCGCTTCGGCCGGGTCAAGTACGGCATCGGCGCCAACTACAACAAGACCGAGATCGACGACATCAAGCAAACCCCGGCCTCGCTCAAGGCCGCCGGCAACAACCTGGCCCTGTTCGACCGCGTCGCCCAGAGCTATCTCACCGTCGCCAACCCGAAGACCAAGCTGATCCTCAGCGCCAACTGGCAGATCGAGCGCTTCACCCTCAACGCCGCGCTGACCCGCTACGACAAGGTCACCGCGGTGGACGCCAACCCCAACTACGACGTGACCTTCGGCGCCAAGTGGCTGACCGACCTGGAAGTGGCCTATGCCCTGACCGACCACTTCGACATCGCCGTGGGCGCCAACAACCTGTTCGACGTGCGCGCCGACAACGCCGCCTTCCCGGCCGGCGACGTCAACGGTTTCCCGAAATTCGGCTCGATCTCGCCGTTCGACCCCTACGGCGGCTTCTGGTACACGCGCATCGCCTACAACTTCTGACCCCACCGACCACCGCGCCCGCCGCCGTCGGCGGGCGCCAGGAGCAGCCTCATGAGTCAAGGCCAGTTCGTCCTCGGCGCCTTCATCCCCGGAACCCTCAGCGGCAGCGCCTGGCGCCTGCCGGAAGCCCCGCTGGACACCTTCAGGAGCCTGGAGCACTACCAGTACATCGCACGCAAGCTGGAAGCCGGGCGCTTCCACTCGCTGTTCTTCAACGACACCCTCGACGTCAAGCTCGACCTCGCCCTGCAGCGCGGTCCCAACAGCGTGCGCTGGGACCCGCTGATCCTGGCCCCGGCGCTGGCCACAAGCACCCGCCATATCGGCCTCATCGCCACCGCCAGCACCACCTACAACGAGCCCTACAACGTGGCGCGCAAGTACGCCTCGCTGGACCAGCTCAGCGGTGGCCGCGCCGGCTGGAACCTGGTCACCTCCCTGGGCGGCGGCGAGAACTTCAACCGCCAGGCGCATGTCGAGCACGATGACCGCTACGCCCGCGCCGAGGAGTTCTACGACGTGGTCAGCGGCCTGTGGGACAGCTGGGCCGACGACGCCTTCGTCCAGGACAAGGCCAGCGGCACCTGGCTGGATATCGACAAGCTGCATGTGCTCGCGCACCAGGGCGAGCACTTCCAGGTGCGCGGCCCGCTCAATGTGGCGCGCTCGCCCCAGGGCCATCCGGTGGTGGCCCAGGCCGGTGCCTCGGTGGCCGGCAAGCGTCTGGCGGCGCGGGTCGGCGAGCTGATCTTCACCGCCCAGCACACCATCGACCAGGGCCGCGCCTTCTACACCGAAACCAAGCGCGCCGCCGCCGCCTTCGGCCGTGGCGCCAACGAGCTGAAGATCCTCCCCGGGGTCTCCCCGGTGGTCGGCAAGACCCTCGCCGAAGCCCAGGCCAAGTACGACCGCCAGCAGGAACTGCTGGAGCCGAAGGCCTTCCTCAGCTCGATCTCGGCCTTCGTCAGCCTCGGCTACGACCTCTCCGAGCTGCCCTTCGACGAAGTGGTCCCGCTGCCCCCGGAACAGTTCACCACCAACACCCACCAGAGCCGGCAGAAACTGGTGTTCGACCTGATCCGCCGCGAGCGCCCGACGGTGCGCCAGCTGTTCAACCAGCTCACCTCCGGCGGCCACCGCATCCTCATCGGCACGCCGCAGAGCATCGCCGACGACCTCCAGGCCTGGTTCGAGGCCGGCGCCGCCGATGGCTTCAACATCATGTTCAGCGGCCTGCATTCGGCCATCGACGACTTCGTCGACGGGGTGGTCCCGGAGCTGCAGCGCCGCGGTCTGTTCCAGCGCGAATACGCCGGCACCACGCTGCGGGAAAACCTCGGCCTGCCCTACCGCGCCAACCGGTTCTTCTGAGGAGCATTCATGATTCGACCCCTGGCAATCCTGGCCCTGAGCGTGGCGCTCGCTGGCTGCGACGGCACCCCCGAGCAGCACAACGCCGCAGGCACTCCGGCCCAGCCACGGCACGGTGGCGTGCTGCGGGTGGCCTTCGACGGCGACCCGAACTGCATCGACCCGCAACAGGCCGGCAACAACACCGCGCTGAACGTCGGCCGGCAACTGGTGGATTCGCTCACCGACCAGGACCCGCAGAGCGCCGAAATCGTGCCCTGGCTGGCCGAGCGCTGGGACATCAGCGACGACTCGCGGCAGTTCACCTTCCACCTGCGCGAAGGCGTGACCTTCAGCGATGGCAGTGTGCTGGACGCGGCGGCGGTCAAGGCCAACTTCGAGGCCATCGTCGCCCTCGGCGCCCTCGCCCAACTGGCCGGTACCTACCTGGCCGGACTGGAATCGGTGCAGGTGACCGGCCCGCTCAGCGTGCGCATCACCTTCAAACAGGCCAATGCCCAGTTTCTCCAGGCCACCTCGACCATGAGCCTGGGCCTGCTGGCACCGGCCACCCTCGCGCGCTCCGCGGAAGAGCGCTGCCAGGGCGCGCTGGTCGGCTCCGGGCCGTTCACCGTGGACAGTTTCACCCACAACAAGCAGGTCAGGCTGCAGGCGCGCGGCGACTACGCCTGGCCATCGTCCCTCGCCGGCCACCAGGGCCGCGCCTGGCTGGACGCGATCGAATTCCACATCCTGCCGGAGTCCGGCGTGCGCCTGGGCAGCCTGCTGTCCGGGCAGATCGAGGTGAACACCAGCGTGCCGGTGCAGGACGAAGCCGTGCTCGACGCCCAGGGACTGCCGGCGATCAACCGGCCCAATCCCGGCATCGTCTTCAACCTCACGCCGAATGTCTCGCGGCCGCCGCTGGACGAACTGGCGGTGCGCCAGGCGCTGAACAAGGCCATCGACCGCCAGCAACTCCAGGGGGTGATCTCGCGCTACCAGAAACCCGCTTCCTCGGTGCTGGCCAGCAGCACGCCGTATTACCAGGACCAGAGCGCACATCTGGCCTACGACCCGCAAGGCGCCGCCGGCCTGCTCGACCAGGCCGGCTGGCGCACCGGCGCCGATGGCTGGCGGCAGCGCGACGGCAAGCGCCTGAGCCTCACCCTCGACTACTGGCAGGCCACCACCCCGGTGCTGGAACTGGTGCAGCAGCAACTGCGCCAGGCCGGTATCGAACTGCGCCTGAACAAGTCCACCATCGGCCAGGTCATCCTGCAGCAGACCTCGCTGGACTACGGCCTGTGGTTCTTCAACCTGACCCGCGCCGACCCGGATGTACTGCGCACGGTGTTCCTCTCCACGGGACGCAACGTCAACGTGCGCGGCCCGGCGGCGCTGGACCAGGTGCTGGTGGATTCCGCGGCGAGTCTCGACGGACAGAAACGCGGCGCGCTGATCGCCCGGGCCAGCGCCGAATTGCTCGATCAGGGCTATGTGATCCCGCTGGTGGAGGCCGCCACGGTCACCGCCATGCGCGATGTGGTGCGCGGCCTGCACTACGAAGCCTCGACCCGCCTGCAGTTCTACGACACCTGGCTGGCGCAGCCCGGGAGCCCTTGAACCATGACCACGTTCTCCCGTGCCCTGCTCTGGCGTCCGGCCCAGGCCGCGCTGGTCCTGTGGGCGGCGTTCAGCCTGTCGTTCGCCATTCTCTACGCGCTGCCGGGTGACCCGGTGGCGATCCTCCTGGCCCAGAGCGGCGAACCTGGCGCGGCCGACCCGGCCAGGGTCGCCGAACTGCGCGCCCGCCATCACCTCGACGGCAGCCTCTGGCAGCAGTACGGCGGTGCCTTGTGGCGGGTGCTGCAGCTCGACCTCGGCACCTCGCTGCAGACCGGCAAGCCGGTGACCGAGGCCCTGGCCGCTGCCCTGCCGGCGACCCTGGCCCTGGCCCTGGCCGCCCTGCTGGTCGCCCTGCCGCTGGGCATCGCGGTGGCGCTGCTGGCTCATCACTGGCGCTCGCCACTGCTGCACAACGCCCCCGCCGTGGTGGTGTCGCTGCCGACCTTCTGGGTCGGGCTGCTCCTGCTGCAGCTGTTCAGCTTCCGCCTGCACTGGCTGCCGGCGATGGGCGAGCACGGCCTGGCCAGCCTGGTCCTGCCGGCGCTGACCCTGGCCCTGCCCTGCGCGGCGATGATCGCCCAGGTGCTCGGCCGCTCGATCGCCAGCGTCAGCCAGCAGCCATTCGTCCAGGCCCTGCGCAGCAAGGGTGTCGGGCCATGGCGCCTGCTGTGCCGGCATATCCTGCACAACGCGGTGATCCCGGTCCTGAGCCTGACCGGCAGCCTGCTCGGCAACCTGCTGGCCGGGGCGGTGGTCACCGAGACCGTGTTCTCCCGCGATGGTGTCGGCCGCCTGGCCCAGGCCGCCGTGGCCAGCCAGGACATCGCCGTGGTCCAGGGCGTGGTGCTGCTGGCGGCGGCGCTGTACGTGCTGAGCAACCTGCTGGTGGATCTGATCTATCCACGCCTCGATCCACGCCTGCGCCAGGGAGGTCAGTCATGACCCTGCAATCCATCTCCGCGGTGGCTCGTTCCCCGCGGTTCTGGCCCGGGTTTCCCGTGGCGCTGAGCCTGACGCTGTTTCTCGTCCTGCTGGGCTGGGCCTTGTGGCCCGGGCTGTTCACCCATGTCGATCCGCTGCTGGCCGACCCGACCCAGACCTTGCAGGCGCCATCGGCGCGGCACTGGTTCGGCACCGACCACCTCGGCCGCGACCTGTACAGCCGCTGCGTGCATGGTGCCGCGCTGTCGTTGCAGGCCACCGGGCTCGCCGTGCTCATCGCCCTGGTGGTGGGCAGCCTGCTCGGCGGCATCGCCGGCTGGTTCGGCGGCGTCGCCGACCGCGTGCTGGCGGTGCTGGTGGAAGTGCTGATGGCGATCCCCGCGCTGCTGCTGGCCATGGCCATCGTCACCGCCCTGGGCTTCGGCACCCTGGAGATTGCCCTGGCGGTGGGCCTGTCGTCGGTGGCGATATTTGCCCGCCTGGCCCGTGGCGAGGTGCTGCGCTGGCGCAGTCGGGTCTTCGTCGAAGCGGCGCGGGTGGTGGGGGTCGGCTCGTGGAGCAACCTCTGCCGGCATGTCCTGCCCCACGCCAGCGGACCGCTGCTGGCCCTGGCCGCGCTGGAATTCGCCAGCGCCGTGCTGGCGGTGTCGGCGCTGAGCTTTCTCGGCTTCGGCGCACCGCCGCCGCAACCGGAATGGGGCCTGCTGATCGCCGAAGGGCGCAATTACCTGGTGGTCGCCTGGTGGTACACCACCCTGCCGGGCCTGGTGGTGGCCGGCCTGATCCTCGCCACCCAGCAACTGGCCCGTGGCCTGCAACGTCTTCAGGGAGAACAGCCATGAACGAGCCATTGGTGCGTATCCGCCAGTTCGGCGTGCACTACCCGGGTGCAGCGCAGCCTGCCGTGCAGGCGCTGGACCTGGACATCGCCGCCGGCGAAATCGTCTGCCTGGTCGGCGAGTCCGGCTCGGGCAAGTCCACCACCGCCGCCGCCCTGGCCGGGTTGCTGCCGGCCAGCGCGCGCCAGCAAGGCCAGCTCTGGCACGACGGCCAGGCGCTGGAGCAACTCGACGAACGCCAGTGGCGTCAGCGCCGGGGTCGCCTGGTGGGCTTCGTGCCGCAGGATCCGGGCACTTCACTGGATCCGGTGAAGACCATCGGCGACCAGGTCATCGAAGCCATGCGCGTGCATGGCGTCGCCCTGGCCGACGCCCGCGCGCGGGCTCCGACGCTGCTGCGCGAGGTGGGGCTGAAGGCGCCGGAGCAGTTGCTCGGGCGCTATCCCCATCAATTGTCCGGGGGCATGTGCCAGCGTGTGCTGATCGCCATCGCCCTGGCCAACGACCCGCCGCTCCTGATCGCCGACGAACCCACCAGCGCCCTCGACGTCAGCGTGCAGCGGCAGATTCTCGATCGCCTGCAGCAACTGGTACGCGAGCGCGGCAGCAGCCTGCTGCTGGTCACCCATGACCTGGCGGTGGCCCTGGATCGCGCCGATCGCATCCTGGTCATGCGCCATGGCCGCCTGCTGGAAAGCGGCACACCGGCGCAGTTGTGGCATGCGCCGCGGCATCCCTATACCCGGCAACTGCTACAGGCCTCACCGCTGGCGCGCCTGCAGCAGCGCCGCGGCACACCGCCGCTGAACCGGGATGCGCCCCTGCTGCAGGTGACCAGCCTGAACCGGCGTTTCGCGCGCAAAGGGCCGGCAGCGGTCGAGGACGTCAGTTTCAGCCTGCAACGGGGCACGACCACCAGCCTGGTGGGCGAGTCCGGCTCGGGCAAATCGACCACGGCACGGATCATCCTCGCCCTGGAACAGGCCAGTGCCGGCAGCGTGCGTTTCGACGGCATGGAAGTCCTCGGCGCGGGGCGCCGCGCCTTGTACGGCTATCGGCGGCGGGTGCAACTGGTCTATCAGAACCCCTATGCCGCTCTTGATCCGCGACATGACGTGCTGACCATCGTCAGTGAGCCGCTGCGGGCCTTCGCCGTTGGCGAGCGGCGCGATGATCGCCGGCGGGTGCTGGCGTTGCTGGAGCGGGTCGGCTTGCCCGCCGATCTGCTGGAGCGGCGACCGGCACAGCTGTCTGGTGGCCAGCGCCAGCGCGTCGCCATTGCCCGGGCGCTGGCGCTGGAGCCGGAGTTGCTGGTGCTGGATGAGCCGCTGTCGGCGCTGGATGCGCCGGTGCAGGCGCAGGTGCTGGATCTGCTGCAGCAGTTGCAGAAGGACCTGGGGCTGACCTACCTGTTCATCTCCCATGACCTGGCCACGGTGCGCGGGATCAGTGACCAGGTGCTGGTGATGAGCCAGGGCCGGCTGGTGGAGGCCGGGCCGACCGAACAGGTGTTCGAGCGGCCGGCGAGCGAGTATACGCGGCGGTTGCTGGAGGATATGCCGGGGCGGGTGGTGGCGGAGGATGAGGGGGGGCGGGTGGTTAGTTTGTAGGTTTTGGTTTTTTGTTGGGGGGCTGGCGGGGTGGTGGGTCATGGCGGCCAGGTGCATGCCGGAAGATTCTTTGCGTCCTCCAGATCGAGCGCCGCCCGCGCGGCGCATCGCGGTGTGCACGGCGATGCTCTTCTAGCGCCCTCAAGATCGAGCGCCGTCCGCACGGCGCTTCGCGAGCAAGCTCGCTCCCACAGTCTATTGCAACGCGCCATGGCCTGTGGGATTGGGGTTGTTAGCCTTGGTGCCCGGCTGGAGTCAGGAGAGAGGCCATTGTGCTCAGCCTGGATATCGAGTCGAACCAACAAGGCGGTCAACCATGGCCTGACAGACATAGGTTCGTTGCAACAAACTGTGGGAGCGAGCTTGCTCGCGAAGCGCCGTGTGGACGGCGCTCGATCTTGAGGGCGCTAGAAGGATGTCGCCATGCACAGCGATGCGCCGCGCGGGCGGCGCTCGATCTCAAGGGCGCCAGAAGGGTGTCGTCATGCACCACACGGGCACCACAAACCTCAAGACAGGCCCCAAAAACATTCCAAAAACTGATAACCAACCACCAACGACATGCACAAAAACATAATTAGCTTAGACCCCAAAAATCTTTCACAGCCGCGATCCAGAGCCCTATCGTCAGCCCACCCGTCCCCGCCCGAACCGCTTTCGACCGCACAGGATTGCTCCGGATGTCCGCTTCCCGCCCCAACCCCTGGCTGGCCCTGACCGGGGTCGCCATCGCCAGTTTTCTCGGCTGCATCGACTTCACCATCGTCAACACCGCCCTGCCCGCCCTCAGTGGCGAACTGGGCATCGCCCTGGATCAGGCGCAGTGGCTGATCACGGTCTTCGTCATGGCCCTGTCCGCGTTCATGGTCAGCGCCGGGCGCCTGGCCGATCTGTTCGGCCGGCGGCGGGTGATGCTGATCGCCATGGCGCTGTTCGGCCTCGCCTCGCTGGCCGCCGGCCTGAGCCACAGCCTCGCGGCGCTGGTGTTCTGGCGGGTGATCCAGGGCCTGTCCTGCGCGGTGCTGTATACCGCCTCCACCGCCATCGTCGGCAACGCCTTCGACGAGGCCCGACGCGGCCGCGCCATCGGCCTGCTGTTCAGCGCCAACGGCCTGGGCCTGGCCATCGGTCCAGTGGCCGGCGGCCTGCTGGTGGCAAGCCTGGGCTGGCGCTGGGTGTTCCTGCTCAATGTGCCGCTGATCATCGTCGGCCTGCTGCTGTGCTGGCGACATGTGCGCGAATCCGCCGCCGAGGGCCCCGTGCAGCGCCTCGACCTGCCCGGCCTGGCCCTGCTCGGCCTGACCCTGCCGCTGTGGGTCCTGCTGCTGGTGCAAGGCGGCAGTTGGGGCTGGGGGTCGCCCCTGGCCCTTGGCGTGCTGGCACTGGCGCTGGTGCTTTCGGGCCTTCTGCTGTGGGTCGAGCGCCGGGTGACAGCGCCCTTGCTGCGTTTCGATTTTCTGGCCAGACCGGCCTTCACCGGTGCCTGCCTGGCGACAGGTGGGCTGGCCTTTTTCTACTGCCCGGCGTTTCTCCTGATGCCGCTGTATCTGCAGGAGGTGCGCGGGCTCGGCAGCGCCAGCGTCGGTCTGTTGCTACTGCCGACCACCGCGGTGCTGGCCCTGCTCTCGCCCTGGGCCGGACGCTGGGCGGACCGCCACGGCACCCGTCCGGTGCTGCTGGCAGGCTTTGCCCTGCTGACGGCCTCGGCCTTGTTGCAGGCCAATTTCCAGGGCTTCAGTTCATGGACGCTGGTGATCGCCGCCTTCGCCCTGATGGGCGCCGGCTGGGCCTGCATTCTCGGGCCGTCCACCGTGGCGGCGATCGGCGCGGTCTCGACCGCGGACGCCGGCGTGGCCATGGGCATGTCGTGGACCCTGCACAATCTCGCCGGGGCCCTGGGTCTGGCGCTGACGGCGGCGCTGTTCCAGCAGGTTGGCGGTGCGTTGTTGCCGGGGTATCACGGGACCATGGTGCTGCTGACGGGCGCCAGCGCGGTGGTGTTGCTGCTGTTGCTGCTGTTGCCCCGCGGTGCCCGGGTCGTCACCAGCGTGGCGTGAACGCGATCAGATCCACAGATCGTTCTGCGCGGTGCGCTCCCCGCCTTCGTGGCCGGTGTTGAGCACCCCGCGCGGCTCGATCAGCATCAGCCGCACCTCCTTCTCGGCATAGGGCTTGTGCTCCACACCCCGCGGCACTACGTACAGCTCGCCCGGGCCGAGCAGGACGCTGCCGTGGCGCATATCGATGCGCAGTTGCCCCTCCAGAACCAGAAAGGCTTCGTCGGTGTCCTGATGGTCATGCCAGATGAAGTCGCCTTCGATACGCACCACCTTGAACTGGTAGTCGTTCATCTCGGCGACCACCCGCGGGCTCCATTGCGCCTCGATCAGCGAGGCCTTGTGGCGCAGGTCGATGCTTGTCTGAGTGGTCATGCTTGGCTCCTCGTTCATTGGAGCGCCAAGGCTAGCGAAGGTCGGGTGAGGCCTTCTTGTACGATCCTGCAAGTTCCAGCCAGCGCGACGGCGGCACGCCGTAGCAGCGGGTGAAATGCCGGGTCATGTGGCTCTGGTCGTGAAAGCCGGCAATCAGCGCCGCGTCCACCAGGGAAAAGCCATCGAGGATCAGCCGGCGAAAGCGCTCCAGGCGGCGCAGGGTGACGAAGCGGTAGGGACTGGTGCCGTACAGCACGCGGAAATCCCGTGACAGGCTCCAGCGTTCGCGGCCGCTGGCGTGCTCCAGCATGTCGAGGGTGATGGTGGTATCGAGGTGTTCGAGGATGAAGGCCCGGGCCCGTTCGGTCGCCACCCAGTCCAAGCGCTTGCGCCCGCGCGGCTTGCCGGCCACCGCGCGCAGGGCCATGGCCAGCTCGTACAGCGCGTCCTGTTCCTCCAGCGGCTCCAGCGGATGGTCCAGGGCCTGCACGAACGCCTCGCTGGCGTGGTACAGGCGCGGGTCGGCGGACAACCCGCCGGCCACGAATGGCAGCGGTTCGCCGCCGAGCACCTGCTGGATCAGGGCCGGGTCGATATAGGCCATGCGGTAGCGGAACCCGGCATCGGTGCCGGCCATGCCGTCATGCACCTCGTCCGGGTGCAGCACCAGGGTGTTGCCCGGCACGCCATGGCGCTGGGCGCCCCTGTAGCGGAAGCTCTGCACACCGGACAGGGTACGGCCGATGGAATAGGTGTCGTGGCGATGCGGGTCGTAGCCATGGCCGCCGAACCAAGCCTCGATGCGCTCGATGCGCCCCGGCTCGGCGGTGCGCAGGAGCCAGTCGGAGGTGGATCTGGGTGGGTGTTGCGGCATGGCCGATCCGTCATGCGGAGAAACGAAGGCTCAGGATATAACCTCAAGGGCCTCATCGCTGGCAAGCCCGCGATGAGGCCCTTGAGGCCCAGCAGGAACCCCCTTACTGCTGCGCATCCGGACTCAGATCAGGATCGGCATCAGCGCCTTTCTGCCCGACCGCATCGACATTCCCCTGATTGCCCGGAGCCTGGGCCAATTGCAGCACCTCGCTGGTATAGGCCCACTCCCGCTCGACCGCCGCCGGGTCGTCGTTGAGGCGGGTGCCATAGCTTGGAATGATCTGCTTGACCTTCTCCTGCCAGGCCGAAGACGCCAGGCGGTCCTTGAACACCTTGCCCATCAGGTCGAGCATGATCGGCGGCGCGGTCGAAGCACCCGGCGAGGCGCCGAGCAGGCCGGCGATGCTGCCGTCCTTCGCTGTCACCACTTCGGTGCCGAGCTTGAGCACGCCACCCAGTTGCTCATCCTTCTTGATGATCTGCACCCGCTGACCAGCCTGCCACAGGCGCCAGTCTTCCTTCTTCGCGTGCGGGAAGTAGGTCTGCAGCGCGGCGAAGCGGTCATCGTCGCTCTGCATCAGCTGGCCGATCAGGTATTTCACCAGGTCGAACTCACGCACCCCGACCCGGGTCATCGGCCAGACGTTGTGCACCGACATGCTGGCGAACAGATCGAGCAGCGAGCCTTCCTTGAGGAACTTGGTGGAGAAGGTGGCGAACGGGCCGAACAGGATCACCCGCTTGCCGTCCAGCACCCGGGTGTCCAGGTGCGGCACCGACATCGGCGGCGCGCCGGTGGAGGCGATGCCGTAGGCCTTGGCCATGTGCTTGAGGGCGATGTCCTGGTTGTCGGTGACCAGGAACGAGCCGCCCACCGGGAAGCCCGCGTAGTCCTTGGCCTCGGCGATCCCGGACTTCTGCAGCAACGGCAGCGCCGCGCCGCCGGCGCCGATGAACAGGAACTTGGTATCGGTGGTGTTCTTGCTGCCGTCCTTGAGGTTCTTGTACTCGACACGCCAGGAGCCATCGGCGTTGCGGGTGATGTCCTCGACTTCGCTGTTGAGCTTGAGGCTGAAGTTCTGCTGCTGTTGCAGGTAACCCACGTACTGCCGGGTGATCTCGCCGAAGTTGACGTCGGTGCCGATCGGGGTCCAGGTCACCGCCAGTTTCTGCTGCGGATCGCGACCTTCCATCATCAGCGGCACCCACTTGCGGATCTGCTCATGATCCTCGGAGTACTGCATCGGCCGGAACAGCGGGCTGGCCTGCAGCGCCTCGTAGCGCTTCTTCAGGAAGCGGATATTGTCGTCGCCCCAGACGAAGCTCATGTGCGGCGTGGTGTTGATGAACGAACGCGGGTTCTTCAGCACCCCGCTCTTGACCTGCCAGGCGAGAAACTGCCGGGTGATCTGGAACGACTCGTTGATCTCCACCGCCTTGGTGATATCGATCTTGCCGTCCTTCTCCGGGGTGTAGTTCAGCTCGGCCAGGGCCGAGTGGCCGGTACCGGCGTTGTTCCAGCCGTTGGAGCTTTCCTCGGCGACCTTGTCCAGGCGCTCGACCATCTCCATCGACCAGCCGGGCTCCAGTTCGTTGAGCCAGATGGCCAGGGTCGAACTCATGATCCCGCCGCCCACCAGCAGCACATCGACCTTCTTCGGCTCGGCGGCCTGGGCAGTGGCGAAGCTGCAGGCCAGCGCGAGGCCGGTCAGCGCGTCTCTCCATTTGATCCCGATATTCATCTCTTCTCCCACGAGGCGAGCCCCGACGTGATTGGCGTGAGTTTCCTGGCCGATGGACCGACTGCCTGCCCCTGGTTGCACGCAAGGCCGCAGGCTCGATGACGGCCGCGCAGGTTCGAGACCCGCCATCGACGAACAGTTCCAAGGTTAGCTGAGACTTGCGCGCCTGCCGGCCGCCATCCCGGGCTAGAACAGGCCCATCTGCCGATCGACCAGGCCGCGGAAGTCATCCCCCACGAACGGCAGGATGGCGTCCGCCACCGGCTGCAACTGCTTGCTCAGGTAATGCTCGTAGTCGATCGGGCTGCGCCGGTTCTCCAGCGGCTCCGGCCCGCTGGTGGTGATCACGTAGCTGATCCAGCCGCCGCGCTGGTACTGCCGCGGCCGCCCCAGGCTGTCGTTGTACTCGTCCGCCAGGCGCGCGGCGCGGACATGCGGCGGGACGTTGCGCTGGTAGTCGCCCAGCGGCCGGCGCAGGCGCTTGCGGTACACCAGCAGTTCGTCCAGTTCGCCACCGAGGGTGCGCTGTACGTAGTCGCGGACGAACTCGCGGTACGGCTCGCGCAGGAAAATCCGCCGGTACAGCGCCTGCTGGAATTCCCGGGCCAGCGGCGACCAGTCGGTACGCACGCTTTCCAGGCCCTTGTAGACCATCTCCTCGCTGCCATCGGCGCGCCGGACCAGGCCGGCATAACGTTTCTTGCTGCCCTCCTCGGCGCCGCGAATGGTCGGCATCAGAAAGCGCAGGTAGTGGGTTTCGTACTGCAGCTCCAGGGCGCTGTCCAGGCCGTGGGTGTCGCGCAGGTGCTCGCGCCACCACTGGTTGACCCCGGCCACCAGCTCGCGACCGATGCGGTCGGCCTCCTCCGGCCGGTGCGCCTGCTTGAGCCAGACGAAGGTGGAGTCGGTGTCGCCATAGATCACCGTGTAGCCACGTTCTTCGATCAACTGCCGGGTCCGCTGCATGATCTGGTGCCCGCGCAGGGTGATGGACGAGGCCAGGCGCGGGTCGAAGAAGCGGCAGCCACTGGAGCCGAGCACACCGTAGAAGGCGTTCATGATGATTTTCAGGGCCTGCGACAGCGGCGCGTTGCCCTCGCGCTTGGCCGCCTCGCGGTTCTGCCAGACCCGTTCGACGATGGCCGGCAGGCAGTGCCGGGTGCGCGAAAAGCGCGCCTGGCGAAAGCCCGCCACCGAATGCGCGTCGTCCGGCTCGCGCAAGCCCTCGACCAGGCCCACCGGGTCGATCAGGAACGAGCGGATGATCGACGGGTACAGGCTCTTGTAGTCCAGGACCAGCACCGACTCGTACAGCCCCGGCCGCGAATCCATGACGAAGCCGCCGGGACTGGCCTCGCCCTCGCGCCCGCCGAGGTTCGGCGCGACGAAGCCGAGGCGGTGCATCGCCGGGATATAAAGATGACAGAACGCCGCCACCGAACCGCCGCTGCGGTCGGCCGGCAGGCCGGTGACCGTGGCCCGCTCCAGGAGAAAGTCCATCAGCCGGGTCTGCGCGAAGATCCGCGTGACCAGCTCGCAGTCCTTGAGGTTGTAGCGCGCCAGCGCCGGGCGGTCCTCGGCGAACATGCGGTTGATCTCGTCCATGCGCTGGTACGGCGTGTCGATCGCCTTGCCCTCGCCGAGCAGGGTCTGCGCCACATATTCCAGGCTGAACGAGGGGAAACTCCAGGTGGCCGAGCGCAGCGCCTCGATGCCATCGATGATCAGGCGCCCGGCGGCGCCGGCGAAGAAGTGCGTGCGGCTGCCGTGCTCGCGCCACTCCATGGGTTGCGCGTCACGCCCCAACAGCAGCGGCACCTTCAGGCGCTGGCTGTGTTCATGCAGCACGCGCAGGTCGAACTGCACCAGGTTCCAGCCGATGATCGCGTCCGGGTCGTGTGCCGCCAGCCAGGCGTTGAGGCTCTGCAGCAGTTCGCCGCGACTGGCGCACCAGGCCAGGTCGAAGTCGACCCCGCTGGCGTCGCCATTGGCCGGGCCGAGCATGAACACCTGGCGCTGGCCGCAGCCTTCCAGGGCGATGGAATAGAGCTCGCCGTGCTCGCTGGTCTCGATGTCCAGTGACACCAGTTTCAGCCGCGGGCGGTAGTCGCCGGCCGCTTTCAGCTGTGCCTCGGTACACACGCCGCGCTCGTCCGTGCGCCCGCTGAAGGCCACCGGCGCGGTGATGAAGCGCTCCATCAGGTAGCGCTCCGGTGGGCGGATATCGGCTTCCAGCACCTCGATACCGGCGGCGCGCAGGCGCTTGTCCAGCTGGATCAACTGACGCTGCTGCCGGCAGTACAGGCCGAGCACCGGCGCCTGGGTGAAATCGCGCAGGGCCAGCGGGCGCAGCTCCACGTCGCGCTCGCCGCGCAGCAGGTCGCGGGCGCGGGCCTCGTACTGCGCGGGAACGAAGGCCACCGAGGTCTGCGGCGGCAGGCGCACCCGGCGCGGGCCGCTGTCGGTCGCCAGCCAGAACTCCACCTCGGTGCCCTGTGGCGTGTCCCGCCAGTGGCGGGTCAGGACGAAGCCCTGTTGTGGCTGCACCGCGGTTTCCTCGTCGTGGCCGGCAAAAGCGGCGGATTCTACCCGAGCGTCCGCCCCGGCGCGCACCTTATCGGCAGGACGGCGCGACGGGTTTCGGCGCGCCGGGCATATCGCTAGAATGCGCGGTCTATGGATTCCTCGCTATGGACAGTGCCAAACCTCATGAATTGCGCTCCAGCCCTGACTTCCCCGCCTTCGCTCGGGTACAAGGATCACCAACGTGCGTTCTGACCGTTCCCTTTTCTGCCTGCTGTGGTTGCTGCCGTTGACGGCGCTGGCCGTTGAGCCGGTCATCGATCCCCACGCCGACCTGCTCTACCGCCAGGCCCTGCCCCTGCTGGAGAAGGCCGAGGCGCAAAGCAACGCCCTGCCGCTGGACGCGTCACCCAACGACCAGGAACTGATCCGCAAGGTCCAGGCCCTCGACCAGACCCTGCAACCGGCGGTGGCCCTGCTCCAGCGCGCCTCGCTGCTGCGCCATCCAGTGGCCGAATACCGCCTGGCCCTGCACTACATCACCCACCTGCCCGCCAGCCAGATCGCCGCCGAAGCCTGCCCGCTGCTGCGCTCCAGCATTGCCCAGGGCTTCGCCCCGGCGGCGCTGGAGGTGGTCAACTGGTGTCCGGACCTGCGCAGCACCGCCGAATACCGCCAGGCCCTGGAGCAGGTGCCGGCGCGCAACGCGCTGTACGCCGGCTACTACCCGCAGCCGGCGGTGCGCCTGCTGTGCCTGCGCGAACGGCCGCAGGGCCTGGCCATGCAGTGGGGTCGCCAGCGCGACTACCAGGCCGAGGTCTACCGTCTGCTCGCCGGGCTCGACCCGGTGCAGCACACCAGCTACGTGCAGAAGGCGGTCGAGATCAACGGTTGCCAGGCGGCGCAGCGGCAAGTGGCAAGCAACCACCCATAGCGCAAGATTGTTCAAGGCGGTTGCGCGGCGCTCTGGCATGCTGTGTGACCGTCAACCATCACGCTGTCGCCCATGTCCGCATCGCTCGCCCGTACCGCCTATATCCAGGGCGCCATCGCCTGCATCCCGCTGTCCCTGGCCGTCGCGCCCTGGGGCCTGCTGGCCGGCTCCATGGCCATCGAAGCCAACCTCACCCCGCTCGAAGGCCAGGGCCTGTCGGCGATCGTCTTCGCCGGCGCCGCGCAACTGGTGGCCATCGGCATGCTCAAGGGTGGCGCCAACCTGTTCTCGATCCTCCTCACCACCCTGCTGCTGACCTCCCAGCACCTGCTCTACGGCCTGTCGATGCGCCCGGTGCTGTCCGAGCTGCCGACCCGCTGGCGCCTGACCCTGGGCTTTCTGATGACCGACGAATTCTTCGCCCTGGTCAGCCAGTACGACCGCGAGCAGTTCAACCGCTGGTACGCCTTCGGTGTCGGTTTCACCTTCTACCTGGCGTGGAACCTGTTCACCCTGGCCGGCATCGTCCTCGGCCAGAACATCCCGCACCTGGACAGGCTGGGCCTGGACTTCTCCATCGCCGCCACCTTCGTCGCCCTGATCGCGCCCACCGTGCGCAACCTGGCGACCGTGGTCTGCGTGGCCGTGGCGCTGTTCTGCTCGGTGCTGTTCAGCTACTGGCACTGGGAAACCGCACTGGTCGCCGCCGGCCTGCTGGGCATGGGCGCCGGCTTCATCTGTCAGAAATTCGCCGGAGCACGCTGATGGTCTTCGTCCTGATCTTCGCCATGGGCCTGCTGGTCTTCCTCAACCGCTACGCCTTCCTCGAACCGCGCCTGCCGCTGCGCCTGAGCTCCAATGCCCGGCAATTCCTCGGCTTCGCCGTGCCAGGCATGCTCACGGCGATCTGCGGGCCGATCGTGTTCCTCCCCGAGCATCAACTGAACCTGAGCCCGGCCAATCCCTATCTGCTGGGTTCGCTGCTGGCCGTGGGGCTGGTACTCTGGACCCGCAACACCCTGCTCAGCATGCTCCTGAGCATGGCTTTCTTCTTCGTCTATCGCTGGTGGCTGAACGGTTCGCCATGACACACGCTCCGCGGGAACAGACCCATTTCTGGCAGGCGCCGGCGCTGGACAACCTCGAACTGCTCCAGGCCCGCTATTTCCAGCAGCGCTTCGCCCCCCATGTGCACGAAGGCTATTCCATCGTCGCCATCGAGACCGGCGCGCAGTGCTTCTGGCACCGCGGTGCCGATCACCTGGCGCCGGTGGGCAGCGTGGTGCTGATCAATCCGGAAGAGCTGCACACCGGCTCGCGCGCCCACGAAAGCGGCTGGAGCTACCGTGGCTGCTACCCGGACGTGGCGCACATGACCACGGTGCTCGACGAACTGGAACTCAACCGCGGCGGCACCCCGGGCTTCGCCAGCAGCGTGCTGCAGGACCCCGTGGTGTTCCGCGCCCTGCTCGCCCTGCACCACAGTGCCCAGCACGGCGCCAGCGCCCTGGAGCAACAGTCGGCCTGGCGCGAGGCGGCCCTGCTGCTGATGCAGCGCCACGCCCGGGTACGCGATGCCCGCGAGCCGGGCAACGAGCCGCTGGCGGTAGCCCGCGCCCGCGAACTGCTGGACGCGCGCCTGGACTGCCCGCCCTCCCTGGAAGAACTGGCGGCGGCGGTGCACCTGTCGCCGTTCTACTTCGCCCGGGTGTTCCGCCAGGCCACCGGCCTGCCCCCCCACGCCTGGCTCAAGCAGCGGCGCCTGGCCCGGGCGCGGACCCTGCTGCGCCACGGCTACCTGCCGTTCAACGTCGCGGTGGACCTGGGTTTCGCCGACCAGAGCCATCTCAACCGCCAGTTCAAACAGGCCTTTGGCGTCACCCCCGGGGAATACCGGCGCGCCTGCGCCGAGCCGGCGCCGACAATCTCCGTTCGATAATCGAACACAACCCCGCTTCACCCCCTCAAGCGCACGCAGCAAGCCTCCGATAGCAGTCGCAACCCGCCCGAATCGACAAGTGGCGGGACTGACCCACGAGGAGCTTTGCGCGCATGCTTGCCGATCTGAAAATCCGCACCGGAATGTTCTGGGTGCTTTCGCTGTTCAGCCTGACCCTGCTGTTTTCCACCGTCAGCGCCTGGCGCGGTGCCGTCGGCAGCGACGCGCAGATCCGCGAACTGGACGCCACCGCGCACCAGTCCGACCGGCTGAACAACGCCCTGCTGATGGCGATCCGCGCCAGCGCCAACGTGTCCTCCGGCTTCATCGAGCAGCAAGGCGGCCATCTGGACAGCGCCAAGGGCCGGCTGACGCGCTCGCAAGAGCTGATCGGCGCCAGTGCGCTGCTGGTCGGCGAATTCGTCGCGGCGCTCGACGATCCGGCGCTCAAGGCCACCGCCAATGAACTGCAGCAGACCTTCCAGGCCTATTCCACGGCCATTGCCGGGCAGCGCCAGGCCACCCAGGACAACTCGCTGGACCGCTATTTCGCGGTCAACGTCGATGCCGGCAACGCCATGGCGCGCCTGCAGGCCCTGCGCCAGGAACTGGTCCAGGCCCTGAGCGAGCGCAGCCAGCAGATCATGGCCGAATCGCAGCGCCGCCTGCAGGCCGCGCAGTGGCTCAGCCTCGGCCTGCTCGCCACCACCCTGGCGCTGGCGGCACTGTGCTGGGGCTTCATCCAGCAGCGCGTGCTGCGGCCGCTGCAGGACGTCAGTCGGCATTTCCAGCGCATCGCCGGCGGCGACTTGAGCGGGCCGGTCGAGGTACCCGGCAACAACGAGATCGGCCAGTTGCTCGGCGAATTGCGGCGCACCCAGCACAGCCAGCGTGACACCCTCGGCCAGATCAATGCCTGCGCCGGACAACTGGCCGAGGCCGCCAGCGCGCTGAACGCGGTCACCGAACAGAGCGCCGACAGCCTGCGCCGCCAGGACGAGGAGCTGGAACAGGCCGCCACCGCCGTCACCGAAATGACCACCGCGGTGGAGGAAGTGGCGCGCAACGCGGTCTCCACCTCCCAGGCCGCCAACGACTCCAACCGCCTCGCCGAGCAGAGCCGCCGCCAGGTCAGCGAGACCCTCGACGGCACCCAGGCCATGGCCGGCGAAGTGCAGGCCGGCAGCACGCGCCTGCAGCAACTGGCCGGGGAAATCCGCGATATCGGCAAGGTCCTCGAAGTGATCCGCGCGGTGTCCGAGCAGACCAACCTGCTGGCCCTCAACGCCGCCATCGAAGCGGCCCGCGCCGGCGAGGCCGGGCGTGGCTTCGCCGTGGTCGCCGACGAAGTGCGCACCCTGGCCTACCGCACCCAGCAGTCGACCCAGGAAATCGAACAGATGATCGGCAGCGTGCAGCACGGGACCGAAGTGGCGGTCAGTTCGATGCACGCCAGCGCCGAGCGGGCGCGCGCGGCGCTGGACACCACCCAGGCCTCGGAGCAGTTGCTGCAGGGCATCTACGCCGCCATCGGGCAGATCAACGAACGCAACCTGGTGATCGCCAGCGCCGCCGAGGAACAGGCCCAGGTGGCGCGGGAGGTGGATCGCAATCTGTTGAACATCCGCGAATTGTCGGCGGATTCGGCGCGCGGTGCGGAGCAGACCCGGGCGCAGAGCCGGACCCTGTCGGGCCTGGCCACGGAGCTGGCGGCGCTGGTCGGGCGGTTCCGTCTCTGACGGTTGAAGCCGAGCGCCGTACACGCGGCGCATCGGCCTCGCCGGGCGCTCACGGCGAAAGACTGAGCTCCATGGAGCGTGCGCCATCCACCTCGGTCTTGGCCATGTAGTAGATCTCGACCGAGACATTGCCATGCAGTGCCTGCAGGGCCAGCGCATCGTTGGGATTGCCCGCGGCGAACGCGGCGGCCGCCGCCGGCGTCAGGGCGCGCAGGCCGAGCCCCGGGGCGGCCGGCCGTTCCAGCGACTCGCCCCAGCCGCAGACACGCAGGTAGCGCTCCCTGGCCGGTTGCCCGACAACGTTGCTGATCATCAGGTAGAAGTGCGGCGGGAGTTGCGAACGGTCGCCGATGTTGGCGCCGTTCAAAGCGTTGCGCAACGCGGTGCGCGGCGTGATGCCCCAGCCGATGTTGGCGTGCTGGGTCACGCCCTTGATCGCGGCCAGGGGCGGGCTTTGCGCCGCGAACAGATCCACCAGGGCAATGTTGCGGAGGATGAAGTGACCTGCCATCTACTGCTCCTTGTTGTTAGCCGACTGAGGGCGGCTAAAAGTACCCCATGCACGGCGCGGGGAACAATTGGCCCGGCGGGCTATTTTTCCACCCCCGCGACTTGTCACATGCGGGCAAACATCCCAAGCTGGCGGCTTTCGATCCCGAGCCAAACCCGCGATGCCCGTCCTCACCCTGCCGCACACCGCCCCCGCCGAACCGCTGCACAGCCAGTTGATGCAACTGGTGGTCGACAGCTTCGGCGACCTCAGCGCCACCGCCCTGCCGCCGAGCAATCCGCTGTACAACCTCTACCAGTACGCCCTCGGCTTCGAAGTGCACCTGTACCTCCAGGCCCTGGGCAGCGACCGCCTGCCGGTGGCGCTGGTGCTGGCCTGCGAGGACGACGACCCGCAGCGCCTGGCCGGGTTTGCCCTGTACCTGCCGATCGAGGGTGAAGCGCAGTCCTGCGGCATCGCCTACCTGGCCGTGCGCGAGGACCTGCGCCGCCGCGGCATCGCCCGGGCGCTGCTGGATGCGGTGCGCCAGCGTCACCCGCGCATCGAGCTGGCCTGCGGCAAGTCGCGCGTGGCCTGTTTCGAAGCCCTCGGCCTGCGGGTCGTCGGCGCGCGCGGCACGCAGGTGCTGATGGCCAGTGATGCGCCGGCCGGCAATGGTGAGCTGGCGGTGCTGGATGTGGCGCCGATCTTCCGTACCGTGGAGATCCAGCAGATCCACAGCTACCTGCTCAAGCAGCACGGGCGCAAGGCGATGATCGAGGCGGAACGCAAGCGCGATCGGCACCTGGATGAACTGACCCGGCATGCGGCGGCCTTTGCCCAGGAGCGGGTTGGCGCCTGGCAGGTGCGGGGGGTGCGGGTGGTTTGAGGCGGGTTTGCTGTTGCTGTGGTGCCTGTCTTGAGGCTTGTAGCGCGCTGAAGATCGAGCGCCGCCCGCGCGGCGCATCGCGAGCGCGCTCGCTCCTACATTTGTTGCAACGTACCATGGCCTGTGAGAGCGGCGTCGCCAGCCTTTGGTGCCTGGCGATTTATCGCGGGGAAGCTGTTGGGCTAGACGCGGTACCGTGTCGTACCAACAAGGCGGTCAACCATGGCCTGTCAGACATAGGTGTGCTGGTCTAATGGCTCCGGACACCTCAATTAGGGAGAATCCCCCTACTGAGGAGTACCCCCGATGACCAAGAAGTACAGAAGATTCACCACC
>NZ_FZOL01000026.1 GCF_900188455.1 Pseudomonas japonica | reverse complement strand
GCCGGCGGCGTCGCCGTCACCCCAGGTCGCCGAGCTGACCAGGTTGAAGGTGCCGTACAGCGTGCCGTTGCCGCCCAGGCCCTGGTCGCCGCTGACGCCGTACTTGATGAAACCTTCGCGCCAGGTCGAACCGCCCGGCGTGCCGTCGTAGTTCTTGCGGCTGTTGAACATGCCCCAGACCGCGAGCATGTCGGCGTTGAGGTGCGTGTCGTCGTCCGCGTACAGCTCGTAGGCCAGCGTCGGCTGGGCCGCTGCCAGTGTGATCAGGCTCAGGCCGACGGCCCGGGCCAGCGGTAACAGGCGATGTTGCTTGTCCATTGGTGTTCCCCCATTTCTTGTTGGCAGTTGTGCTGTAGCGAGGGGTTATTAGGGCGCTGGCGGCCGGGCCAAGTCTTGTTCGTGGCTGCCAGCGCTCTTGATCGCAATGGCCAGTAATCAGCCATTACGCTCCAGGGTGGCGAGGGTCTCCGGCAGCGTGGCGCCGCCATCGACGATCAGGGTCTGGCCGGTGATGTAGGCGGCGTTGTCCGAGGCGAGAAAGAGCATGGCGGCGGCGATGTCCCGCGGTTCGCCGAGACGGCCCAGGGGCACGCTGCCGGCGATCCGGGCGTTGAGGCTGGCGTCGCCGAGGTTGTCCATGGCCGGGGTACGGATCATTCCCGGTTCGACGCCGTTGACCCGCACGCCATCGGCCGCCAGTTCCAGCGCCGCGCTGCGGATGAAGCCGTTGACCCCGGCCTTGGACGCGGCGTAGTGGCTGAGCCCCGGATAGGCCACCCGTGGCCCGGTGACCGAGGAGGTCACCAGCACGTTGCCGCGCCCCTGGCGGCGGAACAGCGGCAGCGCGCCCTGGGTCAGCCAGAACAGCGCCGACAGGTTGACGTCCAGGGTGCGCCGCAGCAGCGCCTCGTCGATCCGCTCGAACGGCGTCAGCGGAAAGTACGCGGCGTTGTGCACCAGCACATCCAGGCGCGGCAGGCTGGCGAGGAGGGCGACGACGGCCTCGCGGTCGGCCAGGTCGATACCGGCGACCCGTACCGGGTGCCCCTCATCCTTGAGCCGGTCGGCCAGGGCCTGGGCCGTGTCGCGGTTGAGATCGGCGATCAGCACCTCGGCCCCGGCGCGGGCGAAGCCCTCGACGATGGCCTGGCCGATGCCTTGGGCGCCTCCGGTGACCAGCACCTGCTGGCCGCTGAAATCGAAGCGTGCGTTCATGCGGGCGTCTCCAGGTGGGTGTAGGCCAGGGTCGGTACGTCGACGATAGTCGAGCCACCGTCGGCGGCGATCACCGCGCCGGTGACGATCGATGCCTCGGGGCCGATCAGGAACTGGCACAGCGCGGCGATCTCGTCCGCCGTGGCCGGGCGGCGCAGCGGCACATCGGCGGTGACCCGGCGATAGGCGGCGTCGAGGTCTTCGCCGTAGTGATGCATCAACGGCTGCATTTCCTCGTCGGCCATCGGCGTGCGCACCCAGCCCGGGCAGACGCAGTTGACCCTCACCCCCTGCGGCCCGAAGTCCCGCGCCAGCGAGCGGTTGAGCCCGACCAGCGCGTGCTTGGCGGTGGTGTAGCCACACACCTCGGGGCCCGCCGCCAGCGAGGCGATGGAACCGAGCAGGACGATGCTGCCACGCCGCTCGACCAGCAGCGGCAGGCAGGCCCGGGCGCTGTGGAAGGCGCTGTGCAGGTTGCCGCGCAGGGCGGCTTCCCAGGCCTCGTCGCTGGTGTCCACGGCGCTGCCCAGGCCATGCCCGCCGGCGCAGCAGATCAGCGCATCGAGACCGCCGAAGCGGGCGCGGATCTGCTCGACGAAGCCGGCCCAGGTGGCGCTGTCGGCGGCGTCGCCGGCCAGCACCAGGGCATCGCTCCCGGCCGCCACCTGTTGCAGCGCCGCGCGCCGCCGGCCGACCAGCACCAGGTTGTCACCCAGGGCGGCCAGGCGTTGCACGCAGGCCGCGCCGATGCCGCTGCCGGCACCGGTGATCAGCACGGTGCGCTTCATGCTTCGTGAACCGTGGTGTTGATCAGGTTGCAGTAGGACGACACCGGGAAGTTGCTGAAGGCATCGAAGCTGCCTTCGGCATAGCCGAAGATCTTGCCGTCGCTGCGGTGCTCGCGCAGGTCGATCATCACCAGGCCCAGGGTCGGGATGATCTTCTCGCGCCAGACGAACAGGTACAGCTCATCGGCGATCTTGTAGTAGTGGCAGCGGTCGGTGTCGCACAGGCCCTGCTCGACGCCCTTCAGGCACTGCCAGGTGTAGTAGTTCTCGTTGAGGTAGATGTGCTCGTATTCCTCGGTCGGGCTGTAGCGGTAGCGGTTGCGGATGCCCACCAGCTCGCTGCTCGGTGCGTGCGGGCAGGCGCCTTCCTGCCAGGGTTTGTCGAGGCTGCCGTGGAGGAACTGCGCCTCGACGCAGGTCAGGTTCTTGCCGGACAGGGCGCGCTGGTAGATGCCCTGCCGGGTTTCCTGCTCGGACGGCATGTTGCCGATCACCGCGGTGAAGGACTGGCTCAGGGTGTCGATGACCAGGGTGATCGACCAGGTCTGGCCCTGCTCGGTCTTGAGGAAGTCCACCAGGTAGATGCCCGGGCGCACCGAAGTGGCGCGGTAGGGCGCGCTGCCGCTGGAATGGCCGTCGGCGGCGTGCCAGTGCAGTTGCTCGGCGTCGAAACGGTGTTCGATGACCCAGCCGTTGGCGAAGTGCAGGGTCAGTTGCTGCCCGGCCAGGTCGGCCAGTTGCGGCAGGATGAAGGCTTGCGGGGCGAAGCCCTCGGCCAGGGCGCCTACGGTGATCCAGTCGGATTGGGTGGTCATGCAAGTGGCTCCACAGTGTTGTCGTTGGGAGCCGTGATGGTGACGCGGGGCGGGCGAGGGCGGTATCAACCGGATGGTTGAGGCGGCCTGGTATGCCAGTCATCTGTTTGTCATGCGCTGGTAGTAATGTGCCATCACTCAGCGGCAGGAATGAATTGCAGTGATCCGCCGGTTCCTTTCTTCCTTCAACCTTGTGCAGTTTCTGCTGCTGGCCTCGGCGCTGGCGATCCTGCTGTTCGTCTGGGTCTCGTACTTCCAGCAGCGGGCCACCTCGGAACAGCAGGCGCTCGCCGCCAAGGCCGCGGAGCACCTGAATCTGGCGAGCATGGCGGCGGAGAACCTCAGTCAGTTGGTGGACCGCGCGCAGACCATCGGCCGCGCCGCCCAGGCCGATCTGCGCGACAGCGGGCCGGGCCACTGGGGCCTGGTGCGCATGCTCGCCGAGGACCCGGTGCTCAAGCGCATGAGCCTGTACCGCTTCGACGGCAGCCTGCTGTCCGCCAGCCACAGCGACGAGCCGCGGCAGTTGCCCGAGCCCTGGCTGCTGGCCCTGCGCGAGCATATCGGCCGGCACGGCTTCAAACCCTTCCTCGCGCCCCTCGACGCCTCGGCCCGCGAAGCGGCGCAGATCAACTGGCGCCTGCCGTTCCTGCTGCCGCTGCTCGGGCCGTCCGGCGACCAGCCGGACAGCATCCTTCTGGTGCAACTGGACATCGGCTACCTGGCGCAGTTGTTCCAGCATATCGACCTGGGCAGCAGCGGCCTGATGCGCCTGCTCGACAGCGCCGGCCACGAGCGCCTGCGCATCGGCAACAGCGGCGTGGTGGTGGCGGGCGAAGCGCTCAAACCGGACCTGCCGGCGCAGGGCGAGGCGTCCGGACGGCTCGTTCAGTACAGCCTCGACGGGCGCTACCAGAGCCTGTTCCGCAAGGACCCGCCGCGCGCGTTCAGCATCGCCGTGAGTCAGCGCGAGGACGAGATACTCGCCCCCTCGCAGTTGCTCTACGCGCGTCAGTGCTGGGTCAACCTGAGCATGACCCTGCTGATCCTCGCCGGCCTGTTGTGGAGCTGGCGGGTGCTGGGCAAGCGCGAAGAAGCCTTCGGCGCCCTGGAGCAGGCGCAGCAGATCAACCAGCAACTGATCCAGCGCCTGGAAGAAGAGCATCGGCGCAGCAGCCACGCGGCGGCCACCGATCACCTCAGCGGCCTGCACAATCGCCGCCAGTTCCTGGAGACCGCGGCCAGGGCCCTCGCCGAGCAGCGCGGCAAGCGGCGCTTGATGGCGATCCTGTTCATCGACATGGACCGCTTCAAATCGATCAACGACTCCCTCGGCCACAAGGTCGGCGACCTGTTGCTGCAGGCCGTGGCCGGGCGCATCAAGCGCGCCCTGGAGGCCGGCGACGAGGCCGCGCGCTTCGGTGGCGACGAGTTCGTTGTGCTGCTGGCCGGGTCACGCACCGAAGAGCAGATCGACCTGTGGGTGCGCATGCTGCTGAACAAGCTGTCGGCGATCTACTCGCTGGACCAGCACGAACTCAACAGCAGCCCGAGCATCGGCGTGAGTATCTGCCCGCGCGACGGCGTGGCGGTGGACGAACTGATCCGCCATGCCGACGCCGCCATGTACTCGGCCAAGCAGGCCGGGCGTGGGCAGTACCGCTTCTTCGACCCGTCGCTGAACGTGGTCGATGTCGGCGAATTCGCCCTGGAGCAGGCCTTCGGTCCCGCCTTGAAGGAGGGCCAGTTCGTCCTGCATTTCCAGCCCCAGGTGCGTTTCGACTCGATGCGGGTCGAGGGCTACGAGGCCCTGGTGCGCTGGCAGCATCCGCAGTTCGGCCTGCTCTATCCGGACCGCTTCATTTCCCTGGCCGAGCGCAGCGGCTTCATCGTCGCCCTGGGCTGGGAGGTCCTGCGCCTGGCCTGCGCGGAGCTGGTGCGCTGGCAGGCGCGGGGCATCCAGGCCGGGCTTGCGGTCAACGTCTCGCCCCTGCAGTTGCGCCAGCCGGACTTCAGCGCGCGGCTGCTCGACGAACTGCGCCGGCATGCTGTCGAGCCGCAGCGCCTGGAGCTGGAAATCACCGAAACCACCGTGCTCGACGACGAAGGCCAGGGCATCAAGCACCTGCAGGCCCTGCGCGACGCCGGCCTGAGCATCAGCCTCGATGACTTTGGCCAGGGCTATTCCGGCTTCTCCCACCTGCAGGCGCTGCCGATCAACCGCCTGAAGATCGACCGCGCCCTGATCGCCCAGCTGTCCAACAGCCATGACGACAGCCCCATCGTGCTGTCCACCATCATCCTCGCCAAGCGCCTGGGCCTGGAGGTGGTGGCCGAGGGCGTGGAGACCCGCGAGCAGGTGGTCTACCTGCGCCTGGCCGGTTGCGACTTCGCCCAGGGCTATCACTTCAGCCGTCCGCTGAGCGTGGCCCAGCTGGAGCAATACCCACCCTTCATCGATGCGACGGAAACGGCATGCGAACACTGACCTGGCTGACCGGCCTGCTATTGACCAGCCTGCTCTCGGCACCGCTGTCCGCGGCCTGCCAGCAGACGGCGCTGCGCATCGGGGTGATTCCGAAGAAGAGCATGGACGTGCTGATCCGCGATTATCAGCCGCTGCTGGAGCGCCTGCAGGCCGACCTCGGCGTGCCGGTGTCGATGGTCCCGGCGTCGTCCTACGAAAGCGTGGTGGATGCGGTGGTTTCCGGCGGCGTGGACGTCGCCTGGCTGGGACCGGCGGCGTACGTCCTGGCCCAGCAGCGCGACCCGCGGATCGAGCCCTTCGCCAGCCTGGCGATCCGAAAGGGCTACTTCACCCCGGCCGGTCATCACTATCAGGCGCTGCTGCTGGCGCGGCGCGGCAGCGCGGCGGATGTGCAGGCGCTGCGCGGCAAGCGCGTGGCCCTGAGCGATCCGGCCAGCACCTCGGGCAGCGTGGTGCCGAACGTCGAGTTCGCCGCCCGGGTGGGCCAGCCGCTGGCGCGCTTCTTCGCCTCGGTGGCCTACAGCGGCTCCCATGACAAGTCGCTGGACGCCTTGCTCGAAGGACGGGTGGACGCGGCGTTCGTCGCCAGCGTGCGCGCCGATGCCTACCTCAACAGCGGGCGGATCACGCGCGATACCTTCGATGTGCTGTGGCGCTCGACGCGGATCTACTACGACCCCTATGTGTTTCGCGGTGGCCTGTGCGCCGAGTACAAGACGCGGATTCGCGCGGCGCTGCTGGAGAACCAGGAGGGGCTGGCGGGGTTCCTGGCATCGCAGGATGCCAGTGCCATCGCCCCGGTCGGCCGCGCGGAATATGCGTCGCTGGTGCGCATGATGCAAACGCCGTGATCAGCTTCGCCACCAGGTCGGCTGGCCGTCTTCGAACGAGTGGCTGTGCGGCTTGAGTTCGGCGCGTCCGGGCTCGTCGAAGGTGCCGGCCAGCAGGGCGATGGTCGGTGCGTCGTCGATCGCGCCGAGAGAACTGCCGCAGCGCGGACAGAAGGCGCGGCTGGAATAGTCCGAGGAGCGGTACAGCGCCGGCGCGCCGCCTGCGCCGGTCCACTCGATCTGGTCGCGGGGGAATTCGACCCAGAGCGCGGTGAGCGCGCCGGTGTGCTGCTGGCAGTTGCGGCAGGAGCAGGTGTGCGGGTTGGCGGCGGGGCCGCGGGCGCTGTAGCGGATCCAGCCGCAGAGGCAGCCGCCGTGGTGGGAGGTGGAGGGCATGGGGTCGTCCTTGGTGGGAGTGGGGGTGGTAGCTTAGAGCAGCAGTGATGAGCATAGGTATCTACACATCTTCGAAGGCTTGTCGGGGGACCGCATCAAGGCCGCCAGGTGCCTGTCTTGAGTCTTGCATCGCTCTCCAGATCGAGCGCCGCCCGCGCGGCGCATCGCGGATGAATCCGCTCCCACATTTGTTGCAACGTGCCATGGCCTGTGGGATTTGGGTTGTCAGCCTTTGTTTTTTCGGCGATGTATCGCGGGGAGGCTGTTGGGCACGACTCGGTATCGAGTCGAACCAACAAGGCGGTCAACCATGGCCTGACAGACATAGGTACGTTGCAACAAATGTGGGAGCGGATTCATCCGCGATGCGCCGCGCGGGCGGCGCTCGATCTCAAGAGCGCTGCAAGACTCAAGACAGGCACCTGGCGGCCTTGATGCGGTCCCCCGACAAGCCTTCGAAGATGTGTAGCTACCCATGCAGCGATAAACCCATGACCATCACTACAAGAACAACACCCCCACCAACTCCGTCCGATTCCGCACCCCCACCTTCCTGAACAGATTGATCAAATGCGTCTTCACCGTCGGCAACCCCAGCCCCAGCTCCCGTGCCAGGGTCTTGTTGCAGGCACCTCCTTGCAGCAGCAAGGCAATCTCCCGCTCCCGCGGAGTCAACCCGCCCAGCCGGTCCGGTGCGGGCGCCGGCAGTTGTCGCGCGGCCATCTGCATCAGGCCATGCAACGGCAGCAGCCGCTCCAGCTCCGCGGTGCTGAACGCCCCCAGCGAGCCCTCGCGCAGCAGCGAAACCCCCGCCGCCAGGCGCCCATCCACCCAGGCCATGATCTCCACTACATCCACCACCCGGTGCTGATCGAGAAAACCCAGGTACTCCCGGCCATGGGCCGCGTCGTGATGGGCCAGGCCCTGGCGCAGCGACACCACTGGCAGGCCGATGGCCTTGCAGTTGTCCGGCTTGAGCGGGTCGAGATGGCGATAGTGCTCCAGGTAGCGGTGATGCATCGGCGCCTGCATGCCCAGCAACTGGAAGTCGCAGGCCTGCAACTGGTCGTCGATGCGGTAGAACGCGGCCAGGCTGGCCGGTACCTGCTGGCTGAAGGCGTGCAGGCAGTAGCGGCCGAGCTCCTGCGCGCTGTTCATGCCGCGTCCAGCAGGGCGCGGACCCTGTCCACGGCCGCCCGGGCGCAGTTGGCATCCAGCGCTTCCGAGGCGCCGGACACGCCGATGGCGCCGATCACCTGGCCGTCATGCAGAAACGGCTCGCCACCGCCGAACAACGCCAGCCCGGGCTGCAGCGGCAAGCCTTCGCGTACCGCCGCCGAGGCTTTCTGCAGGCGTTCTTCCCATGCCGAGGTGGACACGCCGAAGCCGGCGGCGGTCTGGGCCTTGTGCAGGGCAATGGTCTGGCACGGACGCGGCGCGCCGTCCATGTGCGCGCTGTGGATCGGCTGGCCGCTGGCGTCGACCAGCACCAGGCTGACCCGCAGGCCGGCCTGTTCGGCGAAGTCGACGGCGGCACTCAGGGCGTCCATGGCCAGGCGCAGGGTGAGGCTGGATTGCTGACGCAGCAGGGCAGTCATGGGGTGGATTCCTCTACGGGAGATTCGGAAGCGCCACGCAGGCGCAGCAGTACCTGCCAGAGGCAGTACAGCACCAGCAGGGCGGCGGCGATGTTCATGGCCCAGGGCCCGCCCAGATGGGCGGCGAGCACCCCGGCGAGCAGGCCGCCGATGGCGTCGAAGCCGAAGCGGGTCGAGGTGTAGATCGACACCACGCGGCCGCGCAGGGCCTCCGGGGCCTGGCTTTGCAGGAGGATATTGGTGCCGACGTTGTTGATGGTCACGCCGAAGCCGAGGATCGCCATGGCCAGCAGCGACAGGGGCAGGCTGCGGCTGCTGGCGAACAGCAGCAGGCCGAGGGCGCTGGCGATGGCGGAAAACAGGATCAGGCCGCGCAGCCTGTCGGCGCCCTGGTGCCCGGCCAGCAGCAGCGTGGACAGCAGCGAGCCAAGCCCGGCGGCGCCCCACAGCCAGCCAAGGGTGCGCGCGTCGCCGGCGAAGATGTCGTGGGCGAATACCGGCAGCAGCACGGCATAGGTCGAGGCGGTGAGGTTGACCACCAGCACGCCGAAGATCAGGCCGCGCAGCGAGGCCGAGCGCAGGACGTAGTCGAGGCCTTCGCGGAACAGGTTGCGCATGTCGCCGCGGGCCTTTTCTCCGGGCGCCAGGCGGATCGCCAGCAGGCCGAGGATCAGTCCGCCATAGGACAGCGCGTTGAGGGCGAAGCACAGCGCCTCGCCGGTCAGGGCCAGGAGCAGGCCGGCCAGCGGCGGGCCGACGAAACGCGAGCAGGTGAACAGCATGGCGTTGAGGGCCAGGGCGTTGGGCAGGTCGTCGCGGTCGTCGACCAGGCGGCTGAGCAGTGACTGGCGCAGCGGCGTGTCCACCGCGTTGAGGATGCCGAGGGTGGCGGCGAGCAGGACGATCAGGGTCGGGGTGATCAGCTCCAGCCAGGTCAGCCCGGCGAGGACCAGGGCCTGGATGCCGAGCAGACTCTCCACCTGCATCAGCAGGCGGCGCTTGTCGTGGCGGTCGATCCAGGCGCCGGCGATCGGCCCCACCAGCAACTGCGGCAGCAGGGTGGCGCAGGTGGTGATGCCGAGCAGCGCCGCCGAGCCGGTCAGTCGATAGACCAGCCAGGACAGGGCCACGGTCTGCACCCAGGTGCCGAGGGTCGAGACCGCATGGCCGATGAAGTACAGACGGAAATTGCGGTGATGCAGGGCCCGCAGGACATTGGGCCAGCGGTTCGGGTGCGCAGCTTTCAAGATCGGAGACGCCATTTGCCGGAGGAAGAGCGGGGCCGCCGCCAGCGACCCCCGCGCCAGACTCTACCGGCTTGCACCACCGGCGTCTTGCCTGTGCCTGTCGCCGGCATGGATCTGCCTGCCAGATCGCCGCGGCATGCTGGCACGGACGGTCAAGTGCCCGGCACCCGGGTGCAAGACGTAGCCGGCGCGATTCCGGTCAACTCGTGATTTTTCACTGCCGAACGGTGGGCGCTGATGTTTTTCAGGAACGATCATTGGGTGCGGGAACTGCAGGCGCTGCTGGCGCGGGTCAGTGAGGGGCAGCGCTGGGCCGATCTCGAAACACCGCAGTTGCAGCGCCACCCGGCCGTGCTCGCGGCCCTGGGCGGGCTGGCGGCGCGGCGCGAGCAGGAGCAGCGCCAGCTCGACGAAGCGCGCAGTCTGGGCCAGGCCTTGCGCGCGCAGGTCGAGCAGGCGCAGGACCAGGGCCACGCCGCCGCCGCGCAGGTCGAGCGCCTGGAGCAATGCTGCGCCGACCTCCAGGCCAGCCACGACGAACTCCAGCGCCAGCTCGACGGCCAGCGCCAGCAGGCGGCGATCTGGGCGCAGCTGGAAGCCACCATCACCGAAGGCACCTGGGACATCAAGGTGGTCCAGGGCGATCTGCAGCACCCCGACAGCCATATGCGCATCTCCAATCAGTTCCGCGCGGTCATGGGCTACGCCGCGGGCGAGTTGCCCGATGGCTGGGATGCCCAGGTCAGCATCACCCACCCGGACGACCTGGCGCAGGTCCTGGCGCTGTTCGAGCGTGAGATCGTCAAGCCCGGCGGCACTGGCGAGTACGTCTGCGAATACCGCATGCGCCACAAGACCCGCGGCTATATCTGGTGCCGCGAGCGTGGCTGCGCGGTGCGCGACGAGCGCGGTGCGTTGACCCGGGTGATCGGCGCGGTGCGCGATATCAGCGACGAACGCAGCGCCCAGGACAGCCATGAACGCATGCTCGCGCAGAACCAGACCACCTACGCGCAGATCGCCACCGTGGTCGGGGTGATCAAGAGCATCGCCGAGCAGACCAACCTGCTCGCCCTCAACGCTGCCATCGAGGCGGCGCGAGCCGGGGAAGTGGGGCGAGGGTTTTCGGTGGTGGCCGAGGAAGTGAAGAAACTGGCGAACAGTACGCGCCAGGCCACGCAGCAGATTCAGTCGATGCTGGAGGAACGCTGAAACAATCTCCGGCGCTGAATTCCGGCGCCGGTATTCTGTCGTGGAATACCACTGATAAATATTCCCATCCATGCATTGACCGAACATTCATTGATTCAGGTCATTGTTTTGCAAAGTTGATTTAATTATCCGCGCGCGGTTTTTTATATATTGAACAGCCCGTGAATAATATTCGCCGGAATAATGGCTATGCGCCATTAGTGAGCGTAAGCTATGCGCCGTCCCCGCTTGGGGCTTCCCGGCCAGCAAGGCGAATCGTGACCTGCACAGCAACGCTGCGCGGTGGCGCGCGTTCGTCCGCGGCACTGTCAACCTGTGCGTTCGGATCGCGTTGATGCCCATTAGCCAGAATCTTTCTGAGATCTTCATACAAACACTCGAGCAGGCCATCGATAGTGTCGTGGCGATCGACGCCGATAATCGTGTGGTGCTGTTCAACAGTGCCGCGGAAAAGTTGTGGGGTTTCACGCGGGACGAAGTACTGGGCAACAACGTCAGCATGCTGGTCCCGGAAACCATCCGCGGCCGGCACGACGGTTATGTCGATGCGAACCGCCGGACCGGCATCAACAAGATCGTCGGCACCACCCGCGACGTGCCGATCCACAAGAAGGACGGCAGCCAGCGCTGGGGGTCGATGTCGATCTCGCGGGTCGAGAGCGCCGGGCAGATCCTCTACACCGCCTTCGTCAAGGACGTCACCGAGCAGCGCAAGGAGCGCAAGCGCGCCAAGCTGCTGTCACTGGTCGCCGACCAGACCGACAACGCGATCTTCATCACCGATGGCGGCGGCAAGGTGGTGTACGTCAACAAGGGTTTCGAAAAGCTCTTCGGCTACAGCCTCGACGAAATCGAATGCTGCCGCCCGGCGGAGCTGCTGGTGCCGCAGTTGCCGTTGCAACGCATGGCCGAACTGCGCCGGGGCCTGCACGACGGGCGCTCGTTCCGCGTCGAGGAACTGCTGCAGGTCAAAGGTGGCGAGCGGATCTGGTGCAACGTGGCGATCAACCCGGTGTGCGGCGCCAATGGCGAACTGGCCCAGACCGTCACGGTGCTCACCGACATCACTGCCTCGAAGATCCACCAGGTGCTGCAGCACTGCATCCTCGACGCCATGGTCCGCGAGATGCCGCTGGAGTCGGTGATGGACCTGCTGTGCCGGGAAATCCAGCGGATGTCGCCGGATGTGCGCGCGGCGGTGATCCAGATCGGCGAAGACGGCACCCTGCACCCGCTGGCCGCCCCGGGTTTTGCCGAGCGCTATGGTCAGTTGCTGGAGGGCCGGCCGATCCGCGACTGCATCGGTTCGTCGAGCGTCGCCGCCTGCCGCGGCGAGATGATCTACGTCGGCGATATCGGCAGCGACCCGCACTGGACCAGCATCCGCGACGACTGCCAGGCGCTGGGCATCCGCAGCTCCTGGTCGATTCCGATCAAGGACTCCAAGGGCCTGGCCATCGGCGTGCTGACCTTCTATTACGCCGAGCACCGCACGCCGTCGGCCCTGCAGCAGCAGATCGTCGAGGTGGTCATCCCGCTCTGTGCCCTGGCCATGGAGCGCGAGGTCGACCGCGAGAGCATTCGCCAGCTGGCGTTCTACGACAGCCTGACCCACCTGCCCAACCGCAGCCTGCTGCTCGCCAAGGCCGACCATGCGCTGATCGAGGCGCGGCGCGCCAAGCGTGCGCTGGCGGTGCTGTTCATCGACCTCGACCGTTTCAAGCAGATCAACGATTCCCTCGGTCACCCGGCGGGCGACGAACTGCTCAGGCTGATCGCCCAGCGCCTGAGCGCCAGTGCCGAGATCGTCGGCCGGCTGTCCGGCGACGAGTTCGTCGTGGTCTTGCCGGACTGCGATGCCGAACGGGTCAACGATGTCATCGAGGAGCTGCGTCAGGCCATCACCCAGCCGTGCCAGATCGCCGGCTCCTGTTTCTCGCCGTCGGCGAGCATCGGCGTGTGCCTGTACCCGCGCGATGGGCACGACATGAGCACGCTGATCCACCGCGCCGACATGGCCATGTACCAGGCCAAGCATTCCGGGCGCGGTCGTTTCAGCTTCTTCAGCCATGAGCTGAACGAGCTGGCGCAGCAGCGCCAGGCGCTGGAGAGTGCCCTGCGCGAGGCCATCGAGCAGGGCGCGCTGCAACTGCACTACCAGCCGCAGGTGAATATCGAGGACGGTCAGATCTACGGCGTCGAAGCCCTGGCCCGCTGGACCCACCCGGAGTTCGGCGTGGTCTCGCCGGCGCGCTTCATTCCCCTGGCCGAAGAATGCGGGCTGATCACCGAACTCGGGCACTGGGCGGTCAGGGAAGCCTGCCGGCAACTGGCGGTCTGGCGCGGCAAGGGTCTGAAGATCCCGTCGGTGTCGGTGAACCTGTCGCCGAGCAATTTCCACAACCTCGACCTCGCCGGGATGATCAGCGAGGTCCTCGACCAGCATGGGCTGGCGGCCCGGGACCTGACCATCGAACTCACCGAGAACCTGCTGCTGGACACCAATCCGAGCACCCTGAAAGTGCTCCACGACCTCAACGCCCAGGGTATCCGCCTGGCCATGGACGATTTCGGCACCGGTTATTCCAGCTTGAGTTATCTGCGCAAGCTGCCGATACAGGAGTTGAAACTGGATCGCAGTTTCGTCCTCGATCTGGAAGCGGATGAAACCAGCCGGGCGCTGAGTGACGCAGTGATGCGCATCGGCGACAGCCTGCGCCTGAAAGTGGTGGCCGAAGGTGTCGAAGAACACGGCCAGTACCGGATTCTCAAGGACCAGGGTTATCACGTTGCCCAGGGCTACCTGCTGTCGAAGCCACTCACGCCGCAGGACCTGGAAGACTGGATGATGAGGTGTTGAAGCATTGACCGTGCAAGCTGCCTGTCACTTTCGCAAACTCTGGAGGTAACCCTCATGTTTTCAGCTTACCGGCGGCTCAAGCAGGAGCTCGCCCAGGCCCGCGACCTGCTGTCGTCACTCGAACAGGTCAAGCAGAGCCTGGACAGCGAGATGCTCGTGCTGCAATTGAGCTCGCGGGGTGACGTCACCTCGGTCAACGCCAGGTTCCTTGGCGAAATGCAGTACGCGGCAAACGCCGTGCAGGGCAAGGTGCTGTTCGACCTGGTCCCGGAATACGCGCGCGGGACCAATCACTTCAACCTGATGAAGCGTGCGATCCACGGCGGCGAGCACTGGGCCGGGGCCCTGCAGCTCAAGCGCGGCGATGGCAGCGAAGCCTGGCTGCGGGCGATCGTGCAGCCGATCCGCGACAAGGATGGCCAGATCATCTATGTGTCGCTGTACGCCAACGACCTGACCCGCACCATCGAGAGCTCCCGCGAGCGCGAGAACCTGATCGAAGCGCTGCAGCGTTCCACCGCAGTGGTCGAGTTCGACCTGCAGGGCAATGTGCTGAATGCCAACGAGCGTTTCCTCCAGGCCATGGGCTACAGCCTCAAGGACCTGCGGGGCAAGCATCACCGGGTGTTCTGCGAGACGGCGGAATGCACCTCGCCGCAGTACGAGCGCTTCTGGGAGAAACTGCGCCGCGGCGAGTTCATCGCCGATCGCTTCAAGCGCATCGACAGCCATGGCCGCGTGGTCTGGCTGGAGGCGACCTACAACCCGATCTCCGATGCCCATGGCCGGTTGTACAAGATCGTCAAGTTCGCCACGGTGATCACCGACCAGGTCAACCGCGAGATCGCCGTGTCCGAGGCCGCGGAGATCGCCTTCAGCACCTCGCGGCACACCGATGACAGTGCGCGCCGCGGCAGCGTGGTGATCCAGAAAACCGTCGACGTGATCCAGGGCCTGGCGGTGCAGATGGCGGCGGCGGTGGAGGGCATCGCCGCGCTGGACAAGCAGTCGCAGCTGGTTGGCAGCATCGTCAAGAGCATTGGCGGCATCGCCGACCAGACCAACCTGCTGGCGCTCAACGCGGCGATCGAGGCGGCGCGGGCCGGCGAGCAGGGTCGTGGTTTCGCCGTGGTCGCCGACGAGGTGCGCCAGCTGGCTTCGCGGACCACCAAGGCCACCGAGGAAATCGTCGACGTGGTGACGCAGAACCAGAAACTGGCCGAGGAAGCTGTGCGCATCATCGAGCAGGGCAAGCTGCATGCCGAGCAGGGGTTGGCACTGTCGGCGCAGGCCGGCGACGTGATCGTGGAAATCCAGGACGGGGCGCAGAAGGTGGTGAACGCGGTGGGGCAGTTCACCAATCAGTTGTCCAGTTGAGTGTGGGGTTGTAGGGGCTGGTTTGCTTGCGATCGGCATGGGCAACGTTGACGGTATGGCGGGAAACCACATCAAGGCTGCCAGGCGCCTGCCTCAAGCCTTGCAGCGCCCTCCAGATCGAGCGCCGCCCGCGCGGCGCATCGCGAGCACGCTCGCTCCTACATTTTTTGCAACGTGCCATGGCCTGTGAGAGCGGCGTTGCCAGCCTTTGGCGCTTGGCGATTTATCGCGGGGAAGCTGTTGGGTCGACGCGATACCGCGTCGTGCACACAAGGCGGTCAACTATGGCCTGTCAGGCATAGGTACGTTGCAAAAAATGTAGGAGCGAGCGAGCTCGCGATGCGCCGCGCGGGCGGCGCTCGATCTGGAGGGCGCTGCAAGACTCAAGACGGGCACCTGGCGGCCTTGATGCGGTTTCCCGCCAGGCCGTCAAAGATGTGTAGATACCCATGCTGCGATCGGCGGCGCAGCCGTCGTAAACCCTGAATCCGCAGTGGGTCTGGCACACCGCGGATGCTGATTTTACGACGGCTGCGCCGCCGATCGCAGGCAAGCCAGCTCCTACAACATCAGGCAAACCTATTCGTACATGAGCTAACGCCCAGCACCATCCTGTGCCGCCTGCAGCACCCGCAACAGATTCCCGCCCCAGATCGCCGCCAGGTCGTCTTCGTCATACCCCGCCTGCAACAGGCGCTGGCTGATCAGCGGCAGCTGGCTGACATCCTCCAGCCCGGTCACGCCGCCACCGCCATCCCAGTCCGCACCGATGCCCACATGCCGCGGGCCGACCACCTCCAGAACATGCAGCACATGCTTCATGAACACATCGAGATCGGCGCGCGGCTGGGCGTAGCGCCGGTCGATCTCCGCCCGTTCGGCGAACAGCGCGCGGGTCTGCTGCGGGTCGAGGGCGGCGAGGTTGCGAAAGCGTGCGCCCAGGGCCGCCAGGGCCTTGTTGCGCTCGGGGTTGACCGCCAGGGGGATCAGGTAGTCGCTGTAGGCGGTGACCTGGATCACCCCGCCCTTGGCCGCAAGCTGGCGCAGGCGCTCATCGTCGAGGTTGCGCGGGTGGGCGTTGACCGCGCGGCTGCTGGAGTGGGAGGCGATGATCGGCGCGCTGGACAACTCCAGAACCTGGTCGAAGGTCGCGTCGGAGGCATGCGAGACATCCAGCAGCAGCCCCAGGCGATTGGCCTCGCGCACCAGGGCGCGGCCCTTGTCGTTGAGGCCGTGCCACTCCGGCAGGGCGGTGGCCGAGTCGGCGAAGCTGTTGCTGGCGAAGTGCACCAGGCCAAGCATGCTCAGGCCCTGGCGCTGGTAGGTGCGCAGCAGCCCGGGGTCGGCGGCCAGCGGCTCGGCGTTCTCCATGCTGATGAACACCACGCGCTTGCCGCCGGCGGCGATGCGCCGGGCATCCGCGGCGCTGCGGGCGAGAGCGAAGTCCTCGGGCTGGCGGTCGATCATGTCGCGGATGCGCTGCAGGGTGGCCAGGCCATAGGCGCTGGCCTGGGCCAGCCCGGCTTCGTCGCGCGGGCCCTGGGGCGTATAGATGACGAAGAAACCGCCATCGAGGCCGCCCTCGCGCATGCGCGGCAGGTCCACCTGGCTGCCGTCGGTCTGGCTGTCGTGGCGCAGGTTGATGTCCCAGCCGGGGCGGGTCAGTTGCAAGGGGGTGTCCAGGTGGCTGTCGAGCACCAACAGGCGTTGGTGCAGGGCCAGCACCTCGGGGCTGACCTGGGGCTCGGCGGCCTGGGCGGCCAGGCTCGCCAGGGCGAGCAGCGGAAACAGGATGTTCATGGGCGGTTCCACCGATAGGGGGCCGCACCCGCGGGTGCGGCCGCGGGCTTAGAAGTCGACGCTGAGGGTGGTCTGGAAGGTCCGTGGCGAGCCCGGACGGAACACCGCCGGACCGCTGGTGCTGGTGAGGATGTAGCCCAGGTAGTCCTTGTCGAACAGGTTGTCGATGTTGAAGCGCAGCTTGACGCTCTTCAGCGCGCCATCGCCCCAGGCCGCGCCGCCCAGGTCGAGGTAGGCGCTGTAGAGGGTGTAGCCGGGCACCTGCTCGCTGTTGGTGAAGTTGCTGTAGCGTTCACCGATGAAGCGCGCCGAGAGGTTGACGATCGCCCACGGCGTGATCTCCCAGGTGATGCCGCTCTGGGCCAGCCAGCGCGGGCTGTCGGGCAGGTCGTTGCCGTCCAGGGCCAGGCCCGCGGCATCGTTCTGGAACTGCGCGCGGTTGTAGGTGAGGGCGCCGTTGAGCACCACTTTGTCGGCGAGCACCCCGGGTTTCCACTGGCCGCTCAGTTCGCTGCCCCAGGCCTGGGCCTTGCCGACGTTCTGGTACCAGGTCTCCACCTGGCTGCTGCCGGGCACCGGCGCGGCGAAGGCCTGCAGGCGGTTGTCGAAGTCACTGCGATACAGCGCCCAGGCCAGGTTGAAGGTCGGCCGGTTGAGGCGCCAGCCCAGCTCGTAGTTCTTCGCCCGTTCCGCTTCCGGCGCCGGCGCCTGGGGGCTGGCGGCGCGGTAGATGTCATCGGCGCCACGAGGCAGGGCCATGTTCTCCGAGTACGAGGCGAACACCTGGCTGCTGTCGGTGAGGTTGTAGACCGCGCCGACCTGCGGCAGGAAGCCGTCGCGCCAGGTGGTGGACAGGCGCGGGCTGCGGTGGTTGATGTAGTCGCCGGCGTTGCGCTGGCCTTCGATGCGGTAGTCCAGTTCCAGGCGCTTGAAGCCGTACTGCAGGAGCAGGCGGTCGTCGAGCAGCGACCAGGTGTCTTTCAGGTGCAACTGCAGCGAATCGCGGGTCGAGGTGAAGTCGCCCTGGCGGTGTACCGGCTCGTCGAGCAGGGCATCCCCCGCCGGGCTGCCGTCGGTGAGGTTGTAGCGCGCCTGCAGACGGTTGAACACGTCCTTCTCCGCCCACACCCCGGCTTCCAGGCGGTGGTCACCCAGTTGCCACTGCAGCCCGGTGCGCCCGCCGTAGCGATGCCCGCTGAGGGCCGAGAGGCCGTACTGCACGCCGCGCGGGGCGAACAGGCCGGGCACGCCGGCCTCGGCCTTGTTCAGGGCCAGCGAGGTGGCGTAGGCCTCCGGCGACACGCCGTAGCCGCGCTTGCCCTCGTAGTAGAGGGTGGCGTACTGGGTCAGGTCGTCGTTCAGGCGCAGTTCGCCGCCGAGGCTGTAGAGGGTGTCGCGGCGCTGGTTGATGGCCTGCTTGTAGTACTGGTTGTAGCCGCTGTTGCTGTACTTCACCCCCGCTGCGGTCGGCTTCAGGTCGGGCAGGTAGTCGAGGTAGGCGAAGTCGCGTCCGGAACGGCCGAAGGCATCGTTGGCGGTGCCGTGGTACTGGGCCAGGCTGACGTAGGGCGAGTCGAAGTCGTGGAAGGCGTTGTGCACCGCCCGCACCCACACACTGTTGCCCTCGCCGAAGCGGTAGCGCACCTTCGCTTCGAGGTGTTCGCGGTCGATGGTGCCGGGGCCGCGCCACAGGTCGCCGTCGATCTTCGAGCGGCTGACGTAGGCCGACAGGCCCTGGTACTCGCCGGTCTGCAGGCGCACGAAACTGCGCCGCAGGCTGTCGCTGCCCAGGGTGTAGGACAGGCTCGCCCCGGGGGTGGGCGACGGGTCGCTGGTCTGGTAGTCGACATAGGGGCCGAGGGAGGCGTAGCCGGACTGGGTGACATCGCCGGCGCCGGTGGAGGCGGTGACCCGCTCGGTGTTCTCGTTGTCGACGTAGCGGTAGATCGGGCTGCCGCCGAACTGGTCGCTGCGGCCCAGGGGCACGCCGTCGATGGAGAAGCCGATCTGCTGCAGGTTGAAGGCGCGCACGAAGACCGAGTTGCCGAATTCGTACAGGCCGAGGGCGTCGTTGACCTGGACGTTGAAGCCGGGCAGGGCTTCGAGCATCTTCAGCCCGGAGGTGCCGGCCGGTGCCGAGAGCAAGGCCTGGTGGGAGATGGCCAGGGTGTTGCTGATGCGGTCTTCGCCGATGGCGGCGCTGGCCTCGGTGACCCGCGCGCCGACTACCTGGACCTTGTCCAGGGTGGTCTCGGCGGCCCAGCCGGGACTGCTGAGCAGGCCGCCGAACAGCAGGCCGTAGAGGGGGCGCGGAGGGAGCAGGGGGAAACGCTGGTTCATGGGCATTCCTTGGCGAACGGTTCAGTCAGAGCCCGGCGTGGGCCTGGGCGAGGTAATCGGGGCTGACCCAGGCGTGCAGGTCGAAGTCCTGTTGCAGGTAGCCGTGGCGGACCAGGAACTGCTTCTTCAGGTCCAGCGCGGCGAGGTTGCGCGGCGCCAGGTTCGGCACCAGCTCGCGACCGCGCAGGCTGTCGACGATGAAGGCGGCGTCCGGCAGGAAGGTCACCCGGGTCAGCAGCGACGCCGCCGCCTCGGGGAACTGCTCGATCCAGCGCCCGGCGCGAATGGCCGCGCGGAGGAAGGCCACCACCACCTCGGGATGGGCCTCGGCGAAGGCGCGATCGACGGTGGTGACGTAGGGACCGTTCTGGTTTTTCAAGGTCCAGTCCGGACGCTGCTCAAGGTCCTCGATGACGCTGAACTGGCCGCTGGCCAACAGCTTCGGCACATGCCCGGCCTGCACATGCAGGGCGTCCACGCGGCCATCGAGCAGGGCCCGCAGCTCCGCGCCGGGGCCGCTGTGCAGGTTGCGCAACTGGCTCCACAGCGCCGCGGGGCGCTGCGCCGGACGCAGGTCGTGGGGGTCGCCGTGGTCTTCGATCGGCACCCGCTCGACCTGTTCGGGGCGTAGCCCGGCCAGTGCCAGGGCGCTGTCGATGCCTTGTTCGGCGAAGGCCTTGAGCACGTCGATGCGCTGGGTGGCGCGGCTCACCGGGACACCGATGCGCTTGTCGACCAGGTCGGCGACGCGGCGGATCTGCCCGTCGGCGCGCACCAGGATCTGCCCGGCGCGCTGGCTGGCGGTGGTCGCCAGGAGCAGGGTGTCGGCCTTGTCGGCCCGCGCCCAGAGGGCGGGGGTGGCGCCACCATCGCGGATCAGGCCGGGTTGCTCATGGCTGAAGTGGCTCAGCCAGCCGCCGTTGTCGGGCAGCGAGCGCAGGTAGCGCGGCACGGCGCCGACGCGCTCGAATTCTTCATCGAGCCAGCCCAGTTCCACGGCCAGGTTCGAGGCCACCAGCAGCGGGCAGATGCTGTACAGGGTCGTCACGGGTTCGCTCATCGCAGTCTCCATCAGGGTTGGGTATCGGTATCGGGGTGGCGGGCGCGGGCCTGGGCGAAGGCCTGGTCGAGGTCGGCGAGCAGGTCGTCGACCGCTTCCAGGCCGACATGCAGGCGCAGCAGGTGGCCGGGTGGCAGTCCGTCGGGGAAGGCGCGCTGGCCGTGGGCAATGCGGATCAGGCTTTCGAAACCGCCCCAGCTGGCGCCCTGGGCGAACAGCCGCAGGCTGTCGAGAAAGGCGTGCAGGGCGACTTCGGGGATGGGCCGCAGGACCACGCCGAACAGCCCCGAGGCACCGAGGAAATCCCGTTCGAACAGGGCGTGTCCGGGGCAGTCGGGGAGCGCCGGATGCAGCACCTTGAGCACCTCCGGGCGACGCGCCAGCCAGCGCGCCACGGCGAGCGCCGAGCGCTGGTGCTGGCGCAGGCGCACGCCGAGGGTGCGCAGGCCGCGCAGGCCGAGATAGGCATCGTCGGCGCTGGCGATGTAGCCGAGCAGGCGCACCCGGTCGCGCACCTGGCTGTAGAGGGCTTCGGTGGTGGTGATCACGCCGAGCATGGCGTCGCTGTGCCCCACCAGGTACTTGGTCGCCGCCTGGATCGACACATCCACGCCATGCACGAACGGCTTGAAGAACAGCGGCGTGGCCCAGGTGTTGTCCATCACCAGCAGGGCGCCGCCGGCGTGGGCGGCGCGGGCCAGGGCGGGAATGTCCTGGACCTCGAAGGTGTTCGAGCCCGGCGCCTCGGCATACACCAGGCGGGTGTTGGGGCGCATCAGCGCGGCGATATCGGCACCGAGCAGCGGCGGGAAATAGCTGACCTCCACGCCCATCTCCCGCATGACCCGGTCGAACACCTGGCGGGCGTGGCCGTAGCAGTTGTCGGTCACCAGCACATGGTCGCCGCCGCGCACCAGGGCCAGCAGGGTGCCGGCGATCGCGGCCAGCCCGGAGGGCATCACCAGGCTGCGGAAGCCGCCTTCCAGGGCCGCCACCGCATCTTCGAAGGCGGCGGTGGTGGGGTTGCCGTTGCGCCCGTAGATATGCTCGCGCAGATGCGGATCGTCGGCCTGGCGCAGGTAGCGCGGCAGGGTCTCGGCGCTCGGCCAGATGAAGGTCGAACTGCGGTACACCGGGGTGTTCACCGTGCCGCCGTGGCTGGCCGGGTCGCGCCCGCCATGGGTCAGGCGCGTGTCGTCGCGCCAGGTGTTCAGTGGCTCCATCGCAACTCCAGATACCGGGCCCAGCGGGCCAGGGGGTAGACGAACAGGAAGAAGGCGGCGAAGGCCAGGGCGTAGGCGGGCAGCAGCACGTCCGCGCGCAACTGGCCGGAGAGGTGGCTCTGCAGCACGCTCATCAGTTCCTCGACACCCAGCAGGCTGCCCAGCGAGGTGGACATGCACAGGGTGCAGAACAGGTTCATCCAGGGCGGCAGCACGCTGCGCAGGGCCTGCGGCAGAATCACCCGGCGCAGCGTCTGGCGCCGCGACAGACCCAGGGCCAGCGCGGCTTCCCACTGCCCGAGCGGTACCGTGCGCAAGGCGCCGCGGAGCATCTCGGCGACGTAACCGCTGGCGGGCAGCGCCAGGCCCAGGGCGACCTTGAGCCAGTCGGCCAGTTGCAGCCAGTGCCCGCCGACCTGTACCTCGTAGGGCAGCAGGTAAGCGACGTAGAACATCACCACCAGCCACGGCAGATTGCGCAAGCCGCGCCCCAGGTGTCCGGCGAGGTTCGCCACGGGCGTCGGCGCGAGCACCTGGAGCAGGGCCAGCGCGCCGCCGGCGAGGCTGGCCACGGCCATGGCCAGCAGGCCCATGCCGATGTTCAGGGCGAAGCCCGCGCCGAGCGACGGCAGCCATTGCCAGAACAGGCGCCAGAGGGCGTCTTCAGCGAACATCGCGGGCCTCCTGTCCGGGCAGTCGCAGGTGCGCTTCGAGGCGACCCAGCAGCCAGCTGCAGGTGCCGATCAGGACCAGCCAGGTGAGCAGCAGCACCTGCATCATTTCGCCGACGTTGAAGCGCTCCGACCAGATCCGGTTGGCCGCGTAGAGCAGTTCCGGCGCGGCCACCGCATAGGCGACCGAGGTGGCCTTGAGGGTCTGCACCAGGTTGTTGCCCAGGGCCGGCAGGCTGTTGCGCAGGGCCAGCGGCAGGAGGATGTGGCGCCACAGCGACAGGCCGTGCAGGCCCAGCGCCGCGGCGCTTTCATGGATGCCGCGGGGCACCGTGTCGATACCGGCGCGCAGCGCTTCGATCTGGAAGGCGCCGCTGTACAGGGCGATGGCGATGATCGCCCAGCCGGTGCCGCCGAGCAGGCGCACCGGGCTGCCGTCGTCGCCGACGGTCAGTGGCAGCAGGGCGCCGAGGCCGAAGTAGAAGAAGAACAGTTGCACCAGCAGCGGGGTGCTGCGCCACAGCGCGACGTAGCCGTCGACCAGGCCGCGCAGCCAGCGTCTGGGGCTGCGCTGGGCGGCCACACCGAGGGCGCCGATCAGCAGCGAGGCGAGGCCGGCGACCACGGCCATGAGCAGGGTCAGGCCCAGCCCGGCGAGCAGGCGCTCGCGGTCGGTCGGGTCCCACAGCACGCTGAGGGTCAGGCCGTGGTCTTGCAGCCACAGGCGCAGGTCGGGCTCAGTCATGCCGGGCCACCGCCTGGCGTGCCTGCTGCTGCTCGACCAGCCAGGGGCTGGGCGCCAGGCCATAGTGGCGCTCCAGGGCGATGATCAGGCCCTCGGCGTGCCAGCCCTCGACGATCCGCGAGAGTGCGCTGAGCAACTGCGGCTGGCCCTTGCGCACGGCGATGCCCCAGGGGGCCGGGTCCTGGCCGGGGAGTTTGACTTCGTAGTCCTCCCAGCCCGGGGTGGCCGCCAGGGCGCGGTACAGCACATCGTCGCCGAGGGCGCCGAGGCAGCGCTGGTCGGCCACCGCCTTGCGCACTTCGGCACTGCCGTTGAAGGAAATGAAACGCACGCCGTAGCGCTCTTCCAGCGGTCTGATCCAGACGCTGGTGGCCGGCGCGCACAGGGTCTTGCCGCGCAGGCTCGACCAGTCCGCCAGCACGCTGGCCTTGGGCGCGAACACCGTGGCGGCGGACTGGTAGAAGCCGGGGCTGGCGATGTCCACCTGCTCGCGCCGGGCGGGGGTGTCGAGCATCGAGGTCATCAGCAGGTCGCAACGGCCCTGCTGCAGGAACAGGATGCGATTCACCGGATTGACCTGCACCAGACGCAGCGTCAGCGCCTTGCCGGTGGCGGTCGCCAGCTGGCGGTGCAGGTCGTCGATCAGGTCGGGGATCAGCCCGGCGGGGCGTCCCTGCGCATCGAGGAACTTGAACGGCGGGAACTCGTCGCCGCTGCACACGTTGAGGACTCCGCGGTCCACCGCGCGTTCCAGCAGCGGCTCGGCGCTGAGCCCGCCGCTGACCAGCAGCGCGGCCAGCCAGGGCAATTGGCGCAGGCCGATCATGAGGCCACCCAGCCCTGTCGCGAGCGCGCCGCGGCGCCGGCCGGGAAGGGTTGCGGCGTGCCCAGCTGGGCCGCGAGCCAGGTCAGGTGGGCCGACTCTTCGAGGTTGATCAGCAGGCGGGTGGCGGCCAGGGCATCGCGCTCGCTCCAGGCGAACGGCCCGTGGTTGGCCAGCAGCGTCGCTGGTGCCCGCGGATGCGCCTGCAGCGCGGCGATCACCGGTTCCGGCGCATAGCGCGGGCCCCAGGCGGTGAGGGGGATTTCCTGGTCTTCATCGAGGACCCCGAGCAACTGGCTGGCATGCGCGCGCAGCGGTCGGCCGGCGATGGCGAAGGCGCTCAGGTACGGCGAATGGGTATGGATCACCGCGCGCACCTGGGGCCGCTGGCGGTAGATGGCGACATGCAGCGCGGCGACTTCGCGCAGGTTGTCGTTGAGCCGGCCCTGGCTCTGTTCGAGGTCGAAGTCGAGCACGGCGGCGCGGCCGGCGTCGGGGCCGTTGAAGGCGGCGATCAGCAGGCGCTCCTGGCCGGGCAGGCGCAGGCTGAGGTTGCCCGCTTCGTTGGCCGAGAGCGCCTGGTGGCGCTGCAGCAACTGGTGGGCGCTGGCGACGTCCTGTTCGAATTGCTGGACGAGCAGCAGCAGGTCCGCGGGGGGTGTCTGGCTGGTCATGACGGTCTTCCTGTTCAGGGGGCGGGTCAGAAGTGGTAGTTGGCCTTGAGGTAGTAGTACGCACCCTCGGCGCCGGCCGGCGAGATGCTCTGGTACTGCACGCGACCGCCGACGAAGCGGTTGGCCACGTCGATCTTGTCCGGGTAGCTGTCGAACAGGTTGTTGGCCCCGGCGGTCAGGGTGAGGGCCGAATCGACGTCATAGGACAGGCTGGCGTTGCTCACCCACTGGCTGCCGAAGGTCTGGTCGAAGGCCGGGCCGGTGTTGGAGTCGAGGGTGTAGCGGCCGTAGCGCAGGGTGGTGAACGCCGCCGACCAGGGCCCCTGGCGCCAGTCGGCGCCGAGCACCAGCTTGCTTTGCGGGCTGGCGCTCTGGACGTAGCTCAGGGCCTCGCGGTTGATCAGGATGACCCCGCTGCCGCTGAGCGGGCCGGGGTTGTCCTGGATATCGGTGACCTGGGTCTTGCTCCAGTTGAAGCCGGCGTTGAAGGTCACCTGGCCGACCTGGGGCAGGGCCAGGCGGTAGTGCCCGATCAGGTCCAGGCCATGGGTGCGGGTATCGAGGGCGTTGGTGAAGAAACTCACCCCGGAGTAGTTGCCGTAGCCCTGGCTGGCGAGGATCTGGTTGACCGTGCTGCCGCGCAGGGTCTCCGACAGGGCGATGCGGTCCTTGATGCGGATCTGGTAGGCGTCGAGGGTCAGGCTGGCGTCCTCGACCGGCTGCCAGACCAGGCCCACGGAAATGTTCCGCGACTTCTCCGGTTTCAGGTCCTGGGCGCCCAGCGCGCGGGCCACGCCGGTGTCGACGCTGAGGGTGCCGACCTGGTAGGCGGTGGGGTCGCCGGCGAGGAACTCGGTCTGGGTCGCCGAGGTGCCGATCTGGCCGAGGGTCGGCGCGCGATAGCCGCTGCTCAGGGTGGAGCGCAGGCCGAAGTGCTCGTTGAAGTCGTAGCGCAGCGAGAGCTTGCCGGTGCTGGTGTTGCCGAAGTCGTCGTAGTGTTCGCTGCGCGCCGCCACGCCCAGTTGCAGGGCCTGGGTCAGTTGCTGTTCGAGCCCCAGGTAGGCGCCGAGCACCTTGCGCGAATAGTCGCCTTCATCGCTCGGCCGGGTGCCGGGAAAACCCTGGGCGCCACCGGCCCGGGACGGCAGGACGCGGCCCTGGACCCAGGACGCGGTGTCCCCGGCCAGCACTTCGTAGCCCTCGTGGCGCCAGGCCAGGCCGCTGGAGAACACCAGCGGCGCGGCGCTGTAGCCGACGGCGAATTCCTTGACATGGTCGAGGCTCAGTTGGGCCTGGTCGTTGATCAGCGCGCCGGCATCGAAGCTGCGCGGGCTGGCGGGACCGAGGCTGGCGTTGAGCGAGTCGCCGAGGTGGTAATCGATGCGGTTGCGGCCATAGGTCGCGCTGAGGTCGAAGCGGCCCAGCGCGTCATCCTCGTACTTGATACCGGCGGTGCCGGCGGCATCGCGCGAGCGCACGTCGAGCAGGGGCAGGAAGCCGTCGGGATAGACACTGACGATATTGTTGGCGTCGATCGGCCGACGGTACACGGCCTGGGACTCGGCGGTGCGGTCCTGATAGGTGGCGAAGCCGTACAGCTCGGTGTGTTCGGTGATGAAGGCGCCGGCGTTGGCCCCCAGTTTCCAGTCATCCAGCCCCGGCGAGCCGTAGCGCCAGTGCCGCTCGGCGTTGGCTTCGCGGGGGTCGCCTGCCGGGTAGAAGCGGCGCAGGTCGGCGCCGTCGGTGGAGGTGCGTTCGCTTTTCACGCCTTCGGCGCTGACGGTCAGGTAGCCGTCGCCCGGCAGGCTGAAGCCCTGCCAGCCCGACAGCGAGCGGCTGAAACCGTCGCCCTTGCTGTACTGGCCGGTGCTGGCCTGGGCCTCGCCGCCCTGGTCGCGGTCCTTGAGGACGATGTTGATCACCCCGGCGATGGCATCCGAGCCGTATTGCGCCGAGGCGCCGTCGCGCAGCAGTTCGATATGGTCGACGGCGGCCACCGGCAGCGTCGACAGGTCCACCGCCTGCGAGCCGCGACCGAGCGTGGCCTTGGTGTTGACGAAGGCCGAGGCGTGCCGGCGCTTGCCGTTGACCAGCACCAGCACCTGGTCGGCGGCGAGGCCACGCAGCAGCACCGGGCGCTGCGCGGAAACGCCGTCGGTGCCGTTGATCTGCGGGTAGCTGACCGAGGGCACCAGGGTTTCCAGGGCCTTGGCCAGGCTGTCGTGGCCGGTGCGCCGCAGCGCCTCGCCCTGGATGATGTCCACCGGCGCGCTGGCCTGCAGGGCGCCGATGTCGCTGCGCCGGGTGCCGATCACCTGGACCGTGCCCAGGCGTGGCGCGGCCGCCGGGGTCAGCGGCGCGGCGGCGGCGCTGTCGTCCAGGCGGTGGATGCGCACCGCGCCACTGGGGCTGCTGCTGTGGCCCAGGCCGCTGCCGCGCAGGGCGGTGTCCAGCGCCTGCTGCGCGGTGAAGCGGCCCCGCACGGCGGGACCGTGCAGACCGGCGACCTGCGCCTGGTCATAGACGATGGCCTTGCTGCTGCGTTGCGAAATCGCCAGCAGCACGTCTTCGAGGCTGCCGGCGGGAATGTCGTACTCGACCTGTTGCTGCTGGCTGGCGGGGGCTGTGGCGCTGTCGGCGAACACGGTGGCGGGCAGGCCCTGGATGGCCAGGACGCAGGCCAGGGAGGCGAGGGTGAATCGTTGGTGCATGAATGACTCCAGATCGGTTCAGCGCGGGCTGTTGTTTCCGACCTTGAGCGATGAGCGCCCGGGATTTTCAGCGCCGCGATTAGAACATCTGGTTGCATCGATATAACGGCTGCGACCCTCGGGCCAGAGCTGTCGCGCGGGTATAAGCACGTAACCAAACGATCTGTACGGGCAGTGAAAACTTTGCGCCTCCGGCCCACACACAAGCGGAACCGGTCGAGCCGACACGCCAGCTACGGAGTGTGTGGTCGACGGTGCCGAACCCCTTGCGTACAACCTGAAGAGGCCTGCTCCATGACCAGCTTGCAGCATCCTGATCCGACGACCTTCGACTCCGCCGTGGTGCTGGCCGCCACTGTCGAGGAAAACACCGTGCCGCGCGGCATGGTCCACCGCGCGGCGGTGAGCGAGGTGTTCCTGACCGGCGCCCAGCGCGTCGCCGAGGGCCATTTCCGCTGCCTGGCGCAACTGCCGCGGACCCACAGCTACTTCAGCGAGCACACCCACCGCGACGCGCACTACGACACGCTGTTGCTGCTGGAGGTGTTTCGCCAGGCCTCCATCTATGTGTCCCACGCCTTCCTCGACGTGAGCACCAGCGACAAGTTCATCTACCTCGACAGCGACACCTCGATCGTCGAGCGCGAAGCCCTGGTGGTCGGTGCGCGGCCGGCGTCGGCGCTGATCGACGTGCGGGTGGTGGGCGAGTACCTGCGCCACGGCCAGCGCAGCGGCGTGACCCTGGACATGACCCTGAGCGTGAACGGCCGGGTCGCGGCCCGCCATGACGGCATGTCGATCCGCTGGATGAGCGATACCGCCTGGAACAAGATCCGCACCCCGGCGCTCGCCGCCAGTGCCGCGCAGCATGACCCGCTGGCCCAGTCACCGGCGCCGCTGGCACCGTTCCAGGTCGGCCGGCACTGGCTGAGCAATGTCGTGCTCGGGCGCGAGATCGTCGTGGAGGACGGCCATCTGGTCGCCGCGCTGATCGTCGACCAGTCCAACCCGGCGATCTTCGATCACCCGCTGGACCATATCCCCGGCATGCTCCTGCTCGAAGGCTTCCGCCAGCTCGCCCTGGTCGGCGCCAAGCGGCAACTGGGCCTGGCCCCCGACGAACTGCTGCTCGGCCGGGCCAGGGTGGCGTTCACCCGCTTCGGCGAGTTCGGCCTGGCGACCCAGGTCAAAGCCAACCTGGACAGCCTGCGCGTGCTGGACGATGGCCGGGCTGTGGTGAACCTGTCGGTGGAGCAGGGCGGGGCGCAGCTGGCGCATGCCGAGGTGGAATTGCAGCGTCTGTTCCAGCCACTGGCGCTGGCCGCCGCGGGAGGTGCCTGATGAGTGCCATCGAGCGGGTCTGGTTCGATTTCGGCGGTGTGCTGTCGCCGCCCATCGACGCGTTGTTCGCGCAGTACGAAGTGAAGACCGGTCTGGCCCCCGCGGTGTTGCAGCGGGCCTTCGCCGAGGTCGCCGAGGCGCTCGGCGTGCCGCCGCTGGCACCGATCGAAAACGCGCTGCTCAGCGAAGACGAGTGGGGGCGCCGTGTCGAGCTGGCGTTGAGTCGCCAGGAGCCGCCGGCGGACCTGTCGCGGGCGCGCCTGCGGCGCTTCGGCGAGCAGTGGTTCGCCGGCGTGCAGGCCAACGCCGCGATGGTCGCGGCGGCGCGCAAGCTCAAGGAGTCCGGGTTCGCCATCGGCATCCTGACCAACAACGTGGTCGAGTGGGAACCCTACTGGCGCGCCATCGTCGGCCTCGACGAAGTCGCCGACCTGATCGTCGACTCGTCGAAGGAAGGCTGCCGCAAACCCGATGCGCAGTTCTTCGACATCGCCCGGCAGCGCGCCGGGCTGCCCGCCGCGGCCAATCTGCTGATCGATGACCTGGCCGAGAATGTCGCCGCTGCCGCTGCCCTGGGCTGGCGCACTGTGCATTTTCGCGACAACCGCCAGGCCCTGGGCGACATCACCCACGCCACCGGTGTCTGCGTTTTTTCCGTGCAGCAGCCTGAAGGAGCACCTGCCTGATGAACATCGCCCTCGACAGCCTGCCCGGCGCCGCCGCCCGGCTCGCGGATATCGACATCACCCACATCGCCAACCTGGATGCCGCGCCGGCCTACCGGCCGCTGCCCGCCGAAGGCGGTTTCCAGCGCATCCTGCTGCCCAGCGGGCACAGCGCCATCCACCTGACCCGCTATGCCGAGGTGCAGGCGCTGCTGCTCGACAACCGCGCCATCCGCGCGCCGTGCAACGAGGAGGATGGGCCGAGTTTCCTGCCCACCATCACCCCGCCGGAGCTGCTGCTGAACAACGACATCCCCGACCATGGCCGGCTGCGCAAGGTGGTGGCGCGGGACTTCAGTCCCAGCGGCGTCGCGGTGTTGCGCGAGGCGGTGCGGCAGGTCACCCATGCGCGCATCGACCTGCTGCGCCAGCAGGGGCGCGGCGCCGACCTGTTCAGCCTGGTGCTGGAGCAGGTGCCGTCCACCGTGGACTGCCAGCTGCTCGGCATTCCCCTGGCCGACCGCGACTACTACCGGCCGCTGAGCCACACCGTGCAGATCGCCTCGGACCACGATGTGCCTGACCTGCTGCGGCAGTTCTGGGGCGTCTACGACTACCTCACCGACCTGGTCACCGGCGCCCGTCCCAGCCTGCCGGACGGTTTGATCCAGCGTTTCATCGCCGCGCGCAACGACAGCGAGCCGCCGCTGAGCGACAAGGAACTGGTGGGGATTCTCCTCGGTGTGCTGATCGGCGGTGACCAGAACATCCTCAGCGTGCTGACCAAGGCGGTCTATGTCCTGCTCGCGCAACCGGTGCTGTACCGCAGCCTGGTGGACGACCCCGGGCTGATTCCGTCGGCGGTGGAGGAACTGTTGCGCCTGCTGCCGCTGGGCACCATTTCGACCTTCCCGCGCCTGGCCAGCAGCGATATCGAAGGGCCCTGGGGGCTGATCCCGGCGGGCAGCGTGATCTACGCCGATGCGTTCGCCGCCAACCGCGATCCCGAGGTGTTCAGCGATCCGCTGGCTATCCGCCTCGACCGCCAGGAGGCCCGGCACCTGCAGTTCGGCTACGGCATGCACAACTGCATGGGCGCCGCGCTGGTGCGCCTGGAGATCGCCACGGTGCTGGAGATTCTCGTCGAGCGCCTGCCCGACCTGCGCCTGGACATCGCGGCGGAGCAGGTGCCGTGGGTCGAGGGCATCATCCTGCGCCGTCCGACCCGCCTGCCGGTACGCGGCTTCACCTCTCTCTGAACCTCTGGACGGCCCCATGAACAGCAAGCTTTCGGACAACGCCCTGCTGGGCACCATTCTCCTGGCGATCTTTGTCGTCCCCAGTTCCATCTCCGGCACCGCGCTGGCCCTGCCGGCGATCGGCAATGACATTCAGGCCTCGCTGGCCCAGCTGCAGTGGGTGGTCAACGCGTTCAACCTGACCTTCGCCTGCTTCACCCTGGCCTGGGGGGCGCTGGCTGATCGCCTGGGCCGCAAGCGCTGCTTCGTGGTCGGCGCCGGCCTGTATGTGCTGGCTTCGGTCATCTCGGCCCTGGCCAGCCAGGCCTGGGTACTGGATGCCGGGCGGGCGCTGGCCGGGATTGGCGCGGCGGCGATCTTCTCCTGCGGCATCGCCATTCTGTCCACGCACTTCGACGGCGCGGCGCGGTTGCGCGCCTTCGCCCTGTTCGGCACGGTCGCCGGCCTTGGCGTCAGCCTCGGCCCGACCCTGTCCGGCCTGCTGATCGAACACTTCGGCTGGCGGGCGATCTTCTGGGCTCATCTGCTGACCCTTGGCCTGGTGCTGCTGGGCACGCCGTTGATCACCCGCGACGGCCAACTGGCCGAACGCACGGCGCGTTTCGACCTGCTCGGTTCGTTGCTGTTCATCCTCGCCCTGCTGGCCTTGATGGTGGCCATCGTCCAGGGCTCGCAGTGGGGCTGGCGCAGCCAGGGCGTGCTGGGGCTGGTGGCGCTGTCGGCGGTGCTGCTGGTGCTGTTCGCCTGGCAGGAACGTCGTCACCGGCAACCGATGCTCGACCTGTCGCTGCTGACCAGCGGGCCTTTCGTCGGGCTGGCGCTGGTTACGGTGGCGGCGTCGTTCGGCTTCGTGACCCTGCTGACCTACCTGCCGAGCTATCTGTTCGGGGTCTTGCGCCTGGCGCCGACCCAGGCCGGGCTGGCCATGCTGCTGCTTACCGTGCCGATGCTGTTCTGCCCGATTCTCGCGGGTAAGTGGGCGGCCCGGGGCGTTTCCGCGGTGGCCATCCTCAAGGCCAGCCTGCTGGCCTTGCTGGCCGGGGTGGTCGGCCTGGCGCTGCTGGCCCAGGCCCATGCGGCGCTCTGGCATCTCGCCGCACCGCTGTTGCTGGTGGGCGTGGGCATGGGGCTGTCCGCCGGCCTGGTGGATGGCCTGGCGCTGAAGACCGTGCCGGAGCAGAAGGCCGGCATGGCCGCCGGCCTGCTCAATACCTTCCGCCTGGGCAGCGAGGCCATTGCCGTGGCGGTGTACGGCTCGTTGCTGGCGACTCTGCTCGATGACCAGTTGCGTCAGGAACTGGCCCGCCTCAGCAGCGACCCGGCCACCGTCCGCGGCTGGATCGACAGCGTCGCCGCCGGCAACCTCGAAGGCGCGCTGCGCGGTGTGGCGCAGCCCGAGCTGGTCGGTGATCTGCTGCGCGGCGGTTACGACGCGGCGTTCCACGGCGTGCTGTGGTTCCTGGCGGCGGTGATCGTGGTTCTGATCCTGGTCATCGGCGCCTTGCTGCGGCCACTGCGCCAGCAGGAAAGGGGGGCGCTGGCGGTGCAGTGAGCACGGCCGCCACGGGTCTTTGGCCAGGGTGGCGCAGCCGGTCTGCCGCGGGCATCCGGCGGCGCTGGCGCGCCATTCTGGTCAAGGATGGATATGCATTAATTGAATGTTTGTAACGTTTTTTATTATTTTTCAGGATGATTGCCCTGATGCAGACTCGACTCAACTGCCAGGGAAGCAGTCAACCGATCACCTGACCGGCCACCACCTTCTTGTCCGATGGCGTGTGCAGTCCCGCAGAAGATTGTCAGACCATGAATGGACAAAACCTGCTCAAGCAGCAGACCGTGACCCGCATCTTCCAGCAGCATTATCTTTGGCTGTGCTCACGCCTGGCGTTTCGCACCGGTTGCAACCACAGCGCCGAGGACATCGCCGCGGAAACCTTCCTGCGTGTCTGGATGCTCCCCGATCCGACGGCGATCCGCGAGCCACGGGCGTTGCTGACGACCATCGCGCAGCGCCTGATGTACGAGACCTGGCGCCGCCGCGACCTGGAAAAAGCCTACCTGCAGTCACTCAGCCTGGTCCCCGAGGAACTGCACCCCTCGCCCCAGGAGCAACTGATGCTGATCCAGAGCCTGGTGGCCATCGACCGCCTGCTGGAAGGCCTGTCCCGCCAGGCCCGCAGCGTCTTCGTCCTCAGTCAGCTGGAGGGCCTGACCTACGTGCAGATCCAGCAGCGCCTGGGTTTGTCCCTCGGGCGTATCCACCAGCTCATGGCCCAGGCCCTGCGCTGCTGCTACCTGGGGCTGGAAGAATGAACCCGCAGCGCCTCGACGATCCGGTGGCGGAGGAGGCCATCGAGTGGATGGTGCGCCTGCAGTCGGGGGCCTTCGATGACGGCCAGCAGGCTGAACTGGAGCATTGGCGCAACCGCTCCAGCCATCACCGCCAGGTGTATCAGCGCCTGCTGGCGGGGCTGGCGCCGTTTCGCCAGTCGCCGTGGCGCGGTCGCGCCAGCCAGCCGTTGCTGAGCAGCCTCGAACAACCCGATGGCCGCCGGGCGTTCCTGCGAACGGCGCTGGGCCTCAGTCTGCTGGTCGGTGGCGGCGCCTGGCTCGGCGGGGTGCAAGGGTTTGCCGGCGGCGCCGCGCAGGAGTACCGCACCGCCACCGCCGAGCGTGGCAGCTGGCGCCTGAGCGATGGCAGCCAGTTGCAGCTCAATGCGCGCAGTCGGGTGTCGTTGTGGTTCGATGGCGAACAGCGGCGCCTGCGCCTGCACGAAGGGGAAATGCTGCTGCAGGTGGCGCCGCTGGCCAGTCGGCCGCTGGCGATCGAGACCGCTTCCGGCACCCTGTACAGCCACGGTGGGCAACTGGCGCTGCGCGAACTGGCGGACCGTTCGCGGCTGGTCAGCCTGCGCGAAGACATTCGCCTGCAGCCCTCCGGCGCAGCGGCGCTGTCCCTGCGCGCCGGGCGGGTGACCTGGTTCGACGCCCGCGGGGTACTCGAACAGGCCCCGATGGGCTCCATGGAAACCGCCTGGCTGCAAGGCTGGCTGGTGGTGCACAACGAACCGCTGGGCAACCTGATCGAAGCGCTGCGCGCCTACCGCAAGGGCTGGATGCGCCTGGAACCGGCGATCGCCGAGCTGCGGGTGAGCGGACGCTTCCCCCTCGACGACAGCCGCCAGACCCTGGAGATCCTCCAGCAGAGCCTGCCGATCCAGGTGCTCCAGGTGACCGACTACCTGCTTCTGATTCGCGCCCAGCGGGCCTGAACCGGCGGTTCAGCGTCGGCCGTTGAAGAACCCGGACAGCTGGTGCAGGGTCTTGGCCGCGGTGAGGATCGCCGGGCGGAAGTTGTCCTTGCCGATGATCCGCGCGTGCTTCACCGAGGCAATCAGGTCGTAGCGGCTGGAGCCTTCGGCCATGCCCTCGGCGAGGATCTTGCAGATGATATGGCTCGGGGTGACGCCGAAGCCGGAGTAGCCCTGAACATAGAAGGCGTTGCGCCGACCGCTGAGGGTGCCGATCTGTGGGAACAGGTTGGCGCTGGTGGCCATCGGGCCGCCCCAGGCGAGGTCGATCTTCACGTCCTTGAGGTAGGGGAAGATCTTCAGCATCAGCGCGCGGTTCCACGCCTTCAGGTCGTTGGGGATGTGTTCCACGAACGGCGTGGCGGCGCCGAACAGCAGGCGATTCTCGTTGGTGACCCGGTAGTAGTCGATGACTGGGCGGATATCGCTGTACGCGCCGCGGATCGGGCTGATGCGCTGGATCAGTTCTTCCGACAGCGGTTCGGTCATCAGCTGGAAGGCATAGGTGTTGATGGTGCGGCTGTGCAGTTCCGGCTCCAGCTTGTTGAGGAAACTGTCGCAGGCCCACAGCAGCTTGCCGGCCTTCACCGAGCCGCGGCCGGTGCGCACGGTGATAGTGTCGCCGTAGCGCACTTCGAGGGCGGCGCTGTGTTCGTAGATCCGCGCGCCGTGGCCGACCAGGGCCTTGGCTTCGCCGAGCAGCAGGTTGAGCGAGTGCACATGACCGCCGCCCATGTGCAGCAGGGCGCTGCTGTAGGCGTCGGAGCCGATGATCTGCTTGACCTCGCTGCCGGCGAGGAAGCGGATCTCGTCCTTGGTGTTGACCTTGCGGAATTCCTTTTCCCAGGTGCGCAGGGTCTGTTCCTGGCGGGCGTTGAAGCCCATGTAGCCGTAGCCGTGACAGAAGTCGGCGTCGATGGCGTACTTGGCGATGCGCTCCTTGATGATTCCGGCGCCCATTTCGGCGATCTCGAAAATCTGCTGCAGGCCCTTGTCGCCGACGCTGCTCTTGATCTTCTCCAGGTCGTGGCCGATCCCGGCCATGATCTGTCCGCCGTTGCGCCCGGTGCCGCCGAAGCCCAGGTAGCGCGCCTCCAGCACCACGATATTGGTGATGCCTTTCTCGGCCAGTTCCAGGGCGGTGTTGATCCCCGAGAAACCGCCGCCGATCACCACGACATCGGCTTCGATATCGTCTTCCAGGGTGGGGAAGGCGAGGTTGTACTTCTTGGTGGCGGAGTAATAGGTGGGGGCTTCGACGTTGATCATGGTGGCGGCCTGAATAATTGGAGTTGGCTGAGGCGGCAAGGGCGACCGGGAGCGATTGTTACACTTTGCATTAAATGCCTAACGAGCGGTAGGTTCTTGACTCAGCCTGCTATCGGATTTGATCGGGGCTGCCAGGGGGAGGGTGAAGATGGAGGGGGTTGCACGGACCCTGTGGGGGCTGGCTTGCCAGCGATGAGCATGGGTATCTACACATCTTTGACGGCCTGGCGGGGGACCGCATCAAGGCCGCCAGGTGCCCGTCTTGAGCCTTGCAGCGCTCTGAAGATCGAGCGCCGCCCGCGCGGCGCATCGCGAGCGCGCTCGCTCCTACATTTGTTGCAACGTACCTATGCCTGACAGGCCATGGTTGACCGCCTTGTGTGCACGACGCGGTATTGCGTCGACCCAACAGCTTCCCCGCGATAAATCACCAAGCGCCAAAGGCTGGCAACGCCGCTCTCACAGGCCATGGCACGTTGCAAAAAATGTAGGAGCGAGCGCGTCGGGGCGCCGAACCGTCGCGATGCGCCGCGCGGGCGGCGCTCGATCTGGAGGGCGCTGCAAGGCTCAAGACAGGCACCTGGCGGCCTTGATGCGGTTTCCGCCAGGTTTCCAGAGATGTGTAGATACCCATGCCAATCGCTGGCAAGCCACACCACAGGGTTTTGTGGCCAGCCACGAGAGTGTGGTCTGGCCGGGAGAATGAACTTACAACCGGCCCACGGCCGCCAACTGTCCCGCCGACGCCTGCGCCTCGGGAATCGCCGAGCCATCCTGCGGGGTCACCGGGAAGATGGCATTGATCTGCCCGGTCGCCGACGAACCGAAGTACGGCGTCACCACCTCGGCCTTGCCGTCGTACTTCGACCAGCCCAGCGCGCCCAGCAGCATCGCGGTGTCATGCATGAAGCCTTCGCCGTGGCCCTTGACCGCGTACTCCGGAAGCATGCTGCAGAACGCTTCCCACTCGCCGTCTTGCCACATCTGCACCACACGATGGTCGAGGGTTTCCAGGAACGGACTCCAGACCTTGTCGGCGAATTCCGGGGCCTGGCCATTCTGCGCGAAACGGTGCGACAGCGAGCCGCTGGCGAGGAAGGCCACGGTGCCGTCGTAGTGGTCTTCCACCGCCTTGCGCAGCGCCCAGCCCAGGCGCGCGCTGTCGTTGAGGTAGTGCGAGGTGCACAGCGCCGAGACCGAGACCACCTTGAAGTGCTGGTCGGCGTTCATGTAGCGCATCGGCACCAGGGTGCCGTACTCCGGGCCGAGGCTGGTGGCGTCGTGGGCCATGGTCTCGACCCCGTAGCGATTGGCTTCCTCGGCCATCAGCCGGCCCAGCTCGGCATTGCCCGGCACTTCGTAGTCCATGTTGGCGATGAAGTGCGGCAGCTCGTTGCTGGTGTAGGTGCCCTTGAAGTGCGGGTTGCAGTTGATGTGGTAGTTGGCGTTGACCAGCCAGTGGGTGTCGAACACCACCAGGGTATCGACGCCCAGCTCGCGGCAGCGCCGGGAAATCTCTTTGTGGCCATCGATCGCGGCCTGGCGATAGCCCTGGCGCGGGCCGGGCAGTTCGGACAGGTACATGGAGGGAACGTGGGTGATCTTGGCAGCCAGAGCAAGTTTGCCCATGACGGTAACTCCTGGTGGCGGACGCCCTCGGTCGGGGCGCGGCGATTATGGGGGTGTTGGCACGCAGGCGATACCGGCCATTGTCGGCTCTTGTTGGTCAGGCCTGGCACCTCCCGACCCGGGAAATGCAGGCTGCCCATTGGACACGGTTGCCCGGCGCGCTGCTTGCCTTCCTCTGCCACCCATTTGATTCAGCTTGCCACGGGCTGTCTGGCCTCACCAGTCAGGCCCACCAGTAGCGGACGAAATGAAAGAAGATCGGTGCGGCAAAGCACACCGAATCCATGCGATCGAGCATGCCGCCATGGCCCTCGATCATGTGCCCCCAGTCCTTGACCCCGCGGTCGCGCTTGATCGCCGACATCACCAGGCCGCCGAAGAAGCCCATGACGTTCACCACCAGCGCCATCAGCGCCGCCTGCCAGGGGTTGAACGGGGTGATCCAGTACAGCGCGGCACCGACCAGGGTGGCCAGGGCCACGCCGCCGACCAGCCCTTCGAGGGTCTTCGACGGCGACAGCGCCGGCGCGACCTTGCGCTTGCCGAACAGCTTGCCGCAGACGTACTGCAGCACGTCGCTGATCTGCACCACGAGGATCAGCCAGGCGATCAGCAGCAGGTTGCGCCCCTCGAAGCCGGGGATGTCCAGGGTCATCAGCGCCGGCACCGAGGACAGGCAGTACACCGCGATCATCAGCCCCCACTGCACCTTCGAGGCGCGTTCGAGGAAGCGCGTGGTGTCGCCGCCGAAACTGGCGAGGATCGGCAGGAGCAGGAACAGGTAGACCGGAATGAAGATGCTGAACAGCCCGTACCAGTCGAAGCCGATCAGCAGGTACTGCACCGGCAGCGCCACGTAGAAGGCCAGGACCAGCGCCGGGTAGTCGCCGCGCCGGGTCGGGGTGAGGGTGATGAACTCGCGCAGGGCGTAGAACGACACCAGGTAGAACAGCACGATCACCCCGGTCTTGCCGAAGATGAAGGCCAGGCCGATGACCAGGACCATCACCCACCAGGCGTCGATGCGGGCGTTGAGGTTGTCGATCACCGCGTGCGGGCCGGGGCCGACGCGCCATTTCAGGATCCGTCCGACGATGCTGGCGAGCAGCAGCAGGGCGCCGATGCCGGCGAACAGGGGCCAGGTGTTGTGTTCCATCTCAGACCTCCTTCGGCGCGAGTGCGAGCAGGGCCTGGCTGGCCCGCTCGATGAAGGCCTGCTTGCTCTCGTCCGCCCGCAGTTGCAGCGGCTCGCCGAAGCTCAGGGTGCACAGCAGCGGCAGCGGCAGGGTGCGGCCCTTGGGCATGACCCGGTTGAGGTTGGCGATCCACACCGGCACCACCTCGATGTCCGGGCGCGAGGCCGCCAGGTGGAACAGCCCGCTCTTGAACGGCAGCAGCGGCTCGTCGCCGAGATTGCGCGTGCCTTCGGGGAAGAAGATCAGCGAGTCGCCCTGGGCCAGGGCGTCCTTCACCGGTTGCAGCGGGTCGGCCTGCGGTTCGCTGCGCTGGCGATCCAGCAGTACGCCGTTGAACACCTTCTGGATCAGGAAACTGCGCACGCCGGGCTTGAGCCAGTAGTCAGCCCCGGCCACCGGCCGGGTACGTCGGCGCAGGGTGTCCGGCAGTGCCGCCCAGATCAGCACGAAATCACCGTGGCTGCTGTGGTTGGCGTAGTACAGGCGCTGGATCGGCAGCGGCGTGCAGCCCAGCCAGAGGGCGCGGGCGCCGGTGACCAGACAGGCGAAGGAGGTAATGAGGAAGGCGGTGAAGGTGGCGAGCATGACGAGTCCTTATGCAGCCAGTGGAAGCCAGGGGAGAAGCAGCAGAGCGAACAGCGCCAGGGCGACCTGCAGGCCGAGGCAGATGGCCTGCCAGCGCAGCAGGCGCAAGGCGCCGCGACAGCGCGACAGCCAGTCCCGCTCGCGGCCGGCGGCCTTGAGCCCCAGTTCGTGCAGGCTCTGGTCGAGGGCGCGGGTGCGGCTGCTCAGGCGTCCGGCGTCGTCGGCCAGGTTGCCGATCAACTCGGCATCCAGCGCCACGCGTAGGGCATGGTACTTCTGCGCCAGACCGAGGATCAGCAGCAAGGCGCAGAGCATGCCTGTCAGCAGCGGGTGGCGGGCCGCGATGAACAGGGGCGCCAGGCCAACGGTCAGGGCGATCAGGCTGATGCCGTCGGACAGGCGTTCGAGCTGGCGGCCGCGGCGCAGCATGCGCGCGGTCAGGGCCAGTTGCGGTTCTTCGCTCATGGGCAGGTTCCCGGGGGCAATTGGGCCAGCACGTGGCGATGGGCGGGGTGCAGCACCACGCCGGGGCGGGCACGGCGGATCAGCGCTTCGGCGCCCTCGACGTCGGCGCAGCGCCCGCTCAGCACCAGCCAGGCCGCCACCGCGCTGGCGCTGCGCGAGTAGCCAAGGGCGCAGCAGACCAGCAGCGGGCCGTGGCCGCGCAGGGACTCGATGGCGTGGGCGGCGTCACGGCAGAGGGTAGTGTCCGGCGCCACCAGATCCAGGCTCGGCAGGTTGCGGTAATGCTGGCCAGGCTCGGGTTTTACTGGCAGTTCGGCGCACAGGTCGATCAGGCTGGCGAATTGTCCGGCTTCGCCGCGCGCCGGCAGGCGCCCGAGGAACACGCCGTCGCAGACCTCGTCGGCCTGGGGATGGCGGCGGGTCCACAGCCGCGAATTGATCCAGGCCGCGGCCAGGTAGGGCGCCAGCAGCCAGCGCACGGCGCAGGACTGACGGCCATCGGCGCGTTTCTGGAAGCCGCCGGCACCGATCAGCGCGTAGTTGAGCGCCACCAGCAACAAGGCCACGCCGGGCCACAGCAACCACAGCCAGCTGCCTTGCAGGACGAAGGCCAGCGTGGCGAACAGCGCGGCGCCGACGGCATAGCGCGTGGCCAGCCGATAACGCTGGGCCGAGGCGGGCGGGCGCGCCAGGCGCAGCGGCGAGGCCGCTTCCCGCGGCCACAGCCACAGGCACAGGAAACCGGCGAGGGCACCGGTGGGCAGGTCGATGAAGTGATGCTGCCAGGTGGTCAGCACCGACAGCCCGATCAGCGCCATCCAGCCATGCATCAGGCCACGCAGCCACAGGCCGCGGGTATGCCGGGCGAACATCGCCCAGATGATCACCAGCAGCGCGATATGCAGCGAGGGTGCCTGGTTGTAGGGCTTGTCGAAGCCCATCAGTACATCGAACAGCCAGCCGAACAGGCCCTCCAGTTCGGGGCGCTCGAAGGTGAAGCGCAGCGGCCAGAGCAGGAAGCAGGCCACGCAGATCAGCTGGGCGCTGAGCAGGCGCAGGGCATGCAGGTCCATTTCCCGGCGGCTGCGCGGCAGCAGGAAGGACAGGCCGTAGAGCAGATCGATCGACCAGTACGGCACGATGCTCCAGGGCCACAGGGGAATGCTGCGTTCCCAGGCGAACACCAGGCTGCCGACATCGTCGCGCTGGGCGGTGAAATGGTTGCTCAGGCCGTAGCTGAGAAAGAACAGCGGGCCGAGCAGAAGCAGCCAGAACACGCCGCGTCTGATCAGCCCGGCTTCCCGTGGCGCGTGCATCAGCGCACCCGCTGGGCGAGGCTGACGCTGAAGATGCCCCATTCGTCGATGCGCTGCTCCAGCTTGCGGAAGCCGGCGGCCGCCACCAGTTGGTCCATTTCCGCCTGGCTGCGCCGGCGCATGACCCACGGCTGGCCGTCGCGGTGGCTGGTCAGGGCGCGGGCGATCATCTCCAGTTGCGGGTGCCATGGCTGGCCGGTGTAGACCAGGTAGCCGCCATCCTCGACGGCCTCCGCCAGGCCAGCGAGGGAGGCGCGGATCAGGTCGTTGTCGGGGAACAGTTCGTACAGGCCGGACACTACCGCCAGGCTCGGGCGCGGGTCGAGGGCGGCGAGGGAGGCGCGGTCGAAGGCGTCGCCGCGGACGAAGCGGGCGATATCGGCCAGGCCCTTCTCGTCGATCAGCGCGCTGCCCTGGCTGACGTTCAGTTCGCTGTAGTCGCGCAGCAGGATCGAGTCGGGACGCTGCTCCAGGCCCTGCAGCGCTTCGAGGATGTAGCGGCCGTGGCCGGCGGCGATATCGACGATATGCACCGCGCGCCCTTGTTCGCGCAGGCGCGCGATGGCCAGGCGCAGCAGTTCTTCGGCGTGCAGCTTGCGCTGGCGGATGCCGCGCCAGCCGATGGCATCGAGGTAGTTGCGGTCCACCTGGCGGCCGAAGCCCCCCTTGCCGGTCGGCTGGTTGCGGTACACGTAGTCCAGGGTGCTGCCGGAGTCGAAACCGGTATCGAAGCCCAGCCTGATGCCCTCGGAGAACTGCCGGCCCAGGCGCAGCGAGGCGCGGGTGGCCTGCCAGTAGAGGTTGGCCGGCGAGTACCTGGGCAATGGCGCGGCCAGGCTTTCGGCCTCGGCGCAACTGGCGCCCTGGCGGTCGGCGGCGAGCAGCGACGGGCGCCCGGGCGGCTGGGCGAAGCATTCGCCGACGAAGCGGCGGATCCGCGCTAGGGCATGGCCGCGGTCGCGTTCGCCGAGGGTGTCGTGGAAGAAGCCGGGAAGCAGGTGCTTTTCCTTGTGCAGGGTGCCGAGGCGTTCGAAGAACTGCTCCTGCGGCTTGCGCCGGACGACGAAGTCGGACCCGGAAATCAGTACCTGGGTTGGGATCTGGATCGCCTGGGCATCGGCCACCACGCGGTCGGCGGCGTCGTACAGGCCGAGCAGCATGTTCACCGAGATCGGCCGGGCGATCAGCGGGTCGCTGCGGTAGGAAAGCACGCGCTCCGGGTCGTGGGTGAGCAGTTGCGGCTTGACGTAGCTGTTGACGAAGAAGTTGCCGCGCCAGGCCCGCAGCAGCTTCAGGCCGGGCCGGGCGAAGGGCACGTAGAGCTTGATGTCGAAGGCCGGCGAGGCCAGCACCAGGCAGCGGACCTTCGGCGCGTAGTCGTGGGCCCAGGTCGCCACCAGCACCGCGCCGACGCTCTGCGCGAGCACGGCGATGTCTTCCTCGCCGATGCCGTGCTGTTCGCCGATATGCGCGATGAAGGTCTGCACGTCGCGCACGCTGTGGGCGAAGCCCGGGCTGTCGCCGCGGGTGCCGGGAGACTGGCCGTGGCCGCGGGCGTCCCAGGCGAAGAAGTCGTGGTCGGGCAGGTTCAGTTCGTCCACCAGGTGGGCCATGCGCCCGCCGTGCTCGTGGCCGCGATGGAACAGCACCAGCGCCCGCTTTTCCTGGCCCGGTTCGCGTTGCGCCGGCCAGTGGCGGTAGAACAGCTCGACGCCGTCATGGGTGGTGAAGTGCAGCGAGTGCGCCTGGCGCATGGGACGTTTCCTTATCCGGCGGGGAGATCAGCGGGTTTCGGCCAGACCGCGGCGTACCCGGTTGTAGAGGGTATAGAGGCAAAGCAGGAGGACCACCAGCAGCACGCCGTCGACCCAGGCGGCGGGCACGTCGAAGGCCACCGCCAGGCCCAGGGCGCCGAAGACGAAGGCGCGGTCGCTCTTGCCCATGGGCCCGTCGTAGCGCCGCGAGGCCCCGGCCAGCGGGCCCATGACCCCGGCGTATTCGCTGACCAGGGCGGCCACGGCCACCAGCACCACCAGCAGCGGCGAGACCCCGGGCAGCAGGGCGAAGGGCAGGTACAGGGCGGTGTCGGCGATGATGTCGCAGAGCTCGTTGAGGTAGGCGCCGAGGCGCGACTGCTGGCCGAACTCGCGGGCGAGCATGCCGTCGACCGCGTTCAGCGCCATGCGCAGCAGCATCCACAGCGGCAGCAGGGCGAACAGCCAGGGGTGTTGCGCGCCCCAGGCGAGCAGCAGGCCGAGCAGGACCGAGACGACGGCGGCGAACAGGGTCACCTGGTTGGCGGTGACACCACGTTGCTGCAGGCGGGTCACGCCCGGCCGCAGCAGCGCCTGGAAACGCGGTTTGAGCTGGTAGATGGATGGCACGCGACGGACTTCCTTGAATTTTTCACGAGGGCCTGGACAAGCGTAAGCGCGAAACTGTGCTTTTCCAGCGCGCCGCCGTACAGCGAGTCGAGCGGGAAATGTTACCCAGTGCAAATTTTCAGTTAATATACGAAGCATCTATATTTCGTATAGGAAATTTCCGTGGGTATCGTAAAGATCTCGGAATCCATGCATGAGAGCCTTCGCGTGGCGAGCAACGCCCTCAGTCGCTCGATCAACGCCCAGGCCGAACACTGGATGCGCATCGGCATGCTCGCCGAACTGCATCCTGACCTGAACCACAACGAAATCTGCCGCCTGCTGATCCAGGCCGAGCAACAGGGTGGCCTCGACCTCAAGCGTGTCTGCGCGCTCGAAGGTACGCCCATCGCCCTTGCCATGGAGGCCCAGCATTGAAAGGTGTGACGTTTCACTCGAAAGAACAGATCGCCCAGGCCCGGGTCGCCGCGGAACTGGCCGCCGACGTGCTGGCGATGATCGCCCCGCATGTGCAGCCGGGGATCAGCACCGATGAATTGGACCGCATCTGCCACGACTACATCGTCAACGTGCAGAAGGCCATTCCGGCCAACGTCGGCTACCACGGCTTTCCCAAGACCCTGTGCGTGTCGGTCAACGAGGTGGTCTGCCACGGCATCCCCTCGTCGCGGGTGCTGCAGGAGGGCGACATCGTCAATATCGACACCGCGGTGATCAAGGACGGCTGGTTCGGCGACACCAGCCGCATGTACGCCGTGGGCCGGATCAGCGCCGAGGCGCAGCGTCTGGTGGACGTGACCTTCGAGGCGATGTGGGCGGGGATTCGCACGGTGAAGCCGGGGGCGACCCTCGGCGATATCGGCCATGCCATCCAGGCGGTGGGTGAGGGCGCCGGTTTCAGCGTGGTGCGCGAGTACTGCGGGCACGGCATCGGGCGCATCTATCATGACGAACCGCAGGTCCTGCACTTCGGCCAGCCCGGCTACGGCATGAAGCTCAAGCCGGGGATGATCTTCACCATCGAGCCGATGCTCAACGCCGGCAAGCGCCAGACCCAAACCCTGGCCGACCGCTGGACCGTGGTCACCCGCGACAACTCGCTGTCGGCGCAGTGGGAGCACATGGTGGCGGTGACCGAGGACGGCTTCGAGGTGCTGACCACCTGGCCGGAAGATCGCTGAGGATCAGTCCACCCGCCACTTCATCGTGCCTAGCGGCTGAATTGTGCGATTACCGGCAAGTGTGTTGCGTGACGTGTCCGAAAAGGTGCGACAATCCCGCCTGCTTTTCTGCGTGACCTGAGTGGACCTAGCCGGCGTCAAGGCTAGGTTCGTCTGCATTTCCGCAGCGAGCGCTCTTTGTGAACCCGTGCAATCCCATTTGAGGTAGCAAGCAAGATGGCCAAGGCCGCCGATGTCGTTGTGCAATGCCTGGAAAACGAAGGTGTCGAGTATGTGTTCGGCATTCCCGGCGAGGAAAACCTCGACCTGCTGGAATCCCTGCGCAAGTCGAAGATCAAGCTGGTGCTGACCCGCCACGAACAGTCCGCCGGCTTCATGGCCGCCACCTATGGCCGTCTGACCGGCAAGACCGGCGTCAGCCTGTCGACCCTCGGCCCTGGCGCGACCAACCTGGTCACCGCCGGCGCCTACGCCTACCTCGGCGGCATGCCGATGCTGATGATCACCGGCCAGAAGCCGATCAAGAAGTCCAAGCAGGGCCGCTTCCAGATCATCGACGTGTGCGCAATGATGGACCCCATCACCAAGTACACCCACCAGTTCGCTTCCGCCGACAACATCCCGTCGCGCATGCGTGAAGCCTTCCGTCTCGCCGAGGAAGAGAAGCCGGGCGCGGTGCACCTGGAACTGCCGGAAGACATCGCCGCCGAGCAGACCGACGTCCTGCCGATTCCGCCAAGCCTGCACCGCCGTCCGCTGGCCGAGCACGTGGCCATCGACGCCGCCATCGAGAAACTGCGCATCGCCCGCAGCCCGATCCTGGTGATCGGCGCCGGCGCCAACCGCAAGATGACCGCCAAGGTCCTCGAACAACTGATTGAGAAGACCGGCATCCCGTTCGTCACCACCCAGCTCGGCAAGGGCGTGGTCGACGAGCGCAACCCGCGCTTCCTCGGCAACGCCGCGCTGTCCTCCGGTGACTTCGTCCACCGCGCGGTCGAGGCTGCCGACCTGATCATCAACATCGGCCACGACGTGATCGAGAAGCCGCCGTTCTTCATGGTTCGTGGCGGCACCGAGGTCATCCACATCAACTTCCGCTCCGCCGAAGTCGATGCCGTGTACTTCCCGCAGATCGAGGTGATCGGCGACATCGCCAACGCCGTGTGGCAGATCGGCGAAGGCCTGGGCGATGTGTCGCACTGGGACTTCACCCGCCTGATGACCATTCGCGAGGCCAACGAAGCGCAGATCGCCGAAGGCAAGGACGACAACCGCTTCCCGGTCTATCCGCAGCGCCTGGTCGCCGATATCCGCCGCGCCCTGCCGTCCGAAGGCATCGTTGCCCTGGACAACGGCATCTACAAGATCTGGTTCGCCCGCAACTACAAGGCGCACAAGCCCAACACCGTGCTGCTGGACAACGCCCTGGCGACCATGGGCGCGGGCCTGCCGTCGGCCATGGCCTCGCACCTGGTGTATCCGGACCGTCCGGTGATCGCGGTATGTGGCGATGGCGGCTTCATGATGAACAGCCAGGAACTGGAAACCGCGGTACGCCTGAACATGCACGTCACCGTGGTGATCCTGCGTGACGACGGCTACGGCATGATCCGCTGGAAGCAGGCGAACATGGGCTTCACCGATTTCGGCCTGGACTACGGCAACCCGGACTTCGTCAAATACGCCGAAGCCTATGGTGCCAATGGCCACCGCGTGGAAAGCGCCGAAGGTCTGCTGCCGCTGCTGGAGCACTGCATCAAGACGCCGGGCGTGCACGTCATCGACGTGCCGGTGGACTACAGCGAGAACGATCGCATCCTCAATATCGAACTGCGTGAGCGCGCCCTGGCCGTTTAAGTCGTTTCGAGATTGAGCAAGAACGCCGCGCTCCGGGCTCCGGAACGCGGCGTTTTTTCATTTCGTGGGCTTTGTCGCTGCATGGGTATCTACACATTTTTGAAAGCCTGGCGGGAAACCGCATCAAGGCTGCCAGCTGCCTGTCTTGAGCCGTGCAGTGTTCTGAAGATCGAGCGCCGCCCGCGCGGCGCATCGCGGGCAATCGGAACGCCGCCCGGCCCGCTCCCACATCGGTTGCAACGTGCCATGGCCTGTTGGATTTGAGTTGTCAGCCTTTGTTTTTTCGGCGATGCATCGCGGGGAGGCTGTTGGGCTCGACTCGGTATCGCGTCGAGCCAACAAGGCGGTCAACCATGGCCTGTCAGGCATAGGTACGTTGCAACCGATGTGGGAGCGGGCCGGGCGGCGTTCCGATTGCCCGCGATGCGCCGCGCGGGCGGCGCTCGATCTGAAGGGCACTGCAAGACTCAAGACAGGCACCCAGCCAGATCCGATGGCCGCCAACAAAGCCCCGCCGCCGTGCACGGCGGGGCTTCACTGGCTCAGGCAAGCCGCATGGCGCTTGCCATGCCGTCACCGCCCGTCAACGGTTCTGCCGTGCGTAGATACCCTCGGCAGCCGCCTCGAAGTCCTTCAGCGGCAGCTCGCACCACATCGGAATGCCCTGGACGTTCTGGCTGCGCGCCATGTCGTAGCTCACCGGGATGAAGCCGACATCGCAGCGCAGCCCCTTCTGGCCATTGACGAGCATGGCGCCCCGGGACATGGAGACCACGGCATTGTCCGTGCCCTGCTGTTCGACGACGAACGAAACGTTGCCGGACTCGGAAAACACATAGCCCTCGGGCCAGTTGAGGTTCTCCAGGTCGTCGCCATCGTCGTCCTGGGTGATCGGCAGGCCCGGTTGCAGGCCCAGCATCCTGGTCCGGTAGGGGCAATACACATTGGAGACGACCGGCGCCACCGTGCCGGTGCTCCAGGCATCAAGGCTCATCTGCGCGATGACGGCCCAGCCTCCCAGGCTCTCGACCTGCGGTGGCGTAGCCGAGGGCGCGACACCTTCCATCGCGATGTCACGCAAGCTCTCTCGCTCGCTGGCGGCGGGAAGGCCGGAATACAGATTGTTGATATAGGTCGCGAGGATGAACATCGGCTGCTTGTTCACAACCCGGATGATCGGCATGAAACGATGGCATTTCTCGCTGAGGAACGCGTCATTGACCTGTCGATTGGTGATGCTGATGGGGTCGTGGGGAATGGGCAGCCCGGGGTAGAGAAACGGCGCATTGTCGTTGCGCGTGAGGTAGAACGACTTGGTGGGAAACGTTTTCACATAGGGAAGGGTGTTGTGCTGCACGTTCAGGACAAAACCGAAGGGTGCGCTTTCCAGCATGCGGAAATGCTTCAGGAAGTACAGGTTGATGATGCAGATATCCGGGTCGTGCCCCTGGTCGTGGGGGCTGGCGAACGCGTCGCGCAACCTGGAGAAGAACTCGCTGCGCAGGCGATCGCAATCCTCGGCGCTGAGGGTTCCGCCATTGCTCAGCTTGGCGGCGGTGGTTTCCCGGCTGGAGGTCGCGTACTCCTTGACCAGCTTCTCGAACTTCTCCGCCGCGGCTTTATCGATGCTGGTGCCGCGCAGCACCTCCGGCAGGTCTTTGACGTAGTTCAGGTACTGAGCGATCAGTTGCTGCATCAGCACGAACGTCTGATGCCTGACCACATGGATGCCCGCCAGGCTCAGCATGTCGGCCCGGGTGCGAAGGGCCGGGAACAGATCGGCGTAAGGGGTGAACTCGATGCCGCAGATGGCGTAGCCACCCAGTGCGAGGTCCGGAGAACCCGCGCCTTCGCTTGCCTTCTCGGCCAGCGCCAGAGGCGCATGAACCTGCTCGACGGGCTTCTTGCGATCGGCGCTCTTCAGCGCATCGTTGGCAATGCTCTGGGCATCCAGCAACTTCAGGGATTCACGGTTGCTGGCGTCCGCCGCCTGGGCCATGGCCTTCTTGCTGGCGGCATCCTTGCGCATGAACTCCTCCAGCGATACATCGTCGGAGCCATTCTCCTTCAGGTGGTTCTTCACCTTCAGGTAGCTGACCAGTTCATCCGTGTTGCTGATATGGATCTTCGCTTCCGGGAGCGGGTTTTTCCCCTTTGGCGGTACCACCGCCGGAATTTCCGGGGCCTTGGCGCTCGTCGTCGGCAAGGCCAGGTTCTCCGGCGGGGCCTTGAGCAGGGTGTCGATGCCCTTGCCGGTGTAGGTGTCGATCATGCCTTTGACCCAGCTCAATGCCGGGCTGCTCGCCGGAACGCCAAATACCGAGGCCTGCAACTCGCCGCTGCTGCCGGCGCTCTTCACGCTGCTGGCGTATTCCGAACTGGCACTCGCCGAGCTGCCGAGGGTACTGATGGCGAAGCTGCCTCCCCACTTCTGGTTGTCGCTTTCCAGGTGGGTGCTGTGGTTGAACTGCAGTGAGCCACTGGCATAACTGATGAGTTTCAGCTTGCTGACGAAGCCGTGTCCGAAGGTGTCGTGAAAGGCCTGGTAGGCAAGCAGCCAGTCCGATGGCGTAGGGGCGTCGGCGATAGCCTTGTAGAACTGCTGGAACTTGGGCGTCGCGCACTCGTACAACTGCTGCTCGGTCGCCTGTTTGGCCAGAACGATCTCATAACCGCTCTCTTCGTAGATCACGTCGAGGGTCATGCCCGAAGAACTGCTCGAGGAGCCCGATGCGAGGTCGGCATGGAAACCCAGTTCGGCGTTGCAGACCAGGAAACTGCTCTTGATCTTGCTGTCCACACTGAAGCTCCAGGCCCTTTCCGTGGCGCTGCTGAAGGTGTTGGCGCGCGTGGTGAGCCTCACGGTCGGGGTGTTCGACGCCAGAAGATTCAGGCCATTGAGCTTGGCCATTTCGAACGCGTAGAACGTCGCGTTGAGTTCCCGGGTCGAGTAATTGATGGTGCTGCCAATCCGGGCAAAACCATAATCCGCCGGGAATTGTATTTCTTTGCTCATGATTCGCTCCCTCCTAGGAGACGGCCCACTCGAATACCGCCGGTACCGAAAAGGCATGATTTGATATCATAGTGATATCACTCCCCAATAGATCAGGATCCGCCTGGCCTGTCAAAGAGAGCCTTGTCGCCACCGGTCGGCTGCTCGTTTCCTGGATACACTGGCCAACCTGCTGCCGATGGATACCGCGCAATGCTTGAAGAAGGGCTGTCCCGCCTCGCCACCTACCTGCTGCACATCACTCCCGGCCTGGCCCTCTGTGCCCTGTGGTTCTGGCTGACCCCGCGCAGCCGTAGCGGCCTGCGCATCCTGATCCTGCTGCTGGCCTTCGTTCTGGCTCGCGATGCCATGACCCCCACGGGCCTGTGGGCACTGGATGGCCAGGTGCGCATCGGCTTCATCGCCAACCCGCTGGTGCTCGCTGCCCTGGGCGTGATGTCCCTGGGCCTGATCGCCGTGCTGTCACGCCTGGCACCCGAGCTCTGGGCGCTGATCGTCTGGCGCAAGGGCCACCTGCCCAACGGGCTGGCGCTCGGCCTGCTCGCCGGCTGCGCCATCGGCCTAGCGCTGCGTCTGTATCAGGGCAGTGCATTCGCCGGCTTCGACGGCTGGCTGGCGGGCATGGTCGTCCTGGCCTACGGCGGCAATGCCTTGGAAGAAGTGCTGTTTCGCGGTGTGCTGCAGGGCTGGCTGGAGCGCCACACGACCCCGCTGCGCGCCGCGCTGAACAGCGCCGTGGCCTTCGCCGCCTGCCATGTCTTCCTCGCCGCCACCGTCACCCAGGCCGGCTGGCCGGTGCTGGCGTTCACCCTGATCGAAGGGCTGGCCTGTGCCTTGCTTCGGATGCGCTACGGTGTGATCGCGGCCATCGTCGCCCACGGCACGGCCATCCTGCTGATCGCGGTGCCCTATGCGCAGCGCTGAACCGCCAGCGCCTCGCGCACCCAGCCCATGAACGAGCGGGTCAACGGACTTTTCTCGCTGTCCTGATGCACCAGGCACGCCCATTCCGGGCCCGCCACCCGGCGCTCGCTCAGCGCGCGCAACAGGCCTTTTTCCTCGGCCCGCGCGGCCAGCAACTGGCTGACCAGGGCCACCCCGTGCCCTTCGCACGCGGCATCCAGCAGCAACCCCGGGTCGGAGAAGTTCAGCCCGTGGGTGCGCTGCCCGACATCCTCGCCGCCCAGCACCGACCAGCGACTCCAGTCCATCTCCCGCTCGCCGTGCAGGGTGGTGCGCTGCGCGGCCGGCTGCGCCAGCAGGTCGGGGTGGCAGGCGGGGTAGAGGCGATCCTCGAACAGCACCTGGTGGCTGCATTCGGCCTGCGGTTCGAGGTCGTCGCGCAGGCTCAGGTCGACGGTCTGGGTGGCCATGTCCGGCACCTCGAAGGTGGTGAACAGCCACAGATCCACCTCCGGGTGCTGGCGGTGGAAATCGCCCAGGCGCGGCAGCAGCCAGTGACGGGCGAACGCCGGGGTGGTGTTGACCACCAACTGGTTGGGCTTGCGGTACTGGTCCAGGCGACGGATGCCCACCGACAGGTGCTGCAGCATGGCCTGGGTGGTGGCATGCAGGTCGTACCCGGCGTCGGTGAGGCTGACGCTGCGTCCACTACGATGGAACAGCGGCTGTTCGAGAAAGGTTTCCAGGCTGCGGATCTGCTGGCTGATCGCCGACTGGGTCAGGTGCAGTTCCTCGGCGGCCTTGTGGAAGCTGCCCAGGCGGGCGGCGGCTTCGAAGCCGCGCAGGGCGTTGAGAGGTGGCCAGTGTTTTAGCATGATCGATAAGTCTCGCTAATCAGTTGTCGGCTAAATCCATCGTTTGTCGTGCATCAGGATGGGACATAGCATGACATCCATTCCGCGATCGCGGTTTTCAGTAATAAAAAATACTTAACTGAAGGTGGATGCGAACATGCAGAGCAACGGCGAACGCAGCAACGGCTGGAGGATGCCCGCTGAGTGGGCCCCTCATGCGGCGACCTGGATGGTCTGGCCACACAACCGGGCGCTCTGGGAGAGCACCTGGACCGTGCGCCTGGAAGAGGTGCAGGCCGACTTCGCCCGGGTGGTCAATGCCATCGCCCGCTTCGAGCCGGTGAAACTGGTGGTTCATCCGGGCGCCCGGGCCAGCGCCGCCGATCTGTGCGGGGCCAATGTCGAGCTGATCGAGCTGGCGGTGGACGACAGCTGGTGTCGCGATTCCGGCCCGAGCTTCGTCTGCCATCCACAGCACGGCCTGGCCGGGGTCAGCTGGCGCTTCAATGCCTGGGGCGGCAAGTCGGCCCACGGCCTGGACGAAAGCCTGGCCCGGCGCGTGCTCAACCGGCTCGGCGCGGACTGCTTCGGCACCTGGCTGGCCAATGAAGGCGGGGCGATTCACGTCGATGGCGAAGGCACCCTGATCACCACCGAATCGGTGCTGCTCAACCCCAACCGCAACCCGGGCCTGGACAAGGCCGAGGCGGAGGAGATCTTCGCGCGTCTGCTGGGCGTGACCAAGACCATCTGGCTGCCCGGCGATCCGCAGTACGTCACCGGCGACATGACCGACGGCCATGTCGATGGCGTCTGCGCCTTCGCCCGTCCCGGCGTGCTGCTGGTGGACGCGACCCACGAGAAGACCTCGGTCTATGCCGAAGTGGTGCGCGAGAACCGCCGCGCCCTGGAGCTGGCCCGCGATGCCCAGGGTCGCGCCTTCGAGCTGATCGACCTGTACGAAGCCAGCGCCGCGGTGGACCCCGAGGCCGAGGTGTTCTGCGCCTCGTACACCAATTTCTACATCGCCAACGGTGCGATCATCATGCCGGCCTACGGTATCGAGGCCGACGCCGAAGCCGCCCGGGTGCTGGCCGCCGCGTTCCCCGAGCGCGAAGTGGTACCGGTGCGGATCAACCATCTGGCCCACGGCGGCGGCGGGGTGCATTGCATCACCCAGCAGCAACCAGCCTGGCCTGTGCAGGAATAAGGAGCGAGCGCCATGACTTTCCTCACCGTCGCCACGACCCAGATGCCGTGCAGCTGGAACCTCGGCGACAACCTCGACCGCGCCGAGCAACTGGTCCGCGATGCCGCCGCCCAGGGTGCCCAGGTGATCCTCCTGCAGGAGCTGTTCGCCACCCCGTATTTCTGCATCGAGCAGGACCACAAGCACCTCGCCCTGGCCGAGGAATACCCGCGCAGCCGCGTGCTCCAGCGCTTCGCCGCGCTGGCCCGGGAGCTGGGCGTGGTGCTGCCGCTGAGCTGGTACGAGAAGGCCGGCAACGCCTACTTCAACTCCCTCAGCGTCGCCGATGCCGACGGCCGTCTGCTCGGGGTCTACCGCAAGACCCACATCCCCAACGCCATCGGTTATCAGGAGAAGGAGTACTTCAGCCCCGGCGATACCGGCTTCCGCGTCTGGGACACCGCCTTCGGCCGCCTCGGCATCGGTATCTGCTGGGACCAGTGGTTCCCGGAGACCGCGCGCTGCCTGGCGCTGATGGGCGCCGAGGTGCTGCTGTTCCCCACCGCGATCGGCTCCGAGCCCGGCGCGGCGGCGTTCGACTCCCGCGACCACTGGCAGATGACCATGCGCGGTCACGCCGCGGCCAACCTGCTGCCGGTGGTGGCGGCCAACCGCATCGGCCGCGAGGTAGCCACGGGCGATCCTGAATTGCACATGGATTTCTACGGCTCGTCATTCATCAGCGACCACAAGGGCAAGCTGCTCGCCGAAGCCGACCGCGAGACTCCCGGCGTGCTGATGCACACCCTCGATCTCGCGGCGATGCGCGAGGAACGCCTGACCTGGGGCATCTTCCGCGACCGCCGGCCGGAAATGTACCGCACGCTGCTCAGCCTGGACGGCGGGTCCACCAGCATCTGGCGCACGGGCCGGGAGGTGTGAGATGAAACCACGCATGCTGACGCTGCTGGGCCTGGCGCTGTGCCTGACCCAGGGCCTGGCCCATGGCGACGACCAGGACCGCACCCTGCGGCTGTACAACTGGGCCGACTATTTCGCCGAGGACACCCTGGCGCGCTTCACCGCGGAAACCGGGATCAAGGTGATCTACGACGTGATGGACAGCAGCGAGGTGCTGGAGGCCAAGCTGATGACCTCCGGCAGCGGCTACGACCTGATCTTTCCCGGCGACACCGTGGCCGAGCGCCTGATGCGCGCCGGCAGCCTGCAGAAGCTGGATCCGGCGAAGCTTGCCGCCCTGGCGGATATCGAACCGGGGTTGCAGCGCCTGCGCGAGCACTACCCGCATTCGGCGGCGGCCACCGTGCCCTATACCTGGGGCAGCATCGGCCTGACCTACAACGAAGAGCAGATCCGCAAGCGCCTGCCGGACGCCCCGGTGAACAGCCTCGACCTGCTGTTCAAGCCGGAGCTGGCGGCGAAGTTCGCCGACTGCGGGATCTCGATGATCGACTCGCCGGACGAGGTCCTGGCGGTGGCCCTCAACTACCTCGGTCGCGAGCCGCGCAGCGCCAAGCCCGAAGACCTGGCCGCGGCCAGCGAACTGCTGATGAAGGTGCGGCCGTATATCCGCAAGTTCCAGTCGCAGCCGGTCACCGATCTGGTCAACGGCAACCTGTGCCTGTCCCTCGGTTACAGCGGCGACATGACCCAGTCCCAGCGCACCGCCGATGCCGCTGGCAAGCCGGTGCGCTTCCAGTACCGCATCCCTCGCGAGGGCACCACGGTGTGGATGGACAACATGGCGATTCCGGTGGATGCCAAGCACCCTGAATACGCCTATGCCTTCATCAATTTCGTCATGCGTCCGGAGAACATGGCGGCCATCAGCAACTTCACCGGCTACCCGACCTCCAGCGCCAAAGCGCGACCGCAGGTCGATCCGGCGATGCGTGACAACCCGGATATCTATCCTGATGAGGGCGCCTTCCAGCGTCTGATTCCGGGCAAGGACATCCCGCAATCGGCCATGCGCGCGCGAATGCGTGCCTGGACCAAGTTCAAGACAGCCAGTTGACCCTGAAAGAGTGAAATGACCATGCCGACCCGCCGCCACTTCATCCGGCAGCTTTCCATCGCCAGCAGCCTGGGCCTGATCGCCAGTGCCGGGCTGAACCCCTTGCGCGTCTTCGCCGCCGACGAGGACGACTGGTTCATGCCCGACGAGGGCGAACGCCAGCGTCATGCCTGGATCGCCTTCGGCGCCCAGGAGGCGATCTGGGAGGACTTCACCGGTGATGTGCAGGAGGCGCTTGGCCGGATCGCCCGCGCGATCGCCCGGTTCCAGCCGGTCACCGTGCTGTGCCGCAGCGACGAGCGCGAGCTGGCCGAGGAGCTGTGCGGTGGCGCCAATGTGCGCTTCCTGGAGACCGCGCTGGACGATATCTGGATGCGCGATATCGGCGCCAACTTCCTTACCACCGAGGACGGCGGCCTGACCGCGCTGGACTTCAATTTCAATGGCTGGGGCGGCAAACAGCAGCATGGGAAGGATGCCCGGGTCGCCGCGTTCATGGCTCGCGACGTCGGTGCGCGTTACCTGCGCAGCGAGCTGGTGGGCGAGGGCGGCGGCATCGAGGTGGACGGGCACGGTACCGGGATCATGACCGAGAGCTGCTGGGTCAATGGCAACCGCAATCCCGACTGGACCCGGGCCGAGGTGGAGGAGGAACTGAAGGCTTGTCTGGGGTTGCGCAAGATCATCTGGCTGCCGGGGATTCGCGGCAAGGACATCACCGATGCCCATGTGGATTTCTATGCGCGCTTCGTCAGTCCCGGGGTGGTGGTGGCCAACCTGGATACCGATCCGGACTCCTATGACCACGCGGTGACGCAGCGGCATCTGGAGATCCTGCGCAACGCCACCGATGCCGATGGGCGCAGGTTGAAGGTGCATGTGCTGTCGCCGCCGTTGAAGCCGCGGCGCAGCAGGTTCAATCGCGACAACCCGGATTTTGCCGCGGGGTATATCAACTACTTCGTGATCAATGGCGCGGTGATCATGCCGCAGTTCGGTGATGCAGAGGCGGACCGCAAGGCCAGGGATCTACTTGAAGAGCTGTATCCGGACAGGGAGATCGTGGCGCTGGATATCGATGCGATCGCGGCGGGTGGTGGTGGGATTCACTGTGTGACGCATCAGTTGCCTTGGGTCTGACTGGGGATCTTCGTTGTTCTTGAGGGCCTCATCGCGGGCAACGCCCGCTCCCACAAGGTTCGGCGGCGCCGCCGAATCTTGTGGGAGCGGGCGTTGCCCGCGATGAGGCCCGGAAGATCAATGAAGATCCGGGACTTAATTCCCGGTTAATCACGGCTTCGGACAATGCGCGGGCAACTGATTATCGTTATCCACGCAAAGGTTTTCCCACATGTCCGTTCTCAAAGCCGCAACCCTGTCCATCCTCTTTGCCCTGCCGGTCCTGGCCCATGCCGAAGGCGGCAGCGACCGGGTCAACGAATGGCACGCGCAATTCCAGCAGGCACAAAAAGAGGCACCGCAACAGGCGGTCGCCGACAAGAAAGCCGAGTCGAGCAAGCGCGACTCCTGATCCGCAAAGGGCCTGCATCCGCAGGCCCTTTTTCATTCACAGGTCATACCGCACGCTCAAGGTAATGGTCCTCGGATCGTTCACCGAGTAATACGCGGTGCTGCTCGCCGCCGAGTAGGCGATGCTCTGCGGATAGGCCCGATTGAGCAGGTTCTTCACCGCCAGGGTGGTGGTCCAGTGACCATCGCCGCTGCTGTAGCTGGTGTTGGCGTTCCAGAAGCTCTGTTGCGGCACTTCGTAGATTTCCCCGTTCACCGCATTGGCATAGGACCGGGTCTGGAACTGCCAGTCGGTGCCCGCCACCAGTGCCCCCGGCAGGTCCACCGGGACGGTCCAGTTCAGGCCCAGCGCCAGGTTCCAGCGCGGGGCGAAGACCATCCGGTTGCCATCGGCGTCCACCCCCGGTCCCGCGGCGTTCTTGAAGTCGTCGTACTGTGCTTCGAGGTAGCCGAGATTGGCACTGAGGGTCAGGTCGCGGCTGAGCAGGGCGGTATTCTCCAGTTCCACCCCGTAGCTGTGCGCGCTGCCGACGTTGGTGCGCAGGTTGGCGCTGATCGCCGGGTCCCAGGCGTTGGTCTGCAGGTCCTTGTAGTCGTTGTAGAACACCGCCATGTTGCTGCGCAGACGTCCGCCGAGATAGTCGCCCTTGAGCCCGGTCTCGTAGGTGATGACGTTTTCCGGGTCGAAGCCCTGCAGGGCGGCCAGGCGGGTCGGCGCGCGGTTGTCGAAGCCGCCGGCCTTGAAGCCCTTGGCCACGTAGCCGTACTGGATCAACTCGTCGCTCCAGGCATATTCCAGGCCCAGCTTGGGGCTGAACGAGGCCCAGCTTTCGCTGGTCTCGGCGCTGAAGTTGAGGCCGGTGATCTGCCGCGCGGTGGTGATCCGGTAGTTGTTGTAGTCGAAGTTCTTGTGTTCGGCGGTGTAGCGCAGGCCGGCGGTCAGCGACAGGCGCGAGGTCAGCTTGTAGGTGCCCTGGCCATACAGCGCGTAGCTCTCGGTGTCGGTGGTGCTGTACTGGCCGCTGGCATTGACCCGGTCGGCCGCCACCGAATAGGTGAGGCTGTCGCGCTCGGCGCGGAAACGCTCCTTGTACAGGTAAGCGCCGAGGGTGAAGTCGAGGCGCTCGTAGTCGCCGTTGAGCTGGAATTCCTGGGTGGCGTAGCGCTGCTTGTAGCGGATCAGGTTGTTCTGCGTGGGCGCGGCGTTGCCGACGTTGGCTTCGCCGGAGTTGTCGTAGTTCACCGGCTGGTCGAACGCCGACCAGCCGGTGACCGATTTGAAGCTCAGCTGGTCGTCGAAGTGGTAGATCGAACGCAGCACCGCGCTGCCCTGGTCGAGGCGGTTCTTCGGGTTGAGGCTGCTGTAGGTCTTGAACTTGTCGAAGTGGCTGTTGGCCGGGTCGAACGGGGTGTAGCTGGTGGTGTCGCCGCGGTCGAAGGTGCCGGCCAGGGTCAACTGGGTGTCCCACGCCGAGTCCACCGGGGCCAGGCGCAGCTTGCCGCGATAGGACTGGATATCGACGCTGTTGACGTCCTTGTGGCGGGTGCGGTTGTACACCGTGCCGTCGCGGCTCAGGCGCAGGGCCGAGAAGCTGGCGAACAGGGTGTCGTCCACCAGCGGTCCGCTGACCAGCAGGCGGCCGTTGCGGGCGTCGTAGTTGCCGGCGCCGAGTTCGACGAAGGCGCGGGTCTTCTGGTCCGGGTCGCGGGTGATCACGCGGATCGCCCCGGCGGCGCTGTTGCGCCCGTACAGGGTGCCTTGCGGGCCGCGCAGGACCTCGACGCGCTCGACATCGTTGAAGTCGAGCATCGAGGAAATCGCCCGCGGGATGTACAGGTCGTCGGCGTACACCGCCACCGCCGCTTCCTGGATCGGGTCGGTCTCGCCGATGCCACGGATGCCGTAGGTCTGCGCGCTGTAGGAGATCGACTGGCGGCTGAGGGTCAGGTTGGGCACGCGCCCGGAGAGGTCGCGGATGTTGTTGATCTGCTGGTCGCGCAGGGTGTTTTCGTCGAAGGCGCTGATCGCCAGCGGGGCTTTCTGCAGGTCTTCCTGACGGTGCTCGGCGGTGACGGTGACGCTGGGCAGGCGGTCTTCCCTGGGTGGCTCGGCGGCGGCGAGGGTGGTCAGGGGCAAGGACAGCAACAACGGAGGGAGGGCGTGGCGCAAGGCGGGTCTGGGCATGATCGGTTTCCGGCTGTTCTGGGGGCCTCCCTGGGTGGGGGCGGTAGTCATCTGGGCCTGCTTTGCAGGCCTTCGCGGGCAAGCCACGCTCCTACGAGGAGAGCGCGTATCCCGTAGGAGCGTGGCTTGCCCGCGAAGGACCGCAAAGCGGTCCCCTTGCACATCACTGCTTGTAGTCATCCCCCTCCCGGTCCAGCTGGCGGATCAGCGCATCCCAATGCCGCTGGATCCCCGGATTGTTGCCATCGAGGAAGGCCGCGCTCTGCTGCTTCACTTTCTCGATCGCCGCCTCCGGCGCGAACAGCAGGTCGGCATTGCCCCCGGCCTGCGCGGCGATCTGGATATTGCAGGCCCGCTCCAGTCCATGCAGCTCGCGGAAGGCATGCTCGACACTGCTGCCGCCGGTCAGCAGCCCGTGATTGCGCAGGATCAGGATATTGCTGTCGCCCAGGTGGGCGACCAGGCGCTGCTGTTCATCCAGGTCCAGCGCCACCCCCTCGTAGGTGTGATAGACAACCCGGCTGTAGTAGGCCAGCGCATGCTGCGACAGCGGCAGCAGGCCATCGCGCTGCGCCGACACCGCCGCGCCGTCGCGGGTGTGGGTGTGCAGCACCGCCTTGAGGTCCGGGCGGGCGCGGTGGATGGCGCTGTGGATGACGTAGCCGGCCTGGTTGATGCCCAGCCCCAGCGGGTCGTCGATGAGGGTCCCGTCGACATCCACCTTGACCAGGTTGGAGGCGCTGATTTCATCGAACAGCAGGCCGTAGGCATTGATCAGGAAATGCTCGTCCGGCCCCGGCACCCGCGCCGAGAAGTGCGTGTAGATATGGTCGGTCCAGCGAAACAGCGCGGCCAGGCGGTAGGCGGCGGCGAGCTTGACCCGCACCTCCCATTCTTCGGCGCTGACCCGCTGGCGCACGCTGGCAGGATCGGAGGAAACGGGCAGAACGGATACGGCAGTCATTGCGGTGCTCCCCACGCGCCAGGGGCGCGTTCAAGTTCGGTGAAAAGTCAGTAGCCGCGCTGGTGGTCGACCAGGTTGCGCAGTGGCTGGCCCTGGTGATAACGCTGGAAGTTGTCGGCGAAGTCCTCGGCGAAGCCACGGATGCCCTCGGTGGAAATCGCGCAGGTGTGCGGCGAGATGAACACCCGCGGATCGCGGTACAGCGGGTGGCCGGCCGGCAGCGGTTCGGGTTCGGTGACATCCAGGGTGGCGCGGCCGATGCGCCCGGCCTCCAGTGCTTCGACCAGCGCCTGCTGGTCGAGCAGGCCGCCGCGGGCGATGTTCACCAGGTGCAGGCCGGGTTTGGCGCTGGCCAGCACCTGGCGATCGATCACGCCACGGGTCTGCGCGGTGAGTGGCGCGGCCAGGACCAGATGGTCGGACTCGGCGAACAGCTGATGGATATCCGCCACGGCCTGCACCGGCACGCCGGCCTCCAGCGCTTGCCCGGGGCGGCCGAGGGCGATCACCCGCAGGCCCAGCGCCGTGGCCTTGGCCGCCAGGGCCCGACCGATGCTGCCCAGGCCGAGGATGCCGAGGGTCTTGCCGCGCACCGGTTGCAGCGGGCTGAAGGTCCAGTCGTCGTCCTTGACCCAGATGTTCGGCAACTGCTTGGCCGCGGAGAAGATCGCCGCCAGGGCGAACTCGGCGACCTGCTCGGCATTGCTGCCCTTGCCGCTGGTGACCGGCGGGCCCTGGAACAGCCAGTCCGGGTAGAAGTCGATGCCTGACGACACCAATTGCACCCAGCGCAACGACCATGGCCAGCCGCGCGGCGCTTCGTCGACACGGCGCCCGCGCACGTTGACCGGGCGCACGATCAGCACGTCGGCGCGCTCGGCATTGAATTGTTCGGGGGCCAGGTCGATCACCCGGTGTCCGGGCAGACGCTGGCGCAGCAGCTCGTTGGCCTGGGCATCGAGCTGGCTGGCGATCACGCTGATGGCGCTCATGAGGCGACTCCTGCATCGAGGGCAGCGCGACCGCTGCCGTGGAAGACCACGTCGTCCTGGGGGGTATGGATACGTGCGCAGAGCACGTCGCGGTAATGCCGCTCCAGCGGGTTGTGCCGCGACAGACCGGGATTGCCGGTGGCCTCGATGGCCAGCTCCACCGCCTGGATGGCGTTCTGCGTGACCAGTTGCTTGAGCTGCCCGGCGTTGCCCGCGTCGACCAGGCCGGCGGCGGCAGAGTCGAGCAGGTTGCGGTTGGCGAACAGCAGGGTGTCGATGCGCCCGACCCGTTCCTGGAAGCGCGGCAGGCTGGCCAGCGGCTGGCCGAGGTTGGATGGCACCCGCTCGCGCAGGAAGGTCACCAGCCAGTCACGGGCGGCCTGGGCCACGGCGTCGTAGATGCTCGACAGCAGCACCGCCATCCACACCAGGCTTTCGCCGTCCAGTTCAGGGCGCGGCGCGCTGGCCGGGCTGACCGCCACGGCGTGCTCCAGCGGCAGCAGGACGTCGTCGAACTCGACCCGGTGGCTGCAGGTGGCGCGCATGCCGAGGTGGTCCCATTCATCGACGATGCGGATGCCGGGGGTGTCCTTGTGCACCAGGAAGCCGCCGACCAGCGGATCGGCATCGTCGCTGCGCGCCCACACCAGGTACCAGGTCAGGCCATGGCTGCCGGTGGAGTACAGCTTGGTCCCGGACAGCCGCCAGCCCTCGGCGGTGCGCCGCGCCACGGTCGCCGGCAGGCCGCCGCGAGCCGGGGTACCCAGCTCCGGTTCGACCCGGAAGGCGTTGATCAGCGCGCCGTGCTCCACCGCCTCGCGGGCCAGCCGCTCGCGCAGCGGGGCTGGCCAGCGCAGGTCATCCTGCAGGCGGAAATGCTGCAGGTACTGCATCACCAGGATCAGCGCGGTAGAGGGTTCGCCCTTGGCCACCGCGCTGACCACCTTGCGCGCGGTGGGCAGGTCGGCGCCGCCGCCACCGAGCGCCGCGGGTACCGTCAGGGCGAGCAGGCCATGGCGTTGCAGCAGTTCGAAATTGGCCGCGGGAAAGGCGCCGCTGCGGTCGAAACCGGCGGCGCTGGCCGCCAGCTCCCGGGTGATGTTCGCAAGGACCGGGTCCAGGCCGGAAGGAGGGCTGTCCGGTACGGACGGCCGGTGCAGCGGGACAGCAGCGGAAGACTGGCTCATCGGGCACTCATCGCATAAGACGCTGGGGGCGCCCCTGCGGAGCGCCGTTGGCCCGCCCTGGACAGCGGATCCATGCCGGCGGGGCTTATGACCGTATGCGTTGGATAGTGCTATGTAAAATTCTTTATGGTTCTAAGCTAATGGCGATAATGAAAAATTGTTCGCATATTAGGTTATGACCAAAATGCATTTCACTGATTATTCGCGGCTCGCTACAGTCAGCTCACATTCGCCACGCCGCGGATGGAACCCAGAACCTGACAACAGGCTGCCGTCCAGCCTTGAGGAGCGTCGCGATGATCCCCTTCACCCGAATCCTGGCCCTTGGTGCCGCCTTGCTGCTGGCGAGCCCGGGTTTCGCCGCCGAGCGCGTCGAACTGCGTGTCGGCGACCAGAAAGGCAACATGCGCGCCCAGCTGGAGGCCGCCGATGAGCTGCGCGACCTGCCGTACGACATCCGCTGGGCCGAGTTTCCCGCCGCCGCGCCGCTGGCCGAAGCGTTGAACGCCGGCGCCATCGATGCCGGGATCATCGGCGATGCGCCGCTGCTGTTCGCCCTGGCCTCGGGCGCGCAGGTCAAGGCCATCGCTGTCGACAAATCCGATCCCTACGGCATCGCGGTGCTGGTGCAGCCGGCTTCGCCACTGCGCAGCGCGGCGGAGCTGAAGGGCAAGCGCATCGCCACCGGGCGCGGTTCCATCGGGCATTTCGTGGCGCTCAAGGCCCTGGCCAGCGCCGGGCTCAGCGAGAAGGACGTGGAGTTTCGCTTTCTCGGCCCGGTGGACGCCAAGGTCGCCCTGGCCAATGGCTCGGTGGACGCCTGGTCGACCTGGGAACCCTACACCGCGCTGGCCGAGCTGAGCGGGCAGGGGCGGGTACTGGTCAACGGCCGCGGCCTGTCCAGCGGCAACAGCTTTCTCGCCGCCACCGACAAGGCCCTGGCCGACCCGGCGCGGCGTGCCGCCCTGCAGGATTACCTGAGCCGTCTGGCCAGGGCCGAGGACTGGGCCAAGCGCAATATCGACAGCTATTCGAAAAACCTCGCGCAGATCATCGGCTTCCCGGTGGAGGCCGCGCGCCTGCAGTACGAGCGGCGCCAGGCGCGCTGGCAGGCGCTGGACAGCACGACCATCGCCGAGCAGCAGGCCACCGCCGACTTCTACCAGGCCCACGGCCTGATCGCCGAGCGCCTCGATGTGGCGCCGACCTTCGCCAGCGGTTTCGTGCTGCCTGGCAGCGCACAACTCACCAAGACCCCCTGATCCGGAGCGTTTCCCATGATTCCTTTCAAGCGTCTGTACCGGCTCGCCGCCGCCGTGGTGCTGGGCGCCAGCCTTGCCGGCACCGCCAGTGCCGAAGCCCTGCGCATCGGCTACCAGAAGTCCTCGACCCTGCTGACCCTGCTCAAGGCCCAGGGCAACCTGGAACAACAGCTCAAGGCCCAGGGCATCGACGTCACCTGGCACGAGTTCGCCAGCGGCCTGCCGCTGCTGGAGGCCCTCAACCTGGGCAATGTCGATGTGTCCGCCGATGTCGCCGATACCGTGCCGGTGTTCGCCCAGGCCGCCGGGGCGAAACTGACCTACTTCGCCCGGGAGACGCCATCGCCGCTGGCCCAGGCCATTCTCGTGCCGGCGGATTCGGCGCTGCGGAACCTCGCCGACCTCAAGGGCAAGAAGATCGCCGTGACCAAGGCCGCCGGCAGCCATTACCTGCTGATCCAGGCGCTGGCCAAGGCCGGCCTGAACTTCAGCGACATCCAGCCGGCCTACCTGATTCCGGCGGATGGCCGCGCCGCGTTCGAGAACCGCAAGGTGGATGCCTGGGTGACCTGGGACCCCTACGTCGCCAGCGCCCAGCGCCAGCAGCATGCCAAGGTCCTCAGCGACGGCCAGGGCCTTTCCAGCTACCAGCGTTACTACCTGGCCTCCAGCGACTACGCCAAGGCCCATCCCGAGGTGCTGAACACCCTGTTCACCGCGCTGAGCGGGGCGGGCAAGTGGCTCAAGGCCAACCCGACCGAGGCCGCCAGGGTCCTCGGCCCGCTGTGGGGCAACCTCGATGTGGCGACGGTCGAGCAGGCCAATGGCCGACGCAGTTATGATGTGCAGCCGGTAGGGGCCGACAACCTCGCCGAACAGCAGCAGATCGCCGATGTGTTCTTCGCCCAGGGCCTGCTGCCGCGCAAGATCGACGCCAGTGCCGTGGAGCTGTTCCAGCCCCGTGTGCGCTGAAGCCGTCACCGAATACAGGCTGCCGGCGCCGTTCGCGGTGTCGGCGGCCTTCGCCGTTTCGACAAAGGAGTGATTCATGGAAAAGCGTCAACTGGGCAACAGCGGCATCGCCGTCAGCGCCATCGCCCTCGGCACCATGACCTGGGGTGAGCAGAACAGCGAGTCCGAGGCCTTCGAGCAGATTCAGGTGGCGCGCGAGGCCGGGATCAACTTCATCGACACCGCGGAGATGTACCCGGTGCCGCCGATCGCGAAAACCTACGGCGAAACCGAGCGCATCATCGGCAACTACTTCGCCCGTTTCGGTGGTCGCGAGCAGTGGGTGCTGGCGAGCAAGGTCGCCGGCCCGCAGCGTATCGAGCATATCCGCGGCGGCACGGCGCGGCTGGACCGGGCCAATATCACCGCGGCCCTGGAGGACAGCCTCAAGCGTCTGCGGACCGACTATCTGGACCTCTACCAACTGCATTGGCCGGACCGCCAGACCAACTTCTTCGGCCAACTGGGCTACGTGCACGACGCCAACGACGAAGCGGTCGCCATCGAGGAGACCCTCGAAGTGCTGGATGATCTGGTCAAGGCCGGCAAGATCCGTCATATCGGCCTGTCCAACGAAACCCCGTGGGGCGTGGCGCGCTTCCTGCACCTGGCCGAGACCCGTGGCTGGCCGCGGGCGGTGTCGATCCAGAACCCCTACAGCCTGTTGAACCGCAGCTACGAAGTGGGCCTGGCGGAGATCTCCATTCGCGAGAATGTCGGCCTGCTGGCCTATTCGCCGCTGGCGTTCGGCGTGCTGTCGGGCAAGTACCTCAATGGCGCGCAGCCGCCGAAAGGGCGCCTGACCCTGTTCGACCGCTTCCAGCGCTACAACAACCCGCAGGTCGAGCGCGCCACCGCGGCCTACGTGGCGCTCGCCCGCGAGCATGGTGTGGATCCGGCGCAGCTGGCGCTGGCCTATGTCACCAGCCGGCCGTTCCTGACCAGCAACATCATCGGCGCGACGACGCTGGAGCAACTGCAGAGCAATCTGGCCAGTGTCGAGGTGCAATTGACCGAGGAATTGCTGCAGGGGATCGAGGCGATCCATGTGCAGCAGCCGAATCCGGCGCCTTGATCCGATAATCCGGGGCCGCTTTGCGGCCCTTCGCGAGCAAGCTCGCTCCCACAAGGGATTGGCATGCACCGAACCACTGTGGGAGCGAGCTTGCTCGCGAAAGGCTGCAAAGCAGCCCCCTTATCTCACCACTGGTAACTCACCTCGGCCACCACGCTGCGTCCCTCGCCCATGTTGCAGGCCAGGGAGAAGAAGCATGAAGCGACGTAGTACTTGTCGGTCAGGTTGTTGACGTTGACGCTGGCCTTGACCCCTTGCAGCGTCGGGTCGAGTTTGCTCAGGTCGTAGCGCACGGCCGCGTCGTACAGGGTGTAGGACGGCACCTCGAAGGTATTCAGCGCGTCACCGTAGGTGTAGCCGGTGTAGCGCGCGCCGATGCCGATGCTCAGGCCCTGCAGGGGATCGAACGGAACGCTGTAGTCGGCCCAGATCGAGGCCAGTTTCGCCGGCACCTTGAACGGTTGCTTGCCCTGGTTGCCGTCGTTGCTCTTGGTCACTTCCACATCGCTGTAGGAAAGCGAGCCGGTGAGCTTCAGGTCCTCGGCCACGGTGGCGATCGCTTCCAGCTCGACGCCTTTGGAGCGGATCTCGCCGGTCTGGATGCTGTAGCGTTCGTTCAGCGGATCGTTGGTGATCGCGTTTTCCTTGCGCAGGTCGTACAGCGACAGGGTGATCTGGGTTTCGCTGCCCGGCGGCTGGTAACGCACGCCAACCTCGTACTGCTTGCCACGTTCCGGTTCGAAGTTCTTGCCGCCGCGCTCCGGCGCACTGCTGCCGGTCACCGGGTTGAACGACTCGGCATAGCTGACATACGGCGCGAAACCGTTGTCGAACAGGTACACCAGGCCGGCGCGGCCAGTGAAGTCATCCCAGTCCTGATCGGCGGTTTCCGTGCCGGTCCAGCGGTCGGTCGTGCGACTGCGGGCATAGTCCTGGCGCCCGCCGAGGGTCATGACCCAGCGATCGTATTTGAGCTGGTCCTGGAAGTAGTAGCCCAGTTGAGTGGTGCGCTGGCGGTTGTTGACCCAGGCGGTGTACGCCGAGGTATCCACCGCCGCGCCGTACACCGGGTCGAACACGTTGAGCGGGGTGGCGTTGCCCCATTTCTCGTTGCGCACCGAGCGGCTCCAGCTGTAGTCGACGCCCAGCAGCGTGGTGTGTTGCACGGGGCCGGTGGCGAAGCGCGCCTGCAACTGGTTGTCCAGCGCCAGGTGTTCGCCATAGGCATGGCGGAGCTGGTAGTTGCGCCTGATCGAGGCGTTGGGCACGCCGTCGCTGCCGGTCACCAGGCCGCTGACCCGGGCCAGGTAGTTTTCCTGGTTGTCGTAGTCGCTGAAACGCAGGTTCTGCCGGAAGGTCCAGGTGTCGTCGAAGGCATGGCTGAATTCATAGCCCACCGAGGTGCTTTCCACTTCCTCGAAGTCGAAGTCCGGTTCGCCGATGAAGCGTTCCATCGGCACCTTGCCGTAGGGGCTGCTGCCGTTCACCGCGGCCCAGGGAATATTGCTCGGGGCCAGGGCCTTGTTCTTCTGGTAGGAGGCCAGCAGCGTCAGGCTGGTGTATTCGTCGGGGCGCCAGGTCAGGCTCGGCGCGACATAGGCGCGGTCGTCGGCGGTGTGGTCGTAGGCGCCGTCCGCCTCGCGACCGAGGGCGACGAAACGGTAGCTCAGGGTCTCGCTGAGCGGGCCGCTGGTGTCCAGGGTCAGTTGCCGGCGGTGGTTGTTGCCGAAGGACAGGCCGACCTCGCCGCGCTCGTAGTCGGTCGGGCGCTTGGAGATCGTGTTGACCATACCGCCCGGTTCGCTCTGGCCGTAGAGGATCGAGGTCGGACCCTTGAGTACCTCGACCCGCTCCAGGCCGTAGGGCTCCTCGCCGAACATGCCGAAGAAGCCCAGCGGCCGCAGGCGCAGGCCATCACGGTAGGTCAGGGAAATCGCATAGCCGCGCAGGAAGATATTGTCCGCCGCGTTGTTCGCGCCGCCGCCGTCGGTGCGTACGCCCGAGGTGTAGCGCAGTACTTCGTCGAGCCGCTGGGCACCCATGTCGTCCATGCGTTCGCGGGTGATCACGGAGATTGCCTGCGGGTTCTCCAGTATCGGTGTGTCGGTCTTGGTCGCGGTGGTGGTGCGCCGGGCGATGTAGCCTGCTACCGGTCCCAGCGGGTTGTCTTGGGTCTCCCGCGCCATGACGCTCGTGGCGTCCAGTTCCAGCGCGGTGGAGGCGCCGGCCTGCGGGATCAGGCGATAGCCGCCGCTCGCCAGGGCCACGGCCTGCAGACCGCTGCCGGCGAGCAGTTGCGCCAGCGCCTGCTCGGCACTGAAACGACCCTGCACGGCGTGACTGTGCTTGCCGGCGAGGTCGGCGGGGTTGAAGGCGATGTTCAGGCCGGTCTCGCGGCTCAGTTGGGTCAGGGCCTGGTCGAGGGTGCCGACGGGAATGCTGAAGACCTGCTCGGCTGCCTGCGCGTGGGTCACCAGGGGAAGCGTGGCGGCCAGGCCGAGGGACAGGAAGGCGCTGCGCAACAGGGCGCGCATCGGGGTGGGCGTCGAGGGAATACGGCTGTTCAAGGGTGGTTCTCGTGTGCAGTGTTGGAGGAGTTCTGATCTGTATGCCGGGCCAGATCGAAAACCCCTTCACGACGCGGAGGATTTTTTTCGTGGTGGTTACACGGGCAGCAGGCGTACCCAGTAGCGCGTCAGGCGTTGCAGGTGCAGGCGGTGAGCCTGGGCGATGAAATCGAGGGTGGCGTCCGGGTCGTCCAGCTGGAAATTTCCGCTGACCGGCAGGTTGGCGATTCGCGGATCGCACCCCAGGTAGCCATGGCGATAGCGCGCCAGTTCCGCGAGCACCTCGTGCAGCGGTTGGTTGCGCGCCATCAGCAGTCCGTCGCGCCAGGCCGCGGCTTCGCTGGGCGGCGTGTTCAGGCGGCGCGCTTGTCGGGCATCCAGGCGCCAGCTTTCTCCCGCACGGGCGATGGCATCCTCGCCGCCCTGGGCGGGATGCAGGCGCACGGCGCCCTCCAGCAGGGCCAGGCGCGCGCCATCGTCTTCCAGACGCACGCTGAAGCGCGTACCCAGTGCCTCGAACAGACCGAAGGGAGTGGCGACCCGTAGCGGCCGTTTGCTCGCGGACGCGGAATCGCTGCCGCTGAGCAGGTGGATTTCCCCGCGCAGCAGTTCGATCAGGCGCTGGTTGGCATCGTAGCGAAGGGCAACGGCAGTGTCGGTGTTGAGGTCGATCAGGCTGTCGTCGCTCAGGCGCCATTGCCGGCGTTCGCCGACCCGGGTGCTGTAGTCGGCGTTCAGGCGCTGCCACGGGGCGCTGCCGGCGGCGCCCCAACTGCCGGCCCCGACGATCACGAACAGGCTCAGCAGCTTGAGCATCGTGCGCCGTTGCAGGCGTGCCTCTGGCAGTTTGCGCAGGGTTTGCAGCGCCAGTTGCGGTGGCATGCCGGCGAAGCGCGCGGTCAGGTTCTGGATGCGCTGCCAGGCGCGGGCGTGGTCATCATGCTCGTCGAGCCAGCGCTCGAAGGCTGCGTGGCTGGCCGCGTCGACCGTGTTGTAAGCCAGTTTCACCTGCCAGTCGATGGCCTGCTCGATGACCCGTTCCGGCAGCGCCGGTGCCGTGTCCCGGGTCATGACGGCTGCTCGAAGACCAGCGCATAGCAATGGCGCAGGGCCTTGGCGATATGGCGTTCGACGGTGGACAGCGATACGCCCATCTGCTCTGCGATGCGCGGGCAGCTCATGCCCTCCAGCTGGGCCAGGAGGAAGGCTTCGCGGGTTTGTGGCTTGAGTTGGTCGAGCAGGCGATCGATGGCGATCAGCGACTCGATCACCAGCAGGCTGGTCTCGGGTGAGGGGGCTTCGCCCGCGGGCTGTTGCGCCAGGGTCTGCAGCCAGGCCTGCTCGATATCGCGGCGTCGCCAGAGATCGATCACCAGACCGCGAGCCACCGTGCGCAGATAGGCGCGTGGTTCGTGCATCAGGGTGTGCTGGCGACGGCGCAGGAGACGCACGAAGGTGTCCTGGGCCAGGTCGGCGGCATCGGCGCTGTCGTTCAGGCGGCTGCGCAACCAGCCTTGCAGCCAGCCGTGGTGGTCGAGGTAGAGGCGTTCGATATCGTGAGGGCTGGACTCGCCGGGCATGCAGGCGCCTCCTTTTGCAAGTGATAAGTCGAATCATTATCACTTATGACAAAAGGTTTCGATAGAGCCTCGTTCAAGGGGCTGGCACCTGTCCGCACAGCCAGTCCTGCAGGCATGTGGCTTGCGCCGACAACGTCCGGCCGGGCGGGTACACCAGGTAATAGGCACGCTCCCCGGTTTCGCCGAAGTCACCGAACGGCGTTACCAGCAGCCCGGTGTCCACATGGCGCCGCACCAACCTGCGGCGACCGATGGCCACCCCGACATGACCCAGTGCCGCCCCGGCGCACAGGTCCGAGCGATCGAAGGTCATGCGCCGCGCGGGCAGCACGTCTTCCAGTCCCGCGGTGCGCGCCCAGGCCCGCCATTCCGCATCGAACGCCGCGTGCTCCCAGGCCAGGGCATCGTGCAGCAGGGTGCAATGGCGCAGATTGCGCGGATCCTCGAACAGGGCGAACTGCTCGGCATAGCGCGGACTGCACACCGGCGTCACCGCCTCATCCATCAAGCGCCGATTGACCAGCCCCGGATACTCGCCACTGGCATACACCAGGGCCAGGTCGATGTTGTGGCTGCGAAAGTCCAGGCGCTCGTTGCCGACCCGCAGGTCCAGGGCAATCTCCGGATAGCGCTGGTGCAGGTCCGCCAGTCGCGGCACCAGCCAGTCGCTGGCGATGGACGGATGGGCATACAGCACCACCGCGCCGGCGACGCCCGCACCGTGCGGACGCAGGGCATCATCGAGGGCGGCGACGGTGTCGCGCAGGATCGCGTAGATCCGCTCGCCTTCGGCGGTCAGGCGGATGCGTCGGGTCAGGCGTTCGAACAGGCGCAGCGACAAAGCCTGCTCCAGCCGGGCGATACGGTGGCTGATCGCGCTGGGCGTCAGGCACAACTCCTCGGCGGCGAGGGCGAAGCTCAGGTGCCGCGCCGCGACGAGGAAGGTGTGCAGGTTGCCGAACTGGCTGTTGTCCAGGCGCGCGGCCAGCAGCGGTGGGAGATTGAGCATCAGCGCGGATCCAGCAGGGCGCGGCCGGTGGCCAGGTAGGCGTCCATCTCCGCGCTGGGCACCATGCTGCCGCCGGTGGCCCAGACCAGATGGGTGGCGTTGGCCATGTGCCGTTCGCTCAGGCCGAGGCGCTGGCGATAACCCTGGCGTTCCTCCAGCACCCGCTGCATGCCCGGCACCCCGGCCAGGGCCGAGGGCTCCAGGCGCAGGCCTGCACAGCGCTCCATCCGGGCCAGCAGGCGATAGAGGTTGTCGTCGCTGACCGTGTAGTAGCCATCGATCAGGCGCTGCATGGTCCGGCCGACGAAGCCCGAAGGACGGCCCACCGCCAGGCCGTCGGCGGCGGTGGCATTGTCGATGCCGAAGTCGTAGACCGACACCGCCTCGTGCAGGCCGGTGTACACGCCGAGCAGCATGCACGGCGAATGGGTCGGTTCGGCGAACAGGCAGTGCACCGCGTCGCCGAACACCTGCTTGAGGCCGAAGGCCACGCCGCCGGGACCGCCACCGACGCCGCAGGGCAGGTAGACGAACAGCGGGTGCCCGGCGTCCACCTCGATGCCGGCCTGGCGCAACTGACCCCGCAGGCGCAGGGCGGCAACGGCATAGCCGAGGAACAGCTGGCGGGAATTCTCGTCATCGACGAAATGGCAGAACGGATCGCCTTCGGCCTGACGCCGGCCTTCGGCCACGGCGACGCTGTAGTCGGTGGGGTACTCGATCACCTGCACGCCGTGGGCGCGCAGTTTGTCCTTCTTCCATTGGCGGGCGTCGGCGGACATGTGCACCGTGGCCTGGAAGCCCAGGCGCGCGCTGATGATGCCGATGGACAGGCCGAGGTTGCCGGTGGAACCGACGGCGATGCGGTACTGGCCGAAGAAGGCGCGGGCGGCGTCGCTGTCGAGTTTCGCGTAGTCGTCGCCGGGTTGCAGCAGGCCGGCGTCGAGGGCCAGGCGCTCGGCATGGGCGAGCACCTCGTAGATGCCGCCGCGGGCCTTGATCGATCCGGAGATCGGCAGTTCATTGTCGGCCTTCAGCCATAGCTGGCCGGGGTGGGTGCCGAGTTCGCGCTGCAGGGCGGGCAGGGGATACAGCGGCGATTCGATGATGCCGCCGGCCTCGCGGGTCTGCGGGAAGGCGGACTGGATGAAGGCGGCGAAGCGTTGCAGGCGTGCGCTGGCGTCATCCATGTCGGCGCGGGTCAGGGGCACGTCCGGCAGGGCGTCGGCGACCGCGGCGATGTTGGGGTTGAACCAGGTGGTTTCGTCGAGGGCGACCAGTTCGGCGATGACCGGGTGTTCGGTGCACCAGTCCTGGATTGTCTTGGTGAGAGGCATTGGGTGGCTCCGCGGAGTTTTCGGGGACCGCATTGCGCTCCTTCGCGGTGGTTCGTCACACGACGAGCCACGCTCCTACAAGGGCGGTGAACTGCGCCATTGTAGGAGCTGGCTTGCCTGCGAACGGGCGCGCAGCGGCCGTAATCCAGGCCACCATTTAGCGCGATGGCACGCCACGGAACAAGCGATCATCCGCCCATCACAGATGACCCCAATTCACCCATCAAGCCATTTCCACCTTCGCCACCGGCGCCACCCGCGGCTTGCACAGCGGCAGCAACCGCGAGCTCTCGTAGCGGCTCTCGCGAAACAGCTTCCAGCGCCCGAACAGCCCGTAGACATGCATCACTCGCCCCTGCTCGTGATAGCCCATGCGCAGGTGCAGTTTGAGCGCCGGCACGTTGTGCGTCTCCACCACGTCCACCACCCGGCTGCAGCCGAGCTCGCGCATGGCATTCCACAGGTTGACCTGGGCATCCACCGACAGGCTGCTGCCGAAGTAGGCCGGGATCATTTCGCCACCGAACTCGAAGAAATCGCCGCGCGCCACCGGGAAGGTGCAGCCGTAGTAGTGGCGGTCGTCATAGTCGCGGGTGCTGGCCCAGATGAACGCCACCGCGTCGCCGTCGTCGTCCAGGTACATGTGCCCGACATGTCCCTCGCGGGCCAGTTCGCGCATGGTCTGCACGCGGTCGCCGAAGTGGCGGGCGAAGGCCCCGGCGTTGCCTTCGGTGATGGTCACCAGGCGTACCGGCGGGTGCTCCTTGAGGTTGTGCGCGGCCACCGGGGTGACCAGGTCGCGCTCCATCCACAACAACTCCCAATGGAAGAACACATGGCGCTGCCACAGGGTGACCAGAGTACGGCTCAGGCCTTTGCGGCGGATTCGGGCGAGGATGGTTGGCAGTGCACGCATAAAGCCTCCGACGGGGGTTGTGTCAAGAAAATGAACTTTTTTTCATGTATAGCGCAGCAATTTGCCATCCCGTCAAAATGCCACCGCATTAGTTGTTTCAAGATATTTTCTCATTCAAAATCCCGCTCTATCACGGGCTTATCAGTCGGATGGCAGGTGATCGGAAAAGAAAGTCGGGATTTTGACGATATTCTGGCGCCTGATTTTCCATCAGCCCGAAAAAGCCCTCGCAGAGCGTTTGCGACGTGGGATGGGCTCACGTAGACTCGGCGGCACCCTTTTTCCTACAACGACCGCATGGCACATCCGAACCCCGGGTTCATGGATGCCTTTGTCACGTCCGCGATTCGTCCGTTTCCAGGAGTCTTGTCCACCGCATGCATAGCCCCGAACCCCGCAACGGCAGTTGGCTCAGCGTTTTCGCCCTGGCCCTGGGCGCCTTCATCGTCAACACCACCGAGTTCGTCCCGATAGCGCTGCTCAGCGATATCGGGCGCAGCTTCGACATGCCCAGCGCCCAGGTCGGCCTGATGCTCACCGTGTATGCCTGGGTGGTGTCGCTGACCTCGCTGCCGATGATGCTGCTGACCCGCAATATCGAGCGTCGGCGTCTGCTCGGCCTGCTCTTCGTCCTGTTCATCCTCAGCCATGTACTGTCCGGGCTGGCCACCAGCTTCGGCATGCTGCTGGTCAGTCGGGTGGGCATTGCGCTGGCGCATGCGGTGTTCTGGTCGATCACCGCGTCGCTGGCGGTGCGCGTGGCGCCGCCGGGTCAGCAGGCCAAGGCCCTCGGCCTGCTGGCGACCGGCACCACCCTGGCCATGGTGCTGGGCATCCCGTTGGGGCGGGTGGTGGGGGAGGCGCTGGGTTGGCGTACCACCTTCCTCGGCATTGCCGTGGTTTCGGTGGCGACCCTGCTCTGGCTACTGCGCTCGCTGCCGCTGCTGCCGAGCCAGAACTCAGGCTCCCTGCGCAGCCTGCCCATTCTGCTCAAGCGTCCGGCGCTGATGTCGGTGTACGCCCTGGTGGTGCTGGTGATCACCGCGCAGTTCACCGGCTACAGCTATATCGAGCCGTTCACCCGGGAAGTCGCGGCCATGAGCAGCGAAATGACCACCATCCTGCTGCTGGTGTACGGCGGTGCGGGGGTCTTCGGTTCGCTGCTGTTCAGCCACTTCAGCGAGCGTTTCCCGCGTGGCTTCCTGATCGTTTCGATCGCCGCGCTGGGTGTGTGTCTGCTGCTGCTCCTGCCGCTGGCCGGGGTGCCGTGGCTGCTGTGCGCCCTGTGCGCGCTGTGGGGCATGGCGATCATGTGCTTCAGCCTGGCCCTGCAGTCGAAGGTCCTGCAGTTGGCCTCCGATGCCACCGACGTGGCCATGGCCATGTTCTCCGGGCTGTACAACGTCGGTATCGGCGGCGGCGCGCTGCTGGGCAGCATCGTCGTCAGCCAGGTCGGCCTGTCCGCGATCGGTGCTGTCGGCGGCGCGCTGGCGGTCAGTGGTCTGCTCCTGTGCCTGTACGCCACCTGGCGTTTCTTCGCGGTTCAGCAGGGCCGCAGCGAGCGTTCGCTGAAGTAGCGCTCCAGCGCCGCGGTGGAGGAAGACGCTTCGGCCAGCGCCACGTAGCTGTCCGGACGCAGCAGGTACAAGGCGTTGCGCGCCAGCCCGGCGGCTTCATGGGCCGGGCTCCAGGGGAACACGTGCAGCGGCATCTGCCGCGCCGCGCACCAGCCCGTCAGGTCCTTGCTGGCCAGGCCATAGACATGCACCTGCCAGCAGGGGCGCGCCAGGTCGGCGAAATTGTCGCCCGCTCCATCATGAGCCCAGGGCAGGCGATCGCCGCCATGGACATGCCCGGCGCTGCCGAAACTCAAGGGCATCAGCCGATAGTTGAGGGCGGTCTGCGAGACCGTGCGGAACATGAACGCGCGCACCTTGGCCATCGCCACCAGGCGCGACAGCAGCACCGGTGCCAGGCGGGTGCGCAACAGGTTGGCGATGCGCCCGTTGGCGCTGACGAAGTTGAACACCTGGTCGGTGGTCGCCACCAGGCGCTCGGCGAAGGCCTTGCGCTCGATCTCGTAGCTGGCCAGCAGTTCGTCGCTGGCCTTGCCGTGGAGGACGCTGGCGAGTTTCCAGGCCAGGTTGATGGCATCGCCGATCCCGGTGTTCATGCCCTGGCCACCGGCCGGGCTGTGCACATGGGCGGCGTCGCCGAGGAGAAACGCGTGCTGGTCGCGAAAGTGCGCGGCGACGCGGTGATGCACGCGGTAGGTGGAGAACCAGTTGACCTGCTCCACCTGCACGTTCATGTGCGCCATGGCACGGCTGCTGACGTCCTCGAAACGCAGGTTTTCCGGGTGCTCCGCGCGTTCGTCGCGGACCGTGCCGATCAGCCGCGCGCGGCCCTTGCCGGCCAGCGGGAAGACCGCGAGGAAATCCGCGTCGTCGAGGTCCACATGCAGTTCGCCGTCCAGCGCCGGGCCCGAAGCCTGCACATCGGCGACATAGAACACCTGCTGGTAGGTGCCCCCGGGAAAGCCGATGTCCAGGGCCTTGCGCACCGTCGAACGGGCGCCGTCGCAACCGGCGAGGAAGGCCGCGGCGCAGTCCTCTTCGCCGCCATCGGCGTGGCGCAGGCGGGCATGGGTCTGTTGCTCGTCCTGGTGCAGTTCGAGCAGTTCGGTATTCCACTCGACGCTCACCCCGAAGCCCTGCAGGCGCTCGATCAGCAGTTTCTCGTGTTCGTCCTGGGGGAAGATGTGCAGGAAGGGGTAGGGCGTCAGGCTGGCGCCGATCGTGCCCAGGGACAGCTTCGCCGCCGGCTGGCCCCTGACCCAGAGATTGGCCGCCGGCACCCGGTGACCGCGCTCGACCACGGCATCGGCCAGGTCCAGCTGGCGATACAGCTCCAGGGTCCGCGCCTGGACCGCCAGCGCCCGCGAAGTGGTCCCGGGACCCGCGGCCTTGTCGACGATCCGCACCGCCACGCCGAGCTTGCTCAACCACAGTGCGAGGACCAGGCCCGTGGGGCCGGCGCCGATGATCAGGACTTCTGTGCCATTCATGCCACGCTCTCCCGGTGATGGTCAGGAGAGTGTAGAGGCGGGTATCAGTCTTCGCCGAAACGGTCCAGCAGGAAGTGCCGCACGCTGGCGAGGATTTCTCGCGACAGTTCGTCATCCGCACAGGCCCGGGCCAGGCCGAGGGCGCCGACCATGGCGCTGAAGGCGACGATGGCCTCCTCGCGCTTTTCCCCGTCGACGCCGCCGAGCAGGGCGGCGATGCCCTTGAAGTTGCCGCGCAGCTTGCGTGTGTACAGCTCGCGGGCCTCGCCCTCGACCCGGCCGATATCGCTGACCAGGGCACCGACCGCGCAGCCGGTGCCGACGCCGTCACGGTGTTCGGCGCTGAGGTAGTCGCCGACCATGGCCTGGAAGCTGTGTCGCGCCAGTTTCTCCGGGTTCTCCGAGCGCTTGAAGGCGGCGTCCAGCGCCTCGGCCACCAACTGGTCGCGGGAGTCGAAATGCTTGTAGAAGCCGCCGTGGGTCAGGCCGGCTTCCTTCATCAGGTTGGCGATGCTCAGGCCGTCGAGGCCCAGCTCGCAGAAACGCTCCGCCGCGAGGTTGACGATGCGCTCGTGGGTGTTCTGCTTGCTGGCTTGGGAGTGGCCCATGCTGGTTGTCCTCGTGGCGTGATCCGGGGGCGGATCATAGCACCCGGCCCCCGGAGGCGGTTCACCTCACCAGGTCTCGCCGTACGGGCGCACTTCCGTGAGGAAGGTCCAGGCGCTGCGCGGCTGCTGGATCAGGTGGCCGACCTCGGCGGCGATATCCGCCGGCTGGATGAAGAACTCGTCCGGCTTGGTCGGGTGCAGCTTGCGCGTCCATTCCATGTCGATCACCGCGTCGATCACCAGGTAGGCCACATGCACACCCTTGGGGCCCAGTTCGCGGGCGATGGATTCGCTGAGGATGCGCTGCGCCGCCTTGCTCGGCGCAAACCCGGCGAAATGCGTCCTGCCGCGCAGGGCGGAGGTGTTGCCGGTGACGATGATCGCACCCTGGCCCTTGTCGACCATGGCCGGCGACAGCGCGCGGGCCAGATGCAGCAGGGCCATGACGTTGGTCTGGAAATTGGTGTCCAGGGCCTGCGGGTCGATCTCCATGAAGTTGCCGAAGGTGGCGCCGACCGCGTTGTGCACCAGCACATCGGCGTGGCCGAGGCGGCTGTGGATCTGCTCCAGGGTCTGTTGCAGGCCTTGGCTGTCGGTGACATCGACGGGGAAGGCATGGGTGTCCGGCAGTTCGCTGGCCAGTTGCGCCAGGCGCTCGGCGTTGCGCGCGAGCATCGCCACCCGATAGCCGTCGGCGACCAGACGGCGAACGATGGACGCGCCGGTGCCGGGGCCGACACCGGTGACGATGGCGAGTTTTTTCGTGGTCATGCGTGAACTCCTTTTGCTTGCTGAAGGGCGGCGCGCACGAAGTCGAGCCGGTCGTTGCCGAAATACATCTCGTCGTTGCAGAAGAAGGTCGGTACGCCGAACACACCTTTTTGCACGGCCAGTTCGTTGTTGGCGGCCAGTTGTTCGCGGACTGCCGGGGTGTCGGCGAGGTGCCAGATATCGCTGTCGATCTTCAGGGTGCGCAGGAAGGCGCCGCGGGTGTCGCTGCTGGTGAGGTCGTCGTTGCCGGCCCAGACCGCGGCGAACAGCGCCGGGTGGAAGGTTTCGAAGACCCCGGCCTGCTGCGCGGCGACGGCGGCGCGGACCAGCAGGGCGCCGTCGAAACGACCGGCGCGCATGGCCTGGAACAGACCGCCATTGGGCGCGAACGGCACCTGGTACAGCGCCGCCCAGCGCGCGGCGTCGATGCCGGAGTACTTGAGCTTGGGCGGGCAGGCGGGCGAGGGCTGGTTACCGACCTGCTTCATCACCGCGAGGATATCGATGGGCATGTACTCGACCGGGTGGTCCAGGCCGGGCAGGCGGGTGTTGGCGAGGTAGGCGTAGGGGCTGAGGTAGTCGAAGACGGATTGCAGATGCATGGATCGCGGTCCTGTGTGGGTGGGTGATGGTGTGGATGTTAGTCATCATCCTTTTTGGATGTCAATTGACATCCTCACGATCGGCATGCAGAACCTTCGGTCTGGTCGGGACGGATCGCTGTGATTGCGGTGGTGAATTCAGCGTTGCCCGACGCGAAACCCGTGGGAGCGAGCTTGCTCGCGAATGGCCGCAAAACCTGCATCCGCAGCCTACTTGCCAACCCCGGAATTATCGGTCTGCGAGGCCTTTTCGCGTTGAGCGATAGATGAGGTTTTCACTTCGATGTCTGATTGACGCTTTGGATGCTATCCAGCAGCCGTTGAAGTACCACGCTGAGGCGGCGGGTTGTGTTTTCGGCGCTTATGAATGACAAGGGATCTTGTCTCCCGTCATGTTTCTGCTTAGTGGCGGCAACAATTGGCTTGCCGTTCGCGTCTGACTTGATCGTGAGGAGCCCACGCATGCCAAGGTGGTCCACGAACGCTACGTGCTTGAGGTTCGGAAGAAGTTCCAGACGCAGCAATTCTCGTGATGCCAGCCTGGCTTTACATCCGCAGAAAACTACAAGTTCGGTGACGTGGCGGAGTTCGTCTGCCAGTCGGTGAAGGTTGTCGGTTTGCATCACTTCGGCGTCAGTAGCTTCTGATCTGAATGTCTTTTGGCGATATTCGATCATGTCCCATGCATTCGTGATGGTAACGTGCGCACGCTCGAGCGGTTGCAGGTCGAGCCGCTGCCCAAGTATGGCGAGCAAACGATTCAGATTGCTGCCCGTCACTCCCGCGGCAGGGTGCTTGGCCTGCTCTTCATGGCGGCCGGGGCAGGAGAGGACGAAAGCAACCTTGTTCCTGGAGCCTCGTGAAAAGTGTGCGCTCATGAAACGTACCTGGTTTGTAGCGATTGGAGATTCTGAGTATCCCGGATATTCATGAAGCGTTTTGGGTCGATAACGTCCCTGCGCGAAGGACGGCTATGGGTCGGTTAGCGCCTCTGGATCGGGCTGACCATCCTTGTCCTCCCACACCTGGAGAACAAGCCATGAACGCCATCAGGACCAGCCGCCATCAACCTTGGAACAAAGGAAAATTGGTCGGGCAGAAAGCTCCGCTCCGACTGAAAGATATCTGGGCCATTCGGGTAAGACTCCAAATCGCGGGAGAAACCCGTGATTTAGCTCTCTTCGATCTGGCCATCGACAGCAAGCTACGAGCCTGCGATTTGACCAAGCTTCGCGTACGCGACGTTGCTCATGGGGAGCACGTGTCATCGCGAGCAATAGTGATGCAGCAGAAAACACAGCGACCCGTGCAGTTTGAGATTACAGAGCAAACGCGGCTCGCCCTAGAGGCCTGGATACATCAAGCTCGTCTCCATAGCGAGGATTGCCTTTTTCCAAGCCGGTTACACGCCTCAATGCATCTCTCCACCCGGCAGTACGCCCGAATCCTCAAGGCGTGGGTCAATTCTATCGGCCTTGATCCAGCTATGTACGGCATCCACACAATGAGACGTACGAAGGCATCGCTGATCTATCGCAGGACAAAGAACCTGAGAGCAGTTCAGGCCCTGCTCGGTCATACGAAGCTTGAAAGCACGGTGCGTTACCTAGGTATTGAAGTCGATGACGCCCTGGAGATGGCGGAGCAGACGGAGGTATGAACGCGTACAGCGACGGTCGAGGTATGACCGTCGCTATCCGACCCATAGCTGCCCTTCGCCAAGTGCAGCTATCGGCCAGAAGCGGCCATTGATCATCTGCAAAATCAGGATCTATTCAGACTGGAATGAACGGGCTACTACATTTAGGATCGTCATGCCCCACAAGGAGAACGGGTATGACGATAAACCTGATAGCGTTGGGCTCGAAGTTGTCTCGCTATCGCGAACAGCTTCAGCTGAGTACTGAGGAAGTGAGTTCGGCCATTCGCATCTCTCCCGACCGGTTACGGTCCGTTGAGGCGGGTACTTTGGAGCCCTCGGGCGATGAGGTGCTTATGCTGGCCGATCTCTATCGTTGTGACTTCAAATTCTTCATCTCGAATGAGCAGCTAGCTCCGTTTGAGCAGACGGATATTCTTTATCGCAAGCACGGTAGTGAGTTCACCAAGGACGATCGCAGGGCCATTCAAGAGTTTCTTTACCTCTGCGAAACTGAGCACTTCCTGATGGAGGAGCTGAATGCCACCCATCGCGAGTTCTCGGCACCCCCAGTATCGGGACATTTCAAGACCGACGGGATTAAAGCGGCTGAGGCTTTCCGCCGCTTCAATCAGCACCAGAGCAATGAAGTTCCAAGGGATATTTACAGTGAAATCCGCCAAACAGGCGTGCATGTGTTTCGCCACAAGCTAGGCAATTCCAATATCTCAGGCTTGTTTCTGGCCCATCCCAAGGCCGGCAAATGCATTCTGGTTAACTACAGCGAGGATGTGTATCGGCAGCGATTTAGTGCAGCTCATGAAATGGCACATGCGCTTTTCGATGCGAAGGGTGGCCCCAGCATCACCTATTCCCGCACTGATAAAAACGATTATGTAGAACTGCGCGCAAACACTTTTGCTTCCCGATATCTAATGCCCCCGGAAGTCCTCCGGCAGCTTCCCAATCCCGAGCGATGGACCCCAGCCGACGCCGGGCATTGGGCACAAGAGCTTCGAGTAAGTTGCCATGCCTTAAGCATAGGCCTAAAGGCCGAAAGGCTCGTCAGTGAACACGCATTCCAACGGATCAAATCCGGCCGTGTTCCCCGGACCAGCAAGATTGACCCTGAGCTGCCGGCTCATCTGACAGACCGGCAGCTAGAACGCAAAACGCGTCTATTGGAAAGAGGGCTTTCTAGTAGCTACGTCGCGCTATGTTTGGATGCCGCGAGCCAGGGGCTTATAACTCAAGGCCGCCTAGCTGAGGCACTTCTGTGTGACTCCGCAGAGCTGCAGGGTTTGCTCGCTCTTTACGGGAGGGCGCCCAATGTCGATTGATCCGTCCCGCTTCCACCCCATCAACGTGACAGATACGTGTTCGGTCTGGAATCTCTTATCTTCAGTCACTTTGTACAGAGCTGCGCTCGCCGCTCAATGCCACTTCTGTGTCACCGGTTTCGTGAACTATGAGTGTTTAATCAAGCCTCGCACTTTGCCAACCGCTGTCACCCGTGAGCTTCAACATCGATTGGAAGAGGCGCGTTGCGCCGGCCAGTTCGAAATCCATTCCTGTAACCTAGACGACCTTCAGATCATCAGTATGCTGGAAGGCCGTAAGCGACTGGGTAAGGGCGAGCTGTCATCAATCGCCTTCGCTATGGGCCGCGGCCTAGCTGTGCTAACGGATGACCAAGGGGCAAGGAAGCTATCATCGGCAGCAGGTAACCACCCTACGCAGACGACTCCTCACCTGCACAGCTGGCTGATCTTTACAAGGAAGCTTGATGACTCAGACCACTCGAATGTGCTGAGCCAACACCGTCAAATGGAAGGCAGCCTGGCGCGTCATCTCCAGGATGCGTATTTCCTAGCGCTTCAATGCGCTCGCAACGCGTTACCTCCAACTTAGGGTGAATCTGCCTCACCGTTGCGTCAACGCAGTATCCAGTACCTAGCCGGCCAACCTATACCCACGTATGACGCTCGTTGAGCAAACTAAGGAAAGTTATTGAACCAGAGCCAACCCCATTTACCTTGGATGCAGGGCGGTGTCAGCAGAGGCAACGAGGCAGAACATGGCAAGGCGAAGGCAGCCAGTGCACGCGACCGAGGAGAACTCCACGTGCACTTCAATGGAGCGATTCCCGCACCTATAATTCGAGAGATTCTAGCCGACGAAGCAACCGAGCTGCCGCCCGGGTTTCTGATCGAGCGTGACCTGCTTCGAAACACTCCCTGCCAGTCCTTGGCGTCATACTTAACTCCTTGGCAGGCACTGAGGCTCTTTCCCAAGAAGCGCGAGAACCTGGATCGCATTTCCAGTGCAGTCTTCGCTGGCTTCGTGGAGAACGGAATACGCTTTGTCGAACTACGAAGCAGTGTCTTGTACCTCGCCCATCTGCAGAATTGTTCGCCCACACAAGCGCTAGAACATCTGATCGAATCAACCAGACACGCCGCGCATTGCCACGGCATTCATCGCGGTCTGATTCTTACAGTGACGCGCGGCGACTACAGTGCGGTTTGCCTTTCCACACTACTACAGGCCTATCAAGACCTCGGTGAGCCGAAAGACGTGGTGGGGCTCGATCTTGCGGGTGATGAGGAAATCGCCTATCCATCGGAGTTGCCGTCACTCTTCCGAAAGGCAAAAGATCGATTCGGACTCGGGGTCACCATACATGCCGGAGAAACCGGCCGCGTGGAAAACGTTCGGGCTGCTGTTGAGTTATTTGGTGCCGATCGTATTGGCCATGGGACAGCAGCAGGTAAGGATCCTCACCTGCTAGACAAATTGGGAAAGCAGGACATCTGCATCGAGGTATGCCCGATTAGCAACAGACTAACCGGCGCGGTACCTTTCGATGAAGCCCATCCTCTTCAAGAATTTCGGCGCTTTGGGGTTCCGTTTGTTATCTGCTCAGACAACCCTGCAATTCATCAGCGCGGTCTTGTGGATGACCAAACGATCGCGCTGGATGAGGGCCTTACCGCCAGCGACCTGGACCAGCAGTACGAAGCAACTAAGCGCTACTCATTCATAAGGGATCTAGATTGAAAATTCGATTCATGTCTGGAAATGCGCACAAGATCGCCGAGGTGCAAAGGATCTTGGCACCGGCTGGCGTGGAAATAGTGCCTGTATCAAGAAAGATTGAGGAGTTGCAGACCGAAGATGTTGATCGCTTAGTACGGGACAAGCTAATTAAGGCATTCGAGGTTATCGGCCGTCCTCTTTTCGTAGAGCATACTGGCCTGTACTTGAGAGGTCTCAACGATTTACCGGCAGGATTGACTCAAATCTTTTGGGACAAGCTGGAGGCGGATCGCTTCGTCAACCTCGCCGCGGGCCTCGGAGATACGACTGTAATGGCGAAGACGGTACTCGGCTATTGTGATGGGCGCGAGATTCGCCTGTTCGAAGGTTCCATTGAAGGAACAGTGCCACCTGCGCCGGTTGGCCCAAGGGGCTTCCAATGGGACTGCGTTTTCGTTCCGAATGGACACACCCAAACCTTCGCTGAAATGGGTGAGGCCAAAGACGAAATTTCTATGCGTCGCAAAGCCCTTGACCATTTCGCGGCATACCTCAATTCCGTAAGAGGCGTGAAATGAACGCTGAATTACTTCACGCTCACCGCACCAACAAGCTGATGCTTTTTGTAGGTTCCGGAGTGTCTGCCAATCTCAACCTGCCGACCTGGAGCCAGTTGACAGCACACATCGCAACGGAACTGGGTTACGACCCTAAGATTTTCGATACCTACGGCTCCAACCTAGCTCTTGCGGAGTTCTACAAGAAGAAAAAAGGAAGTCTGGGGCCGCTAAGAAGCTGGATGGACCGTGAATGGCACAGGCCCGATACAGATATCACTCAATCGGAGATTCATCGGCTGATTACCCTTGGGAAATTCTCGCGGATCTACACAACCAACTACGACCGGTGGCTGGAAATCGCCCATGACAAATTCGGCGTTCCCTACGATAAAGTCGCAAGCGTAGCCGACCTCGTGTCCGTTACAGACGGCCGTCGCCAGATTGTGAAGTTCCATGGGGACTTCGATGACGACGCATCAATCGTCCTTGATGAGACCAGCTATTTCCAGAGGTTAAATTATGACTCGCCATTGGACATCAAGCTCGGCAACGATGTCCTAGGGAACTCAGTGCTCTTCATCGGATACAGCCTATCCGACATCAACATCCGACTCCTTTTCTATCGACTGACAGAGATGTGGGGCCGTTCCGCCATCTCGTCTGCAAGACCCAAGTCCTACGTGTTTACGAACCGACCCAACCCGGTTGCACAGGAGGTTTTGGGGCAATGGGGAATCGAGATGATTGTTTCAGAGGAGGACGACCCGAAGAAAGCACTGACCGATTTCCTTAAGGAGCTTGTGAGTTAAGTAAGGCTGGCCGCGATTGGGTGGCTATTTTGGATGGAGTCAATCCGGAATTTGCAGGCGTTGCTGGGTGGCCGCTTCTGGCGGTTTGCTGCCCTTCGCGAGAGGCCGCTATGGGTCGTTAGCTGCCCGCCGCAAAGGGCAGCTATGGGTCGACAGCAGCCATCTCCGACTGACCGCTAACGACCCATAGCTGCCGGTGGTGAAGGGAAGCAATCGGCCAAAAGCGGACGGCGACGCCGCAACAGTTTTTTGCTATTTTCAGCACCGTATCGCCTCCATTCGGGCGAATATTAGATATGGGACTTGCAATGGATTTGCCGAAAGCAGGCACAACGTACACACAAGAGCGTTTAGGTATTGCCGCTGTCCAGCTTTATGCAGCTCGAAGAAATCAGATTTGGCGCGAAACGGGTACAGGGGATGTGGGAATTGATGGAAATATCGAATTCGTAAACGCTGAAGGATTTGCTACAGGCCGGATAGTGGCGGTGCAAGTAAAATCTGGTCCGTCTTATTTCAAAAGACCGACTTTGCAGGGATGGAAATTTTACCCTGAACGCAAGCATAGAAACTATTGGGAGTCATTTTCACTTCCTGTCTTGCTTGTTCTGCATGATCCGGATGCCAATGAAAGCTATTGGGCTGATGCACGGCAAGCACTTAGAAGTACACGTGAAGAAAGTGCTTTTATAGAAGTGCTGTCGTCAAATCATCTAGAAGAAACAGATGCTATTGCAATATTTGAAAATGCCGGCGTTCTAGACCAACCCTTCATCTCGGAAATATCAGAAATTCTTCGATGCTTAATAGCTACTAAATCCAATGAGGGGACATTCCCTTTAAGCTATTTTGACTTATTTGTTCATGGGCTAACCAATATATGTCGCAGCATCTACTACGGCATGGATATGGTTGTCAACTCAGTAGAATACAATCTTGAGGCAGCAAACTCCCCACATGGAATGGGCATGGGGCACCAGGAGCACCAATTTGCATTTGGGTTCGTAAAATTCCTTGTCGCACAAGGGTTAGCTCACATCGACCTATCAGACTGTCTCATCGACTGGGTAGATCGTGATATGCACCCGCACTTTGTTGCGCCGCTCAGCTCGAGAGGCCGTGCCCTAGTTCGTCTGATCCATCAAGAGGAAACCCGCCTCGTCGCAGATGGACAAATGCAAGATGAAGGCAGTCTACACGTTGCTCAAGAAGCTTTCTTTGAGATGGTACCGGCGTCATATTTTCGGCGCTTCCCACGAATTCGAAAGTTTCAGGATGCTTTTGGGAGCTAAATAAGCCTCGTATTAAAAGATATTATTTTTAACTATCTAATCTCCCGTCAGAGATCGCGCTGACATTTCCTGCCACGAGATTCAATATGGACATGAGTTTTTTAGCATTATAGACACAACAGTGAAAATCGGTCTTGGAGCCTTAATTTCCGGAATTTCAACTTATTGGGTTACTCGACTCCAACATGATAATGAGATTTCAAAGACCAAACTAAGAAGACAGCGAGAGCTAATTGAGGAGGTGGCAGCCCAAGCAGAGGATTTTTCCTCTGCAGTCCTTACATACTGGGCTTATATGGTCGAGCATGTCCGTTATTCAAAGCGTGATAAAAAGCCACCCGAAGACTTACCAGTTAGAATAAAAAAATCCGAAACAGATCTGTTTGATAAATTTAGCCAGCTTGCAAGTGCAGAAGGGAAATTAATACTTTTTGGCTCGACTAAAGCCCAAGAGCTTTTACGTGAGTACGGCGAGTACATTAAAGACTTTAGGCGAATTGCTTGGCATGGAAACACAAACCTTAAAGAGGAGGACTTGGAAGCTTATAGAGCCAACATTCTTGCGAAGCGCAAAACTTTCTATGAAGAGATACGCGCAATGTATGCGTAGCAAATTCACAAAATTGTGAGAGCTAATTCACTTTAGCCGCTAATTTCTTCAGCCCCTCAGGCAAAACTTCGCCTAAGGGTCGTTAGGTTTGTTGAATGTCGGCTTTGGGCCTCGGGCTGTGTGAAAACGTGTTAGAGCAGGTTTGACGGTCAGTACCGGAACGGAAATCGCGCGCCTATGAAAATTTTAGGTCTGCTGACTAAGCAAGCGCTGGCAGATTTTACATAGCGACGTAGACTTCAAAGCGATGTCTGCGTTTTCACACAGCCTGGGTCGATTGCAGCCCTTCGCCACAGACAGCAATCGACCCATAGCTGACCTTCACGATAGGCAGCTACGGCCAAAAGCGGACATCGGCAAGCTACCCGTTCGGGTTTGCAAAAAAAAAGCAGCGTACAGCCTGTCGGCGGGGGGATATAAGTAGATTTTCATCAGATTTTTCCTTCGTAGTAGCATTTTTAAGGTTGCACTACGCCTTCTTGAATCTAGCCTAATGCTGACTATAAGATTGCCAGCCTGAGCGCCTGCGCCCCCCTCCCTGTGCTGGCTATGATCAGTGCCACACAAACAAGATTAAAAATTTATGGACAAGGTGAACAAATGAAAATATCACTCATTGATAACGGGCTAGACTCTCTTCTAAAAGGATATGAACACTTAGGCAAGTACGGGGAGCTTCTGGGTGAGAGTGCAGATGAGGCCAAAAGATTTTCAGCACTAAAGGATTCCGTGCTTTCAATTCAACACGGCATAGAAATACTTGTAAAGTACATACTGAAAGAAAAAAACGAATTATTAATATATTCTGATATCTCAAAACTCAAGGCTGCATTTAAACAACGAAGAGCAAGAGAAATTGTTGAGTTATTCGAGGTGGAAGGTGTTCACACCGTCACGTATAGAGAGTCACTTGAAAGACTTCGAGATATCTGTGGAGTAGAAATTCGCGAGCGACTATGGAAGGTCTTATTAAAAGTAGAAAAATGGAGAAACAGCATCACTCACAGCGCGGTACTTTTAAATGAGGATGAAGTTTCAGGCGTCATAGTAAAACTTCTAGACGATCTCGATGAGCTTTTCGGCCCCCTTATCGGAGAGAGTTACCTAAGAGGGCAAGAACGCACAGATTTGGACCGCGCATACCGAGTGACAAAGGCCGTATACGGCAAGCTGAGTAATGATGTGAAAGCAGCCACTGTAGAATGTTTAATTAGGGCGCTACAGAAAAATTCAATCAAAGGAACAAGGGCGCCAGATGCGATACTGGTAGAGGACCCTAATGTCGCTCATTCAATACTCAAAGAAATCCAAGAAGGGGGACTCACATTTGGCTGTGATTTTATCAACGAGCATTGCTCTGGACATGCGATAGTACAGAATATCTCTGACGATGGAATCGTTACCATCTATACAAAAGACAATGAGTGCGGCTATCAATTTAAACTATCTGGGATGATGATTTACATCCCTGAGCTAAACAACGACATCTCTCCATTAGTGTTTATGTACTCAGACGAACAGACACACCAAGGAAAGGACCCATACATAACCGAATCCAAATTATACAAAACACAGACAGGACTAGTATTGGATGATGGTTCTGGAGTTCTTTGGGAGAAATCCCAATACGAACAATCTTACGAAGATGATTACCTCGACGAACCTACTCTACCTGCGCACAAAGAAGTGTTTCGCTTCTTGTCTGCCGGCGCCATTTGCTTTATGAATATACAGAAATTAAATTACAACCGTGCCGCTTATATCCTCAAAGAAACAGGTGATGCAAGTACCATCCACAAGATATTCAAAGATTTATTAGAAAAAACAACGAGCGAATTGTAATATAATGACTTGCCCCGAGTTTCATAGCTGCTTTCGAGCCTCAGGGATAACAGCCCAGTCCCAGTGAGACTGTCCGCTTTTGGCCGATTGCTGCCTTTTGCGAAGGGCCGCTTAGGATCGAAAGCGGCTGCTCGCGGAGGACCGCTATCGGCCAAAAGCTGCCCTTCACCACAGGTAGCTATCGGCCGATGGCTGCCCCTCAATAGCACGACTTGAGCATGCAGCCCAAGACGAGCAACTGTAGCGAAACCAAGCCTCGCCTACAGAGGAGGGTCATGCGTGGTTCAATTGGTGCATTCGCAGATCATGCCCTGCGTCTTGTCGTTGATATTTTCAGGCAGCCGCGGTGTAGTTTCCTTTACCAGCACATGGCCTTGGCCCAGGCCAGGCGTCATGAAGAAAACGGCCTTGCAGTTCGGCGACAACTCGACAGCCGAGATCATGTTTCGCCAGCTCGGATCCCAGAACGTTCTGTTCTTCCGGGCCGGAAGATGCCGGTCTTCGGGCGATCCTTGAACGGCAAACCGCACGTAATCATTGTCCTGTACCACGCCGGTTTGCCCCTGAAAATCCCAATGTTCGGAGATCTTGCAGGCCGCATTGGCCTGACCCGCAACAAAGACAATGCTCGCTGCAACGCATGAGCGCATGAGGTTAGACATCATGAAAACTCCTTCTGAGTTATGAATGAATTATGTGAGATAGCGGCTACCAGAGACGCTGTACTTCGATGTGTAGCGATAAGGGCGCGGCGTACCTTGGCCCTGCGGCCCTTCGTACGACGAACGCGGAGGGTTGTTAGTCTGCGTCAATCACATAACGCGTTTCGTCTTCAGAAACATCGAAGGAATAGAGCTCACTCCCGCTCATATCGACAAAGCGGAACACATGACCGGGGTAGGTATTTTCCTGAGTGCTGCTATTCGCGGGAATTGTGCGGAGTACGTTGACCTCACAATCGAATCCAATCCACTGCATGGTGATCGGCTCGTTGAGCGTATTGACGAATTCGACGGTGAATTGACCATTGGTGCGCGGTGAGCACTTGCCTTCGGTGTGTTGTTCACCCTCTGCGGCAACTTCCGCTACTTGGCGGTCATCGACCACGAAGGTGCGATTGCTGCTGGAGGCCACAAAGGTTGTCAGAACCTGTTCGCCTTTGCCGCGAACGAGGAAAATGTGGCCGGGGTAAGTGATGCCCTTCTCACGCTGGCCAGGAGCCAGTTTTGGTCCTCCCCCCTCCGAGCAGTCGAAGCCCATCCAATGGAAACTGACAGGCTGACTGGAGTTGTTGATGAACTCGACCTCCAAAGCACCCTGAGTACCTGGAGAGCAGAGCGACACCGGCTCCTGGGCTTGCACAGCCTGACTATGGCTCACGAAACCGGCGGCAGCGAGCAGTGCCAGACACAATGGGGTAAACGTTGACCGCTGATGATACTTGATCATGAATCTTGTACCTTGAACGATGAGTGAAACGCGTAATTAAATACTGGAATGCAGCAGGGCAATGTTGATATCCCCGGCACTGCTTTAATAATCCCGCCATAAAAAGTGTTCAACGCCACTTGATGAACGGCGGCACACGAACTCTCCAAGATTAAAATACCCTGGAATTAATTAACCTTAACTCAGCGATAGCTCAATTTTTTCACGTTAAAAACTGACCGATCGGACCAGGTTGCAGAGGGTGATATCAAAGGGCTATGATCCATGATATAGCGACCATTCGACCCTGCCCATAGTCCATTTGGACTGACGACACGAACGGATCACTTTCACAACGCTTGGATGCGCTCCATGACAACAAGAATCCTCCTGATAGACGATCATGCACTGGTTCGCTCAGGAATAGGCATGGTCGTGAGCGCCGGCTTGACTGATGTGGAGATCATCGAGGCGGACTCGCTGGCTTCGGCACTAATTTGCACGGAGGCGTCTATCGATTTGGTGCTTCTTGACATACAACTGGAGGCGCTGAACGGTCTTGAAGGTATCGCGTTGCTCAAGCAGAAATGGCCTGGTTCGAAGATAGTGGTCATATCAGCAATACAAGGAACCCTAGTCATCCAGGAGGTTATTGCACGGGGAGCACAGGGTTTTGTCCATAAGTCCGAGCAGCCTGCAAGAATTCTACAGGTGATAAACCAGGTTTTAACGACGGGTCCGAAAAGCCAGCAGATGATGGTGCAGGAAAATACAGTATCGGCCAGCCGAAAGCCCACTTTGACGCCCCGTCAATATCAAGTGCTCGATCTGTTGTGCCATGGGCTTTCAAATAAGATGATTGGCCGAAAACTCAATCTTTCAGAGCACACCGTGCGTGGGCATGTTCAGGCAACGCTTCAAGTATTGCAGGTCTCCAGTCGTTCCGAGGCCGCGTTCACGGCGCGGCACTTGGGGTTGATCGTTTGATGCAAATACAGGTACACCCTGACCCCGATCTTGATATTCGTGTCGAACAAGTAAGGCTCGTTTTCCAAAGCATGAAAAGTTCATTGCTTCTGGGGACCGCGCTTGCACTTGTACTGCTGTTCGCACTCACGACCCCTGATAACCATCCCTGGATGCTGGGTTGGTTCACTCTCGTGACGCTCAGCCGAATAGTGTGCGTCGGCCACGCCTGGCTGGCGCTACGTCGTGGCGTAACTGCGCACAACGTTTCCCGACTTACACTGCAGATGTGCGCCATCAAGGTCATCGAAGGGCTGGCCTGGGGCTCTCTGAGTTTGATCGTGATGGGCAAGGCTTCATTGCCAGAGCAACTTCTGGCCATGGCGGCACTGGCCGGTGTAAGCAGCAATGCCGTTTCACTATTGGCGCCGGTACTCCCCCTGTACCTCTGCATGCAACTTGCGCAGTTACTCGCAATCAACAGCAGCTTGCTGTTGATTGAAGACAATGAATACAGCCTGTTGGCTATTGGATGCACGCTTTATGTTATTGGCCAAATCGGCCAGGCGCGGCTCGTTCAAAAAACCTCACAACGCTCGATTGCCCTGCGTTTCGAGAATCTGGACCTGGTCGAGCGTCTTCGGTTGGAGTCTGAGCGAGCTGAGGAGGCCAGGATCAAGGCAGAAAATGCCAATCTGGCAAAGTCGAAATTCCTTGCTGCTGCCAGCCATGACTTGCGTCAGCCTGTTCATGCCCAGGAGCTTTTCCTCGAAGTGCTGGCAGGCAGTGAACTTACCGATATACAGCGCAAGACGCTTGGCAACGCACGAGCTGCCGGCCTCGCTTCAGCAGGCATGCTCAATGCGCTGTTGGATTTCTCTCGAGTCGAAGCAGGCGTTGTCGAGCCGAAGCCCTGTGCATTCCACTTACAGCCGCTGCTACATAAGTTGGAAAACGAATTCGGTAGTCAGGCAGATATGAAGGGAATCATCTACCGCAGCAGGGAGACTCGTCTTGCCGTGTATTCAGACCCGATGTTACTGGAGCTGATCCTGCGGAACCTGATCAGTAATGCCATTCGCTACACCACCACCGGCGGGGTGCTGATTGCTGCTCGCAAGCGCAGGGAGGGTATATCCATAGATATTGTCGATACGGGAATCGGTATCACCGCGGAACAGCAGAAAGACATCTTCCGTGAGTTCTACCAAGTGGGTAACCCTGAACGAGACCGTCTCAAGGGCCTGGGACTCGGGCTGGCAATTACCGACGGTTTGATCCGGTCGCTGGGGCATAGCCTGAGCGTGATATCACAGCCGAGTCGTGGCAGCGTATTCCGCGTCCAACTGCCCAACGCCAAACAACATGATTTCAGTAACAATCCAGCCGAAGCGTTTGTGACGATGCCATTGCAATTCACATCGCTGAATGGCCTGCGCGTACTGGTTATCGAGGATGATGCGAGCGTTCGTCTAGGAATGATGGAATTGCTCGGCAGTTGGGGTTGTGATTGCAGGGTGGTTGAGCATGTCGAGGACGCGTTAGCACTGGTAAACCAATGGTCAGTGCAGTTCATCATCAGCGACTATCGTCTGCGTTCGAACCTGAGCGGCGACCGTGCTATCGAACTGGTACGGGAAGCCCTGAAAAGTGTGGTTCCCGCGCTGATAATTACAGGTGACACCGCTCCCAGCCGCCTGCGAGAAGCCTATGAATGTGGGATTCCACTGTTGCACAAGCCTGTCTCACCGACTCAACTACATCGGATTCTCAACTTCTCTATCGCGAGCTATGGGGATATGTAGCGCACTCATCCTTGGCCATCCTTGTCTTTCCAAAGGTGAGGACATGTCATGAACATCATCGCTACCCGCAGCCGTCAGCCTTGGAACAAAGGAAAGTTGGTCGGGCAGCCCCCCGCTACGACTGAGAGGTATCTGGGCCATCCGAGTAAGGCTTCAAATTGCAGAAAGAACTCGGGATCTGGCTGTCTTCGACCTGGCCATCGACAGCAAACTTCGAGCTTGTGACTTATTGGCGTACCGCTGCTTTTGGCCGATTCCTGCCTTTCGTGAAGGCCTGCTTCGGGTCGAAAGCAATCGCTCGCGAACGGCTGAAAACAACCCAGAACTGCCGATCACAACATCTAAACATCAGGACGAGGGAGATGTCCGTGATTCAGCTCGCTCACCGCTGCCCGCGCGCATCGCCGCGACAGATCCTGGGTGAACGCAGCCCCCTGACGCTCCTACCGCGCCCCCAACCGCACGCTCCAAGAACGCCAAAACAACCGACCACAATCAACCCACCAGACTCAGCAGACTTTCAATGCATGGCCCTTTGACGCTATGTTGGCAAGGTGTCGCCCAACGTCAGGCACTTGGACATGTAAGGAATACCGTCATGCGCACCATCTGGTTCTTGCTGCTCCCGGGCACACACATCCTGGATCTCGGCGGGCCGTTGCAGATCATGGCGAGTCTCGAAGAACTCCAACTGGCGCCGATCAACGTGCGTTGCATCGCGGCGAAACAGCAGATCAGCAGCTTTCAGGGCGTGACCTTGAGTGGTTTGCATCCGTTGCCGGAACAGCTCTCGCCCCAGGACCTGCTGTTCGTCGTTGGCAACAAGCTGTCTGTGAGCACCAGCGAAGCCGCGATATTGGCCGCGACCGCCCAGTGGCTGGCGAAGGTGGTAGGGCAAACGCCAGATCTGCAGTTGTGCTCCATCTGCACCGGTGCCTTCCTGCTGGGCGAAGCCGGCCTGCTGGATGGCCGTCAATGCACCACGCACCACCGTTACGTCGGCTTGCTTCAGGCACGCTACCCAAACGCCAAGGTGCTGGAAAATCGCCTTTTCGTGGAGGACGACGGTGTGTTCACCTCGGCAGGCGTGTCCAGCGGGACCGACCTGGCCTTGCATATCGTGTCTCGGCTCTATGGAAAAACGGTGGCCAACCAGCTGTCGCAGGAACTGGTCATCTACCGTCGCCGCGCCGGCGAAGATGTGCAGTTGCGCGCGGCGGACCTGGCACGCAATCACATCCACCCGTTGGTACACACGGCACAGGACTATATCGATACGCACCTGGGCAGCAATTTCAGCTTTGAACAGCTGGCCAGCCAATTCAATGTCAGCTACCGGCACCTGGCGCGGCTGTTCCGCGACAATACCGGTCAAACCCTGCAGGACTACTTGCGCGCCCAACGCATTGACCTGGCCCGTGAGCTTTTGCGCGGCAGCCGCCTCAATGTGGAACAGATCGCGGAACGCTGCGGTTACGGCAGCAGCCACGCCTTTCGCCTGGCATGGCGCCGGGAAATGCCGCAACCGCCGCTGCAGTTTCGCAGTGTGATCACTCAGGAAAATGCCTAGGCACCCGTTGTCATCGGCCACTCACGGTCGTCGTGGTGAAACTGTCAGTGAAAAACGCGACCACTGCCTTGCGCGACGCCTCCCGCGCCACTGGATCCGGTGCCGAACGCCCCAGACCGCCCTGGCCACGGTGCAGGAAGGGATCCTTGTACTCCTGAACGGCTTCCAACCCATTGAAGCCGTGCTCGGCGCCGGGGTAGACCACCACCTGCGCTCGTGCCTGGTCTTCGGCGGGCAGGCTTGAAACAAGGGTTGTACAAGCAGTGGGGTCATCCTCGTACTGGTCCTTCTCACCCACCAGCACCAACAGGCGTGCCGGCGCCAGGTGCTTCAGGTTGTAGCCGGGAACGCGGTTGTACCCCCAGCACACGGGATAGAAGGCTGCCAGCGCGACGGGACGCACGCCGGAGGCCTGCTCCAGTTCGTCGTTGATGGACGCGGAAGCCGCGAGCATGGCCTGAGCGCCGCCCCAGGAGAAACCGAGTACCCCCACCCGGTGGCTGTCGACACCGGGCTGAGCGGCCAGATAAACCAAGGCACCCGCCAGGTCCGGCAAGGTATCGTGAACACGCGGCGGCCGCCCTTTTGCACCGCCAGCGAGGCGGCGTGCGCCCCACATGTCCAGTTCAAGCGTGGCGATGCCGCGGGCATTGAGGTCACCACCGTGCAGGGGGCCGCGCGAGTCCATCCCCGCCGAGCCGTGCAGGATCACGACCGCCGGTGCCGGCCCCGTCGCGTTGGCGGGCAGTGACAGCACCGCCGGAACCCGTATCGGTGTCGACTTGCCGGCGGAAGGCAGGGGCTGACTGTAGAACGAAACAAGCCGTTTGCTGACGGTGGCAACACTGTCGCCAGCGCTCGATGCAACCTCACCCTGTGCCGCTGCGAACGGTAGCGCACACCCCAACAACAGGCTGATGGCCATTATCTTGTACATTTGCATACCCCAGAACGCCCAGGCGGATGTTGATCCAGCCCCGGTTCACCAAAGAAACGACGCCAGCATCAGCCGCACATCGCCATTATTGCCAGGCCATCGATGTGCCAGCGGTCAAGCGCCAGGGGATCCAGCATCACCATCCCCATCAGCACACAGCACCCCAGCCCGAACGCCACGGCATACCCACGCGCTTCCTTGCCAGAACTCGTGCCATACACCGCGATCAGCGCGAGTAGTTGCATCCCCACGGCAAACATGCCAATCGCGAAACCTGAAGCGAGTATTTCAGCCATTGCACACCGCACTCAGGGACAGGCCTGGCGACGCTTGCACCGTTCGTTGAAAGGACACGGCGTCGAACGCCTGTTGCAGATCGGCCTTGATATCGCTCACGCGCTCCAGGCCGACACACAAGCGGATCAGGCCGTCGCTGATACCTGCCTGATGCCGCGCCTCCGCATCCAGGCGGCCATGGGTGGTGCTGGCCGGGTGGGTGACCATGCTGCGGGTATCACCGATGTTGGTACAGCGGGCCACACAACGCAGTTCATCGATCCATTGCCAGGCCGCGGGCTGCCCCCCGACGATCTCGAAACTCAGCAGCCCGCCATGACCGTCCTGCTGACTGCATGCCAGGGCATGCTGGGGGTGGTGAGGCAGACCGGTGTAATGCACCGCGCTCACCAGAGGCTGGCCGCTCAGCCAATCGGCCAGTTCCAGGGCGCTCTGCTGCGCACGCAGCATCCTGATTTCGAGGGTTTCCAGACTCTTGAGCAACAACCAGGCATTGAACGGGCTGCAGGAAATACCCAACGTGCGCAATACGCCTCTCAACGCCTGCATGAGGCGTTGCGAACCCGTCACCACACCCGCCAGAGCACGCCCCTGGCCATCCATGTACTTGCCTGCCGAATGGATGACCAGGTCCGCGCCCAGGGTGTGCGGGCGCTGGAACACCGGCGTCAGCAGGGTGTTGTCCACCACGACCAGAGCGTCCTTCTGGTGTGCCAGGAAGCTGATGGCACGAATGTCGCCGATTTTCAGCAGCGGGTTGGAGGGTGACTCGAGCACCACCAGGCGGGTCCTGTCGTCGATTGCCTGCTGCCACTGGGTCAGGTCGGTCAGATCGACGAACCGCGCCTCGATGCCGAAACGAGCCATGTAGACGCTGAAGGCACTGACGGTCGTGCCGAACACATCGCGGCTGCAGACAATATTGTCACCTTGCTGCAGAAACGCATGGCACAGCGCGGTGAACGCGCCCATCCCGGAGGCGAACGCCACGGCACCTTCCGCATGTTCGAGCGCCGCCACGCGGCTTTCGAACGCTTGCACCGTGGGGTTGGTGAAACGGCTGTACACATTGCCCGGCTGTTGGCCGCTGAAGCGTTCCGCCGCCTCCTTCGCCGAAGCGAAGGTATAGGCAGACGTCATGGCCAGTGGCTCGCAGAAGACATCGGACAAATCACTGACCCGATTGCTGTGCAGCGCCGAAGTGGCGTCAAAACCATCCAGGCCAATCGCAGACGATTGCATGGTGCACCTCCTTGTTCGCATTGAACGATGCGCAATTGATCGGTGAACTACTCAGGTTCAGCCACTGGTGGGGTCGGGGTTTCTGCTGCGGTGTGCGCGGATACCAGCCACAAGGACGCCAGCGCAGCCACCACGGTGGCCGTCGCCAGGCCAGCCAGGGTCAACTGGTAGCTTTGATGCCGGTCGAAATCCAGTGCGCCGAGCTGCGTGGCCAGCAGGGCGCCCAGCTGGTGCACCAGGAACAGCAGCCCGAACACCTTGCCTTTGATTTCCGCGCCATAAAGGGCAAAGCAGAATGCCGACGTCAGTACCACCGTGCCCAGGTAACTGGCACCGAACAGCACAGCAAACAGGTAGGTGCCGAGCGGTCCCGGCGTGGTCAGAAGGACAATGACCGCCGCCGTACGCAGCAGGTAGAACAGCATCAACAGCAGGCCTTTGTTGTAGCGGGTGGCCAGCCACCCCGCCATCAGGCCACTGATCAGTTCCAGCACACCCAGCAGGCTCAGGCCACTGGCCTGTACCGAGCTGGGCAGCGCCTCGCCCTGCCAGAACGACACCAGATGGACGTCGATGAACGCCATGGTGGCTCCACAGCTGGCAAAGCTGAGCGCCAACACGAAGAAACGCGAGTCACGCAGCAGGAACGCTACCGAGTGCTTGACCAGGGCGGCCTGCGGATCGGGCTTCAGCGGCACCGTCCGGGCCACCCAGTACAGCGCCAGGCTCAGCGGAATCAGGAAGACCAGGCCAACCCAGGAGAACACCGGCTGCCAGCCTACGCGTTGTTGCAACATGATCCACAGCGGCGAAAGCACGATGAAGCCGATCGACGTGCCATTGGTCACGAAAGCGAACGCAAAGGCCTTGAAGCGTTCGGCCACCAGGCGATCGACCAGGATGCCCATGGGCACGTAGGTCATCGCCGCCAGGGCAAAAGCGCCAAGCAGGCCATACAACAGGGTGAACAGCATCAGCTGAGTGTCGACCAGGGTCACCCCCAGCAGCACCAGCCCCGCACTGACGCTGCCCAGGGCCACCGTGCTCAACGGGCCGACCCGGTCGCTCAGCCAACCCACCACGGGCGACACCAGGCCAATGGTCAGGACGAACAGCGAACCGGCCGTGGCCAGCGCCGCACGCCCCTCGCCGAAGTGAGCGGCGAGGTCGACGAAGTACACCTGGTACAGCCCTTTCAGGGCGCTGGACAGAAACATCACCACGAAGCCGACGACCAGCACCGAGACGATCAAGGTCGAGCTGAATTTCTGATTCATGACCAATCCTTTTCGCGGGGTATCAAACCGCTTCGGTCTCGGGAACCCGGCAATACGCCTGGTACATGTTTTCGTACATCGCGTAGAACAGCCGGCAGGTGTGGTCTACCGCGTGCAATGCCTCCTCTTGCATCTGCGCCGTGGTGCAGAGTTCCGAAACCAGGTCCAGCCCTTCGTTGACGTGGCCTACGTCCTCCTTCTGGTGCACGGAGAAAAACAGCAGATCCTGTTCAGCCAGGCCATAAGCACGCCCGAGCAACACATGACGTGCATCGCCGGCGACGGTTTCGAGGTTTTGCCCTTCGCTGGCGATCATCACCGCCGCAGCGCCAACGTGGTAACGCGCCGGGTCACGCACCGCCTGCAGACGAAAGTCGATCAGCTCCCAGGTGGCCGGCAGCGGTTGCTCGGCATCGCGCTCGGCATCGCTGATGCCCAGTGCGCGCAGGAAATTCTGCATGAGCACCACATGGTTATCGGTGCGCGACAGCCGCCCGGTTTCTTCTTCGAAGCAATTGGTGACCAGCGCCCGCTTGTGGCCAGGTAGCGGGCAATAAAAGAACAGGTGCTCGACATAGGTCAGGAAGTACTTGGTCAGTTGGTAGCCCTGCAGAGCCACCTTGCGCAACAGCGGCTTGTTGCCTTCAGGCGAAAGCAGCGCCTGGAATATCGGGTGGGACAAGGTCAGGTGATGGTGCAGTTTCTGTTCCAGCTGATCGCGAAAGGCGGCAGTCGACAGGGCCATGGAGGCATTCCTTGAATGATTGAAAGAGGAGCCCTCGGCGACGATGACCGCAGGCGAACGATTGATGGCGAGTCAGTTGAGGTTGAATCGCAGGGCCAGGTTTTGCACTGACTGGGCCATGTAGTGGCCGCGATGTTTCACACCCTTTACCCGCGCATAGTCCTCAAGCACGCCGTAGGTCTGAAACCCGAAACGTTGCCAGAGACGGTGAGCACGAGTGCCTTCGCGTACGTCCAGGGTCAGCAGTTCGATACCGTTTGCCTGGCACAACCGCACGATTTCCATGAAGGCGCGAGCCACCAGTCCGGAGCCACGGTGGGCCGGGTGTACCACGCCCTTGCTCAAGTCGGCGATGTGCCGGCAGTTCGGCATGCTGCTGCGCGAAACGATCACCAGGCACGCCGGCCCGGCAGGTGCGCGGCCGAGCAACGCATGGGTATCTCCACCCTGGATGCGCGCCTGCAACGCCGCGGTGAAATCGACACCCTGGTCGACCGACATCTCTTGCTCATAGCCCAGGACACCGCCATCCCCAACGGTGCTGTTGATGAGGTTCATGATGTCCGCGGCGAGGGTGCTGTCAGCCTGGTTCAGCCATTGCAACCGCGTCTCGGAAGAGACCCGCGGCGCCAGGGAAGGGGAGGTGTTCATGGTGTAAATCCCGTGTACGTTCAGGCAGGGATTTAACCGTTTAGGTGTTATGTCGAGTAAGCAGGGAATCGGACAGAAAACGGAAAGATAGTGACAACTCGAAGCGTAATGACATCAATATCAGCGTCCGGGCCAGATCGCTGGTAGGCCAGTCGCGAGCTTGTCAGCGATTTGGCCCCTCTCCATTCGCTGACAAGCCTAACGGCTACGAAATGATGAAAATGCCTCAGCTCGCCTGAACGCTTTCACCCCTCAACAACGAATCAACCAGCGCTTGTCCCATCTCCAGCGACTGCTGGGTAGTCCAGGCTAGCCCTTGCAGCGGCTTGCCTGCCAATTCGCAGACCTGGAAGTTGGTTTCACTGGCGGCCACCAGGGTCATGGCCAGATGCGTTAGGGCATCTTCCATGCTGATGCCCGCGCAGACGCTGAACAGGTGGGGGTGGGTGTTGTTGCAGGAGCCGAAATGAGTGTGGGCTGTTACGGGACGGCGGGGAAGGGCAGGTGGATCAGGAACGATCTTCTTCATGGCAAAACTCCTTGGTTGGAGTCGCCACGCACGCGACCAGACGATGGGTGGCAACTGTACGCAGGCTGGTCGACCGGGAACCAAGGCAACCCGGCGCACCCGAAGGCGCCCTGCGCACAGCCGCCATGGAACTGGACAGCGAGCACAATAAAGCGCCAACAGAATCGGAGTGGCGCTTACGCGCCTTGGTATCGACAGGCGACCAAACCTGATCGCTGAATTGGCAGCGACGGGGGCAGACTAGGGATCGATTCCAAGGCACGCAATGGGTGAAGCGGGGCGGAAGTATGATCGGGAAATTGCCTACGTGAAAGTCGGAACTGGATACGGGTTCGTAGTTTCATGCGATACCAGGCCAGAGATTCTGGTGGCGGCTATGTAAGAATTTGCTCGGTGTGCCGAGTTCCGCTGTCGAGTAGCGAACGGTTACTGAGCTCGTAACGGTGCCTAGAGTCACCAGAATCTCTACCGCAATGGCGTTGCTAGCGACTCGGTCTCAGCCCTATCCTAGCCCGACGTTCGACATCAAGCGGGAAGCGCGTCCATGGATGACAGAGAGCATTGGTTTGGTTTGTTGGCGCAGAAGGACTGGGAGGCGATTGGAAAACTCCTTTACCAGAAGAAGAAGGCAAAGGTGCAGGATCCCTTTCTGACACAAATGACCGGCTTCTTTGAGACAGAGTTCTTCGCCTTCGCTGAACCACTACCACCTATCGAGCGTTCAAGACAGTTCGAGTCCACCAACCTGATCATTGAGCTGAACCAGCATGGTTTTAGCCAAGGTTTTGTGGAACGCTTCATTGATGAGCGGTTGAAGCTGATGCAAGTGACCAAACATACAGCGCTACTCAACTATGCTCAGACTCATCAACATCGTCCGCTGGCCAGAGAAATAATTCAGTCTTTTCTTCAGGGTAAGCCAGAAGCGGTTGCTGCAAGCCTGCGGGAAAACATGACAGTCCGTGCTACGGAAGTGACGCCCGGAAATCCCAAGACCATCCGCCTGTTTAAATCTAAGCAGGAAGAAAATTTCTACGAAGCGGTGCGGCGGGTCTTCCCGACCTTTCACCCATACCCCAACGTGGCCTTGAGCTGCGTACTGGATTATCAGGCCATCGAGCATCAGCTCTCTGAGAAAGCCAAGTCGTACTTTTTCCGGGGTATCGTTGACAGCGTCGTATTCGATGTAAGCAGTGGTTACGTGCCGAAATACTTCATCGAACTGGACAGCAGCTTCCATGATAATCCTCAAGCGCAAGCAAATGACCAGTTAAAGGACGCCATCTTCCGAGCAGCCAATGCCAAGCTCATACGTATCAGGCCCTTGGACGCCAAGGGCTCCAGCGTGGAAGAGTTTGAGCGCCTGGTACGGGAGCTGATGCGTCAGCTCTGATCACCAGATGCAGCTTCCACAAGGGGGATGAGGCCGGAAGGAGACATATTATTCTCTAAGCCTTGCACCGCCGAAGAATATATCTGTCCCTTGTCCCTTTTTTTTGGTGATTTTTGATTTTTATAAAGCTAGGTGCGTCAGTTGTGTTGAACCAAGAGAATGTTCTAATTTATATCTAATTAAATAAGAAGATTATGGCAAAAAAAGAAATTAAGATATCTTTCGAAGTGGACTTTAGAAAAGGCTTGGTGTTGGGGGCTAACGAATCAACATTGATGCCTCCGGACCTTCTTAGGGAACTTGAGTTGGCAATGTCAGGTTTTTTGCCTGGGTTCGAAAAGAAATGGGTTGATGAATGTAATTCGTTGATAAGTGCGGGGCAGCATAAAAAAGCATTGGATTTGTTTTCTTCGATGTTTGTTACTATTTCTGAAGGGTTTTCGGTTGATTTGGTCGGGCTTCTTGGGAGGCTAGATATTTCTGAGTTTGATGTGGAGTCCAGAGAGAATTATTTTCTGCTTTCTGTTGGCGTGGCTGGAAAATGTGATCTTCCTGATATGGCGTTATCAAGTATCTCCGAGCTGTTACAGGGGCAAAGATCTAAGGAGGATGCCGCTTTCAGGCAGGCGCTACAGTTGGAGAAAGCAAACTGCTACTCAATGCTAGGAAAAAATAACGCGGCAAGTTTTTTGTACAAAGACTTGGCGTCCTCCTGTGAGGATTCACGGACAATTGCATATGTATATCAAGGTCTTTCTGCTATTTCGGAAAGCGAGGATGATATGTCTATGTATGCTCAGCAAGCTGCAGACAAACATCTGGAGGCGGGCAGTAGATTTGAGGCAGCGAAGGTTTATGCCAGACTATCAGATAACTACAAGAGCAAGTGTGCAGAAAAAGCGTTGGGTTCAATAGATAAGGCTATCGATTTGGTTGAGAGTGAGCGCTTATCTGATCGTGAATTTTATGCGGCTCTTCTCGCTAACAAAGCGCAGTATCTATATGAGCTTGATCAAGCCTCTGATGCTTTGCCAGTCGCTAAAAAATCGTGCGATCTTCGCCGAGGAGTGAGTGGGGTCGAAGTTCAGTTGCATACGTCGTTGGTGCTACTGGCAGAAATAAGGAAAGAAATTGACTCCAGTGATGATTGCTCAGATATAAACATTGAATTGCACGACTTAGTTGAATGTATAAATGATGAAGAGTTCCATTTTAGAATAAAGCTGTTAGAGCTTGTTAGGCAAAAGAAGCCACTTGATGAAATAGATATGGGTTCTATTGACGGTCTTAACGATCCGTGCGCAAGAGCAGCTTCGTATGTGTATACGGTTTTTACTCTTGATCAGAGTCTTCTGGAGGGGCTTGAGTTACTAGATCGTGCAAAAGAGATTGCTATGTTTGTTAAAGATAAAAAACTTTTGGCTTTTGTATTGTTTAGTGTTGGTGAGTTGTATCGCCGTAATGAAATGTTTTCTGAGGCAATCGGTAGCTATGAGAAATCTATTGTTGCCCATTCATATTTTTTACCTTCAGTGCAAGCATGTATTTCTGTGATGATAGATCAAAAGCTCTGGTCGGATCTAGAAATTTTACTAAAGCGTCGTATGGAGCTAATTGGGGATCATCCGGGGATATGTTTAACTCTGGCAAGGGCCTTATTTGAGCAGTCAAAATTTCTGCTGGCGTATAGGTACTTCATGAAATCTGGATCAGACGATGAATATGTAAAGCGTGCTGTTCTAGAGTGCTATGAAAAAATGTCGAAAGAAGAAATTGAAGCGTTACCAAGACCGTGCGCGACTGCTTCCTTGCGCAGTGTTTCACTCGATGAGTTTCAAGCTGCTTTGAAAGAATTTTCGCGATCTATTTCGTCTAAGTCCAGGATGCACTTTTGGGTCAAGGAAAAAGTTGGTAAGGGTTATAAGTGGGCAGCTAGGCCTGAGGAAATTTCAAAGCAACTCTTGATTGCTTTTCTTTCTGGTAGGTTTGGTCATGGTAGTGTGGAAATACTTCAAGAGACGCGGGCGGGTGCGGGGTTTATCGACTTGTACGTCGGATTGCCAGGAGGATTGAAGGTTGTAATCGAATTAAAGATGTGTGGAGGTAGCACCTACAGTGAGCAATATGCCCTGTCTGGTGTGGATCAAATAGTTCATTACCTAGGCGCATTTCCTACAAAAGTCGGCTTCCTTGTGATTTTCGATGGTCGAAATAGAGATTATGGGAAAAATATAATTGCGATGCAGGGTGTCGGTGAGATGACTATATTTTCTATTGCAGTGGATTTGCGAAATACAGTTAAGGGTTAGGCGCGGCGTGTGAATTTTGAAGTTGCGAGACAGATTGTCTGCTTGGTTTTTTTTGATTCTTGTTGTTTCAGGGTGCGCTGTGGGAGAAGTGGGAAAAGGGGACGGACTTATTTTCGGGTCCGCGTCAGCGAAAATATAGATCTGTCCCTTTTACTTGTTGGGATTGATGTGTAACTGCAAATCATAGCAAGCGCGCTGTAGGCACGTCCGGCAGCGGCGTTTTCCCAATTCTTTGGCAGTTTTAGCCGCACTTTAGGTTTTACGATCTCTTCGCAGCTGGCTGCAGATACAGACGCCTTTGTTCGCTGCGCGGCAGAGCGGCTTGGCAGAATGCTGCGTGTTGCTCTGTCTTGGCCAAATCGCTGGCAAGCCAGCTTGTGTCTTCAGGACCTCTTAAAATCAAGGTGTGAGAGCGGTGGATGGCAGACTGGATGCCAGCGGTGCCCTAGAGCACGAGTGGGAGCATAGTCGCCATCCACCTCTCACTCTGACCCGAAGCCCGAACAGTTGAATGAGCCTGCAACTCGGAATC
>NZ_FZOL01000025.1 GCF_900188455.1 Pseudomonas japonica | reverse complement strand
TGCAACGCTGAGCGATTCAACCGCCGGATGCGGAAAACCGCACGTCCGGTGGTGTGGGAGGGGTGACGGGCTGGTCCCGTCACCTCGACCCAATCTGGCTTCTGTGCAAGCCGCAGGGTTCGGGTGCGCCGCGGAATCTGTGGGAGCGGGCGTTGCCCGCGATGAGGCCCGCAAGCAAAAGCAAAAAGCCCGCCTTCGACAGGCGGGCTTCTGGTTCAGGCTGCTAGCGCAGTCCGCATCAACGCTTCGGATTCAGCGTCAGGTGCACGTTGCGGTTCACATCCTTGTACAGCAGGTAGCGGAACGGGCCAGGGCCACCGGAGTAGCAGGCCTGCGGGCAGAAGGCGCGCAGCCACATGAAGTCGCCGGCTTCCACTTCCACCCAGTCCTGGTTCAGGCGATACACCGCCTTGCCTTCCAGTACGTACAGGCCGTGTTCCATGACGTGGGTCTCGGCGAACGGAATCACGCCGCCCGGCTGGAAGGTCACGATGTTGACGTGCATGTCGTGGCGCATGTCGGCCATGTCGACGAAGCGCGTGGTGACCCAGGCGCCATCGGTGCCCGGCATCGGGATCGGGGTGATGTCCTGTTCGTTGGTGACGAACGCTTCCGGATGCGCCAGGCCTTCGACAGCCTCGTAGTGCTTGCGTATCCAGTGGAAGGTGACGTTGGCGTTGCTGTTGTTGCGCAGGCTCCACTCGGCCGCCGGCGGAATGAAGGCGTAGCCACCCGGCTTGAGGGTGTACGGCTTGCCCTGCAGGGTGATGTCGACTTCACCTTCGACGACGAACAGTACCGCTTCGGCGTTCTTGTCCAGCTCAGGACGCTCGCTGCCGCCTTCCGGCGCGACTTCGACGATGTACTGGGAGAAGGTTTCGGCGAAACCGGACAGCGGGCGGGCGATGACCCACATGCGCATCTTGTCCCAGAAGGGCAGATGGCTGGTGACGATGTCGCGCATCACGCCTTTCGGGATGACGGCATAGGCTTCGGTGAACATCGCACGGTCTGTCAGCAGCTCGGTCTGAGCCGGGTGCCCGCCGTGAGGGGCGAAGTAGGATTTCGACATGGTCAGTCTCGGGTGTTTGTTGTTGTGTCCCCGGGGCCGCCTGGATGGTCGTGCTGCCGGGGCTTGCAGCTCTACAGTATGAGCATCGCGGTGCATCCACAAATTAAATGTTGGAATTCTTGGTATTTGATTACTGAATGGGTGTCGGGGACACCACACCCTGGCGTTCGGCCACGGCGCGCAAGGTCTTCAGGGTGATCATCGGGGCGTCGATGACGAACTGGTTGGCCAGCCAGGCGGGGATATCGCCGGCGGGATCGGCCTGCATTTCGTAGGTCACTTCGGTTTGCCGTTCGCCCTTGGGGATCATCTGCCAGGTGCCCTGCAGGCGGGTGACGCGAATCTGTCCCGGCTCGCGCGCAACCATGCCGGGCACGGCCGTGAGATGGCGGACCAGGCTGCCGTCGTCAGCGCGCTCGGTCTGCACCTTGAGCACCATGTCGCGGGTGGTGGTGGGCCAGGGCAGGGCGGTGGTCAGGTAGACCCAGGTGGTATCGCCCTCGACCTTGAGCAGGCGCATGTCGGCGCAGGCGTACAGCCATTTGCAGGCCACCCGCAGGTTTTCCTGCAGGTCGCTGAGGGTGCGGACATCGGCCTTGATCGTGGCGATGCCGCGAAAGCTCTGGTATTTCGAGCCGGGGACATCGCGCAGGTAGACCTGGATGCCGGCTTCTTTGTGGGCCAGGTGCCAGGGTTCGGCGGCCTGGGTGGGGCTCAGGAGCAGGAGCAGGGTCAGGAGGATGAGGCGCTGCATGGCGGGTGGTCTGGCTGGGGGGGGTGGTTTCAGGATAGTTGGGATTTGTGTGGGTTCTACGGGGTCGATCGTTATGGTTTGGGGAGCCGTGTCACGGCCGCCAGGTGCCTGTCTTGAGTCTTGCGGCGCTCTGAAGATCGAGCGCCGCCCGCGCGGCGCATCGCTGTGCATGACGATGCTCTTGTGGCGCCCTCAAGATCGAGCGCCGTCCGCACGGCGCATCGCGGGCAACGCCCGCTCCCACATCTATGGTCCCTCCCGTTTCTGCAATACTGATTACTGGATGATGTGGGCGGCTTGCCGCAATCTATTCGGCGTCAAACCCAAGTTCGCGCCACGATGGAAATCGCGCCTGATGATCCTGAATATTTGTACGGTTTCTAAAACCGTGTGGGAGCCCAGGTTTTTCATCAGGTCGGTAGGCCGTTTACGTCATCTGTTATCCAGCATCGCAAAACCAGGTGGGTGGTGCTTGGTAACGGCAGGGTCAGGCGTTCAGCACGCTTGGCCTTGCCTCATAAATTCCATGGGTATGGGCCAATGCCCAGGCAATTCGAGCCAGTTTGTTGGCCAGCGCACAAACCACCACGTTTCGATGGTGTCCAACCAGCATCTTGCGTACCCAGTCAGCTAGCGCGCCAGTCTGTCGGTCAAGATGCAGGATGAACGTGTTTGAGCACTGCACTGCCAAGCGCCGCTCATTCGGATTGCCTCGCTTACTGATTCCTAGCAAACGTGGTCGTCCGCCGGTCGTATGTTGTCGAGGCACCAGTCCGATGGACGCTGCATAGTCCCGGCCACATTTGAACTGCTTGCCGTCGCCGATAGTTGCAGCCAGGACGCTGGAGGTGATCGGCCCAACGCACGGGATAGTCATCAAGCGCGAGGCTAGATCATCTTCAGCGGCCTGGCTCCTCACCTCCTTGGTCAATGCGTCGATCCGCCCGTCCAGATAAACGAAATGTGCATGCAGATCCTGCAGCAGGCGAATCACCAAGGGGGGCGCCTTCAGTTCTTCAAGGATGACGGGGAGCTTTCTGATCGTCGCGAAGCTGGGCTGAAGTGCCATACCGAACTCCAGCAGATAAGCGTGAATACGATTGGAGGTTGCCGTTCGGTCGTGAATGAATGCATCGCGGATACCGTTGAGCAAACACAGTGCCTGCTGTTGTTCAGTCTTGAGTGCAACGAAGCGCATCGCGGGCCGGCTTGCTGCCTCACCAATCGCCTCGGCATCGGCAAAATCGTTCTTGTTGCTTTTGACGAAAGGACTGACGTGCTGTGCGGCGATCAACCGTGGTTCATGGCCGCAGCTGGCGGCGAATCGGCCCATGTAGTGAGCCCCGCCACAGGCTTCCATGGCCAAGGTACACACTGGAAGTTGGGCGATGAACTCGAACACCTTGGTACGTGAAACCTTACAGCTGAAGAGCTTGTTGCCGGAGCCGTCCTGACCATGAAAGTGGAAGCAGTTTTTACCCAGGTCGACACTGGTGAGCGTTAGATTTGCAGTCTTCATGGTGGCGGTCTCCGAGAGGTTCCCCCGACTGAAAGGGTAGGCGTTCAGTCGGGGGCGGAAGGGAGGGACCATTCCATTATTTGTTGCAACGTACCTATGCCTGACAGGCCATGGTTGTCCGCCTTGTCGGCACGACGCGATACCGAGCCGAACCCAACAGCTTCCCCGCGATGCATCGCCGAAAGACAAAGGCTGACAACCCAAATCCCACAGGCCATGGCACGTTGCAACCGATGTGGGAGCGGATTCATCCGCGATGCGCCGCGCGGGCGGCGCTCGATCTTCAGAGCGCTGCAACACTCACGACAGGCACCTGGCAGCCCTGATGCGCCTCTCTGGCAAGCCCCATACACCACAGGGCCTGCATCCGCTCCACTCAGAACAACCACTGCACCCCAAGCGAATACCCGGCCTGATTGCCCTCGGCATGGGCGAACCGGCTATTGGCCTCGGCGAATACCCCCAACTGCTCGCTCAGCATCAACTGCGCACCCAGTTGCGCGCGCCCGAAATTCTTGTCCACGGCGCTCAGGTCCGCCACCCGCACGCGGCCATCGGCGCGGCTGGTCAGGTCGATTTCGTCCAGGCGCCCGTCGGCCAGCTCGCGCACCCAGCGCACACTGGCGTACGGCTTGATCGCCATGCCGGCACCCAGGGCGAGATCGCCGTGCAGGCGCCAGCCAAGGCTGGCCTCGACGGTGTCGTAGTCCTGCTCCTGGAAACCGAGGGCGGTGCGCAGCGCCTCGTCCTCGTCGAAGTCGTCGATACGGTAGTGGACATGATCCAGCCCCGCCACCGGCCCGGTCTTCAACCCGCCGAAGGTGAAGTCGTAACCGCCCTCGACCCGCGCGCCCCAGAACAGCGCCGAGGTATCGCCCGTCAGACGCTGATCCAGCAGCACCGGCCCGCCCTGGGCCTGGATGAACACCGAACGCCGGGTATCGAGGCGGCTGTGCCCGACACTCAATTCACCCGCCAGCCAGCCCGGACCGTCAGCGTCGAACAGGCCGAAGACCCCCGCCTGCCAGGTATCCCCCTCGACCCGCCCGCCATGCTCGAGCTGATCGCGACTGCGCTCGAAGCTGAGGCTGGCACCGACGGTCGCTGCCTCGCTCAGGCGATAGTCGCCGAGCAGATGCAGGCCAAGGCGCTTCGACTCGGGATTGCCCGGTGCATCGAAACCACTGTCCGGCGACACCTCGCCCTCGACCCCCACTTCGCCATCGACGCTGCCCACCGTCCGCTCGCTGCCCAACAGGCTCAGCCAACGCCGATCGTGCAGGCGGGTCATGGCCTGGTGCTGGCGCTGCAACTGGTCTTCCATCTGCCGTGCCAGGGCGCCGCCGGAGGCGTTGGAGGCGAGCAGGTCGGCGTTGGTCAGCTCCAGCAGCAGGCGCGTCAGCAGCCGCGAGAAGTCGCGCAGGCGCTGGTCGATGCGTTCCTGGCCGAAGGCATTGGTCAGCACGGCCTGGTTGTCCTCCCTCGGGTCGTGCCAGGTGGAGCCGCCGGGAATGGCCGGGTTGTCGGTCTGCTGGTAGCCGTCGAGATCGCCCAGCTCCCAGTTGGTCGCCTCGATGAACAGCACCGGTACGCCAAGACCGTTGAAGCTCTCGCCGTCGCTGCAGCAACCGGTGCCGGCGGGGTATTCGGCATTCAGGCCGGGGTTGCTGAACAGGTCGATCTTCAGTTCCCGGGCGATGCGCAGCAACTGGTTGCGGTAAGCGCCGAGGGCCGGGTTGTCCACCGCGTTGCTGGCGGCGTGGGCGTACATGCGGTCGCCGGTGATCAGGCTGTCGAGGTTGATCATGCCCAGCAGGTTGGCGCGCTGGCTGTCGCTGAGCGCGGCGACGTAGGCGCGCGAACCGCGCAGGCCTTCCTCCTCGGCACCGAAGCCGACCACTTGCAGGCCGTTCTCCAGGGGCAGGCCGCCGAGGTTGCGGGCGATCTCGGTAAGCACCGCGGCGCCGGAAGCGTTGTCGTCCAGACCCTGCAGGGTAGGGCGGCCGTAGTAGGTGTCGAAGTGGGCACCGAGCACCACGTAGTTGCTGCTGCTACCGGCGGCGGAAGCGATGACGTTCTGCGAACTGCGGTTGCCGGACCAGGTGAAGTCCTGGCGGCTGGTCTGGTAGCCGAAGCTCAACTGCGACTGCATCCAGTCGGCGGCGCCGGCGAAATTGGCGGTGCCGCGGTAACGGCCGGGGTAGTCGTTGATCAGCCGGTCGAGGGTCTGTCCGGCGTGGTCTCCGTAGTCGTAGGCATCGGCCTCGGCGCTGAGCAGGGAAGATCCGATGGCGACGGCGATGGCGAGGGGTTTGAGCACGGCACTTGTCCTTGTGTGTCGGTAGGCGTGGGCATCTTGACGATGCGACGGCGTAGCGACAGCAGGAAGCGGGCCGGTTTGTGACAGATTTTTGTGAGTTGGCGGGTCAGGCACGGGAGGTTGGCGGATTCATCGCCGGTCTGCCCGAGAAGCGGCAAGAGAAATGTTCCCACAAGTGACCGATGGCGCTTGTGGGAACATCGCTTGCCTGGCTTCAGAGCAGCGGTTCGTTCCTCCTCGCCTGGCGTTCGCGCTCGACCTCCTCCAGGCGTTTGCGCAGGCTGCCGTCATCGCCTTCGAGCAGGCGCTCCTTCACCGCGTTGCTGCATTTGCCCTGGTTATAGGGCCACAGCAGGTTCCTCATGATCTGCACGCGCACCGATTCATCCGGGTCATTGGCCAGCTTCATGTGGATTTCCTCGCTGCTGGGGAAGGCGAAGACGCCGAACAGCTTGTCCACCAGTTCCTTGCGCATCTCGCTGTCGGCATCGCTGGTCAGCACCTGCTGGGCCAGCAGGGAGAGCGGGTTCATGAATCCGGACTCCTCCAGCAACTTGTTTTTCACGCTGCGGTCGGCGTCCGCCGCCAGGCGTGCCTGGGCCGCCGGACACAGGCGATGGTTCTCCGCCAGGGCCAGGCGCACGCTGACGTTCGCGTCCCTGGCCAGGCGCGCCTGTACCTCCTCGTTCAGTTGCGTGCCGAACCAGTTGTCTTCCGCGCCCTTGGCCAGGATCTCGCGTACGCTGACCGCGGGGTCTTCGGCCAGCAGCAACTGCGCGGCAAAATCCAGCTCCGGGTACACCGCCAGCAGTTTGCGCACCTCCAGGTCGCTGTCCTGCGCCAGCAGTTGCTGGGTCTTGCGTTCCAGGCGGCGGCTGACACCGTCCGGGCGCTGCAGCAGGCGGCTGCGCACGCTCTTGTCCGGATCGACGGCCAGCAGCAGTTGCGCGGGCTTGCGCACCCAGTCATTGCCGGCGAGGGCGAGCCGCACGCTGACGGCCTTGTCCCGTGCCAGTTGCAGCTCCAGGACCGGGTCCAGCCAGCCATGCTCACGGATCAGCGCGGCGCGCACGGATGCCTGCGGATCCTTGAGCAGCAGGCGTTCCACCTCCTCGCTGCGGTTCGGGTTATCGGCGAGTTTCTGCCGGACCCTGACTTCCTTGTGTGTTACCAGCACGCTTTGCAGCTCGGGCGCCAGGGCCGGGTTGCCGGCCAGGCCCTCGTGCAGCTCCACGGACTGCTCGCCCTGGGCCAGCAAGAGCGTTTGCAGCGCCACCGGCAGGTTGTGATTACGTGCCAGCAGCAGCTTGGGTTTGATCAGGTTCTGCTCGTCGAGCCAGGCCACGGCGCGCTCGGCAACGCTTGCAGCGGCGGTCGCGGCGGCCGCCGCGGTGCGGGCCTGGTTGCCGAGCAAGCCGCCGAAGATTCCCGCCCCGACGGCCACGTTCGTTGCCGAGCCGACCACGGCACCCAGCGCGGCGCCGGACGCTGCCGGCCTGTCGGCCGCTGGTGCCTCCAGTTGCGCGATCTGGGTCATCAGCGCTTCGCCGATTTCCGGGTTTATCGCCAGCGCCATGCGCACTTCTTCCCCGCCGCTTTTGAACAGCCGGGCGTAGTGCGCCTCGCCGAGATGGCGGTTGCAGGCCAGCTCCTTGCGCACGTCCGCCTGATCCATGATCAGCTTGTCGGCGACTTCCAGCGCCAGCGCCGCATTGCGCGCCAGGGTGACCCGCACCTCGACGCTGGGGTCCTCGGCCAGGCGTGCCTGCACTGGCCCGCTCAACGCCTCGTTGCCCGCCAGGGCGCGCCGGGTCTCGCTGTCGCCGTGTTCCAGCAGGTGTCGCTGGACAGCAGCCGTGATGCAGGCATTGTCCGCCAGCGCACGCTGGACCTCCGCCAGGTCGCCGGCGAGTCGTTGCTGAACGGTTTCGGACAGTTCCTCGCGGCGCGCCAGGTATTGGCGAACGCTCACGTTGGCGTCGTTCGCCAGATGCGCCTGGACACTTGGCGTGGGTTTTTGCGGCCAGCTCACCAGGCACTCGCGGACGTCGTCATTGCTGTCGTGCATCAGCGCTTCACTGGTTTCCAGGCTGATGCCCGGGTTGCCGGCGAGGGCTTTGCGCACGGCGTCGCTGGCGTCGGCGAGCAGCCGGGTCTGCACTTCGACGTTGAGCTGGCGGTTGCCGGCCAGGGCCTTGCGCACCTCCGGCGACTCGCTGTGGCTCAGGCCCATCTGTACCAGTGCCGAACCCAGGTGCGCGTTGTCCGCCAGTTCCACCTGCACCGCCTCGACGTCCTTGAGCAGGCACTGCAGGGTGGCGCTGGCCAGCGCCGGGTGCCTGGCGAGGGTCTGGCGCACTTCGCCCCGTGGATCCTGGGCCAACAGCAGTTGCGCCGCCGCGCCGAGGTTCTCGTTGCCGGCGAGGGCCTGGCGGACTTCCAGGCAATCCTTGACCAGCACCAGTTGCACGCTTTCCGGCAGCAGGGCTTCGCGGGTGCGCTCGGCCAGTTCCAGGCGCACGTCGACATCCTCGTCCTGGCTCAGGGTCAGTTGCACCGCCTCGCCGAGGTGCGCGAGCCTGGCGAGGACTTCGCGTACCTCGAAGGATTCGTCCCGGGCCAGCAGCGCCTGGGTCTCGGCATGCAGGTTGTCGTTTCTGGCCAGGTCGCAGCGCACCGCGACCAGCGGGTCCTTGCCGAGCAATTGCTGGATCTCGCCGCTGAGTTTTTCATTGCAGGCCAGGTAGCCCCGCACCGTCTGGTCGGCGTCGCCCAGCAGGCGACGGTGCAGGGCTTCGTGCTCGCTGTCGGCGGCGAGCTGGACCCTCTGTTCGACGCTCAGTTGCAGGCGCTCGAACTGCGAGGCCAGCAGGTCGTGGGGCGCATTGGCGTGCATGCAGGCCAGGTGCAGGAGGGCCAGGTCGTACCCCGGCTGGCCAGCCTCGATGTTGATGCGCAGGGTCAGCAGGCCTTCCGGACATTTCGGGTTGCCGTACACTGCGGTGCGCACGTCGAGGTCGGTGTCGCCGGCCAGTTTCTCCAGCAGGTCGTCCGGGCAGTCCTCGTGGGTCGCGACTTCCTTGCGCCGCAGGGCGTTGTGGCTGTCCGCCAGCTTGATCATTTCCGCCACGCTCAGGCCGTCGCAGGTCGAGGCGGGCTTGAGCTTCAGCTTCTCGAACAGCTCCTCGTACTTGCCGACCTGATCGCGCAGGGTCTCGCGCAGTGGCACGGTGAGCTTGATGGCTGTCTGGAGGTCTTCGAGCTTCAGCGCGCGGTTGTCGAGAAACGCCGCCTCCCGGGCTTCGTTGATCGCGTTCTGGATATCGGCACCGGCGTAGTCGCGGCATTGGCGGACCAGGGCGTGGCGCTCGTCCCGATTCAGTTCCAGGGCGTCGCCCTTGAGGTGGATGTCGAGAATCGCGCCGCGCTCGCTGCCGTTGGGAAAACCGACATAGAACACCTCGTCGAAGCGCCCCTTGCGCAGCAACTCCGGCGGCAGCGCGGTGATGTTGTTGGCCGTGGCGATGACGAACACCGCGCCGGTCTTTTCCTGCATCCAGGTCAGGAAGTAGCCGAACAGCCGCGACGACACCTCCGAGCCACTGCCGCTGGTCATGCCGACGAAGGCCTTTTCCAGCTCGTCGATCCACAGGATGCATGGGCTGACCGACTCGGCCATGGTCAGGGCGCGGCGCATGTTGTGCTCGCTCTCGCCGACGTACTTGCCGAGCAGCGAACCGATGTCCAGGCGCAGCAGCGGCAGCTGGAACAGCCCGGCCGCGGCCTTGGCGGTCAGCGACTTGCCGCAGCCGGGCATGCCGGCGATCAGCACCCCCTTGGGCGCCTGCACCCGCGCCGTGCGGGCCTCGCCGAGGCGGCGGAAGATCTGCGCGCGGCGCTGCAGCCATTGCTTGAGGTTTTCCAGACCGCCGATGTCCGTGGCGTTCTCGCTGACCCGAAGCATTTCCAGCACGCCGCTCTTGGCGATGATCTGTTCCTTCTCATGCTGGATCAGCGTCAGCGCGGCGTCGTTGATCTGCTCATGCTGCTGGCGGACCATGGCCAGCGCCGAGCGGATCTCTTCCTGGCTCAGGCCACTGCACGCGGCATGCAGGCGCTGGCGCAGGTTCTCCGGAACGGTCAGTTCGAAGCGCTGGCAGAGTTGTTCGAGCTGTTCGCTGATCTCCTCGCCACGCGGCAGCGGCAGCGGCAGCAGGGTGATCTGCGCTTCGATCTGCGGCGGGATGTGCAGGGTTTCCGAGACCAGCACCACCGCGGCCTTACCGCTGTGATGGCGCTGGATGCGGTTGAGCAACTGCTTCAGCCGCGCCACCGCCAGGGGCTGGTTTTCCAGGGCGCTGCGGGCGTCCTTGATGATGAACAGCTTGTGGTCCAGGTCATCGTCGAGCAGCGCCGGCAGGCTGCTGGCCAGGTCGGTCTCGGCGCCCTGGCTGCCCCGCGGCTGCTTGTTGAAGAAGTCCACCCAGCCGTAGCCGAGGTTCCATTCCTTGGGGTTCAGGCGCAGTTGCGCGGCGACGTCCTGCAGCATGCTGTCGACCCGCGCTTCTTCCCCGGAGTGGATGTACAGCCCCGGGTAGCCGGCGACCAGGTGGGATTTGATCTTGTCCTTGAGTTCGAGCAGGTTCATCGCGATCACCAGGGGAGAAAGTTGGAGGCGAAATTGCGCAGGCCGCTGCCGATGGATTCCACCACCCGGCCGACCCCGTCGACGACCCGCGCGGCGACCTGCACCGCGACCTTGGCCACCGACTTGCCGGCCTCGTAGACCGTCTCGCCGATCGAGCTGCCGGCGATCCCGCCGACCACGCCGCCGACGAAGCCGCCCACGGCGCTGCCGACCGGGCCGAACACGGTGCCGATCGCCGCGCCGATACCGGCGCCCTTGGTCGCGCCGGCGATCGCCATGGTGGTGGTCACCGTGATGTTGCCGATGGCGTCGATGGCTTCTTCGCCGGTCAGTTCACCCTTGCCCAGCTTGTAGAGGATCTTGGCGTTCTGCATGCCGACACAGGCGATGTTGGTTATCAGTCCGGCCGGGGTATTGCGCAGTACGCTGCCGAGCCAGCCGTTCTTCACCGCCACGACCACCGCGCCGGAGACGGCCACTTGCGCGGCGGTCTGGGTGGAGGAACGCAGCGAGCTTTCGAAGAACTCCTTGAGATCGTCCTGGGCGCTGGGGTTGTCCCGGCCATTGAGGCTGTTCCAGGCGCGTCGGGCGAGGATGCGCACACCCTGCAGGCCGACGGAAAGGCAGGCGCCGACCATTGCCTGCTTGCCGATCTGTTTGGCGATGTCGACGCGGTTGGTGTCCTTCCAGTCGTACTGGCGCGCTTCGGCCTCGGCCTGGGCCTTTTTCTGCAGAGCCTTGGCTTCGTCCTTGGACAGCGGCTGGGATTTCACCCCGTCGATCTCGATCACTTCGCTGCTGTCGGCCACCTCGGCCGCGTGACCTTCCGGCACCAGGCGCTGCTGGCCTTCGTAGTCGCCGTTTTCGAACTGGCGGTTGGTCGCGTTGGCGTCCGCGCCGTACTTGGACTGGTAGCTGCCGACCACGTTGCCGTTGCCGTCGACGATCTCGATATCCACCGAGTTGAGGTCGCGGGAATTGACCATCTGGGCGCGGTACGGGCTGCCCTTGGTGGCGGCGTCGATATTGAAGGTGTCGACGTGGTGCTGCTCGGCGATGAAGCCGTCCAGGTTCGGGTTGAGGTTGATCGCGCCGCCCTGGGTGGTGACGATCTTGCGCGCGTTATCCGTGGCCTGTTCCAGGGCGTGATCGATGCGCCCGGCGTATTTGCCGACATGCACCGAGCCGGACACCGCGGCGTTTCTCTCGATCTCGCCGGCCAGCCAGGAGGCCTTGCTGCGGCCGCTGTCCAGATGCAGTTGCAGGGCGTCGCGGGAGTGGTTGAAGGCACCGGTCGAGCGGATCACCTCACGGCTGGCCTGGAGCCGTTCTTCCGGGTCTTTCCACAGGGTCGGGTACTTGCTGAATTCGTCGTCCAGCCACGTCTCCAGCGGTTTATCGCCGCGGGCGTTGCAGGAGGCGACGAAGGAGGCGATCACCGCACTGGTCTTGCCGGCGTTGTCCGGATTGGCGAACAGCGTGGTTTCGAGGCGATTGGCCTGGGTCTCGGCGATCTGCTCGAAATCGAGGCTGTCGTTCTTGTCGTGGTCGTTGCTCAGGGGCTTTTCCATATCGGCGGTCATGGGCGTGGTCCTGCGTCGTTCAGGTAGTCGGTGAGTTCGTCGCGCAGTTGCTGCTGCAACCAGGCGGGCTCGAGGATGCGTATGTGGGGAATCCAGTAGCGGATGATCGGCAGCAACTGGTTCGGATGATTGACCTGGCAGCGCAGCAGCAACTGGCCGTCGGTGCGTTGCTCGACCACGCGCTGCTGCGGCAGCACATTGCGCCGCAGGAAGTAGTAGGCGTTGCTGGCGGCCACCTGCACGGTGACGTCGAGGCAGTCCTGGCCGAACCAGATGTCGTCGTCGTTTTCGATCTGGCCCTGGATCCGCGGGTCGGGGCTGAAGCTTTCCTCCAGCAGGCGCAGTTCGTCGATGCGGCCGAGGGCGAAGCTCTTCAGGTGTCCGCCCTCGGTGGCGGCGAGGTACCAGATGCCCTTGTTGTGGATCAGCCGGTAGGGCTCGATGCGCCGCGATTTGCCGGTGTAGTTCAGCTGGCAGCGGCGGTGTTGCTCGACGGCGCGGCTCAGCGTGCGGAAGTCGCTGGTGTCCGGGCGCTCGGCGGCGAAATGTCCGTCGCGCACCAGGAAGCTGGCCTGGCCGGGTTTGAGCAGTTCCAGCCAGGAGCGTCGGTCGCTGGTGGGGAACAGCCGCTCGACGCCGCTGAGGCGGGCGAAGGTCTGCAGATCGGCCGGGGACAGGTGGCTGCGGTACTGGCTGGCCAGTTGATAGACACCATCGGCACCGGGCTCGACCACGTCACCGAGGCGGTTGAGGTCGCGGTAGATGGTCCGCTCGCTGACGCCGAAGCGTTCGGCCAGTTGCAGGCGCGTAGGGCGCTCGCCACCCTGCAACAGGCGCAGGATATCGGCGAGGCGCAGGGCCAGGGTGTCATGCTCGGTGGCCGCCATGGCGGGTCCTTGTCGATGGGCTTGGCGGCGACTCTAGCGAGGGCTACTGACAGGGTGTGTCAGTAGCGCTGACAGTATTGGTGCTGGCCTGCCGGAAAAATGGCGACAATAACCCGGATGGTGGCTGGTGGCCACTTTGCGGGCGGGGTGGCACCGACTCGCCGTTGGTCGCCAATCCGTGGCAGGCAATCCAATGACGGTCGGGTATGTACAGCGCTAGTACCTGAATTGCCACGTATTTCGATTGTATTGCTGGAAAGCCGCCAAGCGGCCGGCGTTGATGGCTTATTGACATTGAATTGGCGGCCGCCTTAGCTCTGATGAGATGGATCACCCGCCATCCGAGGGACGGGCAATAACCGCATCATCTGTGAGCCCGATAGTTATCGAGAGGCACCGGTAATAATGGAACTGCAGGGAATAAAACCCAGAGCAGTGAAAACGGCAGGGAGCTGAATACGGCGATGATCCAGATCGATAGAGCCGATACGGTTGGATTTTTTCTTATCTCCTCAATTGTTCCGTTGATCATTCTGATATATGGAGATTATTTATATATCGGGATGTGGTACTACCTCGCCATTCCTCTGGCGGCTTGGTTGATCGCTATCTGGCTTGGTCCCCGCACGGGGTTTCTGAGCGGTTTGGCCATTGCCCTGGCGCTGGAGTACATTCTGTTTCTGCAATTCAATTGGCGCGCTGAACATCAAGAGGGGATGGTCGGGATCGTGCACTTCTTTTCACTGCCTGGCGCTGTTCTGGGCATGGTGTTCTGCGCCTATCTGTTGAAGAGAATATCAACGCGTTCCTGGCTCGTGGTTCTGCTTTTGTCTTGTGTCAGTGTCTTGGTCGGGTTCACGCTCGCGCAGGCTCTTTTCTATCTTTTTTCATATGCCGTTGTGGCAGTCATGAAGTTGGCTGCTTAAGGGGCGCATGGGTGTTCACGGTTTGTTACGTTTTTACGACGCCTTCTGCGACACCACGCCGCACCCTTCCAGCGCCCTGCGCTGGCACCCCCACCCCTCGCATGACAAAATGCCGCCCCACAAGAAACCACGAAATGAACAGCTTCACTGCGAAGCGTGCACCCTCCCGAAAGGATGGTTACATGAACGATCTACTGACCCGGCGTTCGGTTCTCGCCGGGCTCGGCGTGCTGGGGCTCGGCGCCCTGGCGGGCTGCGACAGTTCCCCGAAACTCGACTTCAAGTACGGCAAGGACCTGAGCAACAAGATCCTCGGCCGCTCCTTCAAACTCCAGGACGTTCACGGCGACACCTACGCGTTGTCGAGCTTCTACGGCTCGATGCCGATGGTGTTCTTCGGCTTCACCCAGTGCCCGGCGATCTGCCCGACCACCCTGGCGCGGGCGGTGCAGATCAAGAAGCTGATGGGCCGCGACGGCGATTTCCTCAAGGTGGTGTTCATCACCCTCGATCCCGAGCGCGATACCCCGCAGGTCCTGGAAGACTACGTGAAAGCCTTCGACCCGACCTTCACCGCGCTGTCCGGCACGCCGGAGCAGATCGCCGCCACCGCCAAGGAGTTCGGCGTGTTCTACGAAAAGGTACCGCTGGGTGACAGCTACACGGTGTCGCATTCGTCCACCAGTTTCGTCTTCGACTCCCGCGGTCGTCTGCACCTGGGCCTGGCCCATTCGCTGACGGCGAAGGAATGCGCCGAAGACCTGTTGACCCTCATGGAGATCTGCTGATGACTTTCCTGCGCAAATCCCTGGCCATGCTGGCCCTGTGCGGCGCGGCCTTGCCGGCCCTGGCGCAAACCACCGTGGGCGAGCCCTGGGTCCGGGCCACCGTGGCCAACCAGCAGGCGTCCGGGGCCTTCATGACCCTCACCGCCGATACCGACAGCAAGCTGGTCGCCGTGCAGTCGCCGGTGGCCAGGGACGTGCAGATCCACGAGATGCGCATGCAGGGCGATGTGATGAGCATGGGCCCGGTGCAGGCGGTCGACCTGCCGGCCGGCAAGACCGTGGTCCTCGATGCCAACGGCTATCACGTGATGCTGATGGGCCTCACCGGGCAATTGAAGGAAGGTCAGCAGGTCGCGCTGACCCTGGTGATCGAGGATGCCAAGGGCAACCGGGAAAACCTCGAGGTCCAGGCACCGGTGCGCGCGCTGACCAGCGGCGGGCATGAGATGCATCACGGCAAGGGCCATATGTAACGCTGTTGCGCAGGGCAGTTCGCTGCCCCGCACTCCCTTCCGCGCCAGCGATCGCTTGTGCGCGAAACACCATGCCACGGGCATTTCCCGCCACCCGTCCGGGCGCCTCCAATCAAAGCGAATCCCTGCAACCTCATGAACTCTCACTGATGTACGGCACAACGTCGTGCATCCTTCGTTTTCTATGAGGTGGAAGATCATGGCTAACAACGAAAACCGCACTGGTTCCAAGCAAGGTGGCAACCCGGGCAATTTTGCCAACGATCGGGAAAAAGCCGCCGAAGCCGGCCGCAAGGGCGGACAACAGTCGGGTGGCATGAACCAGGACCGGCAGAAAACCCAGGACACCGGCCGCAAGGGCGGTCGCTCCTGATCGGTGATACCGCGGTAATCGGCGGGGCATGATCGTTGCCCCGTTCGCCTGGCGCATCGCGGCCTGTCCACGATGCGCCGTTCGCTTTTGTGGAGGACATCGCCATGAACCAGGGCGCAGTCATGCTCCTGCTGTCCGGCCTGCTGGCGCTGGGCGGTTGCTTCGACAACTCGAACCATCCTGGCAAGGATTCCGATCCGAGCAAGCCGTCGTTGCAGATGCAGCAACCGCCGGCGGAGAGCCCGGCCTCGCAGCTGGCACCGGGCAAGGACAGCGACAACTGATCGGGAGCGCGCGCATTGCGGGTAAACCTTTAAGCGGATCAACAAGGTCACCGGCAGGGGCGTGAGCCAGGAGGAGATCCGCAAGGCGCGCCCCGAAGCGACGAATCCTGAATGATGAAGGAGACGACCATGACCGAGCACTGCGCCTGTCCCGGCTGTACCTGTGAAGTGGATGCCAACGCGCTCATGCGCGATGGCGAGGCCTACTGCTGCGAATCCTGCGCCAGCGGGCACGCGAAGGGCGAGCCATGCCACATGAGCGCCTGCCATTGCGGTGATGAGCAGGGCCGGCAGCCCGATGAATCGAAGGTCGACAACGCCCTGGAAGAGACCTTTCCAGCGAGCGATCCGATTTCCCCCTGACGCGTCGATGTCGCGTGTGCGAACGGCATGTTGGGTGTTTCGGGAAGGAAATAAGTGCTATCGCCAAGCGTTCTTGGCAACTGGCAGTTCTGTCAGGTGAGCAGTACGCCGGTCGGCGTTATGTTCTGCAGGAATGAACATCCTCGATTCAGACATGACGCGGCGCCTTCCCCTGTGCGCACGCAACATCGCCGTGGCGCTGCTAGTCGTCCTGGCGCCGGCTGCCCACTGCGCCAACCAGACCTATGCCGATCCCGCGGCTGTCCAGCTTCTGGAACTGCCGAGCGACATCGCCCGGGTCACCGTCACCCTGATTGGCGGAGGTGGCGGCGGCGGAGCCGAGGGTGTGGCCACGGCGTTTCCGGTCCTCGCCAGACCCGCTGCCGGTGGCGGCGGTGGCGGCGGGGGTGCGACGCTCATCTGTACCCTGGCCGTGCTGCCCGGTTCCGTGTTGCAGGTGACGGTCGGTGCCGGCGGCGTGGCCGGCACGGAGCATGACGGCGACGGAGGGGCGGGCGGTGCCAGCCGTATCCGCATTCGCGAGCCCGGAGGCACGCTGTCGGCGTTCCGTTTTTCCGCCGAGGGCGGCAAGGGTGGTGGGGCGGGCAGCGGCAATCTGTTCAGTCGCCTGCCTGGCCGTGGCGGCAGCGGCGGCAAGGGCTCGACCACGCCTGACTGCGTGCTCGCCGAGGGCTTCGCGGGGGGCAATGGCGGTGCTGGCAACACCGCCGACACGCCGGGCAAGGGCGCCGCGGCCAGTGCCGTTGAAGCGGCGCGAATGCTCGGGTTGCTGCGCGAGTTCAAGGCGCAACGGGAGGACCTTGCCACCGCCGCTGCCGCCGATGCCGCGCGCAATGCCCTGTGCCAGGGGACGGGGCTGGGCGGTGATGGCGGCACCCACACTCGATTCGCCAGTGGCGCCGGCCGCGCCGGGTGCGTCTCGATCGACTATTGAGGGCTGCGGCTCAGCGCCCCGACGCTGGTTGAACTTTGCCCGGCGCAGAACCTCCACCGAATGTCGGATCAGGCGCCGGGTCCACAATGCCCTGCTCGGCCTCTGCGATCTGGACGAACTCGCCGGCCGCCGGCAACCGACGCTGACAGCATGAGGTGAGCATGGCCAGTCATATCATTCATTTCACCGGACCGATCAACGCCTCCACCTGCGGCAACCTCATCAGCACTTGCTCCAAGGCCCTGCAACAGGGTGCCGAGCGCCTGCAGCTGAACATCGCCACCATGGGCGGGGAGTGCAGTTACGGCTTCAGCCTGTACAACTTCCTGCGCTCGTTGCCGGTGCCGGTGGACACCCACAACCTCGGCACGGTTGAGTCGATGGGCAATATCCTGTTCCTCGCCGGGGAGCATCGCACTGCCTGCACCTTGAGCAAGTTCCTGTTTCATCCGTTCCACTGGACGCTGCACGGTTCGGTGGATCATGCGCGGATGGCCGAGTATGCGATGAGCCTGGACTACGACCTGCAGCTGTATGCGCAGATCGTTGCCGAGCGTACGCAGGGGGCGCTGGAGGTGCTGGATATTCCGCGTTATCTGATGGCTCATCCGCGCATCGTCACGCCGCAGGAAGCGATTCGTTGCGGGTTGATCCAGGCGGTGAGCGATTCGGTGATCGGGGCGGACGTGGTGCAGTGGAGTGTGCATGCCTGAGGGAGTGGGCTGGCGTGTCAGCGATGCGCATAGGTATCTACACATCTTTGAGGGCCTGGTGGGGGACCGCATAAAGGCTGCCAGGTGTCTGTCTTGAGTCCTGCAGCGCCCTCCAGATCGAGCGCCGCCCGCGCGGCGCTTCGCGAGCAAGCTCGCTCCCACAGTTTGTTGCAACGCGCCTATGCCTGACAGGCCATGGTTGACCGCCTTGTTGGTTCGACTCGATACCGAGTCGAGCCCAACAGCCTCCCCGCGATGCATCGCCGAAAAAACAAAGGCTGACAACCCAAATCCCACAGGCCATGGCGCGTTGCAACAAACTGTGGGAGCGAGCTTGCTCGCGAAGCGCCGCGCTGAGGACACTGCAGGACTCAAGACAGGCACCTGGCGGCCTTCATGCGGTCCCCCGACAACCTTTCGAAGATGTGTAGATACCCCAGCAACGATACGGCCCTGATCATCTGCATCATTTCAGCCCCAAGCGCTGCATCGCGGTGCACTCCGACGACCCCGCCTTAACCCAATCCGCCACCCAGATGCCCGCGCCGTGGCAGCTGCCGCGGCAATGACGATATGATGTTTCAAATTATTACGCATAGGATTGGGGGGAAAATGCCACTCAAGGATCTGCTGTTGGCGCTGGTGGTGATCGTCGCCTGGGGGCTCAACTTCGTGGTGATCAAGGTCGGCCTGGACGGCCTGCCGCCGATGTTGCTCGGGGCCCTGCGCTTCGTCCTGGTGGCGATTCCGGCGGTGTTCTTCATCCGTCGTCCACAACTGCCATGGCGCTGGCTGATCGCCTATGGCTCGACCATCTCCCTCGGCCAGTTCGCCTTTCTCTTCGAAGCCATGCACAACGGCATGCCGCCGGGGCTGGCGTCGCTGGTCCTGCAGTCGCAGGCGTTCTTCACCATGATCTTCGCCGCGGTCTTCCTCGGCGAGCGCCTGCGCGCGGCCAGTGTGCTGGGCCTGCTGGTGGCGGCTGGCGGGCTGGCGCTGATCGGCAGCGAGAACGGCAGCCATGTACCCCTGTTCGCGCTGCTCCTGACCCTCTGCGGCGGTGCCTGCTGGGCCATGGGCAACATCATCACCCGGCGCTTCGGCAAGATCGATCTGGTCGCCCTGGTGATCTGGGGCGCGCTGATTCCGCCGCTGCCGTTCCTCGCCCTGTCGTGGTACCTGGAAGGGCCGGCGCTGATCGAAGCGTCGCTGCGCAACATCGGCCTGCACTCGATCCTGGCCCTGATCTACCTGGCGGCGATCGCCACCATGCTTGGCTACGGTCTGTGGAGCCGCCTGCTGTCGCGCTACCCGGCGGGCAAAGTGGCACCTTTTTCGCTTCTGGTTCCGGTAGTGGGGCTGACCTCGTCGGCCTGGCTGCTGGATGAGCGCTTGAGCGCGATCCAGTGCTGGGGCGGTGTGCTGGTGATGTTCGGGTTGCTGATCAATGTGTTCGGGCCGCGCCTGCGCGAGGTATTCCGGACTGCGCAAGCCTGAGTTCGTTGCCGCCTGTCGGGGAGCCTGCCGATGACCGGTCGGTCCGCAAATGTCCGACTAGTCTCTCAAACATTGAGATCGCTATTTTCAGGTTCTCCGCTGGAGAGTCGGTAGCGGTCGCTTTCAGAGGGGACAGGAACATGAAGGATCAATTTCTCGAAGACCTCGGCGACGAATTTCCCATCAATGCCGTGGTGCGTTGTGGTCAGTCCGCCTTCCGCCTGGGCTTCGCCCACATGACCTTGGACGATGCCCAGGGCTCCTTCAAGGCGAGGACGCCGGCCCGCGCGGAAAGTCGCCGGTTCCTTCCCGCCGCCCTGCCAAAACGCTGAAACCGATGCCCTTCGGGGCATTCGCGGCCGTTTCGTCACGCATTGTTCGACCGTTGTTCGGGTGTTTGCCCAAAGCGCCGACGGGTACGCGATTTGTGCCAATTGATGCTGCTTTGCTTGACCTTGCTCATTGCGCCGGCGCTCGGTGCTGGAGAAGGGGGGCAATCTGTGCCTTACTTGGGCACGCTAATTCCAGTGGAGGACAGCAATGCGTATCAGGGAAGAAAAGTACTGGGAATGGGCGGATGCCATGCTGCACAGCCGCAGTCACGACGAAGTGCTCAGTGACGGTACCAGCATCGATGTTCAGGTCAGGCTTTCGCGCACCGGCGCGACCCAGCTTTTCCTCGGTGTCTATGCCCGCCAAGGCAAGGCCTTGCTCGAGGAGTACTACCCGGCGCGACCCAGCGAGAGCATGAGTCGGGCGCTGGCCTGGGGTGTCGATCGGGCCAGGGCGCTGGTCTTCGGTCTGCAGCCGGAGGAGACAATGGCGCTGCAGGCATAACCGAATCGCAACGAAAGAACCGCCGCGGCAATGACTGCCCCGGCGGTTTTTTCTTGTCCGCGAATCAGTGTCCGTGACGGGCGCGGCTGGCCTGGACGATACGTTGCGCCGGCACCCGCAGTTGCGTCAGCAGGTACTCGGCGAAGGCCGCCGAGTAGTCCTGGCGGGCAATCGCCTGGGCCATGCAGTCGAGCCAGATCCGCGCGTGCTCTTCGCTCATCGGCCATTGCGCATGGAACGAAGGGATGCCGATCGGGCCGTAGCGCTCGGCGAACAGCTTCGGTCCGCCGAGCCAGCCGCTGAGAAAGCAGGTCAGCTTGTCCCGCGACAGGCTCAGGTCGGCGCCGTGCATGCGCCGCACCGCCTGGGCGGCGGGGTCCTGGTCCATGATGTCGTAGAAGTCGTCCACCAGGCGGCGCAGGCCGTCGAGGCCGCCGGCGGCCTGGTAGGACGCATCGGCGTTGCCGAATACGGGGCTGGTCATGGCGAAGGGGCTCCGGGGAAAAGCCGCATCTTACCCGCAAGGCAGGGCGCTGGATTGATCGCGGACATGAAAAAGCCCGGCCTTTGGGGCCGGGCTCGATAAAGCTGACAACTCAGCAGAGGCGGTCGATGACCTGGATGCCCTGGCCGTCACGCAGTGCTGGCCATTCCTGCTGCAGGGTGGCCAGGACGCGACCGACGAACTGGGTGTCGGCGGCGGCCTTCTTGCCGACGTAGCCCTGGCCACGGCGGTACATCTTCAGGCGGGCGCGCATGTTCGGCTTGCGCTGTTCGAATTCGCTTTCCGCGGTGCAGGCCCCCAGGCCTTCGATATGCACGCGACCCGCATCGCAGATCCAGAGAATGTGGTTGTCGAGGCTGTCTTTGCGCGCTGCGAACAGTTTGGCCAATTCTTCGATGGTCGGTTTTTCGTTCAGGTTCATCATTTAAAGCCCCCATGACTCTTCAGTATTGATTTCTCTTCCGGCGCCACATGTGTAGCGCACTACCAAGGCTGCTACAGCAGCATCGCAACAGGGGCTTTCTTCACTCTGCCTTTTGGACAGTCCCACTCCACGGACGACCCGAAAACCACTCGAACCGTCTGGAACACCCTTGCCAGCGCTCCCGATCAGGGAGACGGCCTCATCATGCAAGAGCTCGACGAACGGCGTCAACAGGTTTTGTAGTGATTTTTTCCTAGCACTACAAATTTCTTTTCCTACAGGATTCAAAGGCTACAAGGTGACTGACAGGTCAGTAGGATTGTCTGGCAAAAGCCGTGGTGGAGGGCTTGTGGAAAAACGCGGGCAGCAGCGAAGACGACGGCGTGCGGGCGTCGGTGTCTGGTGTCAGGGGGGGAGCGGGAGCGGCGGTCGCGTGGAAGGACCGCCGGGGGGAATCAGAAGTTCGCCGGGGTGTTGGCGCTGATGATCTCGGCCTCGTCCTGGCCGATGTTCTTGAAGCTGTGGGGCAGGGTGGTGGGGAAGTAGTAGCCGTCGCCGGAGTTGAGGATGCTCACCTGGCCATCGACGCGCAGTTCGATGGTGCCACGGGTCACCAGGCCGCATTCCTCGCCTTCGGCGTGGACGATCGGCTCTTCGCCGGAGTCGGCGCCGGGGGCGTACAGCTCGCGCAGCATGCGCATCTGCCGTCCTTCGACACTGGCGCCGACCAGCAGCATGCGCATGCCGCTGCGACCCAGGTCGGGTTGTTCGGCGGCGCGGAAGACGAAGCGTTCTTCCCGTGGCGGTTCGTCGAAACTGAAGAACTCCGCGAGCGACATGGGGATGCCTTCGAGCAGCTTTTTCAGGGAACTGACCGAAGGGCTGACGCGATTCTGCTCGATCTGCGAGATCGTCGAGTTGGTCAGGCCGCTGCGTCGGGCCAATTCCCGTTGGGAGAGCTTGTTGCGTTCACGCACCAGTCTGAGTCGTGTCCCCGTGTCCATAGCCGCCTTGGTGTGTCAGAAATAATGGGCGAAGCATTAAAACACACTCGTGGCGGCTGTGTACGGGCTGCAAGCGACTGGTTGCGCGGGTTTCAGGCCGGCGGCGGCTGTCGTGCGCCCGACCACGCCGCCACCAGCAGCAACAGGCCCGTCGCCACCAGATACGGCAGTCGTGCATCGAGGGTGTAGATCAGCGTCCCGGCGAGCGGCCCGACGACGACCCCAAGGCCCTGGACGGCGCCGATGGAGCCGGCGGTGGCGCCCTGTTCCGAGGCGTCCACGGCATTCGCCGCCAGCGCCGCGAAGGCCGGGAAGACCCAGCCCATGCCGCTGGCGCTGACGAAGTAGCCGAGCGCCAGCACGGCCGCGCTGTCGGCCAGGGCGCTGACCAGGAAGCCCAGTGCGGCGATGCTGGCACCGACGCGGATCATTCGCAGTGGCGGCCATTGCACTTTGCGCACCAGCAGCTGCGAGCAGATCAGCGCCACGCCGACCATGGTCAGTGCCACACCCGCGGCCTGGGCGGCGGCGCCGGGGTCCAGGGCGAGGCGGTCGAGGGCGAAGAAACCAACGGTGATCTGCGCCAGGGACACGCAGAGCATGGCGACGAAGGCCACCACCAGCGGTCGGCGCAGGCGCGGGTCGCTCAGGCGCACCGGGCGTGGTGGCTGGGCCAGGTGCAGTTCCTGACGCTGCAGCTTGCTGCGCAGCACCAGCACCGCCAGCAACGGCAGGATGGCCAGGGCGTACATCGGCAGGCTGAGGCTGAAGCGCGCCAGCAGCGCGGCCAGGGCCGGGCCGAGGACCAGGCCGACGGCATTGGCCGCGCCCAGCGAGGCCAGTGCCCTGGCCCGATGCTGTGGCTCGACGTTGTCGGCGATCAGCGCATTGCTGCCCACCGGCAGGGCGGCGTAGAAGGCGCCGATGGCACCGCGGCCGAGCATCATCCCGGCAAAGGCGATCGAGGCCGGTGGCAGCCAGCGCAGGGCGCCGTCGATGAACAGGCACAGGGCCCAGTAGGCGAGGGTGAAGCCGCTGGCGCCGAGCAGGAGGATGCGACGGCGACCATAGCGGTCGCTGGCCCGGCCCCAGGGCCGGGCGAGGAGCATCCAGATCACCCCGGACACGGTCATCGCCGCACCGGCCTGCCAAGGGGCCAGTTGCAGGACATGGGCGATCGGGCCGATCAGCGAAACGAAGGCCATCATGGCGATGGTGCAGGCCATGTGGGCGAAGAGCAGGGGGCGGATGTCGAAGGTGGTCTGTGGCGGAGGCACCTGGGCTGTGGTCATGGGGCGGTCCGGGAGGGCTGGTTTTTGTGGTGGTCGTGCGGGCTTCATCGCGGGCAACGCCCGCTCCTACAAGGTTCTGGGTTGTCCTCGATATCAAGGACCGACACAAGACCTTGTGGGAGCGGGCATTGCCCGCGATGAGGCCGGAAAGACTGGCGATTGTGCCCCGGTCTGGTGCAGAAATTGAAGATAAAAACCGTATTTACGCTTTTATTTCGCTCACCACAGCGCCACGGTGTACCCCAGAATCAACCGGTTCTCATCGATATCCGTGGTCAACCCTCCACTGGAGCGGAACGTCGCATTGCGCAGGCGCACGCTGAAATTCTTCAGCGGCCCGGTCTGCACCACATAGGCGATATCGGTGTCGCGTTCCCATTCCTTGCCGCCGCTGACGCTCGCCGTCTCGATGTTCCGGCCGTTCACGTAGCGGGTCATGAAGCTCAGGCCGGGCAGGCCGAAACCGGCGAAGTTGTAGTCGTAGCGCGCCTGCCAGGCATCGGTCTCGGCCTTGGTGAAGACGTTCACCGTGACCAGGTTGACCGAATACGGGTCCAGCCCCGGGTAGGCAAAATCGCCATCGCCGGAGAGGTTCTGGTAGCCCAGGCCGAATTTGTGCGCGCCAACGCCCAGGGTCAGCATGCCGTTGAAGAAGCGGTTGTCGATCTTGCCGCCGTCGACCCGGGATGCCGAGCGCAAGGCATCCTGGCCGCTCTCGTGGGTGTCGAACCAACGCAGGTCGCTGCGCAGGTTCACCCCGTCGCCCAGCGGCAGGTCGTGCACCAGGCCGGCGTAGTGCTGGCGGTAGATGTCCTGCATCTGCGCGTAGTAGTAGCTCACGGCCAGGCGCGGGGTCAGGCTGTAGGTCCCGCCGGCGAGGTCGAGGTGGCTGCTCTCCACCCCGGCGTAGCTCATTTCGTCGTTGCTGGAGGAGTCGCGCAGGTTCTGCTTGTCCAGGCGTCCGACGTTGAGGGTCAGGCCGTCGATGTCCTGGGAGGTGAGCAGGCCGCCGCTGTAGGTCGACGGCAACAGGCGCACGTCGTTGATCGCCGCCACCGGCAGGGCCGGTTGCAGGGTGCCGAGCTTGAGGGTGGTCTTGCTGATCCGCGCCTTGGCGGTCAGGCCCAGTTCGCTGAAGTCATCCACCGGTTCCTGGCTGGCGCCGAAAGGCAGCAGGCCGGTGCCGCGGCGGTCACGGCTGGAATCGAGCTTGACGCCGAGCTCGCCGAGGGCATCGATGCCGAAGCCGACGCTGCCTTCGGTGAAGCCCGATTCCAGGCGCAGGATGAAGCCCTGGGCCCACTCCCGCGCCTGGCTCTGCGGCGCATGGCTCTGGCGGAAATCGCGGCTGAAGTAGAAGTTGCGGGCTTCCAGGCTGCCCTTGCTGTCCTTGATGAAGTCGGCCTGGGCGAAAACGGGAGCGAGAACGGTGCATAGGCCGGCACCGGCTGTGCAATAGCGACGGGAACGTGACATCGATGGCATACCTTTTGTTTTTGTTTTGGCGTACTGAGGGCCAAGCCCGCCTCTGGCGAGCAGGGTTTATAGTTAACATGTTATCTTTTGTGTCGTGAAGTCCTTTTGGCAGATGTCCAAATAAATTTAAGATATTAACGTCATGCCTGATCTTTCCCTGTTTCCGGAGCCCCGATGACCCCTTCTTCCAATCCGGGGCGGCTGATCGTCCTGCTCGCCGCGCTGGTGGCCTTCGCGCCGCTGTCGATCGACACCTACCTGCCCAGCCTGCCGGCCATTGCCAGCGACCTGGGCGCCGATGCCGCCCATGTGCAACTGACCATCAGCCTGTTCCTCGCCGGCCTGTGCCTGGGCATGCTGGTCTACGGGCCGCTGTCCGACCGCTACGGACGCCGGCCGCTGCTGCTCGGCGGCATGGGCCTGTACCTGCTGGCGACGGTGGGTTGCATGTTCGCCGGCTCGGTGGAGCAACTGGTGGCCTGGCGTTTCTTCCAGGCCCTCGGCGGGGCGGCGGCGTCGGTGCTGGCGCGGGCCATCGTGCGTGACCTGTTCCCCCTGGGCGAAGCGGCGAAAGTGCTGTCGCTGATGCACCTGGTGACCATGCTCGCGACCCTGGTGGCGCCGCTGCTGGGCAGCCTGCTGATGGACCTGAGCGGCTGGCGCACGGTGTTCCTGGCGTTGCTGCTGTTCTGTGCGATCTGCCTGCTGGCCTCGGCCTTGAAGATCGCCGAGACCCATGCCCCGGAGCAGCGTGGCGAATCGCTGGGCAAGGTCTTTCTCGCCTATTGGCAGATCGCCAGGCAGCCGCTGGCCCTGGGCTACATCCTCTGCATGGGCCTGGCCTTCGGCGGCATGTTCGCCTTCATCACCGCCTCGCCGTTTGTCTACATGGAGTATTTCGGCGTCTCCCCCCGCGGCTACGCTTGGCTGTTCGGCCTGAATATCGCCGGGATCATCGTCATGACTCTGATCAACGCACGTTTCGTCGGGCGCCTCGGGCCGCTGCGCATGCTCGCGCTGGGCGCCTCGCTGGCCGGCGTCGCGGCGCTCGGCCTGCTGGCGGTTGGGCTCGGTGGTTGGGGCGGGCTGGGGCTGATCGTCGCCTGGGTGGTGCTCTACGTCAGTGTCACCGGGCTGCTCGGCGCCAACTGCGTGGCCAGCCTGCTGGCCTTGTACCCGCGTCAGGCGGGGGCCGCGGCGGGGCTGGCGGTGGCCTGTCAGTTCGCCCTCGGCGCGGGTTTTTCCGCCGCGGTCAGCGCCCTGGCCGATGGCACGCCGCGGCCGATGTGCCTGACCCTGGCCGTCGCCGGGCTGGGTTGTCTGCTGTGCTACGGCCTGATCGCTCGCCGCAGTCGTCGGCAGGCTGTCAGCCAGACGGCCTGAAGCCTGTACGAAGAGTCATCGACAGTCTTCGGATGCGTCCATACTCAGTGAACCCCCGGCGCGTTTGCCTGACGCCCGGGCACCTGTTACAAACAGGTGCGAGACCCGCGCGTGCGGCGTTCACAACAGCGGTGCCACAGTCGTTCGCCGGCACCGAACAGCATGGAATCCAGAATGACCCAAAGACAGGTAATCAATGCTTCGGTCGCCCCCAAAGGTAGCCTGGAGACGCTTTCCCAACGTGAAGTCCAACAATTGAGCCAGGCCGGCTCGGGCAGCATGTACAGCCTTTTCCGCCAGTGCGCCCTGGCGATCCTCAACACCGGCGCCCATGTCGACAATGCCAAGACCATCCTCGATGCCTACAAGGACTTCGAGGTCCGTTTCCACCAGCAGGACCGCGGTGTGCGCCTGGAACTGCTGAATGCCCCGGCGGACGCCTTCGTCGATGGCGAAATGATCGCCAGCACCCGGGAGATGCTCTTCAGCGCCCTGCGCGACATCGTCTACACCGAAAGCGAGCTGGACCGCCTGAACATCGACCTGGACAGCTCCCAGGGCATCACCGACTACGTCTTCCAGTTGCTGCGCAACGCGCGCACCCTGCGTTCCGGCGTCGAACCGAAGCTGGTGGTGTGCTGGGGCGGGCACTCGATCAGCAGCGAGGAGTACCAGTACACCAAGAAGGTCGGCCACGAGCTGGGCCTGCGCAAGCTGGACATCTGCACCGGTTGCGGTCCGGGCGTGATGAAGGGGCCGATGAAAGGCGCCACCATCGCCCATGCCAAGCAGCGCATGAGCACCGGCCGCTACCTGGGCCTCACCGAACCCGGAATCATCGCCGCCGAGGCGCCGAATCCGATCGTCAACGAGCTGGTGATCCTGCCGGACATCGAGAAGCGCCTGGAAGCCTTCGTCCGCGTCGGCCACGGCATCATCATCTTCCCCGGCGGCGCCGGCACCGCCGAGGAGTTCCTCTACCTGCTGGGCATCCTCATGCACCCGGACAACCGCGACCTGCCGTTCCCGGTGATCCTCAGCGGGCCGCGCAGCGCCGAGCCGTTCCTGCAGCAGTTGCATGCGTTCATCGGCGCGACCCTGGGCGAGGCGGCGCAGGGCCTGTACCAGATCATCATCGACGACCCGGTCGAGGTGGCGCGGGTGATGACCGAGGCGCTGAAGCAGGTGAAGCAGTTCCGTCGCGAGCGCAACGATGCCTTCCATTTCAACTGGCTGCTGAAGATCGAGGAGGGCTTCCAGCGCCCGTTCGATCCGACCCACGCCAACATGGCCAGCCTGCAACTGAGCCGGTCGCTGCCGCCGCATGAGCTGGCGGCGAACCTGCGCCGGGCGTTTTCCGGGATCGTCGCCGGCAACGTCAAGGACAAGGGCATCAGGTTGATCGAGGAGCACGGACCGTACGAGATCCATGGCGATGCGCAGATCATGGGGCCGCTGGACAAGTTGCTGCAGGCGTTCGTCGAGCAGCACCGGATGAAGTTGCCGGGTGGGGCGGCCTACGTGCCCTGTTATCGGGTAGTTGCATAAACATCGAGGGCCCTATCGCTGGCTTGCCAGCGATAGGCATGGGTATCTACACATCTTCTGGCGGAACCAGATTCGCCAGGAAAGCCACATCAGGTTTGGTGCAACGTGGTCGGTGTGGGAGCGGATTCATCCGCGATTGGGCGCGAAGCGGCCATAGAACCTGAGTCCCCGGTGTGCCTGACAGATTCGGGATTCTGGATTTACGACGGCTTCGCCGCCGATCGCGGATGAATCCGCTCCCACACCGACCGTGTTGCATCAGAATCATGCAGTTTCCTGGTAGATCTTCATGCCAGAAAGTTGTGTAGATACCCATGCAGCGATAGGGCCCTCAAGCCTTACACGAAATCACCGACCGCCATCAGTTGCAGGCTGCCATCTTCCTGCTCCTTGGTCAGCCCGCTGGCCAGCAGCAACGGCTTGACCCGCACCTGCAGGCTCGGCTCGACGAAGGTCTTGATCGCCTGCAGGTCCAGGGTGCCATTGCCCGGCATCTCTTCCTTGTTGTACGACAGCCAGGCGCTTTTCAGCTTGGCCAGTACGTCGGCGGCGGTGGTGATCGCAAAACGCCGATTCAGCGGGATGCCATTGAATTCGAAGGTGTGGGCGAAGGCATAGGCGCTCTCGTCGTTGCCGCTTTCCTTGCAGCGCGCGCAGACGCAACGGCCGTCACCGAAGGCATTGCTCAGGTAGGTGTTGAAGTCCACCACGGGCTTCAGGCTCAGGCGCTTGTCGACTTCGAACAGGTCACCGGTCAGTTTGGCATCGGCACTCAAGGTCATCTCCTTTGCGGGGCGTGCGGATTCAGCCGGGCACGATACCAGTGCGCGCAGTGTCGCGCTCGCTTTCGTGATGGCCGGGGCTGGCTTATCCTGTACGGCCTTTCGATCGCGCCCATTCCGGAGCCCCCGCATGCACAAGTACACCGCCACCGTAACCATCAGCGCCGAGCAGCGCGACGACGTCGAAGCCGTCGAGAACACTGGCGTGCAGATCTCGCTGGAAGCAGTGTCGGAAACCCTGAAGAAGGTGCATTTCAACGGCACCCTGGCCGCTCCGGACAACCCGACCCATATCTGCGTGACCCTGGAAAACGGCCTGACCTACTACGGCGAGATCGTCAACGGTCATGCCGAGCTGGAATACGGCTGGATCGCCTTCGAATCGGACATGCTGACCCCGCAAGAGCTGGGGCTGTAAGCGCCAGCGTTTATTTTTTCATCGGCCTGCATCCAGTCGCGCTCGCCCCGCGTAGTTCGGATAGCAGCTTCACGCTGCCTATCCGACCCTTCCGACTGGAGTGATGTCCATGAACCTTTCTTCGCGTTTCGCCCTGTTCGCCGCCGGCCTGCTGCTCGGCAGCCTGGCCCAGGCCAGCAACGCCGTGCCCGACAGCATCAAGGTGCCCGACGGGCACAAGGTAGCGCTGGAAACCACCGGCGTTGGCGAAATCACCTATGAGTGCCGCGACAAGGCCGACATGGCCGGGCAGACCGAGTGGGTCTTCGTCGGGCCCAAGGCCGTGCTCAACGATCGCAGCGGCAAGGCGGTCGGCGACTACTTCGGCCCGCCCGCCACCTGGCAGGCGAAAGACGGCTCGAAGGTTACCGGCACCCAGCTCGCGGTGGCCCCATCCAGTCCTGGCAACCTGCCGTATCAGCTGGTCAAGGCCAATCCGGCCGAGGGCAAGGGCGCCATGAGTGGCGTGACCTACATCCAGCGCGTGGCGCTCAAGGGTGGCGTCGCACCGGCCACGGCCTGCACCACCGCGGACAAGGGCAAGCGCGAAGTGGTGGGGTACCAGGCCGATTATATTTTCTGGACCGCCCGCTGATGCAGCGCGGCCGTTGGTGTGGTGGTCTACGCTGCCTCTGGTCCGCCACCACCCGCCATCGGCCGTGCTTGTGATCACACCCGTTCCGACCTTCGACCATGAAGCCCACCTCGTCGCCTGTGCTCGCGGCGATCGCCAGGCCCTGCGGCGCCTTTACGAGGAGGAGGGTGCGCAATTGCTGGGCGTGGCCCGGCAACTGCTCAAGGACAATGCCCTGGCCGAAGACGTGGTGCACGACGCCTTCCTGCGCATCTGGACCCGTGCCGCTACCTTCGATCCCCGACGCGGCAGCGCACGCGGCTGGATGTTCAGCATCACCCGGCACCTGGCCCTGGATTTCCTGCGCCGCCGCGAGCGCGACCGGCCCCTCGACGATGAAGGCGCGGCCGCCGAGCCCGACGTGGCCGGCGATGGCCCATTGCACAGTGGCCGCATGGATGCCTGTCTCGAACAACTGGCTCCCGAGCGCCGTGCCTGTGTGCTTCACGCCTATGTCGACGGCCTGTCCCACGCACAGATCGCCCGGCGCCTGGACACGCCGCTGGGCACCGTGAAGGCCTGGATCAAACGCAGCCTGGCTGCCTTGCGCGAGTGCATGGGATGAGCAGCGAAGCCGAAGATCTCGACGCCCTGGCCGCGGAATACGTGCTCGGCACCTTGCCCCACGACGAACGCCAGGCCGTCGTCCGGCGTTTGCCCCACGATGTCGCACTGCGCGCCGCCGTGGATGCCTGGGAACGCCGCCTGCAATCGATGCAGGCGCTGGTGCCGCCCCATTCACCGTCGCCCCACCTCTGGCAGCGCATCGACCGCAGTCTCGAAAGCCTGCTGCCCGAGCGTCCGCGCGTCTGGCAGCGCCCGACACCCTGGCGCTGGGCGACGCTGGCCGGGATGGCGGCGAGCCTGTTCCTGGCGATCCTCCTGCTGCGCCAGCCCGAACCTGCCGCACCGACCTGGTTGGTGGTGCTGGTCGCCCCGCAGGACAAGGCTCCGGGCTGGGTGGTGCAGGCCAGCGATCCTCACAACGTGCGCCTGATTCCTTTGGCTGTGGCCGAGGTTCCCGCCGACAAGGTCTTGCAGTTCTGGACCAAGGCCGACGACTGGAAAGGGCCGGTGTCTCTGGGCCTGGTCGAGCCCGGAAGCTCCGCCGAGGTGTCGCTGGATGCGCTGCCGCCGCTGCAGGACAACCAGCTGTTCGAACTGACCCTCGAAGGCCCGGGCGGTTCGCAAACCGGCAAGCCGACCGGGCCGGTGCAGTTCATCGGACGCGCCGTCAAGGTGCTGTAGTGCGCACCGTTTTGTGACACTGCAAAAAAAATGCACTAAAACAGCACTTTTTTGCGTTTGAGCGAAGGGCCGGTTTTCCTCAGACTGCCGAGCAATCTTTCCATCTCCAAGGAAGGAGCCCTTTGTGTATTGCCCTCGCGATACAGGTCCGCCCGCTGTTGGGCGGGCTTCTCTTGTTCAGAACAGGTGCCTGGTCGTCACATGTCTAGTGGTTTGAGTCGCTGGTTCGATCGCTTCATCCCCGCTGCTCTGCATATCCCTCCCAAAGAATGGTTTCGCTCCGCCTTCGGTGCCCTGCTGGCCCTGGCGCTGGCGGGAAGTGCCTGTACCTGGCTGTTCGGCAGTGCCGCCGCGCTGCACCTGATGGCACCGCTGGCGGCCTCGACCGTGCTGCTGTTCGCCGTGCATTCCGGGGCGCTGTCGCAACCCTGGCCGTTTCTCGCCAGCTATGTCTGCGCCGCGGCGGTGGGCATCGGCCTGCACCACCTGCTCGGCCCGGGCCTGCTGGTGGCGGGGGCCGCGCTGCTGCTGGTGATCCTGCTGATGTGCCTGCTGCGTTGCCTGCATCCGCCGGGCGCGGCGCTGGCGGTGAGCCTGGCCCTGGCCGACCCGTCGCTGGCGGCCATGGGCGTGCGGGTGATCGAGCCGGTGCTGCTCAATGCACTGATCGTCCTCGCCGTGGCGGTTGGCTACAACCGCCTGACCGGAGTGCTCTATCCGAAAATCGGCATGCCGCGAAAGGCCGCCCATGGCACCGCCGACCAGCCCGCCAGCGAACGCGTGGGTGTGAGCGGCAAGGACCTCGACCAGGCCCTGGACGAGCTCGGCGAGTTCGTCGACGTCACCCGCGACGAACTGGAGCGGATCATCCTCGCGACCGAGCGGCATGCCGTGCAGCGCAGCCTGGGCGGGATCACCGCGGCCAGCGTGATGTCCCGCGACGTGCAGTTCGCCACGCCCGAGACCACCCTGGCGCAGGCCTGGAAACAGCTCGCCAGCCATCACCTGAAGAACCTGCCGGTGCTGGACGACGGCGGCAGGCTGGTGGGTATCGTCAGCCTCAGTGATCTGGTCGGTCCGGCCATGGCGCAGGCGCGGTTCAACTGGCGCAGCCTGTTCGGACGTGGGAAAGACGTGACCCTGGCGCAGATCATGAGCGAGCCGGTGATTACCGTGAGCAGTGATCGTCAGGCGGTGGAACTGATCCCGTTGCTCTGCGACCGCGGCCTGCACTGCCTGCCGGTGCTGGAGGCGGGCAAGGTGGTGGGTGTGGTGACCCAGACCGACCTGATCGCGGCCCTCAGTCAGCACCTGCTGGCGCAGGAGCGCTTGGCCAGGGCGGCCTAGATCAGCGGATCCCAGCGCTGCGACCAGTCGGCGTCGCGCGCGACCACTTCGCGCAGCAGCGCGAACGCCTGGCGCAGCTCCGCCGAGTCCCGTTCGCGGGGATACACCAGCCAGGTCGGGTAGGGGAATTCCGGGGCCTGCGCGACCCGCTTCATCACGCCGCGCTCCAGGTAGCTCTGCACCACCCGGGTGCGGAAATAGCCACTGCCGCCGTGTTCGAGGATGTACTGCAGGGCCAGCGGGCCGAGGTTGAAGCTCAGCGCCGGGCGCGTGCACTCCGGCAGCGCCTGGTCATGCAGGCGGCGAAAGGCCTCGCCCCAGTCGATGTACACATAGGGTTCGGGGTTGCGGGTCAGTTCGATGCGGATCAGTTTTTCTTCCAGCAACTGCTCGACCTGCAGGCCGGGGCTGTAGATCGGCTGATAGACCAGCGCCGCGTCGAGCGTCCCGGTTTCCAGCTTGTGCAGCAGCGTCTCGCTGTCGTTGACCTCGCTGCGGATGGCGTGCTCGGGCAGGTTTTCGTGCAGCACCCGGACCCAGTCCAGCATCAGCGGATTGCACAGGCTGACCTCGCCGCCGATGCGCAGCACCTGGCGGCGCCCGTCGGGCAGCGGCAGGTCGCGGCGTGCGGCTTCCCAGGTGTGCAGCAGTTGCGTGGCGTAGGGCACGAAGGCTTCGCCGTTGGGCGTCAGGCTGGCGCCGGCGCGGCTGCGGATGAACAGGGTGCTGTCCAGTTGCTGTTCGAGTTTCTGCACCCGCGCGCTGATGGCGGTCTGGGTCAGGTGCAGGCGTTCGGCGGCGGCGACCAGGCTGCCGCTGCGCACGATTTCAAGGAAGGTCCGGGCCAGCTCGATGTCCATGGGGCAACCTGGAGGAGGGGAGAGCGGGCCATTCTAGAGGTTTGTGGCGATTGTTGGGACCGCGTTGCGGTCCTTCGCGATCAACCCGTAGGAGCGTGGCTTGCCCGCGAAGGGCCGCAACGCGGCCCCAGAGATCAATAACGAATCATCACCGACTTCAACTCGGTGTAATCCTCGATGAACGCCCCACCGAACTCCCGGCCTACACCCGAGGCCTTGATCCCGCCGAACGGCACCGCCGGGTCGAGCAGGGTGTGCATGTTGACCCACAGCGTACCCGCCTGGATCTGCGGAATCAGGCGCATGGCCTTGCCCAGGTCGTTGGTCCACAGGCTGGCGCTGAGGCCGAACGGGCTGTCGTTCATCAGTTCGATCAGTTCTTCCTCGCTGTCATAGGGCAGGAAGGTGGCCACCGGGCCGAACGTCTCTTCGGTCAGCAGGCTGTCCCGGGCCGAGTTGGCGAGGATCACCGTCGGCTCGACATAGCAGCCCGGACCATCGATCAGCTTGCCGCCATGCAGGATGGTGCAGTTTTCCGCGCGGGCCTTGGCGAACAGCTGGCCGAGCTTGGCCTGGTGCTGCTTGTTGGTGACCGGGCCGAATTCGGCGCTTTCATCCAGTGGCGAGCCGATCTTCAACTGGCCCAGGCGTTCGCACAGGCGCTGGGTGATCGCGTCGATCTGCGAACGGTGCACATAGAAGCGCTCGGCCGCGGCGCAGATCTGCCCGGAATGCAGGAAGCCCGCCTCGATGATCCCGGCCACGGCCTTCTCCACATCGACATCCGGGAGGAAGCCGGCGGCGTTCTTGCCGCCCAGTTCCAGGGTGGCGCGGGTCAGGTTGGCGGCCATGGCGGTCTGGCCCACGGCGAGGCCGGTCGGCACGGAACCGGTGAACGACACCTTGTCGGTGTGCGGGTGCTCGATCAGGGCCTTGCCGACGCCGCCGGCACCGGTGACCACGTTCAGCGCGCCCGCCGGCAGGCCGGCCTCCACCGCCAGTTCGGCGATGCGCAGGATGGTCAGCGGGGTGAACTCGCTCGGCTTGATGATCACGCTGCAGCCGGTGACCAGCGCCGAGGCCAGTTTCCAGATGGCGATCATGGTCGAGAAGTTCCACGGCACGATGCCCACCACCACGCCGATCGGCTCGCGCAGGGTGAAGGCGGTGTATTGCTCGCCATTGAACGAGGGCAGCGACGGGGTGATGGTCTCGCCGCCGATCTTGGTCGCCCAGCCGGCGTAGTAGCGCAGGAAGTGCGCGGCCTGGTCGACTTCGAAGTTGCGCGAGATCTGGATCAGCTTGCCCGATTGCAGGGTCTCGATCTGCGCCAGCTCCTCGCGGTTGCGTTCCAGCAGGTCGGCGAGTTTCAGCAGCACGCCGCCACGCACCGCCGGAGCGGCCTTGGACCACTGGGCGAAGCCCTGGCGCGAGGACGCCACGGCGGCCTCGATATCGGCCTGGCTGGCTTCGCCGACGCGGCTGATGACTTCGCCGCTGGCCGGGTCGATCACCTCCAGGTGACGGCCGCTGCCGGCGACCCGCGCCTGGCCGTCGATGAACAGGCCGTGGTCGCGCTGAAGGAAGGCCTGGACGGCGGGCAGAAGGGAAATGCTCATGTCGGATGTACCTGTGAAAGAGGCAAAGCCGCACCCTAGCGCAGGCCCGCGCGGGTGACTTGACTGTGCCTGCCATGGGTTCATGACCGGGTCTGCCAGAGCGCGGGTCGCCCGTTCGGCGTGCGCCATGGAAAGTACAATTTTGTCTGTGGAAGGTGCATTTTCAGCTTGCCCGGCGTTTCCCATACTGGCCCCGAATCCGCCGCAGTCGCTGCCACTGGTAGTTCTGTCGGACATCCAATAATAAGCAGGGCCACCCATGAAAAAGCCAAACCCGCTGCTCGAAGACCTCAAGTCGGTACTGCCGGCCATCGCCGCCAATGCCCCGCGTGCCGAAAAGGAGCGCATGGTCCCCGCCGAGAACATCGCCCTGCTCAAGGGCATCGGCCTGCACCGCGCCTTCCTGCCGAAAGCCTATGGCGGCATGGAGATCTCCCTGCCGGAATTCACCGACTGCATCGCCCTGCTGGCCGGTGCCTGCGCCAGTACCGCCTGGGCCATGAGCCTGCTGTGCACCCACAACCACCAACTGGCCATGTTCCCGGCCAGGCTGCAGGAGGAAATCTGGGGCGTGAACCCGGACCACACCGCCTCCAGCAGCATCGCTCCGTTCGGGCGTGTCGAGGAAGTCGAGGGCGGCCTGCTGTTCAGCGGTGAGATGGGCTGGAGCAGTGGTTGCGACCACGCCGAATGGGCCATCGTCGGCTGCCGCCGGGCCAATGCCGAAGGCACCCAGGACTACTGCTTCGCCGTGCTGCCGCGCAGCGACTACGAGATCCGTGACGACTGGCACGCCGCCGGCATGAAGGGCAGCGGCACCAAGACCCTGATCATCGACAAGGCGTTCGTCCCCGAGCACCGCATCCAGAAAGCCAAGGACATGATGGAAGGCAAGTCCGCCGGCTTCGGTCTGTACCCGGACAGCAAGATCTTCCACACCCCGTACCGTCCGTACTTCGCCGTCGGTTTCGCCACCATCAGCCTGGGCATCGCCGAGCGCATGCTCGAAGCCTTCCGCGAGAAGACCAAAAACCGCGTGCGCGCCTACACCGGGGTCAGTGTCGGTGCCGCGACGCCAGCGCTGATGCGTCTGGCCGAATCGACCCATCAGGTCGCCGCCGCCCGCGCGTTCCTCGAAAAGACCTGGCAGGACCATGCCGAGCACGGCGTGCGCAAGGAATACCCGAGTCGCGAAACCCTGGCCTTCTGGCGCACCAACCAGGCCTACGCGGTGAAGATGTGCATCCAGGCCGTCGATCGCCTGTACGAAGCCGCCGGCGGTACCGCCTGGTTCGAGAGCAACGAGTTGCAACGCCTGTGGCGCGACTCGCACATGACCGGTGCGCACGCCTACACCGACTACGACGTCTGCGCGCAGATCCTCGGCCGGGAGCTGATGGGCCTCGATCCCGATCCAAGCATGGTCTGATCCGCGACCGTTCTTCTCTCTCGCATAACAACAAATCACGGTTGCCCGCTGGGGCAGCCGGGGAGTCTTGCATGTCCAACGAAACCACCGCGGCCTTCGACAGCCGCGCCTTCCGCCGCGCCCTGGGCAACTTCGCCACCGGCGTCACCGTGGTCACCGCCGACGATGGCCGGGGCAACAAGGTCGGTGTCACCGCCAACAGCTTCAACTCGGTGTCCCTCGATCCTGCGCTGGTCCTCTGGAGCCTCGACAAGCGCTCCACCAGCCTCGCGACCTTCGAGGCGGCCAGCCACTTCGCGGTGAACATCCTCGCCGCCGACCAGATCGACCTGTCCAACAACTTCGCCAAGCCGCGCGACGACCGCTTCGCCGGTATCCCGCACCAGGCGGGCGCGGGCGGGGCGCCGATCCTGCTGGACTGCTCGGCCAACTTCCAGTGCGAGAAGTACCAGATCCTCGACGGTGGCGATCACTGGATCATGATCGGCAAGGTGGTGTGCTTCGAGGACTGCGGGCGTTCGCCGCTGCTGTATCACCAGGGTGCCTACTCCATGGTCCTGCCGCACACGCGCATGACCCGCCGCGAGGAAGGCCAGCCGCCGAGCAGCAATTTCCAGGGGCGCCTGAGCCACAACCTGTATTACCTGATGACCCAGGCGCTGCGTGCCTACCAGAGCAGCTATCAGCCGCGACAGCTGTCCAGCGGGCTGCGTACCAGCGAGGCGCGGATGCTGATGGTGCTGGAAAACGATGCCGGCCTGAGTCTCGCCGACCTGCAGCGCGAAGTGGCGATGCCGGCGCGGGAGATCGACGAGGCGGTGGCCAATCTCAAGCGCAAGGGCCTGGTCTGCGACAGCGAGGCTGAAGGGCATGTGCGCCTGACCGTCAGCGGCATCGACCAGACCGAGGCACTGTGGAGCATTGCCCGGGAGCAGCAGGACAAGGTGTTCGGTGAGTTCAGCGAAGAGCAGATCGAGACGTTCAAGACCGTGCTCAAGGCAGTGATTCGCGGCTAACACCATGCCCCCGTAGGAGCGAGGCTTGCCCGCGAAAGGACCGCATGGCGGTCCCGGACCTCACTGCTATCGGGGACCGCTGCGCGGTCCTTTCGCGGGCAAGCCTCGCTCCTACGGGGGAATTGAGCGATGTGAATGCAATCCCCTACAAACCCAATGGTGTCATTTTGCTTCTGAATTGTTATGTTATTACATAAATAACTCAGGAGCCCCCATGAACTACCCCATTGGAAGGTTGTACCTCGGCTTGTCCGCCGGCCTGTTTGGCCTGCCCGCACTGGCCCAGGAGCCCGTGGTGCTGGACGCCGTCAGCGTCACCGAACGCCGCCTCGAAGAACGCGCCGATGGCCCGGTGCAAGGCTATCGCGCTACCCGTTCGGCCACCGCGACCCGCACCGACGCCGATATCCGCGACACCCCGCAAGCCATCAGCGTGGTCCCGGCGCAGGTCATCGAAGACCTCAACAGTACCCGTATCGACCGCGCCCTCGACTTCGCCGGCGGCGTGTCGCGGCAGAACAACTTCGGCGGCCTGACCTTCCTCAACTACAGCGTGCGCGGCTTCACCACCGGCGAGCTGTACAAGAACGGCTTCGCCATCAACCGCGGCAGCTACAGCGCGCCGGACACCGCGACGATCGAGCGCATCGAAGTGCTCAAGGGCCCGGCCGCCAGTCTCTACGGGCGCGGCGATCCCGGCGGGCTGGTGAACATCGTCGGCAAGAAGCCCCAGGCCGAGGCTTTCACCACCTTCAAGGCCAGCGCCGGCAGCTGGGACCGCTACCGCAGCAGCCTCGACGTCAACACCCCGCTGAGCGAGGACGGCCGCGTGCTGTCGCGGGTCAACATGGCGGTGGAAGACAACGGCAGCTTCCGTGATCACGTCGATGGCCGCCGCGCCATCGTCAGCCCGTCGCTGAGCTGGCAGCTGACGCCGGATACCCTGCTGTCCATCGACACCGAGTTCTCCCGCACCGAATCGGTGTTCGATCGCGGCATCCCGGCGGTGAATGGCGAACTGGGGCCGGTCTCCCGCTCGACCTTCCTCGGCGAGCCCAACGACGGTCATGTCCGCAACGACAACCAGACCCTCGACGTGGCCCTGGAGCACTACCTCGACGACAACTGGAAGCTGCGCCTGGCCAATCACTACACCCAGGGCACGCTGCGTGGGAACAGCTCGGAAACCTCGCGGGTGGTGGGCGACCGCATCAGCCGCTTCTACCGCGAGCGTGATTTCGAGTGGAACGACACCATCACCCAGGCCGAACTGCATGGTCAGTTCGACTGGGCCGGCTGGCAGCACCAGACCCTGATCGGCCTGGAATACGAGAACTACCGCAACAGCCAGAAATATCCGCAGAGCGTCACCGGTTTCGGCTACGGGCTGGATATCTACAACCCGGTCTACGGCCAGGCCAAGCCGGCGATCGTCAATCCCAACGACTTCTTCGAGCACACCGAGAGCTACGCCCTCAACCTGCAGGATCAGATCGCCTTCACCGAGCGTCTGCGCGGGCTGCTCGGGGTGCGTCTGGAGCGGGTCGAGCAGACCGCGCTGAACCGCACCACCCGGGTCAGCAACACCCAGGAAAAGGACGTGGTCACGCCGCGGGTCGGCCTGCTCTATCAACTCACGCCGCAGGTCGGCGTGTTCGCCAATGCCTCGACCTCGTTCAAGCCCAACGCCATCGGCACCCGCGGCCAGGTGTACAAGCCGGAGAAGGGCATCGGCTACGAGACCGGGCTCAAGCTCGACCTGTTCGACAGCCGCGTCGGCGCGACGCTGGCGCTGTTCCATATCGACAAGGAAAACGTCATCACCACCGATGCCTTCGGCGACAGCATCGCCGCCGGCAAGGCGCGCAGCCAGGGGGTCGACCTGCAGTTCAGCGGGCAGGTGACCGATGCCGTGCGGATCATCGGTGCCTATGCCTGGATCGATGCCGAAGTGACCAAGGGCGATGCCGCGTTGCCCAAGGGTAGCGACCTGCTTGGCATTCCCCGCCACAGCGGCAGCCTGATGGCGGTCTACGAATTCCAGGACGGGGCGTTGCGCGGTTCCGATTTCGGCGCCGCGGCCAACTATGTCGGCGAACGTTCCGGCCAGGCCGGCAGCAGTTTCCGCCAGCCGTCCTACAGCACCGTCGACCTCCTGGCCCACTACAAGGCCAGCGAACAGCTCAGCTTCGGCCTGAACCTGAACAACCTGTTCGACCGCAAGTACTACGAGCGGGGTTACAACGCGGCCTGGAACATGCCCGGCGATCCGCGAAATCTCAGCCTCAGCCTGACCTATTCCCTCTGACATCGATAAGGACCCGCAATGAACGTACGACTGATGCCCTGGCTGCTGACCGGTCTGCTGGCCATCGCCGGCACTGCCCAGGGGCATGGCCTGTGGACCGAGGAACGCCGCGGCGCGATCGAGGTGGTGTATGGCCATGGTGCCGAGGACAACGCCTTCAAGGCGCAGAAGATCAAGAGCGCCTGGGCCTGGGACGGGCAGGGGCGGCAGATCCCGGTGAGCGTCGAGCGCCTGGCCGACCATGCCCGTCTGCAGCCGCTGCGCGCGCCGGCGGGTGTGGCGGTGGTGCTGGACAATGGCCCCTGGTCGCAGACACCGCAGAAGCAATGGGTGAACGAGGACCGCAGCAAGGTGCGTGATGCGATCGGCTCGATTCATACCTGGAAGTACAGCCTGGCGATCTACCAGGAAGGTGCGAAGCTGCCGCCATTGAAGGCATTGCGCCTGGTGATCGTGCCGCAGGTCGATCCGCTCAAGGTCGGGCCGGGCAAGGCGTTGCCGGTGCGGGTGTTGCTGGATGGCCAGCCGGTGGCGGGCGTGGACCTGGTCGGCGATTATCGCGGCGCGCTGCATCAGGTCGTGGCGACTACCGACGCCGAAGGGCGGGCCAGCGTGGTGGTGCGAAATGAAGGGTTGAACATCATCGCCGCCAGCGTGACCCGGCCCCTGGCCAAGGATGCGCCGACGGCGGAGGAGGGGTTGTTCACCTCGTTGACGTTCCTGGGTGAGCCGCATCACGAGTAGGGCGAAAGGCCTTGAATCGCCGCGATCTCCCGTAGGAGCGTGGCTTGCCCGCGAAAGGACTGCGCAGCGGTCCCAAATCAGCAGCGCCTGTATTGGGCCTGCTGTGCAGGCCTTCGCAGGCAAGCCAGCTCCTACAAGGCCTTCGCGGGCAAGTCAGTCGAGGTTCACCCCATCGGCGTACACAACTCCACCAGGATCCCCGCCGGGCACCTGACCCACGACACCGTCTGCCCCCACGGCTTGACCTGGGGTGCCTTCAGCTCCCGCGCCCCGGCCTCGAGGGCGCGGGCGTGGGCTGCCGGCACATCGTCGGTCAGCAGGCCGATCTCCATCCCCAGCGGGCGCTCGCTGTCACTGGCCGCCAGCACACCCCCGGGGAAATTCGCCTCGCCCAGTTCCAGCGAGGCGAAGGCCAGGGTGGTCGCTCCGGTTTCCAGTTCGCCGTAGTCCCCGGACTCGTGCAGGAAGCGCTGTTGCAACCCGAAGGCTTTCTCGAAAAAGCTCAACGACGCCGCGACATCCGCGACATAGGCGATGGTGTATCCCAGTTTCATGCAGGTCTTCCTTGAGTGACGAAGCCGTCGTTATACCGCAATGCGGCAACCGGCACATTGCCAGCGTCGATGGGCCGCACTATGGTGTGCGCGGACCTGGAACAAAGGAGCTGACCATGGCCGATTCACTTGCCCTCAACAAAGCCAGCTGGGACGAACGCGCGCCGCTGCATGCCGCGTCTGGCGACTACGAAGTGGCGACCTTCGTCGCCGATCCCGCGCACCTGTCCGAAGTGGTGCGTTTCGACCTGCCGTTGCTCGGCGCTATCGACGGCCTGCGTGGCCTGCACCTGCAATGCCATATCGGCACCGACACCCTGTCGCTGGCCCGTCTTGGCGCGCGGATGACCGGGCTGGATTTCTCCGGGCGCTCGCTGGAGCAGGCACGGACCCTGGCCAAGCGCTGCGCCACCGACATCGACTACGTCGAGGCGGATGTCTATGCCGCCTGCTCGACCCTGCCCGCGGCGTCGTACGACCTGATCTACACCGGCATCGGGGCCTTGTGCTGGCTGCCGGATATCCAGCGCTGGGCGGGTACCGTGGCGACTTTGCTGAAGCCGGGCGGGCGTCTGTTCCTGCGCGACGGGCACCCGATGCTGATGGCGATCAACGAGGATCATCGTGACCGGCTGGTGGTGGAGTACCCGTATTTCGAACGCCCGGAGCCGAACGTATGGATCAGCGAGCAGACCTATGTGAGCAGCGATGCCAGCCTCACGCACACCGAGACCCATGAATGGAACCATGGCCTGGGTGAAGTGGTGAGCGCCTTGCTCGGACAGGGGCTGCGCATCACCGGGCTGGTGGAGCACGACAGCATTCCCTGGGAGGCCTTGCCGGGGCAGATGAGCCGGCGCGGCAATGGCGAGTGGCAGTTGGACAAACAGCCCTGGCGGTTGCCGTTGAGTTATACCTTGCAGGCCGTCAAGGAGTAGGGCTCTGGTTTGAGGGTGTTGCTGATGGCCTCATCGCGGGCGGCGTTCCGCTTGCCCGCGATGAGGCCCTTGAGACCGGCATCAACTTCCTGATTTCTTCACCCGAGGCTTGCGTACCCGCTTTGTCCCGGCACCTGCCGCACCGCTGCTCTTGCGCTTTTTCTTCCACGGCGACCCGCCGCGTCCGGTCGGTGTCGCCGGCCCTGAAATGGTCAGGCTCAATCCCGCGCAGCGTTCGACCTGCTTGCTCATCCACGCCGACTGCTTGGCGACGAAGGTTTCCAGGGTCATTTCGCCGCTCTGCACCATGTCCAGCGCCTGTTCCCAGATCGCCGTGGTGCCCGGGTCGGCGATGGCCCGCGGTACCGCGTCGATCAGGCTGAAGGCGGCTGGCGTCGCGCTGAGGGCCTTGCCGTTCTTCACCAGGTAGCCACGATCGAGCAGGCCCTGGATGATTCCCGCGCGGGTCGCCTCGGTGCCGATGCCGGTGGTGTCCTTGAGCTTCTGCTTGAGTCGCGGATCGTCCACCAGCCTGGCGACGTTCTTCATCGCCTTGATCAGGTCGCCTTCGGTGAAGGGCTTGGGTGGTTGGGTCCACAGGTCTTTCAGGGCCAGGTCGCGCACCGCGCACCACTGATCCTTGCGCAAGGCTGGCAGCACTTGCGGCGCGGGGGCCTCACGGCCTTTCGGCGGCGTGAGGGCTTCCGGCAGGGCACGGCGCCAGCCCGGCTCGACGATCTGCTTGCCCACCGCGCGCAGAGCCTGGCCCGCGCAGTCGAAGTCGGCCTGGGTGCGGTCGTATTCGTGGTTGGGCAGGAACTGCGCCAGATAACGTGCGCGAATCAGGGTGTAGACCGCCTTGGCCTTGCCCGGCAGACGCTCAGGGGCGACCGCCGCGGCAGTCGGGATGATGCCGTGGTGGGCACTGACCTTGGCATCGTTCCACGCCCGCGAGCGGCGCTGCGCCTGCAGGTGCGGCTGCAACGGCGCCAGGCTCGGGTCGGCGCGGTGCAGGGCGGCGAGGATCGCCGGCGCTTCGCCGTGCTGGCTCAGCGGCAGGTAGCCGCAGTCGCTGCGCGGGTAGGTGATGACCTTGTGAGTTTCGTACAGGGACTGGGCGATGTCCAGGGTTTCCTGGGCACCGAGGCCGAGTTTCTTCGAGCAGACTTCCTGCAGGGTGCCCAGGTCGAAGGGCAGCGGCGCCGCCTCGCGCACGCGCTCGGTCTTGACCTCGACCACCTGCGCCGATCCCGCTGCCTGCATCGCCGCGGCGGCCTGCTGCGCCAGTTCCTGCTTGAGGCAACGGCCCTGGTCGTCGCAGGCGTCGTCCGGTGCGCGCCATTGCGCGGTGAACAGGGTGCCGTCGCTGTCCAGCTGCACATCGATGGCCCAGAACGGCACCGGCACGAAGTCGGCGATGCTGCGGTCGCGGTCCACCACCAGGCGCAGGGTCGGGGTCTGCACCCGGCCCACCGGCAGCACGCCCTGGTAGCCGGACTGGCGACCGAGCAGGGTGAACAGGCGGCTCATGTTCATGCCGATCAGCCAGTCGGCGCGGGAGCGGCCCAGGGCCGAGTGATACAGGCTGAAGGTCTCGGCGCCGGGCTTGAGGCTGGCCAGGGCCTTGCGGATCGAGGCGTCGTCCAGCGCGGACAGCCACAGGCGGCGGATCGGCCCGCGATAGCGGCAGTGCTCCACCAGCTCGCGGGCGATCATCTCGCCCTCGCGGTCGGCGTCGGTGGCGATCACCAGCTCCGTGGCCTCGCCCAGCAGGCGCTTGACCGCCTTGTACTGGCTGGCGGTCTTGGGCTTGACCTGCATCTTCCACTGCTGCGGCACGATCGGCAGGTCGGTCAGCACCCAGCGCTTGTAGCGTGCGTCGTAGGCATCGGGCGGGGCGGTCTCCAGCAGGTGGCCGATGCACCAGGTCACCGTCACCCCCGTGCCGACCCAGCAGCCGTCGCCGCGGCGACTGGCGCCGAGGACCTTGGCGATATCCTTGGCCTGGGAGGGTTTTTCGCAGAGGAACAGGCGCATGGGTGGGGGTGGCATCCAGGGGAAAGAGGTTCCCTAGGATGCGCAGGATGAGGGTAGCTGGCAAGTTTTATCTGTATGGATGTACAGTTTTCATGGCTGGGATGGGACTCTGACCACCTGATGTCGCTTGGCTGTGTAGGAGCTGGCTTGCCTGCGAAAGGACCGCAAAGCGGTCCCAATTGCACTGTTATCGGGGACCGCTTTGCGGTCCTTTCGCAGGCAAGCCAGCTCCTACAAGGATGGGCGAGGGCTTTTTACGGCTTCGCGCTCACCGTGGCATTGCGCCACGCCTGCTGCAGCTTCTGCTCCAGCTCCGCGCTCACCACCTTGCCCTTCTGCGCCTCCAGGCTCAGTTTCAGGCCGTTCAGCGAGCGTCCGCTCAGGCGATTCTCACTGAGGTCCTGGGTGAACACTCGCTCCGCCTTCTCGGCCTCGCCCTGCGCCAGCAGGGCATACCCCAGCGACTCGCGAACCGTGTAGTACCAGTCCGGCGGTTCGTTGTACCAGAGCTTGTCCTGCACCTCGACGGCCTTGCCCCACGCAGCGATCACCTGCGCCTTGCTGTCGTCCTTCAACCCGGCGAGGTCATCGGCCAGCGCTTTGCCCACGTCACCCACGGACCTGGCGCTGGTTTCCTGCACGGTTTTCAGGGCGAGCGCGCCGCCCGTCGCTTCCTGGGCCTTGTTGAACAAGATCAGGTTGGCCAGGCGCAGCAGCTCCACGGCATCGTTGTTGCCGTAGCGCAATCCGTCGGGAGTGGTCTTCTTGACCTCGGCAAGCACCTTGCCCGCCGTGCTCCAGAACCCGTCCAGCGCCTCGACGGCCTTGCCGCTGTCCTGCTTGTCACCCAGTGCCTTGTACGCCGCGGCGTAGCTTTTCATGATCCGCGTGTACGGCATGGTCAGCGTCTGCCAGCCCTCGGCGTCCTTGCAGGTGTCGTTGATCCGCGCCAGCCCGGCGTCGATCTTCGGTTCGATCGCCGTCAGTTCGTCCCACGCCTGGAAGCGCACGGCGTAGTAGTACGGCACCGCATAGAAGTAGTCGGACTTGGTCTTCAGCTCAGCCGGATATTTCTCGCAGAGGAACTTCACCGAGGCGTTGGCGGTGGTGTTGTCCACCAGCTCGCTGGCCATGTTCAGCGCTTCGTTCTTGCGCCCTTCGATGGACAGGGTCCAGGTCAGGAAGTGGATGTTGTGCCCCAGGTAATGCAGCAGGTACGGACTCTCCGGCTGCACCTGGTTGCCATAGGCACGGTCCACCGAGATCGCCGCGTAGTTGGTGGCGCTGGACAGTTCGTTGTTGCCGGTGCGCTGGTAGATGTGCGAGGCCATGTGGATCAGGTGGCCCACCGCCGGGTTGAGGGTGCGGAAGCGTTCGGCCATGGGCATGCCGCTGTCGGGGAACGGCGACTCTTCGATGGCGTGGATGTAGAAGTGGTTGGCGCCGGAATGGTTCTTGTCCATCACCAGCACGCGGTTGAGCACTTCCAGGGCCTCGTAGGCCTCGCCGGTCGGCTTGACCGTGTCGGAGGTGGCTTCGTCGCCGTTCCACCATTTCCACGGCGCGATGTTGAGCAGGGCGTCGGCGTACAGGGCGGCGGCGTCGAGGTCGTCGAAGTAGGTGGCGGAGAGTTCCTTCATCTTCGCCGCGTAGCGTTTCTTGCCCTCCAGCGACAGGCCGATGTCATCGCCCTTGACGTCGTACTGGGTGAGGAACGCCTTGGCGTAGGCCTGCTCGCGCTTGACCTGCTGCTCGGTGAAACCGGCCGGAATGGTCGTGACCCGGGCGTCGGCATTGTCCTGCGCCATGCGCGCGGCCAGGTTGGCCAGTTGGTCGCAACCCTGGGTGGCGTCGGTGTTGATGTTCGAGCTGGCCGACAGGGCGATGCCCCACAGCGGCATCGTCGAACGCTTGTCGAGCTGGTACGCCTGGTAGAAGGCACGGATCGCCTCGCCGAAGTTGAAGCCGTACTGCAGGGCCATGCCCTGGCTGTAGAAGGCCTGGATCTTCGCGGTATCGCCCACGGCCACCAGGTCGTAGCGCTCACCGCCGAGGCCGGACAGCAGATGGTCGGCCTGGGTGTCCTTGTCGCTGACGCAGAGCTTGAGGGCGTTCTCCAGGCTGCTGCCGTCAGGCAGCCGGGGGAAAAACTGTTCTTGCTGGTCCGTCTTGTCGTGCATGCCACCATGGGCGATGGCCTGCAACGGCAAAGCGGCCAGCAGTGCGCAGGCGACTGCCATGCGCACGCTGGTCGTTCTTTCCATGAAACGATTTCCTTATGGGGTTGTAGCCAGGCGTTCGATCTGTACCGCGAGGTCCTTTTCAGGAATCTTCACCTCCACCAGCACCGGCTGGTCGCGGACCGCGAGCAGTTGCGGCAGCAACTGCTGCAGCTCGCTGACCGTGCGCACCTGATGGCCCTGCGCGCCATAGCCCTGGGCGACCGCGAGGTAGTCCAGGCTCGGCAGGGTGTCGAACGGGGCGAACTGGCCATCCGGCTTGAACGCATCGATATCGACGAAGGCCTGCTCGATGGCATACACCTGGTTGCTCATGACGAAGACGATGGCGTTGATCTTGTTGCGCTTCAGCGCGGCCAGGGACTGGCTGACCATCATGAAGCCGCCGTCGCCGGCGACCACGATCGGCCGCTTGCCGCTGCCCAGGGCGACGCCGAGGGCGCAGCCGGTTTCATGGCCGAGCGAGCCCCAGATGGCATCCGAGAGGAAGGCGTTGCGCGGCATGCCCTGGATGTTGCTGGCCACGTACAGCGACGAGCTTTCGCCGAGGATCAGCGTGCTGCTGTCCCACAGGCGGTGCTCCTGGGCGTACTCGACGAAGGTGGCGAAGAAGTTCGCATAGCTCAGCGCCGTGTCCGCGCCGCAGGCGGCGAGCAGGGGCGGGTGCTTGGGCAGGACCAGGTCGGTGCGCGGGAAGCGCGCGTCGAGGTTGAAGGCCTTGAGCAGTGCGTCGACATAGTCCGGCAGGCGCACGTTGGGGTAGTACTCGGCGCCGGTGCGGGCCAGGTCGCAGTTGACCTGGATGATCTGGTCGAAACGCTGCTCCAGCAGGTCGAGGTAGTCGTCGGTGAAGATCACCCCGATGGCCAGGATGCAGTCGGCGTCCAGCACCTGCGGCGAGGTCTCCAGGCGCGACGCCGGGCCGGCGTAGGTGCCGATGAACGGTGCCTGGCTTTCGTCGAGCACGGTCTTGGCATCGAGGGTGGTGCTGAACGGCAGCTTGCAGCCGTCGATCAGACGCTGCACGGCGTCCTGCAGGCCGTAGCGCATGACCTCGACGCCAAGCAGCACCAACGGTTTCTTCGCTTCGGCCAGGCGCTGGATGCTGTTTTTCACCAGCAGGTCGAGGTTGTAGGCATTGGACGGCGTCGGTGCCGGGGCCAACTGGCCCTGGGGACGCGAGCACGGCATGCCCCAGACGTCCTTCCAGGCTTCCAGGTAGACCGGCTGGCGGTGGGTGAGGGCGGCGATCAGCGCGCTGTCGATCTGCCACGGCGCCTGGTTGGCGTCGGAGATGATCTCGCAGGCTACGGTCACCTGTTCCAGCACCTTGCGGTCGGCCTCGAAATCGCCGGTGGAATGGTGGAACAAGACGTGCTGCTTGCGCGCCAGTTCACGGTTGGCGGTGGACGGGCTGGCGGAAATCACCACCACCGGGGCGCGTTCGACGAACGAGCCGGCAATGGCGTTGACCGCGCTGAAGGTGCCCACGCCGTATTGCAGCGACACCGCGCCGAGGCCATGCACCCGGGCATAGCCGTCGGCGGCGTAGGCCGCGCCCATTTCGTAGACTTCGCCCACGGCGTCGATGCCGTCGAAGTTCTCCAGGGCATCCATGAAGTTGGACACGTAGTCGCCCGGGACCTGGAAGATCTTGCCCAGGCCCAGCTCCTTGAGACGGGTCAGCAGGTAGTCGGCAACGCTGAAGTCCTGGGCGCTCATGCTTTGATCCCCGTGTAGGCGAATTCGGTGACATCGGCCAGGGTCTTCTTGCAGTCGGTGCAGGCAAGGGACGGCGGGTTCTCGATATCGATCGGTGCCGGGGTCGGCAGCAGTTGATAGGCCTCTGGCAGCCACTCAGGACGGGGCAGGCCGAAGAAGTCCTGGAGGGTGGACTCGGCGGTGGTCAGCGCGCCTTCGACCCAGCCCTGGCCATAGGAATAGGCCTCGCCGACGATGTACACCTCCTGCTCCTGCACCGGATGGCGCATGCGCTGGATGATCAGGTCGAGACGGTAGTTGGCCTTCCACTCGTGCCAGCCGCCGCCGAACGGATCGGCGTCCCAGGCGTGGTAGACCGCGGAGTAGGGCGCCGGCAGCTCGATCTGGTCGTGCAGCGAAGTGACCTGGCGCTGGGCGATCTGGACCATCTCGTCGCTGATCTGGTACTGCATCCTCGGCACTACTTCGTTGGCGTCGATCCTGCCTTGCAGGCTCTTCGGCTGGTAGCCGCCGAACGGCAGACCGCCTTCCAGGCCCTTCCAGAACGGCACGGTACCGATGTCGTTGTAGGACGCCATCAACAGCGAGTTGAGGGTCTTCTCGCCGCCGTCCTGCTCGCACTCGGTGCCCATGTAGTAGCACTGGCGGATCGGCAGGTCGGTGACCGAGCGCCCGGCCACCAGGCCCTGGCTGCGCCACCAGGGTTGCTCGTAGGCGAGGAACAGCTTGAAGGCCGACTGCACCAGTACCGAGTCGATGTTCTGCTTCAGCCATGGGTCGTCGAACAGCGGCGACTGGATCAGTTCCAGGGAGCGCCGCGGCATCGCCAGGATCACCTGGCGGGCATGGATGATTTCTTCCGGGCCGGCAACGTCGGTGGTGTTGCCGTCGACGGTGACGGTCGCCTGGAAGTGCAGGCGGTACGGGTATTCGGTGTCATCGCTGAACTGCACGGAGACCAGGCGACGGTTCATCTGCACCCGCTGCTCGGCGGGGACCAGGCCACCGGCGACATCGACGAAGCGCTTGGCCAGGGTCAGCGGCAGGGTCTGGAAGCCGGTCTTGAGGGTGAGGAACTTGGTGTTGTCGCTGTATTCGGTGGCGGGCAACTGGGTCACGGCGCTGGCGTTGGCCACGTTGGCCTCGTAGCCGCCGGCGTCCTTCATGAACTGGTAGCCCTCGTTGCTCAGCACGCGGTAGAGCAGGTCCCAGAAGCCGTAGCGCCAGATTTCCTTGCCGAACACCTTGACCTGCATCTGCTCGGCCAGGCTGAGCTGGTCGAAGCCCGGGTAGATGCTGTTCATCACCTTGACCTGCAGGTCTTCCGGACCGAAACCACGCTCGGACCAGGCCAGCTTGTAGGGGATCTTCTCCGGTGCTTCGGTGAAGTCGCGCAGGCGGAAACGCTCGCCGCGCAGGTAGAACAGGTTGTCCTTGGCGCCGACCGGGTCTTTTTCCGGCAGGTTGCTGCCCATGGGGAAGTCTTTGGTCGGCAGCTTGAGTTCGCCGACCAGCTTGTCGACCATCACGTGGCCGCCGGTGCCATCGTCGGTCGCGGGCATCCAGCGCATGCCGCCGACTTCGGCGACGACGTTGGGCAGACCGGGAAGATTGATACTGAAGAGACGGCCGCCGATGCGGTCGCTGTATTCGAACAACTGGATGCGTTGACGATCACCCTGGGCTTCTTGCAAGCGCCATGCGCTATAGGTCCCTGATACGCCGCCGCCGATGATGGCGACATCCAATGGCTGGGTCTGACTCATCGCAAATATCCTTATGTTGTGTGGGCAAGGAATTCCATGCGGGAGGCAGTATTGACGAGGATTGTGTCAGTGCCAATCTGCCATCACTGATTTTTTTGCAAGCGATGGCTGAAACGGCGAAAGCTGCGGATTACAAGGCTTTCAGGGGAGAAAAGGTGTGTGCGCAAGGCAACCTGAGCGGGGCGCTCAAGACTGCGGTTGGCGTCAGTAGTGGGGCTGCTTCGCAGCCCTTCGCGAGCAAGCTCGCTCCCACAGGAGTTTGGCGGCCCCCTGTGGGAGCGAGCTTGCTCGCGAAGGGCCGCAAAGCGGCCCCAAAAGGCTCAACCGCGACTGGCGGCGAGTGCCTGCTGCAGGTCGGCGATGATGTCGTCGCTGTGCTCGATGCCGATGGACAGGCGCACCATGTCCCGCGGCACACCGGCTTTTTCCAGCTCTTCATCATTCAACTGACGGTGCGTGGTGGAGGCCGGATGGCAGGCCAGGGACTTGGCATCGCCGATATTGACCAGGCGTACCACCAGGTTCAGGGCATCGATGAACCGCGCGCCGGCTTCCTGGCCACCCTTGATGCCGAAGGACAGGATCGAGGCCGGCTTGCCCTGGGTGTAGCGTTGCGCCAGCTCATGCTCGGGATGCTCCGGCAGGCCGGCGTACTTGACCCAGGCCACCTGCTCATGGTCTTGCAGGTAGCGGGCGACCTTGAGGGCGTTCTCGGTGTGGCGTTCCATGCGCAGGGCCAGGGTTTCCAGGCCTTGCAGGATCAGGAAGGCGTTGAACGGGGAGAGCGCGGCGCCGGTATTGCGCAGCGGCACCACGCGGCAGCGACCGATGAACGCGGCCGGGCCGAAGGCCTCGGTGTAGGTCACGCCGTGGTAGGACGGGTCGGGGGTGTTGAGCAGGGCGAAACGTTGCTTGTTCTCGGCCCAGGGGAATTTGCCCGAGTCGATGACGATGCCGCCGATGCTGGTGCCGTGGCCGCCGATGTACTTGGTCAGCGAGTGCACGACGATATCGGCACCGTGTTCGATCGGCCGGCAGAGGACCGGCGTGGCCACGGTGTTGTCGACGATCAGCGGCACGCCATGGCGGTGCGCGGCGTCGGCCAGGGCCTGCAGGTCGACGATATTGCCCGCCGGGTTGCCGATGGACTCGCAGAACACGGCCTTGGTCCGTTCGTCGATCAGCGCTTCGAGGGCGGCGATATCGTCGTGGGGGGCGAAGCGGGTCTGGATGCCGATCCGTGGCAGGGTGTGGGCCAGCAGGTTGTAGGTGCCGCCGTAGAGCTTGGCCACCGAGACGATGTTGTCGCCCACCTCGGCGACGGTCTGGATCGCGTAGGTGATCGCCGCCATGCCCGAGGCCACCGCCAGCGCGCCGACCCCGCCCTCGAGAGCGGCCATGCGCTGTTCGAGCACGTCGTTGGTGGGGTTCATGATCCGCGAGTAGATATTGCCGGCGACCTTCAGGTCGAACAGGTCGGCGCCGTGCTGGGTGTCGTCGAAGGCGAAGGAGGTGGTCTGGTAGATCGGCACGGCCACGGCCTTGGTGGTCGGATCCGGGCTGAAGCCCGCGTGGATGGCCAGGGTTTCCAGCTTCATGCAGTCGTTCCTTGCGCGATGGGGAGAGCGGGGCAGCATGGAGTGGGGTGCTCAGGCGGTCAATAGCCTTGTTTGGCATAAGGAAATAACCGCTGCATGGCGCGCGTAGGAGCGTGGCTTGCCCGCGAAGGACCGCAGCGCGGTCCCCTACTGCACCGTTGTCTTTGGGACCGCCTTGCGGTCCTTCGCGGGCAAGCCACGCTCCTACGGGACAAGGAGGCTAGCGGGCGGGCGAGTCATGGGGAAATCCGGTAAGCTCGCCCACGATTTTTCCCCGCCTTGCCCCACGGAATCCCCGATGTCCCAGACCCCCACCAAGAACCGGGCCCTGCGCGTGCGCAGCGATGTCCTCGCCGGTTTGACCACGTCCTTCGCCCTGGTGCCGGAGTGCATCGCCTTCGCTCTGGTCGCCCACCTCAATCCGCTGATGGGCCTGTACGGCGCCTTCATCATCTGCACCCTGACCGCGCTGTTCGGCGGCCGTCCCGGGATGATTTCCGGCGCCGCCGGCTCGATGGCGGTGGTGATCGTCGCCCTGGTGGTGCAGCACGGCGTGCAGTACCTGCTGGCGACGGTGTTGCTGGGCGGGCTGCTGATGATCGCCTTCGGCCTGCTGCGCCTGGGCAAGCTGGTGCGCCTGGTGCCGTACCCGGTGATGCTCGGCTTCGTCAACGGCCTGGCCATCGTCATCGCCCTGGCCCAGCTCGAGCACTTCAAGAACGGCGAGGCCTGGCTGCGGGGCCCGGCGCTGTGGCTGATGCTCGGCCTGGTCGGTCTGACCATGCTGGTGGTCTACGTCCTGCCGAAATTGACCCGCGCGGTGCCGCCGGCGCTGGTGGCGATTCTCGGTGTCGGTGTGCTGGTCTGGCTGCTCGACCTGCCGACCCGCACCCTCGGCGACATGGCCCATATCGCCGGTGGCCTGCCGTCCCTGGCCCTGCCGGATATCCCATGGAACCTCGACACCCTGCGCATCATTGCCCCCTACGCGGTGCTGATGGCCCTGGTCGGCCTGCTGGAAACCCTGCTGACCCTCAACCTCACCGACGAGATCACCGAGAGCCGCGGCCATCCCGACCGCGAGTGCGTGGCGCTCGGCGTGGCCAACATGGCGTCCGGCCTGTGCGGCGGCATGGGCGGCTGCGCGATGATCGGGCAGACCGTGATCAACCTCGGCTCGGGTGGCCGCGGGCGTCTGTCCGGGGTGGTGGCGGGGGTGATGATCCTGTTGTTCGTGCTGTTCCTGTCGCCGCTGATCGAGCGGATTCCCCTGGCGGCGCTGGTCGGGGTGATGTTCGTGGTGGCCCAGCAGACCTTCGCCTGGGCGTCGTTGCGGGTGCTGCGCAAGGTGCCGCTGAGCGATGTGCTGGCGATCGTCGCGGTGACCGTGGTCACGGTGTTCACCGACCTGGCCACCGCGGTGCTGTTCGGCATCATCATCGCCGCGGTCAACTTCGCCTGGCAGCACGCCCGCGAGCTGTACGCCGACGGCCAGGCGCAGGCCGATGGCAGCAAGCTGTATCGGGTGCACGGTACGTTGTTCTTCGCCTCCAGCACGGCGTTTCTCAACCAGTTCGATCCGGCCGGCGATCCGCCGCAGGTGACGCTGGACTGCCAGCACCTGAGCTTCGTCGATTACTCGGCGATCGCGGCGTTGATGACCTTGCGCGAGCGCTATGCCAAGGCGGGCAAGCACCTGCGCGTGGTGCACCTGTCGGAGCGTTGCAAGCAGCTGTTGAAGCGGGCAGGGGCTGAGCACTGACGGCCTGCGCACCTGATATTTCTGTCAGGTGCGCGAATTCGTCGACAGGGATTGAATAGGGGGTCGGGTGACGCCCTGCATGGGCGGAGGTTCATCCAACACCCCCTACAGTGTCGATGGAGAGGACCGATGAACGTACAAACCCGGCCGTCGCTGGCCAAGCTGGATGCTTCTTTCGGTAAGGACGGCAAGCTGCGCTTCGAGTTACCCGGCCAGGACTATGTGGCCCGGGCCATCCTGGGCCCGGCCAAGGAAGTCGTCGCCATCGGCGTCGCTTCGCTCAGGCCCCATGCCCTGACCCTGGTTCGCTTCACCGCCAATGGCGTCCTCGACACTGCGTTCGGTGACAAGGGCGTGGCGGTACGCGAGCTGTTCTCGGGGTTCGAAGTATCCGTGGCGGACTGCGCCTGGTTGCCCGACACGCGCCTGGTTGCATTCGGCGCGCGGCGTCAGTCGAATGTACGGGGTGCCCGGGAAGAGTTGTTCCTCGCCTGTTTCCTGGCCGATGGGCGCCTGGATAGCAGCTTTGGCAGCGGTGGCACGTTGCTCTTCGCACCGCAGGTGAACAATCGCTTCGCTCGTGCGCTGTTGGTGCAGAAGGACGGCAAGCTGGTCGCCGTGTGCGACGGCGCCCCTTCGGGCTACGACATGAGCTGTGCCATTCGCGTAACGGGCAAGGGGCAACTGGATTCGACCTTCGCCAAGGGCGGTATCCTGGGGTTCGGCGAGAACACCCATCTGCATGCTGCTGCCTGTGACAAGGATGCTCGCCTGCTGTTCGGTGGCAGTTGCAAATCCCAGGCAAGCCTGGAGCGTGTCTATGACACTGGTGAACCTGATCTCTCCCTGGGGTCGACCTCGTTCGTCAGCCTGCCGCTGGGTTCGCTGGCGGAGATGACCGTCGAGCGCCTGCTGTTGCAGGCTGATGGCCGGATTCTGGCGCTTGGGCAAGGCAACGATGCCGGCTTCGCCGATCGCGGGTTCCTGACCCGCTTCCTGCTGAATGGCATTGTCGACAGCCAGTTCAATGCCGGTCAGCCTGTCGCACTGGGTGAGACCACACCACGTGACCTGCTGCTCGACGCCGCCGGCCGCATCCTTATCCTAGAGCTGGCTAGCCAGATGCAGCAATTGATCGTCAGGCGGGTCACTGTGGACGGCAATGTGGATAGCACGTTCGGCGTGGAAAGCGCCGGCCTGGATGGCAGCCTCGTCGAAGATGTGCCACCTCGCTTGCTCGCCCAGTCCGCGGACAAGGTGCTGGTCGCCGCGACAGTGCGCGACTCAGGCAAGCAACAGGCTGGCTTGACGGTAACGCGACTATTGGTCTGAACGCACAGCGGCGATGGCCGGTTGCCCGGACCCTCGCCGCTGTTTCAGTGGGCTTCAGCCCTGCTTCTTGATGATCACATCGGCAATGCTCGCCGGCGCCTCGGCGTAGCGGGTGAACTCCATGGAGTAGCTGGCCCGGCCCTGGGTCATCGAGCGCATTTCCGTGGAGTAGCCGAACATCTCGCCCAGCGGCACTTCAGCCCGTACCACCTTGCCCGCCGGGGTGTCCTCGCTGCCCTGGATCAGGCCGCGACGGCGGCTCAGGTCGCCCATGATGTCGCCCATGAACTCCTCGGGCATCACCACTTCGACCTTCATCACCGGCTCCAGCAGCACCGCGCCGCCTTTCTGCGCCAACTGCTTGGTGGCCATCGACGCGGCGATCTTGAACGCCATTTCGTTGGAGTCGACGTCGTGGTAGGAGCCGTCGAACACCGCGGCCTTGAGGCTGATCAGCGGATAGCCGGCAACCACGCCGTTCTGCATCTGTTCCTCGATGCCTTTCTGGATCGCCGGAATGTACTCGCGCGGCACCACGCCGCCGACCACTTCGTTGATGAACTCCAGGCCTTCCTTGCCCTCGTCGCCCGGGGCGAAGCGGATCCAGCAATGCCCGTACTGGCCGCGGCCGCCGGACTGGCGGACGAACTTGCCTTCGATCTCGCAGGTGTTGCGGATCTTCTCGCGGTAGGCCACCTGCGGCTTGCCGATGTTGGCCTCGACGCCGAACTCGCGGCGCATGCGGTCGACGATGATGTCCAGGTGCAGCTCGCCCATCCCGGAGATGATGGTCTGGCCGGTTTCCTCGTCGGTCTTGACCCGGAACGACGGGTCTTCCTGGGCCAGCTTGCCGAGGGCGATGCCCATTTTTTCCTGGTCGGCCTTGGTCTTCGGTTCGACCGCGACGGAAATCACCGGGTCGGGGAAATCCATGCGTTCGAGGATGATCGGCTTGTCCAGCGAGCACAGGGTGTCGCCGGTGGTGACGTCCTTCATGCCGATCAGCGCGGCGATATCACCGGCGCACACTGCCTTGATCTCGGCGCGCTGGTTGGCGTGCATCTGCACCATGCGCCCGACCCGTTCCTTCTTGCCCTTGACCGAGTTGAGCACGGCGTCGCCGGAGCTGAGCACGCCGGAGTAGACGCGGGCAAACGTGAGGGTGCCGACGAAGGGATCGGTGGCGATCTTGAAGGCCAGGGCCGAGAACGGCTCGTTGTCGTCGGCGTGGCGTTCCAGGTGCTTGTCCTCGTGATCCGGGTCGGTGCCATTGATCGCCGGGATTTCCGAGGGGGCAGGGAGGTAGTCGATCACCGCGTCGAGCATCAGCGGCACGCCCTTGTTCTTGAAGGACGAGCCGAGGATTGCCGGGACGATCTCGTTGGCCAGGGTGCGCTGGCGCAGGCCGGCCTTGATCTGCTCGTTGTTCAGCTCGATGCCGTCGAGGTAGAGGGCCATGAAGTCGTCGTTGGCTTCGGCGGCGGCCTCGATCATGTGCGCGCGCCACTCGCGGGCCTGCTCCAGCAGTTCGGCGGGGATCTCTTCCTCGCGGTAGCTGGTGCCCTGGTCGTCCTCGTTCCAGTAGATGGCCTTCATCTTCACCAGGTCGATCTGCCCGGCGAAGTGTTCCTCGGCGCCGATGGCCAGCTGGATCGGCACCGGATGGTGGCCGAGGCGCTGGTCGATCTGCTTGACCACGCGCAGGAAGTCGGCGCCCTGGCGGTCCATCTTGTTCACGTAGGCCAGGCGCGGCACATGGTATTTGTTGGCCTGGCGCCAGACCGTCTCGGACTGCGGCTCGACGCCGTCGGCGCCGCTGAACACCACCACCGCGCCGTCGAGCACGCGCAGCGAGCGTTCCACCTCGATGGTGAAGTCGACGTGGCCGGGGGTGTCGATGATGTTGAAGCGGTACTTGTCAGGGAACTGCTTGGTCGAGCCCTGCCAGAACGCCGTGGTCGCCGCCGAGGTGATGGTGATTCCGCGTTCCTGTTCCTGGGCCATCCAGTCCATGGTCGCGGCGCCGTCGTGGACCTCGCCCATCTTGTGGTTGACCCCGGTGTAGAACAGGATGCGCTCGGTGGTGGTGGTCTTGCCCGCGTCGACGTGGGCGACGATACCGATATTGCGATACAGCTCGATGGGAGTGGTGCGCGCCATGAGGGGTCACCTGTGCTGCGGTGTGGTGGGAGGTATTTCCACGGTAGCAGAGGCTGGGGGGATTGCCCGGGCTGACGCCGGGCGGTGGGACTGCATTCTCGCAGGCCCTGGAGATCCCTGCGGGAGCTGGCTTGCCAGCGATCTGGCCAGCACTGACAAAGATGTCGTCAGATCGGGCCTCATCGCTGGCAAGCCAGCTCCCACAGGGTTAGCGGTGGATCAGGCGACCTCTGTCCAGCGTCCTTGCGCCTGGTCGGATTTCACACAAGCACCGATAAAGCGCATCCCGCGCAACCCATCCTCCGCCGTCGGACACAACAACGCCTGGGCCCCCGGCTCACGCTGCTCCCTGCGCGCCCGAATGCGCTCCGCCGCCTCGCTGTAGATATTGGCGAACGCCTCCAGCAACCCCTCCGGCTGCCCCGCTTTGATCCGCGTCGACAGGCGCGCCGATTCGCTCAGCCAGGCCTCGCCGCGGCGCAGGATCTGGTGCGGCTGGTCCTGGTAGCGCACTTCCAGGCGCTCCGGGTCCTCCTGGTGCCAGTACAGCGAACCCTTCGACCCGAACACCCGCAACTGCAGGCCATGGCGATGCCCGGCGGCGACGAAGCTGGCCCAGAGCATGCCCCGCGCGCCGTTGCCCAGGCGCAGCTTGACGTGGGCGTTGTCGTCGCTGCCGCGGCCCGGCACCAGGGTGCTGAGCTCCGCCGAGACTTCGCTGATCTCCTGTCCGGTGACGAAACGCAGCAACTGATGCGCATGCACGCCGACATCCGCCAGCACCGACGAGGCGCCGGCCTGGGTCGGGTCGGTGCGCCACATCAGGGCCTTGGCGCCCTGCTGCTCCAGGGCATGGGTGCCGAAGCCGGCGGCATGCTCGACCTGCACCAGGCGCACCTCGCCGATCACCCCCGCGGCGATCAGCTCGCGGGCTTCGCGGATCAGCGGGTAACCGCTGTAGTTGTGCGTCAGCAGGTGCAGCGCCGGCCCCTTGCGCACGCGCTCCAGCAACTGCTCGGCCTCGGCCAGGCTGGCGGCCAGCGGTTTGTCGCTGATCACGTCGATGCCCTGGTCGAGAAAGGCCAGGCTGGCCGGCACATGCACGGCGTTCGGCGCCATGATCGCGGCGGCGTGGATGCCGTCCGCGTGGACCGCTTCGGCGGCGGCCATGCTCTGGAAGTCCGGGTAGACGCGGTCGGCGGCGATGCCGTAAGCCTCGCCGGCCGCGCGGTTGCGCGCCGGGTCGCGGGCGAAGACCCCGGCCACCAGTTCGAAGTGGCCGTCCAGCTGGGCCGCGTAGCGGTGGGTGGAACCGATCGACGACTCCAGGCCGCCGCCGACGAAGCCCAGGCGCAGGCGCCGGGTGGGATTGCCGAGGGTTTTCATCCTTTGCTTCCTTGCAGTTGACGGGCGAAATGGCTGATCGCCAGGACGTAGCCGTGGGTGCCGAAACCGGCCAGCACCGCCTGCGCCACCAGCGATACGTAGGAGTGATGACGGAACGACTCGCGGCGATGCACGTTGGAGATGTGCACCTCGATCACCGGCACTTCGGCGGCGATCAGCGCGTCGTGGATGGCCACCGAGGTGTGGGTCCAGGCGCCCGGGTTGATGACGATCCCGGCGACCCGGCCACGGGCCTGGTGGATCCAGTCGATCATCTGGCCTTCATGGTTGGTCTGCTGGAACTCGATGGCCAGGTCATGGCCGGCGCCGCTGGCGCGGCACAGCGCTTCGACGTCGGCGAGGGTCTCGCGGCCATACACCTCGGGCTGGCGCAGGCCGAGCATGTTGAGGTTGGGGCCGTTGAGGACGAGTACGGTCTGCATGGTCAGGGGTTCCGTTCAGGCGGTGGTGCGCAGGGCCTGGGCCCGCTGCGCGTCGTAGGTGGATTTGTCGAGGGCCACGGCGTCGGGTCTGCCCAACTGCTCCAGCGGCGTGCGGTAGGTTTCCGGGGCACTCCAGGCGGCGATGGCCGAGATCGCGGTGACCACGCAGGTGATCGCGCCGATCATCAGTGGCACGTTGTCCGCGCCGGGCGGGGCGACGGCGGTGAACAGCGCCGGGAGCAGGGCGGTGATCATGTAGCCGATGTTCTGCGCCACGGCCATCGCCGAGACCCGGTAGTGGGTCTGGAACTGCTCGGGGAAGAAGCTCGGGAAGATCGCGTTGTAGCCCTGGTAGACCATGCCCCACATCAGCAGCGAGGCGGCGAAGGCCAGTGGCACGCTGTGGATGCTGATGGCGTACAGGTAGGCGAAGGACATCAGCCCGCAACCGATCGCCGCGCCAATGATCAGCGGGCGCCGGCCGATGCGGTCGGAGAGGTTGCCGACGAAGGGAATCACCAGCACCGCGACGATATTGCCGACCACCGGGATCCACAGGTACACGCTCTTGTCGAAGCCCACGCCGTAGGCCGGCTGCACCGCGTAGGCGGCGCCGAAGACGGTGGTCACCACGGGGATCACGTTCATCAGCGATACGCCGAACACCACCAGCATGCCGTGCCAGCTGTATTTGAACGCTTCGCGGATCGGCGAGCGGGTACGGGTGACCTTCTCCACTTTCTGCACGAAGGCTTCCGGTTCCTTGACTTCGCGACGAATGATGAACGCGGCGATCAGCACGGCGGCGCTGAGCAGGAAGGGAATGCGCCAGCCCCAGCTGTTGAAGGCTTCTTCCGGCATGAAGTACGCCAGCGGCAGGAAGATCGCCGCCGCCAGCACCTGGCCGGCCTGCACGCCCTGCAGGGTGAAACTGGCGAAGAAGCCGCGGCGTCCCGGTGGCGCGTGTTCGAGGATCATCGAGCTGGCCCCGGCGATCTCGCCGGCCACGGCGAAGCCCTGGATCAGGCGCAGGACGACCAGCAGGGCCGGGGCCCAGTAGCCGATCTGGCTGAAGGTCGGCAGCAGGCCGACGGCGAAGGTGGCGATGCCCATCAGGAACATGCACAGCAGCAGGACGTTCTTGCGCCCGCGGGTGTCACCCCAGTGGCCAAGGACGAAGGCGCCGACCGGGCGGGCCAGGTAGCCGACGCCGTAAGTGGCGAGGGAGGCGATGATCGCCATTTTCGGGTCGCCGGCGGGGAAGAAGATCTGCGGGAAGATCAGCGCGGCGGCCTGGGCGTAGATGAAGAAATCGTAGTATTCGAGGGCGGACCCGACCCAGCCGCTGGCGGTGGCCTTGCGGGTCTGGCGGGTGTTGTCGTGGGTGCTCATGGTGTTTTCTCTTGTTGTTTTTATGGTGTTTTCTCGGGCCTCATCGCGGGCAACGCCCGCTCCCACAGGGTCAGTGGTGTGCACGCGATCCTTGTGGGAGCGGGCGTTGCCCGCGATGAGGCCTGAGAGGTCGCTACAACTGCTCGGTCGAAACGATCTGCCCGGTCCGCGCCGCCTCGCTGATCGCCTCGACGATCAGCAGGTTGCGCAGGCCGTCGCGCACGGTCACTCGCGGCTGCACTTCGCCGCGGATCACCTGGCAGAAATGCGCCAGTTGCCGCGCCAGTGGATCGGCCTCTTCGAGGCTGGCGACGCCGGTCTCGAACGGCTTCCACCACGAGCGTTGCTCGCGCTGCTCGTAGTACTTCAGGCGCATGCTCGGGATCGACAGCGAACCCTGGGTGCCGGCCAGCACGTAGCAGTCCTCGTCGGCGTAGCTGGGGTAGTCGTGGTTCTCCCGCGCGGTCTGCTCCCAACTGCGGGCGCAGGCGGCGGTGTCGGAGAGCAGGAAGGTGCCGAGCGCGCCGCTGGCGAAACGCAGGCTGATGGACACCGTGTCCTCCACGGCGAAGCCGCGGGTGGCGCTGGAGGCCTGGGCCTGCACGGCGACGATCTCGCCGCACAGCGAACGCAGGTTGCCGATCTCGTGGATCATGTTGATCAGCACCGGGCCGCCGCCGGCCTCGCGGCGCCAGGGCGCGGCGTCGAAGTAGTCGTCGGGCTTGTAGAACAGGGCGCTGCCCATCACCGCCACCAGGTTGCCGAGCATGCCTTCGGCGATCACTTCCCGGGCTTTTTCCAGGATCGCGCTGTGGGCGCGGTGATGGCCGACCAGCAGTTTCGCCCCGGCCCGTTCGGCCACCGCCAGCAGACGCTTGCCTTCATCCAGGGTGTGCGCCACCGGCTTTTCGATCAGCGTGGGAACAGCGTGGGCGACGCAGGCGAGGGCGCCTTCGACATGCAGATGGTTGGGTGTGGCGAGGATCACGCCGTCCGGGCGTTGTTCGGCCAGCAGGGTTTCCAGTTCGGCATACAGCGGCACACCGAGGCTTTCGGCAAAGGCGGCGGTGGCCGGCAGCGGATCGACGATGGCGGCCAGCTCGCACTCGGCGCTGGCCTGGAGCAGTTCGATATGGCGGCGGCCGATCAACCCGGCGCCGGCCACGGCAATGCGGATCTTCTTCATAGGGCTCTCTTGTTCTTTTGTCGTCCTGCTTCAAGGCAAGGCAGGTTGTATGAGAGGCTAAATAAAAAGTCCCAGGAGATAATCGGGCGTAATGAAGAATCAGAATGTGCTCACAGCGAATAATGAGCCGCTGCTGCGTGACCTTCAGCTGTTCTGCGAAGTGGCGCGGCGCTCCAGCTTCATCGCCGCGGCCAGCGAGACCGGACTGTCGCCGGCGCATGTCAGCAAGCGCATCGCCACCCTGGAGGAGCAGCTCGGGGTCAAGCTGTTCAACCGCACCACGCGGCGGGTCAACATCACCAGCGACGGCGAGGCGGCGTTCGTCTGGGCGCAGAAGATTCTCGAAGACGTGGGCGCCATGGTCGATGCGCTGTCCGGCGGGCAGCGCGAGCCGCAGGGCACGCTGCGCCTGTGCACCAGCCTGCGCCTGGGCCGCGAACATATCGCGCCGATCCTCTCGCTGCTGCGCCGCCAGTACCCGGCGCTGGAGGTGTGGCTGGAGTTGCTCGACCGCCGGGCGGACCTGATCGCCGACAACTTCGATATCGATATTCGCGTTGGCGAGGTCCAGGAAAAGCACCTGATCGCCCACCGCATCGCCGAAAGCACGCGGGTGCTGGCGGCGGCGCCGGAGTACCTGGCCCGGCGCGGGGCGCCCAAGGTGGCGGCGGATCTGGCGCAGCACGACTGCCTGCTGTTTCGCAGTCGCGACGATCGTTTCGGGGTCTGGCGCCTGGCCGGGCCGAACGGCGCGGAGACGGTGAAGGTCACCGGTCCCATGGCGTCAAATCACAGCGATATCGTCCGCCAGTGGGCCCACGACGGCCACGGCATCATCATGGCCTCGGCCTGGGACATCGCCGGCAGCCTGGCCAGCGGTGCGCTGGTGCGGGTGTTGCCGGGCTGGTATCAGCCGGCGGATATCTGGGCGGTGACGGCAGTGCGCTCGTCGAGTTCGGCGAAGGTGCGGGCCTGTGTGGCGTTCCTGCGCGAGCAGTTGGCGAGTGGGCCTTATGCGTTGAACAGTGAGACTTGATGGGGCTGCTTTGCAGCCCTTCGCGAGCAAGCTCGCTCCCACAATGGATCGTCATGCACCGAACCACTGTGGGAGCGAGCTTGCTCGCGAAGGGCCGCAAAGCGGCCCCAATGGACGTCAGGCCCAGCCGCTATTGCGTTTGCGGCCGCGGGTCAGGGCCGGAAGGATCAGCCCGACCAGCAGACCGGCCCCGGCGATACCGCCGCCGTAGACCATGTAGCGCATCAGCACCTGCTTGTTCTCGTCACCAAGACGCGCCTGTGTGTCGCGCAACTGTGACTGGGCCTCGCTCAGCTCTTCATTGAGGGCCAGGTTGCGCGCCTGCAGTTCGTCGACCAGGTTCTTGCGCGCATCGAGGGTTTCCTGCATGCCCTGGACCCGGGTCTTCCAACTGTCGTCGATGCCCTTCAACTGTTCTTCCAGTTGCGTGACACGCTGGGTCAACTGCGGCAGGCGCTCGGCCTGGCCGGGGACGCTCTGCAGGTCGCTGCTGGCGATCCACACGGTGTCGCCGGATTCGCCGCGCACCTGGCTGTAGTTGCCCTGGGTGGTCAGCAACTTGACCTTCTGCCCGGATTTCAGGGTGCCGACCAGGCGATGGCCGTCGGTGGGGCCGCTGCGCACGTAGGTGCTGAGGCTATCGCTGACCCAGCGTTCGTCGCTGGCAGGTTCCTCGGCGTGGGCGAGGGTGTGCAGGAACAGGCTGGCGAACAGCGCGGGAAGCACGGCGGAGCGTGCGCGGAGAGGGCGAAGCAGGCGCATGGTTATCTTCCCCGAGAAGAAAAAATGAACACCGCCGACCGCATGCCTGCCGTCAGCGCAATGAAAAAAGGGGATAACCGTTGGACGTCCCCGGTGGCTCGTCTTGAGCAAGCCACCAGCGCAAAGACCGTTTTTATCGCCTCGGGTTCACTGCCCGGCCTGCCATTGGGCGAACCGTTGGTCGAGGCGTGGGGCCAGCAGGTCGTAGTGCTCCCAGCTGGCGCCGGGCTCGTCGATGCCGACGACACCGAGCAGTTGGGTGAGATCGTCGGGCAGCGACGGTATGCGCTGGCCGAGGTAGTGAGCGGCGAAGGCCTTGCCCTGGCGGGTGAGGTCTTCGTCCACCAGCAGGCTGTCGCAGCACAGCTGGAAGAAGCGCGCGGGGGTCAGGCGGCGTTCGCCCAGGGCCTGGATCTCGGCGTCGTAGTCGGCCTTGAAATCGCCGCTGAGCAGGTCGTGGGTCGCGCTCCAGGCGAGGAACAGACCGGTGTAGGGGGCGTGGCGTGGGGAACCATCATCGGCGTAATGCCAGCTGGCAGCTTGAGCAATCATCGCAGCAGTCCTTGTTCTGATGTGGGGCCTTGCTGGCCGCTACTTTACTCCTTCCGTTCATGGCCGCTAGCCATGTGAGACTGAATGCCGCACAGCAGGACTCGTTCTTTGGTCGGATTTGGTATCGGATGGGCGGGGGCGTTAACATCTGAACTTTCCTACAAAAGTACAAAAGGAATCCTATGAACTCCCTCGCTGTGTCCCTTCAGGACCAGGCAGCGCCCGAAGGCGTCTGCTACGGCTGCGGCTCGGCCCACCCGAGCGGTCTGCATCTGAAAAGCCACTGGGCCGATGACGGCATCCACGTCATCTGCAGCCATTCCCCCGACAGCACCTTCTGCGGCTGGCCCGGCCTGGTCTACGGCGGCCTGCTGGCGATGCTGGTGGATTGCCATTCCAACTGGACCGCAATGGCCTATCACTACCGTGCCGAAGGGCGCGAGCCGGGCTCGTTGCCGCGTATCGATTGCGTGACCGGGCATCTCGGCCTGACCTACCTGAAACCGACGCCGATGGGCGTGGAGCTGACCCTCAAGGCTCGGGTCGAGGGTGAAGTGGGGCGCAAGAGCCGGGTGATCTGCGAGGTCTGGGCCGGGGATGTGCTGACGGTGGTGGCGGATTCGGTATTCGTGCGGGTGGATACCGAGAAGCTGAAGCAGCAGGCGCACGGCGAGGGCTGAGCTCCTACGCGGGACATGGATGGACACCCTGGCAGCCAGCAACAAGATCCCCGGCAGCCAGGGGCAAGACGTGGCATGGAGTGCGGCGCACAGTGACGCACAACCATAACAACGGCACTTGAGGTCTTCACCATGTCGCTCAACGACACTCTCAGCGCGCACCTGAACCGGGGCACGATCGGGTTCCCCACCGCCCTTGCCAGTACCATCGGCCTGATCATGGCCAGCCCTGTCATCCTGACCGCGACCATGGGCTTCGGCATCGGCGGCAGTGCCTTCGCCGTGGCGATGCTGATCGCGGTGCTGTTGATGCTGGCGCAATCGACCACCTTCGCCGAAGCCGCGGCGATCCTGCCGACCACTGGCTCGGTGTACGACTACATCAACTGCGGCATGGGCCGCTTCTTCGCCATCACCGGCACCCTGTCGGCCTACCTGATCGTGCATGTCTTCGCCGGCACGGCGGAAACCATCCTCTCCGGAGTGATGGCCCTGGTGAACTTCGAACACCTCAACACCCTGGCCGAATCCGCCGGCGGCTCCTGGCTGCTCGGCGTCGGTTTCGTGGTGGTGTTCGCCATCCTCAATGCCTTCGGCGTCAGTGTCTTCGGCAAGGCCGAGATCATCCTCACCTTCGGCATGTGGACCACCCTGATGGTGTTCGGCGTGCTCGGCCTGATCGCCGCGCCGGCGGTGCAACTGGACGGCTGGTTCGGTGAGTCGATGGTCGGCACCGACCTGCTCACCGTGCTGTCCCTGGTGGGCATGGCGATGTTCATGTTCGTCGGCTGCGAATTCGTCACCCCGCTGGCCCCGGACCTGCGCCGTTCGGCGCGGACCATGCCGCGGGCCATGGCCCTCGGCCTGCTCGGTGTGGCCAGTTGCATGTTCATCTATGGCGCGGCGATGAAGCGTCAGGTCGAGAACGTGGTGCTGGACGCCGCCAGCGGCGTACACCTGCTGGATACGCCGATGGCCATTCCTAAATTCGCCGAGCAGGTGATGGGCGACATCGGCCCGCTGTGGCTGGGTATCGGCTTCCTGTTCGCCGGCGCCGCGACCATCAACACCCTGATGGCCGGCGTGCCGCGCATCCTCTATGGCATGGCCGTGGACGGCGCGCTGCCGAAGGTCTTCACCTACCTGCACCCGCGCTACAAGACGCCGCTGCTGTGCATCCTCGTGGCCATGCTGATCCCGTGCCTGCACGCCCTGTACCTGGGCGGCAACACCGACAACATCATGCACCTGGTACTGGCCGCGGTCTGCGCCTGGAGCACCGCCTACCTGCTGGTGACCCTGTCGGTGGTGATCCTGCGCATCCGTCGTCCGGACCTGCCGCGGGCCTACCGCTCGCCGTTCTTCCCGCTGCCGCAACTGCTGTCCAGCGTCGGCATCCTGCTGGGCATGTGGTTCATCACCCCGCCGGGCATGAACCCCGCCGACGTCTACGTGCCGTTCGCCTGGATGCTCGGCGGTACCGCGGCCTACGCGCTGTTCTGGACGCTGGTCGTGCAGCGGGTCAACCCGTTCAAGCCGGCGGTGGTCGAGGAAGTCCTGGCCAAGGAGTTCGCCAACGAACCTGGAGTCCATCATGGCAACCACTACGCCGAACCTGTGGCAAAGACTGTTTGATCGCGCACCCTCGGGCTACCGCCCGGGGGTGACCCTGGAATACCTGCGGCGCAATCTGGGTCTGGCCGGGGGCCAGGTCCTGGAACCCGGCCGGGCACGCTTCAGCCTGGCCGATGGGGTCGAGTTCGAGGTGCGCGAGCGCACCGAATCGCAGCTGTTGATGCATATCGTGGTCTGCGAGTTTCGTCTGCAGTGCAGTGCTGCTTCGCAGGGCAGTGCGACCCTGGAACTGCACCACACTGGCGCGATTCGTCGCAGCGGGCTGGGTTGGAAGCAGAAGGGTGGGGAGGCGGGATTGCTGGAGAGCGTCCGCCAGCGCCTGGAGCAGGATGCCACGCTGTACCAGGCGCTGATGCCCCTGGACTTCAAGCGCCTGCGCCTGGAGCGTGGCGAAGGGCAGTGGACGGTGCTCCTGGAGCATATGGGCGGTAGTGAAGTTGTTAACAGAATGCCCGCGTTTCGCCGCTATATCCGCCTGGATTCGCAGCAGAGGGAGTTGTTGCTGACTGCTTTGATCGGGCTGAAAAAACTGCTGCAAGACCTCTAGGCGCAACCCCCTCGTAGGAGCGTGGCTTGCCCGCGAAAGGACCGCAAAGCGGTCCCAGATACCGATGCAGATCGGGACCGCTTTGCGGTCCTTTCGCGGGCAAGCCGCGCTCCTACAGGGAGGGTGTTCGCCGGGTTGGCACTCAATATGCTTTCACACATGTGCTTACGGAATTGTTGCGCGCATATAGATAACATGTTAACTATTGCTCGACAAAAACAAGATGCCACTGTGGAGGTACGTATGAGTATCCATCCGGCTACCGGCTCGGCCCTGGATCGCTGGAACGCGGCGATGCAGGCAACCTGCGGGTATTTCGAAACCGAACTTGCGTTCAACCGCTCGCTGTTCATCGGCGAGATTTCCACCTGGTCGCGGGGAGGCCTGGGCATGGCCAACCTGCGCACCAATGCCGGAGTGATCCGGCGCAACGGCCTCAAGGCCGATCGCGACAACGATCAGCATTGCTTCCTGGTCAGCCAGCGCACCGGTTTTTCCCAGATCACCCAGAACGGCGTCAGCCTGCAACTGGCCCCCGGCGATATGCTGCTGATGGACGCGGTGGGGGCCTGCGAGATCATGCCGTTCGGCCTGATCGAGCACGCCTCGCTGTCGTTGTCGCGGGACCAGGTCTGTCGCCAGTTGGGCGGCGACCAGCGGATCTTCGGCAAGATCTCCCAGAGCAAGGCCTGCGGGCGCATGCTCCATCTGCTGATGGACCAGTTGTGCAAGGAGACCGCCGCCGGCGAGGGCGAACAGGCCGAGGGCGATGCGCTGCACAGTGCCTTTCTGTCGCTGCTCGGCTCGGCCATCGAAGGCAGCGAGGAGGATGCGCGCCTGCCGGCGTCGTTGCAGGGCGCCGACCTGCGCAGCTACGTGCAGAAGGTCATCGACGAATCCCTCGGCCAGCCCGGCCTGACCCCGGTCAGCCTGGCCAATCGCCTGAATATCTCGGTGCGTCATCTGTACCGCCTGTTCGAGGAGCAGGGCGACAGTGTCTGCCGTTATATCCAGCGCGCCCGCCTGCAGCGCAGCGCCGATGATCTGTCCAACCCGATCCACAAGACCGAGTCGATCACCACCATCGCCTACAAGTGGGGTTTCACCGATTCGGCGCACTTCAGCCGTTCGTTCAAGAAGCAGTTCGAGCAGTCGCCCAAGGACTTCCGCAGCAGCAGCCTCGCGGGTCTGGTCCTGAGCTGAGAAAAGCAATAGGCGTGGCGTGATGGCTTGACCCGGTCGGGGCTTGCCCCTAGTCTCGCGAAAATTGTCTACCTATCGGTCGGTAGCGTGTCTTGGACACCGCCGACATCTGGAGAAGCGTTGCATGAGAGTTCTGTCGCCGTCGGCGGAGAAGATTTGCGTGGTGGCGGTCGAGCAGTTCGCCGAATCCGGCTACGACGCCGCCTCGCTCAACGACATCGCGGTGGCGGTGGGCATGCGCAAGCCGTCGCTGTATGCGCATTTCAGCAGCAAGGTGGATCTGTTCGAGGCGGTGTTCGAGCGCGCCATCGAGGCCGAGCGCCTGCATGTCGAAGCGTGTTTCGCCGCCGATACCGGCTTGCCGGGGGCGCTGTACGGGCAGCGGCTGGCGGAGCGTTTCCAGGAGTCGGCGCACCTGCGTTTTCTGCTGCGCGCGGCGTTCTTTCCGCCGGCGGATCTGCGCGGCATGATCTCCTCGGGGTTCGAGGCCTACCTGGCGCGGATGGGCGAGATTTTCGGCAAGGCGCTGGCGCAGCAGTTTCCGCGGCTGGGCACGGAGCGCCGGCAGCTGTTCGTCGATGCCTACCTGGGGGTGGTCGACAGCCTGACGGTGGAGTTGATCTATGCGGGGCAGGCGGCGTATGAGCGGCGCCTGAAGGCGATGTGGACGATCTTTGCGGTTTCGCTGGAAGCGGCGGTGTGAGCTTTTGGGCCCGCGTTGCGGGCCTTCGCAGGCAAGCCAGCTCCTACCGTAGGAGCGTGGCTTGCCCGCGAAGGCCCGCAACGCGGGCCCAAAATTCTCAGGCCACCGCGAAGTAATGCTTCACGAAGCTCTCGCTGAGGATCTCCCACAGCACCGGCGTGCCCTTGGTCACGAACCAGCTGTCACCGACCTTGTACTCGGTCACCTGGCCGGTGCTTTCGTCGGTCAGGCGCACGGCGCCAGTCACCACCACGGCCTGCTCGTTGAACGGGTAGACCATGCGGAACTTGCCCTGGGTGACGCCGAAGTAGGCGCTGCTGACCGCGTCGGTCGGGGCGCCGAAGGTCATCTTGCCGAAGGCGCGCACTTCGCCTTCGAGAATCTCCGAACCCAGGTCGGCAACGGTGCCCCAGGCGTCGAGGTCGCTGAGCTGGATGTTCTGCTGGCTTGCAATCAGGGTCATGGCAGTGGTTCCTTGAACGATGGAATGAAGACGCGACGGCAGCCACGAAGCGGGCTGCTCATGCCGCCATTAAGGCCTGTGGCGGAAATGAAGTCTTGATCGCCCGTGCCGCGGCATTTGTTCCGGGTTGCCAGAGCCGTTGCGGCACTGTTGCGTGGTACGGTTTTTGTTAAAGTATTAACAAACAGCCTGAGAACCTTGATTTTTCATGTCCAGTCGTCCTCGTCAGTCCTTGACCCTGACCCTTCTGCAAGCCCGTGAAGCGGCCATGCGCTTCTTCCGACCTTCTCTCAACGAACACGGCCTGACCGAACAGCAGTGGCGGGTGATCCGCATTCTGCGCCAGCAGGGCGAGATGGAGATCTATCGTCTGGCCGAGCAGGCCTGCATTCTCAAGCCGAGCATGACTGGCGTGCTGGTGCGCATGGAGGCCGCCGGGCTGGTGAAACGGCGCAAGGCCGAGACCGATCAGCGTCGGGTGCTGGTGGAACTGGCGGAGAAGGGCGAGGAGAGTTTTGCCTCGATGAGCCAGTGCATGGAGGCCAATTACCAGAAACTGCAGGGGCAGTTCGGCGAAGAGAAGTTGCAGCAGTTGCTGGGGTTGCTGGATGAGTTGAAGCAGGTTCGGCGGTGACTGGATTGGGGCTGCTTTGCAGCCCTTCGCGGGCAAGCCACGCTCCTACGAGGAGCACGCGATCCTGCCGTAGGAGCGTGGCTTGCCCGCGAAGGGCCGCAAAGCGGCCCCAAAAAATCAATAGACGCCGCCGCTGGCAGGTTGAACCACCGACCCTTCCTTGAACTTCGCCGCCAACCCCTGCAACCCGCGCATCAGCACCGTGGTATCGACACCGACGGCAACGAACTTCGCCCCCAGCTCGATGTAGCGCCGCGCCAGCTTCTCGTCGGCGCTGAGAATCCCCGCGGCCTTGCCGGCCTTGTTGATCCGCAGGATTGCGTCCTCGATCGCCGCCTGCACGTCCGGGTGTCCCGGATTGCCGCGATGGCCCATGGAGGCGCTGAGGTCCGCCGGCCCGATGAACACACCGTCGACGCCCTCCACCGCGACGATCTCGTCGAGGTTCGCCAGCGCGTCCAGGTTCTCGATCTGCACCAGCAGGCACATCTGTGCATCGGCGTGATCCAGGTAACCCGGGATGCTGTTCCAGCGCGACGCCCGCGCCAGGGCGCTACCCACCCCGCGCACGCCCTTCGGCGGATAGTGCACGGCGCGCACCAGTTGGCGTGCCTGTTCGGCCGTGTCGACCATCGGTACCAGCAAGGTCTGCGCACCGATGTCGAGGATCTGCTTGATCAGCGCGGTATCGCCGATCACCGGGCGGATGATCGCCTCGCTGGCATAGGGCGCCACGGCCTGCAGCTGGGCGAGCATGCCGCGCAGGTCGTTGGGTGCGTGTTCGCCGTCGATCAGCAGCCAGTCGAAGCCGGCGTTGGCCGCCAGCTCCGCGCAGTAGGCATCGGCCAGGCCGAGCCACAGGCCGATCTGCGCCTGGTCCTGCTGCAGGCGCTGTTTGAAGCGGTTGACGGGCATGTCCATGGGCAAACTCCTGAGTCAGACGAAACGGCAGGCGATGGAGCCGAGCATGTCGTAGTCGACATGGAAGGTGTCGCCCGGGCGCGCCGCCACCGGACGGGTGAACGAACCGCCGAGGATGATCTGCCCGGCCTCCAGGGTGATGTCGTACGGCGCCAGCTTGTTGGCAAGCCACGCCACACCCTTGGCCGGGTGGTTGAGCACGGCGGCGGAGACACCGGATTCCTCGATCACGCCATTGCGGTAGAGCACCGCCGGGACCTTGCGCAGGTCGATCTCGGTCGGTCGCACCGGGCGTCCGCCCATGACCACGCCAGCGTTGGCGGCGTTGTCCGAGATGGTGTCGAAGACCTTGCGGGTGGCCTGGGTCTGCGGGTCGACCTGCTGGATCCGCGCGTCGATGATTTCCAGCGCCGGGATCACCCACTCGGTGGCATCGAGCACATCGAACACGGTGACGTTGGGGCCTTTCAGCGGTTTGCCGAGAATGAACGCCAGCTCGACCTCGACCCGCGGCACGATGAAGCGCTCGAACGGGATGTCACTGCCTTCCTCGAACAGCATGTCGTCGAGCAGGGCGCCGTAGTCCGGCTCGGTGATGTTCGACGACACCTGCATGGCGCGGGAAGTCAGGCCGATCTTGTGACCGACCAGCTTGCGCCCGTCCTTGATCTTCTGTTCCACCCAGGCGCGCTGGATGGCGTAGGCGTCCTCGATGGTGATGCCGGGGTGTTCCAGGGAGAACTGGCGCACCTGTTCGCGGCTGCGTTCGGCGCGGTCCAGTTGGGCCGCAGCGGCGAGGATCTGGCTGTGGTCGAGCATGGTCGGAATCTCTTACTGAGGGTTGACGGTGGCGGCCTGGGTGCGCAGCACCAGCAGGCCTCCGAGCGTGATGAAGACGGCCAGTACGTACAGGGCCAGGCTGGCGCTGTGGGTGGTGTCGCGCATCCAGCCGATCAGGTACGGCGCGGCGAACGAGGCGATGCTGCCCAGCGAGCTGATCAGGCCGATGCCGGCGGCCTGGGTGGTGTTGGAGAGGAACGCCGGCGGCAGTTGCCAGAACATCGGCAGCGCGGCGCTGGCGCCCATGCCGGCGACGATCAGGCCGCTCATCACCAGGGTGGCGTTGTCCGGGGCGATGCCGGCGATGGCGATACCGGCGGCCGACATCAGCAGCGGCACGCAGAGGTGCCAGCGGCGTTCGCGGCGACGGTCCGAGGAACGCCCGCAGGCGATCATGAAGAAGCAGCCGGCGAGGTACGGCACTGCGCTGAGCAGGCCGACGCGGCCATCGCTGCCGATGCCGGCGCCGTGGATCAGGGTCGGCATCCAGAAGGCCAGGGTGTTCACCGCCAGCATCACCGCGCAGTACACCGCGACCAGCAGCCAGACCCGGGCATCGCTGAGAATGCCGCCGAAGGAGTTGATCGGCTTGCGGGTTTCTTCCTGGGCCAGTTGTTCGCGCAGGTCGCGTTTCTGTTCCGCGCTCAACCAGTCGACGCTGTCGAAGCTGTCCGGCAGGCACTTGAGCACTACCAGGCCCAGCAGGATGACCGGAGCACCCTCCAGGAGAAACATCCACTGCCAGCCGCGCAGGCCGGCGGCGTCGTGGAACAGTTCGAGGATGCCACCGGACAGCGGTCCGCCGACCACCCCGGCCATCGGCACGGCGATGGCGAACAGCGCGGTGATGCCGGCGCGGCGACGGGCCGGGTACCAGCGGTTGAGGTAGACCAGGATGCCGGGGAAGAAACCGGCCTCGGCCACGCCCAGGAGGAAGCGCAGCACATAGAAGCCAGTGGCGCTTTCCACCAGCAGCATGCTGGTCGACAACGCACCCCAGACCACCATCAGGGTGGCGATCCAGCGCCGAGGGCCGACCCGGTCCAGGGCCATGTTGCTGGGCACGCCGAACATGGCGTAGGCAATGAAGAACAGACCGGCACCGAGGCCATACACCGTGTCGCTGAAGTGCAGGTCGGTGCTCATCTGCATCTTGGCGAAGCCGATGTTGATGCGGTCGAGGTGGGCGAACAGGTAACACACCAGCAGCAGCGGCATCAGCCGCCAGGTGACGGTGGAATGGGTCGAGTCGTGACGGGCAAGCGCGACGGGTTCTGCGGTATTGGCTGTGCTCATGATCTTGTACTTTTTGTCAGAGTGGGGCCGTTGGGGTAAGGCGGGTAGGTCAACCCGCCTGGTTCTTGAGGAATGCGTGGACGTTGTTCTGCTTGAAGTTCAGTTGCGGGTGCAGCTCGATCATCTCGAACGACAGCGCCAGCAGGCGCTCGGCCTGCAGCGCGGCGAAGTGCTCGGTGATCACCGCGAACAGCTGTTCGGCAACCTGGGTGCGGGTTTCCAGGTCACGGCCATGGCCGACCTTGAGGGTCATGTGGACGAAGGCGTAGTCGTGCTTGCCGTCGGCCATGCGCCAGGTGTCCAGGCGCACCGCGCGGCTGCGGATGCCGCCGAGGGGAAACACGCCGCTGGCGCCGAGGGTGGCGTGGACCTTCTCGAACAGGCCGGGCAGGTCGGCCTGTTGCTCGATGTTGTCGGTGATTTCAGCGATGAAGTGGGGCATGGGGACTCCTGGGAATCAGAGCGGGAAGATCGCGTTGATCTGGCCGGTACCGGAGCTGCCGAACGGCTCGGTGAGAACTTCCACCGGCTTGTCGTAGTCGGCGCCGCCGAGCAGGCCGAGGAGCATCGCGGTGTCGTGCATGCCGCCTTCGCCGTAGCAGTGCGCGGCGTAGTCCGGGAGCATCGCGCAGAACTCCTTGAAGCGACCCTGCTTCCACAGCTCGACCACGCGCATGTCCACCTGCTTGTCGAACTCGCGGGTCCAGTTGTGGATGTTGGCTTCGGCGTTGCGGTCGTCGGAGAAGCGGTGGGAGAGGGAGCCGGAGGCCAGCACCAGGACCTTGCGGTCGCTCTTCTCGATGGCCCGGCGTACCGCGGCGCCGAAGGCCAGGCTGTCTTCCAGGCGGTGCCAGGCGCACCAGGCGGCGATGGACACGACCTGCAGTTTGTCTTCGTCGGGCACGTCCATATGCATGTAGCGCATCGGCACCAGGGTGCCGTATTCCAGTTCCAGGCTCGGGATGTTGTGGGCCTGGGTACGCACGCCGGCGGCGTTGGCTTCTTCGGCGATCAACTGGCCCAGTTCGGGACAGCCGGGGTATTCGAATGCCATGTCGCGGATGAAATGCGGCAGCTCGTTGCTGGTGTAGACACCCTTGAAGTGCTCGCCGCAGTTGATGTGGTAGGCGCTGTTGACCAGCCAGTGCACGTCGAACACCACCGCGGTGTCGGCGCCCAGCTCGCGGGCACGGCGACCGATTTCCTTGTGCCCGGCGATGGCCGCTTCACGGCAGCCGTGGTGCTTGCCCGGCAGTTCGGACAGGTACATCGAGGGGACGTGGCAGACTTTGGCTGCCAGGACGACTTCGCCCATGGATACACTCCTGGTTTCTTTGTTCTTCTTGGAGATTTTGGGACCGCTGCGCGGTCCTTCGCGGGCAAGCCACGCTCCTACGGGGGATCTCGATACTCTCGTAGGAGCGTGGCTTGTCGTGTGACGAACCACCGCGAAGCAAGACCTGCCTACGCGGTCTTGCCGGTTACACACCCCAGCGCGGGATGTGATGGCTACCCATCGAGATGCACACGTTCTTGATCTCGGCGAACACTTCGAAGCTGTACTGACCGCCTTCGCGACCGGTACCCGAACCCTTCACGCCGCCGAACGGCTGGCGCAGGTCGCGCACGTTCTGGCTGTTGATGAAGACCATGCCGGCCTCGATGCCACGGGCCAGGCGATGCGCCTTGCCGATGTCCTGAGTCCAGATGTACGAGGCCAGGCCGTATTCGGTGTCGTTGGCCAGTTGCAGCGCCTCGGCCTCGTCCTTGAACGGGATCAGGCAGACCACCGGGCCGAAGATCTCTTCCTGGGCGATGCGCATCTTGTTGTTCACGTCGGCGAACACGGTCGGCTGGATGAACTGGCCCTTGGACAGGTGCGCCGGCAGGTTGGCCGGACGCTCCAGACCGCCCGCGAGCAGGGTGGCGCCTTCCTCGATGCCGATGCGGATGTAACCGGTGACCTTGTCGTAGTGGGCCTGGGTGATCATCGAGCCGACCTGGGTCTTCGGATCGGTCGGATCACCGACGATCAGGCGCTTGGCCCGTGCGGCGAACTCGGCGACGAACTGCGGGTACACGCTCTCCTGGATGAAGATCCGGCTGCCGGCGGTGCAGCGCTCGCCGTTCAGCGAGAAGATGGTGAACAGCGCGGCGTCCAGGGCACGTTCCAGGTCGGCGTCTTCGAAGATCAGCACCGGCGACTTGCCACCCAGTTCCATCGAGTACTTCTTCAGGCCGGCGGTCTGCATGATCTTCTTGCCGGTGGCGGTGCCGCCGGTGAAGGAGATCGCGCGCACGTCCGGGTGACGCACCAGGGCGTCACCGGCGGTGGCGCCGTAACCCTGGATGACGTTGAGCACGCCGTTCGGGATGCCGGCTTCGACGGCCAGGCGACCCAGTTCGTTGGCGGTCAGCGGCGACAGTTCGCTCATCTTCAGTACCGCGGTGTTGCCCAGGGCCAGGCACGGCGCGGTCTTCCAGGTCGCGGTCATGAACGGCACGTTCCACGGCGACACCAGGCCACACACACCGACCGGCTGGTACAGGGTGTAGTTGAGCATCTGGTCGTCGACCGGGTAGGTGTGGCCGTCCATGCGCGTGCAGACTTCGGCGAAGAAATCGAAGTTGTGCGAGGCACGCGGGATCAGCACGTTCTTGGTCTGGTGGATCGGCAGGCCGGTGTCCAGGGTCTCCAGCTCGGCCAGTTTCGGCACGTTCTGCTCGATCAGCTCACCCAGCTTGCGCATCAGTCGCGCACGTTCCTTGGCCGGGGTGTTGGCCCATTTCGGGAAGGCTTCCTTCGCTGCGGCAACGGCCTGGGCAACTTCCTCGGCACCGCCGCTGGCGACTTCGCCGATGGCTTCGCCGGTGGCCGGGTTGTAGTTGACGAAGGTGTCCTTGCTCTCGACCTCGCGGCCGTTGATCCAGTGCTTGATCATGCTGCTCATGCCTCGGTTTTGTTGTGCTCTTCGTTTCTAGGGGCAGCGAAGAACTCGGCTTCGCTGACGATGCGGTTGACCAGGCGGCCGACGCCTTCCACTTCCACCACCACTTCATCGCCCGGGACCACGTCGGCCAGGCCTTCCGGGGTGCCGGTGGCGATCATGTCGCCGGGTTGCAGGGTCATGAAGCTGGACAGGTATTCGATCAGGTAGGGGATGTCGAAGATCATGTCCTTGGTGGAGCCTTCCTGTTTCAGCTCACCGTTGATCCAGGTGCGCAGGGTCAGGTTGGACGGATCCGGCACATCGGCCACGTCGACGATCCACGGACCGACCGGGGTGGTGCAGTCGCGGTTCTTCACCCGCAGGTTGGGGCGGTAGTAGTTCTCGAGGTAGTCGCGGATGGCGTAGTCGTTGCAGACCGTGTAGCCCGCCAGGTACTCCAGGGCGTCCTCGCGCTTGACGTTGCGCGCCGGCTTGCCGATCACGGCCACCAGCTCGCACTCGTAGTGCATGTACTTGATGTTGTCCGGACGCCAGGTGATGGCGTTGTGACCGGTGTAGGTGCCCGGCGACTTGACGAACGCCAGCGGCTCGGTCGGCGGGGCGAAGGCCAGTTCGGCGGCGTGGTCGGCGTAGTTCAGGCCGAGGGCGAACATGCTGCCGTTGGCGGGTGGCAGCCACTCGACCTGGTCTTCGGCAATCAGACGGCCATCGGCCAGGCGCACGGCGTTGTCGGCTTCCACGGTCACCGCGTGGACTTCACCCTGGAAACGGATACGAGCGTGTTTCATCAGTGGGCCTCCTGCTCGGCGACGATGGGGTTGGCCAGACGGCCGAGCCCGGTGATCTCGATTTCTACCTGGTCGCCCGGCTTGACGTCGGCGCGGCCTTCCGGGGTGCCGGTGATCAGCACGTCGCCTTCATGCAGGGTCATGAACTCGGTGATTTCCGCGATCAGTTGCGGGATGCCGCGCACCAGGTTGGCGGTGCTGTTCTGCTGGCGGACTTCGCCGTTGATGAACAGGCGGATGTCCAGGGCGTGCGGGTCGGCGACCTGCTCGACCGGAACCAGCTCCGGGCCGATCACGCAGAAGCCGTCGCGGCACTTGGCCTTGACCGCCGGGCGGTAGTAGCTCTCTTCCGGCAGGCTGAATTCGTTGACGATGGTGAAACCGGCGACGTGTTCCAGGGCCTGTTCGGCGCTGACCCGGCTGGCGCGCTTGCCGATCACCACGCCCAGGGCAGGGCCGGCCTGCAGGCGCTCGACGCCTTGTGGATAGACCACCGGCTGGCCGTGGCCATTGCGGGTGTTGGGGGTCTTGATGAACAGCACCGGCTTGACCGGTGGCTTCTGGTACGGCGCCTGTTCGAATTCGGCGAGACGCTGTTCCAGCAGCCCCTTGTAGTTCAGCGCGACGCCGAACAGGGTGCCGGTGGCAGCGTCATGCAGGGCACGGCTCATGCTCTTCTCCTGACAGTGGGCGGGACGACACAGGGTGCCCCGCGGGGATAATTGTTAATGTGTTAACGTTATAATTAAGATGTTAACGAAATGCAAGCTGCCGTTCGCCGGACGGAGCGGTAAGCTGGCGGGCAGAACCAGAAGCGGTACGAGGTAGACGGACATGAGCGATCGCACGCCGATCCCCAACATCAACATCGGCCAGGTCTACGACCAGCGCTACAGCGACTCGGAAGTGCACTACGACAAGCTCGGCAACCTCGCCGGGTTCTTCGGTCGCAACATGCCGGTGCACCGCCACGACCGGTTCTTCCAGGTGCACTACGTCAAGTCGGGGACGGTGCGGGTCTATCTGGACGACCAGCAGTACGTCGAATCCGGGCCGATGTTCTTCCTCACGCCGCCGACCATCCCGCATTCCTTCGTCACCGAGGCGGACGCCGACGGGCATGTGCTGACGGTGCGCCAGCAACTGGTGTGGCAACTGCTGGAAGTCGATCCGGGCCTCGCGCCGGGGCCGCAGGTGGCGCCGGCGTGCGTGGCGTTGAGTGGATTGGAGCCGGTGTTCGCGGCGGAGGCGCAGCGTCTGGAGATGCTGTTCGAGCTGCTCGGCACGGAAGTGGAGGGCGCTGAAGCCGGGCGCGAAGCGGCGCTGTACAGCCTGACCCGCCTGATCATGATCAGCCTGCTACGACTGTGCGCTCGTTCACTGCCGGCGCGGACCACGCGGCACGAGGACCTGCAGATCTTCCATCGCTTCAATGAACTGATCGAGGCGCATTACCTGGAGCACTGGCCGCTGTCGCGTTATGCCGAAGGGATCGGGGTGACCGAAGCGCGTTTGAACGATGTCTGCCGGCGCATCGCCGATTTGCCGTCCAAGCGGCTGGTGCTGGAGAGGGTGATGCAGGAGGCCAAGCGGCTGCTGCTGTTCACCGGCAGTTCGGCGAACGAGATCTGCTACAGCCTGGGGTTCAAGGATCCGGCGTATTTCAGCCGGTTCTTCCTGCGCTATGCGCAGGTGACGCCGGGGGAATATCGGCAGAGGCAGGGCGGATTACGCTGACCTTGCGTTACCCCCGGTAGGAGCGTGGCTTGCCCGCGAAGGACCGCGCAGCGGTCCCGGACCTCGCCGCAATCGGGGACCGTTTCACGGTCCTTTCGCGGGCAAGCCACGCTCCTACAGCGGCGCGCGCTCCCCGCGAAAATGCGGAAGGATATGCTCCCCGAGCCGATACGCCTCCTCCAGATGCGGATACCCGGCGAGGAAGAACACATCGATCCCCAGGTCGTTGTATTCGCGAATCCTTGCCACGACATTCTCGTAGCTGCCCACCAGCGCCAGCCCCGGCGGAATCCCGATATAGCCGAACCCCGCCCAGACATTCGGGTAGATGAAGAACTCATCGAAGCGCTTGCTCTCCTCGCGGTCGCCGTACTCCTCCTCGTAGCTCAGCTTGCGCGCGGTTCGCAGCCCGGCATGGGCCGCGGCGGCCTTGATGGTGTTCTTCGCCACACCTTCGTCGAAGAAGCGCTTGGCCTCGGCCAGCGCCAATTCCTCGGTCTCGCGGGTGATCACGTCGATGGACAGGCCGAAGCGAATCACCTCGCCGCGCCCGTATTTCAAAGCCCGCTCGCGGATATCGGCGATCAGTTCGCGGATCTTGTCCGGATGCTCGGCACGCATCAGGTAGAAGTCCGCATGCTTGGCGGCGAACTCCCGCGCCGGGATCGACGAGCCGGCGGTGCAGATCAGCGGCAGCTCGGCCTTCTTCTGCGGTCCGCGCAGGCCTCCGCCCTCGGCCTTGAAGAAGCGCCCGTCGTAATGGAAATTCTCCGAGCCCCAGTAGCCGCGCACCACATCCATGAACTCGGTGGCCCGTTCATACCGATCGTCATGCTCGAAGAAATCGCCGACCTGACGCTGCACCGCGTCCGAGCCACCGTTGATGATGTTCCAGATCAGCCGGTTGCCGGTGGCGCGCTGGTAGGTCGCGGCCTGCTGCACCGCCACCCACGGCGTGTAGTGATAGGGCTGGAACGCCGCCACGTAGTTGAGCGTGCGGGTTTCCCGGGCCAGCAGCGAGCACACGGTCCAGGGTTCTTCGCCATAGGGCGCGTTGACCATCAGCACGCCGCCGAAGCCGTTGATCTCGGCGGCCCTGGCGATCTGCCCGAGGTAGTCGATGTAGGTGAAATGGTCGCCGACGCGGAAACCCGAGACCGCGCCGGTGCTGTCGCCACCGGCATGCCAGTCGCCGCGGTTGCGCGGGTCGCCGGGGAGGAACTGGGTTTCGCCATGCAGTGGCAGGCGGGTGAAGAATTCGATGCTCATGGGGCGCTGTCCTTATTGCACGGTGGGGTTGCAGATCGGCGCGACGGTCTGGCCGGCGAAGACCTTGCGGGCGAACGGCAGGGAGTCCTTGAGCGAGGCGTTGACCGTCTCGCTGTGGCCCAGGCCCTTGTACAGGTGGCCTTCGACCACCGAGCCGGCCTTGCAGGCGTCCTGCATCAGCGCGACCTGGGTCGCGGCCGCGGGGGTTTTGTCTTCCGCGCCGGTGCCGATGAAGATCGGCTGCGCCAGTTTCAGCGTCGGGTAGCTGACCTGGGCCTGCCAGGCCTTGAGCTGCTCGCCGTCGTTGGCCTTGCGCGTGTTGGCCGGGGTCAGGCCGGTGCCGATGACGTCGGCGGTCAGCGCCGCCAGGCAACTGGTACGGGCCTGCTCGAACAGCGGCAGGGCCTTGTCGGTGTAGTAGTCGCGCGGGTCGATCTTCGGGTTGTACTGCTGCGCGGCGAGCAGGGTGTAGAAGCCGTAGGCCAGCGACGCGTCGACCTTGTCCGGGTCCTGTTCGCCGACGTTCTTGCTGCCCACGGTGTAGATCACCCCGGTGCCGACGCTGCCCTTCAGGCCCAGGTCCGGCGCGTAGCTCGGCGCGTAGGCCGCCGAGGCGAAGGCGCCGGCGCCGCCTTGCGACTGGCCGAGCACCAGCACCTTGTTGGCCAGGCCCGGCACGCCGTCGATCACCGCCCGCGCGGCATCGAGGATGCCGTAGGCGGCCATGCGGTTGTTCAGCAGCGGATGGCCGCCGGGGGTACCCAGGCCCTGGTAGTCGGTGGCGACGATGGCGTAACCCTCGTTCAGCCAGCGCGCCAGGTACTGCACGTCGCGGTAGGAACGCCCGGCCCAGGACGGCGCGCAGACATCCGCCACGCCGACGGTGCCATGGCCCCAGGTGACCACCGGCCAGCCGCCTTCCGGCGCCTTGCCCTTGGGAATGAACAGCGCACCGGACACTGCGATCGGGGTCTTGCCGTCGATGCCGTCGGTGGAGCTGTAGAGGATGCGCACCTGCGAGGCGGCGCCGGGCAGGCTCAGGGTGCGTTCCAGCGGTTCGCTGCGCAGCAGTTTGCCGGGCGTGGCCGGGATTGCCTGGTCCCAGGTGTAGAAGGCCGAGACCCGGCCGTCGCCCTGCAGCGGATCGGGCTTCGGTGCGTGGGTTTCACCGGCCATGGCGGAGATTGAAAGGGTCAGCAGGCTCAGGCCGACGGCGAGGGAACGAGGCAGTTTCATGAAGGGTCCTTGAACGAAACGACAGTCAGGAGCCCCTGAGCGAAAGCCATGCCAGTTGTGCGGAAAAGCGCTACAGGCCTTTCATTGCGTGGCTTACAGGAAAGTCAGCGATCTCCCGCAAGCATCCCGCATGCTGATGGTCACGCAGCGGGTGTTGCCCGGTTGCTGCTGGAGCAGCAATGATCGTTTTGGAATATACAAATGCAAATTAATAATTATTTGTTCTAATTTGTTTCGTGCACTATGAAGGCGCGCCACCAATGCCAGGAATGCCCTCATGTCGCTGATTACCCATCCCCACGCTCGTGAATTGACCAAATCGGTTCGCGCCACTGTCCTGGTGTTCAAGGACCCGCGCTCCCAGGAACTGCTCAGCCGCATCGAGCGCCTGGCGCCCAGCGAAGCCAATACGCTGATCATCGGCGAGACCGGCACCGGCAAGGAGCTGGTGGCGCGGCATATCCATCAGCTCAGCCGGCGTGGCCGCGAGCCGTTCGTCGCGGTGAACTGCGGCGCCTTCGCCGAGACCCTGGTGGAGAGCGAACTGTTCGGTCACGAGAAGGGCGCCTTCACCGGCGCCACCAACGCCAAGGCCGGCTGGTTCGAGGCGGCCAACGGCGGCACGCTGTTCCTCGACGAGATCGGCGACCTGCCGCTGAACATGCAGGTCAAGCTGCTGCGGGTGCTGCAGGAACGCGAGGTCGTGCGCCTCGGTTCGCGCACGCCGATCCCGATCAACGTGCGCCTGGTGGCGGCAACCAACGTCAACCTGGCCGACGCCGTGGTCGCTGGGAACTTCCGCGAGGACCTGTTCTATCGCCTGCATGTGGCGACCATCCGCCTGCCGCCGCTGCGCGAGCGGCCGGGAGACATCCTGCCGTTGGCCGAGTTCTTCCTCGAAGAGCACTGCCAGCGCCTCGGCTACAACCGCGCCAGCCTGAGCCCGGAAAGCGAACGCAAGCTGCTGGCGCATAGCTGGCCGGGGAATATCCGCGAACTGGAAAACGCCATCCACCACGCGCTGCTGGTGTGCCGTCAGCAACGGGTGCAACCCGGCGACCTGCACCTGGTGGACATGCGCCCGATGGGTGTGCGCCAGGACGAGCCGGTCTTCGCCCCGCAGCGCCTGCCGGCCGCGCCGCCGGACCTGGAGGCGGCGCTGACCGCGCTGTTCGAGCAGAACATTCCCGACCTCTACGAACACATCGAGGAAACCGTGTTCCGCACCGCCTATCGCTTCTGCCACGGCAACCAGCTGCAGACCGGGCGCCTGCTGAACATCAGCCGCAACATCGTGCGCGCCCGGCTGGAGAAAATCGGTGAGTTGCGCAGCAGCAACAGCGCCTAGATGAACAGGGTGAGGAACCAGTACAACCCGCCCGCGAGCAGGATCGACATCGGCAGGGTCAGCACCCAGGCCAGCGCCAGGTTGCGGATGGTCCGGCCCTGCAGGCCGGAGCCGTTGGCGACCATGGTCCCGGCCACGCCCGAGGACAGCACGTGGGTGGTGGAGACCGGCAGGCCGAAATGATCCGCCGCGCCGATGGTGCACATCGCCACCAGTTCGGCGGAGGCGCCCTGGGCGTAGGTCAGGTGGGTCTTGCCGATCTTCTCGCCGACGGTGACGACGATGCGCTTCCAGCCGACCATGGTGCCCAGGCCCAGCGCCAGGGCCACCGCGACCTTGACCCAGACCGGAATGAAGCGTGTGGCGTTGTCGATCTCCTGCTTGAACAGTTGCAGCGTCCGTCGCGTGTCGGCATCGACGTCGAGCAGTTGGTGCTTGTCCAGCAGGCGGATCGCTTCGCTGGTCAGGTACATGTCGTTGCGCACGTTGCCCACCGCTTCGGCGGGGATCGCCGCCAGCGAGCTGTAGCTGCCCACCTGCTGGCCGATGTTGCCGACCAGCTCGGTCAGCGCCGGGAGCAACAGCGGATCGGCTTCGGGGGCGCGGATGAAGTCGGTCAGCACCTCGCGCGGCTCGGCACCCAATAGCGGCTGGGTGGCGTAGGCCGACAGGGCCGTGCGGGTGTCCTCGGCAATCACGGCGAACTGCTGGGTGTGGTCGGCCGGCATGGTCCGATTGAGCGCGTAGGCCATGGGCAGGGTGCCGACCAGGATCAGCATGATCAGGCCCATGCCTTTCTGGCCGTCGTTGGAGCCGTGGGCGAACGACACCCCGGTGCAGGTGACGATCAGCAGGCCGCGGATCCACAGCGGTGGCGGTTTGTTGCCCTCGGGTGCCTGGTACAGCGCGCGGTTCTTCACCAGCTTGCGCAAGCCGAGCAGCAGCAGCGCGGCGCAGGCGAAACCGAGCAGCGGCGAGAACAGCAGGGCATAGCCGACCTTGCTGGCCTGGGCCCAGTCCACACCGGAGGTGCCGTCGCGCCCGTGCATCAGGGCATTGGCCACGCCGACGCCGATGATCGAGCCGATCAGCGTATGCGAGGACGACGCCGGCAGGCCCAGCCACCAGGTACCGAGGTTCCACAGGATGGCAGCCAGCAGCAGGGCGAAGACCATGGCGAAACCGGCGGACGAGCCGACCTGGAGGATCAGTTCCACCGGCAGCAGGGCGATGATGCCGAAGGCCACCGCACCGCTGGAAAACAGCACGCCGAGAAAATTCCACAGCCCCGACCAGACCACCGCGAAGCGCGCCGGCAGCGAGTGGGTATAGATCACCGTGGCCACGGCGTTGGCGGTGTCGTGGAAGCCGTTGACGAACTCGAAGCCGAGGGCGATCAGCAGGGCCAGGCCGAGCAGCAGGAAGGGCGTCCAGGTGGTGATCGGCGTGCCGCTGGCATTGATGTCGCGCATCAGGCTCCAGGCGGTGTAGAGCAGCGCGCCGATCAACAGGGCGCAGAACAGCACGGTGGGAGTCCGGCTCGCGCGCGGGCCGGAGGAGGGGGTTGCAAGCGCGTCCGCGGGAGGGCGGGCGCTGGTCTGGGTAGTCATGAACGGGTCCGGGTGTGACATTTCAGGCTCCTGCCTGTACCAGGGCAGCGTACTAGTGTAGGCAGGCTCGACCATGACGCCAGTCAATGAATCCGGGTGGTAAGCTCGATCCATCGTGCGTGGGGAGGGGCTGAAATGATTCGTTGCAAGCGGGCCTACGAGGCGCCGGCGGAGGAAGATGGCCAGCGTGTGCTGGTCGATCGGTTGTGGCCACGCAACCGGCGCAAGGACCAGCTGGCGCTGCTGCAATGGCTGCCCGAGGTGGCGCCATCCACCGAACTGCGCAAGGCGTTTCACGCGGGCGACGTGGATTTTTCCGCCTTCGCCCAACGCTACCGGCAACAGCTGGGCGCTCATCCCGAGCATTGGTGGTCGCTGCTGGATCTGGCGCGCCAGGGCAACCTGACCCTGGTGTATGCCGGCAGGAATACCGATCAGAACAACGCCACCGTCCTGGCCGAGTGGCTCGAGGACGAACTGGAACGCCAGGGGCCGGGCAGCTCGCCAGTGTGCTACGCCGATCAGGTGAAGCCGTGAAGCCGCGACTCGTCGCCGCCAGCGACCGGGATCTGCCCTTCGCCCGCGACCTGACCCGCCGCTGCATGCTGCGTTACTACTGCCAGTTCGACCTGCTGTGGCTGGACGAAGCCTTCGATCAGGCCTGGGGTTGGCGCGAGCAATGGCTGGTCATGGACGACGAGCGCTGCGTGGGTTTTTGCAGCCTGAGCCAGGACAGTCGTGCGTTGTATATCCGCGAACTGCATATAACCGAGGGTGCCCGCGGACAGGGGATCGGCACCTGGGTGTTGCGTGAAATGAACACCTGGGCGGCGCAGCGACGCCTGTCATGGCTGCGTCTGATGGTTTTCAAAAGCAATCCGGCCCGTCAGCTTTATCAGCGTGAAGGATTTCACGAAGAGGGCGAGGAGGAATGCTTCATCCGCATGCAGCGATCCGTGCGCTGAGCGCCTGCGAAAGGCATAGGGCGTCTTGTGCTGCAATTCGCATCGCAGGCATAGTTCGGGGTTGTTGACGGCGCAGTGGATGTGCCGGGTTTTCCTACCCCCTAGTGGGTATTTTGCAAAGGAATATGTATTCAAATGAAGGGTATCGGACTACGTCTCAGGGAAGAACGCGAACGCCTTGGCCTGACTCAGCGGGCCTTTGGCGACATTGGCGGGGTCGAGCCCAACGCTCAGGGCAAGTACGAAAGCGGGGAGCGCACGCCGCGGGCCGACTACCTCGCGGCAGTCGCCGCCAGTGGTGTCGATGCACTGTATGTGCTGAGCGGGGTGCCGACCCCGGCGATGCTCGACGACCTGCGCCCGGGCGAGAATCATTTGCTGGACTGCTATCGGCGACTGCAGCCTGCCGACCAGCAGGCTGTAAGACATCTCCTGGAGAGCCTGGCGGGCGTTGCTACCGGGCCTGTAGGGAAAGTGGCATCGGGTTGATCCGACAAGGCGAAATAGAATTGTCGAAAAAATGAAATCTGACGTCATACCGATGACGCATTCTGCTAGGTTCACCACGCAATTTTTTGATAAGGTGGCCGGATCCAATTCAGACCGTAAGGCGAGGTGTCTGCTTGATCAGGGTTCTGGTGGTCGACGATCACGATCTGGTACGTACCGGTATAACCCGCATGCTGGCCGACATCGACGGTCTGCAGGTGGTGGGCGAGGCCGACTCCGGTGAGGCGGCACTGAAGGTGACCCGCGAGCTCAAGCCCGACGTGGTCCTGATGGACGTGAAAATGCCCGGTATCGGCGGCCTGGAAGCCACCCGCAAGCTGTTGCGCAGTCACCCCGACATCAAAGTGGTGGCGGTCACCGTCTGTGAGGAGGATCCGTTTCCCACGCGCCTGCTCCAGGCTGGCGCCGCCGGTTACCTGACCAAGGGCGCGGGCCTCGACGAGATGGTCCAGGCCATTCGTCTGGTCTTCGCCGGCCAGCGCTACATCAGCCCGCAGATCGCCCAGCAACTGGCGCTGAAATCCTTCGAGCCGAAGAATGCCTCGCCGTTCGACAGCCTGTCGGAGCGGGAAATCCAGATCGCCCTGATGATCGTCGGCTGTCAGAAGGTGCAGATCATTTCCGACAAGCTGTGCTTGTCGCCGAAAACGGTAAACACGTACCGTTACCGCATCTTCGAAAAACTCTCGGTCACCAGCGATGTGGAACTCACCCTGCTGGCGGTTCGCCATGGCATGGTCGACGCCAACCTCTGAACATGACCCCCGCGTTTGATTCAAGTGCCTTTCTGGCGACCTGCAGCGGCCGTCCGGGTGTCTACCGGATGTTCGACGCTGGCGGTCGCCTGCTCTATGTAGGCAAGGCCAAGAACCTCAAGAAGCGCCTGGCCAGCTACTTCCGCAAGACCGGCCTGGCGCCCAAGACCGCCGCGCTGGTCGGGCACATCGCCCAGGTCGAGACCACCATCGTCGCCAGCGAAACCGAGGCGTTGCTGCTGGAGCAGACGCTGATCAAGGAATGGCGGCCGCCCTACAACATCCTGCTGCGTGACGATAAGTCCTACCCCTACGTGTTTCTGTCCGACGGTGAATTCCCGCGGCTGGGCATCCACCGTGGTGCCAAGAAACAGAAGGGCAGGTATTTCGGTCCATACCCCAGCGCCGGGGCGATTCGCGAAAGCCTGAGCCTGCTGCAGAAGGCCTTCCATGTCCGCCAGTGCGAAGACAGCTATTACGCCAACCGCACGCGGCCCTGCCTGCAATACCAGATCAAGCGCTGCAAGGGCCCGTGCGTCGGCCTGGTGGAGCCGGCCGAGTACGCCGACGACGTGCGCCATTCGGTGATGTTCCTCGAAGGCCGCAGCCATCAGCTGACCAACGAACTGAATGCCGATATGGAAAAGGCCGCCATGGCCCTGGAGTTCGAGAAGGCCGCCGAACTGCGCGACCAGATCGCCCTGCTGCGCCGGGTCCAGGACCAGCAGAGCATGGAAGGCGGCAGCGGCGACGTCGATGTGGTCGCGGCGTTCGTCAACCCGGGCGGCGCCTGCGTGCACCTGATCAGCGTGCGGGGCGGGCGGGTGCTGGGCAGCAAGAACTTCTTTCCCCAGGTGGGTATCGAGGAGGAGGTGGCCGAGGTCATGTCGGCGTTCCTCGCCCAGTACTACCTGGGCAACGCCGAGCGCGAACTGCCGGCGGAGTTGATCGTCAACGTCGTGCACGAGGACTTCGACGCCCTGCGTGACGCGGTGGGGACCCTGCGCGGCCGTGAACTCAGCATCAGTCACCGGGTCCGCGGTACCCGTGCGCGCTGGCAGCAGCTCGCGGTGACCAATGCCGAGCAGGCCCTGATGGCCCGGCTCGCCAACCGCCAGCACATGGCCCAGCGCTTCGAGGCCCTGGCCGAAGTGCTCGGCCTGCCGGAAGTGCCGCAGCGCCTGGAGTGCTACGACATCAGCCATTCCAGTGGCGAGGCCACCGTGGCGTCCTGCGTGGTGTTCGGCCCGGAAGGCCCGCTGAAATCCGACTATCGCCGCTTCAATATCGAAGGCGTCACCGCCGGCGACGACTATGCCGCCATGCAGCAGGCCCTGACCCGTCGCTACGGGCGGATCAAGGACGGCGAGGGCAAGCTGCCGGACGTGCTGCTGGTGGACGGCGGCAAGGGCCAGTTGAACATGGCCCGGGAAGTGATGCAGGCCTTGCAGGTCCCGGACCTGACCCTGCTCGGCGTGGCCAAGGGCGTGACCCGCAAGGCCGGTTTCGAAACCCTCTACCTGAACGACGTGCACAACGAGTTCACCCTCAAGGGCGACTCCCCGGCGCTGCACCTGATCCAGCAGATCCGCGACGAGGCGCACCGTTTCGCCATCACCGGCCACCGTGCGCGGCGCGGCAAGGCGCGGCGCACTTCGAGCCTGGAGGAGGTGGCCGGGGTCGGGCCGAAGCGCCGTCGCGACCTGCTGAAACATTTCGGTGGTTTGCAGGAATTATCCCGCGCCAGTGCGGAAGAAATCGCCAAAGCACCAGGAATCAGCAAAAAGCTCGCCGAGTCGATTTATGACAGCCTGCATAGCGAGTAGAATGCCCCGCTCACCTCGCAGCCAGTTGTCCCGATGAATATCCCGAATCTTCTTACCGTTCTTCGTGTACTGCTCATCCCGATCTTCATTCTGCTGTTCTACGTGCCGTATCACTGGAGTTACCTGGCCGCCAGCAGCGTCTTCGCCATCGCCGCCGCCACTGACTGGCTCGACGGCTACCTGGCGCGTCGCCTGCAGCAGAGCACGCCGTTCGGTGCCTTCCTCGATCCGGTGGCGGACAAGCTGATGGTCGCGGTGGCCCTGGTCCTGCTGGTGCAGGTCCACGCCAACTTCTGGCTGACCTTGCCGGCGGCGGTGATCATCGGCCGCGAGATCGTGGTTTCGGCATTGCGCGAATGGATGGCCGAACTAGGCGCGCGGGCGCATGTGGCGGTATCGAACCTAGGCAAATGGAAGACCGCGGCGCAGATGCTGGCGCTGGTGATCCTGCTGGCCAACCCGGCGACCCTGAGCACCTGGGTAATACTGGGTTATGCCTTGCTGATGATTTCCGCGGGCCTGACCCTGTGGTCCATGGTGCAGTACCTGCGCGCCGCCTGGCCGCACCTGCGCGAAGGCTCGGAGCAGAAATAAAAGTTTTTTGAATCAAGGGGTTGACGAATTATTTCAACTCTATACAATGGCCACCATCAAGACGACGCGGGAATAGCTCAGTTGGTAGAGCACGACCTTGCCAAGGTCGGGGTCGCGAGTTCGAGTCTCGTTTCCCGCTCCAAATATGGCGATCCAGATCACTAAAATTGCTCTGGATCGAAAAGAAAAAAGGCCCTTCGGGGCCTTTTTTCGTTGTGGCGAAAAATCCTCCGTCCTCCCTCGAAGCGCCAATGGCAGCAGCGCCGCCGCTCAGCTAGACGATGCTGAAAAGCGCGACTACTGTGCAACCTATGGCGCTGCCTCGTTATTGTTGCCCGACGTGATTCTTGCGAGAGGAAAGATATGTATCGGTATTTTGGCTTTATTATGCTGTTTGTAGCCATGCTCTCTGCTGGGAATGCTTCCGCGAGTTACATGAAAAGCAATAAGGACAAGGCACTCGAGAACAAGGTGCGTGCGGTAGTCGAAAAACTGCCACTCACGGGGTCGAGCTTTGATATAGGCATTCATCGTGGCGAAGTATTGCTTGCTGGAATGACGCAATCGACTGATGTGGAGAACACGGTAGTCAGTGCTATTTCTGCCGTTCCCGGTGTACTACGGGTTCATAATGAACTCAAACAAGGGCCTCGCGGCGATCGCCAGCACGATTTGAACATGGCGACGGCGTTCGACCTTGTTGTGGAAAATTCCGGCATCGCCGGCCCCCAGCGTGTTGCCGCCTACGTTATCGAAGGGGTGCTGTACCTGATGGGGCCTGTCACCGAGGCGGAAGGAGATAAAGTTGTAAAGTCCATTGTCGCGTGGTCCTCTTCGCATCCGGAACTCAAGAAAATAATCAAGCTTTTTGTATATTGGAAAGACGTGCCTGGGTTGATAAGTTCGAAAGGCTGTCAGGTTTACATTATGGATCGTGCGATAGGCGCGCGTGAAACAGTTTCCTGGGAGGGGCGTTGCGTCAACGGTATTGCTGAAGGGCAAGGGGTGCTTGAGATTACAAATGGGCGTGACAGTGCCAAAGGCAAGGGCGTGTTTGAACACGGCTCTCTGGTAAGAGGGGTTCTTGAGTTCAGAAAAGGTGGGGAGTCATTTGTATATAATGGCCCGATTTTCAACTTTCAGCCTCAGGGAGCGGGTACCGCGATAATCGAAAGCCCTGAATTGAGTGCGGAAGTGGTCGGCACTTTTGATGAAGGAGAAATGAAAAGCTGGACCACCGCGACGAATTTAAGAACGGGAGAGGTTCGTCGTTTTGGCGAGCGTCGAACCGTCAATGCAACCACGGCGCCCGATCCAGACACTAGTGACGAGACATCCGGGTTTGGCGACATCATCGGAGGCTTGCTGCAAGGGGCTGGACAGGCAATGCAATCGATGGGCGGCACGCAGTATGGCAAAGGTGTTCTCCTCGAAGGTATTGGCGGTGCGGTAGCCGGTGATGAAGCCGTTGCCAACCGGGCTATTCACTCTCTCAATTCCGGCCAGACGGCATCCTATGGGCGAGGCCTGGTCTCCACAGACGCAAAGAAAGAGAATTGCCGATACTCACCATCGGGCAGTCTTCGTGGCTGTGTGATTCCCGATATGAACCAATGCATAAGGGTTCAATCCGGTAGCGATGGCCAAGCAGTACGTGTCAATGGATGCTCCCAGACAATCAGCGTATTCATGTGCAGTTCAGGTCAGGGACAACGCTCAGCGAACGCTGTTTCTCCTTTGTGCTCCAGTCTGGTTAATCCGTCGTACAGCAATTCTGTTTCCGAACCTTTGCACTACTACGTGGATCCGGGGCGGGCTCTGCCCATTTCGGGAAGTTCAGTGACCTGGGCTTGCTCATCCGGCTATACGGACGTTCTGGGTTGGGATGGCAGAACGCTGAAGACAGTCTGCTATGAGTCCGGACTTCAATCGGATAGCCGTTGATCGTCACTCCGTGTTGAAGCGCTTGCAGGTCGGCTAGCGCCATTTTCCAGGACGACGGCGAGGGAGCCTCATGCCGGTGGTGTGAGAGGGCGGCAGGCATTCCCTGCCGCTCAGAAAAATGTAACCACATGATTTTAAATATGAAATCAATTTTTCTGCGTGACAGTCCGGCGCCCACTCTATTTGGCTCAGCTAAAGTTTCTGGGTTTCCCTTGGCGCGTTCGTCATCAAGTGTGTATATGGGTGGTTAAGTAACTGAGTGGGTGTCGTCATTTGTGAAGTTGTCATGTGAGTTTGACTCTATTCATGTCAACTGATAAGTTTCGAGAAATTGATCAAGCTGCTAAGGATAGCAAATGAAGCAACTAGCATCAGAATGGTTCAGTGCACTGCAATAGTGCCATTTGTTGGTGCGTCACCTCCCTTGATCTATTCGCTCGCAAACTTTTGTTTTGTTGCCTGTGTGCGATTGATAGGGGCGTGCATCCGGGTTTTGCTTGTCGCAAATTCCGGATGGTGGATTTTATTATAATTGTGAGCATGGGCGTAATGTAGCGGGCACGGGCTTGCTTTGTTTGTAACTTGCTCAGCCATTAGCGTCTCAACGCCGCGCAATGAACCCATAGCTCAATAAGACCCGAGTGTTGTGTTTGAGTAGCTGAACAAAAAAGTTTTCGGACAGAGTGAGCCAGACATGAAAATAGGTGTATTGGGATTCGGCAACGTCGCTTCGGCGACAGTACAGAAGTTCATGTCGAATCGGGATCTGATTGCGTCCAAGACCGACGTGCAAATGCAGATCGTCAAGGTCGCCACCCGTACCGCGGCACGTGCCGAGGGGCAGGTGCCCGAAGGCTGTGAGATCGTTACTGACTGCTGGGCGGTGGTCGATGATCCCACTATCGATGTCGTGATAGAACTGATTGGCGGCACGGACATCGCCAGAGACCTGGTGATGCGTGCGATTGCCAACAAAAAGCACATCATCACGGCCAACAAGGCGCTGCTGGCTCATCATGGTGAAGCGATCTTTGAACTCGCCGATCAAATGGGGGTGTGCGTGTTGTTCGAGGGCGCGGTGGCGGTGTCCATCCCGATCATCAAAACGCTGAAGGAGTCGGTGGCCGCCAGCCGGGTCACCTCGCTCATCGGCATCCTCAACGGCACGTCGAACTACATCCTGTCGCAAATGAGCCAGCATGGCGCGTCGTTCGACGAGGCCCTGGCCCAGGCCCAGCAGAAAGGCTACGCCGAAGCGGATCCGACCCTCGATGTGAATGGCGAAGACGCAGCGCACAAGATCACGCTGCTCAGTTCGCTGGCTTTTGGTGTGCCAGTCGATTTCTCGGCTGTGGATTTCAAAGGCGTCACCGAGGTTGAAGCGGTCGATATAGCGGCGGCGGCCCGGCTCGGTTATCAACTCAAACTCATTGCCCAGACCCAACTGCAAGGCGATGAAGTGTGGGTGTCGGTGGCCCCGGCGCTGGTGCCGAATGCGTCCATGCTGGCACATGTCAACGGATCCATGAACGGTATCGCACTGACCGGTGACCTGTTCGGTTCAGCCTTCCTTTATGGTTCCGGTGCCGGCGGCGTGCAGACCGCGAGTGCGGTACTCGCCGACTTGATCGATCTTGCGCAAGGCTCGCGGGGAGGCTGCTACGTGGGCCTGCCCAACATGGGCTTCAAGCGGAGTGCGATCAAGACCAGGCCTTATCTTGCCGCCGACGCCAGGCAGAGCCGCTTCTACTTTCGGATGAGGGTCGAGGACAAGGTGGGTGTGCTGGCCGAAGTCAGTTCGATATTTGCCCGCGCCAACGTATCGGTCAGCACCATTTTCCAGGACGAAGGCGAGGGCGATCTGGCTGACATCATCATCACTACCCATGGCATCTCGACGGGTCAGGTCCAGAAGGTAATGCCTGCGCTGCAGGCTTCTGCCGCTTCAGGGCATGGGATCGTCATCTATCCGGCGCTGGACGAGTAACTTCGGCGAGGAAACGTGCATCAAGCGGACATGGCTGACTTTCCGGATATGCGCAATTGTCACATCTACGCTTGCGGTACCCCCATTGTCGTGGAGTCTGCTCGCAGAGATTTCAGTGACCTCTGTGGTCTGCCGAAGTCGCAATTCGTCGCATAGTGTGTAACCCCCCATCCTGGCAAATGCCTGGCTAACAGAGGGGATGCTTTCCCCGCGCTCGCTCCGCAGACAGGCCGACATCAAGGGTGGCTCTAGGCGCTCGCGTTGCCTTTCTCGTACATACCCAGAGCCTTCTTCAGCCTTCCACGGATATGCTCGCGCAGATAGCCCGGCGCCAGGACTTCGATCTCGTCGGCATTGCTCAGCAGAAACAGGCGCAGCCCCTGGGTGTCCTGCACCGAGCAGCTCAGGATCGCGCCGCTTTCGGTGGGCTCGATGTGCTGTGTTTCGCTCAGGCGATTTTCCGTGAGCCGGTTCAACAGGTTCGGCTCCAGTCGCAGGGTCAGCTTGATCGCCTCTTTGCCGTGGAGGGTCATGAGGTCTTTCTGCACTTCGAATGACTCGACGCGGTAGTTGTCCGGCTCGGGTATGTCGAGGAAGTCCGTGCGCACGCTGAGCACGCGATGGAGCATCAGCACGCAGGTCGTGCCGGGGCCATTGCTGCTGTACTTGCCCCGTGCGGTGCCGGGCTCGGGTGGCGCGCCGTTCGACCATTGCTCCGAGTGGATGTAGGCGGAGAGGTAGATGTTCGAGTCCTGGAACGACAGCGCGAGGGGTTTCAACACATAGGTGCATTCAGCGTCCGCGGCATCGCGCGGCCTGTACGCCACTTTCAGGCTTTCGCCTTTGAGCATCGCGGTCTGGATGATCTCCAGGTGGGCGGGGTCGTAGCAGCCAGGGAGGAGGGTCATGAAGCGGGTGCCGGAGGTGATCCGGCCTTGCGCCACCAGGTCCTGCTGGGCGTTCCGGGTGATCACGCCCTGCGCATAGTCACGCAGCTCGACCAGTTGCTCCGTCACCAGCTTGAAGCCGAAGCGTTCGGAATGCTGCAGGACCGCGAGCAGGGTCATCGACTCGGTGGGTGTCAGCACCAGGTCGAGTCTGACCTGCTTGTGCAACTTCCACCGATGCGACTTCTGGCCTTGCGGTTTTTCACCCATGACCTGGCGCTCCAGGACCAGGGCCTTGAGGTCGCGCAGTGTGGTCTTGATATGGGGGCTCTGGCCGGTCCATTCACGCAGCAGGTCATGCAGTGCCTCTGTCGTCAGCGCGGTTCCGGCGCGGTGCAGAATCCTGGTCAGGGTTCTGCGACGGTCGTCCTTCGATGTTTTTTCACTCACGGGGCGCACTCAGGGACAAAAACTGTCCCTATTGTCCTGCAGTATCGCTTTGCCAGCAACGAACCCGGATTTTTCCCAGGAGTGCCCATGAGCGCCAACGCAACCCGTCGTATCCATCCTGCCTACAAGCAATGTGCGCAGGTGCAAGCCTTCGTCGAATGGCTCGCCCAGCACCTCGGTTCGAATCAGCCGCTCCAGCATGAGTACCGCAACCGCCAGACGGGCAAGCACTGGCAATTCACCGACCTCTACGATGCCTTCACCCAATACGAATGGCAGCACCCGGGTATCCCGCACCTTCAGGTCAGCGCCGGCAGTTGCGCCACCAGCAACACCCAGGCACTGAGTGCGCTGAGCGTCGATCTCGGGGCGGCCCGCTGCGATGCCACGATGCTCCAGGGAACCAAGGCCACGATGTCCTGGGGCGGTGTGGCGGCGCGCAACCATCAGTGGCTGGAGGACAACCAGAAAGGCTTGGCCGGGATGGTCGAGCAGGTTGCCCAGGTGCTGCGAACGGGCGATCTCGACAACCCTCGCTTCGCAAAGGATCTGCGCTTCAACGCGGGCATGACCAAGGTGTATTCGCTGATCTGCCAGGACTTCATCATCTATGACAGCCGCGTGGCCGCGGCCCTGGGCATGCTGGTCGTCAGCTATTGCGAGGAAACGGGCCTCGGCGCTCTCCCGGAGGGTCTGCGTTTTCCCTGGGCGCCGGCGAAGGAGGGGGCGAACACCAGCGTACCCAAGCGCCGCAATCCAGGCAGCAAGGCATTCAAGTTTCCCGGCTTGCGCCGCGGACGCCATCACGCGCTGTGGAACATGCGCGCGAGCTGGATCCTGAGCCAGGCATTGGCGCATCCCGAAGCCGCGAACAGCCCGTTCCACGGCGGCGGTGCCAATGCGCTGCGCCGGCTGGAGATGGCACTTTTCATGATCGGGTACGATCTCGCGTGAACGAGATTCAGGCATGCAACCGAGCTGTTCAGCCCTGGTGGTTGAAGTAGATTCCTCTCGGGGCAACTTCAGACTCCCTTCAGACTCGGCGCCGATACTCCTCCCCATCGAGCCCAATCGGGGGGAGGTTTCATGACCCAGCTTGAATGGAGCAACCTGCTCCCTTTGCCTGTCGGCAGCAATGCCGAGCATCACGCCCAGTTGTCCCTGCACCTGGCCCACGACAGCGGTCGCGGGGATCTGGAGCACTTCATCCATCAGCGTTTCGCCGCCATGCACCATGCCGATGTCCAGCATTACCTGCCGGAACTGCTGGCGTTGCATGACCGCCACGGGCGCCTGATCGCGGCGGCCGGGGTGCGCCCGGCCAGCGCCGGCCCGCTGTTTCTCGAACGTTATCTGGACGAACCCCTGGAACTTGCGGTCTCGCGCCTGGCGGGCGGTGCGCTGGCGCGCGATTGCCTGGTCGAGGTGGGCAACCTGGCCTCGCTGAGCGCCGGCAGTGCGCGGATCATCATCATCCTGGTCACCTGGCTGCTGGCCATCCGCGGCCTGCAGTGGGTGGCCTTCACCGGTGCCGCGACGCTGATCAACAGCTTCCAGCGCCTGGGGCTGCAGCCCGGCATCCTGGCCGCGGCCGATCCCGGCCGCTTGGACGGCGAGCAGGCACAATGGGGGACCTACTACGCCCAGCGCCCGCAGGTCTTCGCCGGCAATATCGGCTACGGCTTCGACGCCTTGACCCGCGCCGGCGCCTTCCAGCGCCTCGGCTTGCCGGCGATCACCCAGGAGACCGGCCATGCCGCATGAACTGGAGCGCTTTCAGCAACTGCTGACGATACAGGCCCGCGACCATGGCGACGAAATCGCCGTGCAGGGCGCGACCCAGCGCCTGACCTGGGGGCAGTTGCTCACGGGCGTCGAAAGCCGGGCCCGCTTCTTGAGCCAGCAGGCGCCGGGGGCCCTGGTCCTGGCCCTGGACAATGGCCCCGAGGCGCTGCCCTGGGACCTGGCCGCGCTGTTCGTCGAGCGGCCCTGCGTGGTTGTCCCTGGCTTTTTCAGCCCTGCGCAGTTCGCGCACTGCATTGCGCAAAGCGGGGCCACACTGGCGCTCGGCGAGGCACAGTGGGGTGCGCAACTGGCCGAGCTGGGCTTTGCCCAGGCGCAGGGGGTGTGGACTCGGACGCTGGAGCGTCCCGCCAGGTTGCCCGGCGCTACCGCGAAGATCACCTACACCTCCGGCAGCACCGGCCGCCCCAAGGGCGTGTGCCTGAGCGCCGAGGCCATGCTGCGGGTGGCCCGGGAGCTGGAAGCGGCCAGCCGGGAAACCGAGGCGCAGCGCTACCTTGCGGTACTGCCGCTGGGCATTCTGCTGGAAAACCTGGGGGTCTATGCCGCGCTGATGGCGGGCGCCTGCGTGTTGCTCTACCCGCAGGCGCAACTGGGTATCGGCGGGGCCAGTCAGGTGGACTTCAAACGCCTGCTCGGCGCCATGGCCCTGAGCGCTGCGCACAGTCTGATCCTGGTACCGCAACTGCTGATGGGCCTGGTTATCGCCATCGAGCGTGGCCTGATGCAGGTCGGCGCGCTGCGTTTCGTCGCGGTGGGTGGGGCGCGGGTTTCCCCCAGCCTGCTGGCCCGTGCCGAGGCGGTCGGCCTGCCGGTGTTCGAGGGCTACGGGCTGTCCGAGTGCGCCTCGGTGGTGGCCTTGAACCGGCCGGGCGCGGCGCGGCCTGGCAGCGTCGGCAAGCCGTTGCCCCATGTGCAGGTGCGGATCGCCGAGGACGGTGAGGTGCTGGTGGCCGGGTCGACCTTGCTGGGTTACCTCGACGAGCCGCCATTCGAGGCCGGCTGGTGGGCCACCGGTGACCTCGGCTACTTCGACGAGCAGGGCTATCTGTACCTGAACGGGCGCAAGAAGCACCAGTTCATCACCAGCTTCGGGCGCAACGTCAACCCGGAATGGGTGGAAGCCGAACTGACCCAGAGCGGCACCATCGCCCAGGCCTTTGTGCATGGCGAGGGGCTGCCGCGAAACAGCGCCTTGCTCTGGCCGCTGGACCCGAATGCCAGCGACGACGCCATCGAGCAGGCCGTGCAGCGCTGCAATGCGCAGTTGCCGGACTACGCCAGGGTGCATGCCTGGCGGCGGCTGCCGGCACCCCTCGACAGCCGCGACGACACCCTCACCGCCAATGGCCGTCCGCGCCGCGAGGCCATCCTGACGCGTTACCACAGCCTGTTAGCCGACATTCCCTCATGAGGTTCGCCATGCCCTTTTTCGACACCCTGCAACTGCACACTGCCCAGGAGCGCCAGGCGCTGTTCGCCGTGCCGGTGATCCGCGAGGCACTGGCTGGTCAGGTCAGCCTGGACAGCTACATCGCGTTTCTGACCCAGGCCTATCACCATGTCCGCCACACCGTGCCGCTGATGATGGCCTGCGGCGCGCGCCTGCCGGCCCGCCTGGAGTGGCTGCGCGGCGCCGTCTGCGAATACATCGAGGAGGAATACGGCCACGAACAGTGGATCCTCGATGACATCAAGGCCTGTGGCGGCGATTGGGAAGCCGTGCGGGATGGTCGGCCGGCACTGTCCATCGAACTGATGGTGGCCTACCTCTACGACCTGATCGCCCGCGGCAATCCGGTCGGCCTGTTCGGCATGGTCAATGTGCTCGAAGGCACCAGCATCGCCCTGGCGACCCAGGCCGCCGGGACTATCCAGAGCACCCTGGAGCTGCCCGCCAAGGCCTTCAGCTACCTCAGTTCCCACGGGGCCCTGGACCAGGATCATATGGTCACCTACCGACAATTGATGGATCGCCTGGACGACCCTGCCGACCAGCAGGCGGTGATTCATGCCAGCCAGGTGGTGTACCGCTTGTACACCGAGATGTTTCGGGGCCTGCCGCGTGCCGGCCAGCACGAGGTGCGTGATGCGCTTGTCTGAATCCGTGGTGGTGTTGACCGGGGCCAGTGGCGGCATCGGCCTCGAGCTGGCCGAACAGCTGTGCGCGGCGGGGGCCCGGGTGCTCGCGGTGAGCCGCCAGGTGGGTAAGTTGGCCAGCCTGATGCAGCGCTATCCGCAGCGTCTGCACTGGCAGGCGGCCGACCTGCGCACCCGCGAAGGGCGCGAGCGGGTCCTGGCGCGGGCGCGGGAAATGGGCGTCAACGTGCTGATCAATGCCGCCGGGGTGAACCGCTTCGCCTTGCTCGACCAACTCGACGAGCAGGCCCTCGACGAGTTGCTGGACATCAACCTGAAGGCGGCGCTGCAACTGACCCGGGTCTGCCTGCCGCTGCTCCGTGCCCGCCCCGCGGCACTGGTGGTCAACGTAGGGTCGACCTATGGCTCGATCGGTTATCCCGGGTATGCCACCTATTGCGCCAGCAAGTTCGCCCTGCGCGGTTTCTCCGAGGCCTTGCGCCGCGAACTCGCCGATACCTCGGTCAACGTCCTCTATGCCGCACCCCGGGCGACGCGCACGAGCATGAACAGCAGTGCCGCCACGGCGCTGAACCAGGCGCTCAAGGTGGGCATGGACGATCCGGCGGATGTCGCCCGGGCGGTGCTCGAGGCCGTGCAGTCCGAGCGCAGCGAGCTCTACCTGGGCTGGCCGGAAAAGCTCTTCGTGCGTCTCAACGGCATGCTTCCGGGGGTGGTCGACCGCGCCCTGCGCAAGCAACTACCGGTCATTCTTCGCCATATCGGCAGTCATTCGAGGGAGTCGGGCAAATGAAGCGTTTTCTTGTCGCCGGCCTGCTGGCGTTCACCCCGCTGACCTGGGCCCTGGACCAGGCCGGCAGCCAGCGCCTGGGCGAGTTGCAGCATCGCTGGGCGCAGATCCAGTACCAGACGCCCAAGGACCAGCGCGCCGACGCCTTCGAGCAACTGGCCGGCGATGCCGCCGGCTTCGTTCAGCAATACCCCGGCGCGGCCGAACCGCTGATCTGGGACGGCATCATCAACAGCAGCTGGGCCGGCGCCACCGGCGGGCTGGGGGCACTGGGCAAGGTCAAGGCGGCACGGGCCAGCCTGGAGCAGGCGATCAAGCTGGATGCCAGTGCCCTGCAGGGTTCGGCCTACACCAGCCTGGGCACCCTGTACGACCAGGTGCCCGGCTGGCCGATCGGCTTCGGCGACGCCGACAAGGCCGAGACCCTGTTGCGCCAGGCGCTGCGGATCAACCCCAACGGTATCGACAGCAACTATTTCTGGGCCGATCATCTGTTCCGGCAAAAACGCTATGGTGAAGCCCGCGCGGCGCTGGAAAAGGCCCTGCAGGCGCCGCCGCGACCGGGACGTGAACTGGCCGACCAGGGCAGGCGTGGCGATATCGCTGCTTTACTCAAGGCGCTCAAGGACAAACAGGACTGACTATGCGGCTGCTGCTGGTTGAGGACGATACCGCGCTGGGCGAGGGGATCTGCGATGGCTTGCGCCAGGAGGGCTATACCCTCGACTGGTTGCGTGACGGGGTGAGCGGCCTGCATGCCTTGCAGCATGAAGCGTTCGACCTGGCGATCCTCGACCTGGGCCTGCCGCGCCTGGACGGCATCGAACTGCTGCGGCGGGTGCGGGCCGGGGGCGACAGCCTGCCGGTGCTGATCCTCACCGCGCGCGATGCCACCGAGGACCGCATCACCGGCCTCGATGCCGGGGCCGACGATTATCTGGTCAAGCCGTTCGACCTCAACGAACTCAAGGCCCGCCTGCGCGCCTTGCTGCGGCGCAGCGCCGGGCGGGCGCGGGTGCTGATCGAGCATGCCGGCGTCGCCCTCGATCCGGTCACCCAGCAAGTCCACTACAACGGCGAGCCGGTGGTGCTGACGCCCAAGGAGTACCTGCTGCTGCACGAACTGCTGGCCCAGCCGGGCAAGGTCTTCACCCGCGAGCGCCTGACCCAGTTGCTGTATGGCTGGGACGAGGAGCCGGAAAGCAACACCCTGGAGGTGAACATCTATCACCTGCGCAAGAAGCTGTTCAACGGCCTGATCCGCACCGTGCGCGGTATCGGCTATCTGGTCGAGAGCAAGGCATGAGCTCGCTGCGCCAGCGCACGCTGTGGCGGGTCATGCTGTTGCTGGTGCTGGGGACCAGCCTGCTGGCCCTGTACAACTACCACGACAGCCGCCACGAAATCACCGAGGTCTATGACGCCCACCTGGCACAGAACGCCCGCCTGCTCGAAGGCGTGATGAGCATTCCGGTCCAGGACGGCAGCCGCGAGACGCTGTACCGCGCCTTCAACGAAGCGCTGGGCAAGGCGGGACGGCACCGGATCGGTCATCCCTATGAAAGCAAGCTGGCCTTCCAGGTCTGGGATGACAGCGGTGCGCTGCTGGTGCATACCCCCAGCGCCCCGGTCCTCGCGCCGCTCTCGGTCAGCGCGGGCTTCGCCGATTTTGCGGTGAATGGCCAGCAATGGCGCGGTTTCGTCCTGCCGGTGCCGGAGCGGCACTGGATCATCTGGGTCGGCGAGCGCGAGGATGTGCGCTACGACCTGATCGACCGGATCGTCCGCCATACCCTGTTTCCCTTCCTGATCGGCAGCCTGGCCCTGGCGCTGCTGGTCTGGGCCGCGATCGGCTGGGGCCTGCAACCCTTGCAGAACATGGCCAACGTCATCCGCGCCCGGCATGCCGACTCCCTGGAGCCGCTGCAACTGGTGCCCTTGCCCTCGGAGCTGGAGCCGATGCAGGCGGCGATCAATCGCCTGCTGGCGCAGATCGACGACCTGCTGCGCCGCGAGCACCGTTTCATCGCCGACGCCGCCCATGAAATGCGCACCCCGCTGGCCATCCTGCGCCTGCATGCGCAGAACGCCCAGGCCGCCACCAGCGAGGCCGAGCGGCAGAAGGCCCTGGGCTTCCTGATCGGCGGGGTCGATCGCTTGACCCGGGTGGTCAACCAGCTGTTGACCCTGGCCCGCGTGGAGCCGCGCCTGGGACAACGGGTCAGCACCCCGATCGACGTCGCGCAGATGCTCACCGAGTCGCTGGCGGAGTTGACCCCGTGGATTCTCGATCGCGGCCTGGAGCCGTCGCTGGACATCGGCGAGGGCGATCATCGTCTGGCCGTCGATGCCGGCGTGCTGGGCATCGCCCTGCACAATCTGGTGGCCAACGCGGTGGAGCATTCGCCGCGGGGAGGGCGCATCACGGTTTCACTCAGGCAGCGTGCCGGTCAGGTCGAACTGACCATCGAGGACGAGGGGCCGGGCATCGACGAAGCCAGTCTGTCGCGGGTGTTCGAACGCTTCTACAGCCGCAACAGCCCGAATGGCGCCGGCCTCGGGTTGTCCATCGTCGCCACCATCGTCGAGGGCATGGGCGGCCAGGTACGTCTTGCAAACCGCGCCCAGGGCGGGCTCGCCGCGACCTTGTCGATCCCGTTGGAACACACCGCCGCGGACTTCAGGCTGCCTTAAGCGTCAGCTGGCACTTTGGCATCCTGTATCCCCTGGCCCGCTGTTCAAGGGGACGGAAACCAGATAGTGAGCACTATCGAATTTGTCTTCAGCGCTGTATTCAAGAGGGTGATATTCAGTTCCAGGATGACCTGAACGATTAGGCTTTGTACGAGAAAGTGCCTGCTCGCCGCTCGGCGACTTCTCGGTTGTTGTCTGAGGCGCGGTTGCCGGGGGTAATCAGCAGCTTCTCAGATCCTTGGCGGACGGAATGAGAAGGCGGAAAAATTCAAACAGCAAAAAGGATATTGCACCCATGATCCCTCAGGGTTTCAAACCGCTGTTTCGCAACAGTCCATTCATCGAACTGCTGGGGCCATTCTTCTTTCGGGAAGAGGGTGCCGGTTTCATCATCGGCGTTCGTGTCGAGGAAAAACATACCAACGCCCGCGGTCTGGCTCACGGCGGGCTGTTCATGGCCCTGGCCGACATTGCCCTGGGCTACAGCGCGGCCTTTTCCAGGGACCCGCCGCTCAAGCTGGTCACCACCAGCCTGAACACCGACTTCGCCGGCTCGGCCAAGGTCGGCGACTGGCTGGAGGCGACCGTCGACATTCAGAAGACCGGCAGCCGCCTGGTGTTCGCCAACAGCTACATCAGTGTGGGCGAGGAGCGCGTGGTGCGTGCCAGCGCTTCGTTCCTGGTGGTCGGCTGACAGACAAACCCCGGCACCTGCCAGGTGCCGCCTTTCATCCGTGGCATGCCGCAACCCTGTCCCCACGCCCTCCCGCCTCACCATGCTCTTCAACAGGGCAACCTTCCCCGCAACCCTGCCATTTTGGGTTAACAGCCCGTCCCCACCCGGGTCTAGGATCGTCCTCAGCCTGATCAGAAAAACAACAGCGTGCTGTGGCGCGGCCTCCGTGCCACTCCAGACAACAGACTGCCTCATACAACAAGGTCAAGAAAATGAGCGTTTCCATCCCTGCGAACAGTTCCACGGAGCTCAGGCGCGGTGCCCTGGGTGTCGGTTTCATCATCTTTTTCGTGGTCTCGGCGGCCAGTCCCCTGAGCGTGATCGCCGGCGGCTTTCCCATCGGCATCATGCTCGGCAACGGTGCGGGCACCCCGGCGCTGCTGGTGCTGACCCTGGCGGTACTGCTGGCGTTCTCGGTGGGCTACACCACCATGGCCCGCCATGTGACCAACGCCGGCGGCTTCTATGCCTTCTCCTCCCGTGGCCTCGGCGGCATGGCCGGCGGCGCTGCCGGGGTGCTGGCGATGTTCGCCTACAACATCCTCCAGGTCGGGCTGTACGGCATGTTCGGTGGCGTGGTGGCCGGGACCATGAGTGTGGTCTTCGCCATCGAGCTGCCCTGGTGGGTCTATTCGCTGCTGGCCATGACCAGTATCGCCATCCTCGGCTACCGCAATATCGACCTGTCGGCGCGGGTGCTGTCGTTCGTGGTGGTCGCCGAGTACCTGGCGATCCTCATCCTGGATTTCGCCATCCTGCGCAGCGGCGGCGACAGCGGGATCAACTTCGCCTCGTTCGAGGCCCGGCATGTCGGCAGCGGCACACCGTCGATCGGCTTGCTGTTCTGCTTCGCCGCCTTCATCGGCTTCGAGGCCACCACCATCTACGGCGAGGAAGCGAAGAACCCGCAGCGCACCATTCCCATCGCCACCTACGCTTCGGTGCTGCTGATCGGCGTGTTCTACACCCTGTCGATCTGGGCCATGGTGGTGGGCGTGGGCGCGGACAAGATCGTCCCGACCCTGCTGGCCCTGCAGGACCCGACGACCTTCATCTACGGCCTGTCCGATCACTTCGTCGGGCCGCAGCTGACCCAGGTGATCCGCGTGCTGTTCATGGTCAGCATCTATGCCGGGCTGCTGGCGTTCCACAACGCCGCGGCGCGCTACTTCTACGCCATCGGCCGCGACGGCCTGCTGCCCAAGCAGTTGGGTACCACCCATCGGGTGCACCAGAGCCCGCACATGGGCTCGGCCCTGCAGAGCCTGATCGCCGCGGTGGTGGTGCTGGTGTTCGCCGCGCTGGATGCCGACCCGATCCTGCAACTGTTCGCCTGGTTCTCCAGTCTGGCGACCCTGTGCGTGATCCTGCTGATGGCGATGACGTCGGCGGCGGTGCTGATGTACTTCCATCGCCAGCCACAGTTGCAGCTCGGCTTCATGCGCAAGCGCTTGCTGCCAGGACTGGCCTGCATCGCGCTGCTGTTCGTGCTGGGCGTCGCGGTGCTGCACTTCGATGTCCTGACCGGGGCCAGCAAGTCGCTGTCCTACGCCCTCTGCGCGGTGATTCCCGCGGCCCTGATCACCGGTGTTCTGCTGGCTGCGCGTCTGCGCCGGCTGTGCCCGCAGCGTTACCTGGAGCTGGGCAGCCACAAGCTCTGAGCCGGCCCTCTCACTCATAAGCACCACCTGCGTGCAGCGGTACCCCGGGTGCCGCGTAACCCAAGGATATGTCCCATGGAAAATTTCCAGCTACTGATTGGCGGCGTCCGCGTCGCCGGTGAAAACGGCGAGTTCGCGGTGATCGACCCGGCCAGCGGCACGCCCTTCGCCCAATGCCCTTCGGGTTCGCTCGGGCAGTTGAACGCGGCTGTCGCCGCGGCCCGCACGGCCTTCGCCGGTTGGCGCCAGAGCAGCGCCGACGAACGCCGCGCGGCGCTGCACAAGGCCGCCGACGATATCGAGCGGGAGGCCGACGGCATCGCCCGGCTGATCGTCCGCGAGCAGGGCAAGCCGCTGGCGCTTGCCCTGTCCGAAGTCATGGGCGGGGTGGCCTGGACCCGCTACAACGCCGACCTGGAGATCCCCGTCGAACAGGTCGAGGACAACCCGCGCCAGCGCGTCGAACTGCACCGCAAGCCGCTGGGCGTGGTCGCCTCGATCACCCCGTGGAACTGGCCGTTCATGATCGCCGTCTGGCACATCATCCCGGCCCTGCGCGCGGGCAACTGCGTGGTCAGCAAACCGTCGAGCCTGACACCGCTGAGCACCCTGCGCCTGGTGGAGATCCTCGACCGGCACCTGCCGCCGGGGGTGATCAACATCGTCACCGGCGAGAAGGGCTTCGGCAGCGCCATCACCACCCATCCGGGCATCGACAAGATCGTCTTCACCGGCTCCACCCCCACCGGGCAAAGCGTGATGCGCGGCGCGGCGAGCAACCTCAAGCGCCTGACCCTGGAACTGGGCGGCAACGATGCCGCCATCGTCCTGCCCGGCACCGATATCGCCGCCGTGGTCGACGACATCTTCAATGCCGCATTCCTCAACATGGGCCAGACCTGCGCGGCGCTGAAGCGCCTGTATGTGCACGAATCGCAGTACGAGGCCTTCGCCGCGGCCCTGGTCGAGCGTGCCGGGCGCGAAGTGGTCGGCGCGGGCCTGGAGGCCGGGGTCACCTTCGGTCCGATCCAGAACAGCGAGCAGCTGGAACTGGTCGGCGAACTGGTGGAGGACGCCCGGCGTCTCGGTGCGCGCATCCTCTGCGGCGGCCAGCGCCTGCCGCGTGCCGGCTATTTCTACCCGCCGACCCTGGTCGCCGATGTCACCGACGGCGATCGCCTGGTCGACGAAGAGCAGTTCGGCCCGGTGCTGCCGCTGATTGCCTACGGCGATGTGGACGATGTCCTGGCCCGCGCCAACGCCAGCAGCATGGGCCTGGGCGGCTCGGTCTGGGGCCCCGATGCGACCCAGGCCGAGGCCCTGGCGGCGCGCCTGGAAAGCGGTGTGGCCTGGGTCAACTGCCATGCGCAGATCCAGCCCAACACGCCGTTCGGCGGCAGCAAGATGTCCGGCTTCGGCGTCGAGTTCGGTCTCGAAGGCCTGCTGGAATTCACCGGCCAGCAACTGCTGTTCGTGCGCAAGGAGAACCTCTCGTGAACACGCCCACCCTGTTCGCTGGCGTCCCGCTGCCAGCCTTTTCCGGAGACACCGCCGTGGCCCAGCCAAACCGTTACGCACACTACAAGACCGCCGAGAAGAAGTTCTGGCACCCCATGGGCAGCGCGGCCCCGGCGCACCGGGCCAACACCCTGATCATCGCCAGCGCCGACGGCAACTACATCACCGACGTCGATGGCCGGCGCATGCTCGACGGCGTGGGCGGCCTGTGGAACGTCAACGTCGGGCACAACCGCCCCGAGGTGAAGGCCGCCATCGTCCGCCAGCTGGACGAGCTGGCCTACTACCAGACCTTCGACGGCATCGCCCATCCGCGGGTCTACGATCTGGCCGAGCGCCTGACTTCCATGTTCGCCGAGGAAGACATGGCCCGCGTGCTGTTCAACAGCGGCGGCTCGGATGCCGTGGAAACCGCGCTGAAGATGGCCCGCCAGTATTGGGTCGCCAGCGGTCAGCCGGGTCGCACGCGTTTTCTCTCCCTGCGCAACGGCTATCACGGCGTGCACATCGGCGGCACCTCGGTGGGCGGCAATGGCGTCTATCACTACAACCACGGGCAGCTTCTCGGCGGCTGCCACAGCCTCGACACGCCATGGCTGTACCGCAATCCCTGGGACTGTCGCGATCCGGAGGAACTGACCGAGCACTGCATCCGCCAGCTCGAAGAAACCATCGCCCTGTACGGCGCGCACAGCTTCGCCGCGCTGATCGCCGAGCCGGTGCAGGGCGCCGGCGGGGTGATCGTGCCGCCGGCCAACTACTGGAAGCGCCTGCGCCAGGTCTGCGACCGCCACGGGATCCTGCTGATCGCCGACGAAGTGGTCACCGGCTTCGGTCGCTCCGGCTGCATGCTCGGCAGCCGCGGCTGGGGCGTGGCGCCGGACATCCTGTGTCTGGCCAAGGGTATTTCCGCCGGCTACATCCCCCTGGGCGCCACGGTGTTCAACACGCGCATCGCCGAGGCCATCGAGCAGGCGCCGGGTTTCGGCAGCTTCATCATGCATGGCTACACCTACACCGGCCACCCGACCGCCTGCGCCGCGGCCCTGGCCGTGCTGGACATCGTCGAGGCCGAGGACCTGCCGGGCAATGCGGCAACGATCGGCGCGCAGTTGCTGGCACAGTTGCAGCCGCTCAGTGAACGCTTCGAGGTGGTCGGCGAGGTGCGTGGCAAGGGCCTGATGATCGCCCTCGACCTGGTCAGCGACAAGCGCACCCGCCAGCCGGTGGACCCGGCCGCCGGCGATGCCGCGCGCATCGCCGAAGCGGCAAGGGAGGAGGGCGTGCTGGTGCGTCCGGTGGGCAGCAAGATCATTCTCTCGCCGCCGTTGACCCTGACCTCCGGCGAGGCCAGCCGGATCGCCGAAGTCCTCGACAGCGCCCTGTCGCGCTGCCGCTGAGCCGCACCCGGGTCGCCGCCGACCGGCGGTGACCTTCCACCGCACTGATAAGAATGCCTGCCAAGGCACACAGGAGCACTTGCATGTCCAGCACCCTGTTCAACAGGGCCGCGCGCCGCGGCCTTGCACTTTCGATCGCCCTGGGAATCAGCGTACCGGCCCAGGCCTACGAGCTGTACGCGGACGACGACACGCACCTCAACGCCGACATGCTCGCGGTCTGGGGTATGTTCAACAGCCGCAAGAACTACGACGGCACGCCGGGCGGTTCGACCTGGCGCGAAGGTTTCATCAAGTACGGCTTCAGCGGCGACCAGGGCCTGGGCGGCAACGGCACGCTGTACGGCACCTTCAACCTGGTCAGCTCGGCGACCTGGGGTGACGGCGACGCCGCCGGC
>NZ_FZOL01000023.1 GCF_900188455.1 Pseudomonas japonica | reverse complement strand
GTAGTGAAACGACGCATCGCCGATGGTAGTGTGGAGCTTCTCCATGTGAGAGTAGGTCATCGTCAAGATTCAATTCCGAAACCCCTATCTGCTGAGGCAGGTAGGGGTTTTGTCTTTCATGGGCGAAATAAATCCACCCATGCTCCCAGGGAACAGCCTCCATGCTATGTTCCCCTCTCTTTTCGACAGCTCAAGGACGCACCATGTCGCATGCCAGCACGCTCACTCCAGGATTCATGGTCGTTCACGGCAACCGCCTGGACGTGCTGCGCAGCCTGGTAGTGAGCTGGATGCGCCGTCATCCGCTGGCGCCTCTGGAAAACGAAATCGTCCTGGTGCAGAGCAACGGCATCGCCCAGTGGTTGAAGCTGGCCCTTGCCGAAGACCCTGAAGACGACGACACGGGTGGCAGCGGCATCGCCGCGGCGATCGAGGTGCAACTGCCCGGCAGTTTCATGTGGCAGCTTTACCGCAAGGTGTTGGGCCGAGAGGAAATCCCGGAAATTTCCCTGCTCGACAAGGCTCCCCTGACCTGGCGCCTGATGCGCCTGCTGCCAGAGCTGATCCATCAGCCGCACTTCGAGCCTCTGCAACGCTTCCTCCTCGACGACAGTGACCTGCGCAAGCGTTACCAACTGGCCGAGCGCCTGGCCGACCTGTTCGACCAATACCAGGTGTACCGCGCCGATTGGCTGAAGGAATGGGCCGCCGGCCGCCATGTCCTGATCAACGCCCGTGGCGAGACCCGCCCGTTGTCGCCGGCCAATTGCTGGCAGGCCGAGCTGTGGCGTGCCTTGCTGGTGGATGTCGGCGAAGCGGGCATGGCGCAGAGCCGTGCCGGGGTACACCAGCGTTTCATCGAGCGTATCAACGGTCTGGACCAGGCACCGCCAGGGCTCCCGTCGCGAGTGATCGTCTTCGGTATTTCCTCGCTGCCGGCCCAGGCGCTGGAGGCCTTGGCCGGTCTGGCGCGCTTCAGCCAGGTGCTGCTCTGCGTGCACAACCCCTGTCGTCACCATTGGGCCGATATCGTTGCCGACAAGGATCTGCTGCGTCACCAGTACAAGCGGCAGCAGCGCAAGAACGGCATGAGCGCACCGATCGATGCCGAAAGCCTGCACCAGCACGCTCATCCGCTGCTCGCCGCCTGGGGCAAGCAGGGCCGCGACTACATCAACCTGCTCGACAGCTACGACGATCCCGCCAGCTACCGCACTGCGTTCAGCGATGGCCGTATCGACCTGTTCAGCGAGGACCAGCCGCAACACCTACTTGGCCAGATGCAGGACGATATCCTCGAATTGCGCCCGCTCGGCGAAACCCGCGAGCGTTGGTCGGAGGTCGATCCGAAGAAAGACCCGTCCGTGCGTTTTCATATTGCCCACAGCGCTCAGCGCGAAGTGGAAATTCTCCACGACCAGTTGCTCGCCCGCTTCAGTGCCGACCCCAGCCTGCGCCCGCGCGATGTGATCGTCATGGTCCCGGATATCAATACCTACGCCCCGCATATCCGCGCGGTGTTCGGTCAGCTCGAACGTGGTGACAAACGGTTCATCCCGTTCACCCTGACCGACCAGGGCCAGCGCGGTCGCGACCCGTTGCTGATCGCCCTGGAGCACCTGCTCAAGCTACCCGACAGTCGCTTCCCGGTCAGTGAGATCCTCGACCTGCTCGACGTGCCCGCCCTGCGCGCGCGCTTCGCGATCAAGGAAAGCGATCTGCCAACCCTGCACCGCTGGATCGAAGGCGCGGGCGTGCGTTGGGGGCTGAATGCCGAGCAACGCGCGAGCCTCGGTCTGCCGGACGACCTGGAGCAGAACAGTTGGCGCTTCGGCCTGCGCCGCATGCTCCTGGGCTATGCGGTCGGTGCGGGTGACAGTTGCGACGGCATCGAGCCCTACGACGAAATCGGCGGCCTGGACGCCGCCCTGATCGGCCCGTTGGTGGCCCTGCTCGACGCCCTTGAAGTGGCCCATGGCGAGCTGTCCCAAGCGGCTACGGCAACCCGTTGGGGTGAACGTCTCAACGCGCTGCTGCAGGTGTTCTTCCTCGCCGAGAGCGAGCACGACGACTATCTGCTGGTGCAGTTGCGCGATCTCTGCGACGTCTGGCTGGAGACCTGCGAGTCGGTTGGCCTGGCGGATCTGCTGCCGCTCACCGTGGTCCGCGAAGCCTGGCTCGCCGGGCTCGACCAGGGGCGCCTGTCCCAGCGTTTCCTCGCCGGCTCGGTGAACTTCTGCACCCTGATGCCGATGCGTGCCATCCCCTTCAAGGTGGTCTGCCTGCTGGGCATGAATGACGGCGACTATCCGCGTGCGCAACCGCCGCTGGACTTCGACCTGATGGGCAGCGACTACCGTCCTGGCGACCGCTCCCGCCGCGAGGACGACCGCTACCTGTTGCTGGAAGCGCTGCTGTCCGCCCGCGCCCAGCTGTATGTCAGCTGGGTCGGGCGCAGTATTCGCGACAACAGCGAACGTCCTGCTTCGGTGCTGATCGGCCAGTTGCGCGACCATATCGCCGCCGGCTGGCGACTCAAGGGTGCCGCCGGCGACAGCAGCCACGACGCTGGCGAGCGCTTGCTGGAAAAACTCACCACCGAACATCCGCTGCAGCCTTTCAGCCGTCGCTATTTCCAGCGGGGAAGCGAGCTGTTCAGCTACGCCAGCGAATGGCGCAGCCTGCATCAGCCGGAGGTGCTGGCCGCGAACGACGACGATCGTCTCGAACGCTATCAGGCCGACGAGGCGCTGCCTCTCGCGCTGCTCCAGGACTTTCTCCGTCACCCGGTCCGGCATTTCTTCAGCCAGCGCCTGAAGGTGTTCTTCGAAGCCGTGGAGGAGCCGCTGGCCGATGACGAGCCCTTCGTGCTCAATGCGCGAGAACGCTACAACCTGAGCGACAGTCTGCTTGGCGCCGCACTGCTCGACCCCGGGCAGAGCGATGCCGCCCTGGCCGCTCAGGCCCGCCGCCTGCAGGGCAGCGGCCTGCTGCCACTGGCGGGCTTCGGCGACTGTCTGCGCCAGGAGTTGATCGATCCGCTGCCGGACCTGCTGCAGCGCCACCAGCAGTTGCTGCGTCAGTGGCCGGTGTCCATCGACAGTGCCTTGCCGATTCGTTTCGAGGCCGGCGAGCTCAAGCTCGAAGGCTGGCTCGGCCGTGTCCGGCAGCGGGCCGACCAGGCGCTGCTGAGCATTACCACCTTGCCCAACGGTGTCATCAGCGGCCGTTCCCTGAAGTGGCATCGGCTGACCGCCATCTGGGTCATGCACCTGGCCGCGTGCGCCGTCGGCCACCGATTGCACAGCGCAGTGCTCGCGACTGACGTGAGCCTCATGCTGGACCCGCTCGAACAGCGCGAGGCCGGCGAATTGCTCGGCAACCTGCTGATCTCCCGTCAGGCCGGGATGAATGCGCCGTTGCCGGTGGCGATCAAGACGGCCTTCGCCTGGCTGGCTGGCAAAGACCCGGACAAGGCGCTGGCCGAAGCCGCCAAGACCTATGACGGCAGCGACCGCCGCCCGGGCGAACGCAGCGAAATCGTCGCCCTGGCCCGCCAGTTCCCGGACTTCGCCGCGCTCACCGCCAGCGAGGAGTTCGAGGGCTGGTGCGAGTCGTTGTACAAACCGATGTTCGAAGCCCAATGGCAGACACTCGACGCTGAGGAGGCGCGCTCATGAGCGTTGCAGTCAAACCCGCGCCCCTGGCGTTGACCTTCCCGCTGCATGGCAGCCAACTGATCGAGGCCAGCGCCGGTACCGGCAAGACCTTCACCATCTCCGCCCTGTACCTGCGCCTGGTCCTCGGTCACGGCGGCGAGCAGGGCTTCGGTCGCGAACTGCTGCCACCGCAGATCCTCGTGGTGACCTTTACCGACGCCGCCACCAAGGAGCTGCGTGAACGCATCCGCACCCGCCTGGCCGAAGCCGCGCGCTTCTTCCGCGGCGACCTGGTCGAAACCGATCCGTTGCTCACGCAGTTGCGTGACGATTACCCCGCGGACACCTGGCCGGCCTGCGCCAATCGCCTGGAAGTGGCCGCGCAGTGGATGGACGAAGCCGCAGTCTCGACCATCCACAGTTGGTGCCAGCGCATGCTGCGCGAGCACGCCTTCGACAGCGGGAGCCTGTTCACCCAGACCCTGGAGACCGATCACAGCGAGCTGCTCGGTCAGGTCATGCGCGATTACTGGCGGCGCTTCTGCTACGGCATGCAGGGCGAGGCACTGGCCTGGGTGCGCGAACACTGGGTCAGCCCGGACGCGCTGTTGCCACGGGTGCGTGCGCTGTTCGGTCGTCATCCGGGGGAGGCGGGCACGCTGGAACCACGGGAGATCATCACCGCGACGCTGCGTCAGCGCGGCGAGCAACTGCGGGCACTGAAAGCGCCCTGGGTGCAATGGTCGCAGGAGCTGCTGCAACTCTGTCGCGACGCCATGGAGGCCAAGCAGGTGCATGGCAAGATGATCCAGGAGCGGTACATCAAGTCCTGGTGCGACAAGCTCTGCGCCTGGGCCGAGGATGAGCAGGCGGAAGAACTGGACATCGGCAACGGCGCCAAGCGCTTTACTCCCGATGGCTTCGCCGAAGCATGGAAAACCGAACCGCCGAGCCATCCGGCGCTGCTGGCCATGGTCACCCTGCACGAGCATCTGCAGGCCTTGCCGACACCGGATGCGCCACTGCTGGAGCATGCCGCCGCCTGGGTGTCGCAGCGCTTCGAGCAGGAGAAACGGCGCCGTGCGGAAATGGGTTTCGACGACATGCTCCAGCGTCTCGACCATGCCCTCAGCGGCCCCGCCGGCGAGCGTCTGGCCGGGTTGATTCGCGAGCAGTTTCCGGTGGCCCTGATCGACGAATTCCAGGACACCGACCCGGTGCAGTACCGCATCTTCGAATGCATCTACCGCATCGAGGACAACGTGCGCGACACCGGTCTGTTCCTGATCGGCGACCCCAAGCAGGCGATCTATGCCTTCCGCGGCGCCGACATCTTCACCTACCTCGGCGCCCGCCGTGCCACGGCCGGACGCCTGCACAGCCTGGACACCAACTTCCGTTCGACCCAGGCGATGGTCACGGCGGTCAACCATGTGTTCGTCCAGGCCGAGCAACGCGGGCAGGGGCGCGCGGCCTTCCTGTTCCGCGACGCGCAAGGCGAAAACCCGGTGCCCTTCGTCGCGGTCAAGGCGCGTGGGCACAAGGAGCATCTGCAGGTCTCGGGTCAGCCGGTGGCGGCGTTGAATCTGTGGCATGAGAGCAGTCCGGCGCCACTGTCCAACCCCTTGTACCGGCAGACTATGGCGGCCAGTTGCGCGACGCACATCGTCCATCTGCTCAATGGCGGGCAGCAGGGCAGCGCTGGCTTCGTCCAGGCCGATGGCACGCTGCGCGGCTGCCTGCCCTCGGACATCGCCATTCTCGTGCGCGATGGCGATGAAGCGCAGTTGGTACGCGCCGAGCTGGCGGCGCGCGGGGTGCGCAGTGTCTATCTCTCGGACAAGGACTCGGTATTCGCCGCCCAGGAAGCCCGCGACCTGCTGGCCTGGCTCAAGGCCTGCGCCGAGCCGGACAATGAGCGCCTGCTCAAGGCTGCCCTGGCCAGCAATACCCTGGGGCAACCGCTGCGTGCCCTGGCTCAGCTCAACGAAGACGAACGGCGCTGGGAAGATCGCGTCATACAGTTCCGTCAGTACCGGCTGATCTGGCGTGTGCAGGGCGTGCTGCCGATGCTCCGCCGGCTGCTGCACGACTTCGACCTGCCCAACGTGCTGATGGGCCGCGGCGATGGCGAGCGGGTGCTGACCAACCTGCTGCACCTGGCCGAACTGCTGCAGCAGGCTGCCACCGAACTGGACGGCGAGCAGGCGCTGATCCGCCATCTTGGCGAGCACCTGGCCGTCTCCGGACAGGCCGGCGAAGAGCAGATTCTGCGCCTGGAAAGCGACGAGCAACTGGTCAAGGTGGTGACCATCCACAAATCCAAGGGGCTGGAATACGAGTTGGTGTTCCTGCCCTTCGTCTGTACCTCCAGGCCGGTGGACGGCTCGCGCCCGCCCCTGGTCTGGCACGACGACAACGGTGCGGTTCAGCGCACCCTGAAGCCCACCGATGCGCAGATCGCCCGGGCCGACGACGAGCGTCTGGCCGAGGACCTGCGTCTGTTCTACGTGGCCCTGACCCGGGCCCGGCATGCCTGCTGGCTGGGCGTCGCCGACCTCAAGCGTGGCAACGCCAGTGAGTCGCTGCTGCATCGCAGCGCCCTCGGCTATCTGCTCGGTGGCGGTCAGCCGCTGGCGGATTCCACGGCATTGGTCGGTTGGCTCGATGAGCTGAAGGAGGGCTGCGCGTCCATCAGCAAACTGCCACCGCCGCCAGTCGATGAGCAGCTGTACGTCGCGCCCCGCCAGAGTGCCGAACTGCTGGCCGCGCGCGAGCCGAAGCGCAGCGCGGCGGAAAACTGGTGGATCGCCTCCTACAGTGCCCTGCATATCGGTGAGGAGGCGTTGCAGCTCGACGCCGACGTGGCCCAGGCGCAGCAACTGCTCGACGACGAGCGGCCGGACCCCGAGGCCCTGCGCGATGTGGCGGCGATCGCCGGCGATATCCATCGTTTTCCGCGTGGGCCCAATCCCGGGACCTTTCTCCACGGCCTGCTGGAGTGGTCCGGGCAACAGGGTTTCGACCGGGTCGTCGCGGCGCCGCAGACGCTGCATGACATGGTTGCCCAGCGCTGCAATCGGCGCGACTGGAAAGGCTGGATCGGCACCCTCGGACGCTGGTTGCAGCATCTGTTGCAAACCCCGCTGCGCCTGGGTGACGACAGCACGCCGGTGGCCCTGGGCAGTCTGGTCCAGTACCAGATCGAGATGGAGTTCTGGTTCGCCAGCCACCGCGTCGACGTGCTGCGCCTGGACCGTCTGGTCGCCCAGCACACGCACCAGGGCGCCGCGCGTCCGGCGGCGCAGGGTGCCCTGCTCAACGGCATGTTCAAGGGGTTCATCGACCTGGTCTTCGAGCACGACGGGCGCTACTACGTGGCCGACTACAAGTCCAACTGGCTCGGTCCTGACGACCTGGCCTACAGCGAGGCGGCCATGGACGCGGCGATTCTCGAACACCGCTACGACCTGCAGTACGTGCTCTACCTGCTGGCCCTGCACCGCCAGTTGCGTGCGCGGCTGCCGGACTACGACTACGACCGGCATGTCGGCGGCGCACTGTTCATCTTCCTGCGTGGCGCTCATTCGCCGAGCCAGGGTGTGTACTTCATCAAGCCGCCGCGCGCGCTGATCGAACAACTCGACGCGCTGTTCCGCGGTGCGCCGCCCGCGACGCAACAGGACCTGTTTGGAGATGTCCCATGAGCCGCACCCTCGACGATCTGCTGCCGACGCCACTGGATGCCGAGCACCTCGCCGCGCTGGCGCCGCTGAGCGACAGCGAAGACCTCCTGGCCTTGCTCGATCGCTGGGTCGAACGTGGCTGGCTGCGCGCGCTGGACCGCGCCTTCGTCGGCTTTCTGCGTGACCGCGAACCGCAGGGTGAGCCGCTGGTCCTGCTGGCCGCGGCGCTGGCCAGTCACCAGTTGGGGCATGGGCATGTCTGTCTCGATGTGCACAAGACCCTGGCCGAGCCGGACTTCGCCCTGTCCCTGCCGCCGGAAGGCGATGTGCTGGCGGGGCCGTCGCTGCTGCCGTCGCAGTTGCTCGAACGGCTGAACGCGGATACCTGGCTGCAACGTCTGCAGGCCAGCGCACTGGTGGCGGCGGGCGAGGATCCGCAGCATTCGTCGCGTCCGCTGGTGCTCAGCGAGGGGCGCCTGTACCTGCGCCGCTACTGGACCTACGAACGGCAAATCGACAGTGCCCTGCGCCAGCGTCTGCAGCAGCGCGAAACGACTCCCGCTGACCTGCGCGGGCGCCTCGACACCCTGTTCGGCGAAGGCGCCGAAGCCGGGCAGATCGACTGGCAGAAGCTGGCCTGCGCCCTGGCGACCCGTGGTGCGTTCAGCATCATCACCGGCGGTCCCGGCACCGGCAAGACCACCACGGTAGTGCGTCTGCTGGCCCTGTTGCAGGCGCCGGCGGTGGAGGCCGGGCTGCCACTGCGCATTCGCCTGGCAGCCCCCACCGGCAAGGCCGCGGCGCGTCTGACCGAGTCCATCGGGCAGCAGGTGGAGCGGCTGGCGGTCAGCGCCGACGTGCGTCAGCAGATTCCCTGCGACGTCTCCACGGTGCACCGCCTCCTGGGCAGCCGGCCGAACTCGCGGCATTTCCGCCATCACGCCGGCAACCCCTTGCCGCTGGATGTGCTGGTGGTGGACGAGGCGTCGATGATCGACCTGGAAATGATGGCCAACCTGCTTGCCGCGATGCCGGAAAGTGCCCGGCTGATCCTGCTCGGTGACAAGGACCAGCTGGCCTCGGTGGAGGCGGGAGCGGTGCTCGGCGATCTGTGCCGGGACGCCGAGGACGGTCGCTACAGCCCGCAGACCCGTACCTGGATGGAGCAGGTCAGTGGTGAGTCGCTGGCGCAGAGCGGTCTGCAGCCTGGCGATGGCGAACGTCATCCGCTGGCTCAGCAAGTGGTGATGCTGCGACGTTCGCGGCGTTTCGGCGAGGGCAGCGGGATCGGCCAGCTGGCGCGCCTGGTCAACCGTCAGGACGCCGTGAAGGCGCGGGCCCTGCTGCGCGAAGGCCAGTACGCCGATGTGTTCGGCCTGACCCTGCGCGGCGAGCAGGATCGCGCCCTCGACCGGCTGGTACTGGATGGGCTGGGACGCGGTCCGCAAGGGCCGCAGGGCTACCGCGATTATCTCCACGTCATTCGCCAGGGGCGTCCGGCCGCCGGCAGCGCGATCGACGATCCGTGCTGGAGCGACTGGGCGATGAATGTCCTGAAAGCCTTCGAGCGCTTCCAGTTGCTCTGCGCGGTGCGCAAGGGGCCGTGGGGCGTCGAGGGGCTGAACCAGCGGGTCGGTCGTGTCCTGACCAGCGCTGGGCTGATCGACGGTGAACAACCCTGGTACGAAGGCCGGCCGGTCCTGGTGACCCGTAACGACTATGGCCTGAACCTGATGAACGGCGATATCGGCATTGCCCTGCGGGTACCGGACGGCCAGTCCGAGGCCGCGCCGCTGCGGGTCGCCTTCCCGCGCAACGACGGTCGGGGCGGGGTGCGGTTCGTCCTGCCGAGCCGTCTCAGCGAAGTGGAAACGGTGTATGCGATGACCGTGCACAAATCCCAGGGCTCGGAATTCGCCCATACCGCGCTGGTCCTGCCGGATGCGCTGAATCCGGTGCTGACCAAGGAGCTGATCTACACCGGGATCACCCGGGCCAAGGACTGGTTCAGCCTGATCGAGCCGCGGCTCGGGGTGCTGGAGGAAGCGGTGGAGCGCAAGGTGAAGCGGATTTCGGGGTTGATGCTGGAGCGGGTGTAGTGCGGACTCATACCGCGTTGCATCGTCATTCGGGGAACAGCATGGCCTGCGATTCCCCCATCAACAACGGGCTGTTCCGTTCCGTCACATCGCGGATGTAGTCCCACAGCAAGGTAATCCGCTTCAACTTCCTCAGATCTTCCCGGCAGTACATCCAGAACTGCCGGGTGATCTGCACCTCCTCCGGCAACACCGGCACCAGCCGTGGGTCCTGCGCGGCCAGGAAGCACGGCAGGATCGCCAGGCCCCGTCCTTGCTGCGCGGCGACGAACTGCGCGATCACGCTGGTACTGCGCAGGTGCGCGCTGGCATTGGGCAGCAGGTTGTGCAGGTACAGCAGCTCCGAACTGAACGCCAGGTCATCCACGTAACTGATGAACGGATGCTCGCCCAGGTCGCTGGTGCGGTGGATCGGCGGGTGACGGTCGAGGTAGTCGCGGGTCGCGTACAGGCGCAGGCGGTAGTCGCACAGCTTGCAGCAGACGTACGGGCCATGTTCCGGCCGCTCCAGGGCGATGACGATGTCCGCCTCGCGCTTGGACAGGCTGATGAAGTGCGGCAGCGGCAGGATGTCCACCGAGATCGCCGGGTAGGCGTCGACGAAATGGCTCAGCTGCGGGGTGATGAAGAAGCTGCCGAAGCCCTCGGTACAGCCCATGCGCACATGTCCGGAGAGCGCCACGCCGGAGCCTGAGACCTGCTCGCAGGCCATGTGCAGGGTGCTCTCGATCGACTCCGCGTAGCTCAGCAGACGTTGGCCCTCGGCGGTGAGGACGAAGCCGCTGGTCCGCGACTTTTCGAACAGCAGCGTGCCCAGCGCCTGCTCCAGCGAGCTGATCCGGCGCGACACCGTGGTGTAGTCGACGCCCAGGCGCTTGGCCGCGCTGCTGGCCTTGCGGGTCCGCGCCACCTCAAGAAAGAACTTCAGATCGTCCCAGTTCAGCGAACCCAGGGAAGTGATGTTTTTTTGCATGTTGGACCGGTTTTTATGTGCGTTCTTGTTAGATGTTTGCACATCTATACTCGAAAACAGCCCGGGCCCCAAGCCCTGTCATGGCGACCATTCTCTCGCTAACAACAATCTCCAGGAGAAGCCTCATGAACGCATCCCTCACCCCCGGTCAGACCAAGGTCGACCAGGTTCGCCTGCTGATCGACGGTCAGTGGGTCGAGTCGAAGACCACTGAATGGCGCGACATCGTCAACCCGGCCACCCAGGAAGTGCTGGCGCGGGTGCCCTTCGCCACCGCCGAGGAAGTCGACGCGGCAATCGCCGCCGCGCAGCGCGCCTTCAAGACCTGGAAGGACACGCCGATCGGTGCACGGATGCGCATCATGCTGCGTCTGCAGGCATTGATCCGCGAGCACTCCAAGCGCATCGCCGTGACCCTCAGCGCCGAGCAGGGCAAGACCATCGCCGATGCCGAAGGCGACATCTTCCGCGGCCTGGAAGTGGTGGAGCATGCGTGCAGCATCGGCACCCTGCAGATGGGCGAATTCGCCGAGAACGTCGCCGGCGGCGTCGATACCTACACCCTGCGCCAGCCGATCGGCGTGTGCGCCGGGATCACCCCGTTCAACTTCCCGGCGATGATCCCGCTGTGGATGTTCCCGATGGCCATCGTCTGCGGCAACACCTTCGTGCTCAAGCCGTCCGAGCAGGACCCGCTGTCGACCCTGATGCTGGTGGAACTGGCGATCGAGGCTGGCGTGCCGGCCGGTGTGCTCAACGTGGTGCACGGCGGCAAGCAGGTGGTGGATGCGCTGTGCACCCACAGCGATATCAAGGCGATCTCCTTCGTCGGCTCGACCGAAGTCGGTACCCACGTCTACAACCTGGCCGGCCAGCACGGCAAACGCGTGCAGTCGATGATGGGGGCGAAGAACCACGCCGTGGTCCTGCCTGACGCCAACCGCGAACAGACCCTCAATGCCCTGGCGGGTGCTGCGTTCGGCGCGGCCGGTCAGCGCTGCATGGCGACCTCGGTGGCGGTGCTGGTGGGCAAGGCCCGCGAATGGCTGCCGGAACTGAAGGCGCTGGCGGCGAAGCTGAAAGTGAACGCTGGTAACGAGCCGGGCACCGATGTCGGTCCGGTGATTTCCAAGCGCGCCAAGGAGCGTGTACTGGGCCTGATCGAAAGCGGTATCCGCGAAGGCGCCAAGCTGGAACTGGACGGTCGTGACGTCAAGGTGCCGGGCTACGAGAACGGCAACTTCATCGGCCCGACCCTGTTCTCCGGGGTGACCACCGACATGCAGATCTACACCCAGGAAATCTTCGGCCCGGTGCTGGTAGTGGTGGAAGTGGACACCTTCGACGAGGCCATCGCCCTGGTCAACCGCAACCCCTTCGGCAACGGTACCGGCCTGTTCACCCAGAGCGGCGCGGCGGCGCGCAAGTTCCAGGCGGAAATCGACGTCGGCCAGGTCGGCATCAACATTCCGATTCCGGTACCGGTTCCATTCTTCAGCTTCACCGGTTCGCGCGGCTCCAAGCTCGGCGACCTCGGTCCGTACGGCAAGCAGGTGGTGCAGTTCTACACTCAGACCAAGACCGTCACCGCCCGCTGGTTCGATGACGACAGCGTCAACGATGGCGTGAACACCACCATCAGCCTGCGCTAAGGAGTTGATCATGCGTATCGCATTCGTGGGGCTGGGCAACATGGGCGCGCCGATGGCGCGCAACCTGATCAAGGCCGGCCACAGCCTCAACCTGTTCGACCTCAACACCACCATCCTCGCCGAGCTGGCCGAGCTCGGCGGGCACATCAGCGACTCGCCGCGGGATGCGGCGAGCAACGCCGAACTGGTGATCACCATGCTGCCGGCCGCCGCCCATGTGCGTGGCGTGTACCTCGGCGAGAACGGCGTGCTGGCGGGCGTGCGCGCCGGCACGCCGGTGGTGGACTGCAGCACCATCGATCCGCAGACCGCCCGTGAAGTGTCCGCGGCGGCGGCGAAGCAGGGCGTGGACATGGCCGACGCGCCGGTGTCCGGCGGTACCGGCGGCGCCGCCGCGGGCACCCTGACCTTCATGGTCGGCGGCAGTGACGCGCTGTTCGCCACGCTGCAACCGGTGCTGACGCAGATGGGGCGCAACATCGTGCATTGCGGCGCGGTGGGTACCGGACAGATCGCCAAGATCTGCAACAACCTGCTGCTGGGCATTTCCATGGTCGGCGTGTCCGAAGCCATGGCCCTGGGCAACGCGCTGGGCATCGATACCAAGGTGCTGGCGGGGATCATCAACAGCTCGACCGGGCGCTGCTGGAGTTCCGACACCTACAACCCGTGGCCGGGGATCATCGAGACCGCGCCGGCATCGCGGGGCTATACCGGTGGCTTTGGCGCGGAGCTGATGCTCAAGGACCTGGGCCTGGCGACCGAGGCGGCGAAGCAGGCGCATCAGCCGGTGATCCTCGGTGCGGTGGCGCAGCAGCTGTATCAGGCCATGAGCCTGCGCGGGGATGGCGGCAAGGACTTCTCGGCGATCGTCGAGAGTTATCGCAAGCCTGAGTGATCAGCTTTCAGGGGCCGCTTTGCGGCCCCTGTTCCATCAGGCAAATACGAAGTACTTGCGCACCGTCTCGACCACTTCCCAGGTCCCCTTCATCCCCGGCTCGACGATGAAGATATCCCCCGCCCGCAGATGGATCGGCTCCTGGCCGTCCGGGGTGATCACGCAATAGCCTTCCTGGAAATGGCAGTACTCCCACTTCTCGTAGTTCACCCGCCATTTGCCCGGGGTGCAGATCCAGGTGCCCATGATCTTGCTGCCGTCTTCGCTGGTGTAGGCGTTGAGGTTGACGGTGTGCGGGTCGCCCGCCAGTTTTTCCCATTTGCAGGCGTCGAGTACCGGCAGCGGATGGGTATCGCGAAGGACGACGATTGGCTTGCTCATAAGGGCTCCGTCAGACAGATGAAAGAGTCCGCAGCCTAGCGAGGCGATTCGCCCGGCAATTGCCTGTGCTCGACGTCCAGTTGTCTAAACGCGCGGCTCCAGTGCCGCCAGCAAGGCCAGGGCCTGGCCCGGCAAGGTGGCGAAGTCCCGCGCGCAGAGCAGCAGGCGCCGCTCTGCCCAGGCGTCCTGCAAGGCCACGCTGCGCAGTGGCAACAGCCCTTGCCAGCGCCGCACCGCGGCCAGCGGCACGATACCCAGCCCGGCACCGTGGGCGACCATGCGAATCACCCCGTCGAAGCCTTCGGCGCGCACCCGCACCTGCATGCGCCGGCCCAGGTGCAGGGCCCGTTCCTCCAGGTGCAGGGACAATGCGCTGCTGACGCCGAGGCCGACATGGCCATGCTCCAGCGAGCGGGCGAAGTCGGGTTGTTCGACGGACGCGAGGGGATGGTCCAGCGGCATGATCAGCACCAGCGGATCGTCACGGAACGGGCGGGTCTGCAGGTCGCCGGTGGCCACGGCGGTGGAGACGATGCCGAGGTCGGCGATGCCCTGGCCGAGGGCCTGGACGATGCGCAGGCTTGGCAACTCCTGGATATCCACATCGATATGCGGGCGTTGGCAGAGGAAGCTGGCGAGCAGTTCCGGCAGGTATTCGCTCAGCGCCGCGGTATTGCACAGCAGGCGCACCTGGCCGTGCAGGCCGTTGGCGTACTGGGCCAGGTCGAACTGCAGGCGCTCCACCTGCTGGCCGATCTGCCGCGCATGGCTGACCAGCGCCTGGCCCGCCGGTGTCGGCTGCACGCCGCGGCGGTTGCGCTCCAGCAGGGTAATGCCGAGGGAGTTTTCCATCGCGCGGATCCGCGCGCTGGCTGCCGGCAGCGACAGATGACTGCGCTGTGCGCCGGCGGTGATGTTGCCGCACTCGACGGTGTGGAGGAAAAGGCGCAGGTCGATGAGGTCGAAGTGCATGGGGGAGGCCGTTGTAGAGGTGTGCCGAGTATAGAGTGGGCCGGTAACGGAAACGCAGGGATGTCCCTTGATCGGAAGCCGGTTGCAATCCTGCTCGTCCTTCGACAAATTGTTCCGATGTTTCGGAAGGGTTGTTGATCATGGCAAACGTAGAACTGATGGGCGCTTCTGGCCGCACCGTCGCCTTTGTCGGGGAAGGTACTGAAGTCGAGGTCAACCGGCTGGTTGATGACGACCTGCTGCCTTCTCGTTTCAGTTGGAAGGCCACCGAACGTCGAGAGTTCGATTTACTGGGCGCTGCAGCCGCTTTGCGCCTCAACCGGAAATTCAAGGACATGCTCACCCGACAAGCTCGCAAGGACATCCTGGCGAAGCTGGAGGCTGAACACCTGAATGTGATCAACGAAACGCTCGCCACCTACTCTGTTGATGCGCCTTGTCAGGTTGTCGTGGATCTTCTGGAGGCGAGAGCCTGGGTGATCGAGCTGAAAGATCTTTCTCTTGATCTCACCCACGAAATGAATGAGATAGGCGACAGGCTCCGCCTGCTCGTTGCCGCCGAGGAGGCTGTTGCGGTCGATCCGGAAATCATGGGTGGCCGGCCTGTTTTCAAGGGCTCCCGGCTACCGATCGAGACGGCGATAGCCTCTATCGACGACGGGGTCACGATGTCGGAAATGATTGAAGATTATCCTTTCCTCTCGGAAGAAAAGATCGCGCAGGCGCGTGTGTATCTTCGTGTCCACCCTCGTGCAGGACGCCCTCGCAAGGCCGCTATCCGTGGCAAGCATGAGGCCGTTCGCCGTGTTCAAGTCGAGAAAGATCCAGCCTGAACATGGCGTACAGTTTTCTGATTGACGAATGTCTGAGCCCTCAGCTCGCACAATTGGCTCATGTATCTGGTCATGCGGCAACGTCGGTTCGTGACAGAGGTTGGTGTGGTTTGTCAGACCGGGAAATCATGCGTCGGGCCGTCGAATTCGACCTGACGTTGGTCACCAATAATTCGGTTGATTTCAGGGGGGGAAACCCTCCAGCTTCCGGGGGATTGTTTGCTCTCGAAGAACTGCATGCAGGCCTGGTATGTCTCAATTCGGCAGTGGGGCTGATGACGCGGGACATCCAGAAATTGGCATTTACCGTACTGCTTCAGCGATTGCCCGCAGACTTGGTCAATCGCGCTATCGAAGTGACCGCTCAACGAGGCGGACGTTTTACGCTCGTCGAATACGCAATACCCATGAACTGAAGTCACCTGGACGCTGCAGTGCGGGCCTCGGACTCCGTTTGCCTGGTCAGCCTATTGTTTTCACACAGGCTGGCTGAGGGAATTCCAGCTCCTCAAAGCAATCGCTACAAGGCAGCATGGACCCATGACCACCTTCCTCAGCTTCTACCAATCCATAGGTCCGGCCCTGACCCTGCTGGTGCTCTTCACCTTCCTCCTGGCCGGCGCGGTCAAGGGCGTGATCGGCCTTGGCCTGCCCACCATCGCCATGGGTCTGCTCGGTCTGGCTATGTCTCCGGCGCAGGCAGCCGCGCTGCTGATCGTGCCCTCGACCCTGACCAATGTCTGGCAACTGGCGAGCGGCGGGCATCTGCGCGGGCTGCTGCGGCGGCTGTGGCCGATGCTGGCGATGATCTTCATCGGCACCCTGGCCGGCAGCGCCTGGCTGGGGATCGGCAGCGGCGCCTGGGCGGTTCACGCGCTGGGCGCGGCGCTGCTGTTGTATGCGCTGGTGGGGCTGTGGCTGCCGCCGTTCAGCCTGGCACCGGGGCAGGAACGCTGGCTGGGGCCGCTGTGCGGCGGGCTGACCGGGCTGATCACGGCGGCCACCGGGGTCTTCGTGATTCCCGCCGTTCCTTACCTCGGCGCGCTGGACCTGGACCGCGACGCCCGCGTCCAGGCCCTGGGCCTGTCGTTCAGCGTGTCCACCGTGGCCCTGGCCATCGGCCTGGCCGGGCAGGATGCGCTGGGTGGCGAGGCGCTTGGCGCGTCAGTGCTGGTGCTGCTGCCGGCACTGCTCGGCATGCTGTTCGGGCAGTGGCTGCGCCAGCGCATCAGCGCGCCACTGTTCAAGCGCTGCTTCTTCATCGGCTTGGCGCTGCTGGGCGCACACCTGTTGCTCAACGGTTAGCCGAGGACGCGCTGAGCATCTCGATCAACTGGATCTCGAAATCCCGCTCCAGGTAGTCCATGCGCTTCTCGAAGAATTCGCGCATGTGCGGCAGGGCCGAGTGCACGTCGAGCGCGGCCTTGCTGGCCCAGATTTCATAGAAGACGAACAGGCTCGGATCTTCCTTGTCGCGCAGCATGTGGTATTCGATGCAGCCCGGTTCGGCGCGGCTCGGTTCGACATAGGAGCGAAACAGCGCTTCGAAGGCCTCGGCCCGTTCCGGACGGGTCTTGGCTTTGAGGATGAAGCCGTAGGGTTCGTGCATGAGGAGTACCTCGTGGAAATGAGGTGCTGATTCTATTTCAACAATCTCAAGTTGATTTGTGCTTTTGAGTCAAAAGTATTTTGTCCGCGCGACGGTTTTTCCTACCCCGTTCCCTCACTAATCTGCCGCCATCCCGATATCCCGGTCCCCTGGCCACAGGCCCTGACGCGGACCCATGACAGATGAGGCAAGACATGAAAAAGGTTCTGTTGCTCAACGGCGGCAAGCAATTCGCTCACTCCGACGGCCGTCTGAACGAAACCCTGCACGAAACCGCCCTGGCGTTCCTCGATCGCGCCGGTTTCGATGTGAAGACCACCTACATCGACGGCGGTTACGACAACCAGGAAGAGGTTGCGAAGATCCTCTGGGCCGATGTGCTGATCTACCAGATGCCCGGCTGGTGGATGGGCGCGCCGTGGACCGTCAAGCAGTACCTGGACGAGGTCTTCACCGCCGGCCATGGCAGCCTCTATGCCAACGACGGTCGGACCCGTTCCGATGCCTCGCAGAAGTACGGCAGCGGCGGTCTTATCCACGGCAAGCAGTACATGCTCTCGCTGACCTGGAATGCGCCGCGGCAGGCGTTCGACGACCCGAGCGACTTCTTCGAGGGCAAGGGCGTGGACGCGGTGTACTTCCCGTTCCACAAGGCCAATCAGTTCCTCGGCATGAGCGGCCTGCCGACCTACCTGGCGGTGGACGTGATGAAGCGCCCCGATGTGCCGGCCGCGGTGGCCGCCTATGAAGCGCACCTGGCGCGGGTTTTCGGCATCGAAGCCTGAGCCGCACTTGCGTCGGACGGGGCGAGGGGCTATCTATCTGCGCGTCATGTGTCGCGAGGTAGCCCCGTGAAAGCCAGGTCCGATGAGTTGCAGGTGTTCGTCTCGGTGATCGAGTGCGGCTCGATTTCCGCCGCCGCCGAACAGGGCGGGCAGACGCCTTCGGCGATCAGCCGCACCCTGTCGCGTCTGGAAAGCAAGCTGGGCACCACGCTGATCAACCGCACCACGCGGCGCATGGACCTGACCGAGGAAGGGCGGTTCTTCTTCGAGCGGGCCAAGGCGATCCTGCAGCAGATGGACGAGCTGGAAGACCATCTGTCGCGCCACCAGCAGACGCCATCCGGGCGCCTGCGCATCAATGCGGCGCTGCCGTTCATGCTGCACGCCATCGTGCCCTGGGTCGCCGAGTTCCGCGCGCTGTATCCGCAGATCCAGCTGGAGCTGAACACCAACGACCTGATCATCGACCTGCTGGAGCAGAGCACCGACGTGGCCATCCGCATCGGCGACCTGGCCGACTCCAGCCTGCATGCCCGGTCCCTCGGCTGCAGTCCGCTGAACCTGCTGGCCAGCCCGCAATACCTGGCACGCCATGGCACGCCGCGGCGGGTCGAGGACCTGGCCGGACACACGCTGCTCGGTTTCACCCAGACCGAAACCCTCAATCACTGGCCATTGCGCCACCGCGAAGGCGACCGTCTGCTGATCCGTCCGACGATTTCCGCCTCCAGCGGCGAAACCCTGCGCGCCCTGGTGCTGGCCGGCGAGGGCATCGCCTGTCTGTCGCACTTCATGACCCACGAAGACATCCGCGCCGGCCGCCTCGAAGTCCTGCTCGGCGAGGCCAACAGCGGCTACCGCCAGCCGATCAACGCGGTGTACTACCGCAACTCGCAACTGGCTCTGCGCATCCAGTGCTTTCTCGACTTCATGCAGCGCAAGTTGGCGATGTACGCCTGCTGAAAAGGAAAAATCCCACGTTGTTTGATAACTCTTCCCTCATGGGCCTTAATGAGTGTTCAACGAAAACAACAACCAGGGACGTACTTATGCGCGTTGTGATGTTTCGCACCTTGGGTTTCTCCGCGGCGATCCTCGCCAGCTCAACCACTTACGCCGTCACGCTGGAAGGCGGCGCGGTGGCCGCACCCGATCAATATGGCGCACAGGTGGCCGCCGACATCCTGAAAAAGGGCGGCAACGCGGTGGATGCCGCGGTCGCCACCGCCTTCACCCTCGCGGTCACCTATCCCGAGGCCGGCAATATCGGCGGCGGCGGTTTCATGACCCTGTACATGGACGGCAAGGCGTATTTCCTCGACTACCGCGAAGTGGCGCCGAAAGCGGCCACGCGCAACATGTACCTGGACGACAAGGGCGAGATCATCGAGAACCTGAGCCTGGTCGGCGCCCGCGCCGCCGGGGTGCCGGGCACGGTGATGGGGCTGTGGGAGGCGCACCGCAAGTTCGGCAAGCTGCCCTGGTCCGAGCTGATCACGCCCGCGGTGGGCTACGCGAAGAACGGTTTCAAGGTGGCCGCCAAGCAGTACCAGTACCGCGAGGATGCCAAGGGCCTGTTCAAGGACAGCACCAATTTCGATGACTACTTCGGCCAGATGAAGATCGGCGAGACCTTCAGGCAGCCGGAGCTGGCGCAGACCCTGGAACGCATCGCCGACAAGGGCGTCAGCGAGTTCTACCAGGGCCGGACCGCCGACCTGCTGGTGGCGCAGATGCAGGCCAGCAACGGCCTGATCAGCAAGGACGACCTCAAGGACTACAAGGCCGTGTGGCGCGAGCCGATGCGTATCGACTGGCGCGGCAACGTGGTCTACACCGCGCCGCTGCCCAGTTCCGGCGGCATCGCCCTGGCCCAGTTGCTGGGGATCAAGGAGCAGCGCGCGGCGGACTTCAAGGGCGTCGAGCTGAATTCGGCGCGTTATATCCACCTGCTGGCGGAAATCGAAAAACGCGTATTCGCCGACCGTGCCGACTACCTCGGCGACCCGGCCTTCGCCAAGGTGCCGGTGGCCGAACTGGTGGCGCCGGAGTATCTGGCGCGGCGGGCCAAGGAGGTCAATCCGAACGCGATTTCCGCGACCGACAAGGTCCGCCCGGGCCTTGAACCGCACCAGACCACGCACTTCTCCATCGTCGACAAGCAGGGCAACGCGGTGAGCAACACCTACACCCTGAACTGGGACTACGGCAGCGGCATGGTGGTCAAGGGCGCGGGCTTCCTGCTCAACGACGAGATGGACGACTTCAGTTCCAAGCCGGGGGTAGCCAATGCCTTTGGCGTGGTCGGCGGGGATGCCAATGCCATCGAGCCGGGCAAGCGCATGCTGTCGTCGATGAGTCCGAGCCTGGTGACCCGCGATGGCAATGTCACCCTGGTGCTGGGGACACCCGGTGGCTCGCGGATCTTCACTTCGATCTTCCAGGTGCTGAACAACCTGTACGACTACGACCTGCCGCTGGAGAAGGCGGTGGCGGCGCAGCGCGTGCATCACCAGTTGCTGCCCAAGGACACCATTTATTTCGATGCCTATGCGCCGCTGACCGGTGAGGTGGCGCAGGCGTTGAAGAAGATGGGTTACACCCTGGAGGACCAGGGCTGGGAGATGGGTGATGTGCAGGCGATCCGGGTGAGCGGGGAGAAGCTGGAGACGGCTTCGGATCCGCGCGGTCGGGGGGTGGGGCAGGTCGTCAAGTAGGGGGATCCCGGTGCTCTTTCGGGCCTCATCGCAGCATGGGTATCTACACAATCTGGATAGCTGCCGAAGTCATTGTGGGAGCGAGCTTGTCGGAGCGCCGAACCGTCGCGAACGGGCGCGAAGCGGCCGCAAAACCTGAGTGCAGAGTCTGTCAGACAGACCCGGAACTCAGATTTTGCGACGGCTGCGCCGCCGTTCGCGAGCAAGCTCGCTCCCACAAGGTTCGTGTCGGCCACTTGTGTAGGTACCTATGCTCATCGCTGGCAAGCCAGCGATGAGGTCCGAAAGAGCGGCCTCAAACCCCGGTCAGACGCGGAAGTGACTGACCATCATCTGCAACTGATTACCCAGCCGCGCCAGCTCCACACTGGACGCCGCGGTCTCTTCACTGGCCGAAGCGGTCTGCTCCGACACATCACGCACACTCAGGATGCTCCGGCTGATTTCTTCGGCCACCGCGCTCTGCTGTTCCGCCGCCGCGGCGATCTGCTGGTTCATCGACTGGATGTCGGACACCACGCGGGTGATGCTTTCCAGTGAGGTCCCGGCCTTGCGCGTCAGCTCGACGCTGCTGTCGGTCAGGCTGCGGCTGCCGAGCATGACATTGGCCACCTGCTGCGTACCGTTCTGCAAACCGGCTACCAGTTCCTCGATTTCCTCGGTGGACTTCTGCGTACGCTGGGCCAGGCCGCGCACTTCGTCGGCGACCACGGCGAAACCACGCCCGGCCTCGCCAGCCCGGGCGGCTTCGATGGCCGCGTTGAGGGCCAGCAGGTTGGTCTGTTCGGCCACCGACTTGATCACGTCCATGACGCTGCCGATCTTCTGGCTTTCCTGCTGCAACTGCGCCATGGCCTCGGTGGAGCGTGCCACTTCGCCGGCCAGCTTTTCGATCTGGGCGATGGCCTGGGCGACCACGTCGTCACCGGCGCGGGCCTGGCGGTCGGCATCGGTGGCGGCGGCCGAGGCGTGCTCGGCGTTGCGCGCGACTTCCTGCACAGTGGTGGCCATTTCATGCATGGCGGTGGCGACCTGGTCGGTTTCGACCTTCTGGTTGTTGGCGCCGGCGCTGGTCTGTTCGGTCACCGCCGACAGTTCCTCGGCGGCGCTGGCGATCTGCGTGACGCCGTCGCGAATGCCGCTGATCAGGTCGCGCAGGGTGGTCCCCATGCGCTGGATGCCCTGTTGCAGCATGCCGAGTTCGTCGCGACGGGTGACGCGCTGTTCGTGGGTCAGGTCGCCGGCGGCGATGCGCTCCACCACATCCAGGGTCTGGCGCAGCGGGCGGGTGATCTGGCGGGTGATGACCACCGCCGCGAGCACGCCGAAGAACAGCGCCAGCAGCGTGGCGATGGTCTGCAGGGTACGCGCCTGGGCGCTTTCGGCATCACGCCGGTCGAGCTGGATCTGGTACAGCGCATCGCTGTTCTTGACGATGTCGGCGCCCTGCACGGTCATTTCCTGACGGGCCTGGGCGATGTCGGCGATGGCGGCCTTGAACTGCATCACGGCGTCGCGATAGCTCATCACGGCGGCTTCGAACTGCTGGATGCGCGGGCCCTCGCCGGGCAGCGCGGTGCTCAGCTGGCGCGCATAGTTCAGTGCGTTGTCGAGCTGGCGCAGGGCGGTCTGCTCGGCCTGGGTGGTGTTGTCGGCGATGTAGCCACGCACTTCCAGGCGCACCTGCAGCAGTTGTTCCTTGGCCGCATTGGCGGCACGGAACTGCTCCAGACGGCTGGCGTCGCCTTCCGGCAGGCTCAGGACGTCGCGGTTGATCGCCTCGATCAAGGCGATCGCGCTGGCGGCGGCAGCTTCCATGCTGGCGCGGGCGGCAAGGGTGTTCTTGTAGCCGGCGCGCATTTTGTCCAGGGACACCTGGTAGTCGGCCATGACCTGTGCGGTTGCCTGCAGGAGCTTGAGGTTTTCCGGGCTCTTGAAGGTCTTCAGCAGGTGCTCCAGCTGCTGGCTGAAGGCGTTGAGCTTGACCTGGACGTTACCGGCGCTGGCATCGTCGCCGTTGGCGATCATGTATTGCAGGCGGGCGATGCGCAGGTTGGTCAGATCGCTGTTGAGACGGGTGATGTCGCTCATCCAGTTGCTGCGCTGGATCAGGCTGCCGAGGCTGCTCCAGCCGGCCAGGGCGAGCAGTCCGGTGAGTGCCAGGACCAGGCCGAAGCCCAGCCCGAGTTTGCGGTTGACGCTGAGGTTGGCGAACCAACTGTTCATGGGGGTCCCTCCGGGAAAAAGGTGTGATCGGCGGTCGCTGATGTGTTCTTTTTCTTGGGGGCCAGCGGGCGTTGAGCAGGCTTTATCGGCGACAACGGGCTGAGCTGAAACGCTTTTTCAATAAATCCGACGGAAATACTCAACAAGATGTGACAAGCCCCGCAAATCGCGGGGCCTGAGAGGGTCGCTGCGCACCTACAGGCTCTGCGCCTTGAAGGTATCGCACTGCTTCACATCACCCTTGTCGAACCCGGCCTTGAACCAGCGCACCCGCTGCGCCGAGGTGCCATGGGTGAAGGAGTCCGGTACCACGCGGCCCTGGCCCTGCTGCTGCAGGCGGTCGTCGCCGATGGCGTTGGCGGCATTCAGGGCTTCCTCGACATCCCCCGGCTCCAGCCAGTCGTGGCGCTGCTGCGCCTGGTAGGCCCAGACCCCGGCAAAGCAGTCGGCCTGCAGTTCCTGGCGCACCAGCAGGCCGCTCGCGCCCTCGACTTTCTGTCCGCTGCGTCGGGCCTCGTTGACCTTGGCCGAGATGCCCAGCAGGGTCTGTACGTGGTGACCGACCTCATGGGCGATCACATAGGCCTGGGCGAAGTCGCCGGCGGCGGCGAAGCGCTGTTCCATTTCGCGGAAGAAACTCATGTCCAGGTACACCTGCTGGTCCGCCGGACAATAGAAGGGGCCGGTGGCCGACGTGGCGAAGCCGCAGGCGGAATTGACCTGGCCGCTGAACAGCACCAGCTTGGGGTCTTTGTATTGCTGGTTGGCCTGGGCGAAGATCGCCCGCCAGGTGTCCTCGGTGTCGCCCAGGATGCTGGCGACGAACTGACTGCCTTCGTCATTCGCCGCCGGGCGTGGCTGGGTTTGCGTCGGTGCGCCTTGCTCCATCTGCCCGGCCAGCTGGCCGAGGATCTGCAGCGGATCCTGCCCGGTGAGCAGGCCGATGCCGACGATCAGCACCACCGCGCCAAGGGTCAGGCCCTTGCCGCCGCCCATGCGCATCCCGCCGCCCGGACTCTCGCCCCGGGCATCGACCACGTTGTCGCTGCGCCTGCCTTTTCGCCATTGCATGGGAGTCTCTCCACGAAGGTGGTGTCATCGTCCTAAAGGGTAGTCCACCACTGAGATAAGCGGTTACACATAACCATTTGGTTATGTGTGGTATCGGACAATTCAGTTTTCGCCGTGGCCGTCGCGGGGGACACTTTGCCGTACCACCCGCCCGTCCTGATCGGGCTCTCCATAAATCCAAGAACAGGAGCACGACATGTCTGCCACAGACAACAGTCGCTTCGTTATCCGTGATCGAAACTGGCACCCGAAAGCCTTCACCCCGGACTACAAGACCTCCATCGCCCGCTCGCCGCGCCAGGCTCTGGTGAGCGTTCCGCAGTCGATCAGCGAAAGCACCGGCCCGGACTTTTCCCACCTGCGTTTCGGCGAACACGACAACGACCTGCTGCTCAACTTCAACAACGGCGGCCTGCCGGTGGGTGAGCGCATCCTGGTCACCGGTCGGGTCTTCGACCAGTACGGCAAGCCGATTGCCAATACCCTGGTGGAAATGTGGCAGGCCAACGCGGGCGGCCGCTACCGGCACAAGAACGACCGCTACCTGGCCCCGCTGGACCCGAACTTCGGCGGCGTCGGCCGTGCCCTGACCGACAGTGAGGGCCGCTACAGCTTCCGCACCATCAAGCCGGGTCCGTACCCATGGCGCAATGGGCCGAACGACTGGCGTCCGGCGCATATCCACTTCTCCATCAGCGGCCCGTCGATCGCTACCCGGCTGATCACCCAGCTGTACTTCGAAGGCGATCCGTTGATCCCGCTGTGCCCGATCGTCAAGAGCATCGCCAACCCGGCGGCCGTCGACCTGCTGATCGCGCGCCTGGACATGAGCAACGCCAACCCGATGGACTGCCTGGCGTACCGCTTCGACATCGTCCTGCGCGGCCAGCGCGCGACCCACTTCGAAAACCGCTGAGGAGCACCGTCATGCCAATCGAACTGCTGCCGGAAACCCCTTCGCAGACCGCAGGCCCCTACGTCCACATCGGCCTGGCCCTGGAGGCCGCCGGCAACCCGACCCGCGCCCAGGAAATCTGGAGCCAGATGGCCCGCGCCGATGCGCCGGGCGAGCACATCCTGGTGTTCGGCAATGTCTATGACGGCAACGGCCACCTGGTGCGCGACTCGTTCATCGAGTTCTGGCAGGCCGACCACAACGGCGACTACCAGACCGACTACAACCTGGAAAACGCCTTCAACGGTTTCGGCCGGACCGCGACCACCTTCGATGCCGGTGAGTGGACCATGCAGACCGTCAAGCCGGGCGTGGTGAACAACGCCGCCGGCGTGCCGATGGCGCCGCACATCAACATCAGCCTGTTCGCCCGGGGGATCAATATCCACCTGCAGACGCGGATCTACTTCGATGACGAGGCCGAGGCGAATGCCAAGGATCCGGTGCTCAACCTGATCGAGCAGCCGCAGCGCCGCGAGACCCTGGTGGCGACCCGTTGTGAGCGGGACGGGAAGACGGCGTACCGCTTCGATATCCGGATTCAGGGGGAAGGGGAGACGGTGTTCTTCGATTTCTGATCTGTGTTGCCAGTGTCGGGCCTGCTTTGCAGGCCTTCGCGAGCAAGGTTTCCTATTCCTGTGGGAGCGAGCTTGCTCGCGAAGGACCGCAACGCGGTCCCAGTATTAGTTACCCCGCTTGCCATTGAAGGTCAGCACCTCCCCCTCGATCACCCCCTGACTGACGATCAGCGGGTCCACCAGCGGCCGGCTGGCGAGGAAATGCGGGGTCAGCATATGCGCCTCGAACGCCGCCTCGCTCTCATACACTTCATACAACCAGACCAGATCCGGATCGCTGTGATCGCGGATCACATCGAACACCAGGCACCCCGGTTCATCACGTACCGAACTGGCGGCATTGACCCGCATGGCGTCCATGAACTGCGCCAGGCTGCCGGGCTTGAGCTGGGTCTTGAGTAGAAGGCTGTACACGTCGAACTCCTTTTTGTCTTATATTTGCGAAAAATTGTATACAAAAATGGAGCCGAAGCCATGCCTGTCCGTCCCAGCCGTCTTAACGGCCTGCGTCATCTCGCGATCCTGGTGCCCAATCTCGAAGTCTGCGAACGCTTCTATGTGGATGTCCTGGGCATGGAGGTGCTGCACCGCGCCAACGAAGACCTGGTCTACCTGACCTGCGGCAACGACAACCTGTCCCTGGGCCGCGCCTTCGCGCCGAGCAGCGGCGTGCAGGCGGTGGATCACTACGGCTTCGTGGTCGACAGCGTCGACGAACTGCACGCCTGGCATGCCTATCTGAAGGCGTGCGGGGTGACCCTGCTGGATACGCCGTTCGCCCATGGCGACGGGACCTGGAGCTTCCACCTGCTGGACCCCGCGGGGAACAAGGTCCAGCCGATCTATCACCCGGCGATTTCCGGGCAGCGCTTCACCTGATCACTCGTACGCGGTGACCCCGGCGATATGGCGCGCGGCGATATAGCCGAAGGTCAGCGCCGGACCGAGGTTGATGCCGCCCGCCGGATAGTGCCCGCCCATGATGCTGGCCATGTCGCAACCCGCCGCGTACAGCCCGGCGATCGGTCGCTGGTCGCCATCCAGCACCTGGGCGTGTTCGTTGCTGCGCAATCCGGCAAAGGTGCCGAAACAGCCCGGCTCGACCTTCACCGCGTAGAACGGCCCGTGCTCGATGGGCGCCACACACGGATTCGGTCCGTGCAGGGCATCGCCCTGTTTGCGGTTGTACAGGGTGCGACCGCGGCCGAACTGCGGGTCCTCGCCGACGCGGGCGTGAAGGTTGTACTGGCTGACGGTATCGACCAGCGCGCGGGCGTCGATGCCGCACTGGTTGGCCAGGTCGTGCAGGCTGGCGGCGCGCTTCAGGTAGCCGCGGCGCACCAGTGACGAGGTCGGCAGCGGAAACGGCCGGGCGATGCCGAGGCCGTAGCGGCGCTGGAAGCGGTGGTCGCAGATCAGCCAGGACTCGACCTTCTCGCCCGGGGCGGCGGCGACCATGGCGCTGACATAGTCGTAGTAGCCATCGGCCTCGTTGACGAAGCGCTGGCCATTGCTCAGCACGCCGATGATCCCTGGCTTGCCGCGCTCGATGATATGCGGGAAATGTCCGTTGCTGCCGTCGGCATACGGCACCTCCGACACCGGCGCCCAGGCCACCGGGCTGTGCAGGTCGTCGGCGACCTGGCCACCGACGCTTTCGCCCAGGCGCAGGCCGTCGCCATTGGCGGCGAGGGGCGGCAGGGCGAGGTGTTCATGGCCGGTCGGCGTGCGCGGGAACAGCGCCTTGCGCCGCTCGATATCGTTGGGGAAGCCGCCAGCCGCGAGGACCACGGCGCGGGCGTTGATCGTCACTTCGCCGTCGGCGGTCTGCACCACGGCGCCGCTCACCTTGCCGTCGTCCTGCAGCAGGCGGCGGGCAGGCGCCGATTCCCAGAGCTGCACGCCAAGGTCTTCGGCGGACTTGGCCAGGCGCGCCACCAGGGCCACGCCATTGACCAGGTGCAGGGCGCGGCCATGGCTGGCGAGGCCGATCAGGTGGCGGCCGACACGGCTGGCAACGTGCAGCAGCGAACGCCAGGAGCGGGTCAGGGTGAGGAAGGCGCCGAGGTCTTTGCCGGCCATGATCGGCATGCCCCAGAACGCGGTTTCGCGCATCGTCCGGCGCAGGCGCTTGAGCAGCTTGCCGGTGTGCCGGGCATCGTAGGGCGCGGCGATCACCGAGCGGCCGCCGGTGCCGGCGCCGGGGGTGTCGCCATGGATATCGGCGATGCCGTTGCCATCGGCGAACTGCAGTGCGGTGTGGGTTTCGAAGAAGCTGACCATGTGCGGCCCGGCTTCGAGAAAGGCGTCGATCAGCGGCGCGTTGAAGCGCTCGCCCAGTTCGTGCTCCAGGTAGGTGCGCGGTGCCGAGCGCTCCTCGACGATGCCGGCGCGGCGCGCCAGCGGATTGCACGGCACCCAGGCCCAGCCGCCGGACCAGGCGGTGGCGCCGCCGAACACCGGATCCTTCTCCACCACGATGACCTTCTGTCCATGCCAGGCCGCGGTGACCGCGGCACTGAGGCCGGCGGCGCCGGAACCGATCACCAGGACATCGCAGTCCACCGTGCGGGCAGGGGAGGGAAGGGCGGTCATGGAAAATCCTCGTAGTGGTATTTTTGGAACTTTATTCCATAATCCATGATCGTGTTGCAGGTGCCAAGCGGCCGCCAGCGAAGTTGGGCGAAGATCGAACAGTGGTTTGCGCTTTGCCCGGCGCTCTTTAGAATTCCGCAAAATTTCCAGGGACCATGACCATGGCCGGCAGTCAGATCGAACGCGCGTTCAGCCTTATCGAAAGCCTCACCAGCGAGCCTCGCGGGCTGCCGATGCAGACCCTTTCCGAACAGCTGGACATTCCGAAAAGCGCGACCCACCGCATGCTCGCCGAGCTGATCCGCCTGGGTTACGTGCGGCAGAACCCGGAGAACAGCCGCTACCTGCTGAGCACCCGGCTGGTGGCCATGGGCTTTCGCTACCTGGGCAACAGTGGCGCGGATATCGTCCAGCCGATCCTCGACGAGCTGGCGCGGCAGAGTGGCGAGCTGGTGCGCCTCGGGGTGATCGACGGCGAGCGCCAGACCTGGATCGCCAAGTCCCAGGGCGCGCGTTCCGGGCTCAAGTACGACCCCGACATGGGCCGTGATGCACCGCTGTTCTACAGTGCCTCCGGGCACGCCTGGCTGGCCAGCCTGAGCGATGCCCAGGCCCTGCTGCTGGTGGAGCGCCAGGGCGTGGGGCCGGCCGAAGCCTTCGGGCCGAATGCGCCGAAGTCCAATGCCGCGTTGCTGGAGCGCCTGCGGATTGCCCGCGAGCATGGCTATGCCTGGGTGGTGGAGAGCTCGGCGGTGGGCATGTCGGCGCTGGCCGCGGTGATCGCCGATCCGCGGGACGGGCATGCGCTGGGGGTGGTGAGCATCGCCGGGCCGACCGCGCGGATGAGCGAGGCGCGGATGCACGAGCTGGCGCCGTTGTTGCTGGAGACGGTGCGGGAGCTGGCGGCGGCGAGTCCGGCTTCCGAGTTGTTTGTCTGAGCCCCCCTCCCTTCGCTGCATTCCCCGTAGGAGCTGGCTTGCCTGCGAAAGGACCGCAAAGCGGTCCCCCGATAGCAGTGAGATCTGGGACCGCTGCGCGGTCCTTTCGCAGGCAAGCCAGCTCCTACAGGCCCTTCGCAGGCACGCCATTTTCTACGGGGGTTGCATAAAAAATGGAACTTGGTTCTAAATAAGTGGAGTCGGAACAACAATCGAAAAAAGAGAACCCACTCCCCATGAGCCAACGAACCCTGTCCCTGGCCGCCCTCACCGTCCTTGAGCTCTCCCCCCCGGAAATGGTCGAGGTCGCCGCCCGCGCCGGCTACAGCCATGTCGGTCTGCGCCTGGAACCGGCCACTCCGGAAGAACACCACTTTCCCCTGGTCCGCGATGCCGCCTTGCGCCAGCAGACCGCCGCGCGCCTGCGTGACACAGGGATCAAGGTGCTGGACATCGAGATCCTGCGTCTCAAGCCGGACACCTGTGTCGCCGACTTCGACCCGCTGCTGTCGGTGGGCGCGGAGTTCGGTGCCACGGAGCTGCTGGTGGCCGGCAACGATCCGGATCCGGCGCGGATGACCGCCAACTTCGCCGCCCTCTGCGACCTGGCCGCCCGCTACGGCATTCATCCGCACCTGGAGTTCATGCCCTGGACCGATGCGAAGAACCTCACCCAGGCGCTGGAGATCGTCACCGCCGCCAACCGCGACAACGGCTGCGTGCTCGTCGATGCCTTCCACTTCGACCGTTCCGCCTCGCGCCTCGACGACCTGCGCCAGGTTCCGGCGTCACGCCTGCGCTACCTGCAACTGTGCGATGTCGCCGGCCCGCGTCCGCACGACATGGCCGAGATCCTGCGCCAGGCGCGCAACGAGCGGCGTTTCCCCGGTGACGGCGACTGCGATCTGCACGGCCTGCTGAGCGCGGTGCCGGCCGATATCCCGCTGAGCCTGGAAATCCCCACCCGGCAGTTGCTGGAACAGGGTGTGCCGGCACTGCAACGCGCGCAGTGGGCGCTGGAAAAGACCCGTGACGTCCTGAGCCACCTCTAACCGCTTCGAGCCGCCCCATGCCCTCAGTCAGTCAACCGTTCAAAGGCATCCTGCTGGTCGTTGTCGCGACCTTCCTGTTTTCCAGCCACGACGCGCTGTCGAAGTACCTGTCGGGGTTCTATCCGATCGTCTGGGTGGTGTGGGCGCGTTATCTGGTGCACACCCTGCTGATGCTCGGCATCTTCCTGCCCCGGGCCGGCCTGCGCGGGTTGCGGACCCGCCGGCCGGGCCTGCAGGCGGCGCGGGCGCTGTGCCTGCTGGGCTGCAGCCTGCTGTTCACCAAGGCCCTGCAGTACCTGCCGCTGGCCGAGGCGACGGCGGTGAACTTCCTCGCGCCGCTGCTGGTGACGGCGCTGTCGATGCCGCTGCTCAAGGAGCGGGTGACCCGTGGCCAATGGCTGGCGGTGATCGCCAGCTTCCTCGGCGTACTGGTGATCGTGCATCCCGGCGGCGCCATGTTCACCCCGGCGGTGCTCCTGCCGTTCGGCTCGGCGACCTGCTTCTGCTTCTACCAACTGCTGACCCGCAAGCTCAGCGAAGTGGACAGCCCCACCGTCAGCAACTTCTTCACCGGCGTGTTCAACACCCTGGTGATGAGCACCCTGGTGCCGTTCTTCTGGACCGTGCCGAGCCTCACCCACGGTCTGATGACCCTGGCCCTCGGTACCTTCGGCATGCTCGCCCACCTGTTCCTGACCCAGGCCTTCCGCCATGCGCCGCCGGCGATGCTGGCGCCGTTCAGCTATTGCCAGATCGTCTTCGCTGGGTTGATGGGCATCGTGCTGTTCGGCCAGCGCCCGGATACCTGGGGCGTGATCGGCATCAGCGTGGTCTGCCTCAGCGGGCTGGCCGCGGCCTGGCTGCAGCGGCGGCGCTGAAACGCACGCGGGGCCTGTCCTTTCGGAACAGGCCCCGCGCGGGTCACGCGATGGCGATCAGTCTTCGATTTTCGGGACTTTGCGTGGCGCCATGAAGTACATCCAGGTCAGGGCAATGAAGTACATCGCCGGGATCATGGTGAACAGCACGGTGTAGTTGTTGTTGGTGGTGGTCAGCACGTAGCCGACGATCTGGGTCATGAACATGCCGCCGATGGCCGCGCACATGCCGCCGAAGCCGAACACGGTGCTCATCATGTGCTTGGGCGTGTAGTCCATCACCAGGCTCCAGATGTTCGCGGTCCAGGCCTGATGCGCGGCGATCGCCAGGGAGATCGCCAGTACCGCGACCCACAGGCTGCTGGCGCCGGCGGCGAAGATCACGCCGACGATGGTGGCGGCGAACAGGGCCATGGACATCAGCCGCGCCTTGACCGGGGCCACGCCGCGACCGATGAGGAACGAGGAGAGGATGCCGCCGCCGACGCTGCCGAAGTCGGCGCTGAGGTAGATGACGATCAGCGGGATGCCCATTTGGGTGACGCTGATGCCCAGGCTGTATTGCTGATTGAGGAACGGTGGCAGCCAGTACAGGTAGAACCAGAACACCGGCGCGGTGATCGAGTAGGCCAGGGCGAACGCCCAGGTGCCGCGCATGCGCAGGATCCGCGAGAACGGCACGCCTTTCTGCTCGGGTTCGGCCTCGCCCATCACGTAGGCGCGCTCGGCGTCGGTGACGCTCGGGTGCTCTTCCGGGTTGAAGTATTTCAGGCCCCAGAACACGACCCACACCAGACCCAGGGCGCCCATGGCCATGAACGCGGCCTGCCAGCCCCACACGGTGAGGATCAGCGGCAGCAGCATCGGGGTGAACATCGCGCCGACGTTGGTGCCGGCGTTGAAGATACCGGTGGCGACCGCGCGTTCACCGGCCGGGAACCACAGGCGGGTGGTCTTGACGCAGGCCGGGTAGTTGGCTGCTTCGGTCAGGCCGAGAATGAAGCGGCAGACCATGAAGCCGACCGCCGAGGTGGCCAGGCCGTGGGCGCCGGTGGCCAGGCTCCAGAGCAGTACCGCGCAGAAGAACACTCTCTTCACGCCGACACGGTCGATCAGCCGGCCCTGCAGGACGAAGCCGATGGCGTAGCCGACCTGGAACCAGAAGTTGATGTTGGCGTAGTCCATCGCCGTCCAGCTCATTTCCTTGGCCAGGATCGGCTGCATGACGCCGAGGGCGGCGCGGTCGATGTAGTTCAGGGTGGTGGCGAAGAACACCAGGGCGAGCATGACCCAGCGGGTCTTGCCGACGGCCATGGCGCCACGGATCTTGTCGCCGATGCCGGCGTGCGGGGTACTGCTCAGCGGCTGAGCGACGGGATTGCTGGGGCTGTGGATCATCGTGGGTTACCCGTATTTTTATGTTTATGGGTCGAGCCTTGGGTGACGCAGGAAAACGGCATTGCATGGGCCAGGTTGGCAGGATCGACCGGGTTCGATGGCCGATGAATCCCTGCTTCATGGTTTGAAATGGTGCGCACTGCTCAAAAAAGGGTCAATTCGTCACAGCGCATTTCGGGCGATAATCGCACACAAAACTAACCAGTTCGTACCTTTTTGTTGAGCTGGTTTGCGCCCCGGCCAATAATTCTTCTCAGTTTGGGCACTGCCTGCCCGTAGGAGACTGAAGATGCAGCGTTCGATTGCCACCGTGTCCCTGAGCGGCACCCTGCCGGAAAAGCTCGAAGCCATAGCCGCCGCGGGTTTCGACGGCGTCGAGATCTTTGAAAACGACCTGCTCTACTACGACGGCAGCCCCCGCGAAATTCGCCAGCGCTGCGCCGACCTGGGCCTGGCCATCACCCTGTTCCAGCCGTTCCGCGACTTCGAAGGCTGCCGTCGTGAACGTCTGGCGCGCAACCTCGATCGGGCCGAGCGCAAGTTCGACCTGATGCAGGAACTGGGCACCGATCTGGTGCTGGTGTGCAGCAACGTCGCCGCCGACGCCCTGGGCGAGCGCCAGATACTCGTCGATGACCTCGGCCTGCTGGCCGAACGCGCCGGCGCGCGCGAGCTGCGCATCGGTTACGAAGCCCTGGCCTGGGGCCGGCATGTGAACCAGTGGCAGCAGGTCTGGGACATCGTCCGCGAGGCCGACCACCCGGCGCTGGGCATGATCCTCGACAGCTTCCACACCTACTCGATCAAGGGCGACCCGAGCGGCATCGCCCAGGTGCCGGGGGACAAGATCTTCTTCGTGCAGATGGCCGACGCGCCGATCCTGGCCATGGACGTGCTGGAGTGGAGCCGGCATTTTCGCTGCTTCCCGGGGCAGGGCGAGTTCGACCTGGCGGGCTTCCTCGCGCCGATCCTGCAGGCCGGCTATCGCGGCCCGTTGTCCTTGGAAATCTTCAACGACGGCTTCCGCGCCGCGCCGCCCCGGGCCAATGCCGCCGACGGCCTGCGCTCGCTGCTGTACCTGGAAGAGAAGACCCGCGAGCGCCTGGCGCAGACCGCGCCGGCGGTGGCGGCCGAGCCGGCGCTGCTGTTCAGCCCACCGCCGGCCAACGCCTATGACGGCATCGAATTCCTCGAATTCGCCGTCGACGATGCCCTCGGCGCCAAGCTCGGCGGCTGGCTGCAGGGCCTCGGTTTCAGCCAGGTTGGCCAGCACCGCTCGAAGAACGTCAGCCTGCTGCGCCAGGGCGACATCAACCTGATCCTCAATGCCGAGCCGTATTCCTTCGCCCACAACTTCTTCGAAAGCCATGGTCCGTCGCTGTGTGCCACCGCTGTGCGGGTCAAGGACAGCGCCCAGGCCCTGGCGCGCGCCGTGGCCTATCATGGCCAGCCCTATCGCGGCCTGGTCGGGCCCAACGAGCGCGAGCTGGCGGCGGTGCGCGCGCCGGATGGCAGCCTGATCTACCTGGTGGACCAGGGTGTCGATGGTCGCACCATCTACGACACCGACTTCAGCGTCAGCATCAGACAACCGGTGGACGGCATCGGCCTGACCCGTATCGACCACATGGCCATGGCCCTGCCGGCGGATGGCCTGGACAGTTGGGTGTTGTTCTACAAGAGCGTGCTGAATTTCGAGGCCGATGACGAGGTGGTGTTGCCGGACCCCTATGGTCTGGTCAAGAGCCGCGCGCTGCGCAGCCAGTGCAGCAGCATTCGCCTGCCGCTGAACATCTCGGAAAACCGCAATACGGCGATCTCCCACGCGCTGTCCAACTACCGGGGGTCCGGTGTGCACCACATCGCCTTCGACTGCGACGATATCTTCAGCGCCGTGAAGCGGGCGAAGGAGGCCGGGGTGGCGTTGCTGGACATTCCGTTGAACTACTACGACGACCTCGCGGCGCGCTTCGATTTCGACGACGAGTTCCTCAGCGAGCTGGCCTACTACAACGTGCTGTACGACCGCGATGCCAACGGCGGCGAGCTGTTCCATGTGTATACCGAACCGTTCGAGGAGCGCTTCTTCTTCGAGGTGATCCAGCGGCGCAACGGCTATGCCGGGTATGGCGCGGCGAACGTGGCGGTGCGCCTGGCGGCGATGGCCAAGGCGCGTAGTGGCGGATTGCGCCACGCCAAATTGTGAGGGGGCGGGCGCGTATCCCTCGGTAGGAGCGTGGCTTGCCCGCGAAGGGCCGCAACGCGGCCCCCGAATTCCCCACCTTTCCAAGGCTTTCTTCTGACGCGCCCCAGGCCCATAATCGCCCGGTTAATCGAAGGCCACGAGCTCCGTATGACCACGAACATCGCACCTTCCGCGCCAGCCGAAACCGCGCCGCGCAAGGGCCGCAAGAACAACCCGGAAAAGACCCGCGAGAACATCCTCCAGGCGGCGATCAGCGAGTTCGTCCAGCAGGGCCTGGCGGGCGCCCGGGTCGATGCGATCGCCGAGCGCACGCAGACTTCCAAGCGGATGATCTACTACTACTTCAACTCCAAGGAGCAGTTGTACGTCGAGGTGCTGGAGAAGCTCTACGGCGATATCCGCAATACCGAGAGCAACCTGCACCTGGCCGAGCTGGAACCGCGCCTGGGGATTCGCCGGCTGATCGAGTTCACCTTCGACCACCACGACCGCAACGTCGATTTCGTGCGCATCGTCTGCAACGAGAACATGCACCACGGCGAGTACGTGAAGCAGTCCTCGGCGATCCGTTCGATGAACAAGACGGTCCTGCAGGCGCTGGACGAGGTGCTGCGGCGTGGCGCCAGCGAGGGGGTGTTCCGCACCGGCCTGGAGGCACTCGATGTCCACCTGCTGATCAGTTCGTTCTGCTTCTACCGGGTATCCAACCGGCATACCTTCGGCGAGATCTTCCAGGTCGATTTCGAGGACCAGGTGGTCAAGGCCCGACACAAGGACATGATCTGCGAGTCGGTGCTGCGCTACCTGCAGGCCTGATCACGGCGTCGCCGCGGGATTGCCCCGCGGCGGATATGCCGCTCAGTTGCCCAGGCGCTGGAAATGTTCGGTCATGCGCTGTGGATCGGGCGCCACGCCACTGAACAGTTCGAACGCCTTGACCGCCTGATACACCGCCATGGTGGCGCCATTCAGGGTGCGGCAGCCGAGGGCGCGGGCTTCGCGCAGCAACTCGGTTTCCAGTGGGAAGTAAACGATCTCCGCGACCCACAGTTCGGCCCGCAGCAGGGCTTTCGGGACCGGCATGCCGGGCAGCTTGGCCATCCCCATCGGCGTGGTGTTCACCAGGCCGCAAGCCTGCGCCAGGGTGCTTTCCAGATCGTGACCGACCCTGGCCCGGGTCCCCGGGAAATGCTGGTTGAGGTTATCCACAAGGGCCTGGGCCCGCGCGACTTCCACATCGAACACGCTCAGCCGTTGCACACCCTCGCTGAGCAGGGCATGGGCCACCGCCGCGCCAGCGCCACCGGCGCCCATCTGCACCACATGCTGGCGGGAAACGTCCGGCAGGCCGCGACGAAAACCTTCGGCAAAACCCAGGCAGTCGGTGTTGTGGCCGATGCGCCGGCCGTGTTTCAGCACCACGGTATTCACCGCCCCGATGCCGCGGGCCTCCGGCGACAGCTCGTCGAGCAGCGGGAGGATCGCCTGTTTGCACGGAAAGGTGATGTTCAGGCCGGTGAAGCCCATGTACTGGGCGGCGGTCAGCAGTTCTTCGAGGGCACTGCTGTCGAGCTTGAGCTGGTCGAGGTCGATCAGCCGGTACAGGTAGGTCAGGCCCTGGGCGGCGCCTTCGTGTTCGTGCAGCGCGGGGGTGCGCGAGGCCTGGATGCCCGCGCCGATCAGGCCGGCGAGAATGCCGGGCGGTTTGGCCAGATTCATCGGTAAGACTCCGTTGTTGTTCTTGGCGATTGGAAAAGGAGTGTTCCGACAAAATGTACCGTCTGGTTAACAGGAATCAATCGGTGCCAGCGTTTAGTGTTCGCTGATCGCACAGGGTCGTGCTACACCTTGTGGCTCGACCATGGAGGAGGAATGCAAATGTCAGTGCAGTTGGACGTCACCCAGCATCAGACCTGGCCGGGGCTGGCCAACCTGACGCATTCGATGCTTTGCGCACTCGGCGCGGTGGGCTTTCGCAATTCGTTCGGCCTGGCGCCCGCGCGGGCGACCTGCCTGCTGCTGATCGATGGCCTGGGCCACGATCTGCTCCGCGAGTACCGCGACGAGGCGCCGTTTCTCGCCGGGTTGATGCGCCCGGACGGCGTGTTTCGTGTCGGTTTTCCCGCGACCACGGCGTCGAGCCTGGCCGCCCTGGCGTCGGGACTGGGCAGTGGTGCCCACGGCATCGTCGGCTGCAGCTTCGCCCTGGATGCCGACAGCGAGTTTTCCCCGCTGACCTGGACCTGCGCGCCCTTCGTCGCGCAACGGGCATTCGCCGAGGTGCCGACGCCGGAGCAGTTCATCGTGCCGCAGACCGCCTGGGAGCAGGCCACCGAGCAGGGACTGCGGATCAGCACGGTGATGCCGGCGCGTTATGCCGAGTCCGCCTACACCCGGGCGATCTACAAGGGCTCGCAGATCCTCGGTGCGCCGTCGTACTACGGCTATCCGCAACTGGTGCGCCAGGCCCTGGAGGTGAATGCACCGGCGCTGTGCTTCGCCTATTTCGCCGACCTGGATTTCGCCGGACACCTGTTCGGTCCGGGCTCGGACGCGTGGCTGGCGCAGCTGCGCGTTGCCGATCGTCTGGCCGAGTCGATCTTCCAGCAGCTCCCCGCGGGTGCGCGACTGCTGGTGACCGCCGACCACGGCATGCTCGGGCTGGATGCCGACGCGGTGGTGGATTTCGACCGCGAGCCGGCGCTGCAGGACGGGGTGCTGGCGGTCGCGGGGGATATCCGCGCGCGGCATGTCTATGTCGATGCCGCACGGCTGGACCGCACCCAGGAACGCTGGCGCGATCGCCTGGGGGATGGCTACACGGTGCTGAGCAAGGCCGACGCCATTGCCGGCGGGTTGTTCGGCGATGTGATGCTGAGTCAGGCGGAGGCGCGGATCGGCGACCTGATCGTGGTGCCGAATGGTGGCGGGGGGATCATTCGCAGTGAAGTGGAGCCGGCGGCGAGTCGCTGGCTGGGGCACCATGGGGCGTTGACCGATGCGGATCAGGTGGTGCCGTTGTTGATGGCGTGAGCCTTTGGGACGTTTGTCTCGTAGGAGCGTGGCTTGCCCGCGAAGGAACTTGTAGGAGCTGGCTTGCCTGCGAAAGGACCGCGCAGCGGTCCCCCGAAACATCACCGAATTGGGACCGTTGCACGGTCCTTCGCGGGCAAGCCACGCTCCTACGCGCGGGGCTGCGGTGTGGCTGTCAGCGCCGAACCAGCAGCACCCCACTCTCCATGTGATGGGTATAGGGGAACTGATCGAACAACGCACAGCGCTCGATCCGGTGCGTGTCATGCAACTGCGCGATGTTCGCCGCCAGCGTTTCCGGATTGCAGGAGATGTACAGGATGTTGTCGAAGCGCCGGGTCAGTTCGCAGGTGTCCGGGTCCATGCCGGCACGCGGCGGGTCGACGAAGACGCTGCCGAAGTCGTAGCTCTTCAGGTCGATGCCTTCCAGGCGCCGGAACGGCCGCACCTCGTTCAGCGCTTCGGTCAGTTCCTCGGCCGACAGGCGCACCAGCCTGACGTTGTCCACCGCATTGTCATCGAGGTTGTGCAGGGCAGCATTCACCGAGGTCTTGCTGATCTCGGTGGCCAGTACCTTGCGCACCCGGGTCGCCAGCGGCAGGGTGAAGTTGCCGTTGCCGCAGTACAGCTCCAGCAGATCGTCCTCGCGCTGGCCCAGCGCCTCATAGGCCCAACCGAGCATCTTCTGGTTCACCTGGCCGTTGGGCTGGGTGAAGGCGCCTTCCGGCTGGCGGTAGCGGAATTCGCGTCCCGCCACCTGCAACGCTTCCTGCGCGTAGTCACGGCCGATCACCAGGCGCTTGCCCTTGGAGCGGCCGATGATGCTCACGCCCAGTTCGCCGGCCAGTTGCCGCGCCGCCACTTCCCAGGCCTCGTCCAGCGGACGGTGGTAGCACAGGGTGATCATCGCGTCGCCGGCCAGGGTGGTGAGGAACTCCACCTGGAACAGCTTGTTGCTCAGGGCCTCGCTGGCCTGCCAGGCGCTTTTCATGCGCGGCATCAGATCGTTGATCCGCCGGCTGGCGATGGGGAAATCCTCGATCAGGATCGGCGTGTGCTTCTCGCCCGGCGCGAACATCGCGTAATGCCGCTGGCCGCCTTCGCGCCACAGGCGGAACTCGGCACGCAGACGGTAGTGCTCGCGCGGCGAATCGAACACCGCCGGTTGCGGCGCATCGAACGGCGCCAGCAGCTCGCGCAGGCGCTCGACCTTGGCGGCGAGCTGCTGGTCGTAGGTGGAAGGGTCGAAGACAGCACTCATGCGTTGAACCAGCCCAGCTTGATGACGAACAGGATGGACAGGATCACCAGGGCCGAGTTCAGGTCGCGGCCGCGGCCGGAGATCAGCTTGATCGCGGTCCAGGAAATGAAGCCGAAGGCGATGCCGTTGGCGATGGAGTAGGTCAGCGGCATCGCCAGGGCGGTGATAACCACTGGCGCGGCTTCGGTGATGTCGTCCCAGTTGATTTCCGCCAGGCCCGAGGCCATCAGCACGGCGACGAACAGCAGCGCCGGCGCGGTGGCGAAGGCCGGCACGCTACCGGCCAGCGGGGCGAAGAACAGCGCCAGGAGGAACAGGATGGCGACGACGATGGCGGTCAGGCCGGTACGGCCGCCGGCGCTGACGCCCGCCGCCGACTCGATGTAGCTGGTGGTGGTCGAGGTGCCCAGCAGCGAACCGGCCATTGCCGCGGTACTGTCGGCGATCAGGGCGCGGCCCATCTTCGGCATGTGGCCGTCCTTGCCCATCAGGCCGGCGCGCTTGGCCACGCCGATCAGGGTGCCGGAGTTGTCGAACAGGTCGACGAAGAGGAAGGCGAAGATCACGCTGACCAGGCCGATGTCCAGTGCGCCCTTGATGTCCAGTTGCAGGAAGGTCGGGGCCAGCGATGGCGGCATCGACACCAGGCCGCCGAACTCGGTGACGCCGAACACGATGGACACGATGGTCACGGCGAGGATGCCGATCAGCACGGCGCCGCGCACTTTCAGCGCTTCCAGGGCGACGATCAGGAAGAAGCCCAGGGTGGCGAGGATCGGCGCGGGCTGCTTGAGGTCGCCCAGGCCCACCAGGGTGGCCGGGTTATCGACGACGATACCGGCGTTGTGCAGGGCGATCAGCGCGAGGAACAGACCGATACCGGCGGCGATCGCCGAACGCAGCGGCAGCGGGATGCTGTTCACGATCCACTCGCGGATGCGGAAGATCGACAGCAGGAAGAACAGCACCGCGGAGATGAAGACCGCGCCCAGCGCCACCTGCCAGGTGTGGCCCATGTGCAGGACCACGGTGTAGGTGAAGAAGGCGTTCAGGCCCATGCCCGGCGCCAGGGCGATCGGGTAGTTGGCGATGATGCCCATGATCGTGGAGCCGATGGCCGCGGCCAGGCAGGTGGCGACGAATACCGCGCCCTTGTCCATGCCGGTCTCGCCGAGGATGCTCGGGTTGACGAAGAGAATGTAGGCCATGGCCAGGAACGTGGTGACGCCCGCCAGGATCTCGGTACGCACATTCGTATTGTGTGCTTTCAGTTGAAACAGCCGTTCCAGCATGTCCTGCTCCCCGTGGCGCGATGGGCGCCTAATGTTGTCGGTCCGGTCAGGAAAGCACAAAGCGTACCGCCTTGACGTATTTTTCGACCGGGCCGGAAAAAAGCCGCGCATCATACCAGCATGGCCGGCAGAGGGTAATGCGTCCAACCGCCCGCCGATCGTTCGTCATGGGGCCGGTGATCTACGCTGGATGGACACGCCCGGAAGGAGTTCATCATGACCCAGAGAGCCCTGATCGCCGTCGCCGAAGGCGTCGATGACCTGCAGACCGTGACCCTCATCGATGTCCTGCGCCAATCGGCGGTGGAGGTGCTGGTGGCGAGTGTCGAGACGCGGCGGATGCTCACCTGTGCCCGTGGTACCCGGCTGACCGCCGACGCCATGCTGGTGGACGTGCTGGCGCAGTCGTTCGACCTGATCGTCCTGCCCGGGGGCGAAAACGGCGCACGGCACCTGGCCGCCAGCCCGGCTTTGGAGCAGCGCATGCAGGAGCAGGTCCGGGCCGGGCAGTATTACGCGGCGATCGGCGAGTCGCCGGCGCTGGTGTTGCAGGCCTGGGGGTTGCTGCGTCAGCGGCGGATGACCTGCCACAACGATGTCAGCCAGCACCTGTCCGGGTGCAGCTTCGTCGACCAGGCGGTGGTGGTGGATGGCAACTGCATCACCGCGCAGCATTCGGCGGCGGCGATCCCGTTCGCCCTGGCCCTGGTGGAGCTGCTGGAAGGGAAGGTGATGCGCGGGCAGGTGGCGCACTTGCTCGGTTGCTGACGCCACGTAGATCCCCCTCGTAGGAGCGTGGCTTGTCGTGTGACGAACCACCGAGAAGGACCGCGCAGCGGTCCCTGATCCGGTCGCCTATGGGCCTGCGTTGCAGGCCTTCGCGGTGGTTCGTCACACGACAAGCCACGCTCCTACAGTGGGACGCGGAGTCGTCAGGTCGAGCGCCGGCTATGCATATGATCCCGCCCCGCCAGGCTCGGAAACAGCTTGATCCACACCCCGGTCACCACCAGCGTCCCGACGCCACCCAGCACCACCGCCGGCACCGTGCCGAACCAGTGCGCGGTCACCCCTGACTCGAACTCGCCCAACTGGTTCGAAGCACCAATGAACAAACCGTTCACCGCACTCACCCGTCCGCGCATCTCGTCCGGCGTCTCCAACTGCACGAAGGCGCCGCGGATCACCATGCTGATCATGTCGGCCGCGCCGAGCACGGCCAGCACCGCCAGGGAGAACCAGAACGAGGTGGACAGGCCGAAGGCGATGGTCGCCACGCCGAATACCCCGACCGCGGTGAACATCACCCGGCCGACCTTGCGCTCCACCGGGAAGCGCGCCAGCCACAGCGACATCAGCAACGCCCCCACCGCCGGTGCCGAGCGCAGCAGGCCAAGGCCCCAGGGACCGGTGAGCAGGATGTCCTTGGCGAACACCGGCAACAACGCGGTGGCGCCGCCCAGCAGCACGGCGAACAGGTCGAGCGAAATCGCCCCGAGGATATCCGGGCGACTGCGGATGAAGCGGATCCCCGCCAGCAGCGATTCGATGCTGGCGCGGCCCTGGGCCAGCGGGGCCTGCCGCGCGGTCAGGCTGAGGGTCAGGCAGCAGGCGATGACATACAGGCACACCGTCGGCCCGTACACCCAGACGCTGCCGAAGGCATAGAGAACGCCGCCCAGGGCCGGGGCGACGATGGTCGCCGACTGCATCGCCGAGGCCGACGCCGCCACCGCTCGCGGAAACAGCTCCGGCGGCACCACGTTGGGCAGCAGCGCCTGGGTCGCCGGCATCTCGAACGAACGGGCGGCGCCGAGGAGGAAGGCGAGGATGAAGATCAGCTCGCGACTCACCGAGTCGGTGCTACTGGCCAGCGCCAGCGCCAGGGCGATCAGCGCCTGCAGGCTCTGGCACAGGGCGGCGACGCGACGCCGGTCGTAGCGGTCGGCGACATGCCCGGTGTGCAGCATGAACAGCACCCGCGGGGCGAACTCCACCAGGCCGACCAGACCCAGGTCGAGCACGTTGCCGGTCAACTGGTAGAGGTGCCAGCCGATGGCCACGGTGAGCATCTGGAAGCCGCTGGCGGTGAACACCCGGGCCAGCCAGAACGACAGGAAGGGACGGTGATGACGAAGCAGCAACGGAGCCGTGGCGGACATGGGCGAAGGCGGAGTCTTGATGGGAACGGGGTGTGGCAGCGTAACACCTGGCTGTAACAAAAGGTTGCAGGAAACGCCGAACCCGTTCGCTGAGCGCACCGTTTCACATTTTCGTAAAGAGGGTGAGGCAACCGGTCACGCGGCAATCAACCACACAACCGCGCGGAGGGTTCGGGACTATCCTTTCTCCCTGTCATTGATCTGGATCAATAGTTGCCCCTGCAACGATCCGCTCGACGACGGGCCCGCGGGCCACCGATCCCTGGGGTGGGAAATTTCTCAGAACAATTCGAACAGGTTGCACCCAACCACCACGGGGGCAGTTGGCGTCAAGGCAACGGACCCTGACGCCGGATTACCTGACAGAGGAAGCACCATGTTCGGATCAGAGGCCCTCGATCTCGCCCGAATGCAGTTCGCGTTCACCGTGTCCTTTCACATCCTGTTCCCTGCCATCACCATCGGTCTCGCCAGCTACCTGGCGGTGCTCGAAGGCCTCTGGCTGAAAACCAACGAAGCGGTCTACCGCGACCTCTACCACTTCTGGTCGAAGATCTTCGCGGTCAACTTCGGCATGGGCGTGGTATCCGGGCTGGTCATGGCCTACCAGTTCGGCACCAACTGGAGCCGCTTCTCCGACTTCGCCGGCGCGGTGACCGGGCCCTTGCTGACCTACGAGGTACTCACCGCGTTCTTCCTCGAAGCCGGTTTCCTCGGTGTCATGCTCTTCGGCTGGAATCGCGTCGGCCGTGGCCTGCACTTCTTCTCCACGGTGATGGTGGCCCTGGGGACGCTGGTCTCGACCTTCTGGATCCTCGCCTCCAACAGCTGGATGCAGACGCCCCAGGGCTTCGAGATCGTTGATGGCCGGGTGATTCCGGTGGACTGGCTGGCGGTGATCTTCAACCCGTCGTTCCCCTACCGCCTGATGCACATGGCCACCGCGGCCTTCGTCGCCACCGCGTTCTTCGTCGGCGCCTCGGCGGCCTGGCACCTGCTGCGCGGGCGCGACAACCCGGCGATCCGCAAGATGCTCTCGATGGCCATGTGGATGGCCCTGATCGTCGCCCCGATCCAGGCGGTGATCGGCGATTTCCACGGCCTCAACACCCTCAAGCACCAGCCGGTGAAGATCGCCGCCATCGAGGGGCACTGGGAAAACGTCGGCGACGAACCGACCCCGCTGATCCTCTTCGGCATCCCCGACATGCAGGCCGAGACCACCCGCTTCAAGCTGGAAATTCCGGCCCTGGGCAGCCTGATCCTGACCCACAGCCTGGACAAGCAAGTGCCGGCGATGAAGGACTTCCCGCCCGAGGACCGGCCCAACTCCACCGTGGTGTTCTGGTCGTTCCGCATCATGGTCGGCCTCGGCATGCTGATGATCTTCGTCGGCCTGTGGAGCCTGTGGCTGCGCAAGCGCGGCAGCCTCTACAGCTCGCGGCCGTTCCTCTACCTGACCCTGTGGATGGGGCCGTCCGGGTTGATCGCGATCCTCGCCGGCTGGTTCACCACCGAGGTCGGCCGTCAGCCGTGGGTGGTCTATGGCCTGATGCGCACCGCCGATGGCGCCTCCAACCACAGCTACGCACAGCTCGGTTTCACCCTGATCATGTTCGTGGTGGTGTATTTCGCCCTGTTCGGCGCGGGCCTGGGCTACATGATGCGCCTGGTGCGCAAGGGACCGAAGACCGGCGAAGGCAACGAGACCAACCCCGGCGGCCCCGGCCAGCCGCGCACACCGGCGCGGCCGCTGTCGGCGGCGAAAGACGACCACGACCTCGGCGATGTCAGCCTGAACAAAGAAGGACACTGAATCATGGGAATCGATCTTCCGCTGATCTGGGCCGTGATCATCATCTTCGGCGTGATGATGTACGTGGTCATGGACGGTTTCGACCTGGGCATCGGCATCCTCTTCCCGTTCGTCAAGGGCGAACAGGATCGCGATGTGATGATGAACACCGTGGCGCCGGTCTGGGACGGCAACGAGACCTGGCTGGTGCTGGGCGGGGCGGGGTTGTTCGGCGCCTTCCCGCTGGCCTACTCGGTGGTGCTCTCGGCGCTGTACCTGCCGCTGATGCTGATGCTGGTGGGCCTGATCTTCCGCGGCGTGGCCTTCGAGTTCCGCTTCAAGGCCAAGGCCGACAAGCGCCACCTGTGGGACAAGGCCTTCATCTGGGGTTCGCTGGCGGCGACCTTCTTCCAGGGCGTGGCCCTGGGTGCCTTCATGGAAGGCTTCAAGGTGGTCGACAGGCAGTATGCCGGCGGCACCCTGGACTGGCTGACGCCGTTCAGCCTGTTCAGCGGCCTCGGCCTGATCGTCGCCTACGCGCTGCTCGGCTGCACCTGGCTGATCATGAAGACCGAAGGCAGGCTCCAGGAGCAGATGCACAACCTTGGCCGGCCGCTGGCCCTGGCCTTGCTGCTGGTGATCGGCATCGTCAGCCTGTGGACGCCGCTGGCCTATCCGCAGATTGCCGAGCGCTGGTTCAGCGTGCCCAACCTGTTCTGGTTCATGCCGGTGCCGCTGCTGGTCCTGGTGACCTTCTACGGCCTGCTCCAGGCGGTGAAGCGCAACGCCCACTACACGCCGTTCCTGCTCACCCTGGTGCTGATCTTCCTCGGCTACAGCGGCCTGGGCATCAGCCTGTGGCCGAACATCATCCCGCCGTCGATCTCGATCTGGGACGCCGCCGCGCCGCCGCAGAGCCAGGGCTTCATGCTGGTCGGCACGCTGTTCATCCTGCCGTTCATCCTCGGCTACACCTTCTGGAGCTACTACGTGTTCCGCGGCAAGGTGACCCATGAACATGGCTATCACTAGGAGGGTTCAGGGTATGAAAGGCAACGATACCTTCGAGCCGGAGAAGAAGCCGCTGTGGCAGCGGCTGGGCTGGCTGGCGCTGATCTGGACGCTGAGTGTGGCGAGCCTGGCGGTGGTGGCGTGGCTGATGCGCCTGTTCATGAGTGCGGCGGGGTTGAGCACGTAGGAGCTGGCTTGCCTGCGATGGACCGCGCAGCGGTCCCAGGCCTCACTGCTGTCTGGGACCGCTGCGCGGTCCTTCGCAGTGGTTCGTCACACGACAAGCCAGCTCCTACAAGAAGCAGCGCAATTTCTTCGCGTTTTATTTCCGCGCCTTGAGAATCACGAACTTCGGCGTCGCCGCCACCTGTTCCACACCACGGAACAACCGCGCCAGCTTGGTGTGGTAGCCCAGGTGGCGGTTACCCACGACATACAGCGCCCCCCCCACCACCAGCGCCTCCCGGGCCTGCTGGAACATGCGCCAGGCGAGGAAATCGCCGACCACCTGCTGCTGGTGGAACGGCGGGTTGCACAGCACCACGTCCAGCGAGTTCGCCACCTGACCGTCCAGGCCATCCGCCGCGCGGATTTCCACTTCCCGCTCGCCCAGCGCCGCACGCCAGTTCTCCGCGGCTGATTGCACCGCCATATAGGACTCGTCCACCAGGGTGTAGTGCGCCTGCGGGTTGTCCAGGGCACTGGCGATCGCCAGCACGCCATTGCCGCAGCCGAGGTCCGCCACCCGGGCGTTGCCAAGGTTGCGCGGCAGGTGCGGAAGAAACGCGCGGGTGCCGATATCCAGCCCTTCGCGGCAGAACACGTTGGCATGGTTGACCAGTTCCAGTACCGGCTTGTCCAGGCGGTAGCGGGTCGGGTAGGGCGACTGCGCGGGCGCCTTCGTCTCGAAAGTGGCGACCAGCAGGCGAGCCTTCTTCTGCGCCAGCGAAGCCTGCATCGGCCCAATGTACTGCTCCAGCAGATCCCCGGCGGCCCGTGGCAGGTGCTTGATCATCGCCCCGGCGACCACGCGCGCGCCCGGTGCCAGTTGGCCTTGCAGGCGAATCAACTGTTCTTCGAGCAAGGCCAGGGTTTTCGGCACCCGCACCAGGACATAGTCGAACGGCCCCTGACAAGGCGCGCTGGCCGGCACGAAGGGCACGCCGTCCCAGGGCTGGTCGTTGCGTGGCAGGTTCTTCTCCAGGCCGAGGCGAGCGAGGAAGGAATCGCCGCTGCTGGTCACCGCGAAGCGCTCGCGCAGGCTGATGGCCAGGCCGCCGAAGCTGTCGTTGAGGACCAGCACCCGGGCGCCACCGGGCAGGTCCTGTTCGGCCACGTGCTCCAGCAGGTATTCGTCGGCGGCGTCGAAGGCCTGCAGGGGATCGTTGGCGTAGTCGGGCTGGCGGATCAGGTCGAGGTGGGCGAAGGGGCTGGTCAGCAAAGGCATGGGTCGAGGCTCTGGGGCATGGGTGTGCACTGCCGGGCAGTGACAGACAGGCGCCGATTCTACAGGGCTTTGCCTTCGAGCGGGGTCACAGCAGTCCGTGCATGGCGGCGATGGCCACGGCGCCGGCCTTGTTGTTGGCGTGCATCTTGGAGATGACGCTGCGGATATGGAAATTCACCGTGCTCTGCGACAGGGTGAGGATGCAGGCGATGTCCGAGGCGGTCTTGCCGGCGGCGGACCATTTCAGCACTTCGCGCTCGCGCTCGGACAGACCGAAGCCATTGGGTTGCAGCGGATTGATGCATTCGAGCATGACCGTGTGCATGACATTGCACAGCCACAGGGCCTGGCCGGTCTTGTCATAGAACTCGGCTACGCTGATAGCGTTTTCGCTGCGCACCAGGCTGAGCACACTGTTGTTGCCGCGGATATCGTGGGCGGCCTGGCTCCAGCCGTGGGTGAGGCCATTGGCCTTGGCTTCTTCGCGCAATTGCGGGGTCTGTTCGAATACCGAGTCTTCCCACAGCAGCGGGATCAGCGAGTGACGGCAATGGTGGAAGGTCGGGTCCTGGGTCAGGTAGTTGCGTTCCTGGTACAACGCGTTCCACTCGGTGGAAAAGTTGTTGTACATCAGGTACTGGGGGGTGAGGCCGCTCGCCTGGCTCTGCACCACCAGCCCCAGGTATTGCATGCCCAACTGCTCGACCAGGGACAGGGCGGTTTCGAAGATACGCTCAGGATCCCGTTCGCCGATCAGGCTTTCGAGCTGCTCTTGCTTCCAGTGCGGCATTGACGGGTCGCTCCCTGTGCATGGATCCAAGTTTTCCGCTGCGGCTTCGTCAGTATAGGAATTGTCCTACAATGCGATTGGTTTTTTTCGCTATAAGTTGACCTATGTCATGGTCGGCGAAGGACAGTTGAGGTAACAGGATGTTTGCCGTGCGCCGAGGTTTTTCGTACAAGGCCTACAAACCGGCGGTGTTTATTCTGATGGCTTTGCGCGACACTGGGCGAACCCGATTTGTGGAGCGAACCATGACTGCCAGCGCGGAGAAATACACCCGCCAGACCCTCCTTGATGTCCAGCCGCTGACCCCCAGCCTCTTCAGCTTGCGCACCACCCGCGATGCCGGTTTCCGCTTTCGGGCCGGCCAGTTCGCTCGCCTGGGCGTGACCAAGGCCGATGGCAGCGTGGTCTGGCGCGCCTATTCGATGGTGTCGTCGCCGTTCGACGAACACCTGGACTTCTATTCCATCGTGGTGCCGGGCGGTGAGTTCACCAGTGAGTTGAGCCGCCTGCGCGAAGGCGACGAACTGCTGATCGACCGCCAGGCCTTCGGCTACCTGACCCTCGATCGCTTCGTCGACGGCCGCGATCTGTGGCTGCTGGCGACCGGTACCGGGATCGCCCCGTTCCTCTCGATCCTGCAGGACTTCGAGGCCTGGGAGCGTTTCGAGCGGATCAAACTGGTGTATTCGGTGCGCGAGGCGCGTGAGCTGGCGTATCTGGATCTGATCGCCGGGCTGGAGCAGCGCGACTACCTGGCGGAGTACGCCGGCAAGCTGCAGTTCATCCCGGTGGTGACCCGCGAGCAGCATCCGGGGGCGCTGAATGGGCGCATCACCACGCTGATCGAGAACGGCGAGCTGGAGCGGGCGGCTGGGCTGGAGCTGACTCCGGAGCATTCGCGGGTGATGCTCTGTGGCAACCCCGAGATGATCGACGACACGCGCAAGGTGCTGAAGGCCAGGGAGTTGAACCTGAGCCTGAGCCGGCGGCCGGGGCAGGTGGCGGTCGAAACTTACTGGTGAGAGTCATTGGGACCGCCTTGCGGTCCTTCGCGGTGGTTCGTCACACGACAAGCCACGCTCCTACGAGTGCAGCGCGGATCGGGCTCTTGCATGTGGACGCGGATTTTGTAGGAGCGCGGCTTGCCCGCGAAGGGCCGCATAGCGGCCCCAAAAATCTCAAGGCTTGTTGTTCTGAGCCTTCAACAGATCGCGAATCTCGGTCAGCAAGGTCTCCTGCGGGGTAGGCGCCGGCGGTACGGACGGTGCCACCGCTTCTTCACGCTTCAGCCGGTTGATCACTTTCACACCCATGAAGATCGCGAAGGCCACGATCACGAAGTCGATGATGGTCTGAATGAATTTGCCATAGGCCAGCATCACCGCCGGCGCCTCGCCTTCGGCGGCCTTCAGCGTGATCGCCAGGTCACTGAAGTCCACTCCGCCCACCAACAAGCCTATGGGCGGCATCACCACATCGCCGACAAAAGATGAAACGATCTTGCCGAAGGCCGCGCCGATGATGATACCAACGGCCATGTCGACGACATTGCCCTTGACCGCAAAGGCTTTGAATTCACTGATCACGCCCATGGTTTATTCCTTGTAACAATTGAAAGGGGACAACGCAGTGTAATTCAGCTGCTGGCTTCATGCGTTGTGTCGCCTGCAAATGACCGTGCTCATAGCCAAGGGTTTGCCACGATTGGCGCCTTTCCCGGCGCGGCGGCTATCATGGCGACTTTTTCCAGGAGACTGCCCATGGCCAAGGCCAAGCGCTTGTACGGCTGCACCGAGTGCGGCGCGACCTTTCCGAAATGGGCCGGCCAGTGCAGCGAATGCGGCGCCTGGAACACCCTGACCGAGACCATGATCGAGAGCGGCGGCGCCGCGGCGCCCAGCGGTCGTACCGGTTGGGCCGGGCAGCAGGCGCAGATCAAGACCCTCGCCGAGGTCTCCATCGAGGAAATCCCGCGGTTCTCCACCGCCAGCGCCGAGCTCGACCGCGTCCTCGGCGGCGGGCTGGTGGACGGTTCGGTGGTGCTGATCGGCGGCGACCCGGGGATCGGCAAGTCCACCATCCTCCTGCAGACCCTCTGCCACATCGCCACGCGCATGCCGGCGCTGTACGTCACCGGTGAGGAATCCCAGCAGCAGGTGGCGATGCGCGGGCGTCGCCTGGGGCTGCCGCTGGATCAACTGCGGGTGATGACCGAGACCTGCATCGAAAGCATCATCGCCACCGCGCGCAGCGAAAAACCCAAGGTCATGGTGATCGACTCGATCCAGACCATCTTCACCGAGCAACTGCAATCCGCCCCCGGCGGCGTCGCCCAGGTCCGCGAGAGCGCCGCGCTGCTGGTGCGCTACGCCAAGCAGAGCGGCACGGCGATCTTCCTCGTCGGCCACGTGACCAAGGAAGGCGCCCTGGCCGGTCCGCGGGTGCTGGAGCACATGGTCGACACCGTGCTGTATTTCGAGGGCGAGTCCGATGGCCGCCTGCGCCTGTTGCGCGCGGTGAAGAACCGCTTCGGCGCGGTCAACGAACTGGGCGTGTTCGGCATGACCGACCGTGGCCTGAAGGAAGTCTCCAACCCGTCGGCGATCTTCCTCACCCGGGCTCAGGAGGCGGTTCCGGGCAGTGTGGTCATGGCCACCTGGGAAGGTACCCGGCCGATGCTGGTGGAGGTCCAGGCGCTGGTGGACGACAGCCATCTGGCCAACCCGCGGCGGGTCACCCTGGGCCTGGACCAGAACCGCCTGGCCATGCTTCTGGCGGTCCTGCACCGCCACGGCGGCATTCCCACCCACGACCAGGACGTGTTCCTCAACGTGGTCGGCGGGGTCAAGGTGCTGGAGACCGCCTCCGACCTGGCCCTGCTCGCCGCCGTGATGTCGAGCCTGCGCAACCGGCCGCTGTCACAGGGCCTGCTGGTGTTCGGCGAAGTCGGTCTGTCCGGCGAGGTACGGCCGGTGCCGAGTGGCCAGGAGCGTCTGAAGGAAGCGGCCAAGCACGGCTTCAAGCGTGCCATCGTGCCCAAGGGCAATGCGCCGAAGGAGGCGCCGGCGGGTCTTCAGGTGATCGCCGTGACCCGTCTGGAACAAGCCCTCGACGCGCTGTTCGAGGAATGAGCGGAGCAGGGCCTGCCCGCGCGCAGGCCCGCGACGACTGTCCGCGGGCCTGGCTGCAGGTTCACCGCCTGGCTGGGACGCTGGTGGCGACAGGTTTGCAGCGGTTGGAGCGGTACTTCTTCAACTGTGGCGAGGCCGCGATGGTGAGGCGCTGAGGCAAGGGTAACGGCCAGCGCCATGCCGCCTGGCGCCCCAGGCGTTGGCGCTCATGCACCAGCCAGAGCATACCGACCAGCATCAGCGGCAGATGCCCTTGCTCCACCAGCATCGGCAGCAACATCAACGGCCAGCAGGCGGCGATGCACCAGTTGCCCTTGACCACGCCGTAGCGCAGGCAGTCGCGGACCATGGCCCAGCCGAACGCGGAAATCCGCGGCAGGTAGTGACAGTGGTTCAGCGCCTGTTGCTTGACCGGTGTCGCCTGCCAGAACAGGACGACTCCCAGAGCCAACAGTGCCGCGTATCCGCCGTTGTCGCCCGTGAGCAGTTTCAGCCCGATGGACAGCCCGGTCAGCAGCAGGCCGGCCAGGCTCCACACCAGTACGTAGCCGCACAGGAACAGCGCCACGGCCAGCGGACGACGCCGTGGCAGACTGCGTTGCCACAGGTAGTCCAGGGGCGCGGCCAACAGGGGCGGCATCATCGCCAGCAGCATCATCCACCAGGCCAGCAGCAGCCCCAGCGGATCGAGGGACAGCGCCTGGGTGACGCCGTGCCAGCCCAGCGCGGAGAGCACTCCGGCGATGGAGCCGCAGAAGTCGGGCAGCGCCGATTGTGTCGGCGCCGCCACCAATGCGGCCCACCCGGCCAGGCTGGCGGTCGCCAGCCATGGCCAGGGGCTGTGCAGCCAGGCGGTGGTCAGCCTGACATCCATCATCACTCGCCTTGGCGGTAAATGCTGATGCGGCCGACCGTGATGTCATCGCCGTCGAACAGGTTCTGGTCCGGGAACAGGCTGACCTGCAGGTGGGCCAGATCCAGGTCGCCACCCTGGCGCAGCACCTCGATCACCTGGGTGATCTCCAGCGAAGCGCTGAGACCGCTGCCGCCGTGGCTGGTGTTGACGTCACTGGCCGACGAGACGCCGAACAGCGAGACCGAACCCGCGTGCAGTTCCGGATGTGTGTCCGGTTGCTCGCCTTGCGGCAGGTTGACGTAGACGTCGATCAGTACCGCGTTGCGCTGGCCACGGATGTTTTCCAGGTTGAGGAAGATCCGTTCATGCTTGGGCGCGGCGGCGTTCTCCGCCACCAGGCTCTTGGCCGCGAGACGTCGGGATACCTTGGCAAGCCCCGATTTGTCCAGATGCACCCTGGTATCGCCCTTGCGTCCTACCAGCTTCAAGGTGTCACTGTTGGCGCCGATCAGTTCGACGTCGACTTCGGGTTCGTCCACGGCCGCTACCGTCGGTTGAGCGACGAATGCCGCCGCTGCCAGTTTTTCTTGCGGTGCCTTCGGTACCGGGTCATAGAAACTTTCATAGGTATAAGGCTGATCCTTGAGCTCCAGCGTTTCATGGACCTTCCAGAAGCGACTTTCGCCGTTCACCGTCGGCAGGATGAACGGACGGCCCAGGGGTGGACCATCGACGAACTTGGGCTTGGTCGAATTGTGGTGGCTCGGGTCACGGTTCAGCCAGATCTGCCAGAGACGGTCGATGTTGGCGTGGTGCAGCCAGAACACCGGATCGAGGCCGGCGGTGTCCGGATCGGACATCAGCCCCGCACGGAAAGCCGGATCCTTGACCGGCAGGCCGTTGTCGCCACCGACCATGGTATGCACGAAGTTGTGCGGGCTGGATTCCAGCAGGCCGCTGGGGTGGCCGGCGTTGTGGTTGAAGCCGGTGGACGGGCCACCGAAGCCAGGAGAGCCGCCATTCTCTTTGCGGGTGAACTGGTCTTCGTTGAATGCTGCTGTCAGATCGAGCTTTGCCGGGTTCAGTCGGATGATGCCGTCCTTCTGTGAACCGAAGCGCAGCACTACCGGCAGCGCCAGAGGGTTCGGCGTGCCGTCGGGCAGGGTTTCGCTGTAGAACTCTTCCGGCAGCCCGAGGGTTTCCGGACGGGTCTGGTACTCGTCGTAGTTCCAGTACGGCAGGGCCCAGTCAGCCGGGCCACCGAGCTTGACCACCGCGGCGCGGACGATCTCCTCGAAGGACAGCAGGTACGGACGGTGCCACGGCAGGAAGTACCAGGACTGGTGCTGGCACTGTTTCCAGTACAGCTCGCGGTCCTTCAGGCTCGGCAGTTTGTCGACCTTCTTGTCGTAATAGCCTTCGGTTTCCCAGATGCTCGCGTTGAAGCCATGGATCGCAGCGAGAAAACGCCAGCTGGTGGGGTCGTTCAGCGGGCGCGACTGCAGTTCGCGGACGGCTTTCGCATACCACAGCAGCGTCGGGTTCCAGGTCTCGCCGAGGTTCCACAAATCCTTGCGCACATAAGTCATGTTCACGCTCTCCCTGTTCCATGTGAGGTGGTGTTCCATACCGGCCCGAAGACGATAGACCAGTAGAGGCACAGTGCCATATCGCTCTGTCGGATTGTTGAAGGAAATGTGCGCGCGCCAATCAATGAAAAGGGGCCGATGCTTGCGCATCGGCCCCCGGGGTCTGGCGTGTCGTCAGTGTTCGGCGACGGCTGATCGTCGCGAGCCTGTTCCGCCATGTTCTCCTTCGGCGACCATCGGGATTTCCTTGCCTTCGGCATCGAACAGCTTGCCGTCCTTGAAGTAGTCGCCATCACGCAGGGCGGAGATATCGGAGTACACCACCGTGCGCTCGTAACCGGCCGCGAACACGGATTGCTGGTCGGAATTGCCGGCCTTGAGGTGGTTGAACAGCAGGTTCAGGGCAATGGCCATGATCGCAGCGGAACTGATGCCCGAGTGGAAGATGGTCTCGAACCAGCGCGGGAAGTGATCGTAGAAGTTCGGCGCGGCGATCGGGATCATGCCGAAGCCCAGGGAGGCGGCGACGATGATCAGGTTCATGTTGTTCTTGTACTCGACCTTGGACAGGGTGCGGATACCGCTGGCGGCCACGGTGCCGAACAGGACGATACCGGCGCCACCGAGGACCGAAGTCGGCACCGCGGCAATCACCCGGCCCATGATCGGCAGCAGGCCGAGGACCACCAGGATGACCCCGCCAGTGGCGACCACGTAGCGGCTCTTGACTCCGGTCACGGCGACCAGGCCGACGTTCTGGGCGAAGGCGCTCTGGGTGAAGGAGCCGAAGATCGGCGCCAGGATGCTCGACGCCATGTCGGCGCGCAGGCCGTCGCCGAGGCGGCGCGAATCGACCTTGGTGTCGATGATTTCACCGACGGCGAGGATGTCCGCCGAGGTTTCCACCAGGGTCACGATGATCACGATGCACATCGACAGGATCGCCGCGATGTGGAAGGTCGGCATGCCGAAATGGAACGGCGAGGGCATCGCCACCAGCGGGCCTTCCATCACCTTGCTGAAGTCGGCCATGCCCAGCGACCAGGCGATCAGGGTACCGATGATCATCGCCAGGAGGATCGACAGGCGCGAGATCGCCGCGCTACCGAGCTTGCTCAGGGCCAGCACGATACCGAAGGTCAGCGCCGCCAGGCCGATGTTGGCCATGCTGCCGAAGTCCGGTGACTTGCTGTTGCCACCCATCACCCAGCGCGCCGCGACCGGCATCAGGGTCAGGCCGATGGTGGTGATGACGATACCGGTCACCAGTGGCGGGAAGAACTTGGTGATGCGCGAGAAGACCGGCGTGATCAGGAAGCCGATGAACGACGCCGCCATGACCGCGCCGAGCACGCCCGGCAGGCCACCGCCGCCTTCGGTACTGAGGATCGCGCCCATGGTCGCCACACCGGCGAACGAAACGCCCTGGACCAGCGGCAACTGGCAGCCGAAGAACGGCAGGCCGAGGGTTTGCAGAAGCGTTGCCAGACCCCCGGCGAACAGCGACGCGGCGATCAGCAGGCCGATCTCGGCCGGTGTCAGCCCGGCCGCCTGGCCGAGAATAAGGGGTACGGCGACGATACCGCCGTACATCGTCAAGACGTGTTGCAGACCATAGGCCAGGTTGGCGCCTAGACCGAGGTTTTCGTCCTCGGGGCGTTGGGCTGGAGACGTGCTGGATGCGGACGTGTTCATGGGAGCATGGGTCTCTGCTTTATTGTTGTGACGCTACTGTAGACACTCAGTGCATTCGATTGCTAGCAGAATTGTATACAATTTATCGATTGGCGCAGCAACAGTAGGGCCATTGATTTGGCCTTTTGTACTGTGCATCAATCGTTCCAAGTGGATTGGCACGCTGTATCACGGCGACGAAATAACCGTGTACAGCGTGAAAAAAGCTGTCGGAGTGGACAAGAAAGTCGTGGGCAGGGGAATCGATAGCAGGCTAAAAGATTTTAAACTTCGATCAATTCGTGCAATTCACGCATCAACTCGGTGCGGTCAGGCAGATTGAGCTCCACGATGCGGCGCAAATGTTCCATCGAGACGATATCGATATACAGGCAGACGAAACCCAGTTGCGCGTTGTCCAGATGACGCAGTTGCACCTGCATGACCACCTTCGCGTCCTCGTCCAGGTGGATTTCGGCCTCGAACGGTTGCTCGCCATCGGCATCCCAGTCGGCGGGGGCCTCGACCAGCAGGCCTTTGAAGGAAATATCGATCAGCTCGACCGGCCAGCGCCGGGCACCCTGGATCAATTCGGTGGGGGCGTCGAAGGCAATGCGTTTGAAGCGGCGACGATCGTTTTGCTCGTTCATGTTCAGGCCTCCGGGGGGGACCTGTGAACTATAGCGCAGCGCTTGCCAGCGTTTGCCGAGGGGCGCAATCTTGCGTGGTGGCCATGGGCTCTGGAGGCTCTAGACCAACGTTGGGGCTGGCCTTTCCAGTGAGTCTCGCTAGACTCCGGGGGCTACCTTTTATCCACTAGCTGGAAGCGAACCATGAACAACAATAATAGCCTGGCCCGCCATATTCCCTGGCTGGCGCTGGCAGTACTAGGGGCCTGCGCGCTCGGGGTGGTTGCCCTGCGGCGTGGCGAAGCCATCAATGCCTTGTGGATTGTCGTCGCCTCGGTGGCGATCTACCTGGTCGCGTACCGTTACTACAGCCTGTTCATCGCCACCAAGGTGATGCAACTGGACCCGCGTCGGGCCACGCCCGCGGTGCTCAACAACGATGGCCTGGACTACGTCCCGACCAACAAGCACATCCTCTTCGGTCACCATTTCGCCGCCATCGCCGGCGCCGGCCCGCTGGTCGGCCCGGTGCTCGCCGCGCAGATGGGTTACCTGCCCGGCACCCTCTGGCTGATCGCCGGTGTGGTCCTGGCCGGCGCGGTGCAGGACTTCATGGTGCTATTCCTCTCCACCCGTCGCAACGGCCGCTCCCTGGGCGACATGGTGCGCGAGGAGATGGGCCGGATTCCCGGAACCATCGCCCTGTTCGGCTGCTTCCTGATCATGATCATCATCCTCGCGGTGCTGGCGCTGATCGTGGTCAAGGCCCTGGCGGAAAGCCCATGGGGCATGTTCACGGTCATGGCGACCATCCCGATCGCGATGTTCATGGGCATTTACATGCGCTATATCCGCCCGGGGCATATCGGCGAGATCTCGGTGATCGGCGTGGTCCTGCTGCTGCTGTCGATCTGGCTGGGGGGCCAGATCGCCGCGGATCCGGTGTGGGGCCCGGCGTTCACCTTCACCGGCGTGCAGATCACCTGGATGCTGGTGGGCTACGGCTTCGTCGCCGCGGTGCTGCCGGTGTGGCTGGTGCTGGCGCCGCGTGACTACCTGTCGACCTTCCTCAAGATCGGCACCATCGTCGGCCTGGCCATCGGCATCCTGATCATCGCTCCCGAGCTGAAAATGCCGGCGCTGACCCAGTTCACCGACGGCACCGGTCCGGTGTGGAAAGGCACCCTGTTCCCGTTCCTGTTCATCACCATCGCCTGCGGCGCGGTGTCCGGCTTCCACGCGCTGATCTCCTCGGGGACCACGCCGAAGCTGCTGGACAACGAAGTGAACGCCCGCTACATCGGCTACGGCGGCATGCTCATGGAGTCGTTCGTCGCCATCATGGCCATGGTCGCCGCTTCGGTGATCGAGCCGGGCGTGTACTTCGCCATGAACAGCCCGGCGGCGGTGGTCGGTGCCGACGTCGTGTCGGTGGCGCAGACCGTCAGCAGCTGGGGCTTCACCATCACCCCGGAACAACTGGAAGCGACTGCCCGCGACATCGGCGAGCACACCATCCTGGCCCGTGCCGGCGGTGCGCCGACCCTGGCGGTGGGTATCGCGCAGATCCTCCACCAGGTGCTGCCGGGTGAAAACACCATGGCCTTCTGGTACCACTTCGCGATCCTGTTCGAGGCGCTGTTCATCCTCACCGCGGTGGACGCCGGTACCCGTGCCGGTCGCTTCATGCTCCAGGACCTGCTGGGCAGCTTCGTCCCGGCGCTGAAACGTACCGAGTCGTGGGGCGCCAACCTGCTCGCCACCGCCGGCTGCGTGGCGCTCTGGGGCTACCTGCTGTACCAGGGCGTGATCGATCCGCTGGGTGGCATCAACACCTTGTGGCCGCTGTTCGGCATCTCCAACCAGATGCTCGCCGGTATCGCCCTGATGCTCGGCACCGTGGTCCTGATCAAGATGAAGCGTCAGCGCTACATCTGGGTCACCCTGGTGCCGGCCGTGTGGCTGCTGATCTGCACCACCACCGCCGGCCTGATCAAGCTGTTCGACCCGAACCCGGCCGTGGGCTTCCTGGCCCTGGCCAAGAAGTACAGCACCGCGCTGGAAGCCGGTCAGGTCCTGGCTCCGGCCAAGGACATCGGGCAGATGCAGCATGTGATCTTCAACGCCTACACCAACGCGACCCTGACCGTGCTGTTCCTGGTCGTGGTCTTCAGCGTGCTGTTCTTCGCGCTCAAGGTCGGTTATGCCGCCCTCGGCAAGAAAGAACGCAGCGACAAGGAAACCCCGTTCCAGGCTCTGCCGGACGCGTGATCGAGGACTGCAATCATGTTCAACGACCTGGGTCGACTGGGTAAGTACCTGGGGCAGGCAGCCCGCCTGATGGTCGGCATGCCCGACTACGACAACTATGTCGAGCACATGCAGACCAAGCACCCGGACAAACCGGTGATGAGCTACGAGGCGTTCTTCCGCGAACGCCAGGAAGCCCGTTACGGTGGCAAGGGTGGGCCCAAGTGCTGTTGAAAGGCCGCGCTTGAGTCAGTGACACACCTGTGGGAGCCCGGCGCGCCGGGCTCCCACAGTCATTTTCAGCGTCAGGAGAATTTCCCGCGTGCATTCCCCCATTCCCGTGACCGTGCTCAGCGGCTTTCTGGGTGCCGGCAAGACCACCTTGCTGCGGCACATCCTCAAGGCCGAGCACGGCCTGAAAATCGCCGTCATCGAAAACGAATTCAGCGATGCCGGCATCGACAGCCAGTTGCTCGGCGACGCGCCGGTCCAGGTCATGACCCTGGCCAACGGCTGTGTCTGCTGCAGCATCCACACCGACCTGACCAAGGCCCTGTTCCTCCTGCTGGAGCGCCTGGACAGCGGCGAGATCGCCTTCGACCGCCTGGTGATCGAGTGCACCGGCCTGGCCGATCCGGCACCGGTGGCGCAGACCTTCTTCATCGACGAGGAATTGCGCGAGCGCTACATCCTCGACGGCATCATCACCCTGGTCGATGCCGCGCATGCCGAACTGCACCTGACCCAGGCCATCGCCCAGGCCCAGGTCGGTTTCGCCGACCGCCTGCTGCTGAGCAAGACCGACCTGGTGGACGAGGCCACGGTCGATGCGCTGATCGCGCGACTGAGCCGGATCAACCGCCGCGTGCCGGTGCGGGTGGTGGAGCATGGCCGGATCGACCTGGCCGAATTGCTGGATGTGCGTGGTTTCAATCTCAATGCTGACCTGGGTGGTGGGATGCTCCTGCGGCCAGTCGGCGGGACGAGCACGCCAGACCGCATTTCCAGCCTGGTTCTGCGCACGGAAACGCCGCTGGACATCGATCGCCTCAGCGACTTCATGAACGAATTGCTGGAGGAGCATGGCAAGCAGTTGCTGCGCTACAAGGGCGTGCTGAACATCACCGGCGAGGAGCGGCGCCTGGTGTTCCAGGGGGTGTTGAAGCTGTATGGCTTCGACTGGGATACCGAATGGGCCGAGGGCGAGGCGCGTGAGAGCGTGATGGTGTTCATCGCCGATGAGCTGCCGGAAGAGAAGATCCGGGTGGGGTTCGAGGCGTTGGGTCGCGATCTTCGGGCCTGACGTTATCCCCGTAGGAGCGCGGCTTGCCCGCGAAGGCCTGCAAAGCAGGCCCATTCGGGACCGCTGCGCGGTCCTTTCGCGGGCAAGCCACGCTCCTACAGGTTCTGGCCAGAACCGATGTCCCATAAAAAAACCGATGCCGGTCACCCGGCATCGGTTTTTTCATTTCAGCCCTGAATCAGTTGCCGTAGACCGGCAGCTTCTTGCAGATGGCCTTGACCTTCTCGCGAACGGCGTCGATCACCGCTTCGTTGTTCAGGTCGGCGAGGATGTCGCAGATCCAGCCAGCCAGTTCCTTGCACTCGGTTTCCTTGAAACCGCGAGTGGTCACGGCCGGGGTGCCGAAGCGCAGGCCGGAGGTGACGAACGGGGAACGTGGGTCGTTCGGGACGGAGTTCTTGTTCACGGTGATGTAGGCGCGGCCCAGGGCAGCGTCGGCATCTTTACCGGAGATCTCCTGCTTGATCAGCGAGAGCAGGAACAGGTGGTTCTGGGTGCCGCCGGACACCACGTCGAAACCACGCTCGATGAACACGCTGGCCATGGCCTGGGCGTTCTTCACCACCTGCTGCTGGTAAGCCTTGAACTCAGGTTGCAGCGCTTCCTTGAAGCAGATGGCCTTGGCGGCGATCACGTGCTCCAGCGGGCCGCCCTGGGCGCCCGGGAAGACCGCGGAGTTCAGCTTCTTCTCGATGTCGGCGTTGGCGCGAGCGAGGATCAGGCCACCACGCGGACCACGCAGGGTCTTGTGAGTGGTGGTGGTGACCACGTCGGCGAACGGAACAGGGTTCGGGTACACGCCAGCGGCAACCAGGCCGGCAACGTGGGCCATGTCGACGAACAGGTAGGCACCCACTTTGTCGGCGATGGCGCGGAAGCGGGCGAAGTCCAGGACCTGCGAGTAGGCCGAGAAACCGGCGACGATCATCTTCGGCTTGTGCTCGACCGCCAGGCGCTCGACTTCGTCGTAGTCGATCAGGCCGTTGCCGTCGATGCCGTACTGGATGGCGTTGTACAGCTTGCCCGACGAGCTCACGGCGGCGCCGTGGGTCAGGTGACCGCCGTGGGCCAGGCTCATGCCCAGGATGGTGTCGCCGGCCTGCAGCAGGGCCAGGTAGACAGCGGCGTTGGCTTGCGAACCGGCGTGCGGCTGGACGTTGGCGTAGTCGGCGCCGAACAGTTCCTTGGCGCGATCGATGGCCAGTTGCTCGACCACGTCGACGTACTCGCAACCACCGTAGTAACGCTTGCCCGGGTAGCCTTCGGCGTACTTGTTGGTCAGAACCGAGCCTTGAGCTTCCATCACGGCTGGGCTGGTGTAGTTTTCCGAAGCGATCAGCTCGATGTGCTCTTCCTGGCGCTGGGCTTCCTGCTGCATGGCTTCGAAGAGCTCGGCGTCGTACTTGGCAATGGTCAAATCACGGCTGAACATGGCGGTCCTCAAGGATCGGGCTGAAAAGGGGGGCATTCTACCCCATAGACTTTTGTCTGGCATATGAAAGGGGATCATCTGGCGGACAAATGGGATTCAAGCAGCTTGAATCCCGGCACTACTCGAGCATGAACAGGGTTTCGTTGCTGAATTGCGCTTCGAACTGGTTGGCCGGCATCGGCCGGCCGAACAGGTAACCCTGCACCTCGTCGCAGCCATGCTCGCGGAGGAACTCCAACTGCTCGTGGGTTTCCACGCCCTCGGCGATCACCGCCAGGTTGAGGCTGTGGGCCATGGCGATGATCGCCCGGGCGATCTGCGCGTCCTGCTCGCCTTCCGGCAGACCGTCGACGAAGGTACGGTCGATCTTCAGCACGTCGATGGGGAACTGCTTGAGGTAGTTGAGCGACGAGTAGCCGGTGCCGAAGTCGTCGACCGCGATGCTCAGGCCGAGGTTCTTCAGGCTGTCGAGGATCTGCATGGCCTCGTGCACTTCGCGCATCAGGATGCTTTCGGTCAGTTCCAGTTCCAGGCACGCCGGCGGCAGGCCGGTGTCCTTGAGGATACTGGCGATGCGATTGCCCAACTGGCCGTCGGAGAACTGCCGTGCCGAGATGTTCACCGACACCTTGGGTACCCGCACCCGCGCCTGATGCCAGGCCTTGAGCTGGCGGCAGGCCTCGGCGATGACCCAGTCGCCGACGTCCACCACCAGGCCGAGCTCCTCGATCACCGGGATGAAGTCGCCCGGCGGCACCAGCCCGCGTTGCGGATGGCGCCAGCGCAGCAGTGCCTCGGCACCGGTCAGGCGCTTGCCGTCGCCGCTGAACTGCGGTTGGTAATAAAGGATGAACTCGTTCTGCTCCAGGGCATGGCGCAGGTCGCTTTCCAGTTCCAGGCGCTCCAGGGCGCTGGCGTTCATGTCCGCCTGGTAGAACTGGAAGTTGTTCTTGCCGCGCTCCTTGGCGTGGTACATCGCGGTATCGGCGTTCTTCATCAACTGGCTCAGCTCGCTGCCGTCCTGCGGGCTGAGGGCGATGCCGACGCTGGCGGTGACGAAGAACTCGCGGTTTTCCAGGACGAACGGCCGCACCAGGCTGCCAAGGATCTGTTCGGCGACATGGATGGCGCGGTTCAGCGCCATCTCGCGGGTGGCCCGCGGCTGCAGGAGCAGGGTGAACTCGTCGCCGCCCATGCGCGCCACGGTGTCGTCGTCGTCGACGCAATCGAGCAGGCGCTCGGCCATGTCCTTGAGCATGCGGTCGCCGGCGGCGTGGCCGAGGGAGTCGTTGATCGGCTTGAAGCGGTCGAGGTCGAGGAACATCAGCACCACCCACGACTTGTGCCGCTCGGCCTGCTGCAGCGCGGTGTACAGGCGGTCCTGGAACAGCGTGCGGTTGGGCAGGTGGGTGAGGGCGTCGTAGTAGGCCAGGCGGTGGATGCGCTGCTCGCTGGCCTTGCGCTCGCTGATGTCGGTGAAGAAGCACACGTAGCTGGCCAGGTCGCCTTCGTCGTCGAGCACCGCAGTGATGCCGACCCACGCCGGATAATGTTCGCCATTGCGCCGCTTGAGCCACACCTCGCCTTCCCAGGTACCGCGCTGGTGCAGTTGCTTGAGCACGTAGCGCAGGTGCGAATCCTGCTGGTCGTCGACGGTAAGCATGCTCGGCAACTGGTCGAGCACATCGCGCACCGCGTAGCCGCTGACCCGGCTGAACGCTTCGTTGGCCTGGACGATGTAACCGGCCGGGTCGGTGATCAGGATCGCCGAGGTGGAGTGCTCGAAGACCGTGGCCGCCATGCGCAGGTCTTTTTCCGCGCGGCGCTGCTGGCTGATGTCGCGACCGACGCCGAGGATCCCGCCGAATTGGTCGTGCTCGTCCCAGACCAGTACCAGGCGCAGTTCGATGGGGATCTTGCGACCATCGGCGCGCAGGCAGTCGAACAGGAACAGCTGGGTCGGCACCTGGGTGCGCAGGGCCTCCAGTTGCGCGGCGTCGCCGAGGGCGCGGTTGACCCGTTCGACCAGCGTATACAGGCCGGCCAGTTGCGCCGGGTTGGCGATGGTCGACTGCCAGCCGTTGTTGAAGATCCACTCGACGTCGTAGCCCAGTACCGAGCGCACCGACGGACTGACGTAATTGAGGTGAAGCTGGTCGTCGGTGGAGAAGATCACGTCGCTGATGCTCTCGGCGAGCATGCGGTAGCGCTGCTCGCTGTCGCGCAGCGATTCGCTGGCTTCGAGCTGGTCGGTGACGTCCTTGGCCACGCCGATGATCCGTGTGACCTGGCCGCTGGCGTCACGGGTCAGCACCTGTTCACGGATGTCGTAGCGGCGCCAGCGCTGGTCGTGGTGACGGAAGCGCAGCTGGCAATGCAACTGTTCGACATAGCCGTTCTCGCGCTGCTGCTGGCGCAGGCCGCGATACAGCTCGGCGTCCTCCGGGTGCAGGAGGATTTCCCAGAAGAACTCGCCCATGCGGGCCAGCTCGTGGCGCTCGTAGCCCAGGGTCTGGCCCAGGTGGCGGTTGCTGAAGATCATCCGCAGGGACTGCACATCCTGCACGTAGAGCTGGTCGGGGACGGTGCGTACCACATCGGACCAGAAGCTTTCGCGCTCCAGCAGCGACAGCTCGACACGCTTGCGGCTGGTGATGTCGCTGATGCTGAGGATCACCGCCTGATAGTCGCGGCGCTGTTCGGGGAAGCGCACCATCAGCCACAGGTGCTGGTCGAGGCCCTGGTCGGTGGGCAGACGCACTTCCAGTTCCAGTTGCGCCTGGTGGTCCAGCACCGCGCCGACCAGATGCAGGCCGACCCCGTCGTTGTCCAGGGCATTGCCGGCGATCAGGTGACGCCAGGCGCCTTCGCTGCAATCGACGCCGAGCAGGTGCAGGGCGACCTGGTTGACCTCGGTGACCTTCAGTTCGCGCAGCAGCAGCTCGCGCAGGGTCGGGTCGGCTTCCAGGCGGCGCTCCAGGTCGTTGCGGCTGCGCAGGCGCAGGCGCTCGAGGAGGGTCGTGAGTCCGGACAGGTCGAGCACGCAGAGGGCCACGCCGGTGCTTTCGAAAATGTCCTGGTAGCGTCGGCGGCCTTCCTGCAGCAGCAGGTTGCGCCGCCGCATGTTGAACAGCGCGAGCAGCGGCAGCAGGGCGCAGAGCACGCCGAACATGGCCTTGCCGATCAGCGCCGGGAGCAGCTCGCGACGGCTGCGCTCGGCGTCGTGGAAGCCGCGCAGTTGCCAGTTGCTGTTGTCGATGAAGGCCAGCATCACGCTTTGCAGCGGCGCGTCCTCGCTGTTCGACGAGGGCGGCGGACGCAGGCGCAGGTGAGCGCTGATGACCTCGGCGCTCTGGCCGTTCTCCAGTTGCCACTGTGGTGGATTGGCATGTTCCAGGCGTTCGGCCAGTTGCTGGTACCAGGCCGGCTCGAAACGCAGCAGCCACCCGGGGCTGTCCGTGTCGTCGCTCTGGCGCAGCAGCAGGTAGACGAAGGCATTGCCCTCGGCGTTGTTGAAGAAATAAGCGTGCTGGTGACTGCGGCGCAGCAACTCGGCCATCTCGGCCTGGTCGGGCGAGTCGTCCAGGCTGTCGCGCAGGATCCGTCCGTCGGCCGCGACCCAGGCCAGGCTGTCGAGCGCCGGCAGGCGCTGGTGCAGACGGCCGAACAACGCCGGCATGGCCTCGGCGTCCGGTGGCGTGGCGCCGGCGGGCAGCAGGTTGCGGGCGCGCTGGGCTTCCAGGGCCAGGTTCAGGGTCATCCGCTCGGCCAGTTCGGCGTTGGCGTCGATGCTGTGCTGGCGGCGGTCGGCCAGGGTGTGCCGGTACTGCTCCAGGGTCTGCCACGACAGCAACGCCAGCAACAGCAGGACCAGGATCGCCAGGGCGCCCTTCAACGAGCCGCGCAAGGACTGACCCGACGCGGCGGAGGCTTTGCGCGAGGAAGACGGCAGATTGAGATTGGTCAAACGGTGATCCTGCGGTATGGCTGGGACGCGGCAGCGCGTGGTCAGTGCCGACCACACGGGCGGCGATCCAGGGCTGCACTATAAGCCGGACGCCCGAAGGGCGGCTAGCATGCCCTGAAGCGTGGCAAAGTGCCAGTCCTGTTCGTCGCCATGGTGTTTGCCGTCACTACCCTGTCACGCCTCGCGCTACAGGCTGCACCGGGCTGCCCCCTGCCCGCCGTCGCCCAGTTCGGGTAACCTTACGGGTTCCGACTATCCGTTGCACAAGGGTGAGGCCACGGCCTGTACCCGCCGCGATCCTGCCCCGGGAAAACCCGCGAGCGCAGCGACGCCGGCCCGATACCCGGTTTGTTCCAGCCCTGTCCGAGGACGGGGCTTTTCCAACGATTCGAGCGAGGTCCGCATTTTGGCTCAATACGTCTACACCATGCACCGGCTGAGCAAAGTTGTTCCGCCCAAGCGTGAAATCCTCAAGAACATCTCCCTGTCGTTCTTCCCAGGCGCCAAGATCGGCGTACTCGGCCTGAACGGCTCGGGTAAATCCACCCTGCTGAAGATCATGGCCGGCGTCGACAAGGAATTCGATGGCGAAGCCCGCCCGATGCCGGAGCTGAACGTCGGTTACCTGCCGCAGGAACCGCAACTGGACCCGAGCAAGACCGTGCGCGAAGTGGTCGAGGAAGCGGTCAGCGTGATCAAGGACGCCCAGGCCCGCCTGGACGAGGTCTACGCCGCCTACGCCGAACCGGATGCCGACTTCGACAAGCTGGCCGCCGAGCAGGCCAAGCTGGAAGCCATCCTGCAAGCCAGCGACGGCCACAACCTCGAGCGTCAGCTGGAAGTCGCCGCCGATGCCCTGCGTCTGCCGGCCTGGGACGCCAAGGTCGAGCACCTGTCCGGTGGTGAAAAACGCCGCGTCGCCCTGTGCCGCCTGCTGCTGTCCGCCCCGGACATGCTGCTCCTCGACGAACCGACCAACCACCTGGACGCCGACTCCGTCGCCTGGCTGGAACACTTCCTCCACGACTTCCCGGGCACCGTGGTAGCGATCACCCACGACCGTTACTTCCTCGACAACGTCGCCGGCTGGATTCTCGAACTCGACCGCGGCGCCGGTATTCCATACGAGGGCAACTACTCCGGCTGGCTCGAAGCCAAGTCCGACCGTCTGGCCCAGGAATCCAAGCAGCAGTCGGCCCACGAGAAGGCCATGAAGGAAGAACTGGAGTGGGTGCGCAAAGGCGCCAAGGCCCGCCAGTCCAAGTCCAAGGCCCGTCTGGCGCGCTTCGAGGAAATGCAGTCGCAGGAATTCCAGAAGCGCAGCGAGACCAACGAGATCTACATCCCGGCCGGTCCGCGCCTGGGCGACAAGGTCATCGAGTTCAAGAACGTGTGCAAAGGCTATGGCGACCGCGTGTTGATCGACAACCTGTCGTTCACCATGCCGAAGGGCGCGATCGTCGGTGTCATCGGTGGTAACGGCGCGGGTAAATCGACCCTGTTCCGCATGCTGATGGGCAAGGAGCAACCGGACTCCGGCAGCATCGAGATCGGCGAAACCGTGCAACTGGCCTGCGTCGACCAGAGCCGCGAGGACCTGGACGGCAGCAAGACCGTGTTCCAGCAGATCTCCGACGGTTCCGACCAGATCCGCATCGGCAACTACGAGATCCCGTCGCGTACCTACGTCGGTCGCTTCAACTTCAAGGGCGGCGACCAGCAGAAGTTCGTCAAGGACCTGTCCGGTGGTGAGCGTGGCCGTCTGCACCTGGCCCTGACCCTGAAGGAGGGCGGCAACGTCCTGCTGCTCGACGAACCGTCCAACGACCTGGACGTGGAAACCCTGCGTTCGCTGGAGGAAGCCCTGCTGGACTTCCCGGGCGCCGCCATCGTGATTTCCCACGATCGCTGGTTCCTGGACCGCGTCGCGACCCACATCCTGGCCTATGAGGACGACTCGCAGGCGGTGTTCTTCGAAGGCAACTACACCGAGTACGAAGCGGACCGGAAGAAGCGTCTGGGTGACGCTGCTGCCCAGCCGCACCGGGTACGGCACAAGAAGCTGGCCCAGTAAGGTCGGTTATTGATGCACAGGAATGGGGCCCTTGGTGGCCCCATTTTTGTGCCTGTGATTCGGGGAGCGCGTTGCGCTCCTTCGCGGTGGTTCGTCACACGACAAGCCACGCTCCTATGGGGTTGGCCTGCGCTTCCCCGGTAGGAGCGTGGCTTGCCCGCGAAGGACCGCAAAGCGGTCCCAATGTGTATACATTTATAGAAATGCACCAAAAAATTTCAGAAAAACGACATTTCGCCCTGTTCCGGTGCGATGGCTTCTTGGTAAAGTCGCGAAAAAACCAAAAAGTCCAACTCCCTCGGTGAGATGTCTACTCATGACTGAATCTGTCGATCACTTCCTCGCGCGTCTGAAACAACGCGATCCCGCCCAACCCGAATTCCACCAGGCTGTGGAAGAAGTCCTGCGCAGCCTCTGGCCTTTCCTCGAAGCCAATCCTCACTACCTCGAAGCCGGCATTCTCGAACGCATGGTCGAGCCCGAGCGGGCCGTGTTGTTCCGTGTGTCCTGGGTCGATGACGCAGGCAAGGTCCAGGTCAACCGCGGCTACCGCATCCAGATGAGCAGCGCCATCGGCCCGTACAAGGGCGGTCTGCGTTTCCACCCGTCGGTGAACATCGGCGTGCTGAAGTTCCTCGCCTTCGAACAGGTGTTCAAGAACTCCCTGACCTCCCTGCCCATGGGCGGCGGCAAGGGCGGTTCCGACTTCGATCCGAAGGGCAAGAGCGACGCCGAAGTGATGCGCTTCTGCCAGGCCTTCATGAGCGAGCTGTACCGCCACATCGGCGCTGACCTCGACGTGCCGGCCGGCGATATCGGCGTGGGCGCGCGGGAAATCGGCTTCATGTTCGGCCAGTACAAGCGCCTGGCCAACCAGTTCACTTCGGTGCTGACCGGCAAGGGCATGAACTACGGCGGCAGCCTGATCCGTCCGGAAGCCACCGGCTACGGTTGCGTGTACTTCGCCGAGGAAATGCTCAAGCGCGAAGACAAGCGCATCGACGGCCGCCGCGTGGCCATCTCCGGCTCGGGCAACGTCGCCCAGTACGCCGCGCGCAAGGTCATGGACCTGGGCGGCAAGGTCATCTCGCTGTCCGACTCCGAAGGCACCCTGCACGCCGAGGCCGGCCTGACCGACGAGCAGTGGAACGCGCTGATGGAGCTGAAGAACGTCAAGCGTGGACGCCTGAGCGAACTGGCGACCCAGTTCGGCCTGGAGTTCCGTGCCGGCCAGCGCCCGTGGAACCTGCCGTGCGACATCGCCCTGCCATGCGCGACCCAGAACGAGCTGGACCTGGCCGACGCCCGCGCGCTGCTGGCCAACGGCTGCATCTGCGTGGCCGAAGGCGCCAACATGCCGACCACCCTGGAAGCGGTCGACCTGTTCATCGAAGCCGGCATCCTCTTCGCCCCGGGCAAGGCCTCCAACGCCGGCGGCGTCGCGGTCAGCGGCCTGGAAATGTCGCAGAACGCCATGCGTCTGCTGTGGACCGCCGGTGAAGTGGACAGCAAGCTGCACAACATCATGCAGTCGATCCACCATGCCTGTGTCCACTACGGCGAGGAAAACGGTCGCATCAACTACGTGAAAGGCGCCAACATCGCCGGCTTCGTCAAAGTCGCCGACGCCATGCTGGCGCAGGGCGTGGTCTAAGGTTCGGGCTCCGGCTCGATGGCGATGACCTCGATCAGCTGATCGCCCGCCGGTCGTCGCCACACAACCTCGTCACCGGGTGCCGCTCCCAGCAGCGCCCGGCCCAGCGGGGAACCCCAGTTGATCAGGCCGGCAGCGATGTCGGCCTGATCTTCCCCCACCAGTTGCACCACCTGTTGCCGGTCCTGTTCGTCGATATAGGTCACCCGGCTGCCGATCTGTACCTTGTCCCGCGATGTCGCCGCCGGTACCACCTGGGCGCTCTGCTGTCGCGCGCCGAAATAGCGCAGGTCGCGTTCGGTATCGGCCAGGCGCTGCTTGTCGGCCCGCTCACCCTGGGCGAGGAGGTCGCTGCGCAGGCGATTGAGTTCCATCACCCGCTGCTGCAGGTCGGCGAGACCGCGGGCGGTAACGTAGTTGGGCTGGTCGCTGACCTTGCGCTCGACCGGCTGGCTGGCCTGGGCGGCAGCCTGGTCCTCGTTGACGAATGCTCGGCTCATGAACGGTCTCCTTTGCCAGAAGACCATGCTGGCAGGGTCGCGGTTTCAGCGGATGTCCGATTGCGACGCCGTCATCGCCGATAGGCCCGTGCCGCGTCACGGTCCTTTTCCTGTTGCCAGCGTTCTTCGCGCTCGTCCCAGTGGCGGTCGTAGTAGTTCTGCTGATCCTGGTTCCGGCGCATCGCCTGGCACTGGCGGAAGCCGTCGTCCCAGCCGGTTTCGTACTGGCGGTTGTGCAGGTAGCGCGGGACATCCTTGCGGAATTCGCCGGCCATGACCCCGGCGGCTTGCCGGCCACTGCCGCAGCCGTCCCCGAAGCCGTCGGCGTAGGCCGGTGGATAACCTTTTTCGATCAACTGCTGGTGGGTCGATTGACAACCCGTCAGGAACAGCACCGCTACAACCCAGTACCACCGCATCGCAAGACTCTCCGCATGATGGGGAAAGTCTAGGAGGGGGATTGTCGGTGTGTTGTCAAAAGGTGGTGAATGGCGTGTTCCGGGAGCGCCTCAGTAGTGATACCACTTCAACTCCAGCATCACCTCGTTCTGCGCCGTCGCCAGCTGGCTGAACTCGCGCCTGGCGCTCAAGCGCAGGCCCAGGCTGTCGCTCAATTCCCATTGCTGGTTGAGGCTCAGGCTGCGCCGCACCTCGCCATTGACGAAGTAATCCCCCTTGGCTTCGAGGCTCAGGTTGCCCAGCCCGTTGCGCCACAACACCCCGGTATTGAACCCGGCGGCAGGGGCGATGAACTGGGCGAAGTCGTTGTGGTGCTCGACCCGCACGGTGCCCAGGGCAAAACCGAGCAGGTCGTCGCCCAGCGCCCAGGTCCCGCCGGCGCCGCCGTTGACATGACTGACCAGCACTTCGTCGTCATGCTTGCCCGGCACCCGCTCCAGGCCGCCAGCCACCTGCCATGACCAGGGCTTGAGCAGATCGTTGCGCGGGGTCAGCGAGCGGATGGTCGCCAGGTCCAGGCGCTGCACCTGCCAGTCATTGCCTTCGTACTGGCGCAGCTTGAGCTGGAGAATCTCGATCTGCGCGCCGAGCGGGAAGCCATAGGCGTTGTCGTTGAGGTCGTGATAGGCCATGCGCAGACCATATTCGGCGAACGCGCGGTCCTCGCGGGTACCGACGCCGAGCTGCCAGGTGCGCGATTCATGACCGTCCTCGGGCAGGCCGGGACGCTCGATGTCCAGCGGCGGCGGCGGGTTGCGGTTGATCGCCCGCAGCAGTTCGAAACTGCGCTTGGCCTGCGCCGGATCGCGCTCCTGGCCGGTGGCGCGGTAACGCTCCAGGCGGTAGGCGGCGTCCTGCACCAGGGCCTGGCGCGGCTTGGGCAGGGCGCTGAACTCGGGGCTTTGCAGATAGGTAGTATCGGCAGCCAGCGTCAGCACCTGGCGCTGTTCGGCTTTTTCCAGCGGCGCGGCGCGGGCCAGCAATTCCCGTTCTCGCGACGGCCGGTAGTCCACCCGCTCGACCAGCCCGGCCTTCTTCACCGCCTTGACCGTGTCGGTGGGGATCGCGGTCAGGGGGAAATGCGAGGTCAGGTCCAGGCTCGGGCGGGCCACCTGGAGCAGTTCCAGCAGGCGATAGGAGCAGTTTTCGTCGAAGAAGAAGTAGTCGAAGCGGATCTGCTTGAGCTCCCAGATATGCTCGACCATGCGCCCGGTTTCCTCGGGCGAGAGGTTCAGCCGGTATTCCCACAGGTCGCGGTTTTCCAGGCTGCGGTACTCGGAAAGTTTCTCCTGGTAGGGGACGAAGGCGAACAGGCCGGGATAGCCGCCCATCAGGCCCTTCCAGGCATAGAGAATGCTGTTGTCGTTGCCTTCGATATAGGCGCCGAAGTTGACCGCGTAGCTGAGCAGGGCGGTTTCGTTGCTCTGCACGTCGGCCTGGTCGATGCGCAGCAGGGTGTGGCCGAACATCGACGACGGGCTGTTCAGGTAGGCGGCGGGGAAGATCAGCACCGCGCTGTGCGGCGCCACGTCCTGGAACCAGCGGGTGTATTCGGTGCAGTCGGGGGTCGGCAGATCGCCGAGCTGCAACTGCTCGCGCAGCCAGCGGGTGCGTGCCGGGTACACGCATTGGGCATGTTTGTCGCCCAGGCTGGCGGGCTCGTAGAGGGCCCGCACGGTGGCGGCCAGTTCGCGATCGGGATGGTGCGCACCGTCCTCGGCAAGAAAGAACCGTTCGTCGTCGACATAACTGCGCCAACCGCCCAGCTTGCCGGTCTCGTAGTGGCCCAGGGCAATCCAGTAGGGATCGGTGGCCAGGGCCTGGAGGCGCGATTCGTCCATGAAAGGTGCCGCGTGCAGCGGGGCACAGGCACAGAGCGCCAGAGCGGCGAGGCGTTTGAGCATGTCGGGCAACTACTTCTCGAATGAAGCCGATGGGATCAACGACCCGCTCCGTTCCCGGAGCGGGGTGACGCAGCGTCAGCGTCAGGCTGCAGGAGCGTACTTGGCCAGGCGGGCATCCGCCTTGAGCACGGCGAGGGTATTGCTGTGGACGTCTTCGGCGGTGATGTCCGCGGTCTTGAAGATGTCCTGGAAGTGCTGATGGGTGACGGCGGCGAAGTGCGCGCGGTCTTCGGGGGCCACACCGAGAACCACGGCATAGGTGGTCAGGGCTTCGCCCTGGCCCTTGGCCATGTCTTCGGAGAGCTCGTTCATCATGCCGTTCATGGCGAACCAGGATTTGCCGCCGTAGGTCAGCGCGGCGTTGGTCGAGCAGCCGTTGGTACCCGAGGTCATGCCGAAGGTGGCGTTGCCCGAGGTGCCGTTGGTGGTGGAGGCGAGGAAGTGAGCGGGAGTGCCGCGTTGGCCTTCGAACAGCATGTTGCCCCAGCCGCAGTCCGGTCCGCCGGGCGCCTGGGCCATGGCGTTGATCGAAACCGCGGTGAACAGAGTACCCAGAAGAATCCGTTTCATAGCGTTGTTCTCTTTTTGATTTGCAAACCAAAGGTCAGGGTTGTCCGGCGTGCCGCGGGGGGACTGCCGGATCGGGTCCGGTTATCTACCCGGCCGCGCAGTGTAAGAGTTTAGGCACGATCCCCGGGTTCGGTTATTAATTGCGAAATATTGCGTTAACACGCGTGGCTCATCACGTTTTGCGCACCCGTAGGCAAATGCGCCAAGAGCCTTGCAACGCGGGCGCAGGCGGCGCCAGAATGCCCGCATCTGCCCCGCCGAAGTAAGGAAGCCCGATGCCCGATTCTGTCGCTGCGAGCCTGCGTCTTGCGCCCGAAGCCCTGACCCGGCCGTTTTCCGCTGAACAGTTCGCTTTTTCCACAACCAATGATCTGGAGCCATTTCGCGGTGTGCTGGGCCAGGAACGTGCGGTAGAGGCCCTGCAGTTCGGCGTCGCCATGCCCCGTCCGGGCTACAACGTGTTCGTCATGGGCGAACCGGGCACCGGTCGCTTCTCGTTCGTCAAGCGCTACCTGAAAGCCGAAGGCAAGCGCCTGCAGACCCCGTCCGACTGGGTCTACGTCAACAACTTCGACGAACCGCGCGAGCCTCGCGCGGTGGAGCTGGCGCCTGGCAGCGCGAGCACCTTCATCGCCGATATCGGCAGCCTGATCGACAACCTCGTGGTCACCTTCCCGGCGGTCTTCGAGCACCCGTCCTACCAGCAGAAGAAGAGCGCCATCGACCGTGCCTTCAACCAGCGCTACGACCGCGCCCTCGACGTGATCGAGCGCGCCTCGCTGGAGAAGGACGTGGCGCTGTACCGCGACAGCAGCAATGTCGCCTTCACCCCGATGAGCGATGGCAAGGCCCTCGACGAAGCCGAGTTCGCCCAGTTGCCGGAAGCCGAGCGCGAGCGCTTCCACGAAGACATCGCCGCGCTGGAAGAGCGCTTGAACGAAGAGCTGGCGAGCCTGCCGCAGTGGAAGCGCGAGTCGAACAACCAGTTGCGTCAGCTCAACGAGGAAACCATTACCCTGGCCCTCCAGCCGCTGCTCGGCCCTCTGTCGGAAAAATACTCGGAGAACGCCGCGGTCTGCGCCTACCTGCAGGCCGTGCAGGTGCACCTGTTGCGTACCGTTGTCGAGCAGTTGGTGGACGACAGCAAGATCGACGCGGTGGCGCGCAAGATGCTCGAGGAGCAGCTTTCGCCGAGCCTGGTGGTCGGTCATTCCGCCAGCGGCGGTGCGCCGGTGGTGTTCGAACCGCACCCGACCTACGACAACCTGTTCGGCCGCATCGAATACAGCACCGACCAGGGGGCGCTGTACACCAACTACCGGCAGTTGCGCCCGGGGGCGCTGCATCGCGCCAACGGCGGTTTCCTGATCCTCGAAGCGGAGAAGATGCTCGGCGAGCCGTTCGTCTGGGATGCCCTCAAGCGCGCCCTGCAGTCGCGCAAGCTGAAGATGGAATCGCCGCTGGGCGAGCTGGGTCGCATCGCCACGGTGACCCTGACGCCGCAGATGATCCCGTTGCAGGTCAAGGTCGTCATCATCGGCGCGCGCCAGCTCTACTACGCGCTGCAGGACCATGATCCGGACTTCCAGGAGATGTTCCGCGTGCTGGTGGATTTCGACGAAGAGATCCCGATGCACGACGAGAGCCTGGAGCAGTTCGCCCAGTTGCTGAAGACCCGTACCAGCGAGGAAGGCATGGCGCCGCTGACCGCCGACGCGGTGGCGCGCCTGGCGACCTACAGCGCGCGCCTGGCGGAAAACCAGAAGCGTTTGTCGGCGCGCATCGGTGACCTGTTCCAGCTGGTCAGCGAGGCCGACTTCATCCGCCACCTGGCCAACGACGAAATGACCGACGTCGGTCATATCGAACGTGCGCTCAAGGCCAAGGCCACGCGCACCGGACGGGTTTCGGCGCGGATTCTCGACGACATGCTCGCCGGGATCATCCTCATCGATACCGAGGGTGCGGCGGTGGGCAAGTGCAACGGCCTGACCGTGCTGGAAGTGGGCGACTCCGCGTTCGGCGTGCCGGCGCGGATTTCCGCCACGGTATACCCGGGCGGCAGCGGTATCGTCGACATCGAGCGTGAGGTCAACCTCGGCCAGCCGATCCACTCCAAGGGCGTGATGATTCTCACCGGCTATCTCGGCAGCCGTTACGCCCAGGAATTCCCCCTGGCGATTTCCGCGAGCATTGCCCTGGAGCAGTCCTACGGCTATGTCGATGGCGACAGTGCCTCGCTGGGCGAGGCCTGCACGCTGATCTCGGCGCTGTCGAAGACACCGCTCAAGCAATGTTTCGCGATCACCGGCTCGATCAACCAGTTCGGCGAAGTGCAGGCGGTCGGCGGGGTCAACGAGAAGATCGAAGGGTTCTTCCGCCTTTGCGAAGCCCGTGGCCTGACCGGCGAGCAGGGCGCGATCATCCCGAAAGCCAACGTGTCCACCCTGATGCTCGACGAGCGGGTGCTGCAGGCAGTTCGTGCCGGGCAGTTCCATGTCTACGCGGTGAGCCAGGCCGACGAAGCGCTCAGCCTGCTGGTGGGCGAGCCCGCCGGCACGCCGGACGCCGACGGCCAGTTCCCGGAGGGCAGTGTCAACGCCCGGGTGGTGGAACGCCTGCGGGTGATCGCCGAGATGATCAGTGAGGAAGACCTCAAGGAAGCCGAGAAAGAGCAGGCGGAACAGGCACTTGCCGAGGTCAAACCGGCCTGACGGTTGGCTGGCGGGCGCCGCGATGGCATGACCATTCGGCGCCCGTTTGCCGCCGGTCGCTTGTGCCGAGCGGTTTTCTTCTATTCTTCAAAGCATGGATAGTCGTCGGTACAGGATGGAAACAGCCTTGTTCGAAGGCTGAACGAGATTCTTCCGAGGGTCGTCGCCATGCCGCGCAGCCTCAGCCTTACCCGCCAATGCCTGGGTCTGGTCACCCGCATTGAGTGCAGCATACGTCCCCTGGCCGGCGACACCGGTATGTGGACACTCCTGTTCGCCGCCGGCATGGCTGGCGAACAACCTTCCGCGATCAAGGCCCAGGGGCCGTTCCACGGTCCTTTCGTCGCCGAGTCGGTGCTCAATGCCATCGTCGACAGCCTGACCCTGCACGGCTATCAGCTCGCCGACGATCCGCAGATCTGGAGCGTTCATCTGCAGGCGCAGCTGCGTCGGGTCAACGGATACGTGCATCACTGAAGTCGTGGCTGTACAAAAAATGAACGGTCGCTAGACTGTTCCCGCTGCGAGGTACGCTCATGAACCTGCACGAACTGAACGCCCAGGCCCGCACGGGCCATATCCAGGAGATCAACCTGATCGCCATCGAAGGTGGTGACTATCTGCTGGAGGCGCGCGCCCACGGGCACGCACATGCTCTGACCGATGTCCGCGGCGGACGCCTGAAAGTGCATTCGCTGGTGGAAGCGCATCATCTGCTCAGAGGCCTGCCGACCCTGCCGCTGCACCTGGTGCATTGGTCGGTGCAGGACGAAATGTGCGGCATGCCCGATATGCCTGAAGAAGATCTCAAGCTGCCGCTGTCCGGTCGTTCGCCAGGTAGCTGATGCGCTTCGTCGCAGTGTGCTAGGCTGCTCGCCCTTTTCATGAAGGGCGCGGTCGTCAGTGCGCCCTGCTGCGGAGTAGATCAATGTCCGAAATCAACCTGTCCACCGACGAAACCCGCGTCAGCTACGGCATCGGCCGCCAACTGGGCGGCCAACTGCGCGACAACCCGCCGCCGGGCGTGAGCCTGGACGCCATCCTGGCCGGCCTGACCGACGCCTTCAACGGCGCCGAAAGCCGCGTCAGCGAAGCCGACCTGTCGGCCAGCTTCAAGGTCATCCGTGAAGTCATGCAGGCCGAGCAGGCCGCCAAGGCTGAAGCCGCCGCTGCCGCCGGCAAGGAATTCCTCGCCGAGAACGCCAAGCGCGAAGGCATCACCACCCTGGCTTCCGGTCTGCAGTTCGAAGTGCTGACCGCTGGCGAAGGCGCCAAGCCGACCCGCGAAGACAACGTGCGTACCCACTACCACGGCACCCTGATCGACGGCACTGTCTTCGACAGCTCCTATGATCGTGGTCAGCCAGCTGAATTCCCGGTGGGTGGCGTGATCGCCGGCTGGACCGAAGCTCTGCAACTGATGAACGCGGGCAGCAAATGGCGCCTGTACGTGCCGAGCGAGCTGGCTTACGGCGCGCAAGGCGTTGGCAGCATCCCGCCGCACAGCGTGCTGGTCTTCGACGTCGAGCTGTTGGACGTTCTGTAAGACCTGTCGGGCCGCTTATCTGCGGCCCGGACATCCTTTGTAGGAGCGTGGCTTGCCCGCGAAGGACCGCAACGCGGTCCCTGACAACACTGCAATCGGGGACCGCTGCGCGGTCCTTCGCAGGCAAGCCAGCTCCTACAGAGCAATCATGGCCCTACCAGGTCAGAACCCGGTATGCGGGGTATTCGGGCGCAACGCCCGGGCATAGCAGAACAGGAACAGGTTCCTCACCAGTTCCTTGAGCACGATCGGCTCACTTGAATTCAATCCGTTCAGATCCAGGTCGCCCTGGTCGCGCAGTTCGTCCAGCGCCGCCTCTTCGAGCACGGCACAGACCTCGCCGGTCTCGCGGTGGAGGATGCGCAGGTAGGGTTGTGGGCGGTCAAGCCAGGCGTCGATCAGATAAGTCATGGCTATTCTCCTTGAAAGCGTTCAGTGAGAATAATTCTTATTACCGGAATAGCAAGTGACAAATGGGAATAATTTGCATTTTCTGCCGAGGTGCGCGCCCGTGTCGCGCTGCGCACCTGGAAAGGCGGGGGATCAGACCTTGCGGACGAACTCCGATTTCAGCTTCATCGGGCCGATGCCATCGATCTTGCAGTCGATATCGTGGTCGCCGTCGCACAGGCGGATGTTCTTCACCTTGGTGCCGACCTTGACCACCAGCGAGGTGCCCTTGACCTTGAGGTCCTTGATCACGGTGATGGTGTCGCCGTCCTGCAGGACGTTGCCCACTGCGTCCTTCTTCACCACGTCATCGTTGGCCGCCTCGGCTTCGCCGCTGGCCGACCACTCGTGGGCGCACTCGGGGCAGATCAGTTGAGCGCCGTCTTCATAGGTGTATTCGGAGTTGCATTTGGGGCAGGGTGGCAAGGTGCTCACTAAATTTCCTCGGGTCATGCGTGCAGAAAACCCACATTGTATAGGGTTTTGCCTGACAGAGGAAAAGCGGGCCCGTCGAGCGACGGGCCCGGCGGGGACTCAGTGTGTGCGGGCGACCGCGAATTCGCTGAGTTCGATCAGCGCATCGCGGTATTCGCTGGCCGGCAGCACTTCCAGGCAGGCGATGGCGCGGGCCACGTAGTCGCGGGCCAGGTTGGCGGTGTAGTCCAGCGAGCCGGAGGCTTCCACGGCTTCGCGAATGCGTTCCAGGTCCTCGATTCCGCCTTTCTGGATCGCCTGGCGAACCAGGGCCGCCTGTTCAGCGGTGCCTTCGCGCATGGTGTAGATCAGCGGCAGGGTCGGCTTGCCTTCGGCGAGGTCATCGCCGACGTTCTTGCCCAGGGTCTGCGCGTCGCCCTTGTAGTCGAGCAGGTCGTCGACCAGCTGGAAGGCCACGCCCAGGTGGTCGCCGAAGGTGCGCAGGGCCTCGCGCTGCTCGTCGCTGGCACCGGCCAGGGCGGCGGCGCTGTGGGTCGAGGCCTCGAACAGCATCGCGGTCTTGCCGCGGATGACATCCATGTAGATTTCTTCGGTGGTACTGGCGTCACGCACTCGCGACAGCTGCAGCACTTCGCCCTCGGCGATGACCCGGGTGGCCTTGGAGAGGATCTGCATGACCGGCATCGAACCCAGCTCGACCATCATTTCGAACGAGCGCGAATAAAGGAAGTCGCCCACCAGCACGCTCGGCGCGTTGCCCCACAGGGCATTGGCGGTGGAGCGGCCACGGCGCATGCCGGACATGTCGACCACGTCGTCGTGCAGCAGGGTGGCGGTGTGGAGGAATTCGATGGTGGCGGCGAGCAGGCGCAGGTCGTCGCCTTCACGGCCCAGGGCCTTGCCGCAGAGCAGGACCAGCAGCGGACGCAGACGCTTGCCGCCGGCGGAGGTAATGTAGTCGCCGATTTTCGATACCAGCGGAACGCGGGAAGTCAGCTGTTTCTTGATGATCTCGTCAACGGCGCTGAAATCGTCCGCTACCGCGCGGTAGAAAGCTTGGGGTTGCATCGGCCACAGGTGCTCCATATAGGTTGCGCGGCATGCTAGGTTGCGGGTTCCGGCCTGTCAAGGCGCCCGGCCGGGCGGGCCTGGGCGCCACTTGCAAGGGCCGGATGGCTTGCGTACAATCGCGCACCCTACTTCCTGGGCAGCACCTGCCTTACGCAATTGCACCGGGCCGTTCCAGCCCCATGCAGCCATGCCAGCCAATACTCTTCCTATAAAGCGCTGGGTGAGCAGGATTATCGGAGAAATACCATGTCTTACGCAGTAATTGTTACCGGTGGCAAGCAGTACAAAGTCGCCGAAGGTGAATACCTGAAGATCGAGAAACTGGAAGTCGCCACTGGCGAATCCGTTACTTTCGACCGCGTTCTGCTGGTTGCCAATGGCGACGACGTGAACATCGGCGCTCCAGTCGTTGCTGGTGCAAAGGTTGTTGCTGAAGTGATCTCCCAAGGTCGTCACGACAAAGTGCGCATCATCAAGTTCCGCCGCCGTAAGCACCACATGAAGCGCATGGGCCACCGCCAGTGGTTCACCGAGATCAAAATCACCGGTATTCAGGCTTAATTCCAGCCTAATCCCCCTTCAGGAGAATTGAACTCATGGCACACAAAAAAGCTGGTGGTAGTACCCGTAACGGTCGCGACTCAGAAGCCAAACGCCTTGGCGTGAAGATGTATGGCGGCCAGGCTATCGTTCCAGGCAACATCATCGTCCGCCAACGCGGCACCCAGTTCCACGCCGGCTACGGCGTTGGCATGGGCAAGGATCACACCCTGTTCGCCAAGATCGCGGGTAAGATCAAGTTCGAAGTAAAAGGCGCCTTCGGTCGTCGTTACGTGAGCGTTGTCGCCGAGTAATCGCGCGCACGCTGGAAGAGCCCTGTCTTGCGACGGGGCTTTTTCGTTTTTGGAGTGAGTCTCTTGCAAAGCTGTCCGCATGGGCTGCTGGCGCTGTATTCGCTTGACGGGTTCGCCGCGCTCATTTTTGCAAGAGCCTTACGTTATCTGGTCACTCAGCTCGTCGGTCTGACGAGAGGCGGTTTTTATGAAGTTTGTTGACGAAGTATCGATCCGGGTCAAGGCCGGTGATGGCGGGAACGGTTGCATGGCCTTCCGCCGCGAAAAGTTCATCGAGAACGGCGGCCCCAACGGCGGTGACGGTGGTGATGGCGGCTCGATCTACATGGTCGCCGACGAAAACCTCAACACCCTGGTCGACTACCGCTACACCCGTCATTTCGAAGCCGAGCGTGGTGCCAACGGCGGCAGCACCGACTGCACCGGCAAGAAGGGTGAAGACCTGATCCTGCGGGTTCCGGTCGGTACCACAGTGATCGACGCCAGCACCCAGGAAATCATCGGTGACCTGGTCAAGGCCGGACAGAAACTGATGGTGGTGCAGGGCGGCTGGCACGGCCTCGGCAACACCCGTTTCAAATCCAGTACCAACCGTGCGCCACGCCAGACCACGCCGGGCAAGCCGGGCGAGCAGCGTGACCTCAAGCTGGAAATGAAAGTGCTGGCCGACGTCGGCCTGCTGGGTCTGCCGAACGCTGGCAAGAGCACCTTCATCCGCGCCGTCTCGGCCGCCAAGCCGAAGGTCGCCGACTACCCGTTCACCACCCTGGTGCCGAACCTGGGCGTGGTCAGCGTCGACCGCTGGAAGAGCTTCGTCATCGCCGACATCCCCGGCCTGATCGAAGGCGCCTCCGAAGGTGCCGGCCTGGGCATCCGCTTCCTCAAGCACCTGGCACGCACCCGCGTGCTGCTGCACCTGGTCGACCTGGCGCCGCTGGACGAAAGCAGCCCGGCCGATGCCGCCGAAGTGATCGTCAACGAGCTGGAGCGCTTCAGCCCGTCGCTGTGCGAGCGCGAGCGCTGGCTGGTGCTGAACAAGGCGGACATGATCCCGGAAGACGAGCGTGAAGCGCGGGTCAAGGAAGTGGTCGATCGCCTGCAGTGGGAAGGTCCGGTCTACCTGATCTCGGCCATCTCCCGCCAGGGCACCGAGCAGATCAGCCACGACCTGATGCGTTACCTCGAAGACCGTGCCGACCGCCTGGCCAACGACCCGGCCTACGCCGAAGAACTGCGTGATCTCGACCAGCGCATCGAAGACGAGGCCCGCGCCCAGCTGCAGGCCCTCGACGACGCCCGCACTCTGCGCCGCACCGGCGTCAAGAGCGTGGCCGATGCCAGCGATGACGACGATGACTTCTGGGGCGACGAGGACGACGAAGACGGTCCGGAAATCATTTACGTGCGCGACTGATCCGTTGCAGTACACTGAACGCCGCTTTTTCAAGCGGCGTTTTGTTATCTACAGAATCCACACAGATCGATAGGTTGGAAGAAGATGCGGAGCAAGGTGACAGGTGCCCAGCGCTGGGTCGTGAAGATTGGCAGTGCCCTGCTGACGGCGGATGGCAAGGGCCTGGATCGCGCGGCCATGGGTGTCTGGGTCGAGCAGATGGTGGCCCTGCGTGAAGCGGGCGTCGAGTTGGTGCTGGTCTCCTCGGGAGCCGTGGCTGCCGGCATGAGCCGTCTGGGCTGGACCAAGCGACCGAGTGCGATGAACGAACTGCAGGCCGCTGCTTCGATCGGCCAGATGGGCCTGGTGCAGGCCTGGGAATCGAGTTTCGCCGAGCACGGCAAACACACCGCGCAGATTCTCCTGACCCACGACGACCTCTCCGACCGCAAGCGCTACCTCAACGCCCGCAGCACCCTGCGCACCCTGGTGGAACTGGGCGTGGTACCGGTGATCAACGAGAACGACACCGTGGTCACCGACGAGATCCGCTTCGGCGACAACGACACCCTGGCGGCGCTGGTGGCCAACCTGGTCGAGGCCGACCTGCTGGTGATCCTCACCGACCGCGACGGCATGTTCGATGCCGACCCGCGCAACAACCCCGAAGCCCAGCTGATCTACGAAGCCCGCGCCGATGATCCGGCGCTGGACGCCGTGGCCGGCGGCACCGGTGGCGCGCTGGGGCGCGGTGGCATGCAGACCAAGCTGCGTGCCGCTCGTCTGGCGGCCCGTTCTGGTGCCCACACCATCATCATCGGCGGGCGCATCGAGCGCGTGCTCGACCGCCTCAAGGCCGGCGAGCGCATCGGCACCCTGCTGTCGCCGGAGCGCGGCATGCTGGCGGCGCGCAAGCAGTGGCTGGCCGGGCATCTGCAGACCCGCGGTACCCTGGTGCTGGACGCCGGTGCCGTGCAGGCGCTGCGTGAGGCCAACAAGAGCCTGCTGCCGGTTGGCGTGAAGACCGTGCAGGGCAGCTTCCGCCGTGGCGAGATGGTGGTCTGCGTCGGTCCGGACGGCGTCGAGGTCGCCCGCGGCCTGGCCAACTACAGCGCGCTGGAAGCACAGAAGATCATCGGCCAGTCGTCGGAAGCCATCGAGGGTCTGCTCGGTTACAGCGCCGAGCCGGAGCTGGTGCACCGCGACAACCTGATTCTGGTTTGAGGAGTGATTCGCATGTTCAAGGGACTGTTTGCCGCTGCCTTGCTGGCACTGCCGATGCTGGCTTCGGCGGATGTAGTGGGTGAGGTCTCCACGGTGTTCAAGGTCCTTGGGCCGAACGACAAGATCGTCGTCGAGGCGTTCGATGATCCGAAGGTCGAAGGCGTGACCTGCTACCTGTCGCGGGCCAAGACCGGCGGGGTGAAGGGCGGGCTGGGCCTGGCCGAGGACCGTGCCGAGGCGTCCATCGCCTGCCGTCAGGTCGGGCCGATCAAGTTCAGCGGGCAGCTCAAGGACGGTGAGGAAGTGTTCAAGGAACGCACCTCGCTGGTGTTCAAGACCATGCAGGTGGTGCGCTTCTTCGACAAGAAGCGCAATACGCTGGTGTACCTGGTTTATAGCGACCGTATTATCGAGGGCAGCCCGCAGAATGCGGTGACGGCGATTCCGATCCTGCCCTGGGCGCAGTGAGGCAGTCGGGGACCGCTTTGCGGTCCTTCGCGGGCAAGCCACGCTCCTACGAGATCAAGCGGTACCTCTGTAGGAGCGTGGCTTGCCCGCGAAGGGCCGCAAAGCGGCCCCAGAAACGCTCAGGCTGAAGTCTCTTCAGCCTCCTCCCGAACCACCGCCTTCTCCACATCCAGTCGGCTGATGTACTTCCAGTCCGCCTCGTCGATGTAGATCCCGTTCGGTCCGCTACCGCCTTCCAGGTCGATCGCCACCCGCGCCGACACCTGCGGCTTCACGCTCGCCAGGATCGGCACGAAGCCCAGTTGCAGGCTGGTTTCCAGCAGCGCGGCCTGGTTGCGTTCGTCGATGTCCGCCGCCTCGTCGAGGTAGTACGGCAGACGCACGCGGCCGGCCAGGTCGCGGTCCATCAGGTGCAGCAACAGGTACATGTTGGTCAGCGCCTTGATGGTCATGGTGGTGCCGTTGGACGCGGCGCCGTCGATGTCGGTATGGATCACCGGCTGGCCGTTGACCTTGGTGATCTCGAACGCCAGTTCGAACAGGTCCTTCAGGCCCAACTGGTTGTGGTTGGCCGCGACCAGTCGCGCCAGGTACTCCTTGGCTTCCTCGTTCTTGTTGTCCTGCTCGGCGCTCTGGCTCAGGTCGAACACCGACAGGGTCTCGCCTTCCTCGTACTGGCCGGCGCTGTGGATGATCTGGTCGATGTGCTTGAGCGCTTCCTTGTTCGGCGCGAGGACGATGCGGAAGCTCTCCAGGTTGGACACCTGGCGCCGGTTGATCTCGCGGTTGAACAGGGCCAGCTGGTGTTCGAGGCTGTCGTAGTCGCTGCGGATGTTGCGCAGGGTCCGGGCGATGTCGGTGACCGCCGCGCGACGCGCCTTGCCCAGGGTCAGGGCTTCGTCGGTGCGGTGCGCGTAGGCGTTGATCAGCAACTGCAGGCGACGCTCCATGTCGTCTTCGCTGTCGAACTTGGCCACGCCCTTGAGGCGTACCTGGGCGTACAGCGCTTCGATCTGGTTGTCGACGCGCAGCAGGCCCTGCCAGCTGTCCTGGTAGTCGTTGAGCAGCGGCAGCAGGTTGTCCATGGAGTCGTCCACCGGCTCCATGAACGGCGTGCCGAATGGCAGGTCCGCCGGCAGCAGCTGGCGACGGCGCAGGGCGTCGTCGAGAGTGCGCTGCTTGGCTTCCATGTCGGCGATCTGCCGGCCGACCAGTTGCAGCTTGGCGGAGAGCTGCTGGACGCGCTCGGTGAAGGCGTCGCTGGAGCGCTTGAGCTCGTCCTGCGCGGCTTCCAGCTGGGCCAGCTGTTCCAGCTTGTCGCCTTCCTCGGCACCCAGGGTCTGGCTGCGGCGGAAGTCTTCCAGGGCCTTCTGCGCGTCCAGTACCTGCTGGTACAGCGCCTCGGTCTGGGTCTTGCTCGCGGCGCGGTCGGCGGTCACGGATTGCTGGGTCTTGAGCTGCTTGAGCTCCTTCTCCAGGCGTTCCTTCTGGTCGCGCAGGGCGGCGCGGTCGGCCAGGGCCTGCAGGGCCGGCGGCTCGATATGCGACAGGTCGATGGACAGCCCCGGGACTTCGAAGCGCTCGCCCTTGAAGCCGTCCAGCAGCGTTTCGAGGGTCTTGATCCAGACGTCGCTCTCGTCCAGCTCGATGCCGCGCTCGCCCAGCGGCAGGCTGAACAGCGCACCGTTGAACAGGCGCATCAGGCGCTCGACGTCCTGCTGCGAGAACTCTTCGCGCAGGCGGGCGTAGCTGTTGTTGTCGGCGTGGTCGAGTTGCTGCTTCACCGACTTCAGGCGTTTTTCCAGGTCGCGCAGGCGCTCTTCCAGATCCTCGGCGCTGAACTGGCGGGACTGTGCCAGCGCACCGGCCAGTTCGTCGTGGGCGTCCTTGGCCGCCAGCAGTTGCTGCTCCAGCACCTTGACGTCGTCGACCAGGGCGAAGCGGTTCTTCAGCACCGACAGCTCGCCGAGCCAGCGCTGGATGCCGCTGATTTCGCGCTCCAGGCGCATCAGCTCCTGGGTGCCGTTGCGCTGGTCGTTCTGCAGCGCGTCCTGTTCGCCACGGTAGTGCTCGGACTGGATAAGCAGTTCTTCCTTGCGCGCGCCGGCGTAGTCCTGCCAGGTGCCGAGCAGCGAATCGAGCAGCGGCGACAGGCGGTGCAGCTTGCCGCGCAGGATGTCGCGCTGCGCCACGCCGTTGGCCAGGGCTTCGACCAGGGGGCCGGCGGCCACCAGCGAGTTGTAGTCCTGCTCCATCCGGCGCACGTCGCGGAAGGCTTCGTCGCAGGCGGCGATGTAGTCGACGCTGCCGGAGCGCAGGCTGTGCTCGAAGGCGTCGAGGAACAGCTGCTTGAGCTTGGCCGCGGTGATCTCGCGCATGTGCAGCAGGTTGATGAACAGGGCGCGGAAGGTCTTCAGGCTCTGCTCGCTGGTGGAACGCAGCGGGATCAGGGTCAGGTCCAGCGGGATCGAGGTGTGGCCACCGACCAGCAGGCGGCGCAGTTCGTCCGGCTTGAGTTCGTAGGCCTTCAGGCCGTTGCGTTCGAGGTTGGCGAACAGCTCCTTCTGGCGCAGGCAGGTGTCGTTCTTCTGGTAGTGGGCCAGGTCCAGCTCGCCGGCGTAGGCGAAGAACTGGTGGCCGAAGCCGCCGCCCGGGCCGCGACCGACCACGCCGATCACGTGGGGGCCGTGGGGCAGGTTGACTTCGCAGAGGATGTAGCTGGTGTCGCTGGCGAAGTAGAAGCGCCGCGACTGCTCCAGGCTGTACTTGCCGAAGCTCATGTCCGACATGCGCGCCAGGATGGGGAACTGCAGGGCGTTGATCGAGGCACTCTTGCCCAGGTTGTTGGCACCGTAGACCGACAGCGGGTGTTCCAGGGGGAACAGGCCGAGGCTGTAGCCGGCGGTGTTGAGCAGTGCGAAGCGGCGAATGCCGTAGCGTTCCTGGCTCATGCGTCAATCTCCTGTTGCTCTTCGGCGATGGCCCGGGCCAGGGCCTCTTCTTCGCTTTCTTCCGCGAATGGCGCCAGATCCAGCGGATCGTCGGTGTGGTTCAGTTCTTCCGGGGTTTCCTCGACGACCAGCACCGGGGTCGGCAGCGGCAGGTTGCTGTGCAGGCTGGCGGCCAGGTCGCGGTCCTGCTGGACCGACAGGCAGACGTCGAGGAAGCGGTGCATCGGCGGGAGGAAGCGGTAGATGCCGTTCTCCTCGTGGGCGAAACCGAGCTGGGTCATGCGGCGCATGATCTTTTCTTCCAGCTCGTCCGGGGTCTGCACCTCGGCCTGGAGGAACAGGTCGCGGTACTTTTCGAGCATCGACGGCAGTTCGTCGCGGCCGATGCTGCCGCCGTCGAGTACCGACATCGGGTCGCGGCCCTGGTCGGCCAGGTGCTCGACGAGGATGAAGGTGAACAACGCCAGGCGCTGCGCGGTCTTGTTGACCTGGGCGGCGGCCTGTTCGGGGACGAAGTAGTAGAAGCCGCGGGTATCGCACACCAGCTCGTAGCCCAGGGCCTTGAACAGGCCGCGGTACTGGTCCTGGAAGTTCGACAGCTGGGCATACAGCTCCGGATCGCGCCGGCTGATGTGGAAGCCCTTGAACAGCTCGCGGAAGATCGGTGCGAGCTGGGACAGTTCGGAAAGATCAAGATGCATGGGTAGGGCTCGCAGCAGGTTCGGGCGAAGATTCGGGCGACGCTTCGCGGCTGGATGTCAGGGCGAAGGAGCGCAGGCTCACCAGGTGTTCGCGGGTGGTGTAGTCGCGGCGTTCGAGGCGTTCGCGGGTGAAACGCTTTTCCCGCGAGAGGCGCGAGAACCAGTACAACAGCTCGTCGGTGGCGCCTTCGGGCTCCTGCTCCAGCAGCCAGACCATCAGGTCCGGCAGCGGCAGGGCGTCTTCGCAGCGTTCGAGCATTTCCTTGACCGTGCGCGGCGCGCGGGTCGGTTCGCCCTTGTGGCTCTTGTGCGCCTTGGGGAAGCGCGCGGGCTTGGGTTCGAAGCGGGCCAGGGCGTAGACGTAGGCCTCGACCTGGCTGGCGCTGCCGAGGAAGGTGCTCTGCGGCCGGGTGAACAGCGGCATCGCCGCCTGCGGCACGGCGTCGATGCCCTTGCGCCGGATCACCGAGAGGGCGAGGGCGGCGCCGCGGGTCACGGCGTTGTGCCGGCGCGCTTCCTCGCGCAGCGGCAGGAGCAGTTCACGGGCGTGGCGCAGGGTCAGCTGGGCGCTGGTCTGCATTTCCAGGATGCGCGCGTGGGTGCGCAGGAGCATGTCGTCGTCGACCAGCTGACCGAGCCGCGCCTGTTCGCTGAGCAGGCGCAGGAGTACGGTCTCGACCTTGCGCACGCCCTGTTCGAAGGCGCCGTCGGCGTTGACCAGCTGGATCATCGGCTCGACGTACTCGTCCCAGGTCGCCAGAACCTCGGCATAGCGCTGGCGCAGAGGGATCTGCCGGTCGCTGGTCTTGGCCCGCTCGGCCACGCCGACCAGGGCCTGTTCGTCGTTGTCGAGCTTCTTCAGCACGTCGCGCACGCGCATGTCGAGCAGGCGCAGCTGGCGCGCCAGGTCGTGACCGTCGCGAATGTCGAAGGCGTCCTGGATATGCCCGGCCAGACGCTCCAGATGGCGCAGATAGGCCTCGATCTCCAGGCACAGGCCGAGGCGGTGCTCGCGGCGCAGGTAGGCGAGGAAATCGTGGATCTGCGCGTTCAGCTCGAAGCGGTTCGGGCTTTTCGCCACCGGGACCAGGATGTCCAGGCGGATCCACACGTCGAGCAGGGCGGTGATGTCCTGTGGCGTGCTTTCCAGCTGCTGGGCGGCCAGTTGCTGGCGCAGTTCGCCCAGGCTCAGGGTGCCGCCGTCAAAACGCTCTGACAAAGGTTCCAGCAGGTTCCAGTGCTCGGCCAGGGCGCGCAGGACGCGTTTCGGTTCGATCATTGGCGGGTCGACTCGCTGCCAAATAAAACGCCGGATTGTACTGCATTGAACGGGAATGGTTTCACCCTTGATCGTTTGCCAGGGTTGTCCGGCGGATTTGTGCCGATCGGCAGCGGCGCCGAGCGCGCAACGGCGTTAGAATGTCGCCCCGACTTATCCACAGATGGCCGAACCGCCTTGCTCACCGAGTCCCGCCGCCGCGCTTACCTGAACGCCATGCAAGTGGTGCACTGGCTGCCGCGTACCGAACTGCCGTTCGCCGCGCCGTCGCGCCCGGAACTGCTGCTGCCGCTCGAGCCGCTGGCGGACGAGCCGCCCGCGGCCCAGCCGACCCAGGCCGCGCCCGCCAGTGTCGCGCCGGCACAGGTCAAGCCGGTGGAGCGGACGAAGATCGAGATTCCGCGCCCGGGGACGACGCAAAAGGCGGTCAGCAAGCCGGTGGAAAGCGAGGAAGACAAACCCGCCCCGGTCCGCGTCGTGGCGCCGCCACCGCCGCGTTTCGCCCTGCAACTGCTGCGCGCGGGCAGTTGCCTGCTGCTTGTGGAACTGGCCACCGGCCAGCCATTCCAGAGTCGCGACCCGTCCTATCTGCTGCTCAAGGACATGCTGCGCGCCGCCGGCCTGCCGGACAGCCCGCAGATCATCGGCGAGCCGGTGCGCTGGCCGTTGCTGGGCAAGGGCAGCCTCGATCAGGGCCCGGATGGCGCGCGGGACTTCGTCCAGGGCTTTACCCAGGTCCAGCTGGAGCGCGAGCCGGCTGCCTGCCTGTGGCTGATCGGCCTGCCGGCCGTCCGCCATGCCGGCGAGCGCGACGAAGACGCGTATTACCAGGAATTTTCGGTTCAGGGCCTGGGCACCGCCTGGGCGCTGCCCGGTCTCGAAGTGTTGATGGACGAACCGCAGCGCAAGGCGGACGTCTGGAAAGCCATGCGCCGGCTGATGGCGCGCTGGAAGCCAAGCAATGAGTGACACCGTCAGTTTTCGCCGGATGACCGAGGCGGATCTGGATGCCGTACTGAAGATCGAATACGCCGCCTTCAGCCACCCCTGGACCCGCGGGATCTTCCTCGACGGTCTGAAGAGCTACGAAATCTGGCTGATGTTCGAAGGCGGGCAGCAGGTCGGCCACGGCGTGATCAACGTGATCATCGACGAAGCGCACCTGCTCAACATCACCGTCAAGCCGGAAAGCCAGGGCCGCGGCCTGGGCCTGCGCCTGCTGGAACAGTTGATGAAGCGCGCCTACGAAATGAACGGCCGCGAGTGCTTCCTCGAAGTGCGCGCCAGCAACCAGTCGGCCTATCGCCTGTACGAGCGCTATGGTTTCAACGAAGTGGGTCGGCGCCGCGACTACTACCCGGCGGCGGGTGGTCGCGAGGATGCGCTGGTGATGGCCTGCACCCTGATCGAATGAGCGTGGCGTGACCTTGTCGGGTCGTCGCCTGTCATAACGAAGCATCATTTCATGAGGCTTGACCATGCACGACCTGCAGGAACTGATCGACAACAACGAACGCTGGGCCGACGCCATCACGCAGCGCGACCCGGATTTCTTCGCCAAGCTGGCGCGCCAGCAGACCCCTGAATTCCTCTGGATCGGCTGCTCCGACGCGCGGGTGCCGGCCAACGAGATCGTCGGCATGCTGCCGGGCGACCTGTTCGTCCATCGCAACGTGGCCAACGTGGTGCTGCACACCGACCTCAACTGCCTGTCGGTGATCCAGTACGCGGTGGATGTGCTCAAGGTCCGCCATATCCTGGTGACCGGGCACTATGGTTGCGGCGGTGTGCGGGCGTCCATGCAGGATCGTCAGTTCGGCCTGATCGATGGCTGGCTGCGGGCGATTCGCGACATCTACTACGAGCATCGCGTGGAGCTGTCGAAGCTGCCGACCGAGGAAGAGCGGGTCGACCGGCTGTGCGAGCTGAACGTGATCCAGCAGGTGGCCAACGTCGGCCATACCACCATCGTGCAGAACGCCTGGCATCGGGGCCAGGAGCTGTCGGTGCATGGCTGCATCTACGGGATCAAGGACGGGCGGTGGAAGAGCCTGGACGTGACCATCAGCGGGCTGGCGCAGCTGCCGCCGCAGTATCGGTTGCGGCCGCAGGACTGAAGCGAATCTCCGGAACGGGCTCCCCGTAGGAGCGTGGCTTGCCCGCGAAGGAGCGCGCAGCGGTCCCGGACCTCACTGCTGTCGGGACCGCTACGCGGTCCTTCGCGGGCAAGCCACGCTCCTACAGGTTTTTCGCGGGGCTTCAGATTTCCGCTGGCTTCTGCAGATTGCGCAGGCTGCGCGTCACCGTCCCGGTATTGCACTTGGCGCTGGCCTGCTCCGGGGTCATGTTGCGAATGGTCCGGTAGAACAGTTCGCAGGTCTGCTTCTTCGCCGTCACCTGCCACTTCTGCGTACAGGCATTCAGCGTCGCCTGCGCATCGGCCTTCGGATTGCTGCCCACCCCCGCCTGCCAGCACGCCGCGCTGAGGTCCTGGCCCATCATCTTCAGGCCCGCGGCATCGGCCTTGTCTTCGTCGCCGTCATAGTTGGCCTTGTCCGCCGCGTACCAGATCGCGCTCGGGTGGTTGGAGCCGAGCACCGGTACCTTCTGCCCCGGCGTCGGGCTGATGGTCGCCAGGCCCAGCACCTTCAGGTCCGCGCCGTACTGCTGCTTGATCCAGCTGCGCACCGGCGCGCCGAACGCCACCATCGGCAGCGAGGCACCGTTCGAGGTCACGGTCACTTCCTTGACCATGCGCGCCTGGTAGTCCTGGAAGTAGCTGTACACACCCTCCAGGTCCTTGCCGGCACTGGCCGGGGCGGCGATCGGGGCGATGTCGACGATGGTCTGGTAGGCCGGGGTCTTGTCCGCGGGAATGCCGTTGAAGGTCAGCAGGCTGGCCCAGCGGTCGGTGGTGTTGGAGCGCAGGTAGTCCTGGGCCTGGGTCAGCGAGTAATCCGGCGGGAAGTGCAGCAGTTCGATGCTGCGGCGATTCTCCAGGGCCATGCCCAGTGGCAGGAACAGGTACCAGTTGTAGGCCCATTTGCCGTCGCTATTGAGTTTCTGCGCGCCGTTGTAGGCCAGTTCGCCGGTGTCGAGCAGGGCGTTCAGGGGCTTCTGGTAGTCGCTCGGTACGCCAGCGATATCGGCGTAGTACTTGTCGTTGTCGCGCAGCACCTTGACCGTCGCGGCGGGATAGCCGTCGCGCTGGACGCTCTGGGTCAGGTAGTGCTCGACGGTCTGCTCCAGCGTCCAGTTGCGAAAGCAGATCACGTTGCAGTTGTTGGGGTAGGCGAACAGCCGGGTCACCCGTTCCTGGTTGCCGAGTTCCACCCGGGTGTCAGCCAGTGCCAGGCCGGCAACGCCAAGAGTGATCAGGCCGAGGGCGATCGGTGCAATCTTGTGCATGCTTAACTCCTTGTCAGGTAGCTCCCCGCGGATGGGAGGCACGCCATACTGGAGGACTTGCCATGCCTATGGGAAGAGGGCGAATGAACGGACGCAAAGTACTGTTGGCGGCGCTGCTGGCCAGTGCTGTGGTCCAGGCCGACGAGCGCGATCCGTGGGCGTTCGCGCAATGGACCGGTACGCATGACACCCGCGCCTTCCGCGAGATGCTGGTGGAGGCCCGCCTGTATGGCGTGGTGCCGTTGCATCAACTGCTGCGTTCGGCCAGTGACTGGCGGCAGTGCCGGGCCGAGCCGTTCGCGGTGGCGCCAGTGGCGCAGTGGGCGAGCGTGCGCGGCACCTTGCGCCTGCTCGACCTGCTGGCCGACGAGCGCGTGCTCGGCCCCTACGAGGTGGTGTCCGCTTACCGCGATCCGGCGCTCAATCGCTGTGCCGGCGGGGCGCCGGGCAGTGCCCACATGCGCGCCTTCGCCGTCGACCTGCTGCTGACGAGGGGGGCCGATGCGCAGGCGCTGTGCCGTTTCTGGCAGTCCTACGGCAAGGCCTGGAACATGGGCTTTGGCCGTTATCCCTCGGGGCGGATCCATATCGATACCGCGGGCTATCGTACCTGGGGCGGGGCCTGCTCGATGACCCACTCGCTGAAGCGCTGACACTTCTCCGACTCCGCCAGCGCCCGCGGACACAACAGCACATACGCCGAGCCGTCGCGCACGAAGCCATGGGGCGCAACCAACTGCCCGCCGGCCAGTTCGTCACCCACCATCAGCCGCGACGCCATGGCCACCCCAAGCCCCGCCACCGCCGCCTGGATGCACAGATAGAAATGCTCGTAGTCGGCCCGCTCGCTGCCACGTTCGGTCTGCTCGTGCAAACGCAGCCAGGTCGCCCAGGCGCCGGGTCGGGTGGCGCTGTGCAACAGGCGCTGGCCGGCGAAGCCCTTGGCCGGCAGCGTGAGCGCGGGACTGGCCACCGGTCCGACCCATTCATCGCAGACCTTCTGTACCTGCAAGCCGTCCTCCCATTGGAAATCGTCACGCCGCAGGGCCAGGTCGACCCCGCTGCGCACGAAGTCCAGCGGTCCGCCGGCCGCCAGCAGTTGCACCTGGATATCCGCATGCCGGGCCTGGAAATCCGCCAGGCGCGGGATCAGCCACTTCATCGCCAGGGTCGGTTCGCAGGACAGCACCAGCACGTTCTCCCGCGTCTGCTGCTGCAGCCGCGACACCGTGCCTTGCAGTTGCTCGAACACCGACTGGGTGGTGGCGAGCAGGCTGCGACCGGCGGCGGTCAGGAAGATCGCGCGGTTGCGCCGCTCGAACAGCTCCACCCCCAGCGAGGCTTCCAGCAGACGCACCTGGCGACTGACCGCGCCATGGGTGACATGCAGCAGTTCGGCGGCGCGGACGAAACTTTCGGTGCGCGCGGCGACATCGAAATAGCGAAAGGCGGTGAGGGCGGGCAGTTTCATATCTGTGAGGAAAACTAGCGGATTTGTCGCACTATAAATCGCTTTTTTCCTTGTAGTCAGGCTTTCGATAATGGCGACCTTCACAACCATCCGTGCTGTTTCGTAGCGCATCAGAAGAAGGAAGCCTGCCTTGAACGAACTCGTCGCCGTCGCCCTGTTCACCGTACTGGCGGTCATCAGCCCGGGGCCGGACTTCGCCATGGTCACCCGGGCCAGCTACGCCCATGGCCGGCGCAGCGGACTGCTCGCCGCCCTGGGTATTGCCTGCGGGGTGCAGGTGCATGTGCTGTACACGGTGCTCGGGGTGTCGGTGCTGGTGCAGCATTCGCCGGCGTTGTTCCTGGCGATGAAGGTGCTCGGCGCCGGTTACCTGATCTACCTCGGCTACCGCTCGCTGACCAACACCACCCGGTTGTCGCTGGACGGCGACGGCGGGGCGCGAAAGGGCACCTTTCTCTCGGGCTTCCTGACCAATGCGCTGAATCCAAAGACCCTGCTGTTCGTGGTCAGCGCCTACACCCAGGTGGTGCGGCCGGGCAGTTCGCTGGTCCAGCAGTTCGGCTACGGGGTGTTCATGTCGCTGGCGCACGGGGTCTGGTTCGGCATCGTCGCGCTGTGTTTTTCCAGCGCACCGTTGCGCCGGGTGATGATCGATCGCCAGCGCGTGGTGGATCGGGTGATCGGCGTGGCCCTGCTCGGGCTCGGCGTGACGGTGTTGTTTGCCAGTGTGCGTTGAGCGGATTGCAACTATCTGTGTCGGCTTGATAAGACAGGTGTACACCAGCCTCTTCAAGCCGCAGACCTACAAGGATCGCAACGGCAGCGTCCGAAAGCTGGATGCTGCCCCGGGCGTCGACCTGCAAGCAGGATGACAATGCGGTGGTGGGGTTGATGGCGCGCTATCAGTTGACTCCGCAGTGGTCGGCGACGGCGACGCTGAACAATCTGTTCGATGAGAAATATGTGAGTTCGCTGGATGAGAATTTCTATAGCGGGAGTTATGGGGAGCTGCGGAATTTCGTGGTGACGAGCAAGTGGGAGTTTTGAGGGATGAGGTGACCGGGTCCGGGGGCATGGAAAAAGACTGGCGCCTTTGAGTGGATCGTAAGTCGCGTTGACGGCTTGGCGGGATACCGAGATGTGTGGATACCTATGTTCATCGCAGGCAAGTCGGGGCGCCGAGCCGCTGCTCCCACAGTGCCGCGGCGTTCTCAAGGGCAGTGACCTGACCATCCCTGACACAAACACCAGTGGGCATCTTCCCGATCTTTCGTCAGAATGCGCGACAAAGAACCATTCTCATTAGCAGGTCCGCCCTATGCAGCTCGCCACCGCCCCCCGCGCCCCGGTGCGCATCCTCGCCATTGAGGACGATCCCTTGCTGGCCGCGCACATCGACAGCCACCTCGGCCAGCGCGGTTTCGCCGTGACCTTGCGCCACGACGCCCGGGATGTGCTCGAACTGGTGCGCGACGGCGGTTACGACCTGGTCCTGCTGGATATCCTCCTGCCCGACAGCAACGGCCTCGACACGCTCGCCGAGCTGCGCCGCCGCCAGCGCGTGCCGGTGATCCTGATGTCGGCGCTGGGGGCGGAGCAGGACCGCATCATCGGCTTCAGCCAGGGCGCCGACGACTACCTGCCCAAGCCGTTCAGCATGGGCGAGATGGATGTGCGCATCGATGCGATCCTGCGGCGCGTGGCCTATGAGCGCGCCGAACAGAACGCGCACGAGGAACTGGGCCAGGCCCTCGGCCTGACCTTCGATCCGCTGCGCAGCGATGTGTGCAACAACGGCACCTGGGCCGACCTGACCAGCACCGAATACCGCATCCTGGAAACCCTGCTGCACTCGCCCAACGAGGTGCTGAGCAAGACCTTCCTCTACCAGCAGGCCCTGCACCGCGCCTATTCGATCCATGACCGCAGCCTGGACATGCACGTCAGCCATATCCGTCGCAAGCTGCAGGCCATCGGCTACAGCGCCGGGCGGGTGGAGACCGTGCGCGGTGCCGGCTACGTGCTCAAGCGCGTCGCCCCATGAGCCTGCCCGAGCGCCATTCGCTGTTCTGGAAACTGATCGGCGGCATCGTCCTGCTCAGCCTGTTGATCATCAGCCTGCATGTGGACGTCAGCCAGCGCATCGAGATGGCGACGGCGAAGCTGCCCCCGGCCACCCAGAAGATCCTCGCCGGCTATGCCCTGGACGCCGAGCAGGCGTGGAATACCAGGGGCACCGCCGGCGTCGATGATTTCCTGCGCGACCTGGGCGAGCGCGAAGGCGTCTGGGCGGCGGTGGTGGGGCAGCATGACCGTTCGCTGTCGTCGCAGCCGCTGCGCGGTCGCGAGCGCAGGAAGCTGAATTTCATGCGCACCCTGGACTGGTCGGTCGGCCGTCCCGGCGGTACGCCGACCTTCTACATACCGTTCAGCGACAGCGAAGCGCGGCTGGTGATGGACCTGCCGGCGCGCCTCGATCCGCGCAAGTACAACCACCTCTGGCGCGCGCTGCTGGAACGCATCCTGCCCGCCTGCCTGGCCATCGGCCTGGGGCTGTTGCTGTACCGCACGGTGATCGCGCCGATGGTGATCCTGCGGCGTCAGGCCAATGCCCTGAGTACCGGCAATCTCTCGGCGCGGGTGGGCCCGCGACTGACCCGCCGCCGCGACGAACTGGGCGAGCTGGCGCGGGCCTTCGACCATATGGCCGGGCGTCTGGAAAACACCGTGCAGTTCCAGCGCCAGTTGCTGCGCGACCTGTCCCACGAGCTGCGCACACCCCTGAGCCGTCTGCGCGTGACCGGCGAGCGCGAGCAGGACACCACGGCCCTGCGCCAGCGCCTGGAGCGCGAAGTACAGGGCATGGAGCGACTGATCAACGACACCCTGGAGCTGGTCTGGCTGGATACCGAACGCCCGCAACTGCCGGTGGAGTGCGTGGATATCGGCCGCCTGTGGGATGTGCTCTGCGAGGACGTCTGCTACGAAAGCGAGTGGCCCGCCGAGCAGTTGCGCAACGACTTGCCAGGCCCTTGCCGGGTGCTCGGCAATCTCAACAGCCTGGCCCAGGCGTTGGAGAACATCCTGCGCAACGCCGTGCGCCATTCGCCAGCCGGCGGGCTGGTGCGCCTCGGCGGCACGCGCGACGGCGAGGACTGGCACCTGTGGATCGACGACCAGGGACCGGGCGTCGATCCGGCCAGCCTGGAAAGCATCTTCCGACCCTTCACCCGGCTCAATGCCGCACGCCCGGGCGGGGATGGCTTCGGCCTGGGCCTGTCGATCGCGCGCAGCGTGGTGCAGTTGCAGGGCGGCGAGGTGTGGGCGCAGAACCGCACGCCGGGCCTGCGCATCAACCTGCGGCTGAGAAGTGTATGAAATGTAAAAAAGATTTACTCTCATTTGCGAGGCAGTAGCATTCGCGCTCGTCCCGGTCAGGTTCTGGGGCGAGCCGGCTGAGCCCCTCGCGCCTTTCCTGACGTCCGTCATTGCGAAAGGAGCATCGTCGATGCAGCCCCGTTTCAAGCTCAATCCTCTCTGCCTGGCCCTGCTGGCCGTGTCCCCGTCCTCGTTGCTGGCCGCCACCGCGGCGCAGAGCGGCGAGGTCCTGGAACTGACCGATACCCACGTGGTGGCCACGGCCGCGGAAGAGTTGAAGCAGGCGCCCGGCGTTTCGCTGATCACCGAGGAGGACATCAGGAAGCGTCCGCCGGTGAACGACCTTTCCGAGATCATCCGCAAGATGCCCGGGGTCAACCTGACCGGCAACAGCGCCAGCGGCACCCGCGGCAACAACCGGCAGATCGACCTGCGCGGCATGGGCCCGGAAAACACCCTGATCCTCATCGACGGCAAGCCGGTCACCTCGCGCAATGCGGTGCGTTACACCCGCTCCGGCGAGCGCGACACCCGTGGCGACAGCAACTGGGTACCGGCCAGCGAAGTGGAGAGCATCGAAGTCCTGCGCGGTCCGGCGGCGGCGCGCTACGGCTCCGGCTCCATGGGCGGGGTGGTCAACATCATCACCAAGCGCCCGACCCAGGCCCTCACCGGCAGCCTCTCGGCCTTCACCAATCTGCCCGAAGACGACGCCGAGGGCATGACCAAGCGCACCACCTTCAGTCTCGCCGGAGCGCTGACCGACTCGCTGACTTTCCGCGTCTACGGCAACCTGAACAAGACCGATGCCGATGACGCCGATATCAACGCCGATCACACCGCCAGCGGCGGTTCGCTCGCCGCCGGCCGCGAAGGCGTGCGCAACAAGGACGTCAACGCGCTGCTCAGCTGGGCGCTGGACAACCAGCAGACGATCGATTTCGAAAGCGGTTTCAGTCGCCAGGGCAACATCTACGCCGGCGATGTCGGCACCGGCGCCACCGATTCGCTGACCCCGGGCAGCACCATCAACCAGTGGCTGGGCCGCGAAACCAACACGATGTACCGGCAGAACTTCTCCGTCACCCATCGCGGCGACTGGGAATTCGGTACCTCGCGCCTGCTCGCGCAGTACGAGAACACCCGCAACAACCGTCTGCTGGAAGGCCAGACCGGCTCGGTCGACGGCGACATCAGCGGCAGCGACAAGTCCACCAGCACCTACGACAGCTACCTGGTGCAAGGCCAGTTGGACATCCCCCTGCAACTGCTGCTGGCGCAGACCCTGACGCTCGGTGCCGAGTGGAACCACCAGGAACTGGACGACCCGAGCACCATGGACCGGGCGATCGGCACCACCCTGCCGAATTCCGCCGCCGGTTCGCGGCCCACCGACATGGACGCGACCATCATGGCGGTCTATGCCGAGGACAACATCGAGCTGACCCCGAACTGGTTCCTCACCCCCGGCCTGCGCCTGGACCATCACGACCAGTTCGGCGCCAACTGGAGCCCGAGCCTGAACACCTCGTACAAGCTCACCGAGGACATCACCCTCAAGGGCGGTATCGCCCGTGCGTTCAAGGCACCGAACCTGTACCAGTCCAACCCCAACTACCTGTACCGCAGCAACGGCAACGGTTGTGCGCCGAGCCTGAGCTCCAACGGCTGCTACGTGCTGGGCAATGCCGACCTCGATCCGGAAATCAGCATCAACAAGGAAGTCGGCATCAGCTTCGCCCGCGACGGCTGGAGCGCGGGGCTGACCTACTTCCGCAACGACTACGAGAGCAAGATCGTCTCCTCCAACGATCTGGTCGGCCGCACCTCGACCAACGAGGCGATCCTGCGCTGGGACAACGCCAAGGACGCCGTGGTCAAGGGCTGGGAAGGCAACATCGGCGTGCCGTTGCTGGGCGAGGTGGGCGAGATCCTCAGCTGGAACACCAACTTCACCTACATGGATTCCAACGAGGACAGTGACGGCAACCCGCTGTCGGTGGTGCCGGAATATACGGTCAACAGCATGCTCGACTGGCAGGTGACCCAGGCCCTGTCGCTGAGCCTGACCGCGACCTACTACGGCAAGCAGGAGCCACGGCGCTTCAACCCGACCCGGGATGTCGGCGTGACCGCGGCGAACGAGTTGCGGACCCTCGATCCGTACCATGTCTGGGGGATCGGTGGCACCTATGAGTTGACCCGGAATGTCTCGTTCGGCGCCGGCATCAACAACCTCTTCGACAAGCGCGTGTACCGCGAGGGTGCGGGTACCAGTGCCGGGGCCAGTACCTACAACGAGCCGGGGCGAGCGTTCTATGCGTCGGTGACGACGACCTTCTGACGAAGAACTGGAAGCAGGGCGCGGACCCTGTGGGAACGCCGCCCGGCCAGCTCCCACAGGGTTCGCGTCGCCTCATGCTGAGATGCCAATGAAAACCACAACCTTCTCCTGGCCAATGCTCTCGCGCATCGCCGCCGCGATCCTCGGCGGCTATGCCTTCACCTATGCCTTCACCGCTGCCCTGGCGCGCCTGCTGCCACTGGCCAAGGGTGATGCGCTGATCGTCGCCACGCTGTTGTCTTTCGCCGTCTACACCGGCGCCATCCTCTGGGCCTTCGCCTGCCGCAGCGCTCTTCGCGCCTGGGTCGGACTGGCCACGGCGGGGCCATTGGCGCTGATCGGCTTCTGGCCGCACCTGCTGGAGCGCTTCGGATGAAACAGAAGACCCTCACCCAGTCCCTGTCGTGGATGCACACCTGGAGCGGCCTGGTGTTCGGCTGGGTGCTCTTCGCCATCTTTCTCACCGGCACCCTGGCCGTTTTCGACAAGGAAATCGACGCCTGGATGCGCCCGGAAATTCCGGCGCATTCAGTGAGCCAGGTACAAGCGGCACAGCGCGCACTGGACTATCTGCAAGCCAACCACGCCAACGCCAGCGCCTGGAACATCGGCCTGCCGAGCGAGCGTTCGCCCACCTTGAGCGTGTCCGCCGGCGAGCAGCGGCGCGGTGGCGGCCAGGCCCTCGATCCCGTCACCGGCGAGGCGCTGCGGGTGCGCGAAAGCGCCGGTGGCAGCTTCTTCTTCCGTTTCCACTTCACCCTCAACCTGCCGCGCAATTTCGGTATCTGGGTGGTCGGGCTGGCGGCCATGGCCATGCTCGCGGCGCTGGTCAGCGGCATCGTCATCCACAAGAAATTCTTCAAGGAGTTCTTCACGTTCCGCCCGGCCAAGGGCCAGCGCTCGTGGCTGGATGCGCACAACGCAACGGCGGTGCTGGTACTGCCATTCCACCTGATGATCACTTACACCGGGCTGGTGATCTTCTACCTGATCTACATGCCGGCGGCGTCCGACGCGCTGTTCGACGGCGATCGCGAGGCGCTGAATCGGGCGCTGCGCGGGATGCCGGCGGAGCAGCATGCCCGGCACGGGCAACGGGGCGCCGGGGAGGCGCCGGGCGAGGCGGCACTGACCGATCTGGCACCGATACTGGTTGCGGCCGAGCAGGCCATGGGGCCGCTGTCCGGTCTGTCGATCCAGAATCCCGGACGCAGTGATGCACGTATCGAAGTACGTCCGGTGCTGGGTAATCGCATCGAGCTGACCAAGGGCCAGAGCATGCTCTTCGACGGTGTCAGCGGCAGAGTCCTGCGTGAACCGGGGCAAAGCCGCCCGAGCCTGCTGACCCAGCGGGTCATGGCGGGGATGCACTTCGCCCAGTTCGGCGGTTATTCGATGCGCTGGCTGTACTTCCTCTGCGGCCTGGCGAGCTGCGCCATGATCGCCACCGGGTTGGTGCTGTTCACCGTCAAGCGTCGGCGTCGGCATGACGGTGAAGGGGTGCTTGGCGCGTTGCTGTATCACGTCGCCGAGCGCCTGAACGTGACCGTCGTGGCCGGGCTGTCGCTGGCCTGCATTGGTCTGCTCTGGGCCAATCGCCTGCTGCCGGTGGAGCTGGCGCAGCGCGGTGGCTGGGAGGTGCGGGTGTTCTTCCTGATCTGGCTGGCGACCCTGGGGCACGCCATCGCGCGGCCATGGCTGAGGGCCTGGCGCGAGCAACTGGGGCTGGCCGCGCTGATGTGCCTGCTGCTGCCGTTGCTGAACCTCTTCACGGTCGATCGCGGCGGGTTCGTTTACCTGGAGATCACCAGTGTGGTGATTGGCGCGCTGCTGGGGTGGTGCTGCTGGAAGCTGGGCCAGCCACCGAAGGAGCGTGTGGCGCGGCGTGGGCGTTCTGCCGGGGTGGAGGCCAATTGAGATGAGCCTGATGTTATCCACAGGGCTGCTGTTGGCCTACAGCGGCATGCTCGGACTGTGTCTGGGGCTGGAGCGGCATTACCGGCAGGTCTGGCCGCGAGTGCCTGGCCCGGTGTTGCGCCGCGTTCTGCGCATGGGCGGCTGGCTGGCGCTGCTCGGCAGCTTCGCCGCCAGCGTGGCGGCGTGGGGCTGGGCGATGGGGCCGATTGGCTGGTTCGGGTTGATGTCGCTGGCGGGGTTGGGCCTGGTGCTGCTGTTGCCGTACCGGGCGAAAGGCGCGGTGTGGGCGGCGGTGGCTGGCTGGCCGCTGTTGGGGGCTGTGGCTCTTTTATGAGAGGTTGTTGAGAATTTTCCCTTTGCGGCTTCTGCCTCTTCCGAACAGGGTCTGACGAGCCCCAACCCACATCGGTAGGACATCGAATTCAAGGCCGTAGGTTGCCAGAGCCTTGAACGGTCGTGTCCTCATGCTGTGGATGGATTTTTAATGGCTAGAAAAATTACCGTAAACAGCAATAAACCTAGTTTTCGGCTAAAAATGTAGCCAAAAAACAATTGAACGCTGTTTCTGTTTTTACGGCTAGAATTCTGATCAAACAGCGCCAAAAGGCGTGTTTCTGATCAGGAAATCATCCGTTATGAACATGCTGTCCATGAGCGATCAAGCCATCGCCGAACTCATCGGTTCGCGGGTCGAGGCCGTGAGGCTCAAGAAGAACGTCCCTCTGGAACTGGTTGCCCATGAGGCAGGCATTTCCCGTCAGACCCTCAGAAATGTGCTCAAGGGCAAAGGGACGCTTCTGAACCTGATCGCCGTGCTGCGAGTGATCGATGAGCTGGACCGGCTAGTCTCCTTGACCGAGGACGTGCGCCCCAGTCCGTTGCAGATGGCCAGGATGGCCGGCAAGCAGAGGCTGCGTGCGTCCAGTCCGCGCAAGAAGGACAACGAACCTTTGCCAGCCAGCGGCAGGAAGCCGTTGCTGGCCCCGACCGGCAAAAAGGACATTGACTGGTGATCGCGAAAATCCACCTGTGGGATCTGTATGTTGGCGCCTTGAACTGGGACGAGACCCGTCAGACAGGCGAGTTCGAATATTCCGCCGAATTCGTGCGCACGGGTCTGGAGATTTCCCCGATCCACATGCCGCTGCGGGAAAACCATGTCTACGTCTTCTCGCAACTGAATCGCGAGACGTTCCGCGCGCTGCCGTCGATCTTCGCCGATTCTCTTCCGGACGATTTCGGCAATGCACTGATCAATGCCTGGCTGGCCCAGCGTGGTCGAGACAGGCAGAGCTTCTCGCCGGTGGAACGGCTGTTGTACCAGGGCAATCGCGGCATGGGCGCGCTGGAATACCGTCCGGCCCTGAATGCCGGGATGGATCAGGACCAGAGCATCGAGATTCGCGCCCTGGTGCAGTTGGCCAGTGAGGTGCTGTCCAATCGGGCCAGTCTGGAGGAGCGGCTGACCGCCCATGACCCCAGCGTCGACGAGACGGCCCTGCAGCGCCTGATCCAGGTCGGTACCAGCGCCGGTGGTGCCCGGGCCAAGGCCATCATCGCCCTCAACGACGCGGGGGATATCCGTTCTGGGCAAATCCAGGCGCCACCCGGCTACAGCTACTGGCTGCTGAAATTCGACGTTGCCAAACACTCCGATCTGCTGGCGGACAGCCAGGGATATGGGCGTATCGAATATGCCTATTACCTGATGGCCAGGGAGGCGGGCGTGCTGATGAGTGAATGCCGGTTGTTGGAAGAGGGCGGTCGGGCGCATTTCATGACTCGCCGCTTCGACCGCACCGATGCCGGGGAAAAGGTCCACATGGCAACGTTGTGTGCGCTGGATCATGCCGACTACAAGAAGCCTGGCGAATACTCCTATGCCGAGGCGTTCGCCGTGTTGCGCCAACTGCGGCTCGGGCGCGACGAAGCCGTTCAGTTCTTCCGCCGCATGGTGTTCAACGTGATTGCCCGTAACCAGGATGACCACACCAAGAACATCGCTTTTCTGATGGACACCGACGGTACCTGGTACCTGTCACCGGCCTATGACGTCACCTGGTCGTATCTGCCGGGCAATTTCTGGGTCGACAGCCATCAGATGAGCATCAATGGCAAGCGTGACGACTTCACCCTGGACGACTTGCTCGCCGTCGGGGCCCAGGTCCGTGGCATGGATGTGAAGCAGATCGTTGCCGAGGTCGGCGCGGCGGTAGCGCGCTGGCCGGAGATCGCTCGGAGCGTGGGGGTGGCGGAGGCGACCCTCGCGGCGATCGCGAAGTCGCATCGGTTGTATCTGGCGGACTGAAGCGTGGCCGCCAGGTCTCCGCACTACAGTCTTGGCAAAAATGGACGAAAACCGCTTGCTCCTGCATACGGCCCTACGCTGCGCTCCGGGTCCCCTCCCTCCGGCATAGGTATCTACACAACTCCGAAAGCCTGACAGGAAACTGCATCAGGGCCGCCAGGTGCCCGTCTTGAGTCTTGCAGCGCCCTCAAGATCGAGCGCCGCCCGCGCGGCGCTTCGCGAGCAAGCTCGCTCCCACAGTTTGTTGCAACGCGCCATGGCCTGTGGGATTGGGGTTGTCAGCCTTGGTGCATGGCAGGGGTTGGCGTAGAGGCCATTTGGATCGACTTGATATCCCGTCGTGCTAACGAGGCGGTCAACCATGGCCTGACAGACATAGGTCCGTTGCAACAAACCGTGGGAGCGAGCTTGCTCGCGAAGCGCCGTGCGGACGGCGCGCGATCTCAAGAGCGCTGGAAGGGCATCGTCATGCACCGCGATGCGCCGCGCGGGCGGCGCTCGATCTTGAGGGCGCTGCAAGGCTTGAGGCAGGCACCGTCGAGCCGGCGTGGCCCCCTGTTCCCGCCGATCACCTCGCCCAGCCGCGCCTGTGTTCAGGCCCGCATTTACGCGGACTTCCCCGCCAGCACCCCCAGGCCCCCCACCAGCCACCTGACCTGGGGGGGCGTGCTCATGCCGATCGCCCGGCAGGATCAGCAAAACGCACAAGAACAAATCAAAGGTGCCTGTATGCAAAACCTGGAGTCGTTTCCCGACGATTGCATCGTCTGCCGGTCTGCCAGCGATGAGGGGGACAGGCGGTCAAGCGTCGCGTCCCCTGCTCGCGCAGCCCCATCAGCGGTCTCGATGAACACCCGAAGACCAGGCCTGGTCCTGCCGTGGCTGGCGAAACTGTCGCCCTGGATGCTGATCGCCGGTCTCGCCTACGCCGCGGTTTTCGTCGAGCCGTCGAGCAACGGCGCGCCACTGCTGCAGCCGGTGGTGGAGCCGCGCGACATGTTTTTCGGCGCGGCGGGCGATGCCGCCTCGCTGTGGGTGGTGGGCCAGGACGGCGCCGTGCTGCATGGCGTGGACGGTACCTGGCGCCGCGAGGTGCTGCCCGGCCGCGGCAATCTGCAGGCCGTGGCGGTGTCCCCGGACGGCGAGGTGGTCACCGTCGGCAGCCGGGGTGACCTGTGGCTGCGCCTGCCGGGCCAGGCTTGGCGCCACGCGCCGCTGCCGGTCGCCGAGGAGGGCGGCAAGCTGCTCGACGTGGCGTTCATCCATGGCTACTTCTGGGTGGTCGGCGAGATGGGCGCGCTGTTCCGCGCCGCCCCCGGGGCCACTACCTGGGAGCGCATGGGCGAGTCGCGGGACGTCGCCTTCAACGCCATCCGCCCTGGCGCTGGCGACGACCTGTGGATTGCCGCCGAATTCGGCCGCCTGCTGCGCAGCCGCGATGGCGGGCAGACCTGGAGCACCCAGGAACTGGGCAGCGAGAGCCTGCGCGCAGTGGCTTTCGACGGCCAGACCGGGGTCGCCGTGGGCAACACCGGGCACCTCTACCTCAGCGACAACGGCGGCGACGACTGGCGTCCGCTGGCCGCGTTCACCAGCGATCACCTGCACGACGTCGTGGTGCGCGACGGACTCTGGCAGGTGGTCGGTGACAACGGCAGCTACTTCCAGAGCGACGAGCCTGGCGGTACCTGGACCAATGCCGCCCTGGGCATCGCCGAGATGAGCAAGGGCTACCTCACGCGCATCCTGCCGATCGCCGGCGGCAACCTGCTGGTGGGACGGCAACTGATGATGCTGAGCGCCGGCCATCCGCAGTTCATCGGTGAAGGAGCACGGCCATGAAACAGTTGCAGAGTTTCGCCACGCGCTTCGCCGAGTGGTGCATCGCCCGCCGCGTGGCGGTCACCCTGGTGGTCGCGGTGATCACCCTGGGCTTCGCCCTGTGCCTGGTCCGCCTCGACGTGCAGACCCGCTTCGCCGACATGATTCCCCACAGCCACCCCTACGTGCAGGTGCACCAGACCTACAAGGACAGCTTCGCCGCGAGCAATCGGGTGACCATCCTGGTCAAGGCCACCCAGGGCGACATCATCGACAGCGAAATCCTCGCCGAGGTGCAGCGCATCAGCCGCGAACTGCGCAAGGTCGAAGGGGTCAACCCGCAGCAGATCGTCTCGCTGGCCTCGCGCAAGCTGAAGCGGGTCAACGCCTCCAGTGAGGGCATCGAGACCCGGCCGCTGATGAGCGAGGTGCCGACCACGCCGGCGGACCTGCGCCAGTTGCGCCAGGCGATCCTCAACAATTCCATGGTCTACGGCCTGTTCGTCGACCGCGAGTTCAAGTCGACCCTGATCCAGGTGGACTTCTACGATCACCTGGTCAACTACAAGGCGATCTTCCCGCAGATCCAGGCGATTCTCGATGCCTCGCCGGTCAAGGAGCGGGTCAGCCTGCACCTGGTCGGCGAGCCGGTGCTGTACGGCTGGGTCGCCCATTACCTGTCGGAAACCCTGAGCCTTTCGCTGCTGTCGCTGGGCGCCATGCTGGTGCTGCTGTTCGTGCTCAGCCGGACCTGGCGCGGCACCCTGCTGCCGCTGCTGGCCGGGAGCATCTCGGGCATCTGGGCACTGGGGATCAGCGCACTGCTCGGCTACAACTGGGATCCGCTGGTGGTGGTCGTGGCCTTCATCATCACCGCGCGCGCTTTCTCCCATTCGGTGCAGTTGATCACCCGCTACGACGACCTCGCGGTGGACGGCCAGGTACCTTCGCGGCGCGCCGCCGAGCAGGCCATGGCCGAGCTGTTCCGGCCGAGCATGCTCGGGCTCTACGCCGATGCCGGGGCCATTCTCTGCGTGATGCTCACGCCGATTCCGCTGCTGCACAAGGTGGCGATCATCGGCGCGGTGTGGGTGATGAGCATCGCCGTGTCGGCGGTGGTGATGACCCCGATCATGCTGTCCTGGGTGCGTCGCCCGCAGGGCTTCGTGCACCCGCTGAAACTCGACTTCATCCTCGATGCGGTGCTGCGCGGCGCGTCCCTGCTGGTCTCCACCCGGGCCCGCTACCTGGTGGCGCCGGTGTGCCTGGCGGCGCTGGCCGGCCTGGTGTTCGAGGCGTCGCGGATCCAGGTCGGCGATGCCAGCGACGGCTCGCCGATTCTCTGGAAGAACGCCTCGTTCAACCGCGACAGCGCGCTGATCAACCAGCTGTATCCGGGTTCCGAACAGCTGTTCGTGGTCATCGAGGGCCATGCCCCGGATGCGCTGAAGACCCCCGAGGTGCTGGCGTGGGCGCAGCGTTTCTCGCGCTACATGGAGCGCCAGCCGGAAATCGGCGGCAGCGTCTCGCTGGCCGATCTGGTGGTGGACGTGCGCCGCAACCTCTACGAGGGCAACCCGCGCTATCGCGAACTGGGCGCCTCGCAGACCGAGAACGGCGAGCTGATCAATTTCTACCTGCAGGGGGCCGCGCCCGAGGACATGGCGCAGTACGCCGACCGCCATTTCCAGAACGGCGCCATCACCCTGTTCTTCCGCGACCACAAGGGCGAGACCCTGCGCAACGCCATGCACTACGCCAAGCAGTTCATCGCCGAAAACCCGCTGGAGCAGGCCAATGTGAAACTGGCCGGCGGCGGCCTGGGGGTGATCGCGGCGGTCAACGAGGTGCTTCTGCGCGACCAGATCGAAGCCATCGCCCTGGCCTTCCTGGTGGTGGTGCTGTGCTGCCTGGTGGTCTATCGCTCCTCGGTCAGCGGCATCTTCTTCATCATTCCGGTGCTGGTGTCCAACGTGGTCACGTTCGCCTTCATGTCCTGGCAGGGCATCGGCATGAGCATCAGCACCCTGCCGGTGGTCGCGCTGGGCATCGGCCTGGGCGTCGACTACGCCTTCTACATCGTCGACTCGATCAAGGAGTACCTGGAGAAGAACCCGCGGGCCAGCAACCTGGAAGCGGTGCTGCAAGCCATCGGCTCGGCCGGGCGCGGCGTGCTGCTGACCGCCTTCACCCTGGCCGCCGGGGTGCTCCTGTGGGGCTACTCGTCACTGCGCTTCCAGGCCGAGATGGGCCTGCTGATCGGCCTGTGGCTGATGGTCTCGGCCTTCACTTCGCTGTTCGTCATGCCGGCCCTGGCGCTGGTGTTCAAGCCCGACTTCATCTTCGCCCCCGCTCACCAGCAGGAAACGCAGGGCGCCCGCGACTCCGAGGCCGCCGTGTAGACGACCGCCTGCGAGAGCAACAACTACTGCCATCCAACAAGAACAATGAGAGGTAATCGGGATGCAATCGACCCTTCGCGCCAAGCGGCCGACCTGGCTGCTCGCGCTGCTGCCACTGGGTGCCATGTCCGCCGCTGCGCAGGCGATGGACTATGGCAATGACGAATACGGTTTCAGCCTTGGCGGCTATCTGCGTGGCTGGTCGTCGTTCAACCTGAACAACGCGCCGGAAACCCATGGCAACGACAAAGGCAAGCTGTCCATGCTGCGCGGTTCGCTGCTGCTGGATGCCGACGCGGTGACCGGACCGTTGAGCTGGAAGGCCATCGGCCGCTTCGACAAGGAGTGGATGACCGGCTATCAGGACGACCTGCAGGACATCAACCGCTCCATGGTCAACACCGGTAATCGGGGCCGCGGCAGCGACCTGATGGACGAGTACGACCGGGCCGAGCTGCGCGAGTTCTACTTCGACTACGAGTACGACCGGGTCAAGTTCCGCGTCGGCAAGCAGCAGGTGGTGTGGGGCGAGACCGACTTCTTCCGCGCCATGGACGTGGTGCACGGCTTCGATTACCGCTGGCGCTCCTTCCTCGAACCCGAGAACGAGGAGCTGCGCAAGCCGCTGATCATGTTCAACACCACCGTGCAGGTGCCCGAGCTGGACGGCTCCCTGCAGGTGCTGGTGCGGCCGGGCTGGGACGCGCACAACGCGATCGGCAACAGTGTCGACTTCTACGGCGGGCGCTGGGCGCCGCAGCCGTATCGCGGCACCGACTTCTTCTCCCTGCTCGACACCGACTACGACCACCCGGCCGGCGACAACGAAAAGGTCACCGGTGGCCTGCGCTGGTCGGGCCTGGCCGGTGACGTCAACTACTCGCTGGCCTGGCTCAAGTCCTATCAGGGCGATCCGGTGGTGAACTCGCGCTTCGCGCCCTACAAGAAGATGCCCAAGGGAGTGCTCGGCGATGTGATCCACCCGGAGATCACGGTGTGGGGCGCCACCGCTTCGACCTACGTGGCGGCGGCGGACGCGGTGTTCTCCTCCGAGGTGGTGTACACCGAGGGCGTGGGCTTCAACCAGGGCAGCTACCAGAACCCGATGTTCGGTGGCGCAGTGCCGCCGGGCTTCGCCGGCCTGCAACGCAAGGACACCCTGACCACCATGCTGCGCATGGACAAGACCGTGGACCTGACCCGCGTGCTCGGCACCAGCCGTCCGTCGTTCCTCTCCATGCAGCTGTTCAACACCCGCGTGCTCGGTTTCGACAGCGACGACGACCTGGTCGAGCTGGCCGCCTACGGCGCGAAAAAACGCCGCGACACCACGCTCTTCACCACCGTGCTGCAGACCAACTACCGCAACGACACCATCAACCCGTCGCTGGCTGCCGGTATCGATGTGAACAACAAGGGCGGCTTCCTCATCCCCGCCGTGGAGTTCGCCCTGGGCGACAGCTGGCGCCTGCGCGCCGAGGCCGACCTGTTCTACGCCGCTGGTCGCGGCAGTGATGGTGGCGGCGATGCCCAGGGCAAGGGCGACACCCGCCTGTTCGGCTATTTCGACAACCATGACCAGCTCGTGCTGCGTCTGACCCGCCAATTCTGACCCGGAGTCGCTGACCGATGAAAACCCTCTTCAAACACGCGGCGCTGAGCTGCGCCCTGCTGGCCAGCAGCGTTACCGCGCTGGCCGCCGATCTGCCCGCGGGCACCCTGGTGAACAAGGCCAACCTCGACCAGGTGCTCAACGAAACCTTTGAGGGCAAGCCGCTCAAGACCCTGCTGACCGACAAGGTGCAGTGGCAGATCCGCAACTACAACCTGGGCCTGACCCTGGCCCCGTCGCGGCCGGTGGACCTCGACCCGAGCTACCTCGCGGCCAGCGCTGCCAACGTCGGCAAGGTCGGTTTCGACAAGGCCACGCGGACCGTGCAGGGCTGGGAGAAGGGCGTACCCTTTCCCAGGATCGACAGCAACGACCCGGACGCCGGCGACAAGATCGTGTGGAACTTCATCTACGGACGGCCCATGGGCGACTCCCAGGAAATGAAGAACTTCCACTACATCCTCATCGACGCCAAGAAGGGCGTGGAGCGGGTCCAGCGTTACCGCCTGGACCGCTTCTACACCCGCGGGCGGCTCAACGGCCCGGCCAGCATCGGCAGCGACTTCATGCTGCAGAACACCCTGCTGTTCGCCGAGGCACCGCAGGACATCAAGGGCATCGGTACCTATACCAAGCGCTACGCCGACGGCTTCAAGGCCGACGACGTGTGGGCCTACCTGAAGTCGGTGCGCCGCGTGCGGCGCATCTCCGGCAACGCCTGGATGGACCCGGTGGGCGGGCTTGACCTGCTCGGTGACGATATCGACGTCTGGGATTCGCCGCCCAACTGGTACAAGGGCGTCAAGCTGATCGAGAAGCGCTGGATCCTCGCCGTCACCGATACCCCGGCGACCGTCGGCGTCGTCGGGGGCGAAAACGCCGCGGCGTTCCCGCAACAGGACGTGAGTACCCCGCCGTACTGGAACCCCAATCCCAAGCTGGGCTGGCAGCCGCGCGAGGTCTGGGTGCTCGAAGGTACGCCGCCGGACGCCCACCCCTACGGCAAGAAGGTGCTCTACGTGGACGTGCAGGCCAACCGCCCGCTGATGGCCGAGATCTACGACAAGAGCGGCGAGTTCTGGCGCTTCCACCACATGCAGCAGCAGCCGATCGTCGGCGAGGACGGCTACAAGGCGATCCTGCCGGTCCAGGGCCAGCAGATCGACTTCAAGCGCCAGCACTCGACCAACTTCGTCTCCACCTTCGTGATCAACCGAAAGGGGGCCAAGGAGTCCGACTTCACCCTGGGCAAGCTCGAAGCGGCCGGCAAGTGACGCTCTAGCACGCGACACCTCCACCACCACCCATCACTCCCGCTTCGGCGGGAGTGATGCTTTTCAGGGCCACCTCCACCTCTGCCCGGGAGTTGTACATGTACCTGTTATCTTCCGCCTTCAGCATTCGCAATCTGTTGCATCGAGTCGTCGTCCTGGCCGGTGACGATGACGCCTGCGCGCTTTCCGATCGACGTCTGGTCGCCCGCGCGGAAAGCGCGTTGCAGTGCCTGCAGCAGCGCCTGGACGAACTGACGCGCCAGGTCGAAGAGGCCACCGCCGAGCGGTGCCTGCTCGAAGCCGGCAATGTGCGGCTGCTGGCCGACCTCGCCCATGAGCGCAATCGCTGCGAACTCATGGCGGCCTGCGCCGACGGTTGCTGGGAAACCCGCGTCGCGGGCGACGGCACGCTGCCGCTGGAGGCCGAGCTGGTCTCGTCGGTGGGCCTGCGCGGGTTGCTCGGGCTCGATCCGGGCAGCCGCCTCGGCGCATTCCTCGCCTGCGTGCACCCGGACGAGCGCACCAGCCTGCAGCGCTTCGTCCACGGCAACCTCAAGGCGGGCGCCGATCGACCCTCGGCGGCGTACCGGCTGCGCCTCGCGGCTGGCGACTACCGCTGGTTCCAGATTCGCTGCGACAGCCTGGCCGAAGCCGACGGCAAGGGGATCAGGCTGATCTGCACGCTGCGCGATATCGACGACGGCCGGCGCCTGGGCGAAACCCTGGAAACCAGCGAGCAGCGCTTCCGGCTGATGCGCGAAACCATCCGCGAAGCGCTGTGGGAGATGGAGGTGGTCGAGGGCGACCCGGTGAACCCGCGCAACCGGCTCTGGTGGTCGCCCCAGTTCATCCGCCTGCTCGGCTTCGACGAGGGCGAGCACTTTCCCGCGGAGCTGGACAGCTGGGCCTCGCGCCTGCACCCGGAGGACCGGCAGAAAGCGCTGCAGGCCTTCGCCGAGTACATGACCCGGCGCGAGGCGTCCGGGCCGCTGGAACTGAGCTACCGCCTGCAGCTCAGGAATGGCGGCTACAGCTGGTTCCGCGCCCGCGGCATGGCCTGTCGCGACGCCCACGGCCTGCCCCTGCGGGTGATGGGGTCGCTGGTCGATGCCCAGGACGAGTACGAGGAAAGCCAGTTGCGCCGCCTGCAGGCGCGTCAGCACGCGGCGCTGCAGGACAACCTGCAGAAGCTCGGTGCGATCGTCGGCACCATCCAGGGCATCGCCACCCAGACCAACCTGCTGGCGCTCAATGCGGCGATCGAGGCGGCCCGTGCCGGCGACCTCGGCCGGGGTTTCGCGGTGGTCGCGGACGAAGTGCGCACCCTGGCGATCCGTACCACCGAGGCGACGCAGCAGGCCAAGGCGATGATGACCGCGGTGGAGTGACCTCCCCCCATCGGCCACCAGTGTCGGGGGGACGTCGGGTCTCCGGCGACCCGGCATGATCGGTTCATACAAGAACAATCAGCAGGTATCCCCCCATGTCGAGCCCCCGTGCCCTCGTTCGTCCCGCCGCCGCGGCCCTCGCTGTTTCCCAGACCACGCCCGCCCAGTGATTTCATCGTCACCGGTCGGCTGGCCGGTGACTCCCGACACAACAGGAGTCCACCCTATGAACCCTAGCAACCTGCCCCCGCAGCAATGGCCCGCAGAACCCAGGGTCACCCTGGGGCCCTGGGCCTGCGAGCCCCCGCTGGACGAAGAGTCCGAAGCCTTCCGCCAGAGCCTGCGCCAGTTCGCCAGCAAGGTCATGCGCCCGATCGGCCAGGAGCTGGATCGCCTCAGCGCCGAACAGGTGGCGGCCAAGGGCTCGCGCCTGTACGAGTTCTTCGCCGAGTACGACAAGCTCGGCATCAGCCAAGAACTGCTGGCCAGCCTCGACGACGAGCAGCGCGCGGTGATGTTCCCGCTGCTGTTCGAGGAACTCGGCTGGGGCGATGCCGGCCTGGCGATTTCGGCGGCCACGCGCATGCTGCCGTTGTACATGGCGGCCAAGCTGGGCAATTCGTTCGTGCTCAAGGAGTATTCCGAGCAGTTGATCGGCTGCTGGGGCATCACCGAACCGGACCATGGCTCCGACTCGCTGGATGTCAGCCGGCAGATCTTCCATGCCCAGGGCAGCTATGGCCGGCCCAACTGCGTGGCCCGGATCAGCGATGGCCAACTGGTGATCAACGGGCAGAAATCCGCCTGGGTTTCCAACGGCTGCATCGCCGATCTCTGCGTGTTGTACTGCGCCGCCGAGACCGCGAGCGGCCCGGACACCCAGCACGGCTACTGCGTCGTCGTGCCGACCAACCTGCCCGGCGTTTCCCGGGGCAGGCCGCTGGAGAAAATAGGCCAGCGTCCGCTGCCCCAGGGCGAGCTGTACTTCGACAACGTCAAGGTCAGCCTCGACCACATCCTCGCCGGACCGGACGACTACAAACGCGCGGTCTATGCGATCCACACCGACGCCAACCTGCTGATGGCCGCGACCTTCACCGGCGTGGCGCGCTCGGCCTACGACCACGCGCTGGCCTATGCCCATGAACGCAAGCAGGGCGGCCAGCCGATCATTCGCCACCAGGACGTGGCCCGGCGCCTGTTCCACATGCTGCGCAAGGTCGAGGCCGCCCAGGCGCTGACCCGCCGTGTCGCGCGTTTCAACAACCTGTCGTCGGTGCCGGCGCTGCAGGCGGCGATGCTGGCCAAGGTCACCGCCACCGAGCACGCGTTCGAGGTCGCCAGCGACGCCATCCAGATGTTCGGCGGCAACGGCCTGACCCGCGAATACCCGGTGGAGAAGATCTTCCGCGATGCCCGCGCCTCGATGATCGAGGACGGCTGCAACCAGATCCTCGCGATCAAGGGCGGCTACAACCTGATCAACCAGGAGTGGCTGTGATGAGTGTGAGCGAACTGGACCAGCAACTGATCCGCAATGCCCGGCAGAACGCCTACGTCATCGGCGTCGGCATGACCCGCTTCGGCAAGCACCTGGGGCGCAGCCTCAACAGCCTGGCACGCGAGGCGATCAAGCAGGCGCTGGACGACGCCGGCATCGAGGCGCGCCAGCTCGAAGCGGCCTGGATGGGTACCGGCGCCGCGCCGGTGATCACCGGCCAGGTGTGCATCGCCGGCCAGGCGGTGCTGCGCGGCCTGGGTGTCGGACGCATTCCGGTGGTGAATGTGGAGAACGCCTGCGCCACGGCGTCCACCGCCTTCCAGCAGGCCTGCAGCATGGTCACCCACGGTCTGTACGACGTGGTCATCGCCGCGGGTTACGAGAAGCTCTACCACGAGGACAAGGCGCGCACCTTCTCGGTCTTCGACGGCTGCGTCGATGTCGACGAGCAGGACGCCGTGCTCGGCTTCCTGCGGGACGGCCTGCTGCGCTCCGGCGCCCAGGTCGACCTGGCCCAGGCCGGCAAGGATCGCTCGTTGTTCATGGACATCTACGCCACCTGGGCACGCGACTACCTGACCATGGCCGGCGGCGAGCCGCGTCACCTGGCCATGGTCACCGCGAAGAACTCCCGGCACGGCGCGCTCAACCCGCGCGCGCAGTTCCAGGACGTGCTCAGCGTCGAGCAGATTCTCGCCTCGCGCAAAATCGCCGATCCGCTGACCCTGCCGATGTGTTCGCCGATCGGCGACGGCGCGGCGGCGGCGGTGATCGTTTCCGAACGTGCGCTCAAGCGTCTCGGCGCACGTCAGCCGATCCGCGTCGCCGCCTCGATGATCGTCAGCGGCTACGACTACGCCGATGACGACACCCCGGACGTGGCCTGCTGGGCATCCGGACTGGCCTACCAGGCCGCCGGCGTCGGTCCGCGGGACTTGAGCCTGGTGGAGCTGCACGACGCGTCCTCGGCCTCGGAGCTGATGTACTACGAAAGCCTCGGCCTGTGTGGGCGTGGCGAAGGCGTGGCGCTCCTGGAGTCCGGCGCCACCGAGCTGGGCGGGCGCATTCCGGTGAGCGTGTCCGGCGGTCTCAACCGCAAGGGCCACCCCATCGGCGCCACCGGTCTGGGGCAGGTCTTCGAACTGGTCGAGCAGTTGCGCGGCAACTGTGGCGCGCGCCAGGTGCAGGGCGCCAGCGTCGGCCTGGCCGAGAACGGTGGTGGCTTCATCGGCGCGGATGCCGCGGTGATGAGCATGACCATCCTGACCCGCTAGGAGCCTTCCATGTCCAACGATTCCCTGATCCTGGCCCACGTCATCCAGCGCAAGGCCGCCGAGCAGCCGGACCTCGATGTGCTGACCTTCGTCCACGTCGATGCCGACCAGCAACTGCGCGACTGCACCCGCAGCTACCGCCAGCTGTGGGAGAACGGCCAGCGCATCGCCTCCGGGCTCAACGACGAGTGGATGGCCCAGGGCGATGCCTTCGCCCTGGTCATGTTCAACCATCCCGAGTTCGTCGAGGCGATGGTCGGTTCGTCCATCGCCAACACCGTGTTCGTGCCCATCGATGCACGGGCCTGTGGCGACAAGTTGCAGTACCTGCTGGACTTTTCCGGCAGCCGCGGCGCCATCGTCGCCGACCACGCCCTGGCCGCGGTGCTGGCGCTGGCCGGGTCCTTGCCGAAGCTGGAGTGGCTGTGGGTGCTGGAGACCGGTGCGGGTCTCGGCGAACTGCCCGTTCACCCGCGCATTCGCATCCGCGCATTGGGCGACGTGCTGGACGACCGCGTGCCCGACATCGCCATCCGCGCCAACGATCCGCAACAGCCGATGCAGTTGCTGTTCACCTCCGGCACCACGGGCAACCCCAAGGCCATCGTCGCCCCCCATGCGCGCTTCGCCGCCATCGCCAGCCTTGGCGCCCAGGTCGGCCTGCAGGCCGGCGACCGGCCCTATACCGGGCTCAGCCTGACCCATGCCAACGCCCAGTGCATCACCCTTGGCAACGCCCTGTTCATGGGCCTGCGCGCGGTGATCAGCCGTCAGTTCACCAAGTCGCGGCTGTGGGAGATCCTGCGTCGCCACCAGTGCACCGTGTTCAACCTGCTCGGCGGCATGACCACCGCCGTGTACTCCGAACCGCCGCGCGCGGACGACGCTGACAACCCGGTGCGCTACGTGTTCAGCGCCGGCATGCCGGCGAGCATCTGGCAGGACTTCGCCCGGCGTTTCGACGTCGAGATCTTCGAGTTCTACGGCACCGCCGAAGGCGGCCTGACCCTCAATCCGCCAGGCGGCCCGATCGGCTCCATCGGCAAGCCGCCGACGCACCTGCGCTGCGCGATCCTCGACGGCGAGGGCCGCGAAGTGGCGGCCGGGCAGCGCGGCGAGATCTGCTTCCGCGCCGCCAATGGCGGCGAGCACCCGCCGGTGGCCTACCTGAACAACCCGCAGGCGTCCGCCGCCAAGACCCAGGGTGGCTGGTTCCACTCCGGCGACATCGGTCACCAGGACGAGAACGGCTGGGTCCACTTCGACTATCGCGACGGCAGCGGCATTCGCCGCAACGGCGAGTTCATCGAGCCGGCGCAGATCGAAAAGGTCATCGCCGAGATGGGCCCGGTCGCCGACGTGTATGTCTACGGCCTGCCCACCGCCCACTGCGCGCCGGGCGAAAAGGAAGTGGTCGCCGCCGTGGTGGCGTTGCCCGGCCAGCACCTGGACAGCCGCGAACTGCTGGCGCATTGCGCCCGGCACCTGCCACGCAACCTGCTGCCCAGCCATGTGCAACTGCTTGACGAGATACCCAAGACGGCCTCGGAGAAACCGCTCGAACGCATCCTGCGCGAGCGCCTCGAAGCCGCGTTGGGTGCTGCCTCCTCACAACAACGATCCGCATGAAACAGGAGAACAAGAAAATGTCCGATATCAAGGTCGTGGTCTACGGTGCCAGTGGCTACACCGGCAAACTGATCGCGCGTCACCTGGCGGCCCGCCAGATTCCCTTCATCGCCGCCGGCCGCAGCGCGGCGAAGATCCACGAGCAGTTCGCCACCCAGCCGGAGCTCAAGGCTGCCCGTTATGAAGTGCTCGAAGTGGCCAACGAAGAAGGCCCGCTGACCGAGCTGCTGACCGGCAAGGCGGTGGTCTACAACACCGTCGGCCCGTTCATGCAACTGGCCGAGCCGATGGTGCGCGCCGCCCTGGCCGCGGGCTGTCACTACCTGGACAGCACCGGCGAGCAGGACTGGATGCTCCATGTCCGCGAGAAGTACGGTGCCGCCTATGCCGAGCGCGGTGTGGTGCTGATCCCGGCGCTGGCGTTCATGTGGACCTCCGGCCACCTGGCCGCGGAAGTCTGCCTGGAGACCCCCGGCATCGACACCCTGGACCTGGTCTACGTCACCCGTGGTTCCCTGCCTTCGGTCAGCTCGACGCTGTCGTTCCTGCGCATGTGCTGCCAGCCGCAGTACCACCTGGCGCAGCGTGAGCTGGTCGAGTGGCAGCCCGCCACGCCTTACCAGGCGGTGGCGCCGACCTTCCACCAGGTGCTCGATTGCCTGCCGTGGAGCGGCGGTGGCGAGCCGGTGTGGTACCTGGACGACGCGCGCGTGCGCAACTGCAGCATGCTGGTGAATTTCGGCAACCCGACGGTGATGAGCAGCGTGCTCAAGCTGGCCCGCGAGTTCAACGAGGTGCACCGCTTCAAGTCGCCGCGGGAGCAGGAAGAGGTGACCAACGGCTGGGGCCACGAGTGGACGCCGCTGGAGCCGCCACGGGAAAACCCGGAGCACTGCCGCGCGGTGATTTCCTGCCACGGCAGTGGTCCGTCCAGCCAGTCCACGGTGATCCTGCAGGGCAACTGTGGTTACGAGCAGGCCGGCTCGGTGGCCGTGGCCGGTATCGAGCGCATCCTTGCCGGCCAGGTCGCGGCGGGCGGTTTCGTCAGCCCGGCGGCGGCCTTCGGCGCGCGCTACCTGCTGGCCGCGATGGAGCGTGACGGCCTGACCAAAGTCATCGTGCGCAACTGATCCACTTCGTCGAATCGACGCTTTGCGGTGCGTGCCTGTGATGGCTCGCGCCGCTTTTTTATCAGGGAGGTTCGTGGACATGAAAGAACTGCTGAGTACCTTCGGCCTATCCGGCAAAGTTGCCTTGATCACCGGCGCGGCGTGTGGACTGGGGGCCCAGGCCGCCGAGGCGCTGGCCCGTGCCGGGGCCCGCGTGGTGATCAGCGACATCCTGCCGGAGGTGGCGCAGGAGACTGCCGCAGGCATTCGCGAGCAGGGTGGCCAGGCACTGGCGCTGAAGCATGACGTCACCCAGGAGTCGGATTGGCAGGCCGTGGTTGCCGAGGTCGTTGAGGCGTGCGGTGGCCTGGACGTGCTGGTGAACAACGCCGGCATCGAACAGGTCGGGTTGATCACCGAAACCCGCCTGGAAGATTTCCAGCGGGTGCACGAGATCAACGTTTCCGGGGTGTTCCTCGGCCTCAAGCACGCCTCCCGCGCCATGCGTCCGGGTGGCGCCGCCGGGCGTGGCGGGGCGATCGTCAACCTCTCGTCCGTGGCCGGTATGGTGGGTGTGCCGGGGCTTGGCAGCTACTGCTCATCCAAGGGCGCGGTGCGCCTGCTGACCAAGGCCGCGGCGGTGGAGTTCGCGGCGTTGGGTTATGGCATCCGGGTCAACTCGCTGCATCCGGCCATCGTCAAGACCGAGTTGGGTGCCAACGTCGTGCGCGGCTTCGCCGATGTCGGCCTGGTTGCCGACGAGGCGCAGGCGGAGAGCCTCGTGCAAAGCATGCATCCGCTGGGCTACGGCCAGCCGCGGGACGTCGCCAGTGCAATTCTGTACCTGGCCTCCGATGCGGCCTGCTGGATCAACGGCACCGAGCTGGTGCTCGATGGCGGATTGAGTGCGCGATAACCGAGGAGACAGATGATGGGACGTTTGCAAGACAAGGTCTGCGTGATCACAGGTGCGGCCAAGGGCATCGGCCTGAGCACCGCGCAATTGTTTGCCCGCGAGGGCGCCAGCGTACTGCTCACCGACATCGACCAGGCTGGCGGCCTCGCGGCGGCCAATGCCCTGGGCGAGCAGGGTCTGACGGTGGGCTTCCTGCAGCAGGATGTCACCGACCCGGCGCAATGGCGCGACACGCTGGACTTCTGCGAGCAGCTGTTCGGACGCGTCGACGTGCTGGTCAACAACGCTGGCGTGGGCGCGTTCTGCGATGTCGAGCAACTGAGTCTGGAGCAGTGGCGGCACACGCTGGCCTGCAACCTGGACAGCGTGTTCCTCGGTACGCAACAGGCTATCGGGCGGATGAAGGCGCGCGGCGGCTCGATCATCAATGTGGCTTCCATCGAGGGCCTGATCGGTGAGCCGCTGGTGCCGGCCTACAACGCCAGCAAGGGAGCCGTACGTTTGCTCACGCGCTCGGTCGCGGCGCATTGCGCGCGTCAGGGCTACGCCATCCGGGTCAACGCGCTGTGCCCCGGCTATGTCGAAACGCCGATGGTGCAGGGTGCGTTGGCTGCCGCGCCGGACGAGCAGGCCCAGGGCATGCTGGAGTACCTGCGCCAGCGCATTCCCATGGGGCGCATGGCCCGGCCCGAAGAGATCGCCAAGGCCATGCTGTTCCTGGCCAGCGACGACTCCAGCTACATGACCGGCGCCGATCTGGTGGTCGATGGTGGTTATCTCGCTCAATAGTCGGGGTGAGCGCTCATTTCCATCAGCTTGCGGGCTGCCGGGAACCGCATCGAGGCCGGCAGGTGCCTGCCTTGAGCCTTGCAGCGCTCTCAAGATCGAGCGCCGCCCGCGCGGCGCATCGCAGTGCATGACGACGCCCTTCCAGCGCTCTTGAGATCGCGCGCCGTCCGCACGGCGCTTCGCGAGCAAGCTCGCTCCCACAGTTTGTTGCAACGTACCTATGTCTGTCAGGCCATGGTTGACCGTCTCGTTAGCACGACGGGATATCAAGTCGATCCAAATGGCCTCTACGCTAACCCCTGCCATGCACCAAGGCTGACAACCCCAATCCCACAGGCCATGGCGCGTTGCTACAGACTGTGGGAGCGAGCTTGCTCGCGAAGCGCCGCGCGGGCGGCGCTCGATCTCAAGGGCACTGCACCTGTCACTGCGAGCACCTGGTGGCCTTGATACGGTTCCCCGGCGAGCCTTTCAAAGAGGTGCAGATACCCACCCCCAAGGCCCCGCCCCGACCGATCACCCCGAATTCCGCTCACCCACCAACTTCTCCCGACGCGCCTTGTCGATCGCATGCACCCGGTCGCTGACGTTGAGCTTGGCGAACAGCTTCTTCAGATACCACTTCACGGTTTCCGCCGAGATGTTCAGCGCCAGGGCGATGCGCTTGTTCGGCATGCCCTGCACCAGCAGGTCGAGGATGTCCTGCTCGCGGCCACTGAGGTTGTACTCGGAGTGCTGGCGTACCGGTTGCTCCATGCGTGGCCGCTGCAGGCTGCCTTGATACGGTTCCCGGCAAGCCTTCAAGGATGTGCAGATCCCCATGCTGCGATAGGGCCAAAGCATCCCTTCACACCGGCACGCTCACCGTCGAGCGCGACAACGCCACCGTCAGCAACGCCTTGCAGATTCTCATGTCCAGCAGCGCATCACTGAGCATTCGCTGATGCTTCACGCTGGTGTGGGCGGGCAGATAGGACGTGAGGGCGATTGCCTTCTTCAGATGGTCCTCGGCACGGCGGATCGCGTCTTCATGGGACAGACCGGGACCGACGCAGAGGATGGGAGGGTCGGGGACTAGCTTTTTCATGGTTTTGGATTCTCAGGAGGTTGAGGAATGAAAAACCACAATTCGCTGCTAAACGAAGGGTGGCGACTGTACGCGGGTTAGCAGACCGGGCCTCCAGAATCCACATTCACCCGGCGCACCCGAAGGCGCCCCGCGCACAGCCGCCATAAAACTGGTGGCTGGTGGATACAAGAGGTGACGGACTGCTAAATCCGGTCGTTGATTTGGCAACGACCGACGCAGACTAGGCACCCTTTCCAGGTCACGCAACCGATAAGCGGGCCGGGGAGTATGCTTGGGAAATTACCTACAAGAAAGTCGGAGATCGGTGAATTTTCCGAGCCTTATGCGACATTTTGTGCCTGATTTTCCTTCCTGAAAGATGCCCCGTCCTGGACGACGGCTCGGCTGGCCAAGAACCTACAAGGCATTCAGCCCTTTCCAGTGAAAATTCCGAAGCACTGCTGAGATTTCCTATAGATCGCGGGGAAATGCCCTGCTGACTGCATTCACCTTCACATCAATGATTCCGCCCCTCACACGACGATGGAGGGGT
>NZ_FZOL01000010.1 GCF_900188455.1 Pseudomonas japonica | reverse complement strand
CTTTCGGCCAGGCTATTCACGCCTCCCGCATTCAGCAGGGTGTAGCTGTAGGACACCGCCCCGGTGCTCGGGTCGTAGCCAGTGACTGTCAGCGTGTTGCCCAATGGCGTGGTCACGCTTTGTGGGAAGGTAGCTGCAACACCGCCAGCAATGACACTGATGCCCCCGACACTGAGGGTCTGCAGACCATCCGGAGCGCTGACGCTGAACGACCCAGTCTGAGTCAGAGCACCCGCGTCCGGGCTGCTGCCATCGCCCAGGTTCTTCTCGTAGACACTCAGTTCACCACCACTGGCATCCAGCCCGGTCAACACCACCGGATCGTTGAGGTTGCTGATATTCAGCACCAGATTCGCAGTGCTGGTATCCCCATCCGCATCGGTCAGGGTGTAGGCAAACGTCTCGGTGCCCGTACCTCCACCGTGCAGATTGAAGAAGTCCGGATCGGCCGGATTCAGGGTGTAGGTGTAGGAACCATCCGAAGCCAGGACCAGAGTCCCGTAGGTACCCACGAAAGTGCCGGCGGTAATCGGTCCGACAACCCGGTCAGCACCTTGCACATCATTGGTCAGCACATTGCCCGTCAGCACCGTGGCCGCTTCGGTCGCTACCGAGGCATTGCTGTCCGCCACCGCTGTCGGCACGTCATCGACGATATTCACGTCGAGGCTGCCGCTGATGGTGCTGCCGTCTGTATCCGTCGCGGTGACCGTGAAGCTCTCGGCCAGGCTATTCACGCCTCCCGCATTCAGCAGGGTGTAGCTGTAGGACACCGCCCCGGTGCTCGGGTCGTAGCCAGTGACTGTCAGCGTGTTACCCAAGGGCGTGGTCACGCTTTGTGGGAAGGTGGCTGCCACGCCGCCAGCAATGACACTGATGCCCCCGACACTGAGGGTCTGCAGACCATCCGGCGCGCTAACGCTGAACGACCCGGTCTGCGTCAGAGCACCCGCGTCCGGGCTGCTGCCATCGCCCAGGTTCTTCTCGTAGACACTCAGCTCGCCACCACTGGCATCCAGCCCGGTCAACACCACCGGATCGTTGAGGTTGGTGATATTCAGCACCAGATTCGCAGTGCTGGTATCCCCATCCGCATCAGTCAGGGTGTAGGCAAACGTCTCGATGCCCGTGCCGCCACCGTGCAGATTGAAGAAGTCCGGATCAGCGGGATTCAAGGTGTAGGTGTAGGAACCATCCGCCGCCAGGACCAGAGTGCCGTAGGTACCCACGAAGGTACCGGCGGTGATTGGTCCGACAACCCGGTCAGCACCTTGCACATCATTTGTCAGCACATTGCCCGTCAGTACCGTGGCCGCTTCGGTCGCTACCGAGGCATTGCTGTCCGCCACCGCTGTCGGTACGTCGTCGACGATATTCACGTCGAGACTGCCGCTGGTGGTGCTGCCGTCGGTGTCGGTCGCGGTGACCGTGAAACTTTCGGCCAGGCTATTCACGCCTCCCGCATTCAGCAGGGTGTAGCTGTAGGACACCGCCCCGGTGCTCGGGTCGTAGCCAGTGACTGTCAGCGTATTGCCCAAGGGCGTAGTCACGCTTTGTGGGAAGGTAGCTGCCACACCGCCAGAAATGACACTGATGCCCCCGACACTGAGGGTCTGCAGACCATCCGGCGCGCTGACGCTGAACGACCCGGTCTGGGTCAGAGCACCCGCGTCCGGGCTACTGCCATCGCCCAGGTTCTTCTCGTAGACACTCAGTTCACCACCACTGGCTTCCAACCCGGTCAACACCACCGGATCGTTGAGGTTGCTGATATTCAGCACCAGATTCGCAGTGCTGGTATCCCCATCCGCATCGGTCAGGGTGTAGGCAAACGTCTCGATACCCGTGCCGCCACCGTGCAGATTGAAGAAGTCCGGATCGGCCGGATTCAGGGTGTAGGTGTAGGAGCCGTCTGCTGCCAGAACCAGGGTGCCGTAGGTGCCCACGAAGGTGCCAGCGGTGATCGGTCCGACGACACGGTCAGCGCCTTGCACATCGTTGGTCAGAACATTGCCCGTCAGCACCGTGGCCGCTTCGGTCGCCACCGAGGCATTGCTGTCCGCCACCGCTGTCGGCACGTCGTCGACGATATTCACATCGAGGCTGCCGCTGATAGTGCTGCCATCGGTATCCGTCGCGGTGACCGTGAAGCTTTCGGTCAGGCTATTCACGCCTCCCGCATTCGCATGCGCTTCGCTGTCCAGCAGGGTGTAGCTGTAGGACACAACCCCGGTGCTCGGGTTGTAGCCGGTGACTGTCAGCGTATTGCCCAAGGGCGTGGTCACGCTTTGCGGGAAGGTAGCTGCCACACCGCCAGCAATGACATTGACACCACCGACGCTGAGAGTTTGCAGGCCATCCGGCGCACTCACGGTAAAGCTGCCGTTCTGGGTCAGCGCTCCGGTATCCGGGCTACTGCCGGTCGCCAGATTTCTCTCCAATACGCTGATCTCGCCACCACTGGCATCCAGCCCGGTCAACACCACCGGATCGTTGAGGTTGCTGATATTCAGCACCAGATTCGCAGTGCTGGTATCCCCATCCGCATCTGTCAGGGTGTAGGCAAACGTCTCGGTGCCCGTGCCGCCACCGTGCAGGTTGAAGAAGTCCGGATCCGCAGGGTTCAAGGTGTAGGTGTAGGAACCATCCGCCGCCAGGACCAGGGTCCCGTAGGTACCCACGAAGGTACCGGCGGTGATCGGTCCGACAACCCGGTCAGCGCCTTGCACGTCGTTGGTCAGCACGTTGCCAGTCAGCACCGTGGCCGCTTCGGTCGCCACCGAGGCATTGCTGTCCGCCACCGCTGTCGGTACGTCGTCGACGACGAGGACATTCAGGTTGATGCTGCTGGAGCTGCCATCGGTATCGGTGGCCACCACACTGAAGCTTTCGCCCAGGCTGTTGGTCGCGCCGCCGGCCGGGTGGGCCTCGTTTTCCAGCAGGGTGTAGCTGTAGGTCACCACGCCGGTGTTCGGATCGTAGCTGGTCACGGTGAGGGTATTGCCCAGGGGGGTGACCACCGACTGCGGCGAGGTGATCGCCACACCCCCCGTGATCACATTGATTCCGCCCACGCTCAGGCCCTGCAGACCATCCGCGGCGCTGACGGTGAAACTGCCGCTCTGGGTCAGGGCCGCCGCGTCGGGGCTGCTGCCGGTGCTCAGGTTCTTCTCGTAGACGCTGATGATCCCGCCATTGGCGCCGATGCCACCCAAGCTCACGCCGTCGTCGAGGTTGGTGATGTTCAGCACCAGGTTGGCGGTGCTGGTGTCGCCGTCGGCATCGGTCAGGGTGTAGGTGAAGGTTTCGCTGCCCTTGCCACCGCCATGCAGATTGACGAAGTCCGGGTCCGACGGATTCAGGGTGTAGGTGTAGGAGCCATCCGAAGCCAGGACCAGGGTGCCGTAGGTGCCGACAAAGGTGCCGGGAATGATCGGATTGGCGACCCGGTCGGCGCCCTGGATATCGTTGGGCAGCACATTGCCGGTCAGTACCGTGGACGCTTCGCTGGCGACAGACGGGTTGGTATCGTCCACCGCTCTTGGCACGTCGTCGACGATGGTGACATCGAGGCTGCCACTGGTAACGTCGCCATTGCTGTCGCTGGCCGAGACCGCGATGCTCTCGCCCAGGGAGCTGCCGGCGGAGGTCAGGGTGTAGCTGTAGCTGACCACGCCGGTGGCCGGGTCGTAGCCGGTGATCGTCAGCACGTTGCCGGTGGGGGTGGTGACGGACTGCCCGACACCGGTCACGGCGCCGCTGGTCAGCACATTGATGCCACCGACATTGAGGTTGAACACCCCATCCGCGGCCACCACGCTGAAGGTGCCGGTCTGTACCAGGGCAGCGCCATCGCTGGCCGAGCCCGACGGCAGATTGGCCTCGTTGACCGTGACCTCGCCCCCCGCCACCGACAGTCCTTCGAGGCTGATCGGGTTGTCGATCGCGGGCAATGCCTCGTTGTGATCGATCAGCCCGGTATCGAGATTGGCCAGCTCACCGAAGAAATTGAAGCCGGCCGTGGGAAAGCCGATGACCGGATCGACACGCCCACCGACCTCGGTGAGCAGCACGAAAGAATGTCCACCGCCCAGCGCCCCCGGCGCGCCATTGCCGGGACCGGCCGCGGTGGCCTCGGCGTCCAGGGTCGGGTCGCCGCCAGCGGCGATCGCTTGCTGAAGTTTCTCGACATCGGTCAGTTGCGCCTCGCTGGGGGTGATCACCTCCGGCGCCAGCACATGGGGAGCCTGGTTGGCCAACAGGGCATTGGACAGGGTCAGGCTGCTGTCGCGGCCCAGGGTCAGTTCCTCGCCGTTGGCCAGGTGCACCGCAACCGCCCCCGCCGCGCCGGTTTCCAGTTGTTCCCCCACGAACAACCGGTCCCCCTCGACCACCAACCGCCGGCTTCCATCAGCCTCGACCACGAACACCTGACCGACCACCTTGCTGACCACACCGATTGACTTAGCCATCTGGCCACTCCTCTCGACTTCCGACGTTCTCTTGCAGGAAAGCCTGTGGTGTCTCGTGGGAGAACCGCTATGACCGGGTCCGCCTCGATGTCGCGCGCCCTATCGGGGACCGCAGGTTTTCCCTGGAAAACCAATGGTCTGGGAAGGATTTTCGCGACGGAGTGACAACAATGACTGGCGAGCATTTAGCGTCAATTTTTCGTCGCCAGCGTTTCCGTTATCCCTCTTCCTCCACTCCTTTCTTGCCCTGTGCCGAAAAACGGCTTGAAAACTTTCTGGCGCCAGTAAAAAAGCGCCACAGCGCCCGGTATACATGACGCCTGGGTTAAACAATGTGCTGGATTTCTTAGACCGCATAAGTTTTTTTTCGCATAAGCCTTATGAAAATTTCTTCTTAGGTTTACGTGCAAATGTTCTTAGCTCAGTTGTTACAAGCCTGAAACGGTTTGAACCTTCTTTTTCGTCAATAATTTGGCGATCGCAAGACCAAAAATGGAATCAGGGAGAAGTAACCCATGCGCGTTTTGAACCCCATCACCAGTGCGTTGTTGTTGGCCATGACCTGTGCCAGTGCCCAGGCGATGTCGCTGCAGGAAGCCGTACAGAGCGCCGTGGATTACCACCCGGAAGCCAAGGCGGCGATCAACAGCCGGTTATCCGCGGATGAGGACGTGAAATTCGCCCGTGGCGGCTACTACCCGAGTGTCGACCTGGTGGCCGGCTATGGCCGCGAACGCTCGGACAACACCAATACCCGTGGTCTGAATGCAAACGGTACGCGCAACCACAACAAGGAAACGCTGAACTACACCCAGTCCGAACTGCGTCTGCGGCAGATGCTCTTCGACGGCTTCAATACCTCCAATGAAGTCGCCCGCACCGAAGCGGTGGTGAACTCCCGCGCCTACTACCTGCAAGCCACCTCGCAGACCGTGGCCCTGCGTGCCATCGAGGTCTACCTGGAGGTGCTCAAGCGCCGCGAGCTGGTGACCCTGGCCAAGAACAACCTGCAGGCACACCTGCGGGTCAACGACCAGATCGGCCTGCGCAGCGAACGCGGGGTGGGCAGCACCGCCGACCTCGATCAGTCCACCGCCCGCCGTGCGCTGGCGGAAAACAACCTGAACACCGCCGAAGTCGACCTGGCCGATGCCGAGGCCAACTTCTTCAGTGTCATCGGTCGCGAGGCCGATCAACTGGAAGCCCCGTCATCGATCCAGGGCCAGATGCCCGCCAGCCTCGGCGATGCGCGTCAGGACATGCTGGCGAACAACCCCTACCTGAAATCGGCGCAAGCCGACGTGCAGGCTGCCGAGCAACAATATGAAGTCGCCAAGTCACCCTTCTACCCGCGCCTGGATGCCGAGCTGTCCACCGCCGCCAACAACAACATGGGCGGCGAGGAAGGCCATGCCAACACCGACTGGCGGGCGGGCGTGGTGATGACCTACAACCTGTTCCGCGGTGGCAGCGACAAGGCCCGCCTGCAGTCCGACGCGCACAAGATCAACCAGGCCATGGACATCCGCAACAACGCCCTGCGCACCCTCAACGAGGACCTGTCGCTGTCATGGAACGCCATGAACAATGCGATCAAGCAGACCCCCTCGGCGCGGCAATACGCCGAAACCACCACACGGGTGCGTGCTGCCTACCAGGACCAGTTCGGCCTCGGCCAGCGCACCCTGCTCGATGTGCTGGACAGCGAGAACGAGCTGTACAACGCCAATCGGCGCTACGTGGAAGTGCGCTACATCGAAGAGTTCTCGCGCTACCGGGTGCTGGCCAACATGGGGGATCTGCTGACCCGGCAGAAGATCTCGCTGCCACCGGAAGCCATCGCCAAGAGCGAAGTGAAGACTGACGCGCGGTTACCTGAAATGCGTTGACTCGATTCCGTCCCCTCGGCGGAGAGGTAGGCCATTGTGACCAGCATGCAACCGGCGAGCTCGGCGGACCAACGCCAGAGTTTCGATGATCCGTTACTCGATGGGCTGTTGATCCTCTGCAAGCTGCACGGTTGCACGGCGAGCCGTGCCAGCCTGAGCAGCGGCCTGCCGTTGCCCCAGCAGCGGCTCGATTTCGACCTGCTGCCGCGCGCGGCGGCCCGCGCCGGATTGCAGGCACGCATCCTGCGCCGCGAGCTGTCTGCGATTGCCGCGCTCAACCTGCCGGTGCTGCTGCTGTTCAAGGACGGCCGCTGTGCCGTGCTGCGGCGCTGGAAGGACCAGGACCAGGCGCTGATCCTGCCCTGCGAAGCCGATGGCGGCGAGCAGTGGGTCAGCCGCGAGGAACTCGCCGAGGTCTATTCCGGCCACGCCCTGTTCGCCCGTCCCCGGCATGAGCTGGAACAGCAGCGCGCGCCGCTGGTGCCGCGGGTCCACGCCTGGTTTCGCGACACCCTGCAGCAATCCCGCTGGCTGTACAGCGATGCCCTGCTGGCCAGCCTGCTGATCAACCTGCTGGGCCTGCTGGTGCCGCTGTTCGTCATGCAGACCTACGACCGCGTGGTGCCCAACCAGGCCATCTCGACCCTGTGGGTGCTGGTCATCGGCCTGTTCATCGGCACGACGTTCGAACTGGTGCTGCGGGTGGTCCGTGCGCACCTGCTGGACCAGGCCGGCAAGAAGACCGACATGATCCTCTCGGCAACCCTGTTCGAGCGCATCACCGGCATGTCGATGAAGGCCCGCCCGGCCACCATCGGCGGCTTCGCCCAGAGCATCCACGACTTCCAGGGCCTGCGCGAATTCCTCACCGCGGTGACCCTGACCAGTGTCATCGACCTGCCCTTCGTGGTGCTGATGCTCGCCGTGATCGGCCTGCTCGGTGGCTGGCTGGTGCTGATCCCGATGATCGCCTTCCCGGTGACCATCGTCTTCGCCCTGCTGATCCAGGTGCGTCTGCGCGACACCGTGCAGAAGAGCCTGAGCCTCGGCGCGGTGCGCCAGGCGCTGCTGATCGAAACCCTCGGTGGCCTGGAAACCCTCAAGGCCTGCGGCGCCGAAAGCGAGCGCCAATACCAGTGGGAAAGTACCCACGGCGCCCTCACCCAACTGGACGCCCATGCCCGCAATCTGTCTGCCCTGGCCACCAACGGCACGCTGTTCGTCCAGCAGTTCTGCGGCATGGCGACCATCGTCGCCGGGGTCTACAGCATCATCGCCGGCAACCTCAGCGTCGGCGCCCTGGTGGCCTGCTACATGCTCGGCAGCCGGGTTCTCGCGCCACTGGGCCAGATCGCCGGGTTGATCACCCGCTACCAGCAGGCGCAACTGACCATGCGCAGCACCGATGCGCTGATGGCCCTGCCCCAAGAGCGCCGCGCCGACCAGCAGCCGCTGGAGCACGCCCGCCTGCAGGGCGCGCTGGAGGTCAGCCGGGTCAGCTTCCGCTATGCCGGACAGGCCGCGCCGGCCCTGAACAACGTCAGCTTCAGCGTCAAACCCGGCGAACGCATCGGCATCATCGGCCGCAGCGGCTCGGGCAAGAGCACCCTGGCGCGGCTGGTGATGGGCTTCTACGAACCGGACGACGGGCAGATCCTCCTCGACAACCTCGACCTGCGCCAACTGGACATCAGCGAACTGCGCCAGCAACTGGGCTACGTCGCCCACGACCTGCCGCTGCTGGCCGGCAGCCTGCGCGACAACCTGACCCTCGGCGCACGCTACGTCAGCGACGCGCGCATGCTCGAAGTGGCGGAACTGACCGGCGTCAGCGAACTGGCCAAGCAGCATCCACGGGGCTTCGACCGGCCCCTTGGCGAACGCGGCCAACTGCTCTCCGGTGGTCAGCGCCAGGCGGTACTGCTGGCCAGGGCGATGTTGCTGGAGCCGCCGATCGTGGTTCTCGACGAACCCACCAGCCACATGGACAACAGCAGCGAGGAACAACTGCGCCAGCGCCTGCATGGCTGGATCGAGGGCAAGACGTTGCTGCTGGTGACCCACCGCACCTCGATGCTCAGCCTGGTGGACCGCCTGCTGGTTCTGGACAACGGCAAGATCGTTGCCGACGGTGCCAAGGATGCGGTGATCGACGCCCTGCGCAAGGGCCGTATCGGTCAGGCGCTCTAACAAGATCGACGCGCTCCCTGTAGGAGCTGGCTTGCCTGCGATGGACCGCACAGCGGTCCCGGACCTCACCGCAATCAGGGACCGCTGCGCGGTCCATCGCAGGCAAGCCAGCTCCTACACACACGGGGCCGCACCAGCCAACGAGTCATGTGCTGTTTCACAAGAGGCGTACCCATGTCCTCCCTTCGCAGCTACTTCAACAGCTTCAGCAAGACCGCCGACCGCGACTACCTGCCGGACCTGGCCAGCGCCACGCTGCAGGATTCGCCACGGCTGTCGCGCATCACCGTGTGGCTGGCGGCGGCGTTGCTGCTGATCGCGCTGGTCTGGGCCAGGCTGGCGGTGCTCGATGAGGTGACCGTCGGCGAAGGCAAGGCGATCCCGTCGAGCAAGGTTCAGGTGATCCAGAACCTCGAAGGCGGCATCGTCACCGAGATCTTCGTCCGTGAAGGGCAGATGGTGAACAAGGGCGACACCCTGCTGCGCCTCGACGACACGCGCTTTCGCTCCAACAAGGGCGAGAGCGAGGCCGACCGCTATGCCCTCACCGCCCAGGTCGAACGCCTCTCGGCGGAGGCCGAGGGCAAGCCGTTCCAGCTCTCCGAGGAAGTACGCAGCAAGGCACCCCAGGTGGCCGAGGACGAACTGGCGCTGTACCAGTCGCGTCAGCGTCGCCTGAGCAGCGAGAAGCAGACCCTCAACGAGCAACTGCGGCAGAAGAACCAGGAACTGGCCGAGTTCCGCTCCAAACTGGAGCAATACCGCTCCGGGCTGGCCCTGCTGCAACAGGAGCTGGACATGTCGACGCCGCTGGTGAAGACCGGGGCGATCTCGCCGGTGGAAATCCTCCGCCTCAAGCGCAGCGCGGTGGAAGCCCGCGGCTCGATGAACGCCACCAGCCTGGCGATTCCCCGGGCCGAGGCGGCGGTGGCGGAAATCCGCAGCAAGATCGAGGAGTCCGAGGCCAGCTTCCGCTCCGAGGCGGCCAAGGAGCTCAACGAAAAACGTACCGACCTGTCGAAGATCACCGCCACCAGCGTCGCCATCGACGACCGGGTCAACCGCACCACGGTGGTGTCGCCGGTGCACGGCATCATCAAGCTGCTCAAGGTCAACACCATCGGCGGCGTGGTCCAGCCCGGCAGCGACCTGGTGGAAGTCGTGCCGCTGGAAGACAACCTGCTGATCGAGGCCAGGGTACGCCCGCAGGATGTGGCGTTCCTGCATCCGGGGCAGAGCGCCATGGTCAAGTTCAGTGCCTATGACTACTCCATCTATGGCGGGCTCAAGGCGAAGCTGGAACTGATCGGCGCCGACACCGTCACCGACGACAAGGGCAACGCGTTCTACATGATCCAGGTGCGCACCGACAAGAATCACCTGGGCGGGGACAACAAGCCGCTGCTGATCATCCCCGGAATGGTGGCGACGGTGGACATCATCACCGGCGAGAAGAGTGTGCTGGACTACCTGTTGAAGCCGGTGCTGAAGGCGCGCACGGAGGCGTTGCGCGAGCGTTGAGTCAGTGGGATCGGTGTCGCCTGCATCGCTGGCAATGCCAGCTCCCACAGGGTTCGGCGGCGCCCGCTGTCCCTGGACTCCACAGTTCGGTGGCGCACGCGGTCCTTGTGGGAGCTGGCGTTGCCAGCGATGAGGCCCGAAAGATCAACGCAGGTGATTACGCTCGAACGTCTCCCGCCCCATCGCCGCGATCTGCCCTTCGATCAGCGCATCGAACGGCCTGAGCAAGGCATCGAAACGCCCCTCCCCCTCCAGCGCATTCAACGCCTGGGTCACCGCCTCCACCGTCGACAATGCCCCCGCCTCCGGCGCCTTGCGCAGCCGATAGCGTGACGGCTGGACAGTGCCAAGGGTGACCCGTGGCAGCGTCTCCAGCAGCGGATTCAGATAGAGCAGCTTGCGTGCCTTGCGCCAGGTGCCGTCGGGCACGATCAGCAGCCAGGGACGAGAGTCCGTTGCATAGGATTGCAGCGCCGTTGCCTGTTCGCCGGGAAACAGCAACCCCACCCGATACCCCGGCGTGGCGATCAACGGCGCCAGGTCCTCGAACACCTCGCCCACGCGCAACTCCGCGTTATTCAGGCCAAGCGCCGCCAACCGCGCGGTATTCAGCGCATGACGAACTTCATCGGGATGCTGCAACAGCACCACGCGGGTGCGGCTGTCGAGGGACGGGATCAAGGGGCAAAGGCAGTGGTTCTGCGGACGCAGGCAACGTTCGCACTGGATTCTGGACATCGGGCTCTCCTGGGCGGGCAAGTGTGCCACAGCAGTCCCGGAAAACACCCACATCCCTGTGGGCCGGTCATCGCGAGGCTAGCGGTTGAAACGCTCCGCCAGGTCGTGCAGGTATTCCGCCATGCGTTCCAGTTCCAGGCTGATCTCGGCGCCCTGCCGGGCCTGGCCGGCGCTGCGATCGCACAACTGGGCGATGCGCACGATCTGCTGGTTGATGTCTTCCACCACATGGCTCTGCTGCTCGGACGCCGTGGCGATCTGCTGGCTCATGCCGGTGATGCGGCTGACCGCCTCGCTGATCCCGCCCAATGCCTGCTGCACCGCTTCGACACTGTGCACGCTGTCGCGGGAGATCTGCTCGCCCTTGCTGGCGCTGCTGACCGCGCGATCGGCACCGGCGCGCAACGAGGCGATGATCTGGTGGATTTCCTCGGTGGAGGCGCGGGTGCGCTGGGCCAGGGAACGCACTTCATCGGCCACCACGGCGAAACCACGCCCCTGCTCCCCGGCCCGCGCCGCTTCGATGGCGGCATTGAGCGCCAGCAGGTTGGTCTGCTCGGCGATCGAGGTGATCACATCCACCACGCTGCCGATGGACTGGGTCTGCTCGGCCAGGGCGTTGACCGCCGCACCGATATCGCTGACCGCCTCGGCCATGCTGCCCATCGCTTTCAGGCTCTGCTGCGCGAGTGTGCTGCCCTGGCGGGTCAGTTCGTCGGCATCGGACGCGGCGTGCGCGGTGCTCTGCACGTTGTGCGTGACCTGCTGGATGGTCGCCGCCATCTGCGCCACGGCGGTGGCCGACTGGTCGGTCTCGCTGCGCTGGCGATCGAGCATCTGCGCCTGGGCATCGGACAGATCCGAGGACTGCGAAGCCCGGGTGCGGACCCCGACGCCGGCATCCACCAGGCGCGTCAGCGCGGTCTGCAAGCGCGCCTCTTCGCTGATCATGGCCAGGTCCAGTTGCCCCTGCGGACCGAGGTTGCGGCTGTAGGTCAGGGCCACCAGCGGACTGGTGAAGGCTTTCGGGTGCTCGGCCAGGGTGCGCCGAATCACGCGGTTCTGCCGGCTTTCCAGGAGGTACCAGGCGCTCAGCAGGCTGGCCATGAGCACGCCCAGCGCGGCGTACCGCGGCAGCGTCAGGTAAGCGCCCACCGAGACCACCCCGGCGGCCAGCAGCGGCCAGCCATGCTCCAGCACATCGGCGACACGCGCCGCGACCGGCGTCGGCGAGCGCCCGGCGTTCAGCCGCGCGTACAGCGCCGAGGCCCGCGCCACCTGCTCGCGGCTCGGCAGCGAGCGAACCGACTCGTAGCCGCTGATCCGACCGTTCTCGTAGATCGCCGTGACATAGGCGCTGACCCAGTAGAAATCGCCGTTCTTGGCGCGGTTCTTGACCACGCCCATCCACGGCTTGCCGTCCTTGATGGTCTCCCACATATGGGCGAAGACCCCGGGTGGCATATCGGGATGGCGGACGATGTTGTGGGGCTGGCCGATCAGCTCTTCGCGGGTAAAACCGCTGATGGCGACGAAGGCGTCATTGCAGTAGGTGATGCGACTGCTGAGGTCGGTGGTTGAGATCAGTCGCTGTTCTTGGGGGAATGTTCTTTCCTGCTCAGTGACGGGCAAATTCTTGCGCATCTTGGGCGTTCCCTGCTGATGAGATTGTCGGAAAATTCATCACAGCAAGAAAAGGTCTAGCAGAGCATTCATCCGGATGTGGGCATCTGGCCAGTATTTTTACCATAGACACAAAGTATTAATGGCCAATAGCCGCCATCAAGCGGGCGTCAATTGCGCACGAAGCAGATCACGGAAAGTCTGGATCAAGGGTTCGCGGCTGCGACCACGGCGGATGATCATGGAAAAGGGCGCCTGGTATCCAAACGTGGCCGGCGACAGCACCCGCAGGTCGCCCTTATCGACCCAGGCCTGGGCATAGTGCTCGGGCAAATAGCCGATGTAGGCGCCGGACAGCACCAGGATCAGCTGCGCCTCCATGCTCTCCACCGTCGCCGCGCTGTGCTTGAAGCCGTGCCGGGCCAGTTCCGCCTGGCTCCAGTAACCGCGCCCGACCATGCGCTGCTGGGTGATGACCGGCTCGGGAATGCGCCGCTCGTGGTACAGCGGGTGGCGGTTGCTGCAATACAGCCAGTGCTGCTCGCGGTACAGCGGCTGGTAGACCAGCCCACTCATTCGCGTGGAGAAAGCCCCGATGGCCAGGTCCAGGCGGTTGTCCTGCACACCCAGCTGCAGCTCGTAGGGACTGGACACCGACAGGTGCAGGTGCACCGCCGGGTGTTCCTGGCTGTAGGCGCCGATGGCTTCGGCCAGGGGCAAGGCGCGGTCGCCGACGGTGGAGTCGATCACACCGAGGTTGAGGGTACCGCGCAGCTCGCCCTTGAGCGCCGCCGCGTACTGCTCGAAGCCATCCAGCTCGGCGAGCAGGCGCAGGGTCTCCTGATGGAACAGTTCACCCTTGCTGGTCAGGCTGAAACCGCCACGGCCGCGATGGCAGAGGACGATGCCCAGGGCGGACTCCAGCTGGCTCATGTAGGTGCTGATCGCCGAAGTGGACAGGTTGAGGTCGCGCTGGGCATTGGCGAAGCCCTGGTGGCGCACCACGCTGGCGAAAATGCGCAGCAGCTTCAGGTCGGGCAGGTTCGAGGCCATGAAAACGGGAGTCCGCGGGTCGGAAATGAGCACAGTCTAACCGTGCTTCGGCCGATAGTTCAGAAAATCCTGAACTAAGTATTTGCCGGTAGCGATTCTTCTCGCGCACTACCTTTTGCAGACTGCACCGCACAGCAACTGTTCCAGGACATTTCCGGCTGACTGGCCGTTGTCGAGAACAGATATCAACAACTAGAACAATCGAATCGATGAGGCCCGAACCGTGGACAAGATTCTTCACCAACCACTGGGCGGCAACGAAATGCCGCGCTTCGGCGGCATCGCGACCATGCTCCGCCTTCCTCACCTGCAAAGTCCCGCCGGCCTCGACGCCGCCTTCGTTGGCGTGCCGCTGGACATCGGCACCTCGCTGCGCTCCGGCACCCGCTTCGGCCCGCGGCAGATCCGCGCCGAGTCGGTGATGATCCGTCCGTACAACATGGCCACCGGCGCCGCGCCATTCGACTCGCTGTCGGTCGCCGATATCGGTGACGTGGCGATCAACACCTTCAACCTGCTCGACGCCGTGCGCATCATCGAAGAGGCCTACGACAAGATCGTCGAGCACAACGTCATCCCCCTGACCCTGGGCGGCGACCACACCATCACCCTGCCGATCCTGCGGGCCCTGCACAAGAAGCACGGCAAGATCGGCCTGGTCCACATCGACGCCCACGCCGATGTCAACGACCACATGTTCGGCGAGAAGATCGCCCACGGCACCACCTTCCGCCGCGCCGTGGAAGAAGGCCTGCTGGATTGCGATCGGGTGGTGCAGATCGGCCTGCGTGCCCAGGGCTACACCGCCGAGGACTTCAACTGGAGCCGCAAGCAGGGCTTCCGTGTGGTCCAGGCCGAAGAGTGCTGGCACAAGTCGCTGGCGCCGCTGATGGCGGAAGTCCGCGAGAAGGTCGATGGCGGCCCGGTGTACCTGTCGTTCGACATCGACGGTATCGACCCGGCCTGGGCGCCCGGCACCGGCACCCCGGAAATCGGCGGCCTGACCACCATCCAGGCGATGGAAATCATCCGTGGCTGCCAGGGCCTGAACCTGATCGGCTGCGACCTGGTGGAAGTCTCCCCGCCCTACGACACCACCGGCAACACCTCGTTGCTGGGTGCCAACCTGCTGTACGAAATGCTCTGCGTGCTGCCCGGCGTAGCCCGTCGCTGACGGCCAAGGCAAGGAGTTACATCGCTCGGCAGGAGCCATGACGGCGGCGCGTTGACGACGCGCCGCGCAACTACGAAGAAATGACCCGCGGCGGCCCACCGCACGCGGGATCGATCTCACATAAAAAAGATAATTGGAGACACCCCATGGCCTTGGACATATTCGTTGTACTGATATACGCCGCCGGCATGCTGTTGCTGGGCTGGTACGGCATGCGCCGCGCCAAGACCCACGAAGAATACCTGGTGGCCGGACGCAATCTCGGCCCGAGCCTGTACATGGGCACCATGGCGGCAACGGTCCTGGGTGGCGCGTCCACCGTCGGCACCGTGAAGCTGGGCTACGTCCACGGCATTTCCGGCTTCTGGCTGTGCGCCGCGCTGGGCCTGGGCATCATCGCCCTCAACCTGTTCCTCGCCAAACCGCTGCTGCGCCTGCGCATCTTCACCGTGACCCAGGTCCTGGAGCGGCGCTACAACCCGATGGCGCGCCAGGCCAGTGCGGTGATCATGCTGGCCTACGCGCTGATGATCGGCGTGACCTCGACCCTGGCCATCGGCACCGTACTGCAGGTGCTGTTCGAGCTGCCGTTCTGGGCCGCGATCCTGCTCGGCGGTGGCGTCGTGGTGGTGTACTCGACCATCGGCGGCATGTGGTCGCTGACCCTGACCGACATCGTCCAGTTCGTCATCAAGACCGTGGGCCTGATGTTCGTCCTGCTGCCAATCTGCCTGTACCGCGTCGGCGGCTGGGACGAGCTGGTGGCCAAACTGCCGGCGGCCAGCTTCAGCCTGACCACCATCGGCTGGGACACCATCATCACCTACTTCCTGATCTACTTCTTCGGCATCCTGATCGGCCAGGACATCTGGCAGCGGGTGTTCACCGCCCGTGACGAGAACGTGGCCAAGTACGCCGGTACCACCGCTGGCGTGTACTGCGTGATCTACGGCCTGGTCTGCGCGGTGATCGGCATGGCGGCTCACGTGCTGCTGCCGGACCTGGACAACGCCAACAACGCCTTCGCCGCCATCGTCAAATCGGCACTGCCGGACGGTATCCGCGGCCTGGTGATCGCCGCCGCGCTGGCCGCGATGATGTCCACCGCGAGTGCCGGCCTGCTGGCAGCGTCCACCGTACTGACCGAAGACCTGCTGCCGAAACTGCGTGGCGGCAAGCAGTCGAGCCTGACGATCAACCGCCTGTTCACCCTGCTGACCGGCCTGGCGGTACTGGGCATCGCCCTGGTGGTCGAGGACGTGATCAGCGCCCTGACCCTGGCCTACAACCTGCTGGTGGGTGGCATGCTGGTGCCGCTGATCGGTGCCATCTACTGGAAGCGCGCCACCACCCGCGGCGCCATCGTCAGCATGACCCTGGGCTTCGTCACTGCCCTGGCGTTCATGATCAAGGACGGCATGGATGCGAACACGCCGATCTACTACAGCCTGGCGATCGGCCTGGTGAGCTTCGTGGTGGTCAGCCTGACATCGCGTCCGGCGGTGAATGCGGCCAAGCTGGCCTGATATTGATGTAGGAGAAGAGGCCCGCGCTTGCCGCGGGCTTTTTCATTGTCCGGGACGGGCAAGCTCAGACCCCGTAGGAGCGTGGCTTGCCCGCGAAGGACCGCAACGCGGTCCCTGACGATCAGCGCCGCGGCTGCTGCTTGCGCTTCTCTTCGTCACTCGGAATCGGCACCGGCTGCATCGGCGGGATCAAGCCCAGCGCAACGGCGAGGTCGTGGAGCCAGTTCATCATCAGGTCTTTCATATGTCCCCCTTGAGGGTCATCGTCCAATCCAGTTTGGCTACGATGTTTCTTACACATCATAGTCTCAAGTCCTACGTATCGCTCACAGAAAACACGCCGTTTCTGACCTGCATCAAGCGCTGAGCGCCTCGCCGACGGACGGTCCCTGGTGCAGCGCTTCCTGCAGGTTGATCCAGGCATCCAGGTTCGCCCCGCGCATGCCGCGGCGCCACACCAGCCAGGTGGTGGCCTGGTCGAACGGGGTCTGCAGGCGATGCACCGCGACGTTCTCGCGCCCCGGCAGGCTGTCGAGCATGGACTGCGACATCAGCGCCACCCCGGAACCGGCCACCACGCAGGCGAGCATGCTCGGGTAGGACTCGATCTCCATGGCCCGGCCCATCGCCGCATGGTCGTGGGCGTACCAGGCTTCCAGGCGCATGCGATAGGAACAGCCCTTGCGGAAGGTGAACACCGCGCGCCCGGCCACATCCCGCGCGCTGCGCACTGGCGGATGCTCGGGTTCGGTGATCAGCACCAGGGTTTCCTCGCACAGCGGCACACCATCCAGCCCCGACAGCGACAGCGGGCCATCCAGCAGGGCGGCATCCAGGCGTCCGGCGAGCAGACCTTCGAGCAGCTCGCCGCTGGGCGCGGTCTGCACCTGCAGGTTCACCGCCGGATAAGCCTTGTGATAACGCGCCAGCAGGTCCGGCAGATGGATCGCCGCGGTGCTGTACATGCAGCCGAGAATGAACTCGCCGGCCGGCTGGCCGCCCTGCACCGCGGCGAACGCCTCGTCATGCAGGGCCAGCATGCGTCCGGCGTAATCCAGCAGCACCTTGCCGGCGGGCGACAGTTGCAGGCGCTGGCGTTCGCGGTGGAACAGCTCGACGCCCAACTGCTCTTCGAGTTGGCGCAGACGCGTCGACAGGTTCGACGGCACCCGGTGCAACTGCTCGGCGGCGCGGGTCACCGAGCCGGTCTCGGCCACGGCCTGGAAGATGCGCAGCTGACTCAGCTCCATGGTTGTTCTCCAAAATTGAACAAGTCGCTCATTATTATTCAATTTTTAAGAATGCCAAGCGCCAGTAGTCTGAACGCCATCAACCGCTTTCCACCGAGGAATCCCGCCATGTCGCCAAGACTCCGCCTGCTGGCCAGCTTCGTCGCCCTGATGATGGCGATGGGCATCGGTCGTTTCGCCCTCACGCCGCAACTGCCGCACCTGGTCGGCGAAGGCCAGTTGAGCCTGACCGCCGCCGGCCTGGTGGCCGCGGCCAACTACCTGGGTTATCTGCTTGGCGCGCTGGATGCCATGTTCGCCCGCGGCCCGCGGCAGGTCCGCCTGCGCCTGGACATCGGCCTGTGGCTGTGCGTGCTGCTGACCCTGGTGTCGTTCTGGGCCGACGGCTTCGTGGCCCACGCCCTGCTGCGCTTCGGCACCGGCGTGGCCAGCGCCTGGGTGCTGGTGATGATCACCAGCCTGACCCAGCCCCTGGCCGCCCACCACAACTTGCCGCGCCTCGGCGCGCTGGTGTTCGCCGGACCCGGCCTGGGCATCCTGCTCACGGGCCTGCTGGCCCTGGGTTCGAACCTCTACGGTCTGGGCTCGGCGCCGCTGTGGCTGATCTATGCCATCGCCGCGCTGGTCATGCTGCTGGCGGTGCGCCCGATGATTCCGCGCCCCGAGCATCTGCCGGCGGCGCCGCTCGCGGCCCCGGGCATCGGCGCGCCAAGCCGCGGCATCGCCCGCCTCGGTCTGATCTACGGTCTCTACGGTATCGGCTACATCATCCCGGCGACCTTCATGTCGCAGATGGCCAGCGCACGCTTCCACGGCAGCTGGATGGCGGATCTGTTCTGGCCTGGCTTCGGTCTTGCCGCGGCACTGGGTGTCCTGCTGCTGAGCCAGCGCCGGGCCACGCCGAACGGCACATCGCACTGGCTGATGCTAACCCTGTGGCTGCAGGCGGCCGGCGTCTTCGCCTGCCTGCTGGGCAACGGTCCGGGGCTGGCCCTGGGGGTCATCTTCTGCGGCGCGCCGTTCCTGGCCTGCATGCAACTGGTGATGCAGCGCTCGCGGGAACTGGCGCCCCACGCCACCCAGCGCAATGCCGGCCTGCTCACCGCCTGTTTCGCCATCGGCCAGCTCGGCGGGCCGCTGCTGGCGGCGCTGAGCAATCAGTTCGCCGGCAGCCTGCAACCGGCGCTGATCGTCGCCGGCAGCGGCCTGCTCCTGGCCGGCGCGCTGGCCTGGCGGCCTAGCGCTGCCCCAGCAGTGAACGCAGGCGCCTGCGTACCCATTGCTCCGCGCTGACCAGGACGATACCGGCCAGCACGCACAGGGCGCCGACGATGAAGTTCAGGCTCAGCGGCTCGTCCAGCAGCAATACACCGAAGGTCACGCCGAAGATCGGCGTGACGAAGGAGAACACCGCGAGGTTCGACGCCAGGTATTTGCGCAGCAGCCAGAACCAGGTCAGGTAGCTGAAGAACGACACCACCAGGGCCTGGAACAGCACGCTGCCGACCGCGATGGGCGTCAGCGAGACATGGGTCAGCTTGCCGCTGAAAGCGGCGATCAGCAGCAGGCCGACGAAGCCCACCGCCAGTTGGTAGAACAGGGTCAGGGTCGCTGGTGCCTCGGACAGCCGCGAACAGCGCACCACCACCGTGGTCGCGCCCCAGGCCGCGCCGGCCAGTACGCCGAAGGCATCGCCGAGCAGCATCGGGCCGCTGAGGTCCGCCAGCGACACCCCGCCGGCGAAGGCCACGGCGATCCCGGCGAAGGACAGCAGAATGCCGATCCACTGCAGCGGCCGCAGGCGCTCGCTGGGCAGGCGGAAATGCAGGCCGAGGGCGGTGAATACCGGCGCGGTGTAGAGGAACACCGACATGTGCGCGGCGGAGGTCAACAGCAGCCCTTCGGCGATGAACAGGAACTCGATGCCGAACAGCGCCCCGGCCAGAAGTCCCGCGCGCCAGGTGCTACCCACCTGCTCCCAGCCGCCGCGCCAGCAGATCAGCAGGCCGACCAGCAACGCGGAAATACCGGAGCGGGTCGCCGCCTGCATCACCGGAGCGATATCGGCGGCGGCCCATTTCACCATCACCTGCTGGATCCCCCAGATCAGGCACAGCCCCAGCATCACCTGGAAGGCAAAGGCATCGGGATCGCGACGCACAGCGTTCATCGGCGCGCCCCCACTTCTGACAACGACATGACGACCTCACGGCAGCGAAGAATTGACGCCAATTATGAGGACCGCCGGTCAGTCATTACCAGATATGTCTGAACGTCACTACGCAATCTGTGCCTTGGCCGCCACTTCCTCGAACGTCGCCTCGTCGAGTGCGTCGCCCTGCTCATCGAGCACCTGGCGCGGATGCTCGTTGCCCGGGATGCTGCTGTCGATCAGGCTGAGCAGGCGCGAGCCGCGCTCGGTCAGTACGTAGTTCTCGCCGTTGCCGCCCTCGTTTTCCGGACGGTCGGCGATATAGCCGCGCACCAGCAACAGGCGTTCGTAGTCGCAGGCGCGGGTCTTCAGGTGATCCACGTCCGGCACCGGCTGCCCCGCCGCCGCCAGTTGCGTGGCGTGCTGTTCGGCGTAGGGACGCGGGGTGAAAGGCTGGCCGGCACTGTTCTGTACTTCGTGGAGCAGGCGTTCGATAAGGTCCCAGTCATACACGGTGCTCATGGGTATGGCCTCCGTTGGGGGTGTATGGATTGTGACCGGGGCGTTCGCCAGCGGTTCGACTGAACTTTCCCGTGCGCGGGATGAAGCTGGGAACGCAGAGCAAGGACCTGCCGGACAAGTGCCAGTTGATCGACAAGCAGTTGCAGGCGTTGCGGGAGGTGGCTGACAGTGATGGCGACGCGCGCGCCCGTAGGAGCGCGGCTTGCCCGCGAAAGGACCGCATAGCGGTCCCATTCCGAGTAGCCCGCACGGGGGACCGCTATGCGGTCCTTTCGCGGGCAAGCCACGCTCCTACGGGGGGCGGTAGCCCGTTTACGGGACGCGGTAGCCCTCTCGGAATTACTCGGCCGCCGGCGCGCGTTTCTTCTTCAGCGGTGCCAGGCCATCGGAGCTGGCCAGCGGCGCATTCGGTTTCGGCTTGGCGGTCGGCTTGCGCTTGGCCGCGGTCTTCTTGTCACCGGCCTTCTTGTCGACCTTTTTCTTCTTCGCCCCAGCCGCCTTGCCCGACGCCTTGACCTTCTTCGGACCGCTGTAGGTGCCCTTCACTTCCTTGATCACCCGGCGCTCGAAGCTCTGCTTCAGGTAGCGCTCGATGCTCGACATCAGGTTCCAGTCGCCGTGGCAGATCAGCGACACCGCCAGGCCTTCGGCCCCCGCGCGACCGGTACGGCCGATGCGGTGCACGTATTCGTCACCACTGCGCGGCATGTCGAAGTTGATCACCAGGTCCAGGCCATCAACGTCCAGGCCACGGGCCGCGACATCGGTGGCCACCAGCACCTTGGCACCGCCGGTCTTCAGGCGCTCGATGGCCAGCTTGCGGTCCTTCTGGTCCTTCTCGCCGTGCAGCACGAAGGCCTTCACGTCCTTGGCCACCAGGTGACCGTAGATGCGGTCGGCCATGACCCGGGTGTTGGTGAAGATGATCGCCTTCTGGTAGGTCTCGTTGTCCAGCAGCCACTGCACGATCTGCTCTTTGTGCTGGTTGTGGTCGGCGGTGATGATCTGCTGGCGGGTGCCTTCGTTGAGCTGGCTGACCGCGTTGAGCATCAGGTGCTCAGGGTCTTTCAGCACCTTGCCGATCATGTCGCGCAGGCCGGCGCCGCCGGTGGTGGCGGAGAACAGCAGGGTCTGCGCGCGGTTGGCGCACAGGCCGCAGAGGCGCTCGACGTCTTCGGCGAAGCCCATGTCGAGCATGCGGTCGGCTTCGTCCAGGACCACCACCTGCACGTGTTCCAGGTCGAGGTTGCCGGCGTTCAGTTGCTCCAGCATGCGGCCCGGGGTGCCGATGAGGATGTCCGGGACCTTGCGCAGCATCGCCGCCTGTTCCTTGAAGTCCTCACCGCCGGTGATGATCCCCGACTTGATGAAGGTGAACTGCGAGAAACGTTCGATTTCCTTCAGGGTCTGCTGCGCCAGTTCGCGGGTCGGCAGCAGGATCAGGGCGCGGATCTCGACGCGCTTCTGGTTCAGGTCGACCAGGCGGTTGAGCAGGGGCAGGACAAAGGCCGCGGTCTTGCCGCTACCGGTTTTCGCCGTCACCCGCAGGTCACGCCCCTGCAACGCCAGGGGAATGGCCGCAGCCTGCACCGGCGTCGGCTCGACAAAGTTGAGTGCGGCGACAGCTTTGAGCAGGCGTTCGTGCAGGGCGAATTGGGAAAACACGGATGTAACCTCGGGCATGAGCGGAAATTCAGCCACATAGGGTAACGTTTTCCGCCGCCGGAGCCGAATTTCTTTTTGCCCCGGAGCCGTCGGGGCAGCTCTAATGGACGGTCTGTTTTTCACTTCTGCGGAGTTTTTGCGTTACCCATGGCTATTCAACAGTTCTGGCAAGACGCCCTCGACCTCTGGGGCACCCTCGACCAGCACCCGCTGCTGCACGCCGGCCTCGGCCTTGTGTTCCTGCTGGTCATCGCCCTGGTGCTGGGGCGCGTGGCACGCTTCGTCATCCTGCACACGGTCAAGCTGCTCGGCCGACAGCCGGCGCTGCACTGGCTCAAGGACCTGCTGCAGAACAAGGTGTTCCAGCGCCTGGCGCAGATCACTCCCTCGCTGGTGGTGCAGTTCGGCCTGAAACTGGTGCCGGAGTTGAGCGTCGCCAGCCAGCATTTCCTCGGCAACCTGGCCCTGGCCTTCACCATCCTGTTCCTGCTGCTGGCGGTCGCCGCCCTGCTCGATGCGCTGCTGGACATCTACGCCCGCACCGAACACGCCCGCACCCGCTCGATCAAGGGCTACGTGCAACTGGCGAAGATGGTCCTCTACGTGTTCGGCGCCATCATCATCGTCGCCACCCTGATCGACCGTTCGCCGCTGTTGCTGCTGTCCGGTCTGGGTGCGATGTCGGCGGTGATCCTGCTGGTCTACAAGGACACCCTGCTGTCGTTCGTCGCCAGCGTGCAACTGACCAGCAACGACATGCTGCGGGTCGGCGACTGGATCGAGATGCCCCAGGTCGGTGCCGATGGCGATGTGGTGGACATCACCCTGCACACGGTGAAAGTGCAGAATTTCGACAAGACCATCGTCTCCATCCCCACCTGGCGCCTGATGAGCGAGTCGTTCCGCAACTGGCGCGGCATGCAGCAGTCCGGCGGGCGGCGGATCAAGCGCAGCCTGTTCATCGATGCCGGTGGCGTGCGCTTCCTCAACGCCGAAGAACAACAGCGCCTGGGCGGCGTGCGCCTGCTGGGCGACTACCTGGCGCAGAAACGCAACGAGCTGCATACCTGGAACGAAGCCCAGGGCCAGGTCGCCGAGCTGTCCGCCAACCGCCGCCGGCTGACCAACATCGGCACCTTCCGCGCCTTCGCCCTCGCCTACCTGAAGAACCACCCCGACGTACAGACAGACATGACCTGCATGGTCCGGCAGATGCAGACCACCGCCGAGGGCGTGCCGCTGGAGATCTATTGCTTCACTCGGACCACGGCGTGGGCCGAGTACGAGCGCATCCAGGGCGATATCTTCGACTACCTGCTGGCGGTGCTGCCGGAGTTCGGCCTGAGCCTGTACCAGCAGCCCAGCGGCAGCGACCTGCGTGCTGGGCTGTCAGCGATGAGCCAGCAACGCCGGGCGAGTGCCGAGCCGGCTCAGCCACACTGACGCCAGGATCACCGTCCCGCCGATGAACAGGCGTCCCAGCGGCTCGTCCTGATTCCAGATCAGCAGATTGAGCAGCAACCCCACCGGGACATGCAGGTTGTTCATCACCGCGAGGGTGCCGCCGGAAACCAGGCAGGCGCCCTTGTTCCACCAGTACAGACCCAGCGCCGTCGGACACAGCCCGAGGAACAGCAGCACACCCCACTGCACGTCGGTGCTGGGCAGGTGCTCGGTATTGCCGAAGGCGAGGAAGGCCGGCAGCACGACGATCAGCGCGCCCAGATAGAAGTAGCCGAAACGGCTGTAGTGCGGCAGGTCGCTGGGATGGCGGGCGACCAGGTGCTTGTACAGGACCTGGCCGGCGGCGTAGGTGAAGTTGGCCAGTTGCAGGAGCAGGAAGCCGATGAAGAAGTCCGGGCTGATGCTGTCGAAGCGGATCACCGCGGCACCCGCCACCGCCACCAGGGCCGCGAGCAGCGCCCAGGGGTTGAAGCGACGGTTCAGCGCGTCCTCGATCAGGGTCACGTGCAGCGGAGTGAGGATGGTGAAGAGCAGCACTTCCGGCACCGTCAGCACGCGGAAGCTGAGGTACAGGCAGACGTAGGTGATGCCGAACTGCAGCGCGCCGATCACCAGCATCGCCCGCATGAAGCGTGGCTCGACCTGGCGCCAGCGAGTCAGCGGCAGGAACACCAGCAAGGCCAGGACCACCCGCGCCAGCACGGCGAAGTAGCTGTCGACGTGCCCGGCGAGGTATTCGCCGATCAGGTTGAAGGAATACGCCTGGATCAGCGCGACGATCAGTAGGTAGCCCATGGTGGTCTCTCGGCAATGGAGGCGGCGACCTTAGCGGGTTGGAGTAGCAGGCTGCAATGCGGATCGAAGGAGCACGCCACTACCGTAGGAGCTGGCTTGTCGTGTGACGAACCACTGCGAAAGGACTGCGAAGCGGTCCCGAAATGGTACTGTCCAGGAGATTTTTGGGACCGCGTTGCGGTCCTTTCGCAGTGGTTCGTCACACGGCAAGCCAGCTCCTACAGCGGGTGGCAGCGTTGCGTGGCAATAAAAAACCCGGCCGAGCGCGAAGCATCGACCGGGTACTACACCCAAAGGAGCAAAAAGGGGTGTCAGGCAGGGAAATCTCGTTGCGATCAGGCCACCGCGGCCAGAGCAGCCTTGGCCTGGTTCAGGCCCTTCTCGTGGAAGTCGCCGCCCATGTTCAGGCCTTCGGCGTGGATGAAGGTCACGTCATGGATGCCGATGAAGGCCAGCACCTGGCGCAGGTAGGGTTCCTGATGATCGCTGGCGGCGCCGGCATGGATGCCGCCACGAGCGGTCAGGACATAGGCGCGCTTGCCGGTGAGCAGGCCCTGCGGGCCGGTTTCGGTGTACTTGAAGGTGACACCGGCGCGCAGCACATGGTCCAGCCAGGCCTTGAGGGTGCTCGGAATGGTGAAGTTGTACATCGGCGCGGCCAGCACCAGCACGTCGGCGGCGAGGACTTCGTCGGTCAGTTCGTTGGAACGGGCCAGGGCCTGCAGCTCTTCGGCGCTGCGCTGGTCCTGCGGCTTCATCCAGCCACCCAGCAGGTTGGCGTCCAGGTGCGGCACCGGGTTCAGCGCCAGGTCGCGCAGGGTGATGCTGTCGGCCGGGTTGGCGGCCTGCCACTGACTGACGAAGTCACGGGTCAGTTGACGGGAAATCGAATCCTGCTGGCGGGCGCTGCTTTCGATGATCAGTACGCGGGACATGTGAAGGTTGCCTCCATCGGCAAGGTCGCTAAGTCGATGGAGGCAAGATTAGTGATTGACCTATCGATAAAAAAGCGTAAAAACTCGGTCAAATCTATCAGTTAATTTGCTTGTTGCGCCTCGCAGCTCACCTTGATCCGCATCTTGATGATCTGCTTGTTGAAGGTGCCGACGACATCCACGCTCTTCTTCGCCGGCACATCGACACGGCGAACCCGCGGAGTTTCCGGACCGTTGTTGAAGGTCACCTTGCACCGCGCGGCGACATCGCCGTAGTTGTTCAGGGTGATGGTGGTCATGTCGTTGGCGGTGTCGTAGGTGGTGGTATCCAGCTTGATCCCCTCCCCGAGGTCCTTCTTCACCTCGATGGGGTAAGCGGCCAGCACCGACAGCGGCAGCAGGGCCAGCACAGCAACACAGAATTTCTTCATACGGCGCTCTCCTTGAGAAGTGCGCCAGCTTAGGACAACAGGAGCCGAAGATGAAAGCGCCGCGCGTAACCCTGGATCAGTGGCGAACCCTGCAGGCCGTGGTCGACCACGGCGGCTTCGCCCAGGCCGCCGAAGCGCTGCACCGCTCGCAGTCCTCGGTGAGCTACACCGTGGCGCGGATGCAGGACCAGCTCGGCGTGCCGCTGCTGCGCATCGACGGGCGCAAGGCGGTCCTCACCGATGCTGGCAGCGTGCTGCTGCGCCGTTCGCGGCAGCTGGTCAAGCAGGCCAGCCAGCTGGAAGACCTCGCCCACCATATGGAACAGGGCTGGGAAGCCGAGGTGCGCCTGGTGGTGGACGCCGCCTACCCCAACGCACGCCTGGTCCGCGCCCTCAGTGCCTTCATGCCGCAGAGCCGCGGTTGCCGGGTGCGCCTGCGCGAAGAGGTGCTGTCCGGAGTCGAGGAAGTGCTCCACGAAGGCATCGCCGACCTCGCCATCAGCAGCTTCAGCATCGCCGGCTACCTGGGCGCGGAGCTGAGCGCGGTGGAGTTCGTCGCCGTGGCCCACCCCGAACACCCGTTGCACCGCCTCGGCCGGGTGCTGAACTTCCAGGACCTGGAAAGCCAGCTGCAGGTGGTGATCCGCGACTCCGGCCGCTCGCAGCCGCGCGATGTCGGCTGGCTCGGTGCCGAACAGCGCTGGACCGTCGGCAGCCTGGCCACCGCCGCCACCTTCGTCGGCAGCGGCCTGGGCTTCGCCTGGCTGCCGCGCCACCTGATCGAGCGCGAGCTGCGCGAGGGCTTGCTCAAGCCGCTGCCGCTGGATCAGGGTGGCAGCCGTCACCCACTGTTCTACCTTTACTCGAACAAGGACAAACCCCTCGGCCCGGCCACGCAGATCCTCATCGAGTTGCTGCGCAACTTCGACACTGCGCCGCTGGACGTCCCCTTCGCCGCCCCGGCCCAAGCCTGACAGGTATCGCCCATGGCCTACTTCGAACATGAAGGTTGCTCGCTGCACTACGAGGAATATGGCCGGGGCGAACCCCTGGTGCTGGTCCACGGCCTCGGCTCCAGTTGCCAGGACTGGGAGTTCCAGGTCCCGGTGCTGGCCGCCGACTACCGCCTGATTCTTCTCGACCTGCGCGGCCACGGACGCTCCGACAAGCCCCGCGAGCGCTACAGCATCGCCGGCTTCAGCGCCGACCTGATGGCCCTGCTGGAGCACCTGAACACCGGTCCCGTGCACTATGTCGGGCTGTCGATGGGCGGCATGGTCGGTTTCCAGTTCGCCGTCGACCATCCCGGCTGGCTGCGCAGCCTGACCGTCGTCAACAGCGCGCCGGCGGTGAAGGTGCAAAGCCGCGACGACTACTGGCAGTGGGCCAAGCGCTGGACCCTGGCCCGCGTCCTGCCGCTGCGCACCATCGGCAAGGGGCTCGCCGCGCGCCTGTTCCCCAAACCGGAGCAGGCCAGTCTGCGCCAGGAGATGGCCGAGCGCTGGGCACGCAACGACAAGCGCGCCTACCTCGCCAGCTTCGACGCCATCGTCAACTGGGGCGTGGAGGAACGCCTGGGGCGGATCGACTGTCCCACCCTGATCATCAGCGCCGACCACGACTACACCCCGGTGGCGCTCAAGGAGCGCTACACCGCCCTGATTCCCGGGGCACGACTGGCGGTGATCGCCGATTCCCGGCACGCTACACCGCTGGACCAGCCACAGCAGTTCAACCAGACCGTGCTGCAGTTTCTCGCTGCGGCCTCAACCACCTCTCAAGGATCATTGAGTACATGCTGAAGAAAATCCTCATGGCCGCCTGCTCCGTCGCCTTCGCCACCGGCGTGATGGCTTCGGACAAGACCCCGCACGTGGAGCTGGTCACCAGCTTCGGCAAGATCGAGATCGAGCTGAACGCCGAGAAGGCGCCGATCAGCACGAAGAACTTCCTCGCCTATGTCGACAGCGGTTTCTACAACAACACCATCTTCCACCGCGTGATCCCGGGCTTCATGGTCCAGGGCGGCGGCTTCACCGACCAGATGGTGCAGAAGGACACCCAGGATCCGATCCGCAACGAGGCCAGCAACGGCCTGCAGAACACCCGCGGCACCCTGTCCATGGCCCGCACCAGCGACCCGAACTCGGCCACCAGCCAGTTCTTCATCAACGTCGCCGACAACGATTTCCTCAACCCCGGCCGCGACCGCGGCTATGCCGTATTCGGCAAGGTCACCAGCGGCATGGAGGTGGTCGACCAGATCGTCAACTCGCCGACCACCATCAAGAAAGGCATGCGTGACGTGCCCGCCGATCCGGTCTACATCAAATCGGCCAAGCGCATCGACTGACCGCAGTGTCACAGGGACGTGACCCGCGGGCGAGGCGCTCGCCCCCTTTACAGGAGTGAACCTCTAGATGCTGTTCCGTCGTTTCGAGCAGTTGATCGACATCTTCCGCGAGGCGCCCAGCGCGGCGCCGCCGTCCCGGGTCCTGCCCTTCTACCTCTACTACCTGCGCCAGGTCTGGCCGAGCTTCGCGGCACTGATGGTGCTGGGGCTGATCGTCGCCCTGATCGAAGTGGCGCTGTTCAGCTACCTCAGCCGGATCATCGACCTGGCCCAGGGCACGCCGAGCACCGCGCTGTTTCGCGAACACGCCGGCGAGCTGACCTGGATGCTGGTGGTGGCGCTGATCCTGCGCCCGCTGTTCGTCGGCCTGCACGACCTGATGGTGCACCAGGCCATCAGCCCGGGCATGACCAGCATGATCCGCTGGCAGAACCACGCCTACGTGCTCAAGCAGAGCCTGAATTTCTTCCAGAGCGACTTCGCCGGGCGCATCGCCCAGCGCATCATGCAGACCGGCAACTCGCTGCGCGATTCGCTGGTGCAGGCCATGGACGCGCTGTGGCACGTGAGCATCTACGCCATCAGTTCCCTGGTGCTGTTCGCCGAGGCCGACTGGCGCCTGATGATCCCGCTGCTGCTGTGGATCGCCTGCTACATCGTCGCCCTGCGCTACTTCGTGCCGCGAGTGAAGGAGCGTTCGGTGATTTCCTCCGAGGCGCGCTCCAAACTGATGGGGCGGATCGTCGACGGCTACACCAACATCGCCACCCTCAAGCTGTTCGCCCACACCGATTTCGAACAGCAGTACGCCCGCGAGGCGATCCGCGAGCAGACCGAGAAGACCCAGCTGGCCAGCCGGGTCATCACCAGCATGGACGTGGTCATCACCAGCCTCAACGGCCTGCTCATCGTCAGCACCACGGGCCTGGCCCTGTGGCTGTGGACCCAGTCGCTGATCAGCGCCGGCGCCATCGCCCTGGCCACCGGCCTGGTGATCCGCATCGTCAACATGAGCGGCTGGATCATGTGGGTGGTCAACGGCATCTTCGAGAACATCGGCACGGTGCAGGATGGCCTGGAAAGCATCGCCCAGCCGGTCAGTGTCACCGACCGGCCGAATGCCCCGGACCTGAAAGTGGAGCGCGGCGCGGTGCGTTTCGAGAATGTCGACTTCCACTACGGCAAGGGCGGCAACCGGATCATCAGCGGCCTCGACCTGGATATCCGTCCCGGCGAAAAGATCGGCCTGATCGGTCCGTCCGGCGCCGGCAAGTCGACCCTGGTCAACCTGCTGCTGCGCCTGTACGACCTCGAAGGCGGGCGCATCCTCATCGATGGCCAGGACATCGCCGAGGTCACCCAGCAGAGCCTGCGCGGGCAGATCGGCATGATCACCCAGGACACCTCGCTGCTGCACCGTTCGATCCGCGACAACCTGCGCTACGGCAAGCCCGATGCCAGCGACGAGGAACTGTGGAGCGCGGTCTGCGGGGCGCGGGCCGAGGAATTCATCCCCAGCCTCAGCGATGCCCAGGGCCGTACCGGTTTCGATGCCCATGTCGGCGAGCGCGGGGTCAAGCTCTCCGGCGGCCAGCGCCAGCGCATCGCGATTGCCCGGGTGCTGCTGAAGAACGCGCCGATCCTGATCATGGACGAAGCCACCTCGGCGCTGGACTCGGAAGTCGAGGCGGCGATCCAGGAAAGCCTGGAAACCCTGATGCAGGGCAAGACCGTGATCGCCATCGCCCACCGCCTCTCGACCATCGCGCGGATGGATCGCCTGGTGGTGCTGGAGAAAGGTCGCATCGCCGAGATGGGCAGCCACAGCGAACTGCTGGCCCAGCGCGGGCTGTATGCGCGCCTGTGGCATCACCAGACTGGCGGCTTCGTCGGCGTCGATTGAAATGGGGCCGCTTTGCGGCCCTTCGCGAGCAAGCTCGCTCCCACAATAGTTCGGTGCATGTCGTTTCTTTGTGGGAGCGAGCTTGCTCGCGAAGGGCTGCAAAGCAGCCCCCGTGTCTTAGCCCTGCCGATAGGGCAGCGCCGAGCGCGCCTCTTCGGCGTAAGCCAGCACACCCAGCCGCTCCTGGCGCAGGAAATCATCCACCGCCGTGCGCAGCCCCGGATGCAGCAGGTAATGCCAGGATCGCGTGATCACCGGCTCGAAGCCGCGGATCAGCTTGTGCTCGCCCTGGGCCCCGGCGTCGAAGCGCTGCAGGCCTTCGGCGATGGCGTAATCCATGCCCTGGTAGAAACAGGTCTCGAAATGCAGGCGGTCGAACTCGGCCAGGCAGCCCCAGTAGCGACCGTAGAAACTGTCGCCACCGACCAAGCTGAAAGCCATCGCCACCTCGCGCCCGCCCTGGATCGCCATGACCACGCGAATCGCCTCCGGCATGCGTTCGGCGAGCAGGCTGAAGAAGTCACGGGTCAGGTAGGGCGCCCGACGGCGCACCGCGTAGGTGTTGGCGTAGCAGGCAAAGACGAAGTCCCACTGCGCCTCGCTCAGCTCGGCGCCGCGGTACCAGCGGAACTCGATGCCCTGCCCCGCCACCTGCTCGCGTTCCTTGCGCATCTGCTTGCGCTTGCGCGAGCTGAGGACATCGAGGAAATCCTGGAAGTCACGGTAGCCTTGGTTGCGCCAGTGGAACTGACAGCCGAGGCGTTCCATCCAGCCTTCACGACCGCGCAACAACGCGTCGCTGGACGGGTCGGTGAAGTTCACGTGCAGGCCCGACAGCCCCTGCTCCGGCAACGATTCCTCCACTTCTTCCAGCAACCTCGCCAGCGCCTCGGGCTGCCCCAGCAGACGCGGCCCGCCCACCGGCGAGAACGGCACGGCGCAGAGCAGCTTCGGGTAATAGCGGATACCGGCGCGCTCGCAGGCGTCGGCCCAGCCGTGGTCGAACACGTACTCGCCGAAGGAGTGGGTCTTGGCGTAGGTGGGCATGGCGGCCAGCAGCCTGCCGTGGTCATCCGTGATCAGACGATGGGCTGGCGTCCAACCAGTACGCGGGCTGACGCTGCCGCTATCTTCCAGGCTGGTGAGGAAGGCGTGACGCAGGAACGGCTGGTCGTCGCCTGCCAGGGCGTCCCAGGTGGCGGCGTCGAGCTCGGCAAGGTGCTTCAGAGTGGTGGTCGGCATGCGTGCAGTCTGCCGGTTTGAAATAAAGAAAAGAAGATTCTTTGTAGGCGGTAGGAGTTTTCACATCAATGCAAGGAAAAGACGTATGCCAAGACGGCAAAGCCAAGGTGTCAGCCAGTAGAGGTGCGTGAACTGTGGCGAAGACTCTCGAATCCACGATCGAAGCTGCGCGAACCGGTGTCCGCTGAACACTACGCTGAGATCACCCGGAAAAGCGAAACCCCGGGAGAATCAGAGATTGTCCCGGGGCTCTATCCTGTGCTGAGGACGCGTGGATAACCAGAGGGGCCACATCAGCTAACAGGTAAAAACGGAATCTACACCTATGGCCGAAGCACAACAACCCTTCCTGTATTCCCGGGAGCATATCGATGCCCTGGAACGCCAGCTATCCACGAGGCGCTTCGCTACCTATGTGAAGGCGGCCGGGTTCAGGACCGATCTGGCATTCGAGCTCTACCTCTACAATGCCAGACTGGCCAAAGCCTTCCTCTTTCCGCTGCATGTCATGGAAATCGTGCTGAGAAATGCCATCGATGAAGTGTTCAGCGGGAAATTCGGCACTGATTGGCACGTCGATGCAAGATTGCGTCAGTTGCTGACACCCGAGAGTCAGGCGACCTTGAGCAAGGCGGTGAGTCGCGCGACGCGCGTGGCAGGTACTGCCAGCAAGGATGACGTCGTTTCCCGCCTCACCTTCGACTTCTGGTCAAACCTGTTTCGCCCCCACTACGACCGACCTATCTGGCAAACCGCCATGAAGCAACTCCTGCCCAATGCCAGCACAATGACCCGCGCGCGCTTCAAACCACTGGTGATGGGCATCAACCAGCTGAGAAATCGCATCGCGCACCACGAACCAATCTTCGCGCTCGACGTGTCCAATCAGTACCGCGACATTCTCACGGCTGTCGGCTATCGCTCGGCAGTGGCCTGCCATTGGTTGCAAAACCATGCGACAGTGAATCGGACAATGCGTACCCGCCCCCTGCCGGGCGCGACTCAACGGCTACCGAGGCCGTTCAAGGAGTGATTTGCCGGCCATCGGCAGCTTGAACCTGAATCGAGCAGAAGTCCGCTCAGCCTCCTCGGCGCTGTTCGCTGCTCAGCACGTCAGAAGGCAACATCACCTACAGAAAAAAACCCCGGTTTCCCGGGGCCATGCCGCCATGGCGCCTGCCTGCGCGGGTCAGCAAAACAACTTTCCGAGCGCTAGCGCACCAGGCAAGGCCGCTTGTTATCGAACTGCCAGCCGGGAATCAGGAACTGCATCGCCACGCTGTCATCCCGCGCCCCCAGGCCCATGTTGCGGTAGCACTCGTGGGCCTTGGCCAGTTGATCCTCATCCAGCTCGACGCCCAGCCCCGGACGCTCCGGCACGCGCACATGACCGTCGACGATGCGCAGCGGCTCGCGGGTCAGGCGCTGGCCGTCCTGCCAGATCCAGTGGGTGTCGATCGCGGTGATCTCGCCCGGCGCCGCCGCGGCCACCTGAGTGAACATCGCCAGGGAAATGTCGAAGTGGTTGTTGGAGTGCGAACCCCAGGTCAGGCCCCAGTCGTTGCACATCTGGGCAACCCGCACCGAGCCCTGCAAGGTCCAGAAATGCGGGTCGGCCAGGGGAATGTCCACCGCCTGCGCCTGGATCGCATGGCCCATCTGCCGCCAGTCGGTGGCGATCATGTTGGTCGCGGTGGGCAGGCCGGTGGCGCGACGGAACTCGGCCATCACCTCACGACCGGAATAGCCGTCCTCGGCGCCGCACGGGTCTTCGGCGTAGGCCAGCACCTGATGCTGGTCACGGCACAGGGCGATGGCCTGCTTCAGCGACCAGGCCCCATTGGGATCGAGGGTGATGCGCGCCTCGGGAAAACGCTCGGCCAGGGCCGTGACCGCCTCGATCTCTTCCTCGCCACGCAATACGCCACCCTTGAGCTTGAAGTCATTGAAGCCATAGCGTGCCTGCGCCGCCTCGGCCAGGCGCACCACGGCCTCCGGGGTCAGGGCCTTTTCGTGACGCAGGCGCAACCAGGCATCGTCGGCCTCGGCTTCGTTGCGGTAGGCCAGGTCGGTCTGCCCACGGTCGCCGATGTAGAACAGGTAGCCCAGCATCTTCACCGCATCGCGCTGCTGGCCCTCGCCCAGCAGGGCCGCCATCGGCACGCCGAGGTGCTGGCCGAGCAGGTCGAGCAGCGCCGCCTCGATGGCGGTCACCGCATGGACGGTGATGCGCAGGTCGAAGGTCTGCAGGCCACGCCCCGCGGCGTCACGCCCGGCGAAAGTCTGGCGCATGGCGTTGAGCACGCGCTGGTAATGACCGATCGGCTGGCCGAGCAGCAAGCCGCGGGCGTCTTCCAGGGTCTGGCGGATCTTCTCGCCGCCGGGCACCTCGCCCAGCCCGGTGTTGCCGGCGCTGTCGCGCAGGATCACGACATTGCGGGTGAAGAACGGGCCATGGGCACCGCTGAGGTTGAGCAGCATGCTGTCATGCCCGGCCACCGGAACGACGCGCAGGTCGGTGACCACCGGGGTGTCGCCATGGGCCGCGCTGCTGCTGAAAGCGTGCGGAGTGCTCTGCATATTCATGTTGGTTGTCCTGCAGGTTCAGTGATTCTGGCCCAAGGCGGACGGCGCCTTGAGGTCATCGAGAGCGTTGTCGCGGGGACGGAGTCGGACGAAGAACACCACGATCGCCGCCAGTACCGAGGTCACGGCCAGGCCGTACAGGCCGCCCTGGATCGAACCGGTCTGCTGCTCCAGCAGGCCGAAGGTGGTCGGCGCGACGAAACCGCCGAGGTTGCCCACCGAGTTGATCAGGGCGATCACCGCTGCGGCGATGCGGGCATCCAGGTAACCCTGGGGGATCGGCCAGAACAGCGACGAGGCCGACTTGAAACCGATGGCGGCGAAGCACACGGCGACGAAGGCGAATACCGGCCCGCCGGTGGTCGACATGAACATGCCGAGGGCGGCGATCAGCAGCGCCCCGGCGACCCAGGCTTGCTGGAATTTCCAGCGCGCGGAACCGGCGGCGAAGGCGTACATGGCGATGATCGAGATCAGCCAGGGAATCGAGTTGAAGAAGCCGACCTGGATGTCGGAGAGATCGCCCATGCGCTTGATGATGCTCGGCAGCCAGAAGGTCGCGGCGTAGATGGTCAACTGGATGCAGAAGTAGATCAGGCAGAACAGCAGGATCTGCCGGTCCTTGAGCAGCTGCCACGCCGATGGCCGGGCCACGCCCTGCACTTCACGCTCGAGCTGCTCGCGGTCGATGGTCGCGACCAGGGCGTCCTGTTCCTCGCGGCTCAGCCATTTGGCGTCGTGCGGGCTGGAATCGAGCCAGAACCAGACGACGAAGCACAGCAGCACCGAAACCATGCCCTCGACGAACAGCATCCACTGCCAGCCGTGCAGGCCCAGGCCCTGGATCTGCATCAAGGCGCCGGCCAGCGGTCCGGAGATCAGCGAGGCGATGGCCGAGCCGCTGAGGAAGATGGCGATGGCCTTGCCACGCTCCACCGCCGGCAGCCAGCGGGTGAAGTAGTAGATCACCCCTGGGAAGAAACCGGCCTCGGCCACGCCGAGAAGAAAGCGCAGCACGTAGAACTGGGTCTCGTTCTGCACGAAGGCCATCGCCGTGGCCACCAGGCCCCAGGTGAACATGATGCGGGTCAGCCAGAGCCGCGCACCGACCCGTTGCAGCAGCATGTTCGATGGCACTTCGAACAGGGCGTAACCGATGAAGAACAGACCGGCGCCGAAGCCGTAGGCAGCGGCGCTGATGCCCAGGTCGCTCTCCAGGTGCGGGCGGACGAAGCCGATGTTGACGCGGTCCAGATAGTTGACGATGAACATGATGACGAACAGCGGCAGAACATGGCGCTTGACCTTGGCCACGGCGCTCGCCAACACGTCGTCACGGCGGACGGACGGATCGAGGGTGTCGTTCACTGGGGAATCTCCCACTAATTGTTTTTGTGCGGGTCGATGGATGTCGTGGCGAGGGCAGTCCGCCAGGTTGTCTGACATGCCAGTGAGAAAAGCATATGGGCTTCAAGGTTGTACGACAAGATCAAAAACAGCCGACAAAAAGCAAAATACAAGCTATTAAAAGGCTAAATTTCCTAGAAAAATCAGTAAAAACAAAAAACAGCACCCTTATCAGGACACCATTATCCACGCAAAAATAGTTGAAAAAACTTACTTGTCATACAAGTATGCGTACTCAGCCCCCCTCATCCATCCTTCACTTGTACGACCACCCAGGAAGCCGTGCCATGACCCCCTCCGCGCCACTGGAACCCGCACGCAAACGCAGCCACAGCCGCGCCCACGACCTGGTCTCCCATCTGACCCGACAGATCCTGCTCGGCACCTTCGAACCCGGCGACAGACTGCCCTCGGAAAACACCCTGGTGCGCGAACACGGGGTCAGCCGCACGGTGGTCCGCGAGGCCTTGTCGAAACTGCAGGCGTCCGGGCTGGTCGAGCCGCGCCATGGCATCGGCACCTTCGTCATCGAGCGCCAGGAGCAGTCGCAACTGCGGGTCGGCGCCGAAAGCGCGGCGAGCGTGCGTGACCTGCTGGAGCTGCGCATCGGCCTGGAAGGCCAGGCTGCCGCCCTCGCCGCCCTGCGCCGGAATGACGGGCACCTGGCACGCATGCGCCAGGCCCTGGACGACTATCAGGACCTGGCGGCCGCGGGGGACAGCTGCATCGAGGCGGACCGGCGTTTTCACCTGCTGATCGCCGAAGCCACCGGCAACCTGTATTTCAGCGAGATGCTGGCGCAGCTGGGCAGCCGCATGATTCCGCGCAACCGCATGGCCGAGGACGAGCGCTCGGGCGCCAAGCTGGCCCGCCACGCCTACCTGGCCAACCTCGAGCACGAGGCGATCCTCAACGCCATCCGCCGCCAGGACCCGGATGCCGCGCGCGCGGCGATCTGCCTGCACCTGTCCAACAGCCGCGACCGCCTGCTGCCGGAGTGAATGCGCGGGCAAAAAGGTTCTTCACGGAATTACGGGGTTGCAGGGGTGGCAATCGGCATCGGCATCGGCATCGGCATCGGCATCGCGAACTTATCCAGTGCGGGCGGTGACGCCACCGGCCCCTTCCGCCTCTACGGCGGGTCCATTTTGTCTTGGCAAAATGGACGAAAACCGCCCGCTCCCACAGCCGGCCCTACGCTGCGCTTCGGGTCCCCTCCTTCCGGTGCCTTGCGGGGGCTCCGCGGCCTACGACTTGCTGCGCAAGTCTTCACCTCGCGTCTTCGGCTACGCCGAAGGGTGCTGCGCACCTGCCCCCTCCAGACACCTCCACTCGGCCGGCTGAAGTCGCAATTGGCTGCGTCTGAACGTACGCGCACACAGAGCAAGAGCAAGAGCAAGAGCAAGAGCAAGAGCAAGAGCAAGAGCAAGAGCAAGAGCAAGAGCAAGAGCAAGAGCAAGAGCAAGAGCGCCTTGATTGTCTCTGGTTACCGATACCGATGTTGTTTTCGAAGATGGGTTCGTCGTGTCGCCACCCGTAACTCGCGACGTCAGGAGGCCGAGCGGAGGTGTCTGCCGGGGCTGTGCGCAGCACCTTCGGCGTAGCCGAAGACGCGAGGTGAAGACTTGCGAAGCAAGTCGTAGGCCGCGGAGCCCTGGCAGGCGCCGGAGTGAGGGGACCCGGAGCGCAGCGTAGGGCCGGATGCAGGAGCAAGCGGTTTTCGTCCATTTTTGCCAAGACAAAATGGACCCGCCGTAGAGGCGGAAGGGGCCGGTGGCGTCACCGCCTGCAATGGATAAGCTCGCGACACCGATACCGATACCGATACCGATACCGATACCGATACCGATACCGATACCGATACCGATACCCCAATCTCCCGGAATTCCGTGAAGAACCCAAAAAAAAGCCCCACCGAAGTGGGGCCTGAAGAAGTAACGGATGAAGGAGCGATGTCGCTTAGAACACGTACTGCGCGCGCACTACGAAGCCGTCGCCGTCGTCGTCGCCGTTGGCGTTCTGGGCGTTGTCGACCTTGGCCTTGACGTAGGTGCCGCTCAGCTTGATCGACTCGTTGGCGTACCAGTTCAGACCCAGGTTGTGCACCTTGCCTTCGATGTCGGCAACGCGGGCGAAGGCGCCGTTGTCGTCTTCGGCTTCGATGTGGTCATAGCGGTAGAACACTTCCCAGGCACCGATCTGCTTGTTCGAAGGCTTGATCGCATCGAACTTGCCGAGTTTGTAGCCACGCGCCTCGCCAGTGATGGTGTAGGCGATCTGGCCGTAGTAACCGGTGGCCTTGATGTCCTGGTAGGCGGCAGCGTCAGCTTCGACCTTGCGCTTGAGGTATTCACCCTGGATCGAGAACGGACCGGTTGCGAAGGCCGCTTCCAGACCCCAGGCACGGTCGGTGTCGTAGGCACCGGCCGGGGTGTTGTTGGCGCCAGCGAGGGTCAGGCGGTTGCCGTTGCTGCCGGCATCCTGGCCACCGTCGGTGCTCACACCACGCATGCCCAGGCGGCTGCGGATACGGCCGTCGAAGGCGGTGTCGGACAGGTCGCGCTGCGCCACGTTCAGACCGAAGTGCAGGACGTTGCCGTCGCTGTGCAGCGGTGCGAAGACGCCGCGGAAGTTGAACTGCTTGGTGCTGTCGCCGTCTTTGTCGGCGTTGGTCGCATCCTTGGCGTAGGCACCGCCGGCCAGGTAGACCGACTCACCGATGTTGCTCGAAGCCTGGATACCCATACCGCCGTTGTGACCGTTGACCCAGTCAGCCAGGTCGTAGGCAGCGGTACGCTCTGGAGCGGTTACCCACTTGGAGCTGGTGGCCTTTTCCAGACCGAACTCAGGGTCGAAGCGACCGACCTTGATCGACACTGGCTTGAAGCCGTTGTAGGCCAGCGAGGCTTCGTCGAAGTAACCGTCTTCGGAACGGTTGTCACCGCCACCGTTGTGGGAGAGGTCGTAGTTGATCTGGTAAGCCCAGTCGGTGGCCAGAACGCCGCCGATTTCCACGAAGGCACGACGGAAGTAACCGGCGTCGGCAGTGTTGCCGTTGTTGGTGTAGAAACCGTCGAAGCGGCTGTAGTCAGCCTGGATACGACCACCGATCTTGAAGCTGTATTGCTTGTCAGTAGTAGCGACCTCGAGGCCACCTTTGGTCTTGACTACGATATCGGCGCCGTCGGTGGTCACGGTACCCGCGAAAGCCTGGGCGGTAACGGCCATGGCCAAGGCGCTGGCTACGAAACCTGCGAAGTGCTTACGGATCATCGATGAAGCTCCCCTAACGTTTATGGTCTTGATTACGTTGAAAAAAACACGCGGCTCAGGCCACTTGTGCTGGGAAGGAATCTTGGCGGGGGGTTATTTCAGATCAGTGGCTTTTATATAAATGTTTTGTTACAGCGGAACTTTTTTACTTCGAACAGGAATATGGCAAAACGCCCGGCCCACGGGCCTCTCCGGCATTTCCGCCGGCTTGCCCATGGACCGTTTCAGCAGCGCGCAGGCAAAAAAAACGCCCGGTCCGCTAAAACGGACCGGGCGTATTACGTTTTCAGTCGCTTGGGCGATCAGCGCTTGCGCAGGATCACGCTGCCGATGGAGTAGCCGGCGCCGAACGAGCTGAGCACGCCCAGAGCGCCCTCGGGCAGGCCGTCCTGGTGGCTGTGCAAGGCAATCACCGACCCCGCCGAACTGGTGTTGGCATAGCGGTCGAGAATCACCGGTGCCTCTTCCTCCATGGCATCGCGGCCGAGCAGCTTCTTCACGATCAACTGATTCATGCTCAGGTTGGCCTGATGCAGCCAGAAGCGCTTCACATCACTGACATTGAGGTTGTTCTCCGCCAGGTGCTGGCCGATCAGTTCGGCGACCATAGGGCAGACCTCGCGGAATACCTTGCGGCCTTCCTGGACGAACAGCTTGTCCGGCGCGCCGATGCCCTCTTCCCCGGTGCGATTGAGGAAACCGAAGTTGTTGCGGATGTTGTTGGAGAACTGGGTCAGCAGCTTGGTGCTGAGGATCTCGAACTGATTTTCCGAGGTGGCCAGATCGGCCCGTTCGACCAGCACCGCGGTGGCGGCATCACCGAAGATGAAGTGGCTGTCGCGGTCACGGAAGTTGAGGTGGCCAGTGCAGATTTCCGGGTTCACCACCAGCACCGCGCGGGCCTGACCCAGGCGCACGCTGTTGTAGGCGGTCTGGATGCCGAAGGTGGCCGAGGAACACGCCACGTTCATGTCGAAGCCGAAGCCATTGATGCCCAGGACCTGCTGCACTTCGATGGCGATCGCCGGATACGCTCGCTGCAGGTTGGAGCAGGCGACGATCACCGCGTCGACATCGGCGGCGGTCCGCCCCGCCCGTTGCAAGGCCTGCTCGGCGGCGGCCACGGCGATCTGGCAGAGAATCGACGGTTCGTCGTTGCTGCGCTCGGGCAGGCGCGGGGTCATGCGCTGCGGATCGAGGATGCCGGCCTTGTCCATGACGAAGCGGCTCTTGATCCCCGAGGCTTTCTCGATGAAGGCGGCGTTGGATTCGGTAAGCGCCTCGATCTCGCCGCGCTCGATGGCGGCGGCATTGTCGGCGTTGAACTGCGCGACATAAGCGTTGAAGGACTCCACCAGCTCTTCGTTGGAAATGCTGTTGGCCGGGGTGTACAGGCCAGTGCCGCTGATGACGACGTTATGCACGGTCGATCCTCTGTTCGGGGCCGACGCCAGGCGGGCGCCGACCGGGTCGGTTCGGCGAGCTGGCACCAAGGTACCAACTCGTACAGGCAATGCACCCGATCATACGAGGCATTGCCGAGTGTTTGTCATCGCCACCCGGGGAAATCCCCCCGATGGCGAAAAATATCGCCAAGTGTGCCACAACTGCGCCGGGTTGGCCTCTGCCCGGCCATCCCCGGCACCTGCCGGTCGAGGGTGATCAGGCTTCCACCTGACTCCACTGTTTGCTCAGGCGTTTGTCGGAAATCGGCACCTTGGTCCCGAGTTGCTGGGCGAACAGCGATACCCGGTACTCTTCCAGCCACCAGCGATACAACTGCAGCTGTTCGTCGCGCTTGCCTTCCTGGGCATGCTTGTCGGCACGGGCCTTGTACTGCGTCCAGCAGTTGCCCAGTTCGCCGCTCCAGACCCGGTCCTTCTGCACCTGCGCGCCGAGTTTTTCCAGACGCAGTTCCACCGCCTTCAGGTAGCGCGGCAGTTCCTTGAGCCAGATCCCCGGGGTTTCCCGGACGAACCCCGGGTACACCAGGTTGCCGACCTGCTGCTTGATATCGTTGAGCGCCACCGCCTGGGCCAGGTCGATCTTGCCCTTGAAGCGCTTCTGCAGGCCGTGCCACAGCTTGAGGATGTCCAGAACCAGGCGCGCCAGGCGCTCGGCATGATCGCTCCAGTCACCGCGCTTGCGCTCGGCCAGCGAGGCCAGGGCCGCGCCATCGCGCGGCAGGGTGCTTTCGCCTTCGAGCACGCAGCTGTCGAGGCTGGCCAGGAGGATATCCTCGACCAGCGACTCGACCCGGCCCAGCTCGCGATAGAGCAGGCCCAGTTCGGTCAGGCCCGGCAGTTTGCCGCGGAGGAACTTCGCCGGCTCCGCCAGTTGCTGCAGGAGCAGGCGCTGCAAGGCGCGACGGTGCTGGAAGGTCGCCTCGGCCTGGGTCGAGAAACGCCCTTCCTTGACCGTGCCGCCCTCTTCCACCAGCGCCGGATAGACCGTCATCGACAGCCCGGCGATCTTCTGCTGGGCGGTCTGCTCGACCTTGCCGAAGCCCTTGGCTTCCACCGGTTTCTGCGTTTTTTCCGACTGCGGCACGGCCAGCGCCGCCTGGCTGGCGGCGGCGAAGCGCGCGGTCAGTTCTGCCAGGTCGCGGCCTTCACCGAGGAACTTGCCCTGGCCGTCGACCACTTCGATGTTCATCTTCAGGTGGTTTTCCACCTGCGCCGCCGCCTCGGCCCAGGCCTCGTCGGCGACCCGCGCGCCGGTCATGCGCAGCAGCTCGCGGCCCAGCGCCTGGGGCAACGAGCCCTCGGCGAAGGTCATGCGCGCCAGCGCCGCCTTGACGAAGTCCGGCACCGGCACGAAGTTCTTGCGCAGGGCCTTGGGCAGGTTGCGCACCAGGGCGATGCACTTGGCCTCCAGCAGCCCCGGCACCAGCCATTCCAGGCGCTCGCCCGGCAGGCTCGGCAAGAGCGGCGCCGGGACCCGCACGGTGACGCCATCGCGCGGGTGGTTGGGCTCGAAGTGATAGCTCAGCGAGAGCTTCAGATCGCCCAGGCGCAGGGTGTCCGGGTACTGCGCGGCGGTGACCTCGCTGGCCTCGCGGGCCAGTACGTCCTCGGCGCGCATGATCAGCAGGTTGGGGTCCTGCTGGCTATTGACCCGGTACCAGCTGTCGAAGGTCGCGGCCTGGTGGATCTCCGCCGGCAGACGCTCCTCGTAGAAGCCGTAGAGGGTTTCCTCGTCGGCAAGGATGTCGCGCCGGCGGGCCTTGGCCTCCAGTTCGTCGAGTTCTTCCAGCAGCTTCTTGTTCGCCGCCAGGCACCTGGCGCGGGAGTTGATCTCGCCACCGACCAGACCTTCGCGGATGAACAGCTCGCGGGAGGTCTGCGGATCGATCGGGCCGTAATGCACCGGGCGCCGGCCGACCACGATCAGGCCGTACAGGGTCACCTGCTCGAACGCCACCACCTGACCGCGCTTCTTCTCCCAGTGCGGCTCGAAGTGGTTTTTCTTCAACAGATGCCCGGCCAACGGCTCGATCCAGTCGGAATCGATCTTGGCCACCATGCGCGCGTAGAGCTTGGTGGTTTCCACCAGTTCGGCGGTCATCAGCCATTGCGGGCGTTTCTTGCCGATGCCGGACGACGGATGGACCCAGAAACGCCGCTGGCGCGCGCCGAGGTAGTCGCCGTCCTCGGTCTTCTGGCCGATCTGGCTGAGCAGGCCGGAGAGGATCGCCTTGTGCAGCTGCGGGAAGTCCGCCGGCTCCTTGTTGATGCCCAGTTGCAGGTCACGGCAGATCAGCCCGAGTTGACGATGGGCGTCGCGCCATTCGCGCAGGCGCAGGTAGTTGAGGAAGTTCTTCCGGCACCAGTTGCGCAGCGGACTGGAGGTCAGCGCCTGGCGCTGCTCCTCGAAGCCGCGCCACAGATTGACCAGCGCGGCGAAATCGGAATCGGCGTCCTTCCATTGCGCGTGGGCCTGGTCGGCGGCCTGCTGGCGCTCCGGCGGACGCTCGCGCGGATCCTGCACCGACAGGGCGCTGGCGACGATCAGCACTTCCTGCAGACTGCCCTGTTTCGCCCCTTCCAGCAGCATGCGGCCCAGCCGCGGGTCCACCGGCAGGCGCGCCAGCTGACGGCCGAGCGGGGTCAGCTGGTTCTCGCGATTGACCGCCGAGAGCTCCTGCAGCAGGTTGAAACCATCGCTGATGGCCTTGCCATCCGGCGGCTCGATGAACGGGAAGGCATCGATCTCGCCGAGGCGCAGATGGAGCATCTGCAGGATCACCGCGGCGAGGTTGGTACGCAGGATTTCCGGATCGGTGAAGGCCGGTCGCGCGTTGAAATCCTCTTCGCTGTACAGGCGCACGCAGATGCCCGGCTCGACCCGGCCGCAACGGCCCTTGCGCTGGTTGGCGCTGGCCTGCGACACCGCCTCGATCGGCAGGCGCTGGACCTTGGCGCGGTAGCTGTAGCGGCTGATGCGCGCGGTGCCGCTGTCGATCACGTAGCGGATGCCCGGCACGGTCAGCGAGGTCTCGGCGACGTTGGTCGCCAGTACCACTCGACGCCCCGGATGGGACTGGAAGATGCGCTGCTGCTCGGCCGGCGACAGACGCGCATACAGCGGCAGGATCTCGGTGTGGCGCAACTGCGCCTTGCGCAGCACCTCGGCGGCATCGCGGATCTCGCGCTCGCCGGGGAGGAACACCAGCACGTCGCCCGGGCCCTTGCCGACGCTGCGCTCGTGGGCGGCGATCTCGTCGAGGGTGGCGAGGATCGCCTGGTCCACGGTGAGGTCGTCCTCGACCCGGTTGCCCTCCTCGTCCTGCTCGCTGGTCAGCGGGCGGTACCAGGTTTCCACCGGGTAGGTGCGCCCGGAGACTTCGATGATCGGCGCGTCGTCGAAGTGCTTGGAGAAGCGCTCCAGGTCGATGGTCGCCGAGGTGATGATCACCTTGAGGTCGGGACGGCGCGGCAGCAGCGTCTTCAGGTAACCCAGCAGGAAGTCGATGTTCAGGCTGCGTTCGTGGGCTTCGTCGACGATGATCGTGTCGTAGCGTTCGAGGAAGCGGTCGTGCTGGGTTTCGGCCAGGAGGATGCCATCGGTCATCAGCTTGACCAGGGTATTGGCGTCGCTCTGGTCCTCGAAGCGCACCTGGTAGCCGACCAGTGCCCCCAGCGGCGTGCCCAGTTCCTCGGCGACCCGGCTGGCGACGCTGCGCGCGGCGATCCGCCGTGGCTGGGTGTGGGCGATCAGGCCGTACTGGCCGCGGCCCAGCTCCAGGCAGATCTTCGGCAACTGGGTGGTTTTCCCCGAACCGGTTTCGCCGGCGATGATCACCACCTGGTTTTCCGCGACCAGTTTCTTGATCTCGTCGCGCTTGGCGGCGATCGGCAGGCTATCGTCGTAGCGGATGCTCGGCACGCTGGCCTTGCGCGCGGCGGCCTGGTCGCAGGAGGCCTGGACCCGCTCGGCCCACTGGGCGAGCTTGGCGTCGTCGGGGCGCTTGCGCAGTTCGTGCAACTGCCGGCGCAGACGGTGGCGCTCGGCGGCCATGGCGTGATCGAGGTTTTTCAGCAGTTGCCCGATGGCGGCGTTCTGGTCAGTCATGAGGTCTGTGGCGGCGCAGGTTAGCCGGCGATTGTCGCAGATTTGCCGGGGCTCGGCACGATTCCCCGGGCATGGCTGGCCACAAACCCGTAGGAGCGTGGCTTGTCGTGTGACGAACCACCGCGAAGGACCGCGCAGCGGTCCCAGATGGCACTGATGTCAGGGACCGTTGCACGGTCCTTCGCGGGCAAGCCACGCTCCTACGGGGTTTTAGGCAGAGATCGCCCTGGATTGTTTAGCAGAACCTTGCCTGAAGTTACACAAACGCCAATTTAATAACCCTTAGCCAGCATGGGAGTATCAAGGAATGATTTTGCCCACCGCTGTGTCCCATCCGTGCCAGGCCCTTTCGTTCCCGAAGGTGCGGGCTCGCCGTGGGGAAAACCCGCTGATCCACGTGATCCTCGCCTTCTGGGCCCTGTGGCATTGCCGTCACGCACGCCCACCAGATTCCGTTCTCGCCTGACCGACCCCACTGCCGGCGCCCGTGCGCCGGCCATTCCGTCGATTGCCGCCGCGCCCCGAGGCGCGGACGGTCTGCGCGCCCGCGTGGCGCAAGCGAGAACACCATGCACTTTGCCCCCATCGAGCAAGCCCGCGAATTCCTGGCCGCCAACCCCGATATCGAGATGATCGAGCTGTTCATCCTCGACGCCAACGGCGTGCCCCGCGGCAAGCTGCTGCACCGCGAGGAACTGCTGGCGGTCTACGAAAGCGGCCGGCCGCTGCCCAGCACCATCCTCGGCCTGACCCTGCACGGCGAGGATGTGGAAAACTCCGGGCTGGTCTGGGACGTCGGCGATATCGACTGTCGCGCCTATCCGCTGGAAGGCAGCCTGGTGCGCCTGCCCTGGCGCAGGATCCCCACCGCGGCGGTGCAGGTCAGCATGCACCCGAGTGCGGGTCTGCCCGCCGCGGTCGCCGATCCGCGGCATGTCCTGCTGCGAGTGATCGAGGCGCTCAAGGCCGACGGCTACCACCCGGTGATGGCCTGCGAGCTGGAGTTCTACCTGCTCGACCAGCAGCGCGATGGCCAGGGCCGACCGCAGCCGGCGCTGGATGCCGACGGCGGGCGACCGCGAAGCACGCAGGTCTATGGCCTGCGTGAACTGGAACAGATCGAACCCTTCCTCGCCGACCTCTACGCCGCCTGCAAGGCCCAAGGCATCCCGGCGCGCACGGCGATTTCCGAATACGCCCCGGGCCAGGTGGAAATCACCCTGGAGCACGGCGACGCGCTGCTGGCGATGGACCAGGCGGTGCGCTACAAGCGCATCGTCAAGGGCGTGGCGCACCAGCACGGCATGCAGGCCTGCTTCATGGCCAAGCCCTTCGATCACCTGGCCGGCACCGGCATGCACCTGCATGTGAGCCTGGCCGATGCCGACGGCAACAACCTGTTCGCCAGCGAAGACCCGGCCGGCACGCCGCTGCTGCGCCAGGCAGTGGGCGGGATGCTCGCCGCCCTGCTCGACTCGCTGCTGCTGTTCTGCCCCAACGCCAACTCCTACCGCCGCTTCCAGGCCAACAGCTACGCGCCACTGGCGCCGACCTGGGGCATCGACAACCGCACCGTGAGCCTGCGCGTGCCCGGCGGCCCGGCCCCGACCCGACATATCGAGCACCGCATCTGCGGCGCCGACGCCAACCCGTACCTGGCCGCCGCCGCCCTGCTCGGCGCGGTCCATCATGGTCTGCGCCAGCAACTCGACCCGGGTGCGCCGGTGGAAGGCAACGGCTACGCCCAGGCCACCGAACTGCTGCCCACCGACTGGCTCAGCTCGCTGCAAGCCCTGGAGCGCTCGGCCTGGGCCCGCGACACCTTCGGCGCCGACTTCCTCGGCGTCTACCTCGCGGTCAAGCGCGCCGAATACCGTCAGTTCATGGCCGAAGTCGGCGAACAGGACTGGCGCTGGTACCTGACCCAGGCCTGAACCGCTTTTCACTTTCGCCAAGGATTCGCCTCATGAACGCAGCTTTGAACACTGGCACCGCCCAGCGCGCCGCCTCCTATTACAGCGCCAGCCTCAACGACCAGACCCAGTACCCGACCCTGCAAGGCACGGTGGAGGTCGATGTGGCGATCATCGGTGGCGGCTTCACCGGTGTCGCCAGCGCGGTGGAACTGGCCGAGCGTGGCCTCAAGGTGGCCATCGTCGAAACCAACCGCATCGGCTGGGGCGCCAGCGGGCGCAACGGCGGCCAGGTCACCGGCAGCCTGTCCGGCGACGAGGCCATGCGCAAACAGATGCGCGCCCGCCTCGGCGATGACGTCGACGATTTCATCTGGCACCTGCGCTTTCGCGGGCACGACATCATTCAGCAGCGGGTGGCGCGCTACGGCATCGACTGCGACCTCAAGCGCGGCCACCTGCATGCGGCGATGAAGCCGTCGCACATGGCCGAGCTGGAGGGTTTCGCCACCGAGGCAATGCTGCGCGGCATGGGCGACCAGGTCGAGCTGCTCGACCGCGAGGGCGTGCGGCGCCACCTGGACTCGCCGCTGTACCTCGGCGCGCTGAAGAACCAGCGCAACCTGCACCTGCATCCGCTCAACCTGTGCCTGGGCGAAGCCCGCGCGGCCCATGGCCTGGGCGCGCTGATCTTCGAAAACTCGCAGGTCCTGGAGATCATCCACGGCCCGCGTCCGGCGGTGGTCACCGCGCAAGGGCGGATCGAGGCGAAGCAGGTGATGCTGGCCGGCGACGTCTATCACAAGCTCGAACCGGGTCAGCTCAAGGGCAAGATCTTCCCGGCCATGGGCGGCATCGTCACCACCGCGCCGCTGGGCGACCTGGCCCGCCAGCTCAACCCGCACGACCTGGCTGTATACGACTGCCGCTTCGTCCTCGACTACTACCGCATGACCGCCGATGGCCGCCTGCTGTTCGGTGGCGGCGCCAACTATTCGGGACGTGACTCACGGGATATCGCCGGCGAACTGCGGCCGTGCATCGAGCGCACCTTCCCGGCGCTCAAAGGCGTGCCGATCGAGTTCCAATGGAGTTGCGCCATGGGCATCGTGGTCAATCGCATTCCGCAACTGGGCAAGCTGTCGGAGAACGTCTGGTACTGCCAGGGCTATTCCGGGCACGGCATCGCCACCAGCCACATCATGGGCGAGATCATGGCCGAGGCGATCACCGGTACGCTGGAGCAATTCGATACCTTCGCCGGCTGCTCGCACATTCGCGTGCCGATGGGGGATCTGCTGGGGAATCCGCTGTTGGCGGCGGGGATGTGGTACTACCAGATGCTCGAGAAACTGCGCTGACGTGCACGCAATCCCCCCGTAGGAGCGTGGCTTGCCCGCGAAAGGACCGCACAGCGGTCCCCGATGACATCTCAATGGGACCGCTGTGCGGTCCTTTCGCGGGCAAGCCACGCTCCTACAGGCGGAAGTACGCGCGCATTGAAAAGGGCCGCATGTGCGGCCCTTTCGGCAGGAAGATCAGGCGATCTTCTTGAGTCCCAGCTTCTTCAACTCTTCATCCCGCAGCTCGCGCCGCAGGATCTTGCCGACGTTGGTCGTCGGCAGCGCATCGCGGAACTCGACGTAACGCGGCACCTTGTAGCCAGTGACGTTGGCACGCATGTGCTCCATCACCTGCTCGCGGGTCAGGGTCACGCCCGGCCTGGCGACGATGAACATCTTGATCACCTCGCCCGACTTCTCGTCCGGCACGCCGATCGCCGCGCACTGCAGCACACCCGGCAGGGCCGCGAGCACGTCTTCCAGCTCGTTGGGGTACACGTTGAAGCCGGAGACCAGGATCATGTCCTTCTTGCGGTCGACGATACGCATGTAGCCGTCGGCCTGGATCAGCGCGATATCGCCGGTCTTCAACCAGCCTTCGCCGTCGAGGATCTCGTCAGTGGCATCGGGACGCTCCCAGTACCCTTTCATCACCTGCGGGCCCTTGATGCACAGCTCGCCGACTTCACCCAGCGGCAGTTCGTTGCCGGCGTCGTCGATGATCTTGCACAGGGTCGAAGGCACCGGAATGCCGATGGTGCCGATCTGGTTGCGCTCGGCCGGGTTGACCGCCGCCACCGGGCTGGTCTCGGTCATGCCGTAGCCTTCGCAGATGGCGCAACCGGTGACATCCTTCCAGCGCTCGGCCACCGACATCTGCAGGGCCATGCCCCCGGACAGGGTGAGCTTCATCCCGGAGAAGTCGAGGCGGCGGAAGTCCTCGTTGTTGCACAGGGCGACGAACAGGGTGTTGAGACCGACGAAGCCGCTGAACTTCCACTTCGACAGTTCCTTGACCATCGCCGGCAGGTCGCGCGGGTTGCTGATCAGGATGTTGTGGTTGCCGATCAGCATCATCGCCATGCAATGGAAGGTGAAGGCGTAGATGTGATACAGCGGCAGCGGGGTGATCAGGATCTCGCAGCCCTGGTTGAGGTTGGAGCCCATCAACGCCCGGCACTGCAGCATGTTGGACACCAGGTTGCGGTGGGTCAGCATCGCGCCCTTGGCCACACCGGTGGTGCCGCCGGTGTACTGCAGCACGGCGACTTCGTCGCTGGCCGGCGAGGCTTCCCTGACCGGCTTGCCGCGCCCCTTGGCCAGCGCGTCGTTGAAGCTCACCGCGGTCGGCAGGTTGTAGGCCGGGACCATCTTCTTCACGTACTTGATCACGCTGTTGACCAGCAGACGCTTGAGCGGCGGCAGCAGGTCGGCGACTTCGGTGACCACGATGTGCTTGACCGACGTCTTCGGTACGACCTTCTCGGCCAGGTGCGCCATGTTCGCCAGGCACACCAGCGCCTTGGCACCGGAGTCGTTGAATTGATGTTCCATTTCCCGCGCCGTGTAGAGCGGGTTGGTATTGACCACGATCAGGCCGGCACGCATGGCGCCGAAGACCGCGACGGGATATTGCAGAACGTTCGGCAGTTGAACGGCGATGCGATCTCCGGGTTGCAGGTCGGTATGCTGCTGCAGGTACGCAGCGAAAGCACCGGACAACTCGTACAGCTCGCCATAAGTCAGGGTCTTGCCCAGATTGCTGAATGCCGGTTTATCGGCGAAACGCTGGCAGGACTGCTTCAATACCGCCTGGATATTCGGGTACTCGTCCGGGTTGATCTGCGAAACGACCCCGGCTGGGTACTTATCCTTCCAAAAGTTTTCAATCATGGAAGCCCACTCCTCCAGCAACAGCGAATTCACCGCGTCGATGCGATTATTATTGATATTTGATGTCAGTTTATTGCAAACCGAGTGATCAGAAGCGCGCCGAGAGTAACAGCTTTGATTTGTGTCGCCTAGAGCTAAGGTAGCCCAACTGGTCATTAAAATGACTCATTATGTTGCTACGGTCATTTTTAGAGTTAATAGTCTAATGGCTTTGTTCGGCGCCATGAAAAAGCCGCGAGAAGCGCCTTTTTCAAGGCTCTAACTCGCGGCTTTCGGCTTGGCTCAGGGGGCTTATGCAGGTTCTCTCAACTCGCGCCGCAGGATCTTCCCGACCGGTGTCATCGGCAGCGAATCGCGCAGGACGATGTGCTTGGGTACCTTGTAGCCGGTGAAGTTGGCCTTGCAGTAGGCCTTCAGTTCTTCCAGGGTCACACCGCCCTCGCGGGCCACGACGAAGAGCTTCACTGCCTCGCCGGAACGCTCGTCCGGCACGCCGATGGCGGCGCAGGCGGCGACTTTCGGGTGGGCCATGACCACGTCCTCGATCTCGTTCGGGTACACGTTGAAGCCCGAGACGATGATCATGTCTTTCTTGCGATCGACGATGCGGGTGAAACCGTCCGGATCGATCACCGCGATATCGCCGGTCCTGAACCAGCCGTCGCCATCGAACGCCTCGGCGGTCGCGTCCGGACGCTGCCAATAGCCTTTCATCACCTGCGGGCCCTTGATGCACAGCTCGCCGCGCTCGCCCAGGGGCATTTCGTTGCCCTCGTCATCGGTGACCTTGAACGCCGTGCCCGCCACCGGAATCCCCACGGTACCGAGGCGCGCCAGCTCGCCATAGGGGTTGGTGCTGGCCACCGGCGAGGTTTCGGTGAGGCCGTAGCCCTCGACGATGCGACAGCCGGTGAGCTGCTCCCAGCGCTCGGCGGTGGCCTTGACCAGCGCAGTGCCGCCGGAGTTGGTGACCTTCAGCGCGGAGAAATCCAGGTCCTTGAAGCCGGGGTTGTCCATCAGTGCGACGAACAGGGTGTTGAGCCCCAGCAGCGCGGAGAAGCGCCACTTCTTCAATTCCTTGACGAAGCCCGGGATATCTCGCGGATTGGTGATCAGGACGTTGTGGTTGCCGGTCACCATCATGCACATGCAATTCGCCGTGAAGGCATAGATGTGGTACAGCGGCAGCGGCGCGATCATCACTTCCTGGCCGTCCTTGAGCAGCTTCTGCCCATCCGCGCCGAGCTGGGAGAAGCAGGCCAGGACCTGGAGCATGTTGGCCACCAGGTTGCCGTGGGTGAGCATGGCGCCCTTGGCCACCCCGGTGGTGCCGCCGGTGTACTGCAGCACGGCGATATCGTCGTGCGCGGACTGCACCGGCTTCAACGCATGACCCTTGCCCTGGCGCAGCACCTGCCTGAACGGCAGCGCCTGCGGCAGGCTGTAGGCGGGGACCATCTTCTTCACCCTGGCGACGATGGTGTTGACCAGCCAGCCCTTGGCCGGCGGCAGCATGTCGCCCATCTTCGCCTCGATGAGGAAGTCGATGCCGGTGTCCGGCAGTACCTCCTGGACCAGCTTGCCGAACATGTTCAGGTAGACCAGGGCACGGGCGCCGGAGTCCTTGAACTGGTGGCGCATTTCCCGCGCGGTGTACAGCGGATTGGTGTTGACCACGATCAGCCCGGCACGCAGCGCGCCGAACACGGCGATGGGATACTGCAGGACGTTGGGCATCTGCACGGCGATACGCTCGCCCGGCTTGAGGTCGGTGTACTGCTGCAGGTAGGCGGCGAAGGCCGCGGAGTAGCGATCCAGTTCGGCGTAGGTCAGGGTCACACCCAGGTTGCTGAAGGCCGGTCGGTCGGCGAACTTCTTGCAAGAACGTTCGAATACTTCGATCACCGACTTATAGCTGCTCATGTCGATCTGTGAAGGTACGCCAGCAGGGCGTTTGTCGTTCCAGAAATCGGCGTGCATTTATTATTGTCCTCAGTCCTGAGCCTTTTCGGGGCCGCATTGCTGCTTGCAAAACGGCATTCAGCGGACGTTAGCACCTCTGTGGCAGGTGGCAAATATGCCAAGCGTTGTCATTGATTGTGTGAATACTGGGTCTCCGCACCTTGCAACTCATCAAGCGGCTATACACTCAACGGCATCCCACGGTCTGGAAAACCGCCCATGCTCTACGACGCTTTCTGGCTGCCGGCCAGCAACCATTGCAGCCTGTATGTCCACCAGTGGCTGCCGTCTACACCGGTGCGCGCGGTGGTATTGCTGGCCCACGGCATGGCCGAGCATGCCGGTCGCTATCAGCGCTTCGGCGAGGCCCTGAGCAGTGCCGGCTTCGCCCTCTATGCCCACGACCAGCGCGGTCACGGACGCACCGCCGAGCTGGGTACCCTTGGCCTGTTCGCCCGCGAGAACGGCTGGAACAGCGTGGTCAACGATCTCGGCCTGCTCAACCAGCACATCGGCCAGCAGCATCCCGGCGTGCCGGTATTGCTTTTCGGTCACAGCATGGGCAGCTACATCGCCCAGGCCTATCTGCTGCACCACAGCGCCAGCCTGCAGGGTGCGGTGCTCAGCGGCTCGAACTTCCAGCCGCCAGCGCTGTACCGCGCGGCGCGGCAGATCGCCCGTCTGGAAAGCTGGCGCCAGGGCCCGCTGGGGCGCAGCGCCCTGATCGAGTGGCTGTCCTTCGGCTCGTTCAACAAGGCCTTCAAGCCAAACCGCAGCGCCTTCGACTGGCTCAGCCGCGACCCCGACGAGGTGGACAAGTACGTGCAGGACCCGCTGTGCGGCTTCCGCTGCTGCAACCGCCTGTGGATCGACCTGCTCGCCGGCCTCGAACAGATCAGCCGCACCAGCAACCTGGCGCAGATCGATCCGAACCTGCCGATCCTGGTGATTGGCGGTGAATGTGATCCGGTCAGTGCCGGCAAGCGTCTGAAGGATCTGACCGGTGCCCTGCGCCTGTCCGGGAACCAGCACGTGGAACTGCGACTCTATCCGCAGGCCCGCCACGAGCTGCTCAACGAAACCAACCGTGACGAGGTCACCACGCAGGTGATCGACTGGCTCGAACGGACCCTGGCCCTTGGCCGGCCCGTGCGCAGCGAGTGATACTGCCTCCCCGTCGCACCCAGAAGGAATCTCCTGAATGACCCAGGTCACCAACACGCCTTACGAATCCCTCGAAGTCGGCCAGACCGCCAGCTTCAGCAAGACCGTCGAAGAACGTGACATCCAGCTGTTCGCCGCGATGTCCGGTGACCACAACCCGGTGCACCTGGATGCCGAGTTCGCCGCGAAGAGCATGTTCAAGGAGCGCATCGCCCACGGCATGTTCAGCGGTGCGCTGATCAGCGCCGCGGTAGCCTGCGAGCTGCCCGGCCCCGGGACCATCTACCTGGGCCAGCAGATGAGTTTCCAGAAAGCGGTGAAGATCGGCGACACCCTCACCGTGCGCCTGGAAATCCTCGAAAAGCTGCCGAAGTTCCGCGTGCGCATCGCCACCCGGGTGTTCAACCAGAACGAAGAACTGGTGGTCGACGGCGAAGCCGAGATCCTCGCCCCGCGCAAGCAGCAGACCGTCGAGCTGGTCAGCCCGCCACCGATCACCGTCGGCTGATCCGCCTCACAGCCCTTGCAAGCGGCGCTCGATGAAGCGCCGCTCGGGCTCCTGCCGGGTCAGGTCGAGGGCGACGCGATACGCCTCGCGGGCCTGACCGTGGTGTCCCATCTGGCGATACAGCTCGGCCCGCGCGCAATGCGCTGGCTGGTAGTCGCGCAGGTCGCCGCGATGCAGAATCGCTTCCACCACCGCCAGCCCGGCCTGCGGCCCGTCCCGCTGCGCCAGGGCGGCGGCCCGGTTGAGTTCGATCACCGGTGAAGGCCAGCCGCGCAGCAACACATCATAGAGCCCGACGATCTGCACCCAGTCAGTCTGCGCCGTGCTCGCCGCCTCGGCATGCACCGCGGCGATCGCCGCCTGCAGGCTGTAGGGACCGAAGCGCCGGCTGCGCAACGCCTGCTCCACCAGGGCGCAGCCTTCAGCGATCAGGGCCTGGTCCCACAGTGCGCGATCCTGCTGTTCGAGCAGGATCAACTCGCCCGGCAGCGCGCTGCGTGCCCGCGAGCGTGACGCCTGCAACAGCATCAGCGCCAGCAGGCCGAGCACTTCCGGATCGGGCAGCAGCTCGCGCAACAGCCGCCCCAGGCGGATCGCCTCGGTGCACAGGTCGTCGCGCACCACACTGTCGCCGGATGACGCCGAATAGCCTTCGTTGAACACCAGGTAGATCACCCGCAGCACACTGTCCAGACGCTCCGGCAACTCGGCGAGGGCCGGCACCTGGTAGGGAATCCGCGCATCGCGGATCTTGGCCTTGGCGCGGACGATGCGCTGGGCGATGGTCGCCGGCGTCTGCAGGAAGGCCTTGGCGATTTCCTCGGTGGTCAGGTCGCAGACTTCGCGCAGGGTCAGCGGCACCTGGGCATCCGCCGCCAGCGCCGGGTGGCAGCAGGTGAAGATCAGGCGCAGGCGGTCGTCCTCCAGGTCGTCCACGTTCATGTCCTGCGCCTCCAGATCCTCCAAGGCCTGGCGCAAGACCTCGGGCGAGCGCTCGAAACGGGCCCGTCGACGCAGGCTGTCGATGGCCTTGAAGCGCCCGGTGGACACCAGCCAGGCCCGCGGGCTCGCGGGAATGCCGTCGCATTGCCAGCGCTCCACGGCGATGAAGAAGGCTTCATGCATCGCCTCCTCGGCCAGATCGAAATCGCCCAGCAAACGGATCAGGGTCGCGAGAATCCGTCGCGACTCCTCGCGATAGACCGCCTCGACCGCCGCGCGGACTGCCTGCGCCTCGACCATCAGTCGTCCAGCGGTCCGCTCACCAGCTCCACCAGACGGTCGAGACTTTCGCCCCAGCCGCGGTGGAAGCCCATCTCCTCATGGGCCTGGCGATCGCTGGCGCTCCAGTGCCAGGCGCGGGCGGTGTAGAGGGTCTTGCCATGGATATCGTCGAGGGTGATGACCACGGTCATGAAAGCCTTGGCCGATGGCACCCAGCCAGGGCCGAAGGCGTCGGTGAAGACGATCCGCTCCGGCGCGACGATATCGAGAAACACCCCCTGGTTCGGGTACTCGCTGCCGTCCGCGGCACGCAGCACGGTGCGGAACAGGCCGCCGACCCACAACTGCATCTCGCACAACGGCGTGGTCATGCCGTGCGGACCCCACCAGCGACTGAGCAGTTGCGGATCGGTCCAGGCACGAAACACCCGGGTGCGCGGCGCGTCGATCAGACGACTCAGCGACAGTTCATGCAGCACCTCTCCCTGGCCGGGTTGTTGAGGATGCATTGGTCTTGTTCTCCTCGTTCAGGGTTGCAGCTCGCGCACCGGCCGGACCTCGACGCTGCCCACCCGCGCCGCGGGAATGCCGCGGGCGATGTTCAGCGCCTCGTTGAGATCGCGTGCCTCCACCAGGTAGAAGCCGGCCAGTTGCTCCTTGGTTTCGGCGAAGGGGCCATCGGTCAGGCTCATCTGGCCGCCCCGCACCCGCACCGTGGTGGCGGTCCGCACCGGCTTGAGCGCCTCGGCGGCGAGCATGCGCCCGCTGTCGAGGATCGACGCCGCGTAGGCCATGCATTCGGCATCCGCGGGGCTCTCGGGCAGACCGTGCAACAGGGTTTCATCACAGTAGACCAGACACAGGTATTTCATGATGTTCTCCGACGCGGGGTGAGGGTCGATCGATGACTGGCGTCAGGGCTTGAGGTCGAACAGGGCTTTCTGGGTTTCCATGTCGAAGGGCGCCGACCAGTGTTCGTGGATGACCTGCCAGGCGCCACCACGACGCCGGTAACCCACGCTGACGCGCATGTAGCCGCACTGGCTTTCGTCGTCCGCCGGGCCGCAGCGATTGAGCCAGTGCGCCAGGGCCAGGTCGCCATCGGCGTGCACGGTCAGTTGCGCCACCTCGAAGACCATCGGCCCGGTGCAGAAACCCATGCACATTTCCCAGTGCGCGCGGTAGGCGGCCTTGCCCTTGAACTGCAGGGACTTGATCGCATCGAAGGCGACGATGTCGTCGGCATAGGGGGCGACGATGGCGTCCAGATCGCGGTCTTGCACCGACTGGATCCAGCGCTCGACCAGTTGACGGATTTCGTGTTCGGCTGCGGTATTCATCGCTACGCCCTCCGGGGCTTCGTCAGGTTTCGGCGTCAGAACATTCCGGCGCCGTCACTCACTGGTCGAACGGGAGGGGCGGCAATCGACAGCCCGCCTGAAAAAAATCAGCGGGGCTCCAGGGGAATCCAGATTTCCACCGTGCCACTGGCCGACTCGGGGTCGAAGGCCTCGCCATAGCGCTCGAATTCGGGCGCGTCGGCCGCGCGTTCACCGGACTGCGGGAGCCATTGTTTCCAGATCTTTTCAAAGGTGTGACCGAGGCCGTTGACCTTGCCGTGGTGCTCGAACACCGCATAGCGCTGCGGGGCCAGGGTGTGCCAGGTAAATCCCTGGGGCAGTGCGTCGGGATTGCGTACTTCGACCCCGGCGATGTAGAGAAACCCGCCCTTGCCGTCGAAGTTGCAGCAGACCCCATAGCTGTCGCAGCCAATCTGCCCGGGCACCTTGCCGATGTGTGCGGCGAAACGCTGCCAGAGTGCAGGAATGCCTTTGTTGGTCTGCAGGGTGTAATGCTCGCCGAAACCGGCGATGGTGAATGACCGTCCATTCTCGATTCTTGCCGGAGCGAATCCGGTGTCCATTTGGGTCGACATATCCGTGCCTCACAAGGTCTGGTCAAAAAAGCTGGCGGGGCGGCATTTTCGGTTGCCGCGCCTGCTGGCACTCGGCTAGCGTAGCCGCGTTGCACACTTCGGGGAATCTGCCAGATGGCATTAGTCAGTCAGGCGTTACGGACTTGTGGACTGGTCGAATCTTCCTGGGTTGAGGCCAGTGACGCCGCGCGCTTCGAGCGCCACACTCACGACGAGTACGTCCTGGGCGCGAACCTGCGGGGAAACGAGCGGATCTGGCTGGATGGCGAGACTCTCGACGTGCCTCCCGGGGCCATCACCCTGTACAACCCGCTGGCGGTCCAGGCCTCGGAGTTCGGCCCGGGCGGCGTGGAGTACATCAGCCTGCACCTGGCCCCGGACGCGCTGCGGCGGATCGCTCGGGAAAACAACCTGAAGCAGGTGGACGGCCTGCCGAGCTTCGCCCAGGGCGTATCGCACGATGCCGGGCTGTACCGCGCCATCATCGACTTCGCCCGCAGCCCTGATGGACAGCCTGCGGATCAGGAGGAAGCGCTGCTGATCCTGCTGGCCCGGCTGCTCGAACAACCCACCGCGCCGCTGCCCGAACGAACCTACGCGGTGCGCCAGGCGATCCAGTGCATGCGCGACACCGCGCAGGGCCGGCTGGAACTGGAAGAGCTGGCGGCGGTGGCGGGCCTAAGCAAGTACCACTTCGTGCGCTGCTTCAAGAAGGCCACCGGACTGGCGCCGTTGCAGTACCACATGCAGGTGCGCCTGAGCGAGGCGCGCCGCCGCCTGCGCCTCGGCGAGCATCCCGCGGAAGTGGCGGATGCCCTCGGCTTCTATGACCAGAGCCACTTCATCAACGCCTTCCGCCGGGTCATGGGCATCACGCCCAAGCACTACTGGCTGGCGTTCAGAGGGCCGGGGCGAGGATGAATTCGCGGTAACCGGAGACGATCACGTAGACCGCGAAGTAGCAGAAGATCCCCGCCGAAGCCAGGTACGACCAGATCAGCAGACGATCCCCGAGCAGTCGCCCGCCATGGCTGGCGACACCGCACAGGGTCAGGCACCAGAGCACTCCGGCACAGAAGAACCCGCCGAGGAACAGCCCCGCCTCCAACGGGCCGCCAGCGCCGGAACGGGAAATCAGCACCCCGCCCACCGCGGCGAACCAGAGGATCGCGCTGGGCGAGGACATGGCCAGCACGATCCCGCGGACAAACTCGCGCCAGGGCGACTCGCGCACCACCTGCACCGCGGTGTCCAGATGCGCATCGCCGCGCAGCGCCGCCAGCAGCATCTTCACCGCGAACCACACCAGCAGCAGCGAGCCGCCGATCCACAGGGTCCAGCGCACCGCCTCGAACTGCAGCAGCACGGTCATCCCGGCCAGCGCCGCGAGGGCGTAGATCAGGTCGCCGACGCAGGTGCCCAGGCCCAGCCACATGCCCTGCCAGAAGCCGCGCTGCATGGCCAGGGTGATCATGGCGATATTGGCAATGCCGATATCCAGGCACAGGGACAGGCTGAGAAGAAATCCGTTGGAGAAAGGCATGAAGGGATCCGCTACCGACTACGAAAAAGGCAGCCGGTATTGAAGCGGATCAGGCAGGAAATGTATTGGAAGAAATTGCGGATCAGGCCAAGGCAGCCTGCTCGAAAACCTCATCGGCCCATTGGTTGAGACTCTTGCCCTGCTTTTGCGCGGCAATGGTCGCAGCCGCATGGACCTCCGGGCGAATCCGCAGCATCACCTTGCCGGACGCCGGCTTGTCCGGCGTCACACCGCGCTCGATGCAATCGGCGAGATAGTCTTCCAGCGCGCCCCTGAATGCCTCGTGCAGTTCACTGACGGAACTCGCGTGGAAACTGATGATGTCGCGCACACCCAGCACCCGCCCCACGAAAATATCGTCGCGGGCATCGTACTCGACCCGCGCCGAATAGCCTTTGTAACTCATGTTGCTCATGCCTGAACTCCTGCCCGCAGAAGAAACTCCCGTGCTTCTTCGACCTGATAACGCCTGGCCTCCTTGCCCGGATGTGGCCGGTGGCAGCGCCATTGATGCTGCCCCAGCACAAGCTTGACCCGCGAACCTTCACGCTCATGCACCGAGCCGCCCAGATGGACGATCAGGGCTTCGATATCGGCGAACACCAGTGAAGTACTGGTGGGTAGCCTGAAGATGGCTTCGAGAGTCTTGCGATGTCGATTCTGCATCGGAAAATGCTATCAAATTAAGATAGCACTTTTTCCCTGAAGTTCATTCAAGACTTTTCAATCCCCCGCCAGCACCCGCGCATACCCCTGCCGATCGATGTTCGCCCCACTCAACACCACCGCCACCTTCTTCCCGCGCTGCCGCTCGCGCTCCTGGCACAGCGCGGCCAGGCCGGCGGCGCCGGCGCCTTCGGCCGTGTTGTGGGTGTCCTCGTGATAGATGCGCATGGCCTCGGCAATCTCGGCATCCGTCACCCGGACGATACGCGCCGCCCCCTGGCGAATGATCTCGAACGCCTCCGCCACCGGCATGCGGCAGGCCATGCCGTCGGCGAAGGTATTGGCAGTCGCGGTGGTGACGATACGGCCCTGCTCGAAGCTCTGCGCGTAGGCATCCGCTTCACTGGACACCACACCGATGATCTCGGTATCCAGCCCCAGCAGGTCGCGGGTCCGGATCAAGCCGCAGATACCCGAGCCCATGCCGATCGGCACGTACACCGCATCCAGCCGCGCCACGGCCTCGAACAGTTCCAGCGCGTAGGTCGCCACACCACGAATCAGGTCCGGGTGAAACGGCGGCACGCTTTCATAGCCATGCACTTCGGCCAGTCGCGCGGCCTCGGCCCGCGCCAGATCGAAGTCGGCACCGTGCTCCACCAGCTCGGCGCCAAGGGCGCGCATCGCCGCGTTCTTTTCCCGGGAATTGCCTTCGGGCACGACGATGATGATCGGCACCCCGGCCTTGCCTGCCGCCAGGGCCATGCTCTGCCCGTGATTGCCCCGGGTCGCGGTGACCAGGCCACGCGTCTGCGGTGCCCGGGCCAGCAGCGACTGCACATAGAGCAAGCCGCCACGCACCTTGAAGGCGCCGGTGGGCGCATGGTTCTCGTGCTTGACCCAGACCTCGCAACCCAGTCGCTCGGCCAGGCGCGGCCAGGCGTACTGCGCAGTGGCGGGGACCTCGGCACGGACCAGACGGGACGCTTCGCGCAGGGCAGGCAGATCGAACATGGAACACCTCGGATCGGATGGAGTTGACCCGATCCTGGCTGCCGCGCATTGTATGGGTCAAACCTTATATTGCATGGCCAACAATAAAACATGTGGACCCCCACCCTCACCGATGACGGCCAACCGCGCTACCTCGCCCTGGTCGATGCCATCGCCCGCGCCATCGAAACCGGCGAACTCAAGGTCGGCGAACGCCTGCCACCACAGCGTCGCCTGGCCTGGACCCTGGGCCTGAATCCGAGCACCACGCAGCAGGCCTACCGCGAGGCGGCGGCGCGGCATCTGGTGTCCGGCGAGGTCGGGCGCGGCACCTACGTGCTGGCCGGCAGCAAGGAAGCCACGCTGTTCCGCCTCAAACAGCGCGACGACGGCAGCGCCAGCATCGATCTGTCGACCAACGTGCCGGTGGTGGACGAGCACAGCCAGGACCTCGAACAGGCACTGCGCGCAGTGCTTCAACAGGGTGCCGGCCATGCGCTGGAACACTATCTCGGCGCCGAACAGTTGCTGCTCGGCCGCCTGCACGGCGCCAGCTGGCTGAATCGACGCAGCCTGGCGCTCAACGCCGCCCAGGTGCTGCTCTGCGGGGGCGCGCAGCAGGGGTTGTTCAGCGTACTGCTGTCGTTCTGTCAGCCCGGCGAAGCGGTGATGGTCGAAGCGTTGACCGCGCCCGGCATCAAGGCCGCCTGCCGCCAGTTGCGCCTGCCGCTGCACGGCATCGCCATGGACCGCGAAGGCATCCTCCCCGACGATCTCGACCGCGTGGCCCGGGCCAGCGGCGCGCGGGTGGTGGTCCTGACCCCGGCGTTGCACAACCCCACCGGGGCGCGCATGGGCGAACAGCGGCGGCGTGCCGTCGCCGCCGTGGTCGAGCGCCTGGACCTGCTGCTGGTGGAGGACGATGTCTATGGCGCCCTTGGCGACGAGCCACCGCTGCTGCCGTTGCTCGGCCCGCGCGGCTTGCTGGTCAGCAGCCTGTCGAAGACCGTCTGCGCCGGCCTGCGCCTGGGCTGGATCGCCGGCGACGCGAGCCTGCTGGGACGCATCGATCCGCATGCCCAGGCCACTCACTGGCAGATTGCACCGTTGATGCTGGACATCGCCTGCCGCTGGATCGACGACGGTACCGCCGCGCGCAAACTGGCCTGGCAGCGCGAGGAAGTCATGCAGCGCTGGCGCCTGGCGCAACGCCTGCTGGGGCCGGCGCTGGCCCATCAGGAGCGGCCATCGCCGCATATCTGGCTCGGCGGCCCCCGCCCCGGCGACGTGTTGGCCGCAGCCTGCCGCGCCAAGGGTGTCGAGGTGGTGCCGGCGCAGGTGTTCGCGGTGAAGCAGGGGCAACTGCCGGCGCTGCGCATCAGCTTGACCGCAGCGCGCAGCCGGGCCGAACTGAAGCAGGCACTGGAGCGGGTCGCCACGGTGCTCGGCGAATTCACGGCGCAGGATCCGGAGTGACAAGCCTCCCAGCCCGCCTACACTCCAGCAGCTTTGCGGAACGGATAGCCATGAACGAACGCGACCACTTCTACACCCGGGCCACGGATCACCTGCGCCAGCAGAGTGCGCTGTGGGCCGCGCATATCGATGCCATCGGTGCGTGCCTGCATGTGCCGTTGCCGACCCGCGATCCCTACCAGGCACTGGTGCGGGCCATCGCTTACCAGCAATTGCATGCCAGGGCCGCCGAGGCGATTCTCGGGCGCTTTCTCGCGTTGTATCCCGGGCAGGACTTTCCGTCCCCCGAACAACTGCTGGCGACCACCCCGGAGCAACTGCGCGCCTGCGGCTTCTCCGGGCGCAAGATCAGCACCGTGCAGGCCGTGGCGCAGGGACGGCTGGACGGGCTGGTGCCGGATCATGCCGAGGCCCGCAACATGGATCATGAGGCGCTGATCGAACGCCTGACCCGCCTGCCCGGCGTGGGTCGCTGGACCGTGGAGATGCTGCTGATCTACACCCTGGAGCAGATGGACATCCTGCCGGTGGACGACTTCGGCGTGCGCGAGGGGTATCGCCGGCTGCATGGCCTGGAGGCGCAGCCGACGCCGAGGCAGTTGAGGGAGCTGGGTCTGGCATGGAGTCCGTACCGGACGGTGGCGGCCTGGTATCTGTGGCGGGTCCCGGCGAAGTGAATTCGAAAGCAAGAGGCGGAGTTTTCGGATGGCAAGGAATTCCTAGAATCCCTCCATACCGCTCAAGGACTGTGTCGGCCCTGCCTGATGGGCGCAAACAAAGGCTATCGGAGACTCCCCATGCGTCGCAGTACACCCGTCATCACCGAATCCGACCCACGCTGGCAAGCCCTGCTGGCCCGTGACGCCTCCGCCGACGGCACCTTCGTCTACGGCGTGCGCACCACCGGCGTGTATTGCCCGCCATCGAGCCCCGCGCGCCGCCCGCGGATCGAGAACGTCGAGTTCTTCGACACCCCGGCCGACGCCGAAGCCGCCGGCTATCGTCCCAGCCGGCGACGTGGCGGCGACCAGAACACACTGGCGCGCCAGCACGCCGCCCAGGTCACCCGCGCCTGCAAGCTGATCGAAAGCGCCGAGGTCGAGCCGAGCCTGAGCCAGTTGGCCGAGCAGGTGAACATGAGCCCCTACCACTTCCATCGGGTGTTCAAGCGCGCCACCGGCCTGACCCCCAAGGCCTACGCCAGCGCCCACCGCGCGCGCAAGCTGCGCAACCAGTTGCAGCGCGCCGACTCGATCACCGAAGCGATGTACGAGGCCGGCTTCAACTCCAACAGCCGCTTCTACGAATCGAGCAACGCCCGTCTCGGCATGACACCGGGCACCTGGCGCGACGGCGGCGCCAACACCGATATTCACTTCGCCATCGCGCAGTGCTCGCTGGGCGCGATCCTGATTGCGCAAAGCGCCAGGGGCATCTGCGCGATCCTTCTGGGCGACGATCCGCAGGCGCTGCTGCAGGACCTGCAGGACAAGTTCCCCAAGGCCAATCTCATCGGTGCGGACGCGCGATTCGAGCAACTGGTGGCACAGGTGGTGGGCTTCGTCGAGGCGCCGGCCATCGGCCTCGACCTGCCCCTGGACCTGCGCGGCACGGCCTTCCAGGAACGGGTCTGGCAGGCGCTGCGGGAGATTCCGGTGGGCAGCACCGCCAGCTATGCGCAAATCGCCGAACGTATCGGCGCCCCGAAAGCGGTACGCGCGGTAGCCCAGGCCTGCGGCGCCAACAGCCTCGCGGTGGCGATCCCCTGCCACCGGGTGGTGCGCAGCGATGGCAATCTCTCCGGCTACCGCTGGGGCGTGGAACGCAAACAGCAACTTCTCGAACGGGAAAGACAATGAACAGGCAATAAAAAGCCCCCGTGAAGACGGGGGCTTTTTATTGCCTTACTTACAACTTTCAGCCCTGGCTGCAACCATCACCCATGACCCGGTATTCGAGGGTATGACGCTGGCCTTGATGATCTTCATAGACCATGGTGGCCGGCACGACTTCACAGACATTCGCAACTTTCGACAGGCTGATGACCTTGGCGATATCCAGATCAGTGCCGTAGCTGTATTGCTCGGGCGCCGGCTGCTGGGCACTGGCGGCCTGGTCAGCGAGGGCGAACGAAGACACGGCAAGTAATGCAACTGCAACTAATGCTTTCATGATGTGTGGGCCTTTAAAGCAATCAAACCAACAGATTGACTTCATATGCCAAGTGGCGCGGAGAAGTTGTTATTCCAACACTGGAGATAACACGAAGTACCGATCCCATCAGGTGGTGTTTAGTGGGGATGCGCTCAGTTTACTGATCTGCTAACTTCGTTGAATCATCACGCCTGACATTCACTGTTACCGATTCAGCAACAATCCAGGCTGATCCTTACCCGTCCGAACAGCATTCAGTCCGCGCCAAATGCCCGCCCCAGAGCCTCCATCCGTGCCCAACCCCGTACCGATCCAGTGCAGCCCGCTGACCGCCAGCGAACGCCCGCTGTTGAACAAGTTCTATAAAAGCCAGTCCTCGCCCATGCGTGGTAGCGACAGCGGCGTGGCCTGGGTCGCGCGTGCGGGAGCGATCGTCGCGGCGCTGAACCTCAGTCCGGTGCCGGGCGGGCATTGGTTGACCGGTTTGCTGGTGGCCCAGGACTGGCGGCGGCGACAGGTGGCGCGACGCCTGATCGAACGGGCCAGCCAGGACGCCACGGGTTGCATCTGGCTGTTCTGTCATCCGGATCTGCAAACTTTCTATGAAAAGCTGGGCTATGCCGTCAGCGAAGACCTGCCCGCCGTGCTCGCCGAGCGCCTGGCCCGCTACCGGCGCAGCAAGCCCCTGCTGGCGATGGCGCGGCATCAGTCGTCGGCGGCGGGATCGAGTCCGGGGAACAGCACCTCGGTGTAGCCGAAGCGGCTGAAGTCGTGGATGCGCGACGGGTACAGGCGCCCGATCAGGTGATCGCACTCGTGCTGCACCACCCGGGCGTGAAAACCGTCGGCGGTGCGGCGAATCGGCTGCCCCTGCGGGTCCACGCCCTCGTAGAAGATGCTCTTGTAGCGACTGACCACCCCGCGCAGGCCCGGCACGGACAGGCAGCCTTCCCAGCCCTCCTCCAGTTCGCTACCGATCGGGGTGATGACCGGGTTGAGCAGGATGGTCTGTGGCACCGGCTCGGCGTCCGGGTAACGCTCGCTGCGCTCGAAACCGAAGATCACCAGTTGCAGGTCGACCCCGATCTGCGGCGCGGCCAGGCCGACCCCACCGACATGGCGCATGGTTTCGAACATGTCGTCGATCAGTTGCCGCAGTTCGGCACTGCCAAGCAGGTGCTCAGGGACCGGCGGGGCGATGCGCAACAGGCGCTCGTCGCCCATTTTCAGGATTTCACGAATCATGGGAGGTTCGGCTCACGGGTTCGGGTCCGGCGGCCGGGGCGTGATCGCGGCCCAGCCCGGAGTGGCGATTTGTAGCACGATCCGGCGCTCCGTCGCCGGGTTGTTTTTCCCCGGGACGCTTGCCTTCCGCGGACAGGTGCTCGATCGCCGCATTCATTTCCGCGCCGAGCAGCAACACCGCGGCGGAAATGTAGAAGTACAGGAGCAGGACGATGATCGCGCCGATACTGCCGTACATGGCGTTGTAGTCGGCGAAGGTCTTCACGTAGTAGCCGAAACCCAGCGAGGCGATGATCCAGACCACCACCGCCAGCACCGAGCCGGGGGTGATGAAGCGGAACTCCTGCTTGACGTCGGGCATGACGTAGTAGATCAGCGCCACCGCCACCATCATCAGCGCCACGATGGCCGGCCAGCGCGCCACGGTCCACACGGTGACGATGAATTCCTCCATGCCCACCTGCGAGGCCACCCAGCCCATCACCTGCGGGCCGAGCACCATCAGCGCGGCGGCGGCCAGGAGCATGCCGGCGATACCGACGGTGTAGAAGATCGACAGCGGAATGCGCTTCCACAGCGGACGCCCCTCGACCACGTCGTAGGCGGCGTTCATCGCGCTCATCATCAGGCGCACGCCGGCCGAGGCGGTCCATAGGGCGATGACGATACCCACCGAGAGCAGTCCGCCCTTGGATTGCTGGAGCTGGTCGATCACCGGGTTGACCTGCTCCAGTGCCTGCGGCGGCAGGACCAGTTCCGACTGCAGACGCAACCAGGAGAAGAAGTCCGGCAAGTGCAGGAAACCGATCAGGGCGATCAGGAACAGCAGGAACGGAAACAGCGAAAAGAGCATCTGGTAAGCCAGTGCCGAGGCGTAGGTGGACATCTCGTCATCGAGGAATTCCTTGACGGTGTGCACCAGCACGCGATGTACCGGTACACCGCGCAGATGGGTGAATCTCATTGGCGTCTCCTTGCGCTGCCTGAAGCTCGTATTCCCGGGTCACCCCGGGAAGCGTTACAAAACAGTCTAATAGACCCTCGATCACCGGTCGCGATTCACTGTCCCGGTAAAAAAAACGGCCATCCGAAGATGGCCGTCATCGTGCGCCGGGTGCAACGATCAAGGCTTTTTCACGGCATCCTTGACCTTGCCCACGGCTTGCTGGGCTTCGCCCTTCAGTTCCTGGGCCTTGCCTTCGGCGCGCAGGCGATCGTTGCCGGTCGCCTTGCCCACGCCCTGCTTGATATTGCCGACCGCTTCGTTGGCCATGCCTTTGACTTTGTCTTTGGTGCCACTCATGGGATGTCTCCTTGAAGGGAACGTCGGAATCGACAGTCGGTGGAGTGGCGAACGAAGCGCAGAGTTTCATTTATTTTCACGCAAGGTGTCGCGGGCCTTGCGTGAACGTGCGTTGGCGTTGTCGGTTCAGCGAGTCTCAGACTCGCACATCCTGCGCAGATCGTCGTCGCCGATACTGCCGCAGCTGCCATTGTGTGTTTTCGCCTCGCAATAGCGACGCTGGTCGGAATCGCCGATGCTGCCGCAACTGCCGTTTCCGGTTTCGGCTTCGCACATCCTGCGCAGATCCGAGTTACCGATGCTGCCGCAACTGCCATTGTTTGTTTTCGCCTCGCAATAGCGACGCTGATCGGAATCGTCGATGCTGCCGCAACTGCCATTCCTGGTTTCGGCCTCGCACATCCTGCGCAGGTCGGAGTTGTCGATGCTGCCGCAACTGCCATTGCCCGTCTTCGCTTCGCAATAGCGGCGCTGGTCCGAGTCGTCGATGCTGCCGCAACCGGCATGGGCGAAACCGCTGAACAACACCAACAGCGCGATAAGTACTCGCATTTTCGTTCTTCCTTGCAGAGGGTAGGCGAAGAGAATCGCCGGCCGCCGAGTGGCGACATCACATTGACATCAGTGATGGAAAAAGTTCCGGCTTTCGAAGCGCCCTGCGGCTTTATGTTTCAGCCCATTGCCAGCACAATACCCGGCCTTACCAAGCGTCACTCGCAGGACACCGCATGAAACTCGACAAGACCACTGCCATCGCCCGTCGCAACGAGGCCCTGGGGATTCCCGCGCTGGACAGCGACAACACCCTGTTCGCCGTGCTCGACAGCAAGCGCAGCCTGTGGTGGTTCGATGTGCCAGTGGCCTGGCTGCGCACCAATACCGGGTGGGTGAACCTGCTGCTGCACACCCCGGAAGGCGATCAGTTGCAGCACCTGAAGGTACCGAGACGCTACCTGCGCTCGCACATGGACCAGATGGAAGTGCGCAACCCGGGCAAACGCCGCTCGACCATCAGCCTCGCCCTGTCCGCCGACCGCGACTCGCTGCTGCGCGACCTGCGCCCGGGCGGCGAAAACCTGGATTTCTCGGGTTTTCGCCAGCGCTGATCAGGCCAGTTCGATGCGGTTGTCGTGGATGACGATCTGACCGCTCTTGTACAAGGCGCCGATGGCCTTCTTGAAGTTGCCCTTGCTGACCCCGAACAGGTCGCTGATCACCTGCGGGTCGCTCTTGTCGCTGACCGGCAACACACCGTCGGCGGCCTTGAGCTTGCTCAGGATCTGCTCGTGCAGGCTGCTGGCGGCGGCTTCGCCGACCGGTTGCAGGCTCAGGGCGATCTTGCCGTCGTCGCGGATTTCCCTGATGTAGCCCTTCTCCTGCTTGCCCGAACGCAGGAACTTGAACACCTCGTTCCTGTGGATCAGGCCCCAGTGCTGGTTGTTGATGATGGCCTTGAAGCCCATCGGGCTCTCTTCGACCACCAGCAGGTCGACCTGCTGGCCGACCCGGTAGTTGGCCGGGGTCTTGTCGAGGTAGCGGTCGAGCTTGGCGGTGGCGGTGATGCGCCGGGTACGGCGGTCGAGGTAGACGTGCACCACGCAGTACTCGCCGGCGCGCATCTGGCGCTTTTCCTCGGAGTACGGCATCAGCAGGTCCTTGGGCAGGCCCCAGTCGAGGAAGATGCCGATGCTGTTGATCTCGACCACCTTGAGGCTGGCGAACTGGCCGACCTGGACCTTGGCCTTCTCGGTGGTGGCGATCAGCTTGTCCTCGCTGTCCAGGTAGACGAAGACGTTCAGCCAGTCCTCGACCTCGGTGGGCGTGTCCTTGGGGATGTAGCGGTTGGGCAGAAGAATCTCGCCATCCGCGCCGCCATCCAGGTACAGACCGAAGTCCGTGTGCTTGACCACTTGCAAAGTGTTGTAACGCCCAACTAAAGCCATCGTCGAAATCCTCGTTGCGAGGCGCGCATTCTACACCCGAACTGCGACTGTCGCCCGGCGCTTCGGCGGTTTCCCCCCACCGATCGGAACAAAGACAGCGGCTTGAACCGCATTGGCCGAACCTGCTCTATAAACACAGAGGAAGCCCATGCAAGGACTCGCATCATGTCCACTCGTCCCTCTCGCTGCCTGCGCCCGATTCTGCTGATGCTCGCCAGTCTCCTGCTGCTGTCCTGCACGCGCCTGGACCTGGCCTACCGCAACCTCGACGTGCTGGTGCCGTGGTCGCTGAGCGACTACCTGGACATGAACCGCCAGCAGAAGCGCTGGCTCGACGAGCGCCTCAAGGAGCAACTGGCCTGGCACTGCAAGACCCAGTTGCCCGGCTACCTGACCTGGCTGGACGGCATTCGCCAGATGGTCGCCAGCAACCAGGTCACCGACCAGCAGTTGCGCGAGCGCACCGGGCAAGCGCACCAAGCCGTGGCCCGGGTCGCCGAACGGATCACCCCGCAGGCCGCTCAGTTGCTGCGGGGCATGAACGACGAGCAGGTGCGCGAGCTGCGCGAGAACTTCGCCCGCGACATCGACAAGCGCCAGGCCTGGTACGTCAGGACGCCGCTCGCGCAGCAGATCGAGGAACGCGGCGCGCGCATGGAAAAACGCCTGTCGCCATGGCTCGGCGGGTTGAGCCCGCAGCAGAAGGCGCGCGTGGCCTCGTGGTCGGCGCAACTGGGCGGACAGAATCGCCAGTGGATCGCCAACCGCGCCCACTGGCAGGCGCAGTTCAGCCAATTGATGGAGCAGCGCCATCAGGACGATTTCGAACCGCGCCTGGGTCAGTTGCTCAAGGAGCGCGAACGCTTCTGGACCCCGGAGTACCGCATCGCCTTCACCAGCAGCGAGGCCCACCTGCGCAGCCTGCTGGTGGACCTGATGGCGCAGAGCAGCGCCGAACAGCGCCAGCATCTGGACCAGCGCCTGGACAAGGTGCGCAAGGACTTCAGCGAACTGAAGTGCCTCAAGCGCTAGGGTCTGTATGAAATGTATTCGAGCGAAGACCAGGCAAGGCGAAAACGGGCGAGGAAGCGGAGTTTACTGGAGTAAATGAGCATTCCGAGCCCGTTTTCAACGCAGCATGGGCGAGCTCGGATGCATTTCATACAGAGCCTAGACGATGGCCTGCTCCCTGCCCTTGCGCCGATACGGGAAGACATCGATCACTTTGCCCGCGCGGATCGCGTCCTGCAGGCCTTTCCAGTAATCGGCGTCGTACAGCTCGCCATGCAGCTGATTGAACAGCCGGCGCTGGCCGATATCGGCGAACAGGAACGGCGGGAACTCCTCGGGGAACACGTCGTGCGGACCGATCGAATACCACGGCTCGCTGGACATCTCGTCCTCGGGGAAACGCGGCGGCGGGATATGGCGGAAATTGGCTTCGGTGAGGAAGGTGATCTCGTCGTAGTCGTAGAACACCACGCGACCATGGCGAGTGACGCCGAAATTCTTCAGCAGCATGTCGCCAGGGAAGATGTTCGCCGCCGCCAGTTGCTTGATCGCCAGGCCGTAGTCGTCCAGCGCCTCGCGTACCTGGGCGTCGTTGGCGTTTTCCAGGTAGAGGTTGAGCGGGGTCATGCGCCGCTCGGTCCAGCAGTGACGCACCAGCACGGTGTCGCCCTCCAGGCTGACCGTCGAGGGCGCCACTTCCAGCAGCTCGGCCAGGCATTCGGGCTCGAACTTGCTCAGCGGGAAGCGGAAATCGGAGAACTCCTGGGTATCGGCCAAGCGCCCGACCCGGTCGACACTCTTCACCAGGCGGTACTTTTCGATCACCGTGGCGCGATCCACGCTCTTGGACGGCGAGAAGCGGTCCTTGATGATCTTGAACACGGTGTTGAAGCCCGGCAGGGTGAACACGCTCATGACCATGCCGCGCACGCCGGGAGCCATGATGAAGCGGTCGTCGGTGCTGGCCAGGTGGTTGATCAGGGCGCGGTAGAACTCCGACTTGCCGTGCTTGTAGAACCCGATCGAGGTGTACAGCTCGGCGACGTGCTTGCCCGGCAGGATGCGCTTGAGAAAGCCGACGAACTCCGCCGGCACCGGGACATCGACCATGAAGTACGAACGGGTGAAGGAAAAGATGATCGACACATCGGCTTCATCGGTGATCAGCGCGTCGATCTCGATGCCATGACCTTCGCGGTGCAGCAGCGGGATCACCAGCGGCCATTGTTCGTCCTGGGTGAAGATGCGCCCGACCAGGTAGGCACCCTTGTTGCGATAGAGCACCGGGGAGAACAGCTCGACCTGCAGCTGCGGGTCCTTGCAGACCCAGTCCGGCAGACTCTCGCGCAGTTGCGCCTGCAGCCGCGCCAGGTCGCCGGACAGGTCGGCATAGGGCACATCGAAGCGATAATCCTCGAAGATGCGTGCCAGCAGGCCGGACAGGTGGCCGTCGGGACGGTAGATGCGGGTCTGCGCCGCGCGCTCGTGGGCGCGCAGTGACGGCCGGGTGGTATGGATGAACATGCAGCCATCGCTGATCAGGTCGTGGCTGAACAGGCTGCAGAAAATCGAGTTGTACCAGGTCTCCGACAGCTCATCGTCGAAACGCGGGTCGATCAGGCCGATGTAGGCGCTCTTCACCAGCGGCCACAGGGAAACGTCCAGCAGCACGTCGTCGGTGAAGGCCTCATGCAGGCGCACGGTGACCTCCGAGACTTTCTCTTCGTACAGGTTGATCCGCGCCGCGGCGGCGCTCTGGATCTGCTGCCAGAGGGCTTTTTCGAAGCGCTCGCGGGCACCATCGGTGATCTGGCGGAAATGCTCGCGATAGTTGTCGAAACCATCGAGGATCGTCCGCGCGATAGCGGCGGCCGGCCATTGCTGGGGCATATCTGGACCTCTGGCGGGAAGGGCGAAAGCCTGAGAGTAACCGCGGCGCCCGCGCCTGCACAGGGGGTGGATCGGCCAAATCGGGGCCAGGGTGCCAGCATCGCGAACGGCTGTTTCTGCGCAGCGGACGACATCAACCGCAATGAACGGATTCAGCCCGCAAGAAAGCGCACGAGATCGGCCCCGGTTATGCCGTACACTCGTTTCCCGGTTTTCCCCTGGAGTACCCCGTGAGCCCCATCGCCCTGTCCCGCCTGCTGATCCTCGCCGCCATCTGGGGCGCCAGCTTCCTGTTCATGCGCATCATCGCGCCGGTACTGGGGACGGTGCCGACCGCGTTCTTCCGGGTGTCGATCGCCTGCCTGGGGTTGATCGCGATCCTCGCCCTGCTGCGCGTGCGCTGGGACTTCGGCGGCAAGTTCAAGGTGGCCCTGGTGCTGGGGATGATCAACTCGGGAATTCCCGCGACCCTCTACTCGGTGGCGGCCCAGGTGCTGCCGGCGGGCTACTCGGCGATCTTCAACGCCACCACGCCGCTGATGGGCGTGCTGATCGGCACGCTGTTCTTCCACGAGAGCATGACCCTGGCCAAGCTCGCCGGGATTTTCCTCGGGTTGCTCGGGGTGGGCATTCTCAGTGGCGCGGGGCCGGTGGCCTTCGACCTCGCACTGCTGCAGGGCGCCCTCGCCTGCCTCGGCGCGACCGCCTGCTATGGCCTGGCCGGGTTTCTCGCGCGGCGCTGGCTGGACCAGCGCGGCGGCCTCGACAGCCGCCTGTCGGCACTGGGCAGCATGATCGGCGCCAGCCTGCTGCTGCTGCCGCTGTTTGCCTGGAGCGTCGCCACCCAGCCGCCCGCCAGCTGGGGCGGCTGGCAGGTGTGGCTGTCGCTGCTGGGCCTGGGCCTGCTGTGCACCGCCTTCGCCTACATCCTGTATTTCCGCCTGATCAGCGAGATCGGCCCGGTGAAATCCTCCACCGTGACCTTTCTCATACCGGTGTTCGGCGTGCTCTGGGGGGCCTGGCTGCTGGACGAACCGCTGTCCACCGCACACCTGTACGGTGGACTGCTGATCGGCCTGGCCCTGTGGCTGGTGCTCAAGCCGGCGCCGCGGCCCGTGCCGGCTGACGGAACACGAACAGCAGGCCGATGACGATCAGGCCCATGCCCAGCAGGCTCATGGCCGCCAGACGGTTGCCGAAGATCAGGTAGTCCATCAGCGCGGTCACCGCCGGCACCAGGTAGAACAGGCTGGTGACGTTGACCAGGTTGCCACGGGCGATCAGGCGGTACAGCAGCAGGGTCGCCAGCACCGAGACCACCAGGGCCATCCACAGCACCGCCAGGGTGAACTGCCGGGTGGGCTGGATTTCCAGCGGCTGGAACGGCGCGAACGCCATGCACATCAGCAGGCCGGCCAGGTACTGCAAGGGCAGCGTGCCAAGGGGTTGGTCAGTGATGCGCTTCTGCATGATCGAGCCGCCGGTCATGCTCGCCAGGGCCAGCAGGGCAAAGCCCATGCCGGCCAGGGACATGCCGCCCAGGCCGATCCCCTGCCAGACCACCATGACCAGCCCCGCCAGTCCCAGACACAGACCGAACAGGCGGCTGAAGGACCGCTGCCGCTCCATCAGGGCCACGGTAAGGATCGGCTGCACGCCCATGACCGTGGCCATGACGCCGGGCGTGATCTTCAGGTCCAGGGCCAGCAGGTAGAAGATCTGGTAGGCGCCGAGCAGGACCGCGCCGGTGGCCAGGGCCTGCCACACGGCGCCGCGCTCACGCGGCCAGCGCAGGCGCAGCAAGGGCCCGAGCAGCAACAGCGCGACCAGGGCGATGGCGAAGCGGACGAGAAGGAAAGCGAAGGGTGTCGCCTGGGCCAGCCCCAGCTTGGAGACGATCGCCCCGCTGCTCCAGAGCAGGACGAACAGGCTGGTGGTGGCCGCCGAGGCCACGGATGCTTTGTTGAGAAGAGACATGGAGTTGCCACCTGTATTCGGGCAAATGAACCGAACGGTCGGGCTGCGTCGTGGCAGCCGCCGTACTCAGAAACGTTGGGGGTGCAGGGCCTCAGGCCACTGCCACCACGGCTGGCGGTGCGCCTACTACGCACGCCACAACGGTTCCGACAGGTGGGGACTGGCTGATGACCGGCTGCTGAATCCCGCGCACGACAACCACCGCGTCGAGCGCGGCAGCGAGTACTGGGGTTACAGGGGAAGCAGGCATGAGCGAGTCTTCGGTGAAGAGAAAGTGCTGGGGACTATAGGCCTGGCCATTTGATAGCGCAAGCTCCAGTTCAATTGCCGCGCACTGCCCTGTAGGAGCGTGGCTTGCCCGCGAAAGGACCGCAAAGCGGTCCCCGATGACATCCCAATGGGACCGCGTTGCGGTCCTTCGCGGGCAAGCCGCGCTCCTACGGGAGAGCCGATCAGAACAGCCAGCGATACAGCAGCCAGGCCACCACCACCGCCAGCACCGGCCGCAGCACGCGGTAGGCCTTCGGATTGGCGCGCTTGAAGGTCTTCACCCGGGCGCTGATGACATTGCTGAACTTCTTGCTCCAGGCATAGGCCTGGTTGATCCCGCCAACCCGCTCGTCGTCAGTGTTCTGCGGCGCGGTGGCACGGCCGAGGAAAGCGCTGACCTTGCGGTTGATCCGGGTCATCAACGGGCTGCTCAGCGGACGCTCGACGTCGCAGAACAGGATCACCCGGGTCGTCTCGGTTTCGTTCTTCACCCAGTGCACGTAGGTTTCGTCGAACATCACGTCCTCACCGTCGCGCCAGGCGTAAGGCTGGCCGTCGACGTAGATGCGGCAGTTGTCCGAGTTCGGCGTGGCCAGGCCCAGGTGATAACGCAGGGAACCGGCGAACGGGTCACGGTGCGGGTTCAGGTGGCTGCCACCGGGCAGCAGGGCGAACATCGCGCCCTTGACGTTGGGAATGCTGTTGACCAGTTCGACGGTCTTGGGGCACAGCAACTCGGCCGATGGCAGGGCCTTGTCGTACCACTTCAGGTAGAAGCGCTTCCAGCCCTTCTTGAAGAACGAACCGAAGCCGGCGTCGTTGTCCTTCTCGGCGGCACGGATGTAGCCCTCGTCGAACAGGTGCATGGCCTCTTCGCGAATGGTTTCCCAGTTGTTCTTCAGCACGTCCAGCTCGGGGAAGCGCTCACGGTCCAGGTACGGCTTGGACGGTACTCCGGAAAACAGGTACATCAGCGAGTTGTAGGGAGCGAACAGCGCCGAATGGTTGACGAACTGGCGCAGCACCGGCAGCCGCGCCTTGCCGCGTAGGTGCACGAACAGGACGCTGCCGAAGAACAGCAGCAGCACGCCTGCCTTGGCGACGAAGGAAAAAGTCATTCAAAACTCCTAGGAAATTTCGTTCGGGCTCGGCGCCGGAAATCGTCCATGATAAACCGAACAGGCCCCGGTAAAAACAACCGGGGCCTGACATACAGTATTGGGAATTGTGCAATAAACCCGGCGCCGGATCATTGCCCGGGATCAAACGGCGGGTTCCTACTGCTGGTTTTCCTGTTCGGTGAACAGGTCGCTGAACAGCATGCTGGACAGGTAACGCTCACCGGAGTCCGGCAGGATCACCACGATCGTCTTGCCCTGCATTTCCGGCTTCTCGGCCAGGCGCACGGCGGCAGCCATGGCGGCGCCACAGGAAATCCCGCAGAGAATCCCCTCCTCCTGCATCAGGCGCAGGGCCATGGCCTTGGATTCGTCGTCGGTGACCAGTTCCACCTGGTCGACCATGGCCAGGTCGAGGTTCTTCGGCACGAAGCCGGCCCCGATCCCCTGGATCTTGTGCGGGCTCGGCTTGATCTCATCACCGGCCCGCGCCTGGGTGATCACCGGCGACACCACGGGCTCGACCGCCACGGAGAGAATCGCCTTGCCCTGGGTCTGCTTGATGTAGCGCGACACACCGGTGATGGTGCCGCCGGTGCCGACGCCGGCGACCAGCACGTCCACCGCGCCATCGGTGTCGTTCCAGATTTCCGGGCCGGTGGTCTTCTCGTGGATCGCCGGGTTGGCCGGGTTGTCGAACTGGCCCGGCATGAAGTATTTGCCCGGGTCGCTGGCGAGGATCTCGCTGGCCTTCTCGATGGCGCCTTTCATGCCCTTGGCCGGTTCGGTCAGGACCAGTTCGGCGCCCAGGGCCTTGAGGACCTTGCGCCGCTCGATGCTCATCGACGCCGGCATGGTCAGCAGCAGCTTGTAGCCGCGGGCGGCGGCGACGAAGGCCAGGCCGATACCGGTGTTGCCCGACGTCGGCTCGACGATGGTCATGCCCGGCTTGAGCTTGCCGCTGCTTTCCGCGTCCCAGACCATGTTCGCGCCGATCCGGCACTTGACCGAATAACCCGGGTTGCGCCCCTCGATCTTGGCCAGGATGGTCACGCCGCGCGGGGCGATGCGGTTGATCTGCACCAACGGCGTATTACCGATGGAATGGGCGTTGTCAGCGAAGATACGGCTCATGGCAGGAGGTCCTTTTGGCACCGAGCGAAAACCTCAAGGGTAAGCCTGCCCCGGAAGGGCGTCTACCCCGGTGAAACTCCGTCGGGGCGCCTCGGGCCAACCGTTCATCCGTGTCCCTCCGCATTCCGCAAGAGGCCGATGAAATGCTTCCCGCGGATCCTGCGCAACGGCTTCATCGAAGCCTTCGACGCACGCTGCGAGCGTTCGCCGCCCAAGTCTGACCGAGCCACCGAGTGACGGCCCATTCAGAGACTGAATGGGCCGTCTGCGTTCCCACTCCTGTAGGACGCGCGTTATAGTCGCGTATGACAATTTTCCACCAGGGCCAAGCCCCCTGGCATTCGCAACGAGGATGGACAGATGAAGTTCGAAGGCACCAGCGCATACGTCGCCACAGACGACCTGAAACTGGCGGTCAACGCGGCGATCACCCTGGAACGACCGCTGCTGGTCAAGGGTGAGCCGGGCACCGGCAAGACCATGCTCGCCGAGCAACTGGCGGCGTCCTTCGGCGCCAAGCTGATCACCTGGCACATCAAGTCCACCACCAAGGCCCACCAGGGCCTGTATGAATACGATGCGGTCAGCCGCCTGCGCGATTCGCAGTTGGGCGTGGACAAGGTCCACGACGTGCGCAACTACCTGAAGAAAGGCAAGCTGTGGGAAGCCTTCGAGGCCGAGGAGCGGGTGATCCTGCTGATCGACGAAATCGACAAGGCCGACATCGAGTTCCCCAACGACCTGTTGCAGGAACTGGACAAGATGGAGTTCTACGTTTACGAGACCGACGAGACGATCAAGGCCAAACAGCGCCCGATCATCATCATCACCTCGAACAACGAGAAGGAATTGCCTGACGCCTTCCTGCGCCGCTGCTTCTTCCACTACATCGCCTTCCCCGACCGCGACACCCTGCAGCAGATCGTCGACGTGCACTACCCCAACATCAAGAAGGACCTGGTCAGCGAGGCGCTGGACGTGTTCTTCGACGTGCGCAAGGTTCCGGGCCTGAAGAAAAAGCCCTCGACCTCGGAACTGGTGGACTGGCTCAAGCTGCTGATGGCCGACAACATCGGCGAGGCCGTACTGCGCGAGCGCGATCCGACCAAGGCCATCCCGCCGCTGGCCGGCGCCCTGGTGAAGAACGAACAGGACGTGCAACTGCTCGAACGCCTGGCCTTCATGAGCCGTCGCGGCAACCGCTGAAGCCACGGGGGCGATCGCCATGCTGCTCAATCTGTTCAATGAAATGCGCGCGGCGAAGGTGCCGGTGTCGGTGCGCGAACTGCTCGACCTGCTCAATGCCCTGAAGCAACGGGTCACCTTCGCCGACATGGACGAGTTCTACTACCTGTCGCGGGCCATCCTGGTGAAGGACGAACGGCATTTCGACAAGTTCGACCGGGCCTTTTCCGCCTACTTCAAGGGGCTGGAAAACCTCGATCGGCACCTTGAGGCGCTGATTCCCGAAGACTGGCTGCGCAAGGAGTTCGAGCGCTCGCTGACGGACGAGGAACGTGCGCAGATCCAGTCCCTCGGCGGGCTGGACAAGCTGATCGAAGAGTTCAAGAAACGCCTGGAAGAACAGAAGGAACGCCATGCCGGCGGCAACAAGTGGATCGGCACCGGTGGCACCAGCCCGTTCGGTTCGGGCGGTTTCAACCCGGAAGGCATTCGCATCGGCGATGCCGGCAAGCGCCAGGGCAAGGCGGTGAAAGTCTGGGACCAGCGCGAGTACAAGAACCTCGACGACCAGGTCGAACTGGGCACGCGCAACATCAAGCTGGCCCTGCGCCGGCTGCGCAAGTTCGCCCGCCAGGGCGCCGCGGACGAGCTGGATATCGACGGCACCATCGACCACACCGCCCGCGATGCCGGCCTGCTCAACATCCAGATGCGCCCGGAGCGGCGCAACAGCGTGAAGCTGTTGCTGCTGTTCGATATCGGCGGTTCGATGGATGCCCACGTGAAGATCTGCGAAGAGCTGTTCTCCGCGTGCAAGACCGAGTTCAAGCACCTGGAGTACTACTACTTCCACAACTTCGTCTACGAGTCGGTGTGGAAGAACAACCTGCGCCGCACCTCGGAGCGCACCTCGACCCTGGACCTGCTGCACAAGTACGGCGCCGACTACAAGGTGGTGTTCGTCGGCGATGCGGCCATGGCGCCCTACGAGATCACCCAGCCGGGGGGTAGCGTCGAGCACTGGAACGAGGAAGCCGGGTATGTGTGGATGCAGCGCTTCATGGAGAAGTTCAAGAAGCTCATCTGGATCAACCCGTATCCGAAGAACACCTGGAACTACACGTCGTCGACCAATATCGTCCGCGAACTGATCGAGGACCGGATGTATCCGCTGACCTTGCAGGGGCTGGAAGAAGGGATGCGGTTCCTCTCCAAGTAATGGTCTGCCTGCGCGGTCCTCTGTAGGAGCTGGCTTGCCTGCGAAGGACCGCGTAGCGGTCCCTGATAGCGGTGAGGTCCGGGACCGCTGCACGGTCCTTCGCGGGCAAGCCACGCTCCTACAGGGGCACGCCCGCAAACCAATTCTGCATCTCGCCCCACGCCAACGCCTGCACCACCGCCCTGAACCGCACCTTCTCCCCCGGCAGACACTGCGCCAACCGTGCCACCGCCAGCGGCGTCAACGCCCCCAGCCGCGGATACCCGCCAATCGTCTGCCGGTCATTGAGCAACACGATCGGCTGCCCGTCCGGCGGCACCTGCACCGCGCCCAGCGGGATGCCCTCGGAAATCATCGGCTGGCCCTGGTAGCGCAACACCGGCCCGGTCAGGCGTATGCCCATGCGGTCGCCGCGACTGTCCAGCGTCCAGTCGCTGTTGAACAGGTCGAACAGGCTCTGCCCGCTGAACTCGCCCAACTGCGCGCCCATCACCAGATCCAGACAGGCCACCCCCGCCAGGCACGGACGCAACGCTTCAGGCACGTCGCCACGCCCCTGTGATCGCCCTTCGAAGTGCAGCTCATCGCCCTTGGCCAGCGCCCGCCCGGCCGCGTCCGGCCCGCCCAGCCCTTCGCGTACCACCGTGGCGCAACTGCCCAGCACCCGGGGTGCAACGAACCCTCCCGGCGCCGCCAGGTAGGCCCGCGCGCCCTGCAATGGCTGGCTGAACTGCAAACGCCGGCCCTTGCGCAGGGTGAAGCTGCGCCAGGGTTTCAGCGGCTCGCCATCGACCCGCGCATCGAGGTCCGCGCCCGCCAGGGCCAGTTGGCAATCCGCCTCGGCCACCACGGCAAAACCACCCAGGGTGATCTCCACCACCGGCGCATCCGCCGGATTATCCAGCAACCAGTTGGCCCAACGCGCCGATACCCAGTCCAGCGATCCACCCTGGGTCACGCCAAGATGACGAACGCCGAAACGCCCGCTGTCCTGCAGCTGGCACAGCGGCGTGCTGGCTTCGATACGCAGACGACTCACGAGCGCTCCTCCAGCGGCGTGTCGTCGCCGCCCAGCCTGACGAATTCGTCCCGTTCGATCGCCACGAAGCGCACCCGATCCCCCGGCTGCAACAGGCTGTAGCCGTCACGCTGACGATCGAACAACGGCGCCGGGGTACGCCCGATCAGGTTCCAGCCGCCGGGGGACAGGGCCGGGTAAGCGGCGGTCTGCCGCTCGGCAATCCCCACGCTGCCCGCCGCCACGCGCTTGCGCGGGGTGGCCAGGCGCGGCGCGGCCAGGGACTCCTCCACCAGCCCCATGAAGGCGAACCCGGGCGCGAAGCCCAGGGCGAACACCTGATACTCGCGGCCCGTGTGCCGCTTGATGATTTCCGCCTCGCCGACCCCGCAACGCGCCGCCAGCACCGGCAGTTCCGGCCCGACGCTGGCGTCGTACCACACCGCCATCCGCATGGACCGCCCGCCCTGGCCGCTGTCGGGCCGCAGGTCGCGCAACGCCTCGGCGACCAGCGCCCGCGCCTCACCCGGCGCGCAGTCGAACTGCACCATCAGCGTCGTGTAGGACGGCACCAGTTCGACCAGCCGTGCGCCGAACGTCGCCCGCAGCCTGTGGCTGGCGGCGAGCATCCAGGGCATGTTGGCTTCGTCGATGGTATCGAACAGCCGCACCATCAGTGCGTCGAGGGCGACCACTTCGATACGCGGCTTCATGAGGCGGTCAGGGCATCCAGGGCCTGGCGGATCTGCCGTACCGCCGCCAGCGAGCTGTCGTTGTCGCCATGCACGCAGAGGGTCTGCGCACGCAGTCGCACGGCACTGCCGTCGCTGGCGCTCAGCGCCTCGCCCCGGGCCAGGCGCAGGGCCTGCTCGACGATCAGCGCCGGATCGTGATGCACCGCCCCTGGCAGGCGTCGGGAGAGCAGGCGGCCGGCGGCGTCATAGGCGCGATCGGCGAAGGCTTCGAACCACAGGGTCACGCCCAGTTCGTCACCCAGCGCCCGCGCCGCGCTGTCGTCGGCGGTGGCCATGAGCATCAGCGGCAAGTGCCGGTCGTAGGCGGCCACGGCTTCGAGCACGGCACGCAGCTTGCCATGGTCGGCCATCATGTCGTTGTACAGCGCGCCATGGGGTTTGACGTAGGCCACACGGCTGCCCTGGACCCGGCAGATGCCGTCCAGCGCGCCGATCTGGTAATGCAGCAGGTCGCGGATTTCCTCGTTGCTGCAAGCCATGGAGCGGCGGCCGAAGCCGACCAGGTCGGGGTAGGACGGATGGGCGCCGATCCTGACCTTGTTCGCCACGGCCAGGGCCACGGTCTGGCGCATGATCCCGGGATCGCCGGCGTGAAAACCGCAGGCGATGTTGGCGCAGTCGACGAAGGGCATGACCTCGGCATCCAGACCCATCGTCCAGTTGCCAAAGCTTTCGCCCATATCGCAGTTCAGTAGCAGACGGCTCACGGCAGGGGCTCCGAAAAGAGGTTAACGCCAGCTGGGCTGCACGGCCTTGCGCCGACCACCCATGATCACCCAGCCGACCAGCAGCAACAGGCTTTCCACCACCAGCGCGAACAGCAACGCGCAACTCAGGCCCCAGCCCGCCGCTTCCGGCGTGAGGAGAATCTGGTAGCTGTAGCCCTTGAGGGTTTCCTCGCGGATCGCCGGGTCCGGCTGGGTCAGCACATGCAGGGTGCGACTGGCCCATCCGGCCTGCAGTGCCTGCCACTCGCCCTCGAGCATGCGGTTGCGGCTGACCAGGCTGTCGATGCTCTCGGCATCGCTCTGGAACACCGGATCGTCGCTGGCGCGGTAATGCCGCACCAGGGCCTGCAGGTCGCCCTTGAAGAAACGCTGCGCGGTCTGCTGGAAGCCCTTCAGGCCCTCCCGCGACTCCAGCAGGTGCGCCTGCACGCGCTGGCTGTAGTCGTTGATCAGGCCGGGAACCTGAATGCCCAGCAACAGGCCGCATGTGAACAGGATCAACCGCAGGTAGCTTCTGAGCATGTGCCCGTCCTTAGCTGGTCTGGCCCTGGGCGATGCATTCGCCCTTGCGCCACAGGCCCCACTCGCCGGGCTGGTAACGCTGCCAGGTTTCGTTCTCGGTGAGCGCTTCGGTGGTGATGACCGTGACCACGTCATCGGGTGTGGTTTCGGCGTGGAAGTCGACGATCATGTCGACGTCCTTGAGCCGCGCCGGGCCGAACGGCGCGCGCCGGGTGATATGCACCAGCTTGGTCGAGCAGAAGCAGAACAGCCAGTCGCCATCGCTGAGCAGGCAGTTGAACACGCCCTTGCCGCGGTACTCGGCGCAGGCCTGCCGCAGCACCGGCAGCAGTTGCTCGGCCTCCACCGGCTCGGGGAAGGCTTCGCGGATACGGTTGAGCAGGTCGCAGAACGCCGCTTCGCTGTCGGTGTCGCCAATCGGCCGGTAGAAGGTGCGCAGACCGTCGAGGCCGGCCAGCTGGCCGTTGTGCGCGAAGCACCAGTTGCGTCCCCACAGTTCGCGGACGAACGGGTGGGTGTTGGACAGGCAGACCTTGCCGACGTTGGCCTGGCGGATATGGCCGATGACCACTTCGCTCTTGATCGGGTACCGCTGCACCAGGTTGGCGACTTCCGATTCGCAGCTTGCCGCCGGGTCCTGGAACACCCGCAGGCCGCGGCCTTCGTAGAAGCCGATGCCCCAGCCGTCGCGGTGCGGGCCGGTGCGGCCGCCGCGCTGCATCAGGCCGGTGAAGCTGAAGACGATATCGGTAGGGACGTTGGCGCTCATGCCCAGCAGTTCACACATGTTCGGGTCGCTCCAGGGCTGCGCTCAGAGACGCGGTTCGAGACGCTGACGCGGGCCGCCCAGCGGCGGCTCCGGCGGTTCGTTGCGATAGCGCTCGCGGCTGTCCGCAGGCTCGGCCATGACTTCCTCGGCATCCCGCCTGGCCGCCGCTTCGGCGCGCTCGCGACGGGCCCGGCCGCGAGCCTCCAGCGGCATGCGGATGGCGACGAAGATCAGGTACAGGGCGAAGGCGATCATGCCGTACATCGCCAGGTCCGCGGCGGCACGCCAGACGTTGTTGCCGACCTTGAAGGCCAGATCGAGGGCGCTGATGGCGATGGCCGGGGCGAACAGGTCCTTGGCCGGATCGACGATGGTCGGGGTCAGCAGCAGTACCGCCAGCAGCAGGCGCAGCGGCTCGCGCAGCCAGCGCCACATCCAGCCGGTGATACGGAAACCCACCCACAGGCAACCCAGGGCAGCCAGGGCATACAGTCCCCAGGCGTACAGATAATCGTTTTCGGTCATGGCGTCCGTGGAAGGTAGGCAAACAGGCGCTTATGATAACGATTTTTCCGCGCGCAGGCGCCCCCCAGCCAAGGAACCGCACATGCCCTCCTCTGCCCCAGCCCTTTCTGCCCCGCTCGCCCGCCGCGACGACGGTGCCGATCCCTATGCCTGGCTGCAGCAACGCGACACGCCCGAGGTGATGGCCTACCTGGAAGCGGAGAATGCCTTCCAGGAAGCGCAACTGGCCGATCAGGCGCCACTGCGCGAGCAACTGTTCGAGGAGATCAAGGCCCGCATCCTCGAAACCGACCTGTCGCTGCCCTCGCCCTGGGGCCCGTACCTGTACTACACGCGCACCACCGCCGGCGACGAATACCCGCGGCACTATCGCTGCCCGCGCCCGGCGGACGACTCCAACAGCGTCGACGAAAGCCGCGAGGAACTGCTGCTGGATCCCAACGTGCTGGCCGCCGGCGGTTTTCTCAGCCTTGGCGCCTTCAACGTCAGCCCGGACCACCAGCGCCTGGCCTACAGCCTGGATACCAGCGGCGACGAGATCTACACCCTGTACGTGAAGGAACTGGCCGACGGCACCCTCAACGAACTGCCGTTCGACGACTGCGACGGCAGCATGACCTGGGCCAACGACAGCCAGACCCTGTTCTTCACCGAACTGGACGACACCCACCGGCCATTCCGCCTGCGTCGCCACCGACTCGGCAGCGCGGGTGCCGACACCGTGTTCGAGGAACACGACGGGCGTTTCTTCCTGCACTGCTACCGCGCCAGCTCCGAACGCCAACTGGTGCTGGCACTCAACAGCAAGACCACCAGCGAATCCTGGGTCCTCGATGCCGATACCCCGGAACAGGCATTCCAGTGCATCGCGCCACGGGTCGAGGGTCACGAATACGACGTCGACCACGGCAAGCTGGACGGCGAATGGCACTGGTTCGTGCGCAGCAACCAGGACGGCATCAACTTCGCCCTGTTCCATGCGCCGAGCGCTTCGCTGCCGACCCGCGAGCAGTGGCGGGTGCTGGTGCCGCACCGCGATGACGTCATGCTCGATGGCCTGACCCTCAACGCCAGCGCCCTGACCCTGAGCCTGCGCGAAGGTGGCCTGCCGGTGATCGAGGTCCGCCCGGCGGGCCTGCCGAGCTACCGCGTGCAACTGCCGGACGCGGCCTACAGCCTCTACGTGCAGGACAGCCTGGAGTTCGCCAGCCCGCGCATCCGCCTGCGCTACGAGGCGCTGAATCGTCCGGCCCAGGTGCGCCAGCTGGAGCTGGCCGATGGCGCACAGAAGATCCTCAAGCAGACCCCGGTGCTCGGCGACTTCGACGCCGACGACTATGTCAGCCAGCGCCTGTGGGCCCGCGCCACCGACGGCACGCGGGTGCCGATCAGCCTGGTGCAGCGCCGCGCCGACGTCGGCCGTCCGGTGCCGCTGTATCTCTACGGCTACGGCGCCTATGGCGAAAGTCTCGACCCGTGGTTCTCCCACGCCCGCCTGAGCCTGCTGGATCGCGGCGTGGCCTTCGCCATCGCCCATGTGCGCGGTGGCGGCGAGCTGGGCGAGGCCTGGTACCGCGCCGGCAAGCAGGAACACAAGGCCAACACCTTCAGCGACTTCATCGCCTGCGCCGAGCACCTGATCGCGACCGGCGTGACCAGCGCCAGCCGCCTGGCGATCAGCGGCGGCAGCGCCGGCGGCCTGCTGATCGGCGCGGTGCTGAACCAGCGTCCGCAGCTGTTCAAGGTCGCCATTGCCGAAGTGCCGTTCGTCGACACCCTCAACACCATGCTCGACCCCGACCTGCCGCTGACCGTTACCGAATACGACGAATGGGGCAACCCGCAGGAGCCCGAGGTGTACCAGCGGATCAAGGCCTATGCGCCGTACGAGAACGTCAGCGCCCAGGCTTACCCGGCCATGCTGGTGATCGCCGGCTACAACGACAGCCGCGTGCAGTACTGGGAAGCGGCCAAATGGGTGGCGAAGTTGCGCGTGACCAGGACCGACAGCAACCCGCTGCTGCTCAAGACCGAACTGGGCGCCGGCCACGGCGGCATGAGCGGGCGCTATCAGGGCCTGCGCGATGTGGCCCTGGAGTACGCCTTCGTCCTCAATCAGCTGGATGTGGTGTAAATCGCGTTTTTCGTTGTCTGAGCTTGCGCCGCGACCGCAGTCGCGGTGCGATCTCCTCCGGACCGACAAGAAAAGACCGAACGTGATGCCCGACGCCTCCCTGCTCAACAATGCAATCCGCGACCAGTTGATGGACTGCGGCCTCTTCGACCAACTGCAGCCCGGCGACTTCGCCGCGGCCGCCGGCTACTTCGCCCTCAGCGCCATGAGCGCCGGCCAGGACATCTTCCGCGAGGGCGATGCGGGCACCTTCATGTGCATCATCGTTTCCGGACAGGTTTCGGTGCGCAAGACCGATGCCGAGGGCCGCGAAGTGGAAATCGCCGTGCTGCGCAAGGGTCGCGCCTTCGGCGAAATGGCGGTGCTCGACGGTGAGCGGCGCTCGGCCTCCTGCGTCGCCGCCAGCGATTGCCAGTTGCTCAGCCTGGGCAAGGATGCGCTGGAGAAGATGCTCAACGATGCACCGAAGATCGCCGCCAAGGTGATTCGCGCCCTGGCGGTGGCGTTGTCGAAGCGCCTGCGCATGGTGGACGGGCAGTTGCTGGCGCAGCAGGTCTAGCCGCTTTTCGGTCTGTCTTTGTCCGGATCAGGCGTCAGTCCCGGCAGCGGCTGGTCCCTGGGCGGTGATGGCAGGGGCATCGGCGGCAACAGCGGCGCGCCAGGCTGGCCGTCGTTGGCCCGTGGCGCCTGCGGTGGCGTCACTTGCGGATAGGGGGTGGGCGTCGGCGTGCCCGGCGCACCAGGCGCCGGGCCGATGACCCGCGGTTGCAGGTCTTCGGCCTGGGCGCTGGCAACACTGGCCAGGCACAACAGCAGGATGCTCGTCAGACGCATGGGAGGCTCCTGGTCGAGGTCATGTCCTACAGACTACTCCGCCGTGTGGCGGATTGCCTGCCCAGTGTGCGGGAGTGGCGTTAGACTGACGTCAAAACCGTGAAACACCTGAGCAGGTACAACAATGACGCAATCTTCCTCCGCCGCCGCCACCGCACGGCTCGACCGTATCCTCGCCGACGCCAAGCGCGACGATGAAAGAGGCTATCGCCAGAAAGCACTGAGGATGTATCCGCACGTCTGCGGGCGCTGCGCCCGTGAGTTCTCCGGCAAGCGCCTGAGCGAACTGACCGTGCACCACCGCGACCACAACCACGACAACAATCCCCAGGACGGCTCCAACTGGGAGCTGCTGTGCCTGTACTGCCACGACAACGAGCACGCCCGCTACACCGACCAGCAGTACTTCAGCGAAGGCTCGCTGAGCACGCCGTCGATCGCCAAGGCCACTCATAACCCGTTCGCCGGCCTGGCCGGGCTGCTCGGCAAGAAGGACGACTAAGGTTCGCCGCCCCGCACCCGGGCCCGTATAATCGCGTCTTTTTTGCGAAGGGCCCGGCACGTGGCGAACAAAAGGTACAGCTGCATCGGCCTGTACAACCCCAAATCCCCTGAGAACGTCGGTTCGGTGATGCGCGCCGCCGGCTGCTATGGCGTCAATTCGGTGTTCTACACCGGCAAACGCTACGAGCGTGCCCGCGACTTCGTCACCGATACCAAGCGGGTGCACTACGACATCCCGCTGATCGGCATCGACGACCTGCAGAAGATCATTCCCCTGGGCTGCACCCCGGTGGCCGTGGAACTGGTGGATGGCGCGCGCCCGCTGCCGGAATACACCCACCCGGACCGCGCGATCTACATCTTCGGCCCCGAGGACGGCAGCCTGGACGACAGCATCCGCGCCTGGTGCGAAGAAACCATCTACATCCCGACCAACGGCTGCATGAACCTCGCGGCCACGGTCAACGTGGTGCTCTACGACCGCATGGCCAAGGGCCTCAACACCCGGTCCGGACCAAAGTTCAAGTAAGCGATTGAACGCCGGCCGCGGGCTGGCGGTCTGCTGACTACCCCATCACGCAAGAGGAGCCGCACCCATGCGCCAGAAGCCCGAGATTCCGCCAACGCCCTTTCACAGCGACCCCGAACACAACGTGCAGGGCTGGGAGCGCGCCGGCTCGGTGGCCACCGGGGTGGTGATGGTCGGCAAGGGCCTGCGCCGTGGCGGCCTGCTGGGCCTGATTCAGATTGCCATTGGCGGCGCGGTATTGGCCCGTGGGGTGACCGGGCATTGCTCGGCCAAGAGCCTGCTGGAGCGCGGGCGCCAGGACCTGGACGGGATCCGGGCGAAGATCGAACGCACCGGGAGCGAGTTGAAGCAGTTGAAAGATGCGGCCGAGGCGGCGACCCAAAGTGCGACGGTGGCCGGGAATGATTCGCTGGTGAGTCCCAAACCCTAGGGGCCGCCTTGCGACCCTTCGCGGGCAAGCCACGCTCCTACGATGCCGCGCAATCCCGTAGGAGCGTGGCTTGCCCGCGAAAGGCCCGCAAAGCGGGCCCGATGATCAACGCAACAACGCACTCTGCAACACCTCCGACTCCCGCCCCAGCACACGCTCCGCCAACTGCACGAACTCCGCCGTATTCACGCTGTTCAGACGCATCAACGCCCGGACCAGATCATCCAGCGATTGCTTGTTGTGGGTGTGGATGCGAATTTCCCGGTCCAGCGCCTGCAACAGCAGCACCGCGCGGGCGATGGTCGGCGCATTGACCTGCTCGCCACGCAGGGTGGTCACCGCCTTGCTCTCCTTGGCCAGACGCGCCTGCAACGCCTGATAGCGGTCATCGCTGATCCCCCCGGCACGCCGCAGCAGCTCGGTGGCGTAATACTCCGCCAGCCCTTCACCGATCCAGTCGCTGCCCTCGCGGTCGTCGATCCGCGCGAACACCCGCACCAACTCACGCAGCAGCGGACTGGAACCGCTTTCGCTGACCAGCGGTGTGGCGCTGTTGAGGTAGATCGAGTTGTTCGCCGCCCGCGCACCACGCCACAGGTGCTCGCGCGCCCCAACCAGCAGCAGCTTCGGCGGATTGCGCGGGAACACCGCCTGATACTGCGGCCAGACGAACGTCAGCAAGGTCAGCGCATCCATCCGGCGCAGGCCCTGCCCCAACGGGCCGGCCACGCTGACCTCGGTTTCGCCGAGCCGCGCCCGCCGCGCACCGACATTGCCGGCGAGCATCCAGCCGGTCGGCCGGTCGAACAGCCGTGAAGGGTTGTCGATGCGAAAACGCTGCTTGCCGACCCGTGGCCAGGCGGTTTCGATGCTGTTCCAGCCACTGGGCAGATCGACGCTCAGGCGCGCCACCAGTTCGGTACCGTCCTGCTGGTCGAGGCGCGCCGTCGGTACCAGGTCATCGCCACGGAACAGCGCCCAGTTCGGCGCGATGCGGCTGTCGTAGCTGCCGTTGCGCAGCTTGTGGTTGAGGCGGACCCGGTAGCTCAGGCTGGCCTTGCCCGACGCCGGCTGCCAGCGCCCGCGCTGGTTGTCGGGTTGCAGTTGCCACGGTCCGTCGGCCTTGAAGTCGCTGTACAGGCCTTCGTTGCCCAGGTCGAAATCCAGGCTGCGTACCTGGGCGCCCTCGGCCAGGGTCAGGCGCACCTCGGCCTGGCCGCTCTGCGGCAGCAGGCGCACGTGGTAATCCAGGTCGACTTTCTTCGCCCAGGCGGCGTTGCTCGCCAACAGCAACACGACCCACGCCAGAGGGTGACGCACAGGCATTGCCCGACTCCTTGTTCGAACGCGGAACGCGCCAGCTCAGCTGGCGCGGAATATCAGATAGTCTTCCCAGTCATCTTCGGCGACGCTGTTCTCGCTGAGCATGCGCCCGGACTGCGAGATGCGCTGGGCGTGGACCTGCTCGCGGTCACCACAGACCAGATGGTGCCAGCTCGGCAGATCCTTGCCCTCGCTGACCAGGCGGTAACCACAGGTGGGTGGCAGCCATTTGAACTGGTCGGCCTTGCCCGGGGTGAGCTGGATGCAGTCCGGCACCTGCTCGAAGCGGCGCGGGTAATCGCTGCACTGGCAGGTCTTGAGGTCCAGCAGTTTGCAGGCGATCCGCGTGTAGTAGACGCTGTTGTCGTCTTCGTCCTCGAGCTTCTGCAGACAGCACAGGCCACAGCCGTCGCACAGCGACTCCCATTCCTGGGGGTCGAGCTGATCGAGGGTCTTGCGGGTCCAGAACGGCTCGGGGCTTGCCAGCATGTCGCGGTGATCCTGTATCAAAATTCTTCAGCCCTTGTCAGGCGGCGCCAGTCTAGGACGTGTGCTGCAGCTTTGCCAGACCGCTTGTCAGGGTGCTGGCGACAGTTGTAGTTTTGCAAATCGTTTCAGTTCTCATCCCCCCATCAGGAACCCGCCATGAGCGCCAACCCACGTATTGCCGACTACGCCATTCATGAACAGTTCATCCAGCGCTGGTCGCCGCGCGCCTTCACCGGCGAGGCGATCAGCGAGGAAACCCTGCTGAGCTTCCTCGAAGCCGCGCGCTGGGCGCCATCGGCGTACAACTCGCAGCCCTGGCGGTTCCTCTACGCCCGCCGCGACACGCCAAGCTGGGAGCGCTACCTGGGCCTGCTCAACGAGTTCAACCGCAGTTGGGCGCAGCATGCTTCGGCACTGGTGATCATCGTCTCCAAGACCACCTTCACCGCCCCGGGTGCCAGCGAGGAAACCCCGGCGCTGTGGCACACCTTCGATACCGGTTCGGCCTGGGGCCACCTGGCGCTGCAGGCCAGCATCAGCGGCTGGCACACCCACGGCATGGCCGGCTTCGACCAGGAGCTGACCCGCAAGGAGCTGAAGATTCCCGAGGGATACGCGCTGCACGCGGCGGTGGCGATCGGCAAGCTGGGCGACAAGGCGACCCTGGCCGAGTACCTGCAGGCGCGGGAAGTGCCGAGCCCGCGTCGTCCGCTGAACGAGCTGGCGGCTGAGGGTGATTTCACTTTGTAAGTCTTTTTGGGACCGCTTTGCGGTCCTTTCGCAGGCAAGCCAGCTCCTACTAGAACGTGGCTTGCCCGTGAGAGGTCAATCAATAGCCCCGCTGGAAATCCACTTCTCCGCGCAACCCGTCGCCCCGCCCATAGGCTCCCAGGTTCTCGACGAACAAGCGCACCATCGCCTCCGGCGAGGTGGGCGCCGAGCTGTGCCCGGTCAGCAGCAGCCCCACGGCCGTCCAGAACGGATGATTGCGCGGCAACGGCTCCTGCCGGCAGACATCGATCACCGCCGCGGCCAGATGGCCCCGGGTCAGCGCCTCGACCAGGTCACCATCGACCACCGCCGCGCCGCGCCCGGCGTTGATGAACAGCGCGTCCGGATTGAAGCGGGCGAACAGCGCCGCGTCGTAGATATCGTGCGTTGCCGGGGTGTCCGGCAGCAGGTTGAGCACATAGTCCACCTGCCCGACCAAACGCCCGAGATCCTCCAGCCCGGCCACCTCGATGAACGGCGCCAGTTGCCGCGGCGAGCTGGCGATACCGTACAGCTTGCAGCCGAACGGCACGAGGAAGCGCGCCACCTCGCAACCGATATCACCGGTACCGACGATCAGCACCCGGCGTCCCTCCAGGCTGCGCCCGGGGCGACCATCCCACTTGCGCTCGACCTGGCTCATCAGGCGGGTCAACACCTCGCGCTCGTGACCGAGCATGTAGGTCAGCACGTATTCGGCCATGACCTGGCCGAAGATGCCCACGGCACGGGTCAGTCGGTAGTCCCGTGACAGCCCGTCGGCCAGCAGCGGGGTAATCCCGGCCCAGGTCGACTGCAGCCAGTCCGGGCGATGCCCCTGGCGCAGCAGGCTCGCCAGCAGGTCGGGCTGGCCCAGCCACACCGGGCACTGCGCGGCCTGGCGCGCCAGTTCGGCGGAATCACCGCTGGTCAGGACGTCGAGTTCGGGTAAAGCCTCGCGCAACAGGCGGGCATAGAGGGCGTGATCCTGTTCGGCGATCAGAACGCGCATATCGATTACAACCTTGCAGAACGGCGGGAGGACCGACCGCCAGAGTCGGTCCTGCGGGGAAAGGGGTCAGACCGGGTCGTTGCGACGCAGCAGTTCTTCCGGGAGGTGTTCGATGTACTCCTCCTCGGTCGGCGGCATCTGCAGGTGATAACCCTGGGTGTCGAGGTTTTCCAGGACCTTGGCGATATCCTCGCGGGCCAGGGTGCGTTCCGGGGTCAACACCAGGTCGAAGGCGTGCTGCGGCGTGCCGAACAGCGGCAGCAGGGCTTGCGGCACCTTGCTCAGGCCGTCGGCCTTGAGCAGGTAGAGGTACATTTCGTGCTTGCGGGGACTGCGATAGATCGAACAGATACGTTTCAAGACGGTTCTCCAGCGTCGGCCAGGCAATCCAGCAGGGCCTGGCCCATGCGCTCGCGACGCCAGCCGCGCAGCGAGTCGGGCAATTGGTACGGTCCCCCGGGGAAGCCGCTCTTGAGCAGCAGTTCGAGGGTTTTCTTGCGCAGCATCAGCTCCGGGGCGATGTTCAGGCGCTCGGCCTGTTCCTGGCCGATGGCACGCAGCTTCTTCAGCAGCGCCGCGGCTTCGACCGGCAACGGCTCCGCGACCGCCGCCGGCCACTCCCCGGGGGGCAGGCTGCCAGTGCGCTTGATCAGGTCGAGGAGGAAGTCGCCGTCCTGGCGGATGGTGCGCGGGTGCATGTCTTCGATGCGGCCCAGGGCCACCAGGTTGTCCGGCTGGGTCCGCGCCATCGGCCACATGGCATGTTCACGCAGGACGCGGTTGCGCGGTACGTCGCGCTCGCGGGCCTGGATCTCGCGCCAGGCGCACAGCTCGCGCAGCACCGCCAGTTGGGCTCGGGAAAGCTTCCAGGCCAGCTTGGCCTCGCGGTACAGCTCGTAGGGATCGGTTTCGCGACGCAGTTGCACGACCAGCTCGGCGCCGTCTTCCAGCACCCAGGCGTTCTTGTCGTCGCTGAGCTGCGGACGCAGGCGCTCGTAGAGCTCGGCCAGGTGCACGGCATCTTCCGCGGCATAGCTGATCTGGGTGTCGGAGAGCGGGCGCTGCAACCAGTCGGAGCGGGTTTCGCCCTTGGGCAGCTCGATGCCCAGGACTTCCTGGACCAGACGCGAGTAGCCCATGGAGAAACCGAGGTTGAGGTAACCGGCGGCCAGTTGCGTGTCGAACAGCGGTGCCGGCAGGCTGCCGGTCAGCCGGGCGAGCACTTCGAGGTCTTCGCTGCAGGCGTGCAGGACCTTGATGACATCGGGGTCTTCGAGCAGTTCGGCGAGCGGCCGCCAGTCATCGATCAGCAGCGGGTCGATGAGGAAGGCACGGAGCCCGTCGCCGACCTGGATCAAACCGGCTTTGGGATAGAAGGTATCGACCCGCATGAACTCGGTATCGAGGGCCACGAAGGGCAGTTGACGCCAGAGCCGGCAATGTTCCGCCAGGGCGCTGTCGTCGCGGATCCAGTGAATATCGATGGCCACAAGGCTCTCCCACAAACAATGGCGCGCAGTATATACGGCACAGGCCACCGCCGGGAAACCGCTCGACGGTGGCTCTTGGAGCGTAGATGCGGGAGGGTCGGGGCGGCGTTTTTTCGATTGATCGCTAGCGCGCGGCCTGGGCCGGACGGCACCCGGCGAACAGGTCCAGCTGCGGGTTGTACAGCGACGTCTTCACCTGCAGCAGGCCGAGCATGGAATGGAACAGGTTGTCCTGACTCAGCGGACGCTCGCGCTGCTGTCGCAGGCAATCGACATCGACAGCGAAGCTCGCCCGGTAGTTGTCCGAGAACCAGGCCAGCATCGGCACATGCTTCTGCTGTTCCGGCGCCAGCATGTAAGGGGTGCCGTGGAGGAACAGGTTGTACTCGCCCAGCGACTCGCCATGGTCGGACAGGTAGATCATCGCGGTGTCGACCCGGTCCTGCTTGCTGCGCAGGACATCGATCAGCGAAGCCAGCACATGGTCGGTGTACAGCAGGGTGTTGTCGTAGCCGTTGACGATGCTCTGCCGGTCGCACTGGTTCAGGGCATTGCTGTGGCAGACCGGGGTGAAGCGTTCGAACGCGGTCGGGTAGCGCTTGTAGTAGTCCGGGCCGTGGCTGCCCATCTGGTGCAGGACCAACACGGTGTCCTGCTTGAGGTCGTCGATGCGCGCGGCGAGGTCCTTCAGGAGGATTTCGTCATGGCACTCGCTGTCCGCGCACAAACCGGGTTCCTTGAGGTCGCTGACGTCCTCGACCTGAACGCGGTCGCAGGTGCCCTTGCAACCGGACTGGTTGTCGCGCCAGTACACGGCGAGGCCGGCACGCTGCAGCATGTCGAGCAGGCCCTCCTGGTTCTTCGCCCTGGCCGCGTCGTAGTCCTTGCGGGTCATGCCGGAGAACATGCAGGGCACCGACACCGCGGTTTCGGTGCCGCAGGAGGTGACATTGTCGAACGCCACCAGGCCCTGCTCCTTGCTCAGTCGCGGCGTGGTATCACGCTCGTAGCCGAGCAGGCCGAAGTTTTCCGCCCGGGCACTCTCGCCCACCACCAGCACGGTCAGGGATTTGCGCGGATGAGCGGCCCAGGCCGGCGCCAGCGTGGCGTCCTCGCCAATCTTGCGGAACGGCTGCGAGGCCACGCCGACCTTCTCGCGGACATAGTTCAGCGAAGCGCCGATATAGTTGCTCGGCACCACCATCAGGCGCAGTTCGTGGTGATTGCGAAACAACGACGCCAGGCCCTGGTAGTTGACCATCGCCACCGCCGCGAGCAAGGCCGCGCTGGCCAGCGCCACCCATAACTTCTGCAACAACTCGCGGGGCCAGGAACGGAACGCGACGGGTGCCTTGAACAACAGGACGGTCGGCAGCACACCGAGCAGCACTATATAAGCGAACAACTTCAACGAGAGCAGATCACGCACTTCCGTGACATTGGTTTCCACGGTATTGCGCAACATGCCGATATCGATCAATACACCATACTGGCTCATGAAATAAGCGACACCGGCACTGACGATGAACAACGTCGCCAGCAGCGGCTTCAGGGTTCTGCGAAAGGCCAGCAGGGTCAGCACGATATTGAACGCGCACAGCAGCAGCACGCCGAAGGCCAGGCGCAGCAGCAGGGCATGGCGGTCACCCTGCAGCACGCTGCCGATGTGTTGCCACAGCACTGAATTGAAACCGATCAACAGATAGGCACTGGCAAGCAGCGTCACCCATTCCGGACGCAGCGAAGTTATTTTCGGCATGACGATTCGCTTATAAAAAGATCCACCACTAATGTCTTTGCGACATCAGCTTGTTTGCGGGGTGGACTTTAAGCAGCCTTTCATCAATTTTCCGTGAAAAAAATGCCAACAAATACGGGTCTGAAATTAACTTTTATTTACCTGCGCGGCGGACTTCGGCCGCCGCTCGGAAAACGGCGGCCGTGGCACTCAGGCAGGCAAGCGCACTTTCGAATAGGAATCGCGATCGATATCGAGCATTTCCACGCACAGCTGGATATCCACCCCGGCCTGCGCCGGCACCAGGTCTTTGAGCACTTCGAGCAGATCGGCGGACAACTGGCGTTTGACCTCCGGCGAGCGACCGCTGAGCAGCGCCAGCTTCACATGGACGAAGGCACGCTCCGCCGGCGCGATGCCGACGCGGAAAACCTCATGGGCCACGGCGCGGCTCTTGATATCCACTTCGTCGCTGAACTGGCCGCTGGCGACCAGCGCGTTGTTCAGGCGCAGCAGCGCCTTGTCGGTGTCCAGACTGCGCAGGTTGGCGCTGTACTCCAGATGAAGTTGAGGCATGACGGTTACCGATTACAGGAAAGATCCGACAGACTAACGCCAGCTTTCCAACCCGGCAAAGGCAACTATTCTGAAGATTCATGCCCCGACCCGACTGAGGAGATCCATCTATGCCGGTCAAGCACAATCTGTACGCCGACCTGGGCGTGACTGCGGAAGAATTCGAGGCTCACAAGAAAAAGGACTCGCGCCTGAGCACCCTCGAAGAGGACTACCTGCGCAAGGACAAGCAGGTCGTCGAGGCCGAGGAAAACGCCAGTGCGGATGAGGAAGTCAACCGGCTGCGCAAAGAGCGCCTGAAGATCAAGGACGAGATCACCGTCCATCTGCGCAAGCCCTGACCCACCCGCGGCGTCGGCGCGGGCAGGCACTCGCCCCGCGTCAGCGTCGCGCCTGGCGCATCGCCTCCAGTTCCAGGTAAGGCTGCCGCGCCCACGCCTCGACTCGCTCCCGCGCAAGCTCGGACGCCTCGTCACGCTTGCCCTGGCTGTCGGCAACGAAGGCATCGCGCGGGTGCTTGGCGTTGCGCGTCGAGGCGCTCATGGCCAGTTCCACCTCCTCCGGGCCAAGGCCGAAGAAATCCGCCAGGTGCCCGCTCATGGCCGCCGGCAATTCGTTGTAGTTGAGCAGCAGGCTGCCTTCCGCCCGGCTGTGCTGCACGGCGGCCTCCAGGATCAGGCCCAGGCGCCGGGCAATTTCATCCTCTCGCGGGCCCGGCCCCTGATCACCGTCCAGCCAGGTCGAAGCGATGAGGCCCGGGATCATGTGCATGCCGCTCTGGCGCAAGTGCGACACGGCGATCTCCAGCGGCTCGCGATAGAGATACAGCCAGGGCACCTCGGGGAAGCAGTCACGCAGCAAGGCCCGCTCGCGGATGTTCCAGGCGTCCAGCTTGATCACCAGCGCCCGCTCCTGGCCGCCGCGGACCTGGCCGAAGGCCGAGAGCAGACCGCGCAGGGCCGGCATGCGCACGGCAGCGGGCAGCTCGGCGCGCAACAGGGTGTCCAGCGCCGGCGGCTCGGACAGCACCACCTGGCTCGGCAGGCGCGAGAGCATCTGGCCAAGCAGCGTCGAACCGCAGCGCGAGGCGTGGTAGATGAAGGCGCTCGGCGCCACACCGGGACTTTCGTGCTGCCACTGGGTCAAGGCCGCCAGCGGCGTCTGGCGCCGGAAGGCCTGGTTGAACGGCAGGCGCAGGGCGTCATCCACCGACTCGCGGAAAAACGGCTGGTCGAGGCGCTGCTCACCGAACCAGCACCAGTCCACCCACCATTCCCCGGCCTCCTCCCAGATGCGGATCGGCAGCCAGCCGTGCAGATTCAGACTTTCCATTGATCACTCCAGCTGCTGCGCCCCTGGCGCATGGCCGCGCGCACCTGCGCGTGGCTGAAGACGAAACCCTGTTCGGCGGCGAGGGCCAGGGTCTGTTCGATGAACGAGTCGCGGTCGCTCAGCGCCTGCAATCGCGCGCAGGCCTGCGGCTGGCGTTCCAGCCAACGGGAGAACCCGGCGAAAGCCGCGGCGAAACGGCCGATACCCGGTGCGGGGGTGGTCGCCAGGCCGTTCTCGATCGCCGCGTCCAGCCACGGGCCGGGACGACAGTCGATGACCAGGTGGACCCGCGGGCTGCTGTCGTGGTTGTTCACGCTGTGTGGCCGGTTCAGGTCGAGAAACCAGCACTCGCCGGCCTGCATCGGCACGCGCCGGCTTTCCAGCATGAAGTCCACCTGCTCCGGCGTGAGCAGCGGCACATGCAGGCGCATGTCGGCATCCGCGCCGCCGAGGTCGTAGTCGCGATGCTCATGGATATGACTGTTGGGGCCGAGGCGCATCAGCCGCGCGCTGCGAATCTCCACATCGAGCCCGCGCAGGCCCTGCTGCCAGCGCGCATCGTCGCGCCAGGGCTGGCGCTGCACCGCCGGCCCCTCGCCATGGGTCAGTTCGCTCGTCGCGTCGGCCGGAGAGATCAGCGCGACACCACTCCAGTCGCCCTCGTAGTAGCCGTGATTGAAATGCGCCTGCCACTGCCCTTCGTCGATCTCTGCCAGCGCCGCCAGCAGCGGCACCACGTCGATCGCGACGGGCAGGCGCGAGAACGCCGGACGACGCACGCCAGCGTCCAGACAACGCGAAGAATCCATATGCCCAACTCCCAGTGGAATGCGGCCCAGTCTAGAGTGGGCGGGATCGCCGTCAAGCAAAATGCCATCACGCAGCCCACGCATTTCGTCGCAGGCCTTCGCCTGTTCCGGCGACCCTGAACCGCCATACCTGTTGTGGTCAGCGCAGCGCCTGGTGCATGCTGCGCCGGCCTTCATGTTCGCCGCCCGGCGGCCGATACACTGGTTGAGCCGGCCCCGCTGGCCGCCGAACTTCACGCCCCCTTCGAAGCGATAACGTATGCAGTCCATCTACCTGAATCTCGGTTGCGCCGACCACCCACGCCAGGGCTTCTTCAATATCGACCTGGACGAAGCCGGTGTGGATTTCCAGCTCGTGCCGGGCGAGGCCCTGCCCTGGGAACGCGGGACGGTTCCGGGGATCTACAGCGCCCATCTGCTCGAACGCCTGCCGTTCAACCAGGGCATCCGCCTGCTCCACGAGTGCCGCCGGGTCCTGCAGCCGGGTGGCGTGCTGCGCCTGGTGGCGACCGACCTGCGGGCGCTGATCGACGATTACCTGAGTGACCGCGCCCACCCCGAAGCGCCTGGCATCGGGCGCGGCGAGCGCCTCAACCGGGCCCTGCGCGCGCAGGCCTGGAGCTACGACGCCGAGGAGCTGACGCGGATCTGCAAGATGATCGGCCTGGAGCCGGTGGCTGACATCGCGACGGGCCGCAGCAGCGATGCCAGGCTGAACGACCTGGAAGGCGCTGACGCGGGGCAACTGGTCCTGGAATTCCGCAAGCCGCAGCGCCAGCTGGCCGCGGATGCCGAGCCGCTGGTCAGCATCGTCATGCCGACCTACAAGACCGAACACCTGCACCAGGCCCTGGAAAGCGCGCTGAACCAGACCTACCGCAACCTGGAAATCCTCCTCTGCGACGACTGCCCCAACGACGCCATCGAAAACATCGCCCGCGAGTACGGCCAGTTCGACCCGCGGGTGCGCTACGTGCGCAACCCGGACGCCGGCAAGGACATCGGCCGCCTCAACCATGTGCTGTGTCTGAACGAGGCGCGGGGCGAATTCATCAAGTTCCTCAACGACGACGACCTGCTCGACATCGAGTGCGTCGAGCACATGGTCAAGGCCTTCACCGACTATCCGGACATCACCCTGGTCACCTCCAAACGCCAGCGCATCGACCAGCATGGCGCGCCGCTGGCCGATATCCCGGCGACCCAGGCACCGGTGGCGGCCGACTCGATGATCGAAGGCCTGTCCCTGGGCACCGCGCTGATGCTCTCGCAGATCAACTTCGTCGGTGAGCCGAGCACGGTGATGTTCCGCCGCGCGGACATGCTGGAGGTCACCCCGGACTTCATGTCGGTGGACGAACAGCCGATCGCCTGGGCCTCGGACGTGGCGATCTTTCTCAACCTGGCCCTGAAGGGCAACACGGTGTACCTGATCCAGCCGCTGAGCAGCTTCCGCATCCACGCCGAACAATGCCAGGTACTCTATGGCGCCGCGGCGCAGGGCGAATCGCGGCGCTGCTGGGGCATCATGCGTGACTTCTGGACCCGGCATGAATTCGACAAATCGCTGTGAACAGGCCCCTGGGGCACGGATCGGATGAAGGAACGGATCGAAGCGATGTGCAACCCATGAGCAAGCGGGAACCGATCTACGTCACCCAGCCCGCCCTGCCCGAGCTGGAAGCGTTCATCCCCTACCTGGAGGAAATCTGGGGCAGCCGCATGCTGACCAACGGCGGCGGCATGCACCAGCGCCTGGAAGCGGCGCTGTGCGAGTACCTGGAGGTCGAGCATCTTTCGCTGTTCTGCAACGGCACCCAGGCGCTGATCACGGCCATACAGGCCGCCGGGCTCAGTGGCGAGGTCATCACCACGCCCTACTCCTTCGTCGCCACGGCGCATTCGCTGCTGTGGAACAACCTGCGCCCGGTGTTCGTCGACATCGACCCGGACACCCTGAACCTCGACCCGGCGCGTATCGAAGCCGCGATCACACCGCAGACCACGGCGATCCTGCCGGTGCACTGCTACGGCCATCCCTGCGCCACCGCGGCGATCCAAACGATCGCCGAACGCCATGGCCTGAAGGTCATCTACGACGCCGCCCATGCCTTTGGCGTGCGCGACGAAGCCGGCAGCCTGCTGCGCCACGGCGACATGGCGGTGTTGAGTTTTCATGCAACCAAGGTATTCAGCACCTTCGAGGGCGGCGCCATCGTCTGCCGCGACGCGGCGACCAAGCGCCATATCGACCAGTTGAAGAACTTCGGCCTGTCGCCTGACGGCAGCAGCGTGGAGTTCACCGGTACCAACGGCAAGCTCAGCGAAGTCCATGCCGCCTTCGGCCTGCTGCAACTGCGCCACCTCGACCAGGCCCTGGAAAAACGCCAAGCCATCGATCAGCGCTATCGCCAGGGCCTGGCCGGGGTCACCGGCATCCGCTGCATCGACGGCATCGGCGAGCAACGGGCCAACCACGCCTATTTCCCGATCCTGGTCGAAGCGGATTATCCGCTGCAGCGCGATGCACTGTTCGCGCGCCTCGCCGCCCACGACATCCATGCCCGCCGCTACTTCCAGCCGCTGCTCAGCGGCCTGCCGATGTACCGCGACAGCCCTTCCGCGGCCGCCGCCAACCTGCCGGTGGCACAGCGCGTGGCGGACCAGGTGATCTGCCTGCCGATCTACCCCAACCTGGACCATGACAGCGTCGATTTCATCATCGGACTGATCGCCGGGGCCGCTGCATGAGCGCCGTGGCGATCATGCAGCCGTACCTGTTTCCCTACATCGGCTACTGGCAACTGCTCAAGGCCACGGACTGCTTCGTGGTCTACGACGACGTCAACTACATCAACCGCGGCTGGATCAATCGCAACCGCATCCTGGTCAACGGCGAGCCGGGCCTGATCACCCTGCCGTTGCTGCAGGCCTCGCAGAATCGCAAGATCGACCAGATCGACATCGCGCCCGCCGCGCAGTGGCAGGGCCGCCTGCTGCGGACCCTGGAGCTGACCTACCGCAAGGCGCCGTGTTTCACCGAAGTGTTCCCCGTGCTGGAGCGCATCCTCAGCCATGACGAACGCAACCTCGCGCGCTTCCTGAGCCACCAGTTGCAGACCCTGGCCCGCTTCATGGACCTGCCGACGCGGATCGTGCCGAGCAGCCGGGTCTACGCCAATGCGCACCTGACGGCGCAGGAACGCATCCTCGATATCTGTCGCCAGGCGCAGGCGAGCCGTTATGTGAATGCCCAGGGCGGGCGCGAACTGTACGAGCCGGCGGCGTTCACCGCAGCCGGCATCGACCTGCGCTTCATCGCCATGCGCGCCCTGCCCTACCCGCAGCGCGGCAAGGGTTTCACGCCGTACCTGTCGATCGTCGATGCGCTGATGGAGGTGGGGACCGCCGGTATCGGGGCACATCTGGCGGCCTTCGATCTTTGCTGATCCGGCACCGCAGCCGTTATTTCGGCCGGGCCGCGAGCCAGCCTCTGAGGACATTGACGACCACCGGGGCGAAAGGTTGCAGCCTGCCCTGCTGAGGACGGCTGAGATCATCGATGACCATTTCCAGCAAGTCGTCGTCCTCAAGAGGTGAAGACGGATCCAGACCATTTACCGTCAACAGGGTTCGCGACAACTCCCGGCGCTTTTCCACCAGCTTCCTGTTGTTTGTCTCGTGATCACCCAGATTCAGCACGGCAATCGCCTCGATCGCTCTCGGCGACAGGCCTTCGACGCGCCCACTGATGAGAAAACGCAACTCCTCTTCGCATGCGCTGATCAACGGCGAGAGCGGAAGATCCTTGTTGCCCTTGGCCGCGTCACACTGCCCGGAGGTAGTACAGCTGGCAACGATGTTGTCGAATACCAGGCTGAGGTGGGGATGGCGGTCGCGGCACTGCAGATGCTCGTTCATGGTGTCGGGTCGCTCACCCGAAACTTCCGCACAACAGTAGGCGCATAGATAAAACTGCTCCGCCGCGCAGGTCGCCCGGATGGCGGAGCGCTCCGGCTGATCGAGATCTCGGTAGTGCTGGCCGGGATGGCGTGCCTTGAAGCTTGTCAGCGCCGGCGGCTCTGCGCCCTTATCGATCTTTCTCAAAGCGCAATTCCTGCTTGCGAAGGACCAGCTTGACCTTGGCCAATTCCAGGTTGGATGAGGGCAACTGCTCGTCGAGCGCTGCGATGAGTTCTCGGGCTTTATCCAGGTGTCCGCTCTGGATGGCATCCAGCGCATCATTCAGCTTCGCGCCGACTTCCGGGTTGCGAATATCCGTATCCATGACATCCAGCAGAACGGTATTGGCATCCTGGCCGAACTGCGACGGCACTTTTTCCAGCTGGCCATCGTTCAAGGCGTATACCAGGACGTCGGGATAATCACTGATGACCAGGGGAGAATGGGTGGTGAGGATGAACTGGCAGTTGGGGAATGTCTGCGTCAGGTTGTGAATGATCCTTCGCTGCCAAGTGGGATGCAGGTGCATATCGACTTCATCGATCAACACGATGCCCTGGCCATGAAGAGGATTTTCAAGGGCCGGGTTCATCATCGCCAGGCGCCGGGCGATATCTCCGACCAAGGCCATCAGGGTTTTCTCGCCTTGGGAAAGTTGCAGGATATTCAGTGTCAGATCGTTCTTGTCGACAATCAACTGCAGGCGCGGCTTACGCTGGACACGAAGATTGCAAAAGCCGGGCATGAATTGCTCGATCGCGGAACGGACCGCTGACAGTTGAGGATCCTTGGGGACCTTCGAGAAATTTCGAATACCCGTCATCACGTCGCGCAACTTGGAAAATTCTTTGTTCAGCGCCTTGAAATCCAGAGGTTCTATATCCTCGATGGACTGCTCGCCAAGGGCATGGACGAGTTTGTCCAATCGCTCAAATTCATCGCGTTTGCTATCACTTTTGAATGCTTTGCTACTCAATTCATTTTCATGATCTTCACGATCCCTGAACCACTCGAAGAACTTCGTGAAGTTCACCGACGGGGTCAAGAAATCCTCATACCCGACCAATTGATAGAAAGCATTTCTCTTGTTGACCTTCAACGGCACTTCCAGCACCGAGCGCTCAACCGGGTAATACGCCACGAGCGGAAGGCTGCAATTGCCAATGAGGGTCAGTTGTGAGCGATAGTGATCTGCCAGGTCCGACGCATCGATCAACACGGAAGAATGCTGGCCTTTCATACCTTGACGAACTCGCGCCACAGTCCAGCGAAACGGCCCCTGCCCTACCTCAGCGTCGTCGACACTGATATCGATTGCCGCCGACGGCGCGCGCTCACGAATCGAATGATCGGAGATTGGCGTACCACTGCCCTTTTCCGCACGCAGTCGACCGACAAACCAGCTCAGAGAAGTGGCCAGCGCCTTGAGGATGGACGTCTTGCCGGCACCGTTGTTGCCAACCAGGACGATGACCTTGGCGGGATCGGTTTCGTTCTCCATGAACGAAGCCTCGAGGTTTTCGAACCGTCCGAAGTTATGTAACTGAAACGCTCTGATCTGCATGCTTGATTTCCGGAATAGCCCTGCTTCCAGGGAATACCCAGGGCCCTGAAAATTGCCCGAGCATAGCATGAGGTCACCCGGTAATCAGGGCGTGGCCCCCTGATTCCAGCCTCAGGCCGTGCAGACCACGTACACGCTGGCGGTCAGATCCGGGTATTTCATGCCCAGCTTGTAGCAGCCATCGAAGAACGCCTGGTCGATGATGCCGGCGCGGTACGCCGCATCGAACTGGAAGTTGGCCAGCGGCTTGAACAGGATGCCGCCGCGCTGTTCGACCTGGAACCCCGCCTGCAGGGCTTCGTGCTCCAGGGTATCGAGGCTGTAGGTGCAACGGTGGCCGTGCTTGCGCTCGCCCTCGGTGACCGCCGCGTTGAAGTCGATCAGGCCCATGCCCACGGCGATCTGCCGCGACGCCGCATTGGCATTGGGCACCACGATGAACAGGCGACCGCCAGGGCTCAGCCATTCGCGCACCTTCTTCAGCACCGGCTGCGGTTCGCTGAGGTGTTCGAGGGTGTGGATCAGGAAGATATTGTCGAAGCGCTGTTGAAGTTCGACATCCTCGAACCGACCCAGGATGAATTGCGCTTTGTCCTCGACGTTCCCGCGGGCGATCTCGATCAGGTCGGAAGCGCCCTCGATCACCGTTACATCGGCGAACACCTGCAGCAGCTTCCTGGTGAACTCGCCGTGGTAGCAGCCCATCTCCAGCGCATTGCCGGGACGGAAATACCCGGCCAGCGCCTTGATCATGTAGTCGCGGTGGATGTAGTCGAAGTCGTAGGCGTACAGGCGGTTTTCCGTGTCCTGGTACTCGGTGTTCAGGTCGCGTGACATGGTTAGCCCTGGTTGGAGAGATACATGCGTTTTTCCGGCGGCTGGTACCACTCGTCAAGGGTAACGGGCACCCGCGAGTTGTAGCCGATGATCTGCCGCAGGGTCTCGGCGAATTCCAGGCCACGGTCATACCCCAGCGCTCGCGGATAGTCGAACTGCGGCTTGAGAAACGGCTTGCAGAACATCGGCGTCACCGAGCGGCGCAACTGGTCGGTGGTGTTGACGCCACCGGCATGCCAGACATTGGAGTTGAACATCAGGATGCTGCCGGCCGGCGCGATGGCCTGCTCGGCATGCGCCTTGAAGTCGTCATCGTCAGGCTTGGCCTCGGCCTTGTGCGAGCCGGAGAGCATCCAGGTGGCGCCGTTGTCGGCGGTGAAATCGTCGAGCATTACCAGGGTGTTGAGGAGCAGTGCCATCCGCCCCGAATACGAGCGGATATCACGATGTACCCGCTGCGCATAGGACACGCTATCCCGGGTGTTGATGGCGCCACCGAAGGAGTTGAGGATGAACTTGCCGCAGAAGTAACGCTCGATGAACGGGTAGATCGGGTAAGCCTTGAGACAGTCGAGAAAGCTGTCGAACTGGCCGATCAGGTGATGCACCGTGTAGCTGGTGTCCTGATCGATGCCGTTCTTGATCTGGTAATCGCGACAGATGGCATAGGCCTTGTGGATGTCCTCGCGCATCTGTTCGACGATGGCCATGGGAATGGCCCTCTCGAAAATGACCCAGCCCTGCTCCTCCATGCGGGCGTCGAATTCCTCGATGGAAATCATGAACAGTCCTACCTGATGGTGACGATGCACTTGGAAGGGTACAGCTCGCATTTCTCCAGGGTGTATTCGTGGGCCTGGAATACTTCCTTGAACGCCAGCGCCTCGCCCGGCGACTCGGCCCAGGTCAGTTCGTCCATCAGCAGCACGCTGCCGCTGACCAGGTGCGGCCTGATCGCCTGCAGCGCGGCCAGGGTCGGCTCGTACAGGCCCATGTCGAAATAGGCGAAGGCGACGATGGCCGAGGCGTTGTCCTGGAAGTACCGCGGTGCGGTCTGGCACACGTCACCGGCCACCAGCTGGTGGAGGCCGCGCTTGTGGCCAAGGATGTTGTTGCCCTCGTGCACCTGCAGCAGCGCTTCGAGGTAGTCCTTGTAGCTGGCCTTGGTCGAGTAGGAGTTTTCCACCCACACACCGCTTTCCTTGCGGTCCTTCTCGCCCGGCGCGGAATAACCTTCGAAGGTGTCGAAACCGACGATCCGGCGCTGCTTGTTGAACGGCTCATGGATGGCGCGCAGGTTCTCCAGCAGGACCAGGTTATGGCCATACCAGGTGCCGAACTCGCAGATCATCCCGGGGATGTGCTTGAAGCGCTTGTACAGGTCGCTGAGCACGATGAACTTCACCAGCACCGAACTGCGGGTGTACAGGCCGATGTTGAACAGCAGGTCGTCGTCCGACAGCGGGCTGTTCAGGTACAGGTCGCGCAGCTTGTCGCGGAACGCGAACTGCTGCTCCGACGCCGTGGATTCGAGTTTGTAGATGTCGTCTTGAAGGTGTTCGTTACTCATCGTCACTCCACTGGGCCAGGCCGAATCCGCTGGTGCCGAAACGGTTGCCGTTGTACAGCATGTAGGTGTGGCCACCGTTCTCGAAGATGAACGGGTAGCAGGTCATCAGGGAATCCCAGCCTTCGCTGGAAGGCGGGATGCCAGCGTCGTCATGCCGGGTCCAGGTGCGCCCGTCCAGCGACTCGGCGTAGCGGATCCGATAGGAACCGGCGCCGTTGCGGAAGTCCTCGGAGGCACGGGAGCAGAACCACATCTTGAACAGGCCGTCCTGCTTGATCACGCACGGACGCGAGAAGGCTTCGGTGGCGAACCGCGACTCCAGGCACTGCTCGGGGAAGCGGGTCCATTCGAAGCCGTCCCGCGACTCGGCGTACTTGATCACGTAGAGCGGTTCGTACTTGCCGTTCACCTCCAGCCAGCGGGTGCCGGAGACATACCACATCTTCCACAGGCCATCGTCGAACAGCACCGTGGGGGTCACCGCGATGTAGGGCTCGGTGGCGGTGCGGTCCATGATCGGGCCTTCGAACAGTTTTTCGAAGTGCAGGCCGTCGTCATCGGAGACGGCCACGCCCATGGCGTTGTGGTAGGGCACGGTCAGGCGCTGGTTCCAGCCGCTGTAGTAGAGATAGGTGCGGCCGTCGCGCTGCACCGCGTAGCTGGGCATCACGCCTTCGTCGTCGAAGGTGCCGGGAAGGCCGAAACCCTGGCACGGCTCGCGATGGCGGGCCACCACCTTGCGCGGGTCCTGGCGGTCCAGGTCGACCGCGTAGGTCAGGCTCTTGCCCGCGGCATTGCGGGTGGAAATGAATACCCGCACCACATCGTCCAGCACCAGGGCCGTGGGCACCTGGGCGTGGGAGCCGACCCAGTCGCTGTCCGGGTCGAAGATTCTGCCGAGTTTTATCCAGGCCATGTTCTACCTAAAAATCCAGGTCCTGGCTGCTCTTCACCGCACGCGCGGGTGCGCCGATGTAGAGCTGCCAGGGTTGAGTGTCTTTGGAAATCAGTGCGCCCATCGCCACGCAGGTGCCTTCGGCGATGGTGCAGTCATTGGTGATGGTGGCGTTGACCCCGACCCAGGCGTAGGGCTCGACCAGGCAGTGCCCGGAAAGCACCACGTGGGAGGTGAAGAACACGTGGTCGCGGATCTCGCCGTGATGGCCGATATGGTTGCCGCTCCACAGGACCACGTTGTTGCCGATGGTGGTGAACGGCTGCAGGGTGTTGTCTTCGAGAATGAAGCAGTTCTCGCCGATCACGTTGTCGTTCACCGTGGCGTTGGGGCTGACATAGGAGATGAAGTCGTAGCCCTTCTCCTTGCCCTGCAGGTACACCGACTCACGCAGGCGATTCATCTTGCGCCCGGTCATCGGCGCGAAGAGTTTGTATTCGGTATTCGGGAAGTATTCGTGCACGGTCTCGAACGGCACCACCGGCAAGCCTTCGAACACTTTCGATTCGGGGATATAACGCGCGTGCACGGTAAACCCGACGACCTGCACGGAAGGGTCTTTTTTCAGGTAGTAATGCGCCAGTTGCGCGGTATCCAGCACTCCGAAAATGACAACTTTCTGCATCGCGAATATCCAGGATATTGAAAGGTGAGTCAGGTCAAACCGACGTGAAACAGGCGCTGTGTATACTGCCGCCCACGATAGCACTGTCGCTGGCGTAACGAAAAAGGACACCGCGCCGATGGGAAAGCTTCTTGATCAAAATCAAATCCGCTCCTACCAGGACAACGGTTATCTGGTGGTCGAAGATATCTTCGATCCGCGGCACCTCGATGAAACCCTCGAACACTTCAATCTTTCCTTCACCCAGCAACTCGACCGCCTGAATCTTCCGCTCGCCAGCGGCCCGGTCCTGCACGCGCTGCACGCCAACATGGCCACCCTGCTCGGTGCCAGCATCCCGCTGTACCTCGCCACCCTGCGCATGTGCTCGAAGCTCTACGGCATCTATCGCCTGATGAGCGCCGAACGCCTGCGCGAGGCCTGCGCCGACCTGGGTATCGCCACCCCGCTGTTCCAGACCACGCCCGTGCTGCACCTGATGTCCAAACGCCTGGTGATTCCGGGCGGCTACCAGGGCTTCGACGTGCACCAGGACTGGACCTCGGTGCAGGGCAGCCTGGACACCATCACCACCTGGATTCCGTTCATGGACATCGATCCACACCTGTTCACCATGGAGGTGGTCCCCGGCAGTCACCTGCTCGGACTGCTCAGTGGCAACCAGGAACAGCATGTGCTGCGGGTCGACCAGAAGCACTTCAGCGAAGACGCCTTCGTCCCTATCTGTGTCGGCAAGGGTGGCGTTTGCTTGATGTCGAACTTCACCATTCATCGTTCTTCGCGCGAAGGCGACGAGCGCCTGCGTATTTCCATCAGCGGTCGCTACGAGAATGCCAGCGAGCCGACCTTCATCGAGCGCGAGTATCCCTTCACCCAGCACAAGTCGCTGCAACGCGGTTTCATCACCGAGAACTTCCCCAGCGTGGCGCAGGTCCGTCACACCTATTCCCGAGAAGACGAACAATGAACGATGGCAATCCATTTCCCGCGCTGATCGAATACTTCGCCGCCAAGCGAGCGATGTTCCAGCAGGACAAGAACCACCTGAACAGCATCGCCCTGGGCTCGTCCCATGGCGACTTCGCCTTCGACCCGGCGTACTGCCCGGGTTCGTTCAACCTGTGCAGCCGCTCCCAGGACTTTCGCCATTCCCTGGCGCTGTACCAGTACGCCTCGGACCAGGCGCCGAACCTGGATACGCTCATCGTGTTCTATTCGCTGTTCTCGCCGGGCAACGTGCTGGAGCAGTCACCGAGCGAGAAAACCCTGGCGCCGCTGATGAACGAGGTCTTCAAGCTCGGCCTGAGCTATGACGACCCACTGCTGATGCAGATCGGCGGGCAACTGGCGGGCCGGCTGGAGGGTGTCGGCGATACCCTGGGCGGCAACGCGGGCTACCTGCCCGAGCGGCTGGAAAGCTTCATGCCGGTCGGCAGCAGCGTGCAGCAACGGGTCGCCGATCACCTGCGGCTCAACAACCGGGAAGATGGCAACCAGTACCTGGCGCAACTGCTGCTGTTGGCAGCCGAGCGCAAGCACCGGGTGCTGATGGTCATTCCGCCGATGCACCCCGAGTACCAGGCCATTGCCGGCGCCGACTCGGCCTATCTGTTCCGTGGCGTGCACGAACTCAGCATGTTGATGGGCACCCTCGCCCCCGACTTCGCCATGGAGATTCTCGACCTCTACGCCGACCCGGAATTCCAGCCCGAGCACTTCGGCGACTTCGACCACATGGTGCCTAGCGGCGAGGGAACCCGCCTGTTGTCGAGCAAGGTCGCCGTGGCGCTCACGGCGCTTTGATCGAGGCACTGATCGCCCGGGGGCACCAGGGCGATTCGTCAGACCGAACGCAAGCGCCCTGTGATTTTCGCTTGACGCTGACCGATGACATGGCCTGAATCACGCCATTCTTTCAGGGATGACGATCAGCCCCATGTTCAAGCACGCGCAACTGGAATCGGTGAAAGCCTGGATCCGCGACCCGGCCCATGGGGCTCTCACCCTGCCTCTGCGCATCCAGCGCGGCATCCGCCAATTGATCCTCGATGGCACGCTGCTACCAGGCAAGCCCCTGCCCGCCTCGCGCCCGCTGGCGAAATCACTGGGGGTTTCGCGCGACACCGTGGAGGCCGCCTACACCCAACTGCACGCCGAGGGTTTCATCGAGCGGCGGGTGGGGAGCGGCAGTCACGTGTCGCAACGGGCCCGACCGCCAGCGGCAGGAAAACCCCGTAAAGCGAAACCGGGCACCGAACACCCCGAGCTGAGTCGCCGTGGCGCGACACTCTGCGAGGACGGCGGTGTGCGCAATTTCCACTACCCCCGTCCCTTCGCCCCAGGTGTCGCCGAGACGAGGAATTTCCCGCTGCATCTGTGGGAAAAACTCGAACGCCAGGTGATCCGGGAACAGGGCACCCGCGCCCTGCTGCACAGTGCTCCGCAGGGCATGGAGACGCTGCGCGGGGCGATCGCCGATTACCTCAACCTCGAACGCGGCGCGCGGGCATCCGCGGACCGGCTGCTGATCCTGACCAGTTCCCAGCAGGCCTTCAGCCTGTGCGCCAATGTGCTGATGGATCGGGGCGAGCGGGTCTTCGTCGAAGACCCGATGTATCACGGTGCGAGAAAGGCCCTGGTCGCGGCGGGCCTGGAGTGCGTGCCGGTCCCCGTGGACCGGGACGGCATGCGCATGGATGACCTGGCCGAACGGGCGCCGGATGCGCGGGCGATCTTTCTCACACCGTCGCACCAGTACCCCAGCGGCGCGACCCTGACGCTCGACCGGCGCCTGGCGGCCATCGAATGGGCCAGGGCGCAGCGGGCCTGGATCGTCGAGGACGACTACGACAGCGAGTTTCACTACGAGGGCCGCCCCACCGCTTGCGTGCAGGGACTCGATGGGCATGAGCGAACGGTCTATATCGGCACCTTCACCAAGTCCATGTTCCCCGGCTTGCGCATCGGCTACATGGTCCTGCCGGCCAGGCTGGTCGCCCCGATGACCGCGGCGCGGACCCTGCAGGACGGGTACACCGCCTCCTTGTCGCAACTGACCCTGGCCAGGTTCATCGAAAGCGGCCATCTGAGCGCCCACGTGCGAACCCAGCGCGCACTCTACGCTGAGCGGCGCGATGTACTGGCCGAGCTGGTGCGCAAGCACCTGGCCGATTTTCTCGTGCCTCTGATTCCGGCGGGCGGCATGCAGTTGCCCTGTCTGTTCACCCGTCCCCTGGATGAACAGGCCGTGGTGAAGGCCGCCCGGGCGCAGGGGGTGGATCTCCTCGGTCTGGGCAGCCTGTATGCCGAGCCGCGCCGCGACCAGGGCTTCCTGATGGGCTTCGCCGCCCATGCGCCGGCCGAGCTGAGCGGCGCGGTGATGAAACTGAAAAGGCTGCTGCAGGAAATGGTCTGCTCATCCTGAAAAAAGTGGCAGGGCTATTCCGACCATTCGACGGCTATAAAACCCGTCCCGAGCCGGAGCCGGCAGCGGCAACCCGGCTTGGTTCCACCCGTCAGAAAAGGATGCTTGCACATGACCGTTGAACAACAGCCGATCGTGATTCGCCCGCTGGCCCAGGGCGATTGGGAACAGTGGTGCGTCTATTGGGCGCAATACCAGCGTTTCTACAAGGTCAACCTGGGGACAGAAACCAGCCGTGTCACCTGGGCGCGCTTCTTCGACCCCACCGAGCCCGTGCATTGCGCCGTTGCCGCGGGCAACGACGGCATCTACGGCTTCGTCCACTACGTCTTCCACCGCTCCACCTGGGGCCGCAACGACTTCTGCTACCTCGAAGACCTCTTCGTCTGCCCGAGCGTGCGCGGGCGGATGATCGGCAAGCAGCTTATCGAGTTCGTCCAGGGCCAGGCCCGGGAAAAGGCCTGCGACCGGCTTTACTGGCACACCCAGGAAAGCAACGAGACAGCCCAGCGCCTGTATGACTGGATCGCGGAAAAACCAGGGGTGATCGAGTACCGGATGGCGCTGGACTGACCTGACGAGCGAACACCTCATCCTCCACCCCTGTAGGAGCGGGCTCTGCCCGCGAAAGGACTGCGCAGCAGTCCCAGATAGCAGTGAGGTCTGGGACCGCTGCGCGGTCCTTTCGCGGGCAAAGCCACGCTCCTACGGGGGGATGCCTCAGCAGTGCGTCAGATTCCGACCGCCACTGCCTCGACGGTGGTGGTGCGGCCCTTATCGCAAGACCTGTAGGAGCGAGCTCAACAGGCCAGCTCGCGCCCGCCCCTCAGAAATCGCCGCGCAGGGTCAGCATGTAGCTGCGTGGCGTCCCGTAGGTCGTTCCGCGCGTCCAGTACCCGGTCGAATCGAAGTACTTGCGATCCAGCAGGTTGTCGACGTCGACGCCGACGGTCCAGTTCTGGTCGAGCTTGTACGCGGCACGCGCGTCGAAGACCGCCCGACCACTGTTGCTCACGCCGTTGTAGGCGTCGTAGTAGTCGTTCTGCGCCGAAACGCCACCGCCGATGCTGAGGCGATTCCACTCACCCGGCAGGGTGTAGTTGGTGTTCAGGCGCAGCATGTGCTTGGGCGTCTGCGCGGAGATCGGGCCACCGTCCGACGAGCGCGTGGTGTTGAAGGTATAACCGGCCGCCACCTGCAACCCGGGCAGCAGTTCACCACTGGCCTCGGCCTCGAAGCCTTTGCTGCGGTTGATGCCGTCGCTGTTGACGAAGCAGCGGCCTGCGACGTCCTGCGGGCATTTGCCAGTATTTTCGTAGTCTCGGGCGGCGACATCTTCCTGTTCGATGTAGAACACCGCGAAGGAAACGTTCAGACGCTTGTCCAGCAGCTCGCCCTTGATCCCGGTCTCGTAGTTCGAACCGATCGCCGGGTCGAGCATGCCGCCAGCGGCAGTACGGTAGCTGGCCTGGGGCATGAAGATGTCGGCATAGCTGGCGTACAGCGACCACGAGTCGTCGAGGTCGTAGATCGCGCCGACGAACGGCGTGAATTCATGCCGCTGCTCGTTGGTGGTCACCCGCGTACCGTCCAGGACCTCGGTCTTGTACCAGCTCAACCGGCCACCGAGCACCAGGCTGAGGTCTTCGGTCATGTGCAGGCGGGCATTGAGGTAGGTGCCATAGCGGGTGTCGATGGTGTCTTCGATGGCATCCCAGCGGGTCCGCTCGGGCTCCGGCACGATGTGGTGGTCCGGATCGTAGACATTCAGTGGAATCGGGCTATCCAGCCTGACCGTGGCGTCCTTGTCGTTCATCTTGCGTTTCGACCAGTTGCCGCCCAGGGTCACCTGGTGGCTCAGGCCGAAGGCTTCGAACTCGCCGTCCAGATGGCCGTCGACGGCATTGGACGTTGAGTCGAACTTGTGGAAGCTGGTGTCGTTGATCATCGGCCCGGTCGGGCTGCCGTATTCCAGCGTGTCGTCCGCGCCCCACTCGATGGCGCTGCGGTTGTAGCTGCTTTCGGAATGGGACAGCGCCAGCTTGCCGCTCCAGTTTTCGTTGAAGCGATGGCTCAGGTCGGCGAACACTTCGTCGGTGCGGGTCTGCAGCTTGGTCCAGTCCTGGCCCAGGTAGGTGGAGCGCTTGAGGTGCGGATTGCTGCCATCGGGGTTGTTCGGCAGGCCCAGCACGCTGTAGCCGTCGGTGCGCGAAGTCTGTCGGCGCAGGCCGACGGCGACGGTGGTGGCATCGCTCAGATCACCCTCGACGATGCCGTACAGCAGCGGGCGTTTCGACTTGGTCACGTCGGTGAAGTAGCCGCGGTCCTCATAGGACGCGACCATTCGCCCACGCAGCGTGCCCTCGGCGTTCAGCTTGCCGCTGGCATCGAGGTCCAGACGATAGTTGTCCCAGGAACCGGCGCGGGTGGTGACGGAAAAATGCGGATCGACCGTAGGACGCTTGCGCACCAGGTTGACCGCCCCGCCAGGACCGCCCGCCCCCACCAGCAGCCCCGCGGCACCGCGCAACACTTCGACGCGGTCGAACACCGCCATGTCCGGGGTCATCCAGCCGGTATAGGCGAAGGCCTGCCCGGGCACGCCATCGACCATGTAGCTTTCATCGGTCAGGTCGAAACCACGCGAGCTGAAGTGGTGGTTGCCGTAGCCACGGTTGGCACGGGTGATGCCCGGCGTCTGGGCCATCACCTGATCAAGGGAAACCAGGTTCTTGTCGTCCATCAGCTTGCGCGTGACCACGGTCACCGATTGCGGTGTCTGACGCAGTGATTGAGCGGTTTTGCCGATGGTCACCGCACCGGTGGTGTAGGAACCGCTGCCTTCGGTGGTTTCCCCCAGGCCCGTGCCATTGACGTTGGTAGCCCCCAGTTCCAGCGCGCCAGCGACCGCCGGTACCACGCTGAAGGTACCGCTGCCGGTGACGACCACCTGCAGGCCCTTGCCCGCCAATGCCCGTTGCAGTGCCTGCAGCACGCTCATCTCACCTTGAATGGCGGGCGCCTGCTTGCCCGCGACCAGCGCGGGATCGAGGGAAATCACCTGGCCGCTCTGCCGGGCGATAGCGTTGAGGGTTTGTGCCAGGCCGGCGGCGGGCAGGTCGAAGCGCTGCACCTGTTGCTGGGAAGAGCCTTCGGCCCGGGCGAAGGCCGTGGGCACGGCGGCCAGGGCAATGGCGAGAGCGAGGGGCCAGGGTTTGAACAATTGAATTCTCCTGATGCTGTTGGCGTTGTCAGGAGAAAGGTGCAACGAGTGCGAAAAACCGGACACGAATGAGAAAAATTTCTACTCGCATTGCTATCAAAGACCGTCGATCAGGGTCAGCCACGGGCCAAAACGCTTGATCCGGATCGGTTGGGTCTCCGCCAAGGCGGCCAGGGTGCGTTCGCTGTCGTCCAGCGGGAACACGCCCTGCACGCGCAGGTCACGCACCCGCGGACTGACGCGGATGAACCCGGAGCGATAGGGACGCAGGGCGTCGATCAGCGTCGACAGGGGTTCATCCAGCACACTGAGGCGACCCTCGACCCAATCGGCGCGATAGGCCTGGCCGGTCGGCAATGGCTCGATACGCTGTGCCCACAGCAGCGCGGCCTGGCCTTCCGCCAGATCCTGTGTCGCACCGCTGGGCAGCGAGACACGCACGGCATGTTCGAGCACCACCACGCGGGTGGTGTCGTTCGCCAGTTGTTCGACCAGGAAGCGTGTGCCCAGGGCACGTATGTCGCCTTGCGCCGTGCGCACGATGAATGGTCGGGTCGGATCCGCCGCCACCTGGACCACCAGGGCGCCACGGTACAGGCGCAACAGCCGGTGTTCGCCGGCCAGGTCGAAATCCACCGCGCTGTCGGCATTGAGGATCAGTCGGCTGCCATCGGCCAGGGTCAGGCGCCGGCGCTCGCCGGTGCCGGTGCGCAGATCGGCCATCAAGGTGCGCCCGCCGTCGCTGCGCGCCCCCAGCCAGAGACCACCGCCCAGCAGGCCGACACCGACCAGCCCGCGCAGGACATCGCGACGCGCGGTGTCCGCTTGCAGCAAGGTGTCGCGCAAGGCACCCGGCGCGCGGCGCACGACGTCATAGTGCCGGCCCAGCCCACGCTGCAATTGCTCCCAGGCCGCGGCATTGGCGGGGCTGCGCGCCAGCCACTGCTGGAACAGCACCTGCTGCCTGGCCTCGTCCTGCCCGGAACGCAGGCGCACCATCCAGGCGATGGCCTCCTCGGCGACCGGATCCAGCGCGTTTCGGCTCATGGCTGCGCTCCACTGAGATAGCACTGACGCAGGGCGACGGTCATGTAACGGCCGACGGTGCGCACGGAGACATCGAGGCGGCGGGCGATTTCCGTGTAGCCAAGCCCGTCGAGCTGGCTCATCAGGAAGGCTTTCTTCACCTCCAGTGGCAAGTCGGCGAGGCTGCGATCGATGGCGTGCAGGGACTCCAGCAGCAGGTGGGTTTCTTCCGGCGAAGGCGCCAGCTCTTCCGGCAACAGCATCAGCCGTTCCAGGTAAGCCTGCTCCAGGCGCCGTCGGCGATGACGATCGAAGATCAGGCGGCGCGCGATGGTGGAAAGATAGGCGCGGGGTTGCTCGATCGTGTCCGGATCGACCCGCGCGGCGATGATCTGGCAGAAGGTCTCGGCCGCGGTATCTTCCGCGTCCGCGCGATTGCTCAGCCTGCGCTGCACGTGCTGAAGCAGCCAGCGGTGGTGGTCGCTGAAGAAGAAACCCAGTTTGTTGGTGTTGGATGCGGGCACGGCAAAAGCCTGGAGCAAATGAGAAAGAGTCGCAATCTTATAGAGGAGATGGCGGGTCTCGCAATGCTCTGACGGATAAACTCCCGCAAACCACAAAACCACTGAAACCTGGCGGTTTCAGAGGTTCCATGGCTGCGTGCGACGGGTGCCGGGTTGCCAGGACGGTCATTTGCGTCTGACTGCCGCCGGTTTACCCAGCGTGCGGATCACTGGCTCCAGTGGGTTGCAATGACGGCATTCAATTGCTCCTGCTGGGTCTGATTCAGGATTATTTCGCCCCCGGCCGGCGCCCCGAACGCGGCCATCGCGCTGACCAGACTATCGACCGCGTTGGCATACAAGGCCTGGCTCCCCGCCTGAATCACATCCACCTGCTGAGCCTGGCCGACATACCAGTCCTTGATCGTGACCCGGTCGTCGGAACCCCGGGCATCGATCACCAGGTTGTCGTTGTCTCGCGAGAACCACAGGCTTTGCGCGGTCAGCCCTTCGAAGCCGAGCGCATCGACATCGTTCGGCGACGTCGACAGGTTATTGATGATGTCCTGACCATCTCCCGCGAAGAACACATAGCGGTCACTGCCTTCGCCGCCCTGCAGCAGGTCGTTGCCTTTGCCTCCCTGCAAGCGATCGTTGGTGCTGGAACCGGTGATGGTGTCATTACCCGCCGTGCTCGCGCGGGACGCTACCTGCGCGCTGGTCCACGAAGCACCATCGGCGAACTCGATGCGTTCCAGCTTGTAGCGGTCGTCGCTGGTGCTGAACCAGTTCTGGATGGTGACCTGGTCCTGGCCATTGCTGTGGGCAAGGATCATGTGGTTGCCCGAGCGGCTGGCCGAGATGTCGCTGGTGCTGATGCCTGTGCCGAAGCGCAGGACGTCGATGTTGCCGCTGTAGTAGGCGGTGTCGTCATTGATGATGTCGCGGCCGTCGCCCAGTTCGAACAGATACAGATCGGAACCGGTGCCGCCATTGAGCACGTCATTGCCCTGACCACCGCTCAACTGGTCGTTGCCGGCATTCGCGTTGAGCGTGTCGTTGCCGCTACCGCCGTCCAGGACATCGTTGCCCGAGCCACTGGTCAGCGTGTCGTTGCCCGCCAGTCCCGACAGCGTCTGGTTGCCCGTGCTCGGACCGGTGAGGACATCGTCCCCAGTGCTACCCGTGGCCACCAGCAACGGCGCCGCCACGGCGGCACTGTTCCACAACGTGCCATCGGCGAACTCGATGCGCTCCAGCTTGTAGCGATCGTCTCCGGAGGTGAACCAGTTGCGGATGGTGACCTGGTCCTGGCCGTTGCTGTGGGCGAGGATCACATGGTCGCCCGAGCGGCTGATGGTGATATCGCTCGCGCTGATCCCCGCGCCGAAACGCAGGACATCGACGTTGCCGCTGTAGTAGGCGGTATCGTCATTGATGATGTCGCGCCCGTCGCCCAGGTCGAACAGATACACGTCGGAACCGGTACCGCCATTGAGCACGTCATCGCCCTGACCGCCGCTCAACTGGTCGTTGCCGGCATTGGCATTGAGCGTGTCGTTGCCGCTACCGCCGTCCAGGACATCGTTGCCCGAGCCACTGGTCAGCGTGTCGTTGCCGGCGAGTCCCGACAGCGACTGATTGCCCGTGCTCGGACCGGTAAGCACATCGTTTCCCGCACTGCCCGTGGTCACCAGCAGTGGCGCCGCCACGGCGGCACTGCTCCACAACGTGCCATCGGCGAACTCGATGCGCTCCAGCTTGTAGCGATCGTCGCTGGAGGTGAACCAGTTGCGGATGGTGACCTGGTCCTGGCCGTTGCTGTGGGCGAGGATCACATGGTCGCCCGAGCGGCCGATGGCGATGTCGCTGGCACTGATGCCCGCACCGAAACGCAGGACATCGATGTTGCCACTGTAGTAGGCGGTGTCGTCATTGATGATGTCGCGGCCGTCGCCCAGTTCGAACAGATACAGGTCGGAGCCGGTACCGCCATTGAGCACGTCATCGCCCTGGCCACCGCTCAACTGGTCGTTGCCGGCATTGGCATTGAGCGTGTCGTTGCCGCTGCCGCCGTCCAGGACATCGTTGCCCGAGCCACTGGTCAGCGTGTCGTTGCCCGCCAACCCCGACAGCGACTGGTTGCCCGTGCTCGGCCCAGTGAGGACATCGTTTCCTGCACTGCCCGTGGCCACCAGCAGTGGCGCCGCCACAGCGGCACTGTTCCACAACGTGCCATCGGCGAATTCGATGCGCTCCAGCTTGTAGCGATCGTCTCCGGAGGTGAACCAGTTGCGGATGGTGACCTGGTCCTGGCCGTTGCTGTGGGCGAGGATCACATGGTCGCCCGAGCGGCTGATGGAGATATCGCTCGCGCTGATCCCCGCGCCGAAACGCAGGACATCGACGTTGCCGCTGTAGTAGGCGGTGTCGTCATTGATGATGTCGCGGCCGTCGCCAAGTTCGAACAGATACAGGTCGGAGCCGGTACCGCCATTGAGTACGTCATCGCCCTGGCCACCGCTCAACTGGTCGTTGCCGGCATTGGCATTGAGCGTGTCGTTGCCGCTGCCGCCCTCCAGAAGATCGTTGCCCGAGCCGCTGGTCAGCGTGTCGTTGCCGGTCAGGCCACGTATTGTCTGGTTGCCGGTGCTGGGGCCGACAAGCACGTCATCCCCGGCGGTGCCGTTCAAGGCGAGTGACAGCTCGGAAACGTAGCTGCTGCTCCAGACAGCCCCATCGGCGAACTCGATGCGCTCCAGCTTGTAGCGATCATCGCTGGCGGTGAACCAGTTCTGGACGGTGACCTGGTCCTGACCGTTGCTGTGGGAAAGGATCACATGGTTGCCCGAGCGGCTGACCGAGATATCGCTGGTACTGATCCCCGCGCCGAAGCGCAGGACATCGACGTTGCCACTGTAGTAGGCGGTGTCGTCATTGATGATGTCGCGACCATCGCCAAGGCCGAACAGATACAGATCGGATCCGGTGCCGCCGTTGAGCACGTCATTGCCCTGGCCACCGCTCAACTGGTCATTGCCGGCATTCGCATTGAGCGTGTCGTTGCCGCTGCCACCCTCCAGGACATCGTTGCCCGAGCCCGAGGTCAGCGTGTCGTTGCCCGCCAACCCCGACAGCGACTGGTTGCCCGTGCTCGGACCGGTGAGCACATCGTCCCCTGCGCTACCTGTGGCCACCAGTAGCGGAGCCGATACAGTGGCACTGGTCCACAACGTGCCATCGGCGAATTCGATGCGCTCCAGCTTGTAGCGATCGTCTCCGGAGGTGAACCAGTTGCGGATGGTGACCTGGTCCTGACCGTTGCTGTGGGCGAGGATCACATGGTCGCCCGAGCGGTTGATGGTGATATCGCTCGCGCTGATCCCCGCACCGAAACGCAGGACATCGACGTTGCCGCTGTAGTAGGCGGTATCGTCATTGATGATGTCGCGGCCGTCGCCAAGTTCGAACAGATACAGGTCGGAACCGGTGCCACCGTTAAGCACGTCATCGCCCTGGCCACCGCTCAACTGGTCGTTGCCGGCATTCGCGTTGAGCGTGTCGTTGCCGCTGCCGCCCTCCAGAAGATCGTTGCCCGAGCCACTGGTCAGCGTGTCGTTGCCGGTCAGGCCGCGTATTGTCTGGTTGCCGGTGCTGGGACCGACAAGCACGTCATCCCCGGCGGTGCCGTTCAAGGCGAGTGACAGCTCGGAAACGTAGCTGCTGCTCCAGACAGCCCCATCGGCGAACTCGATGCGCTCCAGCTTGTAGCGATCATCGCTGGCGGTGAACCAGTTCTGGACGGTGACCTGATCCTGACCGTTGCTGTGGGAAAGGATCACATGGTTGCCCGAGCGGCTGACCGAGATATCGCTGGTACTGATCCCCGCGCCGAAGCGCAGGACATCGACGTTGCCACTGTAGTAGGCGGTGTCGTCATTGATGATGTCGCGGCCATCGCCAAGGCCGAACAGATACAGATCGGATCCGGTGCCGCCGTTGAGCACGTCATTGCCCTGGCCACCGCTCAACTGGTCATTGCCGGCATTCGCGTTGAGCGTGTCGTTGCCGCTGCCACCCTCCAGGACATCGTTGCCCGAGCCCGAGGTCAGCGTGTCGTTGCCCGCCAACCCCGACAGCGACTGGTTGCCCGTGCTCGGACCGGTGAGCACATCGTCCCCTGCGCTACCTGTGGCCACCAGCAGCGACGCCGACACCGCCGCACTGTTCCACAACGTGCCATCGGCGAACTCGATGCGTTCCAGCTTGTAGCGATCGTCACTGGCGGTGAACCAGTTCTGGATGGTGATCTGGTCCTGGCCGTTGCTGTGAGCGAGGATCACATGATTGCCCGAACGGCTGATGGTGATATCGCTCGCGCTGATCCCCGCGCCGAAACGCAGGACATCGACGTTGCCGCTGTAGTAGGCGGTGTCGTCATTGATGATGTCGCGACCATCGCCGAGGCCGAACAGATACACATCGGAGCCGCTGCCGCCATTGAGCAGATCGTTACCCTGCCCGCCCTCCAGCACATCGTTGCCCGAACTGCCGGTGAGCGTGTCATTGCCCGCCAGTCCCGACAGCGTCTGGTTACCCGTGCTCGGACCGGCGAGGACATCGTCTCCAGCGCTGCCCGTGATTACCAGCAACTGTGCCGAGACAGCGGCACTGGTCCACAGCGTGCCATCGGCGAACTCGATCCGCTCCAGCCTGTAGCGGTCGTCATTGGAGGCGAACCAGTTCTGGATGGTGACCTGGTCCTGGCCATTGCCGTGAGCGAGGATCACATGATTGCCCGAGCGGCTGACGCTGATGTCGCTTGCGCTGATCCCCGCGCCGAAGCGCAGGACATCGACGTTGCCGCTGTAGTAAGCGGTGTCGTCATTGATGATGTCGCGTCCATCGCCGAGGCCGAAGAGATAGACATCGGAACCGGTACCGCCATTGAGCACGTCGTTGCCTTGGCCACCGCTCAACTGGTCATTGCCGGCATTCGCGTTGAGCGTGTCGTTGCCGCTGCCGCCGTCCAGGACATCGTTGCCCGCGCCACTGGTCAGCACATCGTTGCCTGCCAGCCCGGACAGCGACTGATTGCCGGTGCCGGGCCCGGTGAGCACGTCATCCCCGACACTTCCGACCATGGTCAGGAGGGCTGCGGTAAGCGCCGCACTCGTCCAGACCGTGCCGTCACTGAACTCGATCCTTTCCACCCGATAGCGGCCATCGGTCACATTGAACCAGTTGCTGACGATGACCCGGTCCAGTCCGTTGCTGTGGCTCAACACCAGATTGCCATCGGCATGGCTCACGCTGATATCGGCAGCCTGTATGCCCGGACCGAACCTCAGCACATCGGTACCTTCCAGAGCGCCGCCGGTATCGCTGATCACATCCTGGCCATCGCCGAGGTCGAACAGATAAGTGTCGGAGCCCACCCCGCCGTTCAGAAAGTCATTGCCGCCGCCACCCTGCAGGACATCGTCGCCCTGAGCACCGTACAGACTATCGTTGCCCAAGCCGCCACTCAGATTATCGGACGAGGCATAACCATGAATTTCGTCATTGCCTGAAGTCTCGACAACGACCATGACCTTGATCTGATCGAAGTTCCACTCGGTGCCGTCAGCGAAACGGATGGCATCCAGGTAGTAGGCACTGGCACCATCGTCGAGAAAGTAGTTGACCACTTTCAGCCTGTCGGACGTGCCGCGCAGGGCAAGTATCAAGTCATCGCCAGAGCGAGTGGCGAGCAGGTCGTCCGGCAGTATGTTGCCGCCGAATTCGACGACATCCCGCTGATTCACGCCACTCTCGAAATTGTTGAGCGTGTCCTGTCCCCAGCCCCGACTGAATCTATAGACGTCCGCGCCCTCGTCACCGCTCAGGTAATCGTTATCCGCGCCACCCTCGAGGATGTCATTGCCGGCGCCTCCATATAACGTGTCCTGGCCTGACAAACCGAGCAGGCTGTTATCACCGGCATCTCCATATAATTCGTCGCCGCCCACGCCACCCAACGAATTCCCCGCATTACCCAGGAGGTAGCTGAAACCTGATGCACTGACATCACCCGCCTGGCGCAGGCGAGACAATACCGAAGAGCCAAACTCGCCGGCATCCAGCAAAGAACGGAAGAACTCCACCATGACCTGCGTACCGATCGAGGGACTGGCGCTGTAATCCGCTTGCAACTGCGCCACCACTGGCGTCACATCGAACTCGAATCGGTTCTCGACGAAACTCAGGCCCACCGCCGCAACCAACGACTTGAAATGAGTCTGCAACATGAGACCGGAATAGATGAAACCCGCCAACGTGTCATAGGTCTTCATCAACTTCGCCGCGGCATTGGGACCCGGGTTGGGCGTACCGCCGTTCGTCCCGGAACCCTGGGTGAAATTCCTGCCCAGGAATGCCTCCAGCGCATAGAGCTTGCGCCCATCGTCGATAAAGCCGCCGCGACTGTTCGAGCCGTATTGCGCAGCGCCGCTCCAGGCAAAGATGATGTCGTCCAGCAACGAAGTCCTGGCCGCGCTGTCCGTTTCTTCAGCGAACCGCTGCAGCAACTGCTTGAGGCCTCCCGTCGAATCCTGCGCTACCACCTGACTGAGGTCGGCGACATTGCCAAAGCCCGTCATATCGACGGCAGATCCACCCACGAGGATCTTGTGCATGTCCAGGGATCGCGCGGTGTCGACGACAAACCACACATCGTTCAATTCACGTTGCACGCCGCCGCTATCGACATAGCTGCCTGTCTGCAACGTTTCATTGCCGTTTGCATCGACGCTGTGCCCGCTGGCATACGCCACACCGAGACTACTGACATTCACCTCGGCAAGACTCAGTAACTCGCCAGCCCCTAGCCGGGCATCACTGTCAGCGTCTTTCCACACACGCAACTGGGAAAACGCAACATCGTCGGCATCAATCTTTCCATCCTGGTTGCTATCCAGATCAGCCAGTGCAGCAAAACCGTTGGCCGCATTCTGACCATTGGCGAGTTTTGAGTAATTGCCAAAAAGCTCACTGCCATCATCTATTTGACCATTTCCGTTTCGGTCCCATACCAGCAGCCCGTCATCTCGCCCAACCCAACCTGTGGCTTCGGCAAAACCATTGCCGTCATGATCGAAATACACGCCCGCACTCAGACCTTGCGTTTCAACGCCGTCGCCATCGAGATCCAGAATCAGCGGCGAAACTGTTTGCTTGGCCGCATCGAAGGCATCGTTGACCAGGGGCAGACAGGAAAATCCGGTATCGGAGAAGCCTTGGCTGAACTCTGCCCATGACCACATGGCGGGTGAGCCGACAGCATCACCGAACTGACTTGGAGGAATACCGCCTCCACTGCTCTCGTACAGGCCACCCAGCGCATCGAACATATCGGCGACGGCATCACTCACTTCCTTGCTGTCGCCGGAAACGGTCAACGCATAAATGCCAAGGCCAATGCTTGCCGCGGTGAATGCGGCTGCCGTCGCGGGTGCCGCGGCCATCGCGCCGGCGATGGCGGCCAATGACCCGAGGGCACCTATCAGGCTTCTATCCGTTACCGTGCCAGTGGAGTCGAGATCCGAATAAATGGAAAGTGCGCTCGACAAGGCGCCGGTAGCATTGCCGGCCGCCGGTTTCATAAAGCTCAACGCTGCCGAGAGCGCCGACGTTGACGCCGCCGCCGCCGAAGCGGCAGTAAGATTGCCGTCATTCACGGCGGCGTTTACATCCCGACCGGCATTCGCCGTCGCAGTCGCCCCACTTGCGCCATCCGCGATGTGCTTTGCCACTTCTTTAGCCAATGAGTCGACTGCCATTTTTCAGCGCTCCCGTTTTTTAATGAGATAAGCCACCAGACAGATCACAGCCAACGCAAGCATCGTATAAAGCGTCTTTTTCAAGGTCGAAAGACTGGCCTGATAAAGAGTGAGCTCGCATTCATACTTCGTGGTACACATCGCAGCGCAATACTCGACACGGTCGATCCAGCAGGCCACCACCGACGGTCCATAGTGCCGCACGACTATATTTCGCCCGACCCCTTCGCTGAAACCGCTGCGAATCTTTGTATAACCGGAAATGGCACTTAACTTGACAAGTTCTCCCGACCCGCTTTCTTCCACAATAAAAGTGGTGCCTCTTTGCGAGCTGGATGCAATGACCAGAAACTTGCCTTCGGTGCGCGACAACACACCATCCGAGGGCGCCGGCTTGTTCGCCAGCGCATAGATGTAGAATCCCAGGCACAATAAAAAACAAAGAATGAAGATCAGGCTTGAGTGCAATAACTTATTGCCGGAAAAAGCGTCACTCCTGATTTTAAACATGACGTTCCAGCCCGCGGCGAATGTTCCTGAACACATTCCGCGGTGTAATCGATTCTCTGGAATAACGCAGATCATGCTGAAGATTCGCCCACGGAGAGACCCGGACGAATGCAGATGGCAGCGCTTTCAACCAGCGCTCATGGGGGGCTTCTACTGTGTCACGCGACATTGCATCCATGCATGGGGCGCTCTCATTCGCCTCTGACGAACATCCTGTGCTACGAGCATAGGCAAGAAGTTCCAGGCGGGCTGATGTCCCTTATATCAAAGCGCTATCAACACCCGTGCAGAAACGACAAAGCCCCTGAAACTTTACAGTTTCAGGGGCTTTGTCTTGTATGGCGGAGAGATAGGGATTTGAACCCTAGGTACTGTTGCCAGTACAACGGATTTCGAATCCGTCCCGTTCGGCCACTCCGGCATCTCTCCAGTGGCGCGCATCATACCAGCACTTTTCCCAAAGGCGAAGCCTTTTGATGAAAAAAATCGCGTGCTTTCAGATGCTTGCGCGAACGTTCCGCCTTACAGCGGCACGCCCAGGCGTTTTGCGACTTCTTCGTAGGCCTCGATGACATCGCCCAGGCCCTGACGGAAGCGGTCCTTGTCCATCTTCTTGCGGGTTTCCTTGTCCCACAGGCGGCAGCCGTCCGGGCTGAACTCGTCGCCGAGGACGATCTCGCCATGGAATACGCCGAACTCCAGCTTGAAGTCGACCAGCAGCAGGCCGGCGTCGTCGAACAGCTTGGTCAGCACTTCGTTGACCTTCAGCGACAGCGCTTTCATCTTCACCAACTGGTCAGCGGTGCCCCAGCCGAAGGCGACAACGTGGGATTCGTTGATGAACGGATCGCCTTTCTCGTCGTTCTTCAGGAACAGTTCGAACGTCGATGGCTCCAGCTTGATGCCTTCCTCGACACCCAGGCGCTTGACCAGGCTGCCGGCGGCGTAGTTGCGCACCACGCACTCGACCGGAATCATGTCGAGCTTCTTGACCAGGCATTCGTTGTCGCCCAGCAGCTTGTCGAACTGGGTCGGAATGCCGGCCTCTTCGAGCTTCTGCATGATGAAGGCGTTGAACTTGTTGTTCACCATGCCCTTGCGGTCGAGCTGTTCGATACGCTTGCCGTCGAACGCCGACGTGTCGTTACGGAACAGCAGGATCAAGCGGTCGGCGTCGTCGGTCTTGTAAACCGACTTGGCTTTGCCGCGGTAGAGTTCTTCACGTTTTTCCATGATGGGCTCCGCTTGCTAAATGAGAGGGGCTAGACGATTTCGCGCCAGTCGAGCCCACAATCCTGGTTGGCCACTTGCAGCCAGTCCGGGTCGCACCCAAGGGTATCGACGAAACATTGCCGGGCCAGCTGTGGCAGGTTGTTCTTGCTGCTGAGATGGGCCAGCACCAGGTGCTGCAGGTTTTCCCATCCCAGCTCCGCCACCAGGTTCGCGGCCTGGTGGTTGTTCAAATGTCCGTAGTCGCCGCCGACCCGCAGCTTGAGAAAATGCGGGTAATGCCCGCGGGCAAGCAGGTCACGGCAATGGTTGGCTTCGATCATCAGGGCGTCGAGGCCGCGGTAATGCTCCAGCAGCACCGCGTCGTAGCAGCCGAGGTCGGTCAGCACGCCGAGGCGCCGACGACCGTCGCTGAACACGTACTGCAGCGGCTCCAGCGCATCGTGGGTCACACCCACCGCCTTGATGCTCAGGGCACCTACGTCGAACGTGTCGTTCGCCGCAAGAAATCCCGCCGCCTCCAGCGGTTTGCGCAAACCGCGCAAGGTGCCACGACTCAGGTACACCGGAAGATTGTAGCGCCGTGCCAGCAAGCCCACCCCATGCACGTGGTCGGCATGTTCGTGGGTCACCAGCACGGCGCTCAGACTGTCTGGCGCGACGCCGAGCCGCGCCAGACGCCGCTCGGTTTCGCGCAGGGAAAAGCCGCAATCGACCAGGACATGAGTATCGCCACTGGTGACCAGCGTGCCATTTCCCTGGCTACCGCTTCCAAGAACCGCGAAGCGCACTTAACCCAGGTTGTCCTGGATGACGCTCAGTACGCGACGGGCCACGTCAGCCGGGGCCACGGTATTGATGTTCTTCTCGACGGTGACCTGGACGCTGTCGCCCACCTTGCTCAGGCGAACCTGGTAACGCTCGGCACGGGCTTCGATCTCTTCCTTGCTCGGCTCGCTGCCGAACATGCGACTGAAGAAGCCAGGCTCCTTGTTCTTCGGTTCGGCCTTCTCGGCCAGGTTGATGTAGTACAGGCCCAGGCTGCGGTTGATGTCCTCGACACGCCATTCGCCGTGCTCCAGGGCACGACCGACGCTGGACCAGGCGCGATCGAGATCGGCGCCCAGGTTCAGCACCGGGTTGCCGCTGCCGTCTTCGCTCAGGCTGACACGGCTTGGCGCGTCGAAATCACGGGCGGCGAGCAGGGACACCGAACCACCCTTCTCGGCGCTGCGGGTCATGCTGGCGAGCATCTCGTCGACCAGCACGGCGTCGACGCCGGTGTTGGTGGAACGTGCCGGGAATTCCTGCTCGGCGCTGTCGCCGGCCTTGCGTTCGACGGTCACCACGTAGACTTCAGAGGTGTTGCGCTGCACACCTGGTTCGATGCGCACGCGAGCACGGATCTCGCTGTCGCGGCTGCTGGCCGCGCCGCCGAGACGATCGGCCATGGACGCGGAAAGTTCGTCGAAACGCTGCCAGGTGGTATTGAACTCACCGGTCTGCGGACGCTCCTCGGCAATGCGGAAACCGTTGTCCTCGAAGAACTGTCGGGCCACCGGCCAGACTTCGGCCGGTGCACGCTGGGCCAGGACCCAACGCGCGGCGCCGCTCTTCTGCAGGCTGAAATCACTGGCCTCGGCGCTGGCGGCCAGAGGCAGCGGGCGCGGCACTTCGAACTCGCCCTTGACGTTGTCGTCGGCGACGTTGCGTGGAATCGGCAGCAGCGGATCAAGACGCTTGACGTTGCTCGCATCAGGCGGCAATTGCATCGGCGGCTTCTGGGTTGCTTCCAGATAGTCGCTGCCACGGTCACGGAAATACCCGTCTTCGCCCCACAACCAGGCGCAGCCGCTGGTACTGGAAATGATCAGGGCAAGGGCGGAAAGACCAGCCAATCGCTTCATGCGGTGTACTTCCTCGATTAATACTGCACGCCAGCCTGGCGCAGGGCCTGGCGGACGGTGTCGTGACAGGATTCGCTCAGCCAGGTCAGCGGCAGGCGGATTCCCTTGTGCATCAGACCCATTTCCACGAGCGCCCACTTCACCGGAATCGGGTTGGCCTCGCAGAACAGGTGCTTGTGCAGCGGCATGAGTTTTTCGTTGATGGCCCGCGCGGTGTCGGCATCGCCACGCAGGGCGGCCTCGCACAGGTCGGCCATTTCACGCGGAGCGACGTTGGCGGTCACCGAGATGTTGCCCTTGCCGCCCAGCAGGATCAGTTCGACCGCGGTCGGATCGTCACCGGACATGACGATGAAGTCGTCGCTGACGCCGTCGATGATCGCCTTGGCGCGCTTCAGGTCGCCGGTGGCTTCCTTGATGCCGATGATGTTCGGCACGGTCGACAGGCGGATCACGGTCTCGGCGAGCATGTCGCAGGAGGTGCGGCCCGGCACGTTGTAGAGGATCTGCGGGATGTCCACCGCCTCGGCGATGTGCTTGAAGTGCTGGTACAGGCCTTCCTGGGTCGGCTTGTTGTAGTAAGGCACGACCAGCAGGCAGGCGTCGGCGCCGGCGTCCTTGGCATTCTGGGTCAGATGAACGGCTTCGCTGGTGGAGTTCGCGCCGGTGCCGGCGATGACCGGGATGCGGCCATTGACTTGCTTGACCACGAACTCGATGACCTTGATGTGCTCTTCGACATCGAGGGTCGCCGACTCGCCGGTGGTGCCGACGGCGACGATGGCATGGGTACCGTTCTGCAGGTGGAAGTCCACGAGTTTGCTGAGGCTGTCCCAGTCCAGACGCCCTTGTGCATCCATGGGTGTGACCAATGCCACCATACTGCCCGCAATCATGAAGCTGCTCCTGCCGGAAAAAGAGAGCGGTAATGGTACTGGCGCCATCGGGCTTGCACAAGCGACGCAGGCGGGCGGAGCATTCCCCTTCGCGGCCATTTTCGCTACCCTTCGTCCTTTGATCGGTACACAGCGGCCCGCCGGGCTGCCAACAATGCGTTCCGGCCGTGTCCGCCCCCTCGATCCAGAGCCTCTGGAGCACGCTGACCCGCCTCTTTTCCGCGTCAGGTACCGACCGCTCATCGTTTTAGGAATGCTATGTCCACCCCCACCGTCCGCGAACAATTCCTCGTCGTCAGCGCCCTCGGCCCGAGCCCGATGGAGCTGACCAACATCCTCTGCCGCGCCAGCAACGACAGCCGCTGCTCGGTGGTCACCTCGCGCCTGACCCGCCACGGCGAGTGCAGTGCGTTGATCCTGCAGGTCAGCGGCAACTGGGACGCCCTGGCACGCTTCGAAGGCTCGCTGCCAAGCCTGGCCAAGAAGCACGGTTTCATCGTCAACGTGGTGCGCAGCAGCGAGCTGGAAGTGCGCCCGCTGTCGCTGCCCTACGTCGCCTACGTCAGCGCCGCCTACCGCCCGGACATCATCAACGAGCTGTGCCAGTTCTTCATCGACCACCGCGTCGAGCTGGAGAACCTGACCTGCGACACCTACCAGGCCCCGCAGACCGGCGGCACCATGCTCAATGCCACCTTCACCGTCACGCTGCCCGCCGGCACCCAGATCAGCTGGTTGCGCGACCAGTTCCTGGACTTCGCCGACGCGCTCAACCTGGACGCGCTGATCGAACCGTGGCGCCCACAGAACCCGATGTAAGGAACCCGTCCCATGGCCGTTGAACTCGACAAACCCGTCGCCGACTTCCAGGTCCAGGCCACCAGTGGCCAGCAGATCAGCCTCGCCGACCTTAAGGGTCGCCAGGTGGTCCTGTACTTCTATCCGAAGGACAGCACGCCGGGCTGCACCACCGAGGGTGGCGACTTCCGCGACCAGCACGCCGCCTTCCAGGCCGCCGGCACCGCGGTGTTCGGCGTATCTCGCGATGGCCTCAAGTCTCACGAGAACTTCAAGGCCAAGCAGGGGTTCCCCTTCGAGCTGATCAGCGACAAGGACGAAAGCCTCTGCCAGCTGTTCGATGTGATCAAGCTGAAGAAGCTCTATGGCAAGGAGTACATGGGCGTCGACCGCAGCACCTTCCTGATCGACAAGGACGGTGTGCTGCGCAAGGAATGGCGTGGCGTGAAGGTGCCGGGTCATGTCGCCGCGGTCCTGGCCGCGGCCGAAGCGCTGAACAAGGCCTGAGACCGACACGGGACAGATCGCGATCTGTCCCGTCGGGCACTACAACAGTGGTGCCACCTGCGGCTCGCGCCGCGGCCAGGCATCCAGCACCGCTTTGAACAGCGTCGCCAGCGGAATGGCGAAGAAGATCCCCCAGAACCCCCACAGCCCGCCGAACAGCAGCACCGCGCAGATGATCGCCACCGGGTGCAGGCTCACCGCCTCCGAGAACAGCAGCGGCACCAGCACGTTGCCATCCAGCGCCTGGATGATCGCGTACACCGCCATCAGATAGATGAACTGGTCACCCCAGCCCCACTGGAACAGCGCGATCAGCGTCACCGGCACCGTCACCACCACCGCGCCGACATACGGCACCACCACCGACAATCCCACCAGCAGCGCCAGCAAGGCGGCGTAGTTCAGCCCCAGGGCGACGAAAGCGATATAGGTCGCCACGCCGCAGATCAGGATCTCGATGCCCTTGCCGCGGATGTAGTTGGCGATCTGTCGGTTCATCTCCTCCGCGACCCGGGTCATCAGCGCGCGCTCCTGCGGCAGATAGCCGCTGACCCAGCGCGCGATGGTCTCGCGGTCCTTGAGGAAGAAGAACACCAGGATCGGCACCAGCACCAGGTAGATCATCACGCTGACCAGCAGCGGCAGGCTCGACAGGGAGAAGGTCAGCGCCCACTGGCCGAATTTGCCGATCTCGCCGCGCATGGCTTCGATGGCCTGCAGTACCTGATCGTCCGAGACCAGGTGCGGATAGCGCTCCGGCAACAGCAGGAGCAGCGACTGCCACTTGCCGAGCATGCCCGGCAGTTCGTTGAACAGGGTGATCAGTTGATGCCAGAGCAGCGGCACCAGCACCAGCAGGAACACCGCCAGCGCCCCCATGAACAGGGTGAAGACCAGGGCGACGGCGACCTTGCTCGGCACCCGCAGGCGTTCGAGCGCGTTGACCAGGCCTTGCATCAGGAACGCCAGGACCATCCCGGCCAGCACCGGCGCGAGCATGCCGCCAAGGGTCAGGACCGCGGTGAAACCGAGGAACAGCAGGACTGCCAGAACCACGGCTTCCTCGTCGGAGAAATAGCGGTGCAGCCAGCCGCGAAGCACTTTGAACATCGAGGATCCTTGGAAAACGAATCAGGCCTTCTTCAGCCAGTAGGTGTAGATCCCGCCTTCGGCGGTATCGAGCAGCAGCGTATGACCGGCCAGTTGCGCGAAAGTGCGAAAGTCGCGTTGCGAGCCGGCGTCGGTGGCAATCACCTTGAGCACGGCGCCGGAAGCCAGGCGATTCAGTTCCAGCTTGGCCTTGAGCAACGGCAGCGGACAGTTCAGGCCGCTGGCGTCCAGTTCGGCGTCATGGTGCAGGGTGTCGGTCATTGCAACTCTCCAGAAAAACCGGCGCGCCAGAAAACCCTGGCGTACAGCACGGGCAAGCCTCGCAGAATACCGCCACTGGTCGCAACCGTGCGAGGCGGCTACAGTAAGGCTCTTTGTCGACCAGAGCTCCGTGCATGAATGTTCTGCGCCCTACCCTGCTGACGCTGGCCTGCCTGCTTGCGCTTCCGAGCCATGCCGACGACCTGCCGTCACTCGGCGACGCCAGCTCCGCCATTGTCTCGCCGCAACAGGAACACCAGCTCGGCCGAGCCTGGCTGAGCTTGCTGCGCGGCAATGTCAGCCAACTGTCGGACCCACAGCTCAAGGATTACGTCGAGTCCAGCGTCTACAAGCTTGCCGAGACCAGCCAACTGCAAGACCGTCGCCTGGAATTCATCCTGATCAACAGCCCCGACCTCAACGCCTTCGCCGCGCCAGGCGGGATCGTCGGGGTCAACGGCGGCCTGTTCCTCAATGCGCAGACCGAGGGCGAATACGCCTCGGTACTGGCCCACGAACTTGCGCACTTGTCGCAACGCCACTTCGCCCGCGGCGTCGAGGCCCAGCAACGCATGCAGTTGCCAATGATGGCGGCGCTGCTCGCGGGCATCGTGGTCGCCGCCGCCGGTGCCGGCGATGCCGGTATCGCCGCCATCGCCGGCACCCAGGCCGCGGCGATCCAGGAACAGCGGCGTTTCTCCCGGCAGAACGAGCAGGAAGCCGACCGCATCGGCATCCTCAACCTGGAGAAGGCCGGCTACGACCCACGCAACATGCCGACCATGTTCGAGCGCCTGATGCGCCAGTACCGCTTCGACGCCAAGCCGCCGGAATTCCTCCTGACCCACCCGGTCACCGAATCGCGTATCGCCGACACCCGCAACCGCGCGGAACAGGCGCCAACCGGCGGTACCGAGGACAGCGCGCGCTACCAACTGATGCGCGCCCGCGTGCAGTTGTTCTACGAAGGTACGCCGGGCCTGGCGGCCAAGCGCTTCCGCGCCCTGCTGGATGAAAACCCGAAACTCGATGCCGCCCGCTACGGCCTGGCCCTGGCCCAGATCAAGGGCGGCCAGCTCAACGAAGCGCGGGAAAACCTCAAGCCGCTGCTGGCCAAGGCACCCAACGACATCACCTACAACCTGACCCAGATCGACCTGGACATCACCAACAACCGTCTTGCCGATGCCCAGCAACGGGTCGACCGGATGCGTCAGCTGTATCCAGGCAACTATCCGTTGCGACAGGTGGCCGCCGATCTGCTGCTCAAGCAGAACAAGCCGGCCGAAGCGGAAAAGTCATTGGAAGCGCTGGTCAAGAACCGGCCTGACGACCCGGATGTCTGGTACGACCTGGCCGAAGCCCGCGGTCTTTCCGGCAACACCATCGGCCTGCACCAGGCCCGGGCCGAGTTCTTCGCCCTGACCGGTGATTTCGACCAGGCGCTGCAGCAACTGGACTACGCCAAGCGGCGTGCCGGCAACAACTTCCAGCTGGCCTCGCGAATCGATGCGCGGCAGCGGGAACTGCTGGAGCAGCAGCGGATGGTCAAGGAAATGATGCGCTGAGGGCATTTGGGGCTGCTTTGCAGCCCCGGGACTTCAGGCGTTACCGGACAGCTTCAACCGCGCAGCCGCGGTGAAATCCAGCATCCGCTGCAACGGCTTGATCGCCTGTGGCACCAGTGCCGGCTCGACGAAGATCTCGTTGCTGCCTTCACGCAAGCACTGCAGGGTGCGCTCCAGCGTATTCATCGCCATCCACGGGCAATGCGCGCAGCTACGGCAGGTCGCACCATTGCCGGCGGTCGGCGCCTCGATGAACTCCTTGTCCGGACACAACTGCTGCATCTTGTAGAAGATGCCGCGGTCGGTGGCGACCACGAAGCGCTTGTTCGGCATGCGTTGTGCGGCAGCGATCAACTGGCTGGTGGAGCCCACCGCGTCGGCCAGTTCGATCACCGCTTCCGGCGACTCCGGGTGCACCAGGATCGCGGCATCCGGATACAGCGCCTTGATGTCGGCCAACTGCCGCGATTTGAACTCTTCGTGAACGATGCAGGCACCGTCCCACATCAGCATGTCGGCACCGGTCTGCTTCTGGATGTAGCGGCCCAGGTGCTGATCCGGTCCCCAGATGAAGGTCTCGCCGTTGTCCATCAGGCTTTCGACGATTTCCAGCGCGCAACTGGAGGTCACCACCCAGTCGGCACGGGCCTTGACCGCCGCCGAGGTGTTGGCGTAGACCACCACGGTGCGCTCGGGATGCTTGTCGCAGAACGCCGAGAACTCATCCACCGGGCAGCCCAGATCGAGGGAGCAGGTCGCTTCGAGGGTCGGCATCAGCACGCGCTTTTCCGGGGTGAGGATCTTCGCCGTCTCGCCCATGAAACGCACCCCCGCCACCAGCACGGTGCTGGCCGGGTGATTCTTGCCAAAGCGGGCCATCTCCAGGGAGTCGGCCACGCAGCCGCCGGTTTCCTCGGCCAGGGCCTGGATTACCGGATCGCAGTAGTAGTGGGCGACCAGCACCGCATCCCGCGCCTTGAGCTCGGCGGCGATGGCGGTACGGTATTCGGCCTCTTGTTCGGGCGTGAGGGGCTTGGGCTGCTTGGCGTCCAGGTGGGCCTGAACCAGAAGGCGTTCGGAAATTTGCGTCATGTTCGCAAGACCTGCAGGCGCTGATGCGCGTAAGTCGAGTGTATCATCGGGCACGGACAAATCGGGTAACAGCTTGGCCTTTGCACGGACGGCAAAAATCCGCTGTGACCTCGGTTTTATGAATCGCCGAAGGCTACAGACAATCGGATGAATTCTAAAGAGATTTTTACCCGACAAGGCCAGCGGACGACGCTCGACACGCCCTCCGCCAGCCCCCGTGACTACTGCGCGGCGCCGGAGAATGCCGCGGTGCGCTGCTGAACCAGCTCGGCGAACTGATCGACGGTCATTTTCTGGCCATTGAAGTCCACCTGGCCGTCGGCATACCCCAGACGCATCAGAATATCGTCGCCCTGCACGGTCGCCAGTTGGCTCTGCAGCGCAATCATCCCGACCATTTCTCCGGATGCTGAGGCCTGACGTACCTGCTCGGCATCCAGCCCTTCAAGGGTGGCGCGCAATGCGGCCAGATCGCCGAGCATCGGCTTGGAGAGTTTCAGGTTGGCCTGCATCGACTTCACCGACTCGGCGAAGGCCTGCTCCAGCGGAACTCCCTGCGGGGCCTGGGCGGAGAGGTCCAGATCGATAGCGAAGCGGCTCTCGCCGTTGGCCGTCTTGAACGACAGTTCGTCCAGCGCAACGCGCGGGCCGCCGGCCAGCAATTGCCGAAGCGGCGCCTGCAGTTGCGGATCATCCAGCATCGCCGCGCCGGTATCCGGGGTCAGGCCCAGGGCCATGCTCTCCAGTTGGACAAGGTTCTGCTCATACCACTTCACCAGGCTGCCGACCGCCTCGGGGTTCAGGCGTTCCACGCGCCAGGCCATGCGCGCGCTGCCGATGGGCTTGCCGGCGAAACTGATGTCCGCGAGATTGACCGCCTGCTTCAGGGAAAGCCCGCCCTCCTCGATCCGGTAGACATCACGCTGTTCGAACTTGCCGAAGCGCAGTGATTGATTGTCGCCGAAGGACAAGGTGCTTTCCGCGATATCGACATTCATCGAACCGACGAAGTAGCCGTAGCCGCTCATATTGAAGTCAGTGGACAGCGCCACACCCTTCAGGGTGACACTCGTCGGGCCCTCGCCGCCGCTGGCCATCGCCACCCGCTCCAACTCGCCCCGCAGACGCAGGCCCTCGCCCTGCAGAGCCGAGTCCATATGCAGGGTCAGCCCGGAGAACGACAGGGAGAAGCCATCCTCGTCACTGACTTCGAAGGGCATCACCCGCAGCTCGTTGCGGATCGCCCCGCCGTAACCGACGCTCATGCTGCCTTGCAGTGGCGCCTGTTCACCGGCGGCGGCGAACCAGGGGGCGCTGTCATCGGTCTTTTCCAGCGCGTAGCTGCTCGCCGCCATCACCGGCAGCAATTGCAGGCGCTTGACCCGTGACCAGGGAAACGGACCGTGCTCCAGGTGATCACTGAAATCGAGCTGCACATGCTCGCCCTCGCCCCCCTCGAGCGTGACCCGATAACGGGCATCGCTGCTGAATACACCGGACTCCAGGGACAACAGTTCCACCTTGCCCGTGCCGCTGCCACTCAGGGCTGCCGTCAACTGTCGGTTGGACTGGGCGAGCGAGGTTTCGAGCACCTCGGGCAACTGCTTGCCGGTGTACCACGCCACCGCGCTGCAGGCCGCCGCGCCCACTACGACCAACCCGCCGATAACTAGTGCTTTCTTCATGAAGTGATCCGGATGCTGTCCCTGATGTGGATGGTCGGCACTCCCGCCGGGGCTTGCCGGGGAGCGAGATTACCACCGTCGGCCGCGGCGGTTGCGCCGGATTGGCCATTTACGGGTGAGACCGGTCGACAACGCCTGTAATCCTCGTCCATTTATCTGGCAGGCCATTGCCAGACAAATGCTCATACAACTGTCATCGGACACTGACATGTTGCAGGACATGCCCCTCTCTGAGTGGCGGGAGGAACCGCATCGGCCTGATAACGGAGCTTCGCGATGAAACTTGCAGTGTTTGGTACCGGTTATGTCGGCCTGACCCTGGCCGCCTGCCTTGCCGAGGTTGGTCACTCGGTGTGCTGCGTCGATGTCGACGCTGATCGCGTGGCGAGCCTGTCCAGAGGCCTGTGTCCGCTCTTCGAACCGGGCCTGCCCGTGCTTCTGAAAAAGGGACTGGCCAGCGCCCACCTGCAGTTCACCACCGACGCGGCGCGGGCCATCGAGACCGCCACGGTGATCTTCATCGCGGTCGGCACCCCTTCCCTGCCTGATGGCAGCGCTGACCTGAGCCAGGTTTTCGCGGTAGTCGACAGCATCGTCCGACATGCGGAAGGGAACAAGATCATCGTCAACAAGTCCACTTCGCCCGTGGGCACCGTGGATGCGATCAAACAGCGCCTGGCCCGCAACGACACCAGCCTGGCCAGCCGCCTGGAAGTGGTCAGCAACCCGGAATTCCTCAAGGAGGGCTCGGCGGTCCTCGACTGCATGCGCCCGGACCGCATCCTGATCGGCGGCGCCAGTCCGGCCACCCTGAACCTGCTGCGCGACCTGTTCGCGCCGTTCAGCCGCAATCACGACAAGTTCATCGCCATGGACGCGCGCAGCGCCGAACTGGCCAAGTACGCGGCCAACTGCATGCTGGCGACGAAGATCTCGTTCATGAACGAAATGGCCAACCTGGCCGAACACCTGGGTGCGGACATCGAGGCGGTGCGCCGCGGCATCGGTTCCGATCCCCGCATCGGCTACGACTTCATCTACGCCGGCTGCGGTTTTGGCGGCTCGTGCTTCCCCAAGGATCTCTCGGCCCTGCAGCGCGTTGCCGAGCAGCACGAATACCAACCGCGCCTGCTGCAGGCGGTGGAGGCGATCAACCAACGGCAGAAGCACCGCCTGTTCGAGAAGATCCTCGACCATTACGACGGCGACCTGGCCGGCAAGACCTTTGCCGTGTGGGGACTGGCGTTCAAGCCGAATACCGACGACATGCGCGAGGCCTCGAGCCTGGTTCTGCTCCGCGCGCTATGGCTAGCCGGCGCGACAGTACGGGCGTTCGACCCACAGGCGCGCGACGAAGCCCGCCGCCTGTTCGGCGAGCGCAAGGACCTGTGCTTGCTGGACAACAAGGAAGAGACGCTGATCGGTGCCAATGCGCTGGTGATCGTCACCGAGTGGCAGGACTTCCGCGTTCTGGACTGCGAAACCGTCAGCCAGCAACTGCTCGACGGCGTGCTGTTCGACGGACGCAATCTGTTCGAACCGGCGCAGATGGCCGCCGCGGGCCTGACCTACTACAGCATCGGGCGGCCGGTGCCGGAACGCACGGAGGCGCCCCGACAGCAGCGGGATGATGAAAAGGCTTACTCGTTGACGTCCATGAACTCACGCGCCCAGACGATGTAGTCATTGGGTTGGGTGTAGGTGTGAGTCAGCTCCGTCGCGCTCAGGTCGGAGGCGGAGCTGGTGATCCGGCGTTGCTCGCGCAGGCAGTCGTAGGTGGCCTTGATCGCAGCGAAGTAGGCGCCATGGCCATCCACGGCAATACGCACCCCCAGCTCGGCCAGGCGCACGTCGTCGTGCAACTGCGGATTGCCGTAGGTCACCAGCATCAACGGCACGGTCAGGTGGGCGGCGATCTCTTCGAGGTGGGCGAAGTCACGCACGCCAACCATGCATACCCCGTCGGCACCGGCATTCTGATAAGCCACGGCGCGGGCGATGACTTCTTCGGTAGGAATGGCCGCGGCATTGGTCCGGGCAATGATCACCAGTTCGGGATCGACACGGGCCTCCAGGGCCGCGCGAACCTTGCCCACCCCTTCCTCGATGCTGATCAGGTCGGTGGACTTGCGTCCGAACTGGGCCGGCAGCAGGGTGTCCTCGATGGTCAGGGCGGACACCCCGGCGCGCTCCAGTTCGATCACCGTGCGCATCACGTTCAGCGCGTTGCCGTAGCCATGGTCGGCGTCGGCGATGAAAGGCAACTGGGCGACGCGACCGATGCGAGTCGCCTGCTCGGCGAACTCACTCAGGGTGATCAGGGCAAAATCCGGTGCTGCAAGTACCTGTAGCGACGCCACCGAGCCCCCGAGGATACCGACTTCGAAACCGAGGTCGGCGGCGATACGCGCGGACATCGGATCGAACACCGAAGCGGTGTGGTAACAGCGAGGGGAAGCAAGGAGTTTACGAAACGCACGGCGCAGTTCTTGGTGGGACGCTTTAGGCATGATCAATTCACTATTTCGACTTCATTCTGCAGGCGAACATACCATTGCTTGATGTCGCTCTGACAGCAGCAAAGGTCTCGTTCCGACAAATAGACGAAACGTTTCATCTGGCAAGGCTGAAGGATTGCGAAGGATCAGGGTTTCCCTGAGCGCAGGTCTCGCACTGGAGGCTGTCAGGACGATGCCGTTCGTGCACGCGAAAACGCCAACTCAAGCCAATCCGCGAAATTGCGCAAAGCAAAATTTTGCAGATTTCATCAAAAATTCGCGAAATGAGTACGAACTGTGCATGACATTGTGCATCGACAGCGACTCAGCATTCACCTGATGGCCAGATCAGGGAAAACCGTAGCGAATCCGTTTGCGTACTCAGCGTTTCCCTTAGTCAAGTAAGCGTAGATTTTGTGCGGCTATGGCATAATGAAATCATCCCGCAACTCCAGACAACGAGCCGTGACCTGTGTCAGTGACTACCTTAACCGTCTGTGACGATTCCACCGTTGCCCGCAAGCAGGTCCTGCGCGCACTGCCAGCCGACTGGCCGGTGTCGATCACCGAGGCCAGCGATGGCCAGCAATGCATGGAGGCTGTTCGCAAGGGCCTGGGCCAGGTCGTCGTGCTCGACCTGAACATGCCGGAAATGGATGGCTATCAGGTCCTGCACGCGCTGCGCGAAGAAGGGCTGAAGAGCAATGTCATCGTCATCTCCGGCGACGTGCAGCAGGAAGCATTGCGGCGGGTACAGGAACTCGGCGCCCTCGCGTTCCTGAAAAAGCCCTTCGACCAGGCCGAACTGCGCCAGACCCTGGAGCGCCTGGGCCTGTTCAACCTGGCTGGACATGCGGCGCAGAGTCATCGCCCACAGACCAGCGCCCACGTCACCTTCAACGAGGTGTTCCGCGAGACGGTCAACGTCGCCATGGGGCGGGCTGCGGCGCTGATCGCCGAGGTGCTCGGAGTCTTCGTCCAGTTACCGGTGCCGAACGTCAATGTCCTGGAGGTCGGCGAACTGCACATGGCCCTGGCCGACGCCGGGCGCTGCAAGCAACTGACCGCGGTGTGCCAGGGCTTCATTGGCGGGGGTATCGCCGGCGAGGCGCTGCTGATGTTCCACGACTCGGAAATCGCCGAGATGGCGCGCCTGATGAAGCACCAGAGCAGCCAGTCCTCCGACCTGGAAATGCTCCTGGACCTGTCCAGCATCCTCATCGGCGCCTGCCTGAGCAGCATCGCCGAGCAGGTCGATGTGGTGTTCTCGCAATGCCACCCGCAGATCCTCGGCCAGCACGCCGGTATCGAGGAGCTTATCCGGGTCAACCAGCGGCGCTGGAAGAAGACCCTGGCGGTAGAGATCAGCTACAGGCTGGAAGGCCACGACATCAGCTTCGACCTGCTGCTGCTGTTCACCGAAGACTCCATCGAACGACTGACCCATAAACTCGCGTACCTGATGAACTGAGCCCATGAACAAACCCATTGATCTGACCGAGTTCCACTGGCTGCTGGCGATCGTGCAGAGCATCGATGTCGGCGTGGTGGTGCTCGATCGCGACCATTGCGTCCAGGTCTGGAACACCTTCATGGAGAACCGTTCCGGGGTCCCGCCCAGGGACGCCCACAACCAGTCGTTCTTCAGCCTGTTTCCGGAAGTCAACGTCGACTGGTTCCGGCGCAAGCTGGACAGCGTGGCGACCCTGGGCACGGCAGCGTTCACGGTATGGGAGCAACGCCCCTATCTGGTGCGATTCAAGAACTACCAGCCAATCACCGGGCAGGAAGATTTCATGTACCAGAACACCACGCTGTTCCCGCTGCGCTCGACCGACAGCAGCATCAGCCACTTCTGCCTGGTGATCTACGATGTGACCGATGTCGCGACCAACCGGCACATGCTGCAGTCGGCCAACGCGCAGTTGCAGAAGCTGTCCAGCACCGACCGCCTGACCGGCCTGTACAACCGCGGGCACTGGGAAGACAGCCTCAAGGTCGCCTACGCCCGCCATCAGCGCCACGGCAATCACACCAGCCTGGTGATGTTCGACATCGATCACTTCAAGCGCATCAACGACACCTACGGGCACCAGGCGGGCGACAAGGTCATCGAGCAGGTCGCGGCGATGCTGCGCCAGTACGTGCGCGATACCGACGTGGCAGGACGTTATGGCGGCGAAGAATTCGGCGTGGTGCTGTCGGATACCGACAAGCATGGCGCGGTAGCCTTTGCCGAGCGCCTGCGCAAGGCGATCGAGAACCTGGAGGTGGTGCATGAAGGACAAAGCATCCGCTTTACCATCAGCCTCGGCGTCGCCGATCTCAGCCAGCCCTCGGACAGCCATGCCGATCTGATCGCCTGGGCCGACCAGGCGCTGTATGCCTCGAAGAAAGGTGGGCGCAACCAGGTTTCGATCCACCCGTGAGCAGGCGCCGTCCGTATATGACCCTCGGCGTGCTCCTGGAAAGGATGCCAGCTGGCAGGGGCTGAGCAGCCCCTGCCGTGGCGATGTTGCGAGTATCAGCGGTTGGCGAAGTACATGGTCACTTCAAATCCAATGCGCAGGTCGGTGAAGCTGGGTTTTGTCCACATGGCACGAGTTCTCCCGGTTGTTTTATTGATCATTGATTTGACCGCGACTGGCGGTCTGATTGCTCGCCCTTTTCCCTCATTGCGGTCGATGCTTCGCCGCGGTGAAGCGGCTGAATGACTGCCAGCGCCAGCGACGCACCTCCTTGTGCGCCACTGAAACGGAAGGTGTTTCAGCGAGTCCCCTCTACCGGCCCCTTGCCCTCATGGGCATCCCAGGCCTGATTGATCAGGTAGGCAAAGATTGCCTTGAGCTGATCATCGCTGAAGTCCGCAAAAGCTGGCATTCCACCGCCGCCTTTGGACAGCAGGCCCTGACGCACGACAGATTCGAAGAATTCATAGCTCGGTGGCGGGGCGTAAATGAGGTTGGGCACACGCCCGCCTGCAGCATTGCCGTGCAAGCCATGGCACTCGATACAAGCACTGCCCTCGAACAACTGCTTTCCAATCGCCGTCATTTCTTCAGGCTGCCGGGGCGTGAGAGGAGCAGGCACTTTCTGCAATTGTGCGAAGGGCGGGTACTCTTTTGTGCCGCCAACCTTGAACGCCAGCAGACGCGGCGTGGTCCTGGCCCTGGGTGCGGAAGCGGAGTCCGAGTTCAGAGAACCTGTCGCTGCCGCCGTGCCGGTACCGGTCGCCAACAGAACGTATTGCTCCCCGTCGACCATGACTGTCGACGGCGCTGCCCGCACCGCCCCACCGATCTCATGACTCCACAACGTCTTGCCCGTCGCATCATCCAGGACCTGCAGGCGCCCGTCTCCCGTGCCCTGGAACACCAGGCCACCAGCGGTGTGCAGCAAGCCGCCGTTGGTAGGCATCGGCAAGCGCGAGCGCCACTTCACGGCATTCTTGCGCACGTCCCAGGCAACGGTTTCACCATAGGTTTCGTATTTGCCATCGGCAGAACGCTGGACAGGTTCGAACGACTGGCCACCGAGCGCGGAATCAGGATCATCCTTGACCAGCGTCGGCTGAGACATTGCCGGGATGAATACCGTCTCGTCGTCCGGATTGAAGGCTAACGCCTCCCAACCATGCGCACCCAGGCCATTGGGGAGCTGCATATAACTCTTGCTGGAATTCAGCCAGTACTGCCCTTCTGGCCGCATGACAGGGCGACCGTTGGCATCCAACCCGGAAGCCCACTCCATTGGCACATATGCCCCGCCGGAAATGAACTTGCCGGTCTGCGCATCCAGTGCATACGCGAAGCCGCTCTTCGGTACGCTCAGCACCACCCTCTTCGATTGCCCTGCCACGGTAATGTTGGCAACCATGATGCCGACGCTGGAGTCATAGTTCCAAGCGTCTTGAGGCGTCTGCTTGAAATGCCATTTGTATTCGCCAGTGCTGGCGTCCAGGGCGACGATGGAGTTGGTAAAAAGCTCATCGCCCGCCTCTTCGCCACGTTTCGACGGATCGAACGGTGCGGGTCCACCGACGCCTACATAGAGCAGATTGAGCTGCGGATCATAGGTCATGGCATCCCAGGCACTGCCGCATCCGTGAGACTTCGAGTACCAATCCTTCCCCCAGGTTTTGGCAGCGTTCTCATACAACGCCGACTGAGGCTTCGAGGGATCGTCGGGAACCGTGTAGAAGCGCCAACGGTGATCGCCACTCTTCTCGTCGAAGGCATCTACATAACCGCGAGTCATCCCGGTGTCGAGACAGGCGTTGCCGGTAAAGACCAGACCGTTACCCACACGCGGCGCAGCAGTGATGGCGTACATATCCGCCGAGTCGCACGACGTTGCTTCCCAGACTTTCTTTCCGGTGCGCTGGTCGACGGCGATCAAACGACAGTCTCCCGAGGCGATGATGACATTGCTTCCACTCAAGGCTACGCCGCGATTGAATCGGCGTCCCCAGTACCCTGCGAAAGACGAGCCTTGCTGCGCATTGTCATCCTGGAAGTTCCAGATCAGCTTGCCGGTTTTTACATCGTTGGCAATTATCTGGCCGTTGGGTGCCCCTTGAAAGACGATGCCATCCTTGATCAATGGGTTGCCCACCAGACCGTCGCTGACAGGCAAGTCCACCCACCAGGCCAGGCCCAGGGAAGCGACGGTTTCCTTGTCGATCGATTTCAACTCGGAGGAATGCTGCATCTCGCTGGAGTTCCCAAGGAACTCCCAGTTCGTATTGGCTTTTTGAGACGGCTGGTCATTCATCCCGCAACCAGCAATGGAAACCAACAGCGAAGCTATGATTATTGTTCTCATATTTGCCCTCTACAAATACCCACACCAAGGCCGGGAAATATTTTTGCGTTATCCGTCACTGCATCAGTGGTTCGCCGAGTCAATCGACAGATACTTCATGCGCTCAATTGACTTCGTCGTAAGCGTCAGTCCGCCAGCAAGGTGAAAATGCCCATTTCACCCCTCAATCAGAAGAAAACGATCAAATGACTTGATCAATTGATCACATCCCAGGCTGATCATTTGACCAGCAATGGCAACGTCACGCTACAGAAATTTTTAGCCCTTACAAATCAACGGGATACAGTACATACCGGCGCTGATGTAGCACCGCTGCAGCTTATGGAGGGGGGGGAGTGAGTACTTCGGTGAGATCGAGTGAGCTGCCCGACAGGCCTGCTACTGACGGCCATCCGAGTGGACAAAGGAGCAACGAGACTCTCTGAAGCGAAGAGCGGACCGTACCGCCTGATCGTGCGAGGCAGGAATTTGTGGAGCGCAAGAACGAAAAAGCCCGCTGACCGTTGCCGGTAGCGGGCTATTTCATTCTGCTGTGAACCTGGATTCACAGCAGACCTTGCATATGGTGGGTCGTGTAGGATTCGAACCTACGACCAATTGGTTAAAAGCCAACTGCTCTACCAACTGAGCTAACGACCCGTTGGATGGCGCGTATAATACTGATTTCTAACAGGAAATCAACACCCCATCGCAAAATAATTCAAAAATATCGGGTCGGGTCCTGCACACCGGCCGCCGCGAAGCCTTCCGCACGCAGACGGCAGCTGTCGCACTTGCCACAGGCACGGCCGTCATCGTCCGCCTGATAGCAGGAAACCGTGAGGCTGTAGTCGACCCCACGCGCCATTCCGGCCTGGACGATCTGTGCCTTGCTCAGATTCTGCAATGGCGCCTGAATGCGGAACCCCTGCCCTTCCACCCCGGCCTTGGTCGCCAGATTGGCCATGCGCTCGAAAGCCTCGACGAACTCCGGACGGCAGTCCGGGTAGCCGGAGTAGTCGACCGCATTCACACCGATGAAGATGTCCCGCGCCTCCAGAACCTCGGCCCAGCCCAGAGCCAGCGAGAGGAACACGGTATTGCGTGCCGGGACGTAGGTCACCGGAATGCCTTCACTGGGCGCTTCCGGCACGTCGATGCTGCTGTCGGTCAACGCCGAGCCACCGATACCGTCGAGATTCAGGCCAATGACCTTGTGCTCCACCACACCCAGGTCGCGGGCGACCCGCGCCGCCGCGTTCAGCTCGGCACGATGGCGCTGGCCGTAGTCAAAGCTCATGGTGTAGCAGCTGTAGCCTTCGCCCTTGGCCATGGCCACAACGGTGGCCGAATCCAGGCCGCCGGACAACAGGATTACCGCGCGTTTCTCAGTCATTGCTCAAGCTCCTCTCAGCGTCCCGGTTCGTCGTTCCAGAGCAGTTTGTGCAACTGCATCTGCAAGCGAACCGGCAGGTTGTCGGCGACGATCCAGTCAGCCAGATCGGTGGCGTTCAATTGGTGGTGGCTAGGCGAAAACAGTACTTCGCCAGCGCGCTTGTCGAGGCCGTACTGAATCAGTTTGGACACCGCCCAGTCGTAATCCTCGCGGGAGCAGAGGACGAACTTGACCTGGTCGTTGGGCGTCAGCAGCTCGATGTTCTCGTAGCGGTTGCGATGAACCTCGGCGGAGCCCGGTGTCTTCAGGTCAACCACGCGACTGACGCGGGTGTCGACGGCCGAGATGTCGATCGACCCGCTGGTTTCCAGGGAAACGTCGTAGCCGGCGTCGCAGAGCCGCTGCAGCAGAGGAATGGCATTCGGTTGGGCCAGTGGCTCGCCACCGGTCACGCACACGTAGCGCGGTCGGTAGCTGGCGACCTGTTCGAGGATCGAGTCGAGGGTGCGGATCGTCCCGCCGTTGAAGGCATAGGCGCTGTCGCAATATTGGCAGCGCAGCGGGCAGCCGGTGAGGCGCACGAATACCGTGGGCAGGCCAGCGGTGCGCGTTTCACCCTGCAGAGAGTAAAAGACTTCGGTGATGCGTAATGTGTCTTGCATGGTCGCCACGGGCGTGACAGCGATACAGGCCGTCCGCCTCCGTCAGGCACCGTCGCGAACTCGACATAGCGTTATTCGCGACAGCGTTTCAATAAAAAGGGCGCAGATTCTAACGAAAAAACCCGCGACAGGCGCGGGTTTCTTTCAAAGCGTGCGAATCAGAGCTTCTGCAGGTCGCGCTGAGCCAGTTGCGCGGCAGAGGTACCAGGGTACTGGGTGACCACTTGCTGCAGGATACCCTTGACCCGGTCGGTATGACCCAGGCGACGCTCCACGTCGGCCAGCTTGTACAGCGAATCAGGGACCTTGTTGTGCTTCGGATACAGCTGGCTGACCTTGGCGAAGGCCTGGCCAGCGCCTTGCAGGTCGCCTTTGGCCAGGTTCACTTCACCCAGCCAGTACTGGGCGTTGCCGGCGTACTGGCTGTTCGGATACTTGCGCAGGAAGGCGTTGAACGCCTGGGCGGCCTTGTCGAAATCCTTGGCCTTGATCAGGTCGAAGGCTGCGTCGTAATACAGCTTTTCCTTCGCCGGATCGCCCGGTTCACTGCTCGCCGCGGGCGGGTTGGCCGGCGCTGCGGTATTGCCGGCGGCCGGTGCTGGAGCACCACCGTCAGCGGAATTCTCGGGGGTTGCGGACGGTGCTGGTGCAGCGCCGCTGGAGATACGCCGATCCAGGTCCTGGTAACGCTCCAGGCCTTCCTGTTTCAGGCGGGATACTTCGTTCTGCAGGATCTCGATGGTGTTCTGCTGCCGATCGATCTGTTCCTGCATCTGTTGCAACTGCATGAAAAGCTGGCCCTGCGCCGAGGCAGGGGTCGAGACCCCTCCCCCGGCGTAGGCGCCGTTCGTACCGTAACCTGCCGGTGGATAACTGCTTGCGCCGTTATATCCAGCATTGTCATCGACAACAGGAACCTCGGCCGCTGCCATGAGAGGCAGGGCGAGAGCCAGGACGGTTACAGCACGACGGCACGCTCGCATATCGAATTACTTACGCAGTTCGACGCGACGGTTTTGAGCCCAGGACTGCTCGTCGTTGCCGGTGGCAACTGGACGCTCTTCGCCGTAGGAAACCAGTTCCAGCTGAGCTGGGGAAACACCTTGCAGCACCAGGTAGCGCTGAACGGCCTTGGCACGACGCTCGCCCAGAGCCATGTTGTACTCGCGAGTACCGCGCTCGTCGGTGTTGCCTTCCAGAACGACGCGAGCGCCGTTGCCTTTCAGGTCCTTGGCGTGAACGTCCAGAGCGCGCATGGCTTCTGGCTTCAGGTCCGAGCTGTCGTATTCGAAGTAGAAGGTGGTGATTGCGCGCAGAGCAGCTTCTTCGCTCAGGCTGCCGTCGACAGCACCGGTGTTGGCGCCGTAGCCAGCGTTCGGATCAACAGCGCCTTCGCCAGCGTTGTCACCGCCTTTCGAGGAGCAACCTACAGCTACGGCCATGGCCAGAGCCAGCGCAGCAAACTTACCAAACTTCAGCATTTCCATCGTGAAACTCCTAATGAACCCCAGTGTGTTAAGTAAAACGTGTATCGCCGCATCAGTTCAGGTAAGGGGACCAGGACGGTTCTCTGACTTCGCCTTGAGCGGTAGGAAGCGGGAGCCTCACGCGTCCATTGAGAGAGACGAGCATCAAGACTCCCCGGCCCTGCTGGCGGGTGGCGTAGATTAGCATGGTGCCGTTGGGCGCGACAGTGGGAGACTCATCAAGGTTGGTGTCCGAGAGAATCTTTACACTGCCCCGTTGCAGATCTTGCGCGGCAACTTTGAAGTTGGTGAAACCTTCCTGGCGATGAATCATTACCAGGGTCTTTTCATCCGCGGAAAGTTTCGGGTTGGCGTTGTAGTTGCCGACGAAAGTCACACGCTCGGCACCGCCGCTGCCAATGCTGGTCTTGTAGATCTGCGGTTTGCCGCCACGGTCCGACGTGAAGTACAGGGTCGAACCATCCTTGCCGAAGAACGGCTCGGTATCGATGGCCGGGCTGTTGGTCACGCGGGTCATCTGGCGCGAGCCCATGTCCATCACGTAGATCTCCGGGTTGCCATCGCGGGACAGCACGAACGCCAGGCGGTTGCCATCAGGCGACCAGGCTGGAGCACCGTTCAGGCCCTCGAAGTTGGTGATCTGCTCGCGGCGACCGGTATCGATGTGCTGGACGAAGATACGAGGGCGACGCTGCTCGAAGGACACATAGGCGATGCGCTTGCCATCCGGCGCGAAACGTGGCGACAGGATAGGCTCGCGAGATTGCAGCAAGGTTACCGCGCGAGCACCGTCGTAGTCAGACCGCTGCAAGGTGTAACGAGTGCTGTTGGTGGAGAAGCGTTCGGCGGTCACGTACAGCATGCGGGTAGAGAACGCGCCCTTGATGCCGGTGAGCTTTTCGAACGACTGGTCGGCGATGAAGTGCGACATGTCGCGCAGTTGATCGACGGTGCCGGACACGCTGCCGGTCAGCACCTGCTGCTCGGTGGCGACGTTGAACAGCGCGTACTGCACCTGCAGGCGGCCGCCGGACGGCACGATGCTGCCAACCATGATGTACTGGGCACCCAGCGCCTTCCAGTCGCGGAAGATCACTTCGCTGGCCTGGCTTGGCAGGCTGATCATGTTCTGCCGCGGGATCGGCGCGTAGTAACCGGAGTTGCGCAGGTCATTGCCGATGATGTCGGCCATGTCCTCGGGCAGCACGCTGCCGCCCTGCAGACCGAACGGCACGACCGCGATCGGTGCCGCGCGGTCGCTGCCGCTGGTCACCAGGATGTTCTTTTCTTCCGCGTTGGCCATCCCTGCTGCACAGCAGAGAACGACCAGCAGTCCTCTAAGAAGGTTAATCACAAGGCTAGGTCCTCAGGTGTGAATGTCATCTTGAATGAACGATACGGAGCGAAGTCGCTCGGTTTCAAACCCTGCATCTCGGTCAAGCGGCCAATGCCCTTGACTGCCGCCACGGCGGAGCTGTCGAACGGACCGTCACCACTGGAGCGTGCAACGCTGACGTTGGTGATGGTGCCATCCGGCAACATGTTGATCTGCAGGACCACGGTCATGTTCTTGCGCGCTGAAGGAGGTCGCGCCCAGCCTTCGGCCGCACGGGCACGAATCAGGTCGTCGAAGTCACCGGCGACCTGGTCGCCCTGCTCATCCGCCAATGCCTGCTGGCGCTCGGTGGTGTCGGACAGCAGCTCGGCCAGGGCCTGGGCCTTCTTGTCTTCCGCCGCCTTGCGAGCTGCTTCGGTAGCCTTTTTCTTGGCTGCGTCGGCTGCCGCCTTCTTCTTCGCTTCTTCAGCTGCCTTCTTCTTCGCCTCTTCGGCGGCAGCCGCTTTCTTCTTGGCATCCTCGGCCGCTTTCTTCTTCGCGTCCTCGGCCGCCTGTTTCTTGGCTTCTTCAGCCGCCTGCTTCTTGGCCTCTTCTTCAGCCTTCTTCTTGGCTTCTTCCTCGGCCTTTTTCTTGGCGATATCGGCCAGTTGCTTCTCTTCAGCCTTCTTCGCTTCCTCGGCTTTCTTCGCCGCATCGGCTTTCTTGGCTTCTTCAGCCGCCTTCGCCGCCTCGGCCTTCTTCGCTTCCGCAGCCTCGCGAGCTTCCTCGGCTTTTTGAGCCGCCTCTTCTTTCTTTTGTTCCGCTGCCTTCACCGCTTCCTGCTTCTGCTGCTCGACCTTCTTCTGCTCCATCTGCTCTTCTTCGGTCTGGCGCGAAGCGGTCTTCTTCGCTTCCCCGGCAATCTTCTGATTGGTCTGGGTGGTCGCCTGACTCTTGGACTTCAGCTGGTACAGGGTTGCCTGGACAATAGGCTTGGCCGGCGGCAGCTCAGGCGTCATGGCGAAGCTGACGAACAGCATGCCGAACACCAGGAGGTGCAGCGCAATGGCCCAGATGCTGGGCCAGAAGTAGCTTTCCGAGGCGGATGGCTCTCGCTGTTGCATCAGGGCGCCTCGGTAATCAGGCCAACGTTACCGACACCGGCCTTCTGCAACCCGCCCATGGCGCCCATGACCGCGCCGTAGTCGACGGACTTGTCGCCACGGATGAAGACCTGGGTCTGTTTGCCCTGATCGCGACCGGCGGCGATGATCTTGGTCACCGCGTCGGTCATTTGCGGCAAGGTCATGGCCTTGTCCATCTGCTTGTCGGTGTCGACTTCGCTGCCGAGGTTCCAGTAGTAGGTCTTGTCGGCCTTGATCGAAATGGTCAGGACCTGGACGTTGTTGTCCTGCGGCAAGGCCTCGCTGGAAACCTTGGGCAGGTCGACCTTCACGCCCTGGTTGAGCATGGGTGCGGTGACCATGAAGATGACCAGCAGTACCAACATCACGTCGATGTAGGGCACCACGTTCATCTCGGCGACCGGCTTGCGTTTTTGGCGAACTCGGGCCATGGGCTTCTACCTGATCACTCTTCGCTGGTGTGCACTTTACGGTGCAGGATGGCCTGGAACTCGTCGGCGAACGTGTAGTAACGACCGATCAGCACTTCACTGCGGGCGGAGAAGCGGTTGTAGGCGATAACCGCCGGAATCGCGGCGAACAGACCGATCGCCGTGGCGATCAGCGCTTCGGCGATACCCGGGGCGACGGTGGCCAGGGTAGCCTGCTGCGCGCTCGCCAGACCGCGGAAGGAGTTCATGATGCCCCACACGGTACCGAACAGACCGATGTACGGGCTGGTGGAACCGACGGTAGCCAGGAACGGCAGGCTCTGTTCGAGCTTTTCTTCCTCGCGGGAGATGGCGACGCGCATGGCACGACCGACACCTTCCATCACGGCATCAGGGTCGACGCCAGGCTGCTGACGCAGACGGGAAAACTCCTTGAAACCGGCCCGGAAGACCTGCTCGACACCCGAGTCTGGGTCCGGGTTGCTGCCAGCCTGGCGGTACAGCTTGGACAGGTCGATACCCGACCAGAAGCGCTCTTCGAAGCTGTCCAGGGCACGACGACCGGCGCGCAGCATGGTGCTGCGCTGAAAGATCATGATCCATGAAGTCACCGATGCGGCAACCAGCGCCAGCATGACCAGCTGCACCACGATGCTGGCATTGCTGACCAGGCTCCACATGGAGGTATGGTCGACGACGTTAGCTTCCACGCTTAATCTCCTGCGTTTGTATGTATGCCCGGGCTGCCCGCCTCGATGAAGGCCGCTCGCAGCTCGGAGGGAATAGCCCGGGGTTTGAAAGTATCGGCGCGCACACAGGCCACCAGGAACTGCCCTTCGCAGAGCAGCGTTGCATCACTTTCGCGCCACACCTGCTGCACGAAGCGCAGGCTGGCACGATTCAATTCAAGCACTTGCGCGGTCACCCGCAATTCGTCGTCCAGACGGGCCGGCGCGTGATAGCGCGCTTCGGCGGAATGGACCACGAACAGGGTATTCTGCTGAGCCAGCGTCGACTGGACAAAGCCCAGGTCGCGCAGCCTTTCGGTGCGGGCGCGCTCCATGAATTTCAGATAATTGACGTAATACACCACGCCGCCCGCATCGGTGTCCTCGTAATAGACACGAAAACGATGTGCGAACGGTTCAAGCCCATTTTGCGCGCGCATACTCTAGTGCTAACTCCTCAGCTTGCCAATCCGCCCCGCCAACTGTTTTTAACGGATTATGTCGTATTGCCAGCGCAGTCGATCGCAGTCCGCCGATAGGACCACAAAAGTGCCGATTAGATCTGTCATTCATCGCTCAAATCGGAAAATTCACTGCTACCAGATGATTCATTCATTCGCATAGGAATATTCAGACCGAAATGCAGATATGCATGACGGGTCACTACCCTGCCCCGCGGTGTACGCATGATGTAACCCTGCTGGATCAGATAAGGCTCCAGCACATCCTCGATGGTATGGCGTTCCTCGCTGATGGCCGCGGCCAGGTTGTCGACGCCCACCGGGCCACCGTCGAACTTTTCGATCATGGTCAGCAGCAGCCGCCTGTCCTGATGATCGAAACCACGTTCATCGACATCCAGCAGGTTCAACGCCATGTCCGCCACGCCCTTGGTGATCTCGCCCTTGCCCCGCACCTCGGCGTAGTCGCGCACCCGGCGCAGCAGGCGGTTGGCGATCCGCGGCGTACCCCGGGCACGCCGGGCGATCTCGAAAGCCCCCTCATCCTCGATGGGCAGACCGAGAATTCCCCCGGAGCGGCTGACGATGGTCGCCAGGTCGGCGTTGTTGTAGAACTCCAGACGCTGGACGATACCGAAGCGGTCACGCAGCGGGTTGGTCAGCATGCCAGCACGAGTGGTGGCACCGACCAGGGTGAAGGGCGGCAGATCCAGCTTGATCGAGCGCGCCGCCGGCCCTTCGCCGATCATGATGTCCAACTGGAAGTCCTCCATGGCTGGATAGAGAACCTCCTCGACCACCGGCGAAAGGCGATGGATCTCATCGATGAACAGGACGTCATGGGGTTCGAGATTGGTCAGCAGCGCGGCCAGGTCACCCGGACGCTCGAGAATGGGACCGGACGTGCTCTTGATCGATACGCCCATTTCCTGGGCGATGATATTGGCCAGCGTGGTCTTGCCCAGCCCCGGCGGCCCGAAGATCAGGGTGTGATCGAGGGATTCGCCACGACCACGGGCAGCCTGTATGAACAAGGCCATCTGCTCGCGCACCACCGGCTGACCGATGTATTCGGCCAGGCGCAGCGGACGGATCGCCCGGTCCTGGACTTCTTCACGGTCACGGCCGGTTGCGGTTATCAAACGGTCAGCTTCGATCACTTAAATCATCCCTTTCAGGCTGCGCCTGATCAGCTCTTCGCTGCTCAGGCCCTTGGCATCCACGGCAGCCACCGCACGGCTGGCCTCCTGGGGTTTATAGCCCAGGGAAATCAGGGCACTGACCGCATCGGCCTCGGCGGTGGAAACGGTCGGCAGCGGTGTCGGCCCGTTCGGTACCAGCTGGAACATGCTTGGCACAGTTTCCCAGGCCTTGAAACGATCCTTGAGTTCGACCAGCAGACGTTCGGCGGTCTTCTTGCCGACGCCAGGGACCTTGACCAGAGCCGAGGTGTCCTGGGCCTGAACACAGCGCACCAGTTCGTCGACCTCCAGGCCGGACATCAGCGCCAGCGCCAGTTTCGGGCCCACGCCATTGAGCCGGATCAGTTCGCGGAACAGCTCTCGCTCGCGCTTCTCGTGGAAGCCATACAGCAGGTGGGCATCCTCGCGCACTATCAGATGGGTGTGCAAGGTCACCGCCTGCCCCACCGCGGGCAGACGATACAGCGTGGTCATCGGCACTTCCAGCTCATAGCCGAGGCCATTGATGTCGATAATCAGGTGCGGCGGTTGCTTTTCAGCCAGCGTGCCGCGCAAACGTCCAATCACGTTCAGGTCCTTTCTCATGAGCGCCGGCTGGAGGCCAGTCGGCACATTCATATAAAGCAGGGATGCTATCAGAGACGCAGACGTCCGTTGCGACTGCGCGCGACTCCCAGACCATGAGGCACCAGGCTGGAGCGGGTATGGGCATGGCACAGAGCGATAGCCAGGGCATCCGAGGCATCGATCTGCGGCTTCTGGGTCAGCTTTAGCAAATGCATGACCATCATCTGCACCGCCTCCTTGTTGGCCCCGCCACTGCCCGCCACGGCCTGCTTGACCTGACTGGCGGTGTACTCGGCGATTTCCAGCCCGGCCTCGGCCGCGGCGACGATGGCCGCTCCACGCGCCTGGCCGAGCTTGAGCGCCGAGTCGGGGTTGCGTGCCATGAACACCCGCTCGATGCCCATGGTCACCGGGCCGTGCAAGCGAATGATCTCGCTCACGCCACGAAAAACGATCTGCAAGCGCTCATGCAGCTCGCCGCTGCCAGTGCGGATGCACCCCGAAGCCACGTACTCGCAGCCGCGCCCGTTGTGGCGAACCACGCCGTAGCCGGTTATCCGCGAACCGGGGTCGATACCAAGAATCAGAGTCATAACGCCTGCGCGACAAAGGGCGCGTCACCGCGCCGTGTTGCAAATACAAAAGCCGGCCCCGCCTGGAGACGGGACCGGCCTCGGACAAACCGGAGAAACAACTCAGCCGAGCTTTTCCATGACCTCGTCAGGAATTTCAGCATTGGAATAGACGTTTTGCACGTCATCCAGGTCTTCCAGCATGTCGATCAGCTTCAATACCTTCTGCGCGCCGTCCAGATCCAGCTCGGCGCTGGTGGTCGGCTGCATGACGATTTCCGCGTCGGCGGCCTTGAAACCCGCAGCCTCCAGGGCCGCGCGCACAGCATAGAAACTGGCGAACGAGGTGAACACGTCGAACGAGCCGTCGCCATTGCTGACCACGTCGTCGGCATCGGCTTCCATCGCCGCTTCCATGAGTGCATCTTCATCGACGCCTTCGGCGAAGCTGATCTGACCCTTGCGCTCGAACAGGTAGGCCACGGAACCGTCGGTACCCAGGTTGCCACCGCACTTGCTGAAGGCATGACGCACGGCTGCGGCGGTGCGGTTGCGGTTGTCGGTCATGGCTTCGACCATGATCGCCACGCCACCAGGGCCGTAACCCTCGTAGCTCAGTTCCTCGACGTTGTCCGCCTCGGCGGTGCCGGCACCGCGGGCAATGGCGCGCTCGATGATGTCGCGGCTCATGTTGGCGCCCAGCGCCTTGTCCAGCGCCAGGCGCAGGCGCGGGTTGGAGCCCGGATCGCCACCGCCCTGCTTGGCGGCGACGGTCAGCTCACGAATCCACTTGGTGAAGATCTTGCCTCTCTTGGCATCCTGGCGCTCTTTGCGGTGCTTGATGTTCGCCCACTTGGAATGGCCCGCCATAACTGACTCCAAAAATCCTTGAAACAAAATCACGCGCCCTCCCGCCTCGATGCGGGAAGGCACAATCAAATCCGGTGCCTCAAAGCAAAGGCGCATCCCGTGGGATGCGCCTTGTCGGTCCGCTTACTCAGCCTTCTGCTGTTCACGCAGACGGATGTGCAACTCGCGCAGAGCCTTGGCATCGACCAGGCCAGGAGCCTGGGTCATGACGCACGCGGCGCTCTGGGTTTTCGGGAAGGCGATCACTTCACGGATCGACTGGGCGCCGGTCATCAGCATGACCAGGCGATCCAGACCGAAGGCCAGGCCACCGTGAGGCGGCGCACCGAACTTCAGCGCGTCGAGCAGGAAGCCGAACTTCTCTTCCTGCTCCGCTGCCTCGATGCCCAGCAGACGGAAGACTGCCTGTTGCATTTCCTTGCGGTGGATACGGATCGAACCGCCACCCAGCTCGGTACCGTTGAGGACCATGTCGTAGGCACGGGACAGGGCGGTGGCCGGGTTGGCCTCCAGCTCTTCCGGGGTGCACTTCGGCGCGGTGAACGGGTGGTGCAGCGCGGTGAAGCTGCCGTCGTCGTTTTCCTCGAACATCGGGAAGTCGACGACCCACATCGGCGCCCACTCGCAGGTGTACAGGTTGAAATCGCCACCCAGCTTGATACGCAGCGCGCCCAGGGCCTCGCTGACGATCTTGGCCTTGTCGGCACCGAAGAAGACGATGTCGCCGTCGACCGCGCCGACGCGATCGAGGATCACGTTCAGGTTGGCTTCCGGAATGTTCTTGACGATCGGCGACTGCAGACCTTCGACGCCCTTGGCGCGCTCGTTGACCTTGATGTACGCCAGGCCCTTGGCACCGTAGATGCCGACGAACTTGGTGTACTCGTCGATCTTGCTGCGCGGCATGCTCGCGCCGCCCGGCAGACGCAGGGCGGTGACGCGGCACTTGGGATCGTTGGCGGGACCTGCGAAGACCTTGAAGTCGACGTCCTTGAGCTGGTCGGCAACATCCACCAGTTCCAGCGGGATACGCAGGTCAGGCTTGTCGGAACCGTAGCGGCGCATGGCTTCTTCGAAGGTCATGTGCGGGAACTCGCCGAACTCCAGGTCCAGGACTTCCTTGAACAGCTTGCGGATCATGCTCTCGGTCAGGCCGATGATCTCGGACTCGTCGAGGAAGCTGGTCTCGATGTCGATCTGGGTGAATTCCGGCTGGCGGTCGGCACGCAGGTCTTCGTCGCGGAAGCACTTGGCGATCTGGTAGTAGCGGTCGAAGCCAGCGACCATCAGCAGTTGCTTGAACAGCTGTGGCGATTGCGGCAGGGCGAAGAAGCTGCCGGCGTGGGTACGGCTCGGCACCAGGTAATCGCGGGCGCCTTCCGGAGTGGCGCGCGTCAGGATCGGGGTTTCGACATCGAGGAAGCCGTTCTCGTCGAGGAAGCGACGGATGCTCGAAGTGATGCGCGAACGCAGACGCAGCTTGTCGGCCATTTCCGGACGACGCAGGTCGATAAAGCGGTAGCGCAGGCGAGTTTCCTCACCGACGTCGGAGAATTCGTTCAGCGGGAACGGCGGGGTTTCAGCTTCGTTCAGCACTTCCAGCTCATAGCCCAGCACTTCGATGCCGCCGGAAGCCATGTTCGGGTTGACCGCACCAGCAGGACGCAGACGTACCCGGCCGGTGATCTTCACCACGTATTCGCTGCGCACGCGGTCGGCGGCGGCGAAACTGTCGGCGCGATCCGGGTCGAACACGACCTGGGCCATGCCTTCGCGGTCACGGATGTCGAGGAAGATCACCCCGCCGTGGTCGCGACGACGATGGACCCAGCCGCAAAGGGTGATTTCCTGACCGTCCAGGCTCTCGTTCAGTTGGCCGCAATAGTGGCTGCGCATCATGATGGTGGTTTCGCTTCTCGTCATTCGTGAATTCGGTTTAGGCCGTGGCGGCCCGAAAGGGTCAATAGTGCAAGACCCGGGCAGTGCAGTTCAACTCAGTCGCCGCTGCCAGCCAGATTCTTTTTCGCGCCGGTCTTGAAATCGGTTTCGTACCAACCCTTGCCGCTCAGGCGAAAACCGGGGGCGGACAGGACCTTTTTCAGTTCGGGCTGCTGGCAGGCCGGGCAATCGGTCAGCGGCGCCGCGCTGATCTTCTGCAGAACTTCCATCTGGTGGCTGCAGGAAGCACATTGATAGTCGTACAGAGGCATGAGGCGTTTCTCGTCGATCCCGTGCGGGCCACGCCGCACAGTAAAAGGCGAGATTATATATGGTTAACCGGGGCTGTGCAGCCCGCAGCGCGCCCGCGCATCACCAACGGTTGTCGGTAAAAGCCGTCTGTTGCGCGTCATCCGGCTCTTCATTGCCTTGCGCGCCGCCATTCATCAGAAAGACCACGCAGATCACCCGTACCAGGCCGCTGAAGTTCTTCACCCCGCCATGACGCAGGTGAACCTCTCGATCGACATGGGACAGCACCGAGTTGACCGTGCAGCCATTGGCCTGGGCGATCCGCTCCAGCACCGCCCAGTAGATGTTTTCCAGGCGCAGGCAGGTGGCGAAGCCATTCAGCCGCACCGAGCGCGACAGAGGCTGGGCAAGTTTCATGTTGAAGTCCGATTCGAACGGATCGATATCGATCGTCCGCGGATCGCCAACCTTGGGCACGCTCCGATTCAAGGGTCGAGACATTGCAACACCACGCAGCAAGACAGAGGGATGAACGCATGCGGACTCACTTCGCACGCCCCTGCCATGAAGCGCCGATGCGCTAGCCGACACCAGCAGACACCCGCACTCTTGGCGTAGGATTGATCGACAATCCAGACCTCATCGGATAACCCCTGAAAACACTTCCAGGCCTCGACAAACCTGACCTGCAGCCACAAAAAAGCCCGACCGCTCCTTGAAGAGGCCGGGCTTTGCACATTCTCCTGGTGCGTCAGCGACGCATCATTTGCCTTCCAGAAGCACGCGCAGCATCCACGCAGTCTTCTCGTGAACCTGCATGCGCTGGGTCAGCAAGTCGGCGGTAGGCTCATCGCTGACCTTGTCGGTCAGCGGGAACAGGCTGCGAGCAGTACGCACCACGGCTTCCTGACCTTCGACCAGGTATTTGATCATGTCGTCCGAGCTCGGCACGCCCTCGGTTTCCTTGATGGACGCCAGGCGCAGGTACTCGGCGTAGGTACCTGGCGCCGGGAAGCCCAGTGCACGGATGCGCTCGGCGATGGAATCGACCGCCAGCGCCAGTTCGTTGTACTGCTCCTCGAACATCAGGTGCAGGGTACGGAAACTCGGACCGGTAACGTTCCAGTGAAAGTTGTGCGTCTTGAGGTAGAGCACGTAGGTATCGGCAAGCAGGCGGGACAGGCCGTCGGCAATGGACTTGCGATCTTCTTGACTGATTCCGATATCGATTGCCATGCAAAAATTCCTTCCTAGGGTTTTCGATTCAACAGCTCTGCCATCACTGTATCAAGAGTTTTCCACACATGCAGCCCAAAGCCCGCGACACAGTGCTGCAGGCCGTGCGTACCGGGCGTCCCGCTGATTTGAGAAGCCTCCGGCTTTGCGGTTAAATAGACGGCGTGCCGCCATGGCTGATCGTCAGCGCCATGGCGCATAGGCTGGAACCCCCACCCTTTTGCACCTTTTTCATGCACGTGCGCCGTGGGACCAGCTCTTCCTGTGATCCGCCTAATAAGATGCGAGCCAAACCATCATGTTCAAGATCGTCCACCTCCTGACGGGCGCAGCGGCCTTGCTGCTGTCCTTCATACCCAGCCTCCGCGCTGACGTGACACCCTACCTGCAGCAACACGATGCCATCTACCTGGCACTCTTCGGCCTGGCCAATCTGGTCCTCGCGCCTGTCGTTCCGCAGTACTACAAAGGCGCCCGCCAATTCCTGCAGGTCGCCGCCAGCATGCTGCTGGTCCTGACCGTGGTGCTGCAGGCACTGGCCCTGCTGGCGCTCCCGGAGATGGGTAGCCTGGCCGCGCTGATCGCCGCCCTGTTCGCCGCGGTGCTGCACCTGATCGCCGGGTTCATGAAACCGGCCAAGGCCCGCAACAGCGCCAGCACCACCAGCTACGACATGGGCAAACGCGATACCGGCACCGTGAAGTGGTTCAACACCTCCAAGGGTTTCGGTTTCATTTCCCGCGACTCCGGCGACGATATCTTCGTGCATTTCCGCGCCATTCGTGGCGAAGGTCACCGTGTGCTGGTCGAAGGCCAGCGCGTGGAGTTTTCGGTGATGAACCGGGACAAGGGCCTGCAGGCCGAAGACGTGATCGCCGCTCCGCGCCGCTGACAGCCAGCACGAAAAAGCCGCGCAACCCAACCCGGGTTAGCGCGGCTTTTTTTCGTGTGCGAAATATCAGTAATGCGGCGGAGGCGCCTCGTCTTCGCTTGCCTCGTACTGCCCCATCACTTCTTCATAGCGCTTGAGCAGAGCCGCCATCTGCTGCTTCAGGCGCTCCACCACCCGCTGCTGCTCCACCAGCACATCGTTCAACGCCGTCAAGGTGTCGTCCTGAAACGCCAGGCGACTTTCCAATTCCATTACCCGATCTTCGAGACTCATGACTCATGCCTCCACGAACTGGAAGTCGTCACCGAGCATCGCGGCGACACGTCGGCGTACCTCATCCAGTTGATCAGCGGAATATTCAATTGCAGGTTTCGCCCCCCAGACCGGAGCTGGCCAGGCGGCATCGTCACGCCGACGAACAATCACATGCATATGTAACTGGCTGACCACATTACCCAGGGCGGCGACGTTCATTTTATCGGCGGCAAAACATTTCTTGAGGGTTTCACTCAGGAACTGGGTTTCGCGCCAAAGTTGCTGGCGATCAGTGTCATCCAATTGAAATATTTCACTGATATCGGCGCGCCGCGGAACAAGAATGAACCAGGGATAGTTAGCATCCTTACTAAGTAATAGCCGGCAAAGAGGAAAATCTCCCAATACGAAGGTGTCTTGTACAAGGCGTGAATCCAAAGCAAACACGGGGCAATCTCCTCATCGATCAATGCGGCCCACCACGGCAGACCCTGGCAAGCAGGATACTCCGATCACGACAGACCAGCACCGCCGAGCCGCCCGAAGCACCGAAAAGGAGCTCCAGTTCCCCGTGCTGCCTTCGTTTCAGCCCGTGTTTTCGGCCCCCGGTAACAAAATGCTACTTTCCGCACCAAAATGGCGCTCGACGAACCGTGCGGGAGCGTCGGATATCCGCAAACTACCCACTCAGAGCCTTGCAGCGGTAACGTCCTGACTCGAAAGTCGGCTTTTCGCTTATTCCAGAAAAACACCGACGAAAGAGCGGAGCGATCTTTCACCCCCGGTTTTTCGGCAATTTTCCCGACTGACCGGCAACAAAAGTGAAAAATTCGTCAACGCGATCTACAGTTGAGCACGCTTGTTGCATCACTCCGGTCCATGGTCGGCACGCCATCTGCATAGGCAAGTGAAGTGCGACAAATTGCACCAGCCGCACGGGTAACCATGGAGTTTGGGAATCAAGGCGTTAGATTCCTCCAAAACAGCGCTGGAGTTGTACGAACCGTCTGATACGGAACGTGATTTGCGACATGGATATAACTATTTGCGACGTGACCATAAAGTTAACGAAAGGTTCCACTCGCAAGTATCGCTAATGACAGTCAGCGTGATATACATTTCCGCCGACTCAAACAAGAAAGAGCAGCCCCAATAAAAAAACCAGGTGGGGCAGCAGCAATCTTCCTAAAAACCAAAGGAGCAAATCACGATGCGCGTGATGAAGTGGAGCATGATCGCCCTGGCCGTAGCCGCCGGGACCTCGCAACTGGCTGTAGCGTCCTCGCAAGAAGAATCCAAGGGTTTCGTCGAAGACAGCACCCTGAACGTGAAAACCCGTGCCATGTACATGAACCGTGACTACAAGCACGGTGCCGGCAACATCGCTACCCCCTTCACCGCCAGCGGCTACAAGAGCGGTTATCGTGAAGACAGCGGCGCATCGCTGCTGGGTACCTTCGAGTCCGGCTTCACCCAGGGCACCGTCGGCGTCGGCGTCGACGTCATCGCGATGGGCTCCGTCCGCTTCGATGGTGGCGAAGGCCGCCAAGGCAACGGTCTGTTCCGTTCCGACAGCGATGGCAAGCCAGAAGACTCCCAGGGCAAGGCCGGCGCAGCGGCCAAGTTCCGCATCTCCGACACCGTACTGAAAGTAGGTGACCAATTCGTCGCCAGCCCGGTTTTCGCGACCGACGACAGCCGCCTGCTGCCTGAACTGGCGCGCGGCACCTTGATCACCAGCAAGGAAATCAAGGGCCTGGAACTGAGCGCAGGTCGCTTCACCTCGCTGAGCTCGCAGACCGGCATGGGCCATGACAGCATCAATGGCAAGCACACCCCCGGCCTGACCTCCGCCAACATCGCTGGCGCCACTTACGCCTTCACTGACAACTTCACCGGCACCATCGCCGCGTCGGACGTCGAAGACTACTTCAAGAAGCAATACGTCAACCTGAACCTGACCGTTCCGGTAGACGACAAACAGTCTCTGAACTTCGACTTCAACGCCTACCGCACCAAAGACCAGGGTGAAGCCCTGTACGGCGAGCAGGACAACAAGATCTGGAGCCTTGCAGCAGCCTACAGCCTGGAAGGTCACAAGTTCACCGTGGCCTACCAGCGCAACAGCGGTGACACCGGTTACAACTACGGTGTCGACGGCAACGGTACCATCTTCGTAGCCAACTCCATTCAGATCTCCGACTTCGTCGGTCAGGAAGAGAAATCCTGGCAGGCTCGTTACGACCTGAACATGTCGTCCTACGGCGTCCCAGGCCTGAGCTTCATGACTCGCTATGTCTACGGTGACAACATCGAGACCGCTGCCGGCGAAGGCAAAGAACACGAGTGGAACCTGGAGAGCAAGTACGTTCTGCAGGAAGGCCCGGCGAAAGACCTGTCCTTCCGCGTTCGCTACGCTGTCTACCGCTCCAACGAGGCGTACTCCGGCTACTCCGCCGACCTCAACGACCTGCGCCTGATCGTCGAGTACCCGCTGAGCATCCTGTAAGCCCTACGGCCCGCAGACCTCAGTACGAAGAAGCCCGGCCCCGCCGGGCTTTTTCATTTGCGTCATCCACTTACGACCGATTAGGTTTCCTGCGTCCTATACGTCACCGATTCCCCCCCGTACAATGCGGGGTCATTTCAGTTAAGCAACCGACAACGGCCTATCATGCGCACCAGTCAATATTTGCTCGCCACACAAAAAGAAACCCCTTCCGACGCGGTCGTCATCAGCCACCAGCTCATGCTGCGTGCCGGCATGATCCGCAAGCTCGCCTCCGGCCTGTACACCTGGCTGCCGATGGGCCTGCGCGTGATGCGCAAGGTCGAAGCCGTGGTTCGCGAGGAAATGAACGCCGCGGGCGCCCTGGAAGTGCTGATGCCGGCCATCCAGCCCGCCGAACTGTGGCAGGAATCCGGCCGCTGGGAACAGTACGGCCCCGAGCTGCTGCGCCTGAAGGACCGTCACGGTCGCGAGTTCTGCGTGGGCCCGACCCACGAAGAAGTGATCACCGACCTGGCGCGCAACGAGCTGAGCAGCTACAAGCAGCTGCCGCTGAACATGTACCAGATCCAGACCAAGTTCCGTGACGAGATCCGCCCACGCTTCGGCCTGATGCGCGGCCGCGAATTCATCATGAAGGACGCCTACTCGTTCCATGCCGACCAGGCTTCCCTGCAGGAAACCTACGACCGCATGCATCAGGCGTACTGCAACGTGTTCACCCGCCTGGGCCTGAACTTCCGTCCGGTGCAGGCCGATACCGGCTCCATCGGCGGCAGCTACTCCCACGAATTCCATGTGCTGGCCGAGTCCGGTGAAGACGATGTGATCTTCAGCGACAGCTCCGACTACGCCGCCAATATCGAGAAGGCCGAGGCCATTCCTCGCGAGACCGTGCGTCCCGCGCCGAACGAAGCCCTGCGTCTGGTCGACACCCCGGACACCAAGACCATCGCCGCCCTGGTGGAAGGCTTCGGCGTGCCGATCGAGCGCACCATCAAGACGCTGATCGTGCACGGCGCGGAAAAAGGCAAGCTGGTTGCCCTGATCGTTCGTGGCGACCACGAACTCAACGAGATCAAGGCGACCAAGCTGGCCCAGGTCGCCGAGCCGCTGGTGATGGCCAACGAAGCGGAACTGCGCGCAGCCATCGGCGCTGGCGCCGGCTCCCTCGGCCCGCTGAACCTGCCCCTGCCTTGCATCATCGACCGCTCGGTCGCCCTGATGAGCGATTTCGCCATCGGCGCCAACATCGACGACAAGCACTACTTCGGCGTGAACTGGGAACGCGACCTGCCGGTTCCGGAAGTCGCCGACCTGCGCAACGTCGTCGAAGGCGACCCGAGCCCTGACGGCCAGGGCACCCTGCAGATCAAGCGTGGCATCGAGGTCGGTCATATCTTCCAGCTCGGCACCAAGTACAGCGAAGCGCTGAAGTGCCAGGTGCTGGGCGAGAACGGCAAGCCGGTCACCCTGGCCATGGGCTGCTACGGCATCGGTGTGTCCCGCGTGGTCGCCGCCGCCATCGAGCAGAACTACGACGACAAGGGCATCATCTGGAGCGACGCCCTGGCACCGTTCCAGATCGCCCTGGTACCGCTGCGCTATGAAACCGAGGAAGTGCGCGCGGCCACCGACAAGCTCTACACCGAACTGACCGCCGCCGGTTTCGAGGTGCTGCTGGACGACCGCGACAAGAAGACCAGCCCCGGCATCAAGTTCGCCGACATGGAACTGATCGGCATCCCGCACCGCATCGTCGTCAGCGATCGCGGCCTGGCCGAAGGCAAGCTGGAGTACAAGCACCGTACCGAAAGCGAGACCCAGTCCCTGCCGGTGGCGGACATCGTGTCGTTCCTGCAAGCCCGTATCCGTCGCTGATCGATAGCCAACGCAAGAGTAACCATGTTCAAGCGAAGTACCTTTACCTTTGGGGGCGCCGCCATGTGCGGCGCCCTGCTCCTCAGCGGCTGCGCCAACCAGATGTCCCAGCGCAGCGAGCACGAGGAACGCATCGAGCGCAAGCTGCTCGAGCACAGCCTGCAGATCGATGTCGGGGAACCCAAGGTACTCGAGCTGCCGCAACGTCGTGTGCGCATCCATGAGCAGAAGAACTTCGAAATCACCGAGTTCGAAGTGACCCGTCGCTACGATCGCTACACGCCCTACCAACCCTGGCGGGAAATCTACGAGATTCCGCTGGGCGCGGTTGCGGTGGTGGCCGGTGTCGGCGCCAATGTGGTGAATGTGCTCACCTTTGGCAGCCTGCCCGACAGCGTGACCCAGGACTGGATCGCTTATGGCTTCGCCGGGCTCAACCCGTTCATGAACGTGCAGTCCAACGGCCGTGCCCAGCAGAACCTGGCCGGCATCGAGGAAGTTCAGAAGGACAAGCGCCAGGAATACACCAGCGTGCCATGGGGCGAGCGCCCGGTGGAGGTCAAAGTCGGCAAGATGGTTCATGAGCTGACCACCGACCGTAATGGCATCCTGCGCCTGAACCTGCTGGACAGCCCGTTCAGCGAGCAGAACCTGACTCATATCGGCACCCTGCACCTGTCGGTGGCCGACGAGGACAGCGCCGTTCGTGCCGACGCCAGCCTGCTGGTCAGCGGTACCCTGCGCAACAAGCTGGTGGAAGCCCATGACCTGATTTTCGACGACCTTGAGGACGACGATGTCAGTCAGTGGGTGCATCGGGTCAAGCGCCTGTCCGATCTGGGCCTGGAAGAGGAAGCCAGCGAACTGGAGCAGAGCCTGATCGAGCTGACCCGCAACGATCCGGAGCTGCAGCAGGAATTCCTGCAGTCACTGAGAAAGGACGCAGGCCGACTGGTTGCCGATCCCGGCGCGCACTAACGCTTACGAAATTGGGGCCGCAACGCGGCCCCAAGACCTTTCAGGACGCGGGAAACAGCTCAAGCTGCTCGTGAGCCCCACGCAGATCCTGCAACCGCACACCGATCCCCAGCAGCCGAACCGGTCGACCGCCCCGCGCGAACGCCTGGCTGAGCAACTGCTGATAGCTCTGCAGATCCCGCCCTGCCCCCGCCTGTTCCAGGGTGGTCTGGCTGAAGTCGTGGAATTTGACCTTCACGAAGGGTTTGCCGGGGCGATAACTGCTGTCGATGCGGGCCATGCGGCCATTGAGTGAGTCCAGCAGTTCCGGCAGTTTTTCCAGACAGCTGGCCAGGTCCGGCAGATCCTGATCGTAGGTATTTTCCACACTGACCGATTGGCGGCGACTGTCGTTCTGCACCGGCCGCTCATCGATGCCCCGGGCCAGATTGAACAGCCGTTCGCCGAAACCGCCGAATTCGCGGACCAGGGCCAGCCGCTCCCATTGGCGAAGGTCCAGGCAGGAGACGATACCCAAGCGATGCAACTTGTCCGCGGTCACCTTGCCGACCCCGTGCAGCTTGCTCACCGGCAGTTGCGCAACGAAATCCTCCACCTCTGCCGGGGTGATCACGAAACAGCCGTTGGGCTTGCGCCAGTCACTGGCGATCTTGGCGAGAAACTTGTTCGGCGCCACCCCGGCCGAGACGGTGATATGCAGGCGCTGAGCGATCTTGCGCCGGATATCCTGAGCGATCAGCGTACCGCTGCCGGAACAGCGCTGGCTCTCGCTGACGTCCAGATAGGCCTCGTCCAGCGACAACGGCTCGATCAGATCGGTGTATTCGCGAAAGACGTTGTGAATTTCCCGCGACGCTTCCTTATAGGCATCCATTCGCGGTTTGACGATCAACAGATCCGGACACAGCCCCAGGGCATGCCGCGATGACATCGCCGAGCGCACGCCAAACGCCCGCGCCTCGTAATTGCAGGTCGCTATCACCCCGCGGCGCTCCGCCGACCCGCCCACCGCCAGCGGTCGCCCGGCCAGACGCGGGTCGTCACGCATCTCGATGGCCGCGTAGAAGCAATCGCAGTCGATATGAATGATCTTGCGCTGGAGCATGGCTGACCGTTAATGCGGAAAATTCGTACGCGCAGTATCTCACCCGGCCTGAACGACCGCATCAAACCTCTGCACAGCCCCCGAATAGCGCGGTCCGCAGCCTGACGCTGACTGGCAGGTCACCCTTCAGGAATGCTAAGCATTTGAAGAAAAAAGGATTTTTTTAAGTTTTCGCTTGACAGGGAAAGGCATCCCTGTAGAATTCGATCTCACAGGCGCGGGATGGAGCAGCCTGGTAGCTCGTCGGGCTCATAACCCGAAGGTCGTCGGTTCAAATCCGGCTCCCGCAACCAGATACAGAAAAAGGCCAATCGAAAGATTGGCCTTTTTCGTTTGCCCGCGTTTTCATCGCGACAGGTTTTTCAGGAAAATCAACAATTAAGCATTGACAGTCAGATTCAAGGCTGTAGAATGCGCACCCATCAGACGCGGGATGGAGCAGCCTGGTAGCTCGTCGGGCTCATAACCCGAAGGTCGTCGGTTCAAATCCGGCTCCCGCAACCAGATCAGAAAAAGGCCAATCGAAAGATTGGCCTTTTTCGTATGCGCTCGAAAAATCTCGCCTCCCCCTCCGGCCCTCAGCGGCAATGTGAATATTGTTTAACTAACATGACCGGCACGGATTCGCCTGAACGCTAGTAATATTCAGACATTATTATTCCATAGGGATTGGTAAATTGACCGGATACTCCCGTCCTGTCGCGCACAATCCCCGAGGTGATTGATGCGCCCAACCGCTGAAACCGACATTCCCGTTACCGCCGCCCAGCCCATCGCTCCCAGCCGCCTGCGCTGGCTCGATCTGCTCAGCAAGTACCGTCAACCGATCGGCCTGGCCGTGACACTGCTGCTGTTCGGGATTGCCCTGATCGCCTGCCGCCATCTGCTCAGCGAGCTGGATATCTATGCCCTGCACGACCAGATCCTGAGCGTGCCCGGGCCCGCGCTGGGCGGTGCCTTGCTGGCGACCATCCTCGGTTTCATCACCCTGCTCGGCTACGAGTGGTCGGCCAGTCGCTACGCCGAGGTGAAGCTGCCCGCCGGCAGCCTGGTGATGGGCGGCTTCTGCGCCTTCGCGATCGGCAACGCCATTGGCCTGTCGCTGTTGTCCGGCGGTTCGGTGCGCTATCGCCTGTATGCCCGTCAGGGTGTCGGCGCCGCCGAAGTAGCGCGCATGACCCTGTTCGCCAGCCTGTCGCTGGGTTGCGCGCTCCCCCCGCTGGCCGCCCTGGCCACGCTGAGCGACCTTCCCGCCGCCGCCGTGGCCCTGCGCCTGCCGGAAGGCGTGCTGGCAACCATCGCCCTTGCGGTTCTGCTGCTCACCGCGGCCCTGGCCTACGGCCTCTACCGCCGCCGCCTGCCAGAGCAGCCGTTTGCCCATGCCCTGCTCAGTCGTGTCGGGCGCCGTACCCTGCGTCTGCCGGGCGCCAGACTGACCCTGCTGCAACTGCTGATCACCGCGCTGGACGTCGCCGCCGCCGCGACCGTGCTCTACCTCCTGCTGCCTGAAGCGCCGCCCTTTGGCGCCTTCCTCCTGGTGTACCTGCTGGCCCTGGCCGCCGGCGTACTCAGCCATGTGCCGGGCGGTGTCGGGGTGTTCGAAGCGATCCTCCTGGCCGCGTTCGCCAACCAGCTCGGTGCCGCTCCGCTGGCCGCCGCCCTGCTGCTGTATCGCCTGATCTACGTGGTGCTGCCGATGCTGGTGGCCTGCGTCATCCTGCTGGCCAGCGAAGCCCGACGCTTGCTGTTCGCCCAGCAGGCGATCAAGGTCGCTTCCGGACTCGCCGCGCCGGTCCTGGCGGTGCTGGTGTTCCTGTCCGGCGTGGTGCTGCTGTTTTCCGGTGCCACACCGGAAATCGACACTCGCCTCAAGCACCTCGGTTTCCTGATTCCCCACCGCCTGATCGACGCCTCGCACTTCGGTGCCAGCCTGATCGGCGTGCTCTGCCTGTTGCTGGCCCAAGGCCTGCGCCGGCGCCTGTCGGCGGCCTGGATCCTGACCACCATTCTTCTGCTGGTCGGTGCCCTGCTGTCGCTGCTCAAGGGCTTCGACTGGGAAGAGGCCAGCATCATGGTGTTCACCGCCAGCCTGCTGGCCGTGTTCCGGCGCTCCTTCTATCGCCCGAGCCGTCTGCTGGAACTGCCGTTCTCACCGATCTATCTGATGGCCAGTGCGTGTGTGGTCGGCGCCTCGATCTGGCTGCTGCTGTTCGCCTACCAGGATGTGCCCTACAGCCATCAGCTGTGGTGGCAGTTCACCCTCGATGCCGACGCCCCGCGCGGGCTGCGTTCAGCCCTGGGCAGCGCGGTGCTGCTGGTGGTCCTGGCGCTGACCTGGCTGCTGCGCACGGCGCGCCCGGTGATTCACCTGCCGACGCCCGACGAGCTGCAACGTGCCAACCGTATCCTGCTGGCCTCGGAGCAGCCCGACGGCGGCCTGGCCCTGACCGGCGACAAGGCCCTGCTGTTCCATCCCGACGATGATGCCTTCCTCATGTACGCCCGCCGCGGCCGCAGCCTGGTGGCGCTGTACGACCCGATCGGCCCGGCCCAGCGCCGTGCCGAGATGATCTGGCAGTTTCGCGATCTCTGCGACATCCATCATGCCCGCCCGGTGTTCTACCAGGTGCGCGCGGAGAACCTGCCGTTCTACATGGACATCGGCCTGACCGCGATCAAGCTGGGCGAGGAAGCCCGGGTCAACCTGCAGCGCTTCGACCTGGAAGCCAAAGGCAAGGAAATGAAAGACCTGCGTTACACCTGGAATCGAGGTGGACGCGATGGCCTGAGCCTGGAAATCCACGAACCGGGTCAGGCGCCACTGGCGGAACTGAAAGTGATCTCAGACGCCTGGCTGACCGGCAAGAACGTGCGCGAGAAAGGCTTCTCCCTCGGTCGCTTCAGCGAAGACTATCTGCAACACTTCCGCATCGCCCTGATCCGCTTCCAGGGCCAGCCGGTCGCCTTCGCCAATCTGCTGGAAACCCATGGTCGGGAACTGGCCAGCCTCGACCTGATGCGCGCCCATCCGGACGCGCCGAAGCTGACCATGGAATTCATGATGATCGGCCTGATCCAGCACTATAAACAGCACGGCTACGCCCGCTTCAGCCTGGGCATGGTACCGCTGTCGGGCCTGCAACCGCGGCGCGGTGCCCCGTTGACCCAGCGCCTGGGCTCGATGGTGTTCCAGCGCGGCGAGCAGCTCTACAACTTCCAGGGTCTGCGGCGCTTCAAAGACAAGTTCCAGCCTGACTGGGAACCCCGTTACATGGCCGTCCCCGCCGGACTCGATCCGCTGGTCGCTCTGGCCGATACCGCCGCCCTGATCGCGGGCGGTCTTACAGGATTGGTGAAACGCTGATGATTCGACGTTACTGGTACTACCTGCTCGGCACGCTGATCGTGGCACTGCTGGCAGCCGCTGTTGGTTTCTGGGCATGGACCCGTCCCGCGCCCGCAGCCCACCTGGAGCACATCACGCTCAGCGATGGCAGCAGCCTGACCCGCACCACCCCCGGCAGCCAGGCCAGAGCCCGGGTGGTCATTGCCTCACCGCAGGAACAACTGCTGAGCGACAAGCAACTGCTGGACCTGAGCCAGAGCGGCGCTGCGCAACTGGTCCAGGTGGCGCTGCCACCCAGCGACTGCGCCCTGCAACAGCAGGCCGTGCAACTGGCCACGCAACAGCTCGCGGGCGCGCCAACGCTGGTCGCCGGTATCGGCCCCGGCGCCAACCTGGCCTGGGACTGGCTGGCGGCACAGAAGGACGACAAGGCCCAGGCCATCTCCGTGGACTTCACCCTGGAGCGCCCGGGCTGCTCCATCGCCGCGGCCAAATCGGCAGCGCACGGCCACTGGAACGTGGCCTGGAACGACAACCCGGATGACGCCAGCGCCGCCTTCGTGCGCGACCAGGCCAATGCCGAAACCAGCATCGCCGACTACGACATCCATCTGCCGCAGGTGCTCAAGGCCCAACTGACCCACGCCCTGGTAGGCCAGGACGGCAATGCCATGAGCATTCCGGTAGTGGAAGTTCCCGCAGGCCAGACCACCGACACGGTCACCCTGTTCCTCTCCGGCGATGGCGGCTGGCGCGACCTCGACCGCGACGTCGCCGGGGAGATGGCCAAGCTCGGCTATCCGGTGGTCGGCATCGATACCCTGCGCTACTACTGGCAGCACAAGACCCCGGAACAGAGCGCCGTCGACCTGTCCGAGCTGATGCAGCACTACCGGCAGAAATGGGGCACCAAACGCTTCGTGCTGACCGGCTATTCGTTCGGTGCCGATGTCCTGCCGGCGATCTACAACCGCCTGCCGGAAGAAGACCAGAAACGCATCGATGCGGTGATCCTGCTGGCGTTCGCCCGCAGCGGCAGCTTCGAGATCGAGGTGGAAGGCTGGCTGGGCCAAGAGGGCAAGGAGGCACCGACCGGTCCGGAAATGGCCCGGATGCCGGCAGCCAAGGTGCTTTGCGTGTACGGCGTGGAAGAGACCGACGAAAGCGGCTGCACCGACACCACCGCGGTGGGCGAGAAGCTCAAGCTGCCGGGCGGGCACCACTTCGACGAGAACTATCCGGCGCTGGCGCGCAAGCTGATCAGCGAGATCGAGAGCCGCCAGGGCAAGAACAGCGTCGCGGAACAGAACTGAAGTTGGCCTGAGGGCCCTATCGCTGGCAAGCGATGAGGCCCTCGGCAGCAACCTAGATCTCGACCTGGGTCCCCAGCTCGATCACCCGATTCAACGGCAGATTGAAGAACCGCAGGTTGCCGTTGGCATTCTTCAGCAGGAAGGCGAACAGATTCCCCCGCCAGCGCGACATCCCTTCCAGCCGTGACGCAATCACCGTCTCCCGACTGAGGAAATAGGTCGTGCGCATCGGGCTGAAATCCAGCTCGTCCAGATGACACAGGCGCAACGCCGCCGGCACGTCCGGCTCATCCATGAAGCCGAAATGCAGGAGCACACGGAAGAAGCCATCACCATAGGCCTCCACTTCGAAGCGCTCGTGCTCCGGCACCCTCGGGCGATCCTCGCTGACCACGGTCAGCAGCACCACCTGGCTGTGCAGGACCTGGTTATGCAGCAGGTTGTGCAACAGCGCGTGCGGCACCGCATCGGGCCGTGCGGTGAGGAAGATCGCGGTACCCTCGACCCGGTGCGGCGGCTGCACGCGAATGCTGCCGATGAACACCGGCAACGGCAGCGCACCTTCGTCGATGCGGTCCACGAGGATCTGCTTGCCGCGCTTCCAGGTGCTCATCAGCACCAGCAGGACAGCACCCGCCAGGACCGGGAAGGCCCCGCCCTGCAGCACCTTGGGCAGGTTGGCGGCGAAGAACAGGCCGTCCACCATCAGGAACCCGAGCAGGATCGGTACCGCCAGCAGCGGTGGCCATTTCCACAGCAGCAGCATCACCGTGGCCACCAGCAGCGTGGTCATCAGCATGGTGCCGGTCACCGCCACGCCGTAGGCCGCGGCCAGGGCACCGGAGGATTCGAAACCGATCACCAGCAGCACCACCGCCACCATCAGCGACCAGTTCACCGCGCCGATATAGATCTGCCCCTGCTCGTCACTGGAGGTGTGCTGGATCTGCATGCGCGGGATATAGCCGAGCTGGATGGCCTGGCGGGTCAGGGAAAAGGCCCCGGAAATCACCGCCTGGGAAGCGATCACCGTGGCCAGGGTGGCCAGGGCGATCAGCGGCAGCAGCGCCCACCCCGGCGCCAGCAGATAGAACGGGTTGCGTGCCGCGTCCGGGTTCTGCAGGAGCAAGGCGCCCTGACCGAAGTAGTTGAGTACCAGCGCCGGCAGCACCAGGGCGAACCAGGCACGGGCGATCGGCTTGCGACCGAAATGGCCCATATCGGCGTACAGCGCCTCGGCACCGGTCAACGCCAGCACCACGGCACCGAGGATCGCCACGCCCATGCCCGGATGCACGATGAAGAAGCGCACCGCCCAGACCGGGTTGAAAGCCTTGAGCACTTCGGGGCTCTGCGAGATGCCATGCAGCCCCAGCAGCCCCAGCACCACGAACCAGGTGACCATCACCGGCCCGAAGAGAATGCCGATCTTCGCCGTGCCGTGCTTCTGTACCAGGAACAGCGCGACCAGCACGATCAGGGCAATCGGCACCACCCAGTGATCGATACCGTCGAAGGCCAGCTCCATCCCCTCCACCGCCGACAGTACCGAGACCGCCGGGGTGATCATGCTGTCGCCGTAGAACAGCGCCGCGCCGATCAGACCACAGACCACCATCATCGCCTTGAGCCTCGGCCGCGACGCCGCCGCGCGCGTGGCCAGCGCGGTCAGCGCCATGACCCCACCCTCGCCCTGGTTGTCGGCGCGCAGAATGAAGGTCACGTACTTGAACGACACCACCCAGATCAAGGACCAGGCGATCAACGAGAGAATGCCCAACACACCATCATGGTTGACCGGCACCCCATAACCGCCGGTAAAGACTTCCTTCAGGGTATACAAGGGACTGGTGCCGATATCGCCGTACACCACCCCGACAGCTGCCACCAGCAGGCCCAACGACCGCGTCGCCCCCTGCCCCGCCGAGGCTTCACTGCTTGCCTGACCCATCAACCACTCCCACGAACGAGAACCGGAAACCGGTGAATTTCGTGCCAGACGCTATGATTTTTGTCGTCGGCAGAACCCTGTCGCGCCTGTCTGAAAATGATCGGGGCGCAACGCCGCGAAGCATAGCGCAGCGTTCGTCGTTTTTCTGCTGGTCAAGCAGACGAACGCTCGCTAGAATTGCGCACTTTTTGATCAGAGGCGCCTGGAAGCGCCCAGCAGGGTTGCCTTTCGTCATGCACACGGCAACCCCTCTACACCGAGGTTAGCCATGTCCACCACCGCAACCCCCACCACGCCAAAGGTAGGATTCGTCTCGCTCGGATGCCCGAAGGCTCTGGTTGACTCCGAACGCATCCTCACCCAGCTGCGCATGGAAGGTTATGAAGTCGTGCCCACCTATCAGGACGCTGATGTGGTGGTGGTCAACACCTGTGGCTTCATCGACTCGGCCAAGGCCGAATCCCTGGAAGTGATCGGCGAAGCCATCAAGGAAAACGGCAAGGTCATCGTCACCGGCTGCATGGGCGTCGAAGAAGGCAATATCCGCGACGTGCACCCGAGCGTGCTGGCCGTCACCGGCCCGCAGCAGTACGAGCAGGTGGTCAACGCCGTGCACGAAGTGGTGCCACCGCGTCAGGACCACAACCCGCTGATCGACCTGGTACCGCCACAGGGCGTCAAGCTGACCCCGCGCCACTACGCCTACCTGAAGATTTCCGAAGGCTGCAACCACAGCTGCAGCTTCTGCATCATCCCGTCGATGCGCGGCAAGCTGGTCAGCCGCCCGGTCGGCGAAGTGCTGAGCGAGGCCGAGCGCCTGGTCAAGGCCGGCGTCAAGGAGATCCTGGTGATTTCCCAGGACACCAGCGCCTACGGTGTCGACGTCAAGTACAAGACCGACTTCTGGAACGGCCGCCCGGTCAAGACGCGCATGCTGGAGCTGTGCGAAGCCCTGAGCAGCCTCGGCGCCTGGGTTCGCCTGCACTATGTCTACCCGTACCCGAACGTGGACGACGTGATTCCGCTGATGGCCGCGGGCAAGATCCTGCCGTACCTGGACATCCCGTTCCAGCACGCCAGCCCGAAAGTGCTGAAGTCGATGAAGCGCCCGGCCTTCGAAGACAAGACCCTGGCGCGCATCAAGAAATGGCGCGAGCAGTGCCCGGACCTGATCATCCGTTCGACCTTCATCGTCGGCTTCCCTGGCGAAACCGAGGAAGACTTCCAGTACCTGCTGGACTGGCTCAGCGAAGCCCAGCTGGACCGCGTCGGCTGCTTCCAGTACTCGCCGGTCGAAGGCGCACCGGCCAATGACCTGGGCCTGGAAGAAGTCCCGGACGAGATCAAGCAGGATCGCTGGGATCGTTTCATGGCCCATCAACAGGCCATCAGCAGCGCCCGCCTGCAACTGCGCATCGGTCGCGAAATCGAAGTGCTGATCGACGAAGTCGAAGAACAGGGCTCGGTTGGCCGCAGCTTCTTCGACGCACCGGAAATCGACGGCAACGTGTTCATCGACGGCGACCACGGCTACAAGCCGGGCGACAAGGTGCGCTGCCGGGTGGTGGATGCCGACGAGTACGACCTCTGGGCCGAACCGATCTGAGATCGGTCGCGCTGAACAGCCCCGCCCTCTGGCGGGGCTTTGTTTTTATCCCCGCGCGAAATGTAGCCGGACCCGAGCCCGCCTCGGCGGTTACAATGGACGCCTTTCCCTGCACCACGGCCCTGTCATGTCCGAAACCACCCGCCTGTCCAAATGCCTTGTCGCCCAGCTCGGCTGTTCCCGCCGCGAGGCCGAACTGTATATCAGCGGAGGCTGGGTCACGGTGGACGGCCAGGTCGTCGATGAACCACAGTTTCCAGTCGGCCAGCAGACCGTCGCCCTGCTCCCTGGCGCCAAGACCGAACCGCTGGACCCCGTCACCCTGCTGCTGCACCAGGAGGCCGGCCAGACCGCCGAGAGCGGCCGTCTCGGCATGCACGCCGACAACCTCTCGGCAGCCCACGCCGAGGGCCGGCGCGTGCTGCGCGGACACTTCGCCCGCCTGACCTGCCTGGCCGAACTGCAGGCCGGCGCCAGCGGCTTGCAGGTGTTCAGCCAGGATTGGCGCACCGTGCGCAAGATCAACGCGGATATCCAGAAGCTCGAACAGGAGTACGTGGTCGAAGTCCGCGGGGAGATCATCGGTACTGGCCTCGAGCGACTCAACCGCGGCTTCACCTGGAAAGGCCACGAACTGCCGAAGGTCAAGGCCAGTTGGCAGAACGAAACCCGCCTGCGCCTGGTGCTGAAGAATCCTCCGGCGGGGCTGATCGAGCTGCTGTGCCGCAGCGTCGGCCTCGAAGTGGTCAGCATGCGCCGCATCCGCCTCGGCGGTGTTGCCATGAGCAAACTGCCAGCCGGCCAGTGGCGCTACCTGGAAAGCAAAGAAAAATTCTGAGCCGCGCCGTGCTGGCGAGGCTCCCGATCAGGACAATCTTGATGATTCACAACGACGTACTGCGCAGCGTGCGCTACATGCTGGACATTTCCGACACCAAGATGGCCCAGATCACTCGTGCCAACGGCTTCAGCGTCAATGACGCGGACATGGCCAGCTACCTGAAGAAGGATGATGACGCGGGCTTCCGCCATTGCCCGGACGAGGTCATGGCGCACTTCCTCGATGGCCTGGTGATCTTCCGCCGTGGCCGCGACGAGAGCCGTCCGCCGCTGCCGATCGAACTGCCGGTAAGCAACAACATCATCCTGAAGAAACTGCGAGTCGCCTTCGAACTGAAGGAAGACGACCTGCATGCCGTGCTCAAGGCCGCCAATTTCCCGGTGTCCAAGCCGGAACTGAGCGCCCTGTTCCGCAAGGCCGACCACCACAACTACCGCCCGTGCGGCGACCAGTTGCTGCGCAACTTCCTCAAGGGGCTGACCCTGCGTATCCGGGGCTGAGCCGGATGGAGCACAGCGTCTCGCCGGTCGGTTTCGTCCGCTCCTGCTTCAAGGAGAAGTTCGCCATCCCGCGGCAGCCGCAACTGGCACCGGCGGCGCGCGGCGTTCTGGAACTGGTCCCGCCGTTCGACACGGGCGAGGCGGTGGCCGGACTGGAGCAGAGCAGCCACGTCTGGCTGCTGTTTCTGTTCCACCAGGCACTGGAAGACAAGCCGCGCCTCAAGGTGCGCCCACCGCGCCTGGGCGGCAATGCCTCGGTAGGGGTGTTCGCCACCCGGGCGACCCACCGGCCGAACGGCATCGGCCAGTCCGTCGTGCGTCTGGAGAAGGTCGAACCGGGGCGCCTGCTGCTGTCGGGCATCGACCTGCTGGACGGAACACCGGTGCTGGATATCAAGCCTTACGTGCCGTATGCCGACAGCATCGCCGAGGCCAGCAACCAGATGGCCAGTGCGCCGCCTGAGTCGATCGCCGTGGAATGGGGCGAAAGCGCCCTGCCCCAGGCCCATGAGCATGCGCTGCGCCTGGGCGAGCCGCTGGTGGAACTGATCGAGCAGTGCCTGGCCCAGGACCCGCGCCCGGCCTATCAGGTGCCGCCACCGGAGCGGGTGTATGGGGTGAAGTTCTGGGATGTCCAGGTGCGCTGGCACTACCCGACCCCCGAGCGGATCCGGGTGCTGGAAGTAGTGGCTGAGTAACTGTAGGAGCTGGCTTGCCTGCGAAAGGAGCGCGCAGCGGTCCCAAAATGGTGAAGACCCAGAGTTTTTGGGAGCGCTGCGCGCTCCTTTCGCAGGCAAGCCAGCTCCTACAGCGTCCGAGCCAGAACAACTTTTTGAATTTCAGGCATAAAAAAACGCAGACCAAGGTCTGCGTTTTTTGTGCTTCGCCGAAACTTACTTCTCGACGAAAGCGCGCTCGATCAGGTAATCACCCGGCTCACGCATGCGTGCCGAGATCTTCAGGCCGAAGCTGTCCAGCACTTCGCTGGTTTCGTCCAGCATGCTCGGGCTGCCGCAGATCATGGCGCGGTCGTCCTGCGGGTTGATCGGTGGCAGGCCGATGTCGCTGAACAGCTTGCCGCTGCGCATCAGGTCGGTCAGACGGCCCTGGTTCTCGAACGGCTCGCGGGTCACGGTCGGGTAGTAGATCAGCTTGTCACGCAGCGCTTCGCCGAAGAATTCGTTCTGCGGCAGGTGCTCGGTGATGAATTCGCGGTAGGCAACTTCGTTCACGTAGCGAACGCCGTGGACCAGAATCACTTTCTCGAAACGCTCATAGGTTTCCGGATCCTGGATGACGCTCATGAACGGAGCCAGGCCGGTACCAGTGCTGAGCAGGTACAGATGCTTGCCCGGGTTCAGATCGTCGAGGACCAGGGTGCCGGTAGGCTTCTTGCTGATGATGATCTCGTCGCCTTCCTTCAGGTGCTGCAGCTGGGAGGTCAGCGGACCGTCCGGCACCTTGATGCTGAAGAACTCCAGATGCTCTTCCCAGTTCGGGCTGGCGATGGAATAAGCACGCATGAGCGGGCGGCCGTTGGGCTGTTGCAGGCCGATCATCACGAACTGACCGTTCTCGAAGCGCAGGCCCGGGTCGCGGGTGCACTTGAAGCTGAACAGGGTGTCGTTCCAGTGATGCACACTGAGGACACGTTCGTGGTTCATGTTGCTCATGTAAGGAGGCTCCTGAGAAAAACGCAGCGCTAACCGAGAGCGCGATTGCGCGGTAGTTTAATGCGGAGGACAATATCTGTTAAATGAATTATCAAGATATGTCTTATCGGTTATATAGATATGCGATTTACACTGCGTCAACTTCAAGTCTTCGTCGCCGTCGCCCAGCACCAGAGCGTGTCGCGCGCCGCCAGTGTGCTGGCCTTGTCGCAATCGGCGGCGAGCACCTCCATCACCGAGCTGGAGCGGCAATCCAGCTGCCAACTGTTCGACCGCGCCGGCAAGCGCCTGAGCCTCAATGCCCTGGGCCATCAGTTGCTACCCCAGGCGGTGGCCCTGCTCGATCAGGCCAAGGAAATCGAGGACCTGCTCAACGGCAAGTCCGGCTTCGGCTCACTGGCGGTGGGCGCCACGCTGACCATCGGCAATTACCTGGCGACCCTGCTGATCGGCAGCTTCATGCAGGTCCACCCGGAAAGCCAGATCAAGCTGCACGTGCAGAACACTGCGCATATCGTGCAACAAGTCGCTCACTACGAAATTGACCTGGGTCTAATCGAGGGCGACTGCAATCACCCGGATCTGGAAGTGCAGCCCTGGGTCGCCGACGAACTGGTGGTGTTCTGCGCGCCGCAACATCGCCTGGCCCAACGTGGCCAGGCCAGCCTGGAGGAACTGACCCGCGAGGCGTGGATTCTTCGCGAAGAAGGCTCCGGGACCCGCCTGACCTTCGACCAGGCGATGCGTCACCATCGTTCGGAGCTGAATATCCGCCTGGAGCTGGAACACACCGAAGCGATCAAGCGCGCGGTGGAATCCGGCCTCGGTATCGGCTGCATTTCCCGCCTGGCGCTGCGCGATGCCTTTCGGCGCGGCAGCCTGGTGCCCGTGGAGACGCCGGATCTGGATCTGGCACGACAGTTCTTCTTCATCTGGCACAAGCAGAAATACCAGACCTCGGCCATGCGCGAATTCCTCGAACTGTGTCGGACCTTCACCGCTGGCGTGCAGCGCAGCGATGAAATCGTCCTGCCCAGCATCGCTTAAAGCAGAATCACGCCCCAGACCAGTGCCACCATGGTCAGCGCCACGAACTGCGCGGCGCTGCCCATGTCCTTGGCATTCTTCGACAGCGGATGGCGATCCAGGGAGATGCGGTCGATCGCCGCCTCCACCGCGGAGTTCAGCAGTTCGACGATCAGGCCCAGCAGGCAGACCGCGATCAGGATCGCCCGCTCGGCGCGGCTGACGTCCAGCCAGAACGCCAGCGGAACCAGGATCACGTTGAGCAGTACCAACTGGCGAAACGCCGCTTCGCCATTGAATGCCGCGCGCAGGCCGTCAAGGGAATAACCCGCGGCATTGAGAACACGTTTGAAACCGGTCTGACCTTTGAAAGGTGACATAGGTAGCAGCCACTTCGACTCTGGAAAGCGGTGCAGACTAGTGCACCGCGGGTAAAAAAACCGTGAAGGCCAATGGCCTTATCCGGCACCAACCGATTCGAGCTGTTGCAGGAGCAGCGCGGCCTGGGTTCGGGTACGCACACCGAGCTTGCGGAAGATCGCCGTGACGTGCGCCTTGATGGTCGCCTCAGAGACGTTCAACTCATAAGCGATCTGCTTGTTCAGCAGGCCTTCGCAGACCATGGTCAGCACGCGGAACTGTTGCGGCGTGAGGCTGGCCAGGCCTTCGCTGGCAGCCTTGGCTTCAGGGGAGACATCGACTTTCTCGAAGGCCTGGGGCGGCCACCAGACTTCACCGTCGAGCACCTTGCGCACAGCGTCCTGGATTGCTTCCAGCGGACTCGACTTGGGAATGAAGCCACTCGCGCCGAACTCCCGCGACTTGACGACGACAGACGCCTCTTCCTGGGCCGATACCATCACCACCGGGATCTGCGGGTACTGTCCGCGCAGCAGCACGAGGCCGGAGAAGCCATAAGCCCCCGGCATGTTCAGATCGAGCAGCACCAGGTCCCAATCGGATTTTTCAGTGAGGCGGGTCTCCAGCTCGGCGATGCTGGCGGCTTCCACCAGACGCACGTCAGCGCCCAGCCCCAGGGTCACGGCCTGGCGCAGGGCGCTGCGGAAAAGCGGGTGGTCATCGGCAATCAGGATTTCGTATGTGGCCATCGATCTAATGATCCTGTTCTGTGCAGGTACCGGAAGCGGCCGGAACCTGGCGGAGCAACTCAAGGCGCCGGCGGCAGTGCCGAACGCCAAAAAGGCACAGCGGGGCCAGTAAATACCGCATTCAAGCCCTCGACGTGCCCGAATCGGCGCCAAGGATGCCGAGGCGGAACCGGGTGGTCAAGTTCGGTCCCGGCCCGTTCCGGCGCCGACGTCATCATTATGAAGCAAAGTGCAAGGCTTGCCCCTTGGACTATAGGAAGGGCTTCAGGCGCTGATGGACGGCATCGTCGACATCCAGCGGCAACTGGAACTTGGCGCCCAGGTAATGCGCGCTGAATACATCCAGATAAGCATCCAGTGCCTGCGCGGCGCGTTGATCACCGGCCAGCTCAAGACACATGGCCGCCACCTCCGCGGTGCAGAAGTGATCGTCGCGCTTGGAGCGACGCAGGCGATAGCGTGAGATCTGTTCCGGTTCCAGGCTCAACACCGGAAAGCGATCCAGGTACGGACTCTTGCGAAACATCTTGCGCGCTTCGGTCCAGGTCGCATCGAGCAGAATGAACAACGGGCGCTTGCCCGCTGCCGGCCTGACCTCGGTCACCACCCGCGAAGGCTCCACGAACTCGCCAGGAAACACGATGTAGGGTTGCCATTGCGGTTGGTCGAGCAGCGCCAGTAACGCTTGGTCCACCACCGTGCGCTGCCAGCCGAAGGCGCTGGTGTCGTCAACCAGATCGGCGATCAGCCAGCCGGTATTGGTCGGCTTGAGCGGCTCGGTGTCGTGCATCAGCAGGCACATGGCCGACTCGGTGCTGACCCTCGGACGCCAGGCGCACAGGCAATAGTCGAAGATCACCCGGCAATCCGGGCAACGTGGAGCCCGGGAGCCACGCGCGACGAAGGGTTTGACGCTGCGGGCCAGGCGCTCGGCGCGCAGGCGCGATACGGCGTGACTCATGAGGGATTACGGCGAGAAAGAAGGAAAAGAAGCACAGCGCAGGCTCGGCGGGCGGAAGGCGCGGGAGTTTACGGCACATCGCTTTGCCGTGCAGGGAAATATCCCGCTCCACTATAATCCCCGACTTGTAATGGTTGCGACTGACCGCGCCACGTGACGGAACACAGCGCGCGGATGCAGGTCAAAGCGCCAGTCATCGAATCTGGAGAAATGAATGCTGCGTTTCATCGCCCCCACCCTTGGCCTGCTGCTGGCCTTGCCTCTTGCCGCCAATGCCGCGTCCAAGCAGGAATACGAACTGACCCAGATGCTGGAAAAAGTCGCCAGGGACAGCAGTGCCGGTACTCCTCGCGCCATCAACGAGGACATTCTCGACCAGGGCTATACCGTTCAGGGGCCGCAGTTGATCAACCACCTGAGCGTACGCGCCAGCCACGCGGAACAGATGCGCGCCAACCCGGAGAAAGTCCGCGACCAGCTGGGTGCCAGTGTCTGCAGCAACAATGGCTATCGCCAACTGATGGCCCGCGGCGCGGTGCTGACCTACCAGTTCACCGAATACAAGACCAACCGCCCCGTGGCCGTTCAGAACTTCAACGCCCAGAGTTGTGGCATCAACGGCAAGAAGAAAAAGTGAGTCGGCCGACTTACATCAATTGACTGCTTTCGCGCCGTTGTTCCTCATCGGCGCGCAACTCGGCGACCAGCGCCTGCAGATAGCGCGAACGTCTCTCGCCGCCCTCAAGCCGACGCAGGCATTCCTCTTCAATGCTCAGGTTATTGGCCCGAGCCGCATTTTGCAGAAGTCGGAACAGCTGGCTATCGACCTCAAGATTGACACGTTGCATGAGCAACCTCCCTGTACCGGTATCGCTACCGTTCAGTTAACCAGACCGTCATGGCTATTGGATCCGATCTGACGAGCGGCATGCCAGAGCGTCCGAAAGCGAATAAAACGATCGATTGTCATGACGTTGTGCGCACATGCCGAACGAAGCGCAAATACACGGCAGGGTCTAGATTGATTACAAAGACCTTTCACTTTCCGGACAGAACTAAGGAGGCTGTCCGCGACCATTGCGTGTGATACGAATACATCCCGAAAGCAGAATACAAGGGATCCAGATCATCACTGCGACGAGACCTTCATCAGGTCTACTGCAACGTCCGGGGCTATCCTCCCGGGCCTGCGCAGCCAGCGACTCAAGCAGGGTCGCGGCCAGGTCTGCGATCCTGACCTGGTCTGAGGTTTTGCTGCAGAAAGGAGATGTCTTTAATGCCTTACCTACCCAATGAGCTACTCGCCAGCCATTTCAAGAACCAGGGAATCGACCTCGAACACATCGACCGGCAACTCGGCCTGGTCGCCGCCAACAGCCCCAACCTTCCGCTCTACCGGGACATGATGCTCACCGTCCTGCGCATGGCCCATGACGACAGCAACCGCTGGAATGCCAAGATCACCCTGCAGGCCTTGCGCGAACTCGATCACGCCTTTCGCGTGATGGAACAGTACAGAGGTCGGCGCAAGGTCACGGTGTTCGGCTCGGCACGAACGCCGGTCGAGCATCCGATGTATGCCCTCGCCCGCGAACTTGGCGCCACCCTCGCCCGCTCCGGACTGATGGTGATCACCGGTGCCGGCGGCGGCATCATGGCCGCCGCCCATGAGGGCGCCGGTGTCGACAATAGCCTGGGTTTCAACATCACCCTGCCGTTCGAGCAACACGCCAACGCCACCGTCGATGGCACCGACAAACTGTTGCCGTTCCACTTCTTCTTCATTCGCAAGCTGTTCTTCGTCAAGGAAGCCGACGCCCTGGTGCTCTGCCCGGGTGGCTTCGGCACCCTGGACGAAGCCCTGGAAGTCCTGACCCTGATCCAGACCGGCAAGAGCCCCCTGGTCCCGGTGGTGCTTCTGGACGCACCGGGTGGCAGCTTCTGGCAGGACGCATTGAACTTCATTACCCGGCAACTGGAAGAAAACCGCTACATCCTGCCCAGCGACATGAAGCTGCTGCGCCTGGTGCACAACGCCGATGAGGCCGTCGCGGAGATCAACCAGTTCTACAGCAACTACCACTCCAGCCGCTGGCTGAAAAACCAGTTCGTGATTCGCATGCAACACCCGTTGAACGACGCGGCATTGCTCGACATGCAGGATGCCTTCGCGGATCTGCGCCTGAGCGGCCACTTCGTCCAGCATGCCTATTCCGGTGAAGAACAGGACGATGTCCAGTTCAGCCATCTGCATCGACTGGTGTTTGCCTTCAATGGCCGTGATCAGGGTCGCCTGCGGGAGCTGGTGGACTTCATCAACCTGGTGGAGAACTGGACAACGACCCAGCCCTCCCCGCAAGCACCACAGCGCACACGGGAACCGCTCAAGGTCACCTGAGTGCGATCAGTCGTCCAGGCATCGGCCGCTCAACAGGCGGCCGACCTTGTCCATCGAATAACCGCGGTAGACCAGGAAACGGGTTTGCTTGGCGCGCTCGCGAGGATCGCCAGGCAATTGCCCGGCGAACTTTCGCCGCCAGACATCCGCCAGTTGCTCCTGCCAGTCGATATCGGCTTCGCGCAGGGCCTGTTCCACATCACCCCGGGGCAAGCCACGCTGGGTCAGTTCCTCGCGGATACGCGCAGGGCCATACCCTGAACGCGCGCGGGAGCTGATGTAGCTTTCCAGATAACGGGCTTCGCTCAGCAGCCCCTCGTCCGCCAGGCGGTCGAGTTCGTGCTCGATCATTTCAGGAGAGGCACCGCGCTGACGCAACTTGCGCGTCAGCTCGGCGCGACCGTGCTCGCGACGTGCAAGCAGGTCCATGGCTGTCCGCCTTACGGCGACGGGGGTGTCGAGTATGGCGGACATGGGCGGGATCAGAAGTCGGCGTCAGCGTCGGCCAGGTCTTCAGCGGACTCGTTCTGTGCGGCCGCTTTGCCGGCGGCGTCGACAGCACCAGCGCTAAGCAGCTTCTCGCGAATCTGCTTCTCCAGGGTCTCGGCGATTTCCGGATTCTCGGCGAGGAACTTGGCCGAGTTGGCCTTGCCCTGGCCGATCTTGCTGCCCTGGTAGCTGTACCAGGCGCCGGATTTTTCCAGCAGACCGTGCAGCACACCCAGGTCGATGATCTCGCCGTTGCGATAGATACCCTTGCCGTAGAGGATCTGGAACTCGGCCTGACGGAACGGAGGCGCGACCTTGTTCTTGACGATCTTGACGCGGGTTTCGCTGCCGACCACTTCGTCGCCTTCCTTCACCGCGCCAGTACGGCGGATGTCCAGACGGACCGAAGCGTAGAACTTCAGGGCGTTACCACCGGTGGTGGTTTCCGGGCTGCCGAACATCACGCCGATCTTCATGCGGATCTGGTTGATGAAGATGACCAGGCAGTTGGCGTTCTTGATGTTACCGGTGATCTTGCGCAGGGCCTGGGACATCAGACGGGCCTGCAGGCCCACGTGCATGTCGCCCATTTCGCCTTCGATCTCGGCCTTCGGTACCAGGGCAGCCACGGAGTCGACGATGATCACGTCGACGGCGTTGGAGCGCACCAGCATGTCGGTGATTTCCAGGGCCTGCTCACCGGTGTCCGGCTGCGAGACCAGCAGGTCGTCGACGTTCACGCCCAGCTTGCCGGCGTACTCGGGATCCAGCGCGTGCTCGGCGTCGACGAAGGCACAGGTGGCGCCCATTTTCTGCGCCTGGGCGATCACCGACAGGGTCAGGGTGGTTTTACCGGACGACTCCGGACCGTAGATTTCGACGATACGGCCCTTTGGCAGGCCGCCGATGCCGAGGGCGATGTCCAGGCCCAGCGAGCCGGTGGAGATGGCCGGGATAGCCTGGCGCTCATGGTCGCCCATGCGCATGACCGCACCTTTACCGAATTGACGTTCGATCTGACCCAGGGCCGCAGCCAAGGCACGCTTCTTGTTGTCGTCCATTGAAGTCCTCACGTAATCGATAGGGCCTGACGGCCAGAAACAACTGTATAAGTACCCAGTATTATTCCACAGGGAATTGCTTCCGCCTACCCCCGATTCGTGAATTACTCCGCACCAAGCTGTAACAAGCCCTCTAGCGCGGCGATCACCGTTTGTCGGCGCACGCTCTCGCGGTCGCCGTCGAAGTGCCGGCACTCGCTGCTGACCCTGACCCCGTCGCTCCAGGCCAGCCAGACGGTCCCCACCGGCTTGGCCGGCGAACCACCATCGGGCCCGGCGACGCCGCTCACCGCCACGGCGAAACGCGCCCCGCTGGCAACGTGAGCGCCGCGCACCATGGCCTCGACCACCTCCTGGCTGACCGCGCCGACCTGGCCGAACAACGCCTCCGGTACCTGCAACTGGCGGGTCTTCTGCGCGTTGGAATAGGTCACGTAGCCGGCCTCGAACCAGGCCGAGCTGCCGGGGATGCGGGTGATGGCCTCGGCGATGCCGCCGCCGGTACAGGACTCGGCGGTGGTCACTTGGGCATTGAAACGACGCAGATGTTCCCCCAGCCGGGCGGAAAGCGCAGTGATCGGGTCCATGGCAAGCTCCTTGGAAAAACTGCCGCCTACCCTACACCACTCAGAACCGCAGCGCGCGGACATAGGCCTGGCAGGCGCGCAAGGCGATCAGTCCCTGGTCGCCGTCGTTGACGATGGTGACAATTCGTCGAGCATGCGCCGGGTCAAGTCGGGCTCGCGGGGGGTCATGAACCACGCCGCCGGCGCCGGTGGCGGCAGGCATAACGGGGACGGGGGCGTCGCTGGCGAGGAGGACTGACAGCCGCAGGTCAGCAGTAGCCAGCCGGTCACGCAGACGGGCTTGAGCCTGTTGAGCATCGATAAGCTCCTGGTAGTGGGTCTGGTCGACGGCCTGCAGGCGCTGCTCCAGCGCCAGCCGCTGTTGTCGTTCGTCCTGCAACTGCGTCGTGGCGATCTCGGCCAGTCGCTGGCGCTCGCGGGCATACGCTTCTTCACGCAGCGCTACCTGACGGTCGTGACGCCATTCCTGCACCTGCCAGGTCAGCGCGCAGGTCGCCAGCACCAGCAGCGCCAGGGCGGCGATCCGCAGGCGGCTCAACACAGCACCTCGCGCGCCCGGGCCCAGAGTTTCAGCCGGTCTTCGAGACCATTCAGGCCGCCATTGATATGTCGGGTGATGCGATTGAACTCGCCGCGATCCGCCAGCTGGTTGAGCCCGCGCGAATGCCAGAACCAGGCCGCCGACTCGGTAGCCCACTGTGGTTCCTCCAGCATCTGCGGGCGCGCCAGCAGGCGCTCGTCGTCGAACAAGGCCATGCTGCAGGCGCGGTAGTTGTTGCGCCCGGTGACCTGGATCAGGCCGCGGCCGCAATAGCGCTGGCCATCACCGTCGGCTTCCGGGGTATTGCCCAGACGCACGGCGAGGTTGCCGGTGTCATAGCGCGCCAGGTACTGCGCGGAACCCAGTTCCTTCACATAGCGCAACTGCCCCGATTCGTGACCGATCTGGGCGAGGAAGGCCGCCACGCGCCGCGGCGTGTCGATCGACCAGTGGGCCATGGCGGCATTCAGCGGCATAACGAAAACGCCCGCGGTAGCGCGGGCGTCGGGATAGATGCGAAACAATTCGGCTTCTGTCAGATTCATTTCCGGCCCTCGCTCTGCTCGGCCTTGAGCGGTTTGGTTTGCTTGGCTTTGCGCGTCTTCGCCGTGGACTTGCCCTGGTTGGTGCCATTGCACTGCACGGTGGTGTCCCAGCCGCTGTTGGTGAAGGTCTGGGTGACACTCTCGATCAGGTAGTCGCCATCGAGACCATCCTTGAAGCCCTGCACGCGCAACATGCGCTCGGCGAACAGGTCGGTGCGTCCGGCCATCTCCAGGTACACCGTGGCGGTGCTGCGCTTGAACGCCTCCAGGCGTGCCGTGGCGGCCTGCTCGGCGGCGGACTTGTTGGGGTAGATGTGGCGGTCGGTGAACACTGCGCTGACATCGTCGGGCTTGTTCTGGTTTTCCTTCTCGACCGTTTTCTGCTGCCCCGTCGCCGGGTCTTGATGACGGGTCTGCACCGCCTTGACGGCGGCCCGGTCCTGCAGATGAAACTTCCAGCGCCGGACATCGCTGATGGCCACATTGACCACCCCCAGGTCCTTGCCACTGGCGCTCTTGCCGCCCTGGCGCGGCAGCACCAGCAGCGCGCCATCGCCGATCTTGGCGGTACAGCCGTACTGCTGGGCGATGCGGGTCAGAAAGTTGAAATCCGATTCGTCGCGCTGATCGACCCGCGCAATCACCGTGGTCACCGGACACTGCGGCTGCCAGCCATTGCGCGCGGCGATATCGCGCACGATCCGTTGCAGCGAAACGTTCTCCCAACTGCCGCTGCGGATGGTCTTGCCGGTACCGCGCATGTCCGCGGCCTTGCCACGAATCTCCAGGGTCGAGGCCGGCCCGGAGATATCGATCTGGTCGACCGTGTAGCGTCCCAGGCGCGTCAGCTCCTGCCCGGCGTAACCGAGGTAGACCTCCAGTTGCGCACCGCGTTTTGGCAAGGCCAGGGCACTGTCGCGATCGTCGAGCTTGAGCTCGAAATCATCGGACTCCATGCCGGTCTTGTCAGTCGTGCGCAACAGTAGCACGCGGTCGTTGATCAGCGCGGTGATGTCCTTGCTGTCTGCGACGATACGAAACACAGGTTGCATGTTCAGGCTCCAGAAAAGACAGGCCCCGCACTGGGCGGGGCCTGTTGCTGCGAATGGCTCAGTCCCACAGCAGGACCGTGGGGTCGGTGACCGCGGACAATGCCGGCAGCCTGATCAGCACTCCTGCGCGAAACGGCTGGACCTCGTCGGCCAGCCCCTGGTTGGCATCCAGCACCATCTCGACACTGCCACGCAGATGCCCGTAGTAGTGCTGGCATAGGGTATCGAGCAGATCCCCTTCAGACGTTCTGCATGTCGTCGCCATAGCTCACGAACTCCAGTGTGAAAACTTGCTTTTGCGGAACGCCACCCGCCATCAGGGGTTCCTGGGTCTCGCTGACACTGACCAGACACCAGTTGCCAAGGACCTCCCCGTAACCGGTGGTCAGGCTCAGCGGTTGCAGTTGCTGGCCGATGCTGCGCAGGCGCTGCAACTGGCCCAGCCCGCCCTTGAAGGAAGGGAAGATCGCGCCCTCCAGGGTGATCTTGTCCTCGCCCATGGCGACGGCCTGCTGCGCCTTGCTGCGCGACAGGCGCTCCTGGCCGGCCCAGGTGAATGCCTTGGTGCGCTTGAACTGGTTGAACGCCGCGGTATCGAGGTTGAAGTAGAAGGCTTCCGCCCCGGTTCGCAAGGGTTGCATGATCAGCAGGTGGGGGAAGGGTTTGATCGCCTCCTCCGCCGGCGTGACCTGCGGAGCGAAGGCCCCGGTCGGCAGGATCGCGCCCAGGGATGGACTGATCTTGCCGGCCACCCGATTGATCGCGGTCGCGGCCTTGGCCGCCTGTTCCGAGAACGATTCCAGCCGGCGTTCGACCTCGCCGACCACACTGACCGCCTGGTTGTAGCGCGCGGCCACCATCCCCACCGTCGACTGCGCCACCTCGATGGCGCGCATCGTGCGCTGCAGTTTCTTGCCGATGGCTTCGCCCACGAAGGGCAGGTTTTCCAGCTCGGTGGCGGCACCGGTGACATCGCTGACGGCGCCATTCAAGGGCCCCAGCATGTCATCGGCACTGCGCCGCCCGGCCTCGCCCGCCGCGACCAGCGAGCGCAGGCCGGATTGCAGTTGTTCCATGTAGGCCATGGGATCTCCTTATGCGACGTAGGTGGCGGCCGGGTTGTCCCACATCTGGTTGCCGCGGTTCGTCTGGGCGGCCAGATCGGTGAACATCCGCTGAACTTCCGGCTGCAGAATCCGGACGAGCTCCGCAGGCTCGGTGATGGTGCCCTGGACGTTGATGGCGATCGTTGGAGAAACAGCGAAATGCTGTGGCGACGCCGCATTGATCGATACAGGGGTAGCCGAATTGGACTCCGGAAGCGAGATCGCTGCCGGGGCACCGTCTGCCAGGGAGCGAACAACGTCGCCACTTCGCACGGGGACAGGCCGTTGACTCTGGAGGGTATGTTCACGCCCGTACTGGACCTGCCCCCCTGGAGGACTTTCGAGCGCAGCTCCCGGCATGGCCACTAGCACTGCCGGAACACCAGTACTTGAATGTGAAACCACGTCGTCCGCATTGCCTGGCTCCTTGCGCAACAGGGCTCCGGGACGAATCTCTTTGATCACAGCGCCTGCTGCCACCCCACCCACGCCAGGCAATCCCGGCACGGGTTGCATGTGCAAGGCAGGTGCGTCCTGACCTGGGCGCAGCCCCCGGCCACCCGTTTCGCCCGGCTCCTTGAGCAACAGGATTGCGGGACTGGACTCCTTGACGACCGCGCCCACTTGCCCCGTACCCAGATCAGCGTTCAGTGGCACCGATTGCATCTTCGGCGCAGTGGCAGCCGGGCCTGAGTTCGAGCGTCCTCCCGTTTCGCCTGGAGCGTTCAGCAACAGCGCACCGGGACCGGGTTCCTTGATTACCGTGAGCAGCTTCCCTGCATCTGCCCGAGGCATCACAGCGCCTGCTGCCCCCATACCAGGCAATGCCGGCACGGGTTGCATGTGCAAGGCAGGTGCGTCCTGACCTGAGCGCAGCCCCCGGCCACCTGTTTCGCCCGGCTCCTTGAGCAACAGGATTGCGGGACTGGACTTCTTGATGACCGTGCCCACTTCCCCCGTACCCGGATCTGCTTTCACTGGCACCGATTGCATCTTCGGCGCAGAGACACCTGGGTCTGAGTTCAAGCTCCTTCCCGTTTCGCCCGGAGCTTTCAACAACAGGTCACCGGGACCGGGCGCCTTGACCACCGTGAGCAGTTTCCCTGCATCTGCCCCAGGCAATCCCGGCAAGGGTGGCGCGGTGTTCACGGTGCCTTCCTTGCCATCCTCTCCCCAGATTTCATTGATCTTGGCGCCGGCAAGTTTTCCAAGTTTGCCGCCGACATAGCCTACGGCAGCCGATCCCAGCGGCCCGAGGAACGCACCGAGCAGGCCACCCACAAGAGTACCGGCGGCCTCGCCGTAACCTTCGCTTTTCTCTTTGGCAGAACCGGCGTTCTGGTAGGTATCGACAGCCAACGACAGGCTTGCTATAGCCGCCAGGGATCCGCCCGCAACCTTCTGCCAAGCAGGTATTGTCGAAGGACTTCGCAGGGACTCCGGCAGAAGCGTCTTGACCTTGCCGGCAGCCTGAACGACGCGCCCCCGGACTCCCGGATCATTGGCCTGCGGCTTGAACACCGTCCTGGCAGCGTCAGCCAGGACCTTGCCTTGCGGGCCAGAAGCCAGCTTGGCAGCTTCAAGCAGCACCTTGCCTTTAGCTACGGCAGCGAGCGCGGTCACCACACCGGCAACGCCCACTACAACGCCGCCCAAGACCGTTACAACGCCACTCAACTGCTCGACCACAACACCAAGAATATTGGCTGCGGTGGTCATCAGATTCGTCCAGGTCGAATAGATCGGTGCCAGGGCGCCGCCTACTCCGACCGATACACGCTCGTTGGCAGACTCTCGCGCTTTCTGTTGCCACTCCAGACTCTGCTGACGCCCATCGAGCTTTTCTTCGATGTAGTTCGGGACAGGACCGTCAGCTTGCTTGGGCATGAACGCCTGGCCGTAGCGAGCAAGATCAGCCGCGCTGCTTCCTCCTTCACGCTTGTATTCGAGAAAGAGCGCCTTGGTAGCACTGACCACGTCGTTGTAATTCCCCGTTTTCTTCGATTCCTGCTGGAGAATCGCAGACAAACGGACCACATCTTCAGGTGCTCCCCCGACTTGCGGAAGCAGCCGGGTGATCGCCTCGGCCGTGGAGGTGATGCCAAGTTTTCCATCACCTGCCTGACCGATGATCGTGTTCAACAAGCGTTCGAGTTCCGCAGTCCCCTGCCCTTGGGACAGGGTACGAAACAGGCCGGCTGTAACCCCCTCGCTCACTTGCTGACCATCGGCGAACCTGGCCGCAAGACGCCCTTCGGGCACCAGATCATTCAGGTCCATGCCTGCGTTGAACATGCTCAAGAGCTGGTTGGCGGCCTCGGTTTTACTGAGGCTTGTGCCATGGGTCATCCTGGCGATCTGCGCCTCGACCCGTTCGGTCTGCGCAGCCCATTTCTTCGGGTCTTTCTCGCCCTGGCGTACCAGCTTGCCGACGATTCCTTCATAGCTGGCGAAGGTATCGACCGAACCGCCAGCCGACTTCAGCACTGCCCCGGATGCATCGACAACCTTTTCACGCGCTGCCTCTCTCTCGGATGGCTGAACGGCAGCCGGCAGCCGAACCGCCCCCATCGCCTTGCCTAAATCCTCGTAGGCCTTGGTCAGCTTGGGCAGCGTGTCCAACTGGGTAGCCAATTTCCGGCCAATGTCATCCAGCGATGCCTGCCACTTCTGTGCCGATTCCGCTGCCGTTTCGTTGGCCGTCTTGAATGCCGTGGCAAGAGGCAATGCGCTCTCGGTGGCCTGCCTCAAGGCGTCACCGATTCGCAGTGCCAGCATCTCGGTCTGACCGACCTGGGCGTCGATCTGACTGAACACCTGCCCCAGAATCGGATCGACTACCGCTTCGCTCCTCATCTCGAATTTCAGTTCGCCCGCCATCTCATCCTCCCTGCGTGCAAACCCGGCTCACTCTGTGAGCCACCAGACCATGTCGGAGTACGACATGGTCATGATCTCGGCGGCAGAGAAGTTCAGCTCTTTCGCGAGCCGCTTCGCTGCCGCCTTTTGCCTTGAGGGGTCAAAGCTCGTCGTCCTGCACCAAGCGAAAATAGCCAGCCTGCAGACGGCTGTAGTCTTTCAGGGCCAGCCCCTCGAGATCCTTGATGCCGACTTCGGCGAGGGAAGCGAACAGGTTCAACTCCCGGGTGGCATCGTCGGCGGTATCCGACTGCGCGGCACGCAGGTCACGCACTGTCGGCGCCCGCAGTGCCAGGCTGTCGACCTGCACACCGTTGGCCTCGGTGGGGCGGCTGAGCCTGACCACCACGCGCTCGGCGCTGACGGTCATCCAGGCGGGTACTTTCGTTGCTTGCGTCATACGAGCTTGCTCCTTGTGTCAGAGGCCGAGGGCGGTGCGCTGGGCGATGAGCTGGTCGACGCCGTTGATCACCCGCTTCATGCCCAGCGGATCGATCTCGTACATCAGCCGGCCATCGATCTCCAGCTTGTAGTAGGTCAGGGAGACGGTGTGCTTGACCGAGCTTTCGCTCGGCGTCTTCCACTCGCCCATTTCCACCACGGTCATCGCGCCGCGCAGGGTGACGATGACCGGCGTGATCTTGCCTTTCAGGCCTTTGAAGGCGCCGCGGAAGACGCCGTTGAACGCCGAGTTGTCGGCCAGGCCAAAGAACTTCAGCGACTCCGGACGCACGCCGGCGGTGGCGAATTCGGCGGTGATCTTTTCCATGCCCTGGTCGATATCGACCGGGACATCCATGCCGCCGAAGCGCTGCTCGGCAGCTTTCAGGCTGAGTTTCGGCAGGGTCAGACTGGAGACGTTGCCCTGGAAGCTGACGCCATCGACGAACAGGTTCAGGTTGGCGAGGGTTTCGGGAATCATTGCCATGTGTTGTTGCTCCTTAAGCGGCCTGGTCGAGGACTTCGGTCAACCACTGGTTGGTGACCTCGACACGGAAGTTGGGGTTTTCAGCGGGGGGTACGTCGGTGAAGCGGATGTTCCAGTAGACCTTGCCCTGCTCCAGCTGGCTGGCGGTGTTGAGCTCGGTGTCGGCGTACACCTCGAAGTTGATGATCGCGCCCTGCGCCTTGAGGTCGCGCATGAAGTTCTCCAGGCCCTCGGTCACGTCCTTGACGTAGGTCGCGGTGATCGAGCGGTCGACGGCCCACTTGTGGCCGTAGAGGATCGCGTCCATGACGATGTCCATGGTCCGCACGCGGGTGACGAAGGCCCATTTCGGATCGCTGGACAGCGTGCGGTTGCCCCACAGGCGGAAGCCGTCGTCACGGATGATGGTGGTGATGTTGGCGTTGTTCAGCAGGTTGGCACGGCAGCTCGCGTCGCCGTCGAGGAACTCCACCGCACGGGTGGTGCCGGTGATGCCGACGAACTCCTTGTTCGACGGGGATGCCCAGAAGCCGTACTCGCTGTCAGTCCAGGCGAACAGGCCGGCGACCCAGGCCGAAGCCGGGGCATCGACGGTGGCGTCGGCGCCGGTGTCCCAGTACTTCACGCCCGGGTCGACCATGAAGGCACGCTTGGCGCCGAAGTTTTCCGCGTAGGCCAGGGCGGCCTCGTCGGTGCTGTTCGGCCCATCGATGATGGCCAGGCCGCGCAGCTTGTCGGCCAGGGCCACCAGGGCGGTGCCGACGGCTTGGGTAGCGCTGTGTTTCGGGGTCACCAGCAGGCGTGGCTGGGCGTTGAAACGGCTCTTGCCGTCGAGCAGGGCCTGCAGGCCGGTGCGCTTGCCGTCGGCCTCGACGCTGCCGATGATCGCCGAGGTCTGCTCGGCGGCGTCGGTCAGCTTGGCCACGCCGCAGGCGACGATGACCGCCCTGGCCCGGGCAAAGACGGCCTGGCAGGCCTTGGTGATCGCGGCTTCGGCGCCGAACGCGGCGATGGCTTCACGCTCGCTGGTGATCAGCACCAGGTCGTTGGCCTTGGCCGTGACGGTCGAGCCTTCGGTGAAGGTATCGACCAGGCCGATGATGGACGAGGACGGCAGCGCGATGCTGCGGGCGCCGGTGTCGACGTTGGTTACGGTAACGCCGTGGAAGAATCCACTCATGGGTATGTCTCCAGAAATGAGAAGGCCCCGTCAGTGCGGGGCCGTTCAGGGGGTGTTGCGAAAAAGAAAAAGCCCCGGCGGTGCGGGGCTTTCAGTCAGTGGCTTTGTCGGTTTGCTCGCCATCGGGGCTTGGGGGCCACTCGAAGGCCAGCGGGAAACCGTCCAGTTGCTCGATGCGTCCGAGGTTCATGCGATATGTCTTCCAGGCAAGCAACTGCTCCTTTTCGGTCTCAGTCGCCCGCTGGAGGTACACCGCATCCTCCAAAGGCGCAATACGCATGGTTGCCAACGCCAGGCGTTCGTCACGGCTGGTCAATGCGTCAGCACGCGCGCCCACCAGTTGGGCAAGCTTGTCCAACTCCCAGGCCGTACCATTCCAGCGGTAGAACGCCGCTGGTCGAGGGTGCAGCGTCAGTCCTTCCGGAAGACTTCCCAACCGGGTGTACTCCTGGACCTCACCAGTGGAAGTGCTGTAAACCGGGCCCCGGTAGTCATCGACTACTTCCCAGGAGCTTTTGTCTCCCGAGCGCCTCGCCACTTTCAAGGTGGGCACTTCAGGCGGTGCGTCCAGATAGGCAAAACCTGGAATCAGCCAGTTTTCCTTATCCATGGGATCGGGATCAGCAATGCCCTGGCCCAGGTACTCACCCGTCATGGGGTGAGCATGGTAGATCGTCGGTGCAGTCATAGAGTCCTCAGTATTTGATGCAGGCGAGCAAAGCCAAGTTGCGAGGACGTGCTTCACTACCACCATCCGCATAGATGATCAGGCTGTGATCGTGCGCCCCGGCGTAGTCGGAACTGCCGGTGAAGGTGTGGGCGTGCTCACCCGTAACCGAGACGGCAGCTGCCGTCCCCGCATCCCCATAGGCGGTCGTCACCCTGTCAGCCAAGGCACCGACGCTGTTGTTCTGCGCTCGATTGACCGGGTGTGCATGGGCCCCGCCCGACGTGGTATTGCCGCTCACCAGATGTATGTGCGAGCCGCGAACATCCGTTACACCCGTGTGTACGTGGCTCAGGTTCTGACTGGACTGCAATGAGCCCAGGGCCCGATTGGCATCCAGTCCTCGTGCATCATCCCAGCCGCGCAGGAATTCGCCGCGAAGATCTGGCAGATGGAACGTCGTACTTCCGTCGCCTGCCCCAGCGTAGGTACCGATCGCCGCAAACAACCTGGCGTAACTGGTACGGCTGATTTGTGCTCCGTTTGCCTTGAGATACCCCGGCGGCGCCAGATTGGACAGGAAGTACACGATGGTTCCTGGCCATACTTGCTTATCCAGGCGGTCCCAAGCTGTCCACTGCCCATTGAAATAACTTCGCACATAGACTTCACTGCCGCCGTTGTATTGCACGGCCGTCTGTGCGCGATTCGATGCGGCATTGATGGCGTTGTAGAACGAGGTAGTGATATGCCAATAGAACCCGGAGACTGGTGCATTGGCGTGATTGGTCAGGATGACCTGGTTGACCGCGAGATTGGGATCCTGCGTGGTGTCGCTCGCAGCCAGGCCGGAAGCCAGATTGAGCGACGCAGCCAACCCCGTCACGTCGGCAATGGCATGAGCATGTGCGGACGACGCCTTGCCATTGAGCGCCGCAGTCAGCCCCGTTACCGCACTGACAGGAATCTCTCCGTCCTTGGCCAGCCCTAACGCGGGCGCCGATATGTTTCGGGAGTTCAGAACGACCGTACGCTCGGCTTTCACTTCACCAGCAATCGGGCTTTCGTAGACTTCGCTTGTCCAGTCCTGATAGTAAGCACGGTCCGCACCATACGTCCGGGTCCGAAGGGCTGTAATGGTCAGACGTGGAATGTAAGCGTTGAGACCAAGTTCCAGACGTATGTGGATAAGCCCATTCACCGGAATGAGGTAGGCATTGAATCCTGAGCCGATGGCAACCTTCGGTCCACTCACCTGCAACTTGGGTTGGTATATCGCATCTTCCCAGTAGTACCAGTTCAGTTGAGCTTCGAAAGGAGTTGTATACCCGTCCAGCGCGCCTTTGATGGTCAGCGTAGGCATGCCGCCGTCCCATGCAGGGAGTTTGGTCTTGATCAATATCCCTGACGCATACGGGTAGACAGAAATATCGAGGCATTCCATGGTGAATGCACCGATCAGGTTCTGCCCTCTGATCTGAGCGTCATCGGTTATCCCATAGCCTGCCAGGGTGCTTGCCTTGTCGGCCTTTGCGTTCAATCGATTGAGGATAGTGGTCGCGAAGTTGGGGTCATTACCCAAGGCATCCGCCAGTTCCTTCAATGTGTCCAATGCACCGGGCGAGCCCGCGATCAGCGTACTGATTGCGTCCGTGACGAACGCCGTGTTGGCAAGCTGCTGGGAATTGTTGCCTCGCGCTGCCGTGGGAGCGGTCGGGACACCGGCAAGAGCCGGACTGATCAGCGGCGACTTCAACGCCAGCTCGGTGTCTAGCTGGCTCCTGGTGTAGACATCGGTGAGCCCGTATCCGGCAACTGTCGTAGGATTGGTCGCTGCAACCACGCGACCGTACTTGTCGACCGTCACGCTGCGGTAGGTACTCGCCGCGACACCCGTTCGCCCAAATGCCATCTCGAACGACAGGCTGGTCACACCCAGGCTGATCGGCCCATCGGTGACCAGTTGCCAGGCGCTGTCGCTGTTTGCCGTACCCTTCTCCACGAGGACCATCAGTCCCGGCGTCACCTTGGCATTGCTGTCAGCGTCGGTGCTACGTCCCCATGCACCAGCGGCGACCACATACAGGCCGTTGTCCTTGGCGGCATTCTGATCCTTGACCAGTACCCGGTTGCCGGCCTGCAGCGCCACACCGTCGATCGTCTGCAAGCCGCTCAGCGTGACAGCAGTGGTGGTAGCAGCCAGCACCGAATGCTTGAAATCCTGACGAGCCAGTTCCTCGGTGACCCATTCGCGGGTAGCCAGCACAACACTGGGGTCGATGCGCAACTGCACGTTGCTGGCGCTACTGACGACCAGGCTCATACGCACCACTTGCGTACGCCCCGAGCCTTGGCTCAGGAGCGGCTTGTAAGTCGGGGCACAGTTGGCGACGGCCACCAGATCGCCATCCGCATCATAAAGACCGATTTCGCGAATCCAGCGTCCACCCACATCCGCCGGAATGACCTGCTCGGCAACGATGATGGCGCTGTCTTTTTCGTCAACCTTCAGCTGATTCAGCGGCGCACGGCGCCATTCACCAATCAAGGCAGTTTGAGTGGCATTGGGCGTCGGGTCGGTGCCGTTGGCATCACCTACACCCATCTGGGTGATTTTCCACGGGATGCCCAAGGCATCGGCGTTGGCCTGCTTGGCCGCCCCCACCGTCGTGAGAATGGCGTAAAACTGGGAGTTCTGGTCAACCATATGCAATGTCCAGAGTATCAATGGAGTGTTCACGGCCACCGCGTCCAATGCGGCCGGTGACCTCGATTTGACGCGGCGTTGGCGGGTACACGTCGAGCACTTCGCCCTCGCTCACCGAGCCGCGCACATACAAGCTGCCGACCGACTCCAAGCTGATTGCCAGAGCAATCATGTGCCGGCTGACCGGTCGGGCGTCGTCGATCAGCGCGGTGAGCTCTTCATAGGTCTCCTCGCTGATGCCCGACTCGGACACGCCGATCTTCAGGGCGAAGGTGCCAGGTACGCCTGGCGGCACGGTGTTGAACCATTCGGCGACTTCGATCAGGTAGCCGAAGGGCTCCACCACCCGGCGCAAGGCGCCAAGGGTGCCCTTGCGCGCATGGACCTGGAACGAGCCACGGATCACCGCGCGCTTGACCGCATCCGGCCAGCTCTCGTCCCAGCGATCCACCGACCAGGCCAGCGCCAGCTGGTGCAGCAGGTGCGACGGACAGGTGTCGGGGTTGTACAGGGTTCGCAGCGGAATCTGCGGAACATCCGCCGAGGCGGCCTCCACAGCCCGTTCCAGCAAGGTGCTGTTCAGTGGCAGGAGGCTGGTCATGTCAGCCTCCCAGGGTCACGTCGAAGCCGTCGCACCAGGCGGCCTGGCCCTTGCTCGGGCGGATGTCCTGCCAGTCACGCAGCTCGACCCGGGCAACCCCGCTGATATGCAATTGCGCATCGATGCCCGAGCGCGCCACTTCCACACCGAGGCGACGACGCGGGTTGATCCAGGCCTGCAAGCGGCGTCGACATTCCACCAGGGTCGCTTCGGTTTCCGGACCGTTGCCCGTCATGTGCAGCACCGCGTCGATGCGATACGGCAGGATCTCGGCGCTGCGCACGGTCAGGCGATCGGCCACTGGCCGCACCTCATCGTCGTTCAGATAGGCCGCGACCTGCGCCAGCAGCTCGGCACTGGCCACACCCCTGCCGTCGACGCCCAGCACCGTGACATCCACCACCGCCGGCGACGGGCTTTCCGCCGTCGCATCGGCGACCTGGCCGGAGGCATTGCGGGCATGCAGGATGTAGCTGTTGCGCGGCCCTGCCGTGGTCAGTCCTTCGTAGACCAGCTCGATGCGCTCGCGCAGGGCATCGTCTTCTTCAAGAATCTGCTCGACGGGAGGCACGGCGTTCGGGTCGGCGGCACGCACCAGCAGACGTCGCAACTGCACGTTGGCCGCCAGTTGATCCAGATCGCTGCCCGTGGCGTAGGCCAGCAACAGCGCCTTGGCGGCGTCGTTGACCCGGGCGCGGTTGAGCAGCGTGCGGTAGGCGCCGACTTCCAGCAGTTTGGTTACCGGATCGCTTTCCAACTGCGCGGTCCAGCTTTCGCCCATGTGCGACTTGAAGGTCGCCAGGTCGGCCTGGAAGATCTCCTCGAAATCCAGATCCTCCAGCACCTGCGGCGCGGGCAGCGCCGAGAGGTCCACAATGCTCATGCCGTCACCTCCAGGATCTGGCTGTCGCCCAGGTACTGCCCGGTGAGTTGCAGGCTGATCTGCCCGTCCACCACCGCCAGCACCCGGACCCGTTGCAGTTTCAAGCGCGGTTCCCAGCGCACCAGGGCCCGCGCCACTTCGGCCTGTACTGCGCTTTTCCAGCCCTCGTTGACCGGCAGGTCGACGAAGCGGCGCAGCTTGCTGCCGTAGTCCGGACGCATGCGCCGGCTGCCCAGCGGGGTACTCAGGATGTCCTCGATGGACTGGCGCAGGTGGGCGATGCCGGACAGTGGCTGGCCAGTGTGGCGATCCATTCCGATCATCGCGTCACTCCTGTATGTGGATGTCCGGCGGTAAGTAATCGCTGTGCACCGCGGCGCAGGCGCCGGGTGCGAAAGTCTTTTTCGGGGTCGCCATGGCGTTCCTCCTGGGCATGAAAAAGCCCGCCTGGCGGGCTGATGTTGTTCACTCAACTATTTGCGACTTGGCAAGGCGCTCACGACTGAATACGGGCACCCGATATCCGGGCAACACCGTGCGTCCAACGCACTCGCCAACAACAATCAAATAACGCTCAAGACAAACGCCTGCAGCTCTTCGTAGTTCACCGTGTAGACATTGCCAGCAGGCTGTCCCGGAAGAGTGATGGTTCCTTCCTTGTCAGTCACCGGCTCGATCTCATCCCACTCGTGATACTCGACAACCGAGTAGTCCATCGCATCAAGGCCTTCGGCTTCGAACGCGGCAATCACCCGCTGAGCCGAGGTGCCAAAGTGCCATTTCGCCTTGTCGCCCAATTTCGCGACCTGGTCGTTGAGCTTGTACTTCAAACCGAGCAGCAACTTGCACTTTGCAGCCACTCGCCGCTCCACATCAGAGATTTCCTGAAGCTGTTGCTTCTCACGCTCATCCGAGACGACGGTGAAAGCGACCTGTGTCGATCCGCCTGCCCATGATGCACCTGGCGCCCCGCAGGTCGTCGCATTGTTGACCATCGGCTGAAACGAGTTCTGTCCAGCATCATTTGCCAGCCTGACGCCAATGATCTTATTCAAGACCCCCGGCGAAGTTTTATGGTGATACTCCGAAACCCACCAGTCCGAGCGCGATACCGTCTGCCCGGCAGGACCATCGACATGATTGCTGTAAAAATTGAAACCGGAGCTCTGCAGAAACTTGGCACCCGGAAACTGAAAGTTTCGGACATCGAGAGCGGGATAGAAATTATTCGACCGATTGGGAAGATAGTTCCAGATATTCCGTGTCAGACCGGAACAATCGTCGAATACCAGGTTTGCATTGGGAGCATTTACAAATCCGGCATCGTACCGGTTATTGCTCGCGTGGATTACTCCTCGGCCAAAGGAGTCAGTTTCAAAATCGAAGCTATCGGGAAACAGCCTGCAACCGCGAACATGAATGATTGCCTCGTCCGCATAGACCTTCACCGCCGATATCGAGTGAAGGAAGCAATTTTCAAGCGTGATGGGACCGATAACCTTACCGGTGAAATCGCCAGTGGCCGCGCGAACAACGCTTACCTGGCACTGTTCGAAGTCAACGCCCGTGAAAACGATGGGGCCGTTACCGGCAGCGACAATAACACCGTAGTTAACCTTCTCGATGAAGCCACCCGACACATGGAAACCATTGCATTCTGCGTCTTTATCGAAAAGGATACCTGCGTTACCCGTCTTGAACTCACCCCAGAATCTCGGATTTACAATCGACATGCCGTTGCACGCAGAATGCGGCAAGCATCTCACTGCATAGTTGGAGAAGTTCTCGATAACTGGGGAATACATGGACATCCCCCAGCAATGGGGTCCGATCTGTACCCCCGAATCAGCTGGAAATTGAATTTCACAGTCGATCGTGGCGTACGTCATCCGTTCCATATATATGCCATTGTAAGCAGTATCGCGACAATCAAGAGTGATTCCCTTGCCAACCGCCGCACCGTTACGAACGACTCCCGTGGTGCTTCCCTTGTCACCATCGAGGAAGATCATCATGGAGCTGTTGACTTCCGTACCGCCCGCGGCAAGAGGAATGGTCTTTCCGGCAAACCCTTGAAGCGCAACGACTCGCACACCCTCGCCCTTGAATTTCAGTGGCAACCGCGTCGAAATCGGGCGAAAAATTCCATAATCCGCGCCGTGGTCAGGCAGAAAGATATCCGGCAAGGTGTATTGTTCAGTGCCCGCCACGGCCCTCGATTCGACAACAGCAATTACCCTGTCGAATGCGTCGGACCAACTGGCATCACCGGGTTGAAAATAGTCAGTTACTTCAATTCGCTCACAAGAACCGTTGGAGCCGGTCAGGCTCGCTGTTTCGTAGTGCATATAGATCTCCAGGAAACATCCCGCGCCAGTAATGGGTGCTGTCGTTCGGAGAGCTTGAGAAACTCGCCATCAGTTATCCGACAGTATTTTTGTATGGTCTTCAGCCATTTGCCGAATGGCCATAAAGAAGGGTCAGGGCAACAAGTCCCGATAACCCCCATTGGCGTCGCGATATTTTCTTCAGTGTTTGTGGTTAGGCGTATTGCCGGCGGTATCGATGATTGCCCCGCCGCCGTGGATATCCCCCGTCACCTGCAACGCGCCATTGATCCGCACCGGGCCATTCAAGGTCAGGCTGCCAGAGGTAAGCGTGATGGCATCGGGAGTGGCCACCAGCGTGCTGCCGCCGACCTTGAGGGTGAGGCTGCCGCGTGGCAGTTCGACGCTGTAGCTGCTGGCCTGCCAGTCGTAGATCAGCGAACCGCCATCGTCGAAGCGCCAGACCTCGACATGCTCGCGGTTGTCCGGCGGATTGCCGGCGTTGCCGTAAAGACCGGCGACGAAGGTGCCCTGGGCCGGCTCGCCGCTGGGACTGAGCAGCACGCCCTGCTCGTTCAGACTCGGCGCGCGCCAGTGTCGTGCCTTGCCGGCGGCCTGGCTGTGCCAGCGCACCCAGGCGCTGGTCCAGCCGGCGCCATCGGACACCCGCACCCGTGCCGCGGCCAGATCCACGGCGACCACCCGGCAGGGAATCAGCAAGCCGGCGATCATGCGGTCGTGCATCGCACTGGCATAGCTCATGCGAAATCCTCCGCAGCCTTGTAGTCGCTTTCATGTCCGGGGCCGGTATCGGGATCGAAGGACAACAGCAACGATCCCGGTGGCTGGTTCGGCCATGGCCATTGCGCCTCGCCCAGGTGCAGGACCTGCTCCCACTGCACCACCCAGGTAGTCGGTGCCGTGCTCGACGGTAACGCCTGGACGCCGCGGGCCTCTTCGACGAAGTCGATGTTCCAGTACTGCTTGCGCAGCAGCACCATCAGTTGCGCCGCCAGGCTGACGGTTTCCAGCACCGCCTGGGGGCGAGTGCCGTCGGTGCTGATCCGTGCCTCGAACGTGGCGATGACACGGGAGTGTCCATCGCCCGGATCGGTACCGGGCTTCAACCCGACGATGCCGTAGAACAGCGCCGGCAACGCCGTTTCCTGTTGCACGGCGGCATAGCTGCCGACCGTTGCGAGCTGCGGGAACGCAGTTTCGAGGGTCGCGCCTATGGCCTGATGCAATCCATTGAGGTCGCTCATGATCTCTCCTTGCTGTCACTGCCCAGGCCCAGGCGCTTGATCGCCCAGCGCTCGTACAGCCCCATGGTGATATCCGCACCGCCCACGGCGGTCAGGCAGCCCAGGGCACTGGCCGCCCATATCGAAAGGCCGCTGGCGTACAGCAGCATCATGGTGGATACGCCGCAGACCATGCAGGCCCCCGAGCGCAGTGCCAATCGTCTCAACAAGGCCGCACCCCGGGCGCCCGCCTTGTCCGCTCGCCACATCTCGCCGGAAACCCCACCCAGCAACGCCAGGACGATCACCAGCCAGATCGGCATTTCCAGCAACGTCTGTTGCTCGCTTGTCACGGTCCTGCCTCCTTTGTACTTCCCGCACAGCGACGGGCCGAACGGGGAATGGGACCGAGTGATCACTCGGCATTCCAAAAAGCCCGGGGCAGGCCCTGGGCTTTTCAGTAATGCGTCGTTGAAACGCCCGCCACGACTGGTGTGCTGGACGTCTCCGCTTCAAATTGTTCCTCCGACCGCGGCCACCTGCCCGCCGGATAACTGCTCTTGGTGCTTTACGCTGCACACCCGGGTCAGTTGCCAACCCTCTGAACAGTCGAGGCCTGTTCATCGCTGCCTTTCTCGCCGCCGGTGTCTGGCCGGCTTGGAACGAACTTTATGCATCAACGCATATGCAGTCAATGCATTTTTGGAAATATTTGCGCTGATGGATTTGCTTAAATGCATTGAACCCTCGTCCGCTCTGGCTCCGGCCAGTTTTCGACAAGCGAAAAAAAACCCGCCGAAGCGGGTTTTCAATGAGAAGGGAAGGCTCAGCGAGCGTACATGCCCCACCAGAACACATGGCCGAGAATGACGATCTGCTCGTCCTGCATCTGCTGGAAGCTGTAGTCCTCGTCGGGATGTTCATCGCGGTTGAAGCTGCGCAGACGGATGCCGACAGGCAGGCGATAGAGCTGCTTCACTCGCAGCTGGCCGTTGTGATTGATGGCATAGAGATCGCCATCGATGATGTCGCCAATGGAACACTTGCCCGTGTTGACGCCCACCGTGGCACCGTCACGCAACACCGGCAACATGCTGTTGCCGCGCACCGTCACGCACTTCGCCTGGTCGAACTGCACACCGTTGTGGCGCAGGCTGCGCTTGCCGAAACGCAGGCGGGCGCGCTCGCTTTCCTCGATGACGAATCTTCCTGATCCTGCTGCCAACTCGACCTCACGAAGAAAAGGAACGGAGACCTCGTCGTCCTCGACGGGGGTTTCGTCGTCCCACAGGCTGATGTCGCGCAAGTCGTCATGACCGGGCACACGTTCGGCTTCGCGGCTGTCGCCCAGGTCGACACGGCCACGCAACTGATCGGTACTCACTCCGAAGTACTCGGCGATCTTCGACACATGCTTGTCCGAAGGATCGGCGATCTTCTCGCTGAGAATCCGCGACAGGGTGGATTGGGGCACGCCGGTGCGGCGGTGCAACTCCGTGGGAGAAAGACCGTGGCGTTCCAGCAGTGACTTGAGGACGGTAGCTACATTGCGCTTTTGCATGACGTGCATACTGCCCCTGCCTCGATGGAAATGCAATTGCAAAAACGCATCAAGCATGACAACGCGCATGAATTGCAACGAACGAAGGCTGTTTACGCCGCGCCGCGCTCGGCGCCGCGGAACAAATCCCTGTACTATTAGCGGTTTCATACCTTTTAAAGACACCCTGCTGTAAGGCCTTGAATGTCTGATCTTTCCGCACACACTCCGATGATGCAGCAGTACTGGAAGCTGAAGAACCAGCATCCAGACCAGCTGATGTTCTACCGCATGGGCGATTTCTACGAGATCTTCTACGAAGATGCGAAGAAGGCCGCGAAACTGCTGGATATCACCCTGACCGCGCGCGGTCAGTCGGCGGGCCAGTCGATCCCCATGTGCGGTATTCCCTTTCATTCGCTGGAAGGCTATCTGGCCAAGCTGGTGAAGCTGGGTGAATCGGTGGTGATCTGCGAACAGATCGGCGACCCGGCCACCAGCAAGGGCCCGGTGGAACGTCAGGTGGTGCGTATCATCACCCCCGGCACCATCAGCGACGAAGCCCTGCTGGACGAACGCCGCGACAACCTGATCGCCGCCGTACTGGGCGATGAGCGCCTGTTCGGCCTGGCGGTGCTGGACATCACCAGCGGCAACTTCACCGTGCAGGAACTCAAGGGCTGGGAAAACCTCCTCGCCGAGCTGGAACGGACCAACCCGGTCGAGCTGCTGATCCCGGACGACTGGCCACAAGGCCTGCCCGCCGAGAAACGGCGTGGCTCACGCCGCCGCGCGCCGTGGGACTTCGATCGCGACTCCGCACGCAAGAGCCTCTGTCAGCAGTTCGCAACCCAGGACCTGAAAGGCTTCGGGTGCGACAAGCTGACCCTGGCCATCGGCGCCGCGGGCTGTTTGCTGACCTACGCCAAGGAAACCCAGCGCACCGCCCTGCCCCATCTGCGCAGCCTCAAGCACGAGCGCCTGGACGACACGGTCATCCTCGATGGCGCCAGTCGGCGCAACCTGGAACTGGACGTCAACCTCGCCGGCGGGCGCGACAACACCCTGCAATCGGTGATCGACCGCTGCCAGACCGCCATGGGCAGCCGCCTGCTGACCCGCTGGCTGAACCGTCCGCTGCGCGACCTCAAAGTGCTTCAGGCCCGGCAGAGCTCGATTCGCTGCCTGCTCGACAACTACCGCTTCGAACGCCTGCAGCCGCAATTGAAGGACATCGGTGACATCGAGCGGATTCTCGCCCGTATCGGCCTGCGCAACGCCCGCCCCCGCGACCTCGCCCGCCTGCGTGACGCCCTCGGCGCCCTGCCCGAGCTGCAGAACGCCATGGCCGAACTGGAAGCGCCGCACCTGGCGCGCCTGGCAGCCATCGCCGGTACCTATCCGGAACTGGCCGACCTGCTGGAAAAAGCCATTATCGACAACCCGCCGGCGGTGATCCGCGACGGCGGCGTCCTCAAGACCGGCTACGACGCCGAACTGGACGAACTGCTGTCGATCAGCGAGAACGCCGGGCAGTTCCTCATCGACCTCGAAGCCCGGGAAAAGGCGCGTACAGGCCTGGCCAATCTCAAGGTCGGCTACAACCGGGTCCACGGCTACTTCATCGAACTGCCGAGCAAACAGGCCGAACAGGCGCCGGTCGACTACATCCGTCGCCAGACGCTCAAGGGCGCCGAACGCTTCATCACCCCCGAGCTGAAGACGTTCGAGGACAAGGCACTGTCGGCCAAGAGCCGTGCCCTGGCCCGGGAGAAGATGCTCTACGACGCCTTGCTGGAAACCCTGATCAGCCACCTGGCGCCGCTGCAGGACACCGCCGCGGCACTGTCCGAGCTGGACGTGCTGAGCAACATGGCCGAGCGCGCCCTGACCCTGGACCTGAACTGCCCGACCTTCGTCGACGAGCCATGCATGCAGATCAACCAGGGGCGTCATCCTGTGGTCGAGCAGGTCCTGACCAGCCCCTTCGTGGCCAACGACCTGTCCCTCGACGACAGCACCCGCATGCTGATCATCACCGGTCCGAACATGGGCGGTAAATCCACCTACATGCGTCAGACCGCACTGATCGTGCTGCTGGCGCATATCGGCAGCTACGTACCGGCGGCCAGCTGCCAGCTGTCCCTGGTGGACCGTATATTCACCCGTATCGGCTCCAGCGACGACCTGGCCGGCGGCCGCTCCACCTTCATGGTGGAAATGAGCGAAACCGCCAACATCCTGCACAACGCCACCGACCGCAGCCTGGTGCTGATGGATGAAGTGGGACGCGGTACCAGTACCTTCGATGGACTGTCGCTGGCCTGGGCTGCGGCAGAGCGTCTGGCCCGGTTGCGCGCCTACACCCTTTTCGCTACCCACTACTTCGAACTGACGGTATTGCCGGAAAACGAACCGCTGGTAGCGAACGTGCACCTGAACGCCACCGAGCACAATGAGCGCATCGTCTTCCTGCACCATGTCCTGCCGGGGCCGGCCAGCCAGAGCTACGGCCTGGCGGTGGCGCAACTGGCCGGCGTTCCGGCGCCGGTCATTCAGCGGGCGCGGGAACATCTGAGCCGACTGGAGACCTCCAGCCTGCCTCACGAGCTGCCGACACCTGCGACCAGTAGCCGCAGCGAACCACAGGTCCCGCACCAGAGCGATCTGTTTGCCAGCCTGCCGCATCCGGCGATCGAGAAGATCGGCAAGCTCGATCTGGACAACATGACGCCACGCCAAGCTATCGAAATGCTCTATGAACTGAAGACTCTGTTATAACGCGCAGCCTTACAAGCTGTTAGAATCCCGCGCGGTTTGGCGGAGCGGTGAGTTATTAGCCTGGCTCGCCGCGAACCTGCCGAACCGAGCGGCCCTGACTGGAAGGGCACCGCTGCCGTCGCCTGAGGAGAGAATTAGAAATGACCTTCGTCGTCACCGACAACTGCATCAAGTGCAAGTACACCGACTGCGTAGAAGTCTGTCCGGTGGACTGCTTCTACGAAGGCCCGAACTTCCTGGTCATTCACCCGGATGAGTGCATCGACTGTGCACTGTGCGAGCCTGAATGCCCTGCCCAAGCCATCTTCTCGGAAGACGAGGTTCCTGATGACATGCAGGAATTCATCGAGCTGAACGCCGAGCTGGCGGAAATCTGGCCGAACATCACCGAGAAGAAAGACGCATTGCCGGAAGCCGAAGAGTTCGACGGCGTCAAAGGCAAGATCAAGGATCTGGAGCGCTGAGTCCCCGGCTCGTGACTGGATCAACGAAAAAAGGCCCTTGCGGGCCTTTTTTGATTTTCTGCGGGCAAAAAAAAGGGGCGGTTTGACCCGCCCACATTTTTTCCGTAGTCCCTGTATTCCCTTTCATCATCCTGATGAATCGCATCCTGCGATGTCCTTGGTCTTCATCCGTTGAAAACCTGTGTCAGTCCGTAGACACAGGACAAATATTAACGCGTACGACCATGGTCGCAACTGGCAATGGCTCTCAAAAAAAGACAACAGGGTTGCCGAAGCATAAAATAAAACTCTTTTATTTCAATGGCTTAACAATAAATCAGACAAGCAACAAGGCACTATTTACCTGAATTTACTACATTGGCTTACGCACAATGTAAGCGATTACCTACATCAAAAGACTCATCACCGACAGAATCCACTGATGCCCCAGGGCCAAATAAAAACGCCCCGAACCAGTCGGGGCGTTTTCATGCAAGGCTGATCGTTCTTGTTATTGAAACAGCGATTCGCTGGACAGGCCGTTCTTCTCCAGGATCTCGCGTAGCCGCTTGAGCCCTTCGACCTGAATCTGACGCACCCGCTCACGGGTAAGGCCGATTTCCAGCCCTACGTCTTCCAGCGTGCTGCTTTCATGGCCACGCAGACCAAAACGGCGGATGACCACTTCACGTTGCTTGTCGGTCAGCTCGCTCAGCCATTGATCGATGCTCTGGGACAGATCATCATCCTGCAACAGCTCGCAGGGGTCGGTCGGACGGTCGTCAGTCAGGGTATCAAGCAGCGTCTTGTCCGAATCAGGCCCCAGAGAAACGTCCACCGAAGAAACCCGCTCGTTGAGCCCGAGCATGCGCTTGACTTCCGAAACCGGTTTTTCCAGAAGGTTGGCGATTTCTTCAGGAGAAGGCTCGTGATCAAGCTTCTGGGTCAACTCCCGCGCCGCGCGCAAGTAGACGTTCAGCTCCTTGACCACATGAATCGGCAGGCGGATAGTGCGGGTCTGATTCATGATCGCCCGCTCGATGGTCTGCCGGATCCACCATGTTGCGTAGGTGGAGAATCGGAAACCACGCTCGGGATCGAACTTCTCGACCGCGCGGATCAACCCCAGATTGCCCTCTTCGATCAGATCGAGCAGGGAAAGCCCACGGTTCACATAGCGTCGGGCGATCTTCACCACCAGGCGCAGATTGCTCTCGATCATGCGTTTACGGCCCGCCGGATCACCACTTTGCGACAGACGCGCAAAATGGACTTCCTCTTCAGGCGTCAGCAGCGGAGAGAAACCGATTTCATTAAGATAAAGCTGAGTCGCATCAAGTGCTCGGGTGTAATCGATGTACTTGTGCTGTTTCAGCGAAGAGCCTTGTCTGGCCCTGGTCCGAACCGAAGGTACAGCAGGTTCGTCTGACACCACATCCGTTTCCAAAACGATGCCGGTCTCCATGAGGAGAACCTCATCGTCGATGTCAAACTCCGGCACTTCTTTACTGAGAGCCATTGTTATAGTCCTTTGCTGAGTTCGAACTCAGACTCGAGCGCACCTTTTCCATGGCATCGCTTGAGCCTGTCCCCATTACGCTAAGGAACAGGCCGGAACCAACAATCAACGATTTGGCAGGAACTGCAACGGATCTACCGGTTTACCCTGGCGGCGAATCTCAAAGTGAAGCTTCACCCGATCGGTGCCCGTGGACCCCATTTCGGCAATCGTCTGCCCAACCTTGACTTGCTGTCCCTCCCGAACCAAGAGCCTGCGGTTATGACCGTAGGCACTTACGTAGGTTTCGTTGTGCTTGATGATTACGAGTTCACCGTAGCCCCGCAAGCCACTACCGGCGTACACCACCGAACCATCAGAGGCGGCAAAAACAGGCTGTCCCAAATCCCCGGCGATATCAATGCCTTTATTCAAACTACCGTTTGAAGCGAATTTCCCGATCAGCACGCCGTTCGCAGGCCACGCCCAACCACCGCTGGAGCGCTCTGCGGCGGGAACTTGGGTGGGTGCTGTGGACGGTGTGACCATCGGTGTGGTGGCCGCCGTGCTGGTGCTCTTCGGCGGTGGCGGAGTACCCGCGGGACGCCGGGTCACCGTGGTCTTGCTCGAGGGTGAAGTCGAGGTCACCACACGGGAAGTGCCGGAAGAAGGTTCGTCGAAACGGATCGCCTGCCCCGGACGAATGGTGTAGGGCGGCTCGATGCCGTTGCGTGCGGCAAGAGACTTGTAGTCCCAGCCGTAACGGAAAGCGATGGAGAACAACGTGTCCCCGGGCCGGACCACGTATTGGCCGGAGGTCACCGCGGGCCGCTTGGGCGCGGCATTGTTGCGATCGACCACCCGCGCACTGCTGGAGGAGGAGGAAGTGCTGGAGCAACCCGTCACCAACGTGCCAAAGGCAAGTGCAACCACCAGAAGCCTGATGCTTGATAGACCCATACGCTGCCGAATGACTGTTTGACTCACCCGCCGCTCCCTTAATTGGTGATCGAGTTTGAAAATGCAATAACGTTGCAATTATAACCAGGCGCAAACGACTTGCGCGCGCTGAACGACTTAAAACGTGACGGGTTGCCGACCGGCAAGCACGACACCCGCCTGATAGACCCGGCGCAGCGCCGAGAATTCGCTACGCATGAAAATAAACAGTGCTCAGGACAGGGTGCCACTGAGTAAAGGGACGAAGCGTACCGCACCCAGTACTCGTCGGGAAAAACCATGCTCCTCGCGCACGATCAGCAACAACTGCTGGGTTTCTCCGACCGCGCCCACCGGAATCACCATGCGCCCGCCTGGTGCCAGTTGATCGAGCAGCGCCTGCGGGACTTCCGCAGCGACCGCGGTGACGATGATGCCGTTGTAGGGTGCCAGTGCAGGCCAGCCTTCGCTGCCGTCACCCCAGCGGAATACCACATTGCGCAGATTCAGCTCGGTCAGGCGTTCCTTGGCCCGATCCTGCAGAACCTTGATCCGCTCGACCGAGAACACCCGCTCCACCAGTTGCGCCAGCACGGCGGTCTGGTACCCGGAGCCGGTACCGATTTCCATGACCTTGTCCAGCGGGCCGGCCTCAAGCAGCACCTCGCTCATGTGCGCGACCATGAAAGGCTGGGAAATGGTCTGGTTGTGGCCGATCGGCAGTGCGGTATCTTCGTAGGCGCGGTGCGCCAGCGCTTCATCGACGAACAAATGCCGCGGCGTGCGACGCAGTACATCCAGTACCCGCGGATTCGACACCCCTTCCTCGCACAGGCGCTGGATCAGCCGCTCACGCGTACGCTGGGAAGTCATGCCAATACCACGGCGCATCATATCGTCCTGATCACGCATCAGAGCACACCCTCCAGCCAGCCACCCAGGCGTTCGAAGGCATCGTTGAAGGTACGGTCCAACTGCAACGGGGTTATCGACACATAGCCTTGCATGACCGCATGGAAGTCGGTGCCCGGCCCACCATCCTCGACGTCACCGGCAACCGCGATCCAGTAGCCTTCCTTGCCCCGCGGATTGACGTCCTTGATCGGTGCCGCGGCGCGCGCGCGGTGCCCCAGGCGAGTCAACTGCAGGCCACGAATATGATCCAGTGGCAGGTTGGGAACATTGACGTTGAGCACGGTCCGCGGCGGCAGTTCCAGGCGCGCGTGGGCCTCGATCAGCTTGCGCGCGACATAGGCCGCGGTGGGCAGGTTGTCCGGCAAGCGCGACAACAGCGAGAAGGCGAACGAGGTGTTGCCGAGGAAGCGCCCTTCGAGCGCCGCGGCGACAGTGCCCGAATACAGCACGTCATCACCCAGGTTGGCGCCCAGGTTGATACCCGACACCACCATGTCCGGGGTCTGCTCCAGCAGGCCGTTGAGGCCGAGGTGAACGCAGTCGGTCGGCGTGCCGTTGATGCTGATGAAACCGTTGGGCAAGGTTTGCGGATGCAATGGACGGTCGAGGGTCAGCGAACTGCTGGCACCGCTCTTGTCCTGGTCCGGAGCGATCACCACACAGTCGGCATAGTCCACCAGCGCACCGTGGAGCGCGGCGAGTCCGGGCGCGATGACGCCATCGTCATTGGAAATCAGAATACGCATGGGCTGTCCGTCTGCCCTGCCGGGACCAGATCGACGAGTTCGCGCACCACCACGGTGGCGAAACATCCGGCCGGAAGGACGAATTCCAGTTGCAGAATATCAGGCTCGGGATAATGCCACGTCAGCCGGGCAATGGGCAGTCGCAGAATGCGACGTTCCTGCTTCAGAGCGGCATTGCCGAGCCACTGGCAGAGCCGCGCCTGGTCTTCGCCGATACGCTGTTCCAGCGCGCCGGCCTCGCCCTGACTGGCCGGCAGCCCTTCACCCCACAACGGACCGGTGGGATGCAGATCGAGAATGCCCAGACGAGGATCGCTGCATTCCGACTCGCCAGCCGGAAAGAAGCTACGACTGTCCGTGAACGCCAGCAAATCGCCTACCTGGGCGCGCTGCCAGCTGCCATCGCCGACCCGCTCGGCGAGGACACGGTTGAACAGATAGCTGCGCGCGCTGGACAGCAGACGCGAACGCAGGTTGCGCTGCTCCGGCAGGGCCTGGCGCTCTGCCCAGTGCCGTGCTTCCTCGACATTGCCTCCCGCATGACCGAAACGCTGGGCGCCGAAATAGTTCGGTACGCCCTGGTCGCGCAGTTGTTCGAGGCGCGCGTCCAGCGCCGTGTGATCAGCCTGGAGCCGAGTGAGCCGCAGAGTGAAGCCGTTGGCCGAATGCGCGCCGCGCTGCAGCTTGCGCGAATGACGGGTGCGTTGAAGGATGCGCAGGCTTTCGTTTTCCGCCGCGGCCAGGTCCGGATCGGCCTTGCCCGGCAGGTGCAGACTGAACCATTGGCGGGTCAACGCCTGACGATCCTTCAGCCCGGCATAGCTGATGCCCTTCAGCGGCACACCGGCGGCACGCGCCAGACGGCGTGCTGCCTCTTCGGTATTCAGGTCGCGTTTCTCGACCCACAGCCACAGATGCTCGCCCTGCCCCGACAACGGAATGTCGAGCACTTCATCGACCTGGAAGTCTTCCGCGACCGCCTTCAGTACCGCGCTGCCCAGCGCCGGCCCGCTGGCACGCGGACCGAGAAGTTCGAGTTCGGTCATGCTGGCAACAACAAGGCGACAGCGTGTACCGCGATGCCTTCCTCACGCCCGGTGAAACCGAGTTTCTCGGTGGTGGTGGCCTTGACGTTGACCTGGTCGAGTTCGACCCGCAGGTCCGCGGCGATCACTTCGCGCATACGCTCGATATGCGGGGCCATCTTCGGTGCCTGGGCAACGATGGTGGCGTCGACATTGCCGACCTTCCAGCCCTTGGTCTGGACGAGGTCCACCACATGACGCAGCAGCACGCGGCTGTCGGCACCCTTGAACTGCGGATCGGTGTCGGGGAAATGGCGACCGATGTCACCCAGCGCGGCGGCGCCGAGCAAGGCATCGCTCAGGGCGTGCAGCAGCACGTCGCCGTCGGAGTGGGCCAACAGCCCGAATGTGTGCGCGATGCGCACGCCGCCCAAGGTGATGAAATCGCCTTCCGCGAAGCGGTGCACATCGTAGCCGTGGCCAATACGCATAAAAAAACGCCCTGATTGAGTCAGGGCGTGATTCTACCCGCTTTACCGGGCCTTGGGCTTGAATTGTCGCCTCAGCCGCGGCCGATTCCCAGCGCTGCGGCATGATGCCGCAAATGGTCGTCGATGAAGCTGGCGATGAAGTAGTAACTGTGGTCATAGCCCGGCTGCAGGCGCAGTTGTAGCGGATAGCCCGCCGCTTGCGCCGCCTGCTGCAACACCTGTGGCTTGAGCTGGTTCTCCAGGAAATCATCGCGATCACCCTGGTCCACCAGCAGCGGCAGATGCTCGTCGGCCTGGGCGATCAGCACGCTGGCATCCCATTCACGCCAGCGCGAACGGTCCTCGCCCAGATAACGACCGAACGCCTTCTGCCCCCAAGGGCAATCCATCGGGTTACTGATCGGTGCGAAGGCCGATACCGACTTGTAGCGGCCCGGGTTGCGCAAGGCGCAGACCAGCGCACCGTGGCCGCCCATGGAGTGACCACTGATCGCACGCTGCTCCGAAGCCGGGAAATGCGCTTCGATCAGCGTCGGCAGCTCGCTCACCACATAGTCGTACATGCGGTAGTTGCTGGCCCACGGCTGCTGGGTGGCATTGACGTAGAAGCCGGCACCGAGACCGAAATCCCAGGCGCCGTCCGGGTCACCCGGCACCTGAGCGCCGCGCGGACTGGTGTCCGGCGCGACGATGATCAGCCCCAGCTCCGCGGCGAGCCGGTGCGCGCCGGCCTTCTGCATGAAGTTCTCGTCGCTGCAGGTCAGCCCGCTCAACCAGTACAGCACCGGCAGCTTGCCGCCCTGCTCCGCCTGCGGTGGCAGGTAAACCGCGAAGACCATGTCGCAACCAAGCGCTTCGGAACGGTGACGGTAACGCTTGTGCCAGCCACCGAAACTTTTCTGACAGGAAATGTTTTCCAGGCTCATGGGCGACCTCAGAAATGGATGACGCTGCGGATGCTCTTGCCTTCATGCATCAAGTCGAAAGCCTTGTTGATGTCCTCCAGCCCCATGGTGTGGGTGATGAAGGTATCCAGCGGGATCTCGCCTTTTTCCGCCATGTCGACATAGCTCGGCAGTTCGCTGCGACCACGCACGCCACCGAAGGCCGAGCCACGCCAGACGCGACCGGTGACCAGCTGGAACGGACGGGTGGCGATCTCCTGGCCGGCACCGGCGACGCCGATGATCACCGACTCACCCCAACCCTTGTGACAGCACTCCAGCGCCGCACGCATCAACTGGACATTGCCCACACACTCAAAGGAAAAGTCCACGCCACCGTCGGTCAGATCGACGATCACTTCCTGGATCGGGCGGTCGTAATCCTTCGGGTTGACGCAGTCGGTTGCGCCGAGCTGACGGGCGATTTCGAACTTGCCCGGGTTGATGTCCACGGCAATGATGCGCGAGGCCTTGGCCTTGACCGCACCGATGATCGCCGACAGGCCGATGCCGCCCAGGCCGAAGATCGCCACGGTGTCGCCGGCCTTGACCTTGGCGGTGTTCAGTACCGCGCCGATACCGGTGGTCACGCCGCAGCCGAGCAGGCAGACCTTCTCCAGCGGTGCTTCCTTCTGGATCTTGGCCACGGAGATTTCCGGCAGCACGGTGTACTCGGAGAAGGTCGAGGTCCCCATGTAGTGGAACAGCTGCTGACCCTTGTAGGAGAAGCGAGTAGTACCGTCCGGCATCAGGCCCTTGCCCTGGGTCGCGCGAATCGCCTGGCACAGGTTGGTCTTGCCCGAACGGCAGAATTTGCACTGGCCGCATTCCGGGGTGTACAGCGGGATCACATGGTCGCCCACCGCCACCGACGTCACACCCTCACCCACGGCTTCGACGATGGCACCGCCCTCATGGCCGAGGATCGACGGGAAGATGCCCTCCGGATCCGCACCGGACAGGGTATAGGCGTCGGTGTGACATACGCCGCTGGCGACCACGCGCAACAGCACTTCACCCGCCTTGGGCATCGCCACGTCGACCTCGACGATCTCCAGGGGTTTCTTGGCCTCGAAGGCAACGGCGGCACGGGACTTGATCATCAATCTTCTCCAACGAAGGGACAGTTCAAGCCCGCAGTGTAATTCAAGCTAATTTGATGAATAATCCGGACCAAGACAAAACATTATTGCCATACAGGGATAATCGATGAGCAGCCGTTGGGAAGGGATCGACGAGTTCGTCGCCGTGGCCGAATCCGGCCAGTTCACCGCGGCCGCCGACCGTCTTGGCGTGTCGTCCTCGCATGTCAGCCGCCAGGTGGCGCGCCTGGAAGAACGTCTGCAGACCCGCCTGCTGTACCGCAGTACCCGCCGCGTCACGCTCAGCGAGGCCGGACAGACGTTTCTTCAGCATTGCCAGCGTCTGCAGGATGGCCGCGAGGAAGCCCTGCGCGCCATGGGCGACCTGACCAGCGAACCCAAGGGGCTGCTGCGCATGACGTGCGCGGTGGCCTACGGCGAGCGCTTCATCGTCCCGCTGGTGACCAGCTTCATGAGTCAGTACCCGCAGCTACGGGTGGATATCGAACTGACCAACCACACCCTCGACCTGCTGCACGAAGGCATGGACCTGGCGATTCGTCTCGGTCGCTTGCAGGAATCGCGACTGGTGGCGGCGCGAATCGCCCCACGACGCATGTACCTGTGCGCGTCCCCGGACTATCTCAGTCGATATGGCCGGCCACATAGCCTCTCTGAACTGGCGCGGCACAACTGCCTGATCGGCAGTTCGGACATCTGGGCGATGCAGCAGGACGGCCGCGAAATCGCCCAGCGCGTACAGGGCAACTGGCGCTGCAACAGCGGCCAGGCGGTGCTCGACGCGGCCTTGCAAGGGATGGGGTTGTGTCAACTGCCGGACTACTACGTGCTGGAGCATCTGGGCAGCGGCGCCCTGGTATCGCTACTGGAAGCCCACCAGCCGCCCAACACCGCGGTGTGGGCGCTGTACCCGCAGCAGCGGCATCTGTCGCCGAAGGTGCGCAAGCTGGTGGATCACCTGCGCGAAGGACTGGCCCTGAGGCCGGAGTATCAGGCGGGCTGAAAGATAATGCCGGTCGGCTAGCGCTTTGGAGCTGCTTCGCAGCCCTTCGCGAGCAAGCTCGCTCCCACAAGATTCGCGCAATCCCGTGGGAGCGAGCTTGCTCGCGAAGGGCCGCAAAGCGGCCCCAATTGGCTTAATCGATTGGTATCAGGCTGAAGGATCAGCGCTGGGACCAGCGCTGGCGCAGCCATTCCAGGTCTTCCGGGCGGGTGACCTTGATATTGTCGTTGCGCCCCTCGATCAACCGTGGCGCCTGGCCGGCCCACTCGATGGCCGAGGCTTCGTCGGTGATCGCCACGTCCGCGACCAGACTGTCAGCCAGGGCCCGGTGCAGGGCGCCGAGGCGGAACATCTGTGGCGTATAGGCTTGCCAGATGGTGCTGCGATCGACCGTTGCAGCGATCCGGCCATCGGCATCGGCGCGCTTGAGGGTATCGCGGGCCGGCACGGCGAGCAGACCGCCCACCGGATCCTCGGCCAGTTCGGCGAGCAGGTGGTCGAGGTCGGAACGGGCCAGGTTGGGCCGCGCGGCATCGTGCACCAGCACCCAGTCGCTGTCCGCCGCGCCGTGGGCGTGCAGCAACAACAAGGCATTGAGCACCGAGTCGGCGCGCTCGCGACCGCCGGCGGCGCGCTGGATACGCGGGTCGCTGGCACAGGCCAGAGCAGGCCAGTAGGGATCGTCAGCAGCAAGGCTGACCACCACCCCCTTCAGCGAGGGATGGTCTAGAAAGCAATTGAGGCTGTGTTCGAGAATCGTGCGTCCGCCCAGCTGCAGGTACTGCTTGGGCCGGTCGGCGGCCATGCGCGCACCCACGCCGGCGGCGGGGATCACTGCCCAGAAGGCAGGCAGCGGAGTATTCATCGGGCCATCTGGTAGAGGGTTTCACCCTCCTTGACCATTCCCAGTTCATGGCGAGCCCGTTCTTCGACGGTTTCCATACCTTTCTTCAACTCCAGTACTTCGGCATCGAGCACACGGTTACGCTCCAGCAAACGCTCGTTCTCGGCGTGCTGGTCGGCAATCTGCTGCTTGAGTTCGGCCACCTGGGCCAGGCTGCCGTTACCCACCCACAGCCGGTACTGCAGCGCACCGAGCAATGCGAGAAGGACGAGAAACAACCAATAGGGACTACGCATCAGGGCATCCAGTGGCAAAAGACCGCATCTGCGAAGGGCTGATGGCACGAAGCCTGACCGAAGCCAGGCTCTGTGATTTCAACACTTGCAGCGCCCGCGCCAGACAGATCGGAAAAACCTTGTCACAACGCGGTGCTGTCTTTTTACCATCTATCGCTTAGCCGCGAAACTCGGCACGACCGCGGTACACCGCCTTGGCGCCCAGTTGCTCTTCGATGCGCAGCAGTTGGTTGTACTTGGAGACGCGGTCGGAGCGGCACAGCGAACCGGTCTTGATCTGACCCGCCGCGGTACCCACGGCCAGGTCGGCGATGGTGGAGTCTTCGGTTTCGCCCGAACGGTGCGAGATCACCGCGGTGTAGCCGGCAGCCTTGGCCATCTGGATGGCTTCCAGGGTTTCGGTCAGCGAGCCGATCTGGTTGAACTTGATCAGGATGGAGTTGCCGATCTTCTTGTCGATGCCTTCCTTGAGGATCTTGGTGTTGGTCACGAACAGGTCGTCGCCAACCAGTTGTACCTTCTCGCCGATCTTGTCAGTCAGGATCTTCCAGCCAGCCCAGTCGGACTCGTCCAGACCGTCTTCGATGGAGATGATCGGGAAGCGCTCGGTCAGGCCTTTCAGGTATTCGGCGAAACCTTCGGCATCGAACGACTTGCCTTCACCGGACAGGTTGTAGTTGCCGTCTTCGAAGAATTCGCTGGCAGCGCAGTCCAGGGCCAGGGTCACGTCGGTGCCCAGCTTGTAGCCGGCATTGGCCACGGCTTCGGCGATGGCGCCCAGGGCGTCTTCGTTGGAGGACAGGTTGGGCGCGAAACCACCTTCGTCACCCACGGCGGTGTTCAGGCCACGGGCCTTCAGCACGGCTTTGAGGTGATGGAAGATTTCGGTGCCCATGCGCAGCGCGTCGGAGAAGGTCTTGGCGCCAACCGGCTGAACCATGAACTCCTGAATGTCGACGTTGTTATCGGCGTGCTCGCCACCGTTGATGATGTTCATCATCGGAACCGGCATGGAGTACTGGCCAGGGGTGCCGTTCAGGTTGGCGATGTGTGCGTACAGCGGCAGGTCCTGGTCCTGGGCGGCGGCCTTGGCGGCGGCCAGGGACACGGCGAGGATGGCGTTGGCGCCCAGCTTGGCCTTGTTCTCGGTACCGTCCAGTTCGATCATGGCGCGGTCCAGGGCTTTCTGGTCCAGCGGATCCTTGCCCAGCAGCAGGTCGCGGATCGGGCCGTTGATGTTGGCGACGGCTTTCAGCACGCCCTTGCCCAGGTAACGGCTCTTGTCGCCATCACGCAGTTCCAGTGCCTCGCGGGAACCGGTGGAAGCACCCGACGGCGCGCAAGCGCTGCCAATGATGCCGTTGTCGAGCAGTACATCCGCTTCCACGGTAGGGTTGCCCCGGGAATCGAGAACTTCACGACCTTTGATGTCGACGATTTTTGCCATTGTTGTAAGCACTCCAGAATTGACGAAAACAACGCAGCTTGAAAAATTCCGCTCTGTTCCAGGCTGGGGGCACGGGCAGGCCTGGCGCGGAGAAAAACCCCTGACCTTGAGGTCAGGGGTTGAACGGGGGGTACTTTACCGGAGAAACGCGTCTTATGCGGTTTCTACCGTCGGAAAACTCTTCACCAGATCGTCCAGTTGCTTGAGCTGGGTCAGGAACGGCTCCAGCTTGTCCAGGCGCAGGGCACATGGACCGTCGCACTTGGCATTGTCCGGATCCGGGTGGGCTTCCAGGAACAGACCGGCCAGCCCCTGGCTCAAGCCGGCACGGGCCAGCTCGGTGACCTGGGCACGGCGTCCGCCCGCAGAGTCGGCGCGACCGCCGGGCATCTGCAGCGCGTGGGTCACGTCGAAGAACACCGGGTACTGGAACTGCTTCATGATGCCGAAGCCGAGCATGTCCACCACCAGGTTGTTGTAGCCGAAGCTGGAACCGCGCTCGCAGAGGATCAACTGATCGTTCCCGGCCTCTTCGCACTTGGTCAGGATGTGTTTCATTTCCTGGGGTGCGAGGAACTGGGCTTTCTTGATGTTGATCACCGCGCCGGTCTTGGCCATCGCCACGACCAGATCGGTCTGCCGCGAAAGGAAGGCCGGCAGCTGGATGATGTCGCAGACCTTGGCGACGGTCTCGGCCTGGAATGGCTCGTGGACGTCGGTGATGACCGGGACGCCGAAGGTCTTCTTCACTTCCTCGAAGATCCGCATGCCCTCTTCCAGGCCCGGACCGCGGTACGAAGTGACCGACGAGCGGTTGGCCTTGTCGAAGCTGGCCTTGAACACGTAAGGGATACCGAGTTTCTCGGTAACCCGTACGTACTCCTCGCAGACCTTCAGGGCCAGGTCACGGGACTCCAGGACGTTCATGCCGCCGAACAGGACGAACGGCTTGTCGTTGGCGATCTCGATGTTTCCGACGCGAATGATCTTCTGGGTCATGGATCAGGCCTTGTTCTTCTGCGCCAGGGCTGCCTTGACGAAGCCGCTGAACAGCGGGTGGCCGTCACGCGGGGTCGAGGTGAATTCCGGGTGGAACTGGCAGGCGACGAACCATGGGTGGTCCTTGGACTCGACCACTTCCACCAGTGCGCCGTCGCCGGAACGACCGGAAACCTTCAGGCCGGCTTCGATCAGTTGCGGCAGCAGGTTGTTGTTCACTTCGTAGCGGTGACGGTGACGCTCGACGATCACGTCCTTGGCGTAGCAGTCGTGGACCTTCGAGCCGCTCTCCAACTGGCACTCCTGGGCGCCCAGGCGCATGGTGCCGCCCAGGTCCGAGGCTTCGGTACGGGTTTCCACGGCACCGGTGGCGTCTTCCCACTCGGTGATCAGACCGACGACCGGATGACCGCTGTTGCGATCGAACTCGGTGGAGTTGGCGTCTTTCCAGCCCATGACGTTACGGGCGAACTCGATGACCGCAACCTGCATGCCGAGGCAGATGCCCAGGTACGGCACCTTGTTCTCGCGAGCGTACTGGACAGCGGTGATCTTGCCTTCCACACCGCGCAGACCGAAGCCGCCCGGAACCAGAATGGCGTCGACACCTTCCAGCAGGCCGGTGCCCTGGTTCTCGATGTCTTCGGAGTCGATGTAGCGCAGGTTGACCTTGGTGCGGTTCTGGATGCCGGCGTGGCTCATCGCTTCGATCAGCGACTTGTACGCATCCAGCAGTTCCATGTACTTGCCGACCATGGCGATGGTCACTTCGTGCTCTGGATTGAGCTTGGCATCGACGACCTTTTCCCACTCGGACAGGTCGGCGCCATTGCATTGCAGGCCGAAGCGCTCGACGACGAAGTCGTCCAGGCCCTGGGCATGCAGCACGGCGGGAATCTTGTAGATGGTGTCGACGTCTTCCAGCGAGATGACCGCGCGCTCTTCGACGTTGGTGAACAGGGCGATCTTGCGACGCGACGACACGTCGACAGGATGGTCGGAACGGCAGATCAGCACGTCAGGCTGCAGGCCGATGGAGCGCAGCTCCTTGACCGAGTGCTGGGTCGGCTTGGTCTTGGTCTCGCCAGCGGTGGCGATGTACGGGACCAGGGTCAGGTGCATCAGCATCGCGCGCTTGGAGCCGACTTCGACCCGCAGTTGACGGATGGCTTCGAGGAACGGTTGCGACTCGATGTCGCCCACGGTACCGCCGATCTCGACCAGGGCCACGTCGGCATCGCCAGCGCCCTTGATGATGCGGCGCTTGATCTCGTCGGTGATGTGCGGGATGACCTGGATGGTCGCGCCCAGGTAATCACCACGACGCTCCTTGCGCAGCACGTGCTCGTAGATGCGGCCGGTGGTGAAGTTGTTGTTCTGGGTCATGGTCGTGCG